>NZ_WWCT01000001.1 GCF_009857605.1 Duganella levis | reverse complement strand
TAGTAATGCCACGTCGATCACTCCAATTCCCCACTCAATGTCATGAGTAGGATTGTGAATTAAACGTGGGTCAGTTTCGTGTGCAAATTATGCGGCAAAGTGGGTCAGTTTTGGATGCAAATCAACAGTGAGGGGACTGCTGTGACAATGTGCGTATTTTCACGTGTCTATTCGGGTGCCTCTACTGCGCCAGGTTTTCACTGGTTTTCCCTATGAAAACCTCGTAATGAGCGCATGCGTTTTTCCTTCATAAATAGAGTAAAAAATCACGCGGAAAACTCACCAAAAATCACGAGTTTTCCACGCGGCAATTTTTATTCCAATTGTGAATATTCGATAGATTGTTTCTTTGGGATAAAATTCTTCCTGTAGATCAACACTTCGAAACTTGTTGGCTACCCGATTAACGGCGCCATACAAATGACGTCCACCTCAACGAATTGTGTGAAAATGAAAACTTTTACTAAAGCATTTGCCATCGTTCTGTTTAGCCTGCCACTGCTGGCCAGCGCCGCCGGGAAAATCTCGACCGCTTCCATGCAAGTCAGCTTTGAGGTGAAAGAGTCTTGCAACGTTCAGAGCTCGGCCGCAGCCAGCGCTGCTGCCGCCAAAACCACCCCGGCCGTCGCCTGCCAGCTGAAAAGCCCGTACGCCATGACCCGCACCCAGGCCGTTGCCGCCAACATCACCACCACCCAAGCCACCGCCATCCGCCAGGCAACTGCTGCCGGCGAGTGGACCATCACTTTCTAAGTCCCCGTCCCACCATGGTTGGCAGAGTCACACCCAGGCCGGGGCTGGCTGCGCGTTGGCTAGCTGGCTTGCCAGCCGCCGCCGAGGGCTTTGTACAGCGACACCGTGGCCTGTAGCCGTTTGAGTTTCAATATACCCAGCTCATTTTGCACATCCGCCAGGCTGCGCTGGGTGTCGAGCACGGTCATCAAGTCTTCCGCTCCGGCCTTGTAGCGGATCTCCGACAGATTGAAGGCCACCCGCGCCTGTTCCATTTCGACCATCTTTAACCGGCGCTGTTCATCAAGGCTCTTAATCTCGCCCAGCACGGTATCTACTTCCGCCAAGGCCGACAGAACCGTCGAGCGATAGGACTGCACCAGTTCCTGTTTTTGTTCGATCGCCAGGTCCCGCTCGGTGCGCAGGCGTCCGCCGTCGAAAATCGGCGCCACCAGCGAGGCGCCGACATTGGCGAACAAGTTTTGCCCATTCAGCAGTGACACCAGGGCGCTGCTCTGCGTGCCGGCCGATCCGGTCAGACGTATGCTGGGAAATAATGCCGCGCGCGCGGCGTCGACGTTGGCGCTGGCGGCCGCCAGCATCGCTTCCGAGCGGCGGATATCGGGGCGCCGCGACAGCAATTCGGACGGCATGCCCGGCGTTACCTCCGGCAGGCTGATGGTGTCGAGTCCGTTGTCGGGCAGGCTGAAGGTTTGCGGCGGCCGGCCGAGCAGGATCGCCAGTGCGGATTGCGCCTCGCGCTGCTGTTGCTGCAAATCCGGGATGGCGGCGCGTTGGCTGGCCACGGCGGAGCGCTGACGCGCCAGGTCGACCGACGTGGCGGCGCCGACGCTGCTCTGGGCCTCGACTAGCGATAGCACCCGCTCGGCGTTTTTGGTGTTCTCGCGCGCGACGATGAGGCGGTCGTGCAGCGACAGGACGCGCAGATAGGTCGCCACGATGCCGCTCGTGACGGTGAGGGCGACAGTCTGCCGATCATAGACATTGGCCCTGAGCGACGCTTCGGCCGCAGCGGCGCCGGCCTTGTTCTTGCCCCAGAAATCGACTTCATACGACACCTGCAACACGCCGCTCGACGACACATTGGCGTTGCGATGGCCAGCCAGCGGCAGATCCCGGCTGGCGCCGGCTGACAGATCGACCGACGGCAGCAGTGAAACGCCGGCAATGCGCGCCTGGGACTCGGCCTGACGCACCCGTGACAGCGCGGCGGCCAGTTCCAGGTTGCTTGCTTGCCCGTCCTGCACTAACTGGCTCAGCTCGGCGCTGCCAAAGTGTTGCCACCACTGGGCGTCGGGCCATTCCTGGCCCGCTGGTTTTGCTGCCTGCGACCAGCCGGCCGGCAAGTCCATGGTTGGCACCGGTTGCTCCACCGGAATCGTGTGCGCGCAGCCTGCCAACAGCGCGCCGGCGAGGCATAACGCCGGCAGAGAGCGTCGTTTCATGGCGTTCCAGTCGGGGTATTCGCTGCTTTGACGATGGGCGCTGCCGGCTTGGCGCGCAATGCGACCGCCGGCACCGGGCCGGCCAGCACTTGTTCGCCGGCCTCCAGGCCAGACAGCACCTGTGCCTGCTGCTGCGTGCGCACGCCGATTTTCAGCGTGCGCGGCACCACCTGGCGGTTGGCGGTCACCACGTGGACCTCATACGTGCCGTCCGCATTACGCTTGCTCAGCAAGGCGACCGGCAGCAGCACCGCATCCTTGGCCTGCACGACGATGAACTGCACCTGGGCCGTCATCCCGCTCATCAGCGCCTGTTCCGGATTGTCGACCTCAAACAGGACGTTATAAAACGTCTGCTTGCCTTGCTCGCCGGTGCCCTCGGCCGGCACAGGAATTACCTGGCGCAGCTTGCCGGACCACGTGCGGTCGGGATAACCGGGCGTCTTGAAATTGGCCGTCATGCCGCGCCGCAGGCGTGTGACATCGACTTCCGCCACGCGCGCCTGCACCGTCATTTGCGACAGATCGGCAATGCGCATCAATGGCCCGCCGGCCTGGCCGATGTTGACCGTTTGGCCGGCGTGCGCATTCAGCGCCACCACGGTGCCGGTGATCGGCGCCAGCACTTGCGTATGCTGACGGCTTTCTTCGTCGGATTTGAGCGTCGCCTGGAGCAGCTGAATCTGCGCGTTGATGGCGTCCATGCGGGCGCGGGCGGACGACAGCGTCATCCGGCTCGACTCATAGCTTTCTTCGCGGGTGGCATTTTGCGCCTTGAGCTGGGTCTGGCGCTTGAACTGCAACTCGGCGAAATCGGTCTGGGCCTGCTGGTCTGCCAGTTCGGCCTGCAAGCGCGCCATTTGCGCGCGGTTGCTCTCCACCTGATTGGCCTTGACCGCCGGCGACATCTCCATCACCAGCTTGCCTTCCTGTACTGCATCGCCGATGGCAACCGGCACGTCCTTGATCTGGCCCGCGACCTGGACATTGACGTCCGCAAATCGATGAAATTGCAATTTCCCGATGGCCTCGACCGTTTGCTGCAAGTCGCCACGCTGCACGGTGACCGTGTCCAGTTTGACCTCTGCGGCCACGGGCGGCGCATCGGCCGGCTTCGGCGCCTGCGCTAAGGCAACACCGGCGTTTAACAGCAGCGCCAGCGATGCCGCCGCCAGGCCAGTTTGGCGATGGGTCCATAACGCGCAGGTATCAATATCGTTCATCAGTTTTACGTCGTTAAAAGCAGCGGGTATTCTAGCGCATCCGGGCCAGCCAGTGCCTTGCGTTGACAGTGCCGACCTTGAAAGCCATAATGCTGCCGCAGATTATTACTGATCTGCAAAGTATATTTAAATAAGGAAAATCATGAGTCTGCCGCAATACATCACGATCAATGGCACTTCGTATGCTTCGGAAAACCTGAATGAAACCGCCAAGATGCAGGCCTTGAACGTGCAGGTGGTGGACGCCGAGCTGGCGCGCCTGCAACAGCAGGTCGCCATCGCCCAGACCGCCCGCAACACCTATGTCGCCGCACTGATCGAGTCGGTCAAGGGCAAAGGCCAGGCTGACGTGGCCGAGACGCCAAAGAAACCACGCGCCCCGCGCAAGCCTAAGGCTGCTGCGGCTGCGTAATTGAGGCTGGGTCGGCGCGATCGCCGGCCAGTATCTCCACATCCTTGAACGCCTCGGCATCGCCAGCGATCATTTCCTCCAGCTCCAGCCGGCCCTTGCGTGCTAGCGACGCCATTTTTTCCTGATCCTGCTGATGCGGATAGACTTCCATCAGCGTTTTCAGGTTGTGCGTGCGGAAGATATTGGTGGCGTGCGCGGCGCGTTCGGCGCTCACACCCAGCTGTTGCAGCACCTTGCCGCCCAACTGTAGCGCCGCCTCAAAGGTTTCGCGTTCGATCAGCGTCACGCCGCGATCCAGCAGGTCGTAGTAGTGGCTGACGTTGCGCGCGCGCGCCAGGATGGTCAACTCGGGATAACGCTCGCGCACCGCATCGACCAGCGACAGGCTGTCGGCGACGTCGTCAATGGCGATCACCAGCGCGGTTGCCTTGCCGATGCCGGCCGCTTCCAGCAAGTCGATGCGGGTGGCGTCGCCGTAAAACACTTCATAGCCGAATTTGCGCAGCAGCTCGATCTGATCCGGGTCGTGGTCGAGCACGGTCACGCCGATGCGGTTGGCGGCCAGCAGGCGGCCGATGATCTGCCCGAAGCGGCCGAAGCCGGCGATGATCACCGGATTCTCCACCTCGATGGTGTCGGCCTGGCGCTGCTTCTTGGCGGCGCGCAGGTGCGGCGCCACCAGGCGGTCGTGCAGTAACAGCAGCAGCGGCGTGGCCACCATCGACAAGGTCACCACCATCACCAGTATGGCCGAAGTTTCCGGCGTCAGCACCTTGGTGTCGACGGCGGTGCCGAACACCACGAACGCAAACTCACCGCCTTGCGACATCAGCAGCGCAAAAAACAGGCGCTGGCTACGCGGAATCTCGAACCAGTAGGCCATGCCATACAGCAGGGCGCCCTTGACCAGCAGCAGGCCGCAGGTCAGGCCGATGATCAGCAGCGGCTGGGCCCGCAGGATGCCGAAGTCAGCCGACATGCCGACCGCCATGAAAAACAGCCCGAGCAGCAAACCCTTGAACGGTTCCAGGTCGCTCACCAGCTGGTGACGGTATTCCGAGTCCGCCAGCAGTACACCGGCGGCGAAGGTGCCCAGCGCCAGCGACAAGCCCACCCATTCCATCAGCAGGCAGATGCCGATAATCAGCAGCAGCGCGAAGCCGGTGAAGAGTTCGCGCAGCCCGGTACGCGCCAGGTAGCGCATGATGGGATTGACCAGGCAGCGGCCGAAGGCGATCAGCGTCAGGAACACCGCCACCAGTTTAATGACGCGCAGCCAGCCGCCGCTACCGTGTTCTGCGGCCACGCCGGCCAGCAACGGCACCAAGGCGATCATGGGGATCGCGGCGATGTCCTGCAACAGCAGAATCGAGAAGCTGGCCGAGCCGGCAGGGCTGGACAACAGCTTGCGCTCGCCCAGCGTGGCGAGGACGATGGCGGTGGAGGACAGCGACAGGCCGAGGCCGGCGACCAGCGCCACCTTCCAGTCGACGCCGAAGGCCACGGCAATCCCGGTCAGCGCCGCGCTGACGATCAGCACCTGCGCGCCGCCCCAGCCGAAAATCGGCCGCCGCAGCTGCCACAGCTTTTTCGGCTCCAGCTCCAGGCCGATCAGGAACAGCATCAGCACCACGCCGAATTCCGAAATGCTCAGCACATCTTCCACGTTGCCGATCAGCTTCAGTCCCCAGGGGCCGATGAGGGCGCCGGCGATCAGGTAACCGAGTACCGCGCCCATGCCGATGCGCTTGGCAAGCGGCACCAGCACCACGGCGGCGATCAGATAAAACGTTGCGTGCAGCAGAAAGCCATGTTCTTCCATAAAGATTCCGGAGGGGCGCCAGCGGCGCGGGTTGACGATTGGCCAATTGTAGCCGACCGTCACCCCTGTGGCCTCTCTCTTACAGACCCATAATCTGTTGCCCCATGGAGATGCCGGAGTCGGTCATGCGGTAGCCGGCGTCCAGTTGCTGCTGTTGCCATTCCTGCAAACTGGCGTCGATGCCGGCCTGATGGTTGCGCAAGGACAGCGCCAGCGCCAGGGCATTGGCTGCCGCCTTGGCCGAGCCGCCGGCGGTATGCGGACGCGGAATGAAGGCGGCGTCGCCCAGCAGGATGGCGCGGCCAAACACCATCTGGTCCATCTGCAAATCCTGTATGGTTTGCATGAAGATGTCGTCGGTGGCCGCCATCAGCTCCTGGAATGCCGGCGCCAACATGGTGCGGCCGTCGGCCCGCAAGGCGTCGGTGTATTCTTTCCTGGCGGTGCCGGGCGGCAGTGAGAAGCCGTGCTGGTGTCCCTTGCGGTCGATTAGCACGCTTTTCAGCGTCTCCGCATCGATCTTGCGGTACCACACCCAGTTCCAGCGCCGCTCGCCCGGTTTGACCGAGCCGTCCTCGCCGGGCACCATGTATTCCAGCAGCATGTGGCCGGGGCCTTGCTGGAACGCGAATGTCCCTTCCAGCAGACGGCGCGCGCGTTCCGCCACCCGCAGTTCCGGCGCCAGCCCGCGCCAGGCCACGTAACCGGCATAGGTCGGCGCGCTGTCGGGGCGAACCAGTTCGCGCAGGGTGGAGTGCGGGCCGTCGGCGCCGACCAGCAAATCGCCCTCGGCACTGCGGCCGCTGGCGAAGAAGGCGCGCACCTTGCCCTTGCTGCCCGGCTCGTAGCCGACAAACTCTTCGCCGGTGTGGATCTGCTCGGCGGGGATGGTGTCTTTCATCAGCGTGTACAGCATGCCCCACGAGGTCTGCGTCTGCGGCATGAAGTTGCGGTAGACCACCTCGTCATGCTCATCCAGGTAAATCCGGTCGGCGGAGGGCACGCCTATGTTGTCGGGGATGCGGATGCCGGCGAAGCGCAGTGCCGCCAGCACGTCGGGTTGCAGCACCAGGCCGCCGCCCCGGCTGTCGAGTTCGTGCGGCGAACGCTCGACGATTTCAAAGGTCCAGCCGATGGCCCGTAGCGTGACGGCCGTGAACAGGCCGCCGAGGGAACCGCCGATGATGATCGCGTGGCGCGGAGTGGCGAGGCGTTCGGTATCATTCATGATTTTTCAGCTTTACAAGAATGGCGGCCATGGATTCCGCCGTTTGCGCGCCAGCGATGCGGTGATTGCCGATCAGCAGACTGGGCACGCTGTTGAGGCCGGCCGCATGGGCCTGCGCCAGGGCGGCGTCCAGCAGCGTATCGGCGGTGTCGCTGTGCATATAGGCCAGCGCCGCCTGCGTATCCAGACCCTGAGAGGCAGCCAGGTCGGCCAGCACCGCCGGATCGCCGATATTGCGCCCGTGGGAAAAGTAGGCCACGAACAGCGCCTCGAACAGCCTCTCGCTCTTGATGCCATCTCCCGGCAGTTGGGCATAGGCGATCAGCTTGTGCGCCAGTCGGGTATTCGGCGTGCGCTCGATGCGGTCGTAGTGGAAGTCCAGGCCGATCTGCTTGCCGGCCTGCGTCACATCCTCGTCCATGCTCTGCGACCGTGCCCAGTTGCCGAACTTGGCGGTGCGGTAGGCCTGGCGGTTCAGGCCTTCCGGCGGCATGCCGGGATTGAGTTCAAACGGCAGAAAGCGCTGCTGAATGTGCGGCTGGCCGGCCAGCGCCAGCGCTTCCTTCAGGTTGGTGTGGCCGATCCAGCACCATGGGCAGATGAAGTCCGAAGTGATGTCGATAGTAATAGTCATGATTGCTCCTTTAATGCATGCCGGCCGCGCGCATCAGCCAATGCAGCAGCGTGGCGACGACGCCCAGCGCCGTCACGCTGAGGCCCCAGATCAGCGCCAGCCATCCTAGCCGGCCCATCCACAGGCGCGCCGCCATCAGTGATAACCCTCGCCAAGCTTGACCTTGCCGCGGAAGACGTAATACGAGAAGCACGAGTAGCCGAGGATGATGGGCAGGATCACCAGTGTGCCGACCAGCGTGAAGCCCTGGCTGGCTGGCGGCGAAGCGGCGGCCCAGATCGAGATGGTCGGCGGCACGATATTCGGCCAGATGCTGATCGCCAGTCCTGTATAGCCGAGGAAGATCAGGCCCAGCGACGCCAGGAACGGCCCATGCAGCGGTGCGTCGCCCGCCAGTGAGCGCAGCAGCAACACCACGCCGACCACCACCAGCACCGGCACCGGCACAAACCACAGCATGCCCGGCATGGTGAACCAGCGCGCCGCCACGTCGGGATCGGCCAGCGGGGTCCAGATGCTGACGGCGATGATGGCCAGTACCAGCAGCAGGGCCAGCGGCCGCGCCGTGCTCAGCATGCGTTTTTGCAGTTCGCCTTCGGTGCGGAAGATCAGCCAGGTGCAGCCCAGCAGCGAGTAGGCCACCATCACGCCCAGGCCGCACATGATGGGAAACGGTTGCAGCCAGTCCAGCGCGCCGCCGGCGTACTGCGGCCCGGCTGGGGTGCTGACCACGGCGATGCCATGCACATAGGCGCCCAGCGACACGCCCTGGAAAAACGCCGCCGTCAGCGAGCCGCCGATGAAGGCCTTGTCCCAGATATGGCGCTCATGGTCCAGCGCCTTGAAGCGGAACTCGAAGGCGATGCCACGGAAGATCAGCCCCAGCAGCATGAAGATCAGCGGCAGGTACAGCGCGCTCAGCACGATAGCGTAGGCGCGCGGGAAGGCGGCAAACAGAGCGGCGCCGCCCAGCACCAGCCAGGTCTCGTTGCCGTCCCACACCGGCGCCACGGTATTCATCATCACATCGCGCTCGTGGCGGTCCGGCACGAAGGGGTAGAGCATGCCGATGCCCAGGTCAAAGCCATCCATCACCACGTACATGAAGACGCCGATGAAGATGATGACCGCCCAAATGGCGGAAAGGTCGATACCCATTATTGTGCACTCCCATTGGTGGAAATCTGGTCCGGCGCGGCCGAGAGCGGCCGGCTTGGCGTGTGGGCCTGGCCGGGGCCGCCGGTAGCGGCATGCCCGGGGTCGAAGCGCGCCGGGCCGCTGCGCATCAGGCGGAAGATGTAGGTAATCGCTACGCCGAACACAAACGCATACACCAGGATGAACAGGCCGAGCGACAGCGCCAGCGTGCCGACCGCATGGGCGGAGACCGCATCCTTGGTGCGCAGCAGGCCGTACACCACCCACGGCTGGCGGCCGATTTCAGTGGTGTACCAGCCGGCCAGGATGGCGATCAGGCCGGCCGGTCCCATCACCGTGGTGACGCGCAGCAGCCAGGGCGACGAATACATGGCGTGGCGGCGGCGCTGCCACGCGGCCCACAAGGCCAGCGCGATCATCGCCATGCCCAGCCCGACCATCGCGCGGAAGGTGAAGAAGATGATGGTGGCGTTAGGCCGGTCTTCCTTGGGGAAATCCTTCAGGCCCTTGATCTGGCCGCCCCAGGTATGGGTCAGGATCCAGCTGCCCATGCGCGGAATGGCGATCTGGAAGTGGTTGGTTTCGTTTTCCATGTCGGGGATGGCGAACACGATCAGCGGCAGCGGCTCGTCGCCCTGGTTCTGCCAGTGGCCTTCCACGCCGGCGATCTTGGCCGGCTGGTGTTCCAGCGTGTTGATGCCGTGGGCGTCGCCCAGCAGCGCTTGCAGCGGCGCGGTCACCAGCAGCATCCACATCGCCATCGAGAACATGGTGCGCACCGCCGGCGTATCGTTTTTTCGCAGCAGATGCCAGGCGCCGACGGCGGCCACCACCATCGCGGTGGCGAGGAAGGCGCCCACGCTCATGTGCAGCAGGCGGTAAGGGAACGACGGATTGAAGATCACTTCCAGCCAGTCGGCCGGCACCAGCACGCCGTTTTCGATGGCGTAGCCCTGCGGCGTCTGCATGAAGCTGTTGGAGGCGAGGATCCAGGTGGTGGAAATCAGCGTACCGATCGCCACCATTACGCTGGCGAAGCAGTGCAGGGCGGGGCCGACGCGGTTCCAGCCGAACAGCATCACGCCAAGGAAGCCGGCTTCAAGGAAGAACGCGGTCAGCACTTCATACGTCAACAGCGGCCCGGTGATGCCGCCAGCGAACTGCGAGAAGAAGCTCCAGTTGGTGCCGAACTGGTAAGCCAGCACGATGCCGGACACCACGCCGATGCCGAAGTTGACGGCAAAGATCTTCAGCCAGAAGTGATATAAATCGCGGTACACCTCGCGTTTGGTGCGCAGCCAGCACAGTTCCAGCACCGCCAGGTAACTGGCTAGGCCGATCGACAAGGCCGGAAAAATGATGTGGAAGGAGACCGTGAAGCCGAATTGTATTCGGGCCAAGTCCAGGGCCGTAAAACCTAACATGAGTGTTCTCCCAATGCGCCGTGTCGGCATGACCGGCAGCGTCGCCGTTGATGGACGTCGGGCGGCGGGCGTCTGTAACGCCCTGCCGCACGATCAACTGCCATCATAGTGGCGGACGGGGCGCTGCGAAATTCGCATAGGGGAGGCGCGGTGCTATGTCCTTTGGTGAGTCCGGCGCTACCCAGCCTCAGGGGGCATAACCCGCTCCGGCAGACATAGGCCTTTCGGTGGTGGAGGCCATCGCCTGTAGGGGCTAGACTACAGCCCGGTCAGACAACAACGGTCCGCAGGATGAATGCAGTGTACTCAATAATCGCGGTCAGCGTGGGCGTCATGATCGGCGCGCTGCTGCGCTCTGGCTTAAGTCTGAGCCTGAACAGCGACGGTGCGAATATCCCGATCGGCACGCTGTGCGCCAATCTGCTGGCGGCGTATTTTGTCGGCGTTGCTGCCGCCGTATTCGACGGCTTGAACCTGCCGCCGGTGTGGACGCTGTTCATCATCACCGGCCTGGCGGGCGGGCTGTCGACCTTTTCGACCTTCGCCGCCGAGCTGCTGGCGCTGTTGCGCGACGGCCGGCTGCGCTGGTCGGCGGCCATGGTGCTGCTGCATGTCGGCGGTTCACTGATTATGACGGTGGCGGGTATGGCCAGCGTTTCCCTGATTCGCGGGCCGGGTTGAGCGGCGGATCTTTTCACATCGGTTATACAAGGAGCACTATATGAGCCACCCCAAGTTATTCACGCCGCTGCAAATTCGCGGCCTCACGCTGGAAAACCGCATCGTCATCGCGCCGATGTGCCAATACTCGGCGGTCGACGGTTGCATGAACGACTGGCACCAGATGCACCTCGGCCAGCTGGCGCAATCGGGCGCCGCGCTGCTGACCATTGAAGCGACGGCGGTGCTGGCGGAAGGCCGCATCAGCGACGGCGACGTTGGCCTGTACGACGACGCCACCACCTTTGCCATGGGCAGCGTGGTCGAATCGGTGCGGCGCTGGTCGAATATGCCGGTTGGCGTGCAGTTGAGCCATGCCGGCCGCAAGGCCTCGGTGCGCGCGCCGTGGCTGGGCGGCTTGCAGGTGGCGCCGGGCCAGCCGGGCGGCTGGCAGACGAAGGCGCCGTCCGCTGTGGCGTGGCGCGGCGATTATGTCCCGCCTGTCGCGCTGGACAAGCACGGCATGCGGGAAGTGCGCGAAGCCTTCGTGGCCGCCGCGCGCCGGGCCGCCGATATCGGCATCGATCTGATCCAGCTGCATGGCGCGCATGGCTATTTGCTGCACCAGTTCCTGTCGCCGCTGTCCAACCACCGCACGGATGAATATGGCGGCTCGCTGGAGAACCGCGCGCGCTTCCCGCTGGAAGTGTTTGAGGCGGTGCGCGAGGTGTTTCCGGCTGATCGTCCGGTCAGCATGCGCATTTCCGGCACCGACTGGGTGGAGGGCGGCTTCGACATCGAGCAGGCGCAGGTGTTTTCGCAGATGCTGGAGGCGCGTGGCGTCGATGCGATCCACGTTTCCAGTGGCGGCCTGCATCCCAACCAGCAGATTCCGGTCGGACCGAGCTACCAGGTGCCGCTGGCGCGCGCGGTGCGCAGCGTGGTGAATGTGCCGGTGGTGGCGGTCGGCCTGATTACCGAGCCTGTCCAGGCCGAAGCCATCATTGCCACTGGCGACGCCGACCTGATCGCGCTGGCGCGAACCGTGCTGTACGATCCGCGCTGGCCATGGCACGCGGCGGCCGAGCTGGGTGGCCATGTGCGCGCAGCGAATCAGTATCAACGTTGCCAGCCGGAGCAGTATCCGCACCTGTTCCGCAGCTAATTGCAGCGCTCATCAAGCGCCACCGCATCCGTATCGCCGGCCGGCAGGCCGGTGATCCCAATAAATGTTGCATGCGAAAGCATATATAATCAAAGGCTTATGACCCTGCTCCGGCTCTTTTTCTTCTGATTCTTTAACTTTATGCCCACTCGGCCCCGGTTTTTGTTCCCTCTGCGGTACTTGTTGATCATGCTGACCGCGATCGGACTGCTGCCGTTGGCGCTGCTGGGCGCGTGGGGCATCCACACGGTTAGCGAATACCAGCAGCGCGACCAGGAGCGGCTGATGCTGGACCTGGCGCGCGCGGTGGCTAGCGCGGCGGATGCGGAACTGGACGGCGTGGTGTCAACCCTGACCGGCCTCGGTCACTCTCCGACGCTGCAAGACGTCGACCTGCGCGGCTTCTACGACGTGGCCAGTATCTTGGTCAAGGGCCAGCCGGAATGGCTGGGCATCATCCTGACCGACGATGCCGGCAAGATCCTGTTCCGCACCATGGACGATTACGGCGCGCCGGCTGGTGCGGTGGTCGATCCGGACAGCCTGCGCGCGGTGCTGGCCACGCGTCGCCCGGTCGCCGGCCGCATCGCCCGTGGCGTGCGCGGTCGTCCCGCGTTCCCGGTGAGGGTGCCGGTGACCGCCGCCGATGGCAAACTGTACACACTGACGGCGGTGATCCGCCCCGACCGCATGGTGCGGCTGATCGAGCGCCAGCAGGCGCCCGGCGGCGCGGTGACGGCAATCCGCGACGGTGCGCTGGCGGTGGTGGCCCGTTCACAGAACCAGGACACTTCTGTCGGGCAGGCGCCCAGCCCGTCATTGGTGCAGCTGATGCGCATCAACGGCGAGGAAGGCGTTGGCCTGGCCTACACGCGCGAAGGGCAGGACATGACGGCCGCGTACACCACCGCCTCGCACTATGGCTGGGTGGCGGTAGTGGCGCGGCCGGCCGGACAGCGGCATGCCGCCGTGTTCCAGAGCTTGGGCGTGTATGGCGCCGGTATTCTGGTGTCGCTGCTGATGTGCTTCGGCCTGGCGTCGCTGCTGTCGCGCCGCATCGTGGCCGCCATCGAGGCGCTGCAACAGAGCGCGGCTGCGCTGGGTTCCGGTGCGCCGCTGGTGATTGCGCCATCATCGATTACCGAAATCGCCGAAATCGGCAAGGGACTGGAGCAGGCAGAGCGCCAGCGCAGCGCGCAGGAACGCGAACGTACGCTGCTGCTCGATTCGCTCAACCTGGCGCTGGACGAAGCGCGTCAGGCCGGCCGCGCCAAGGATGAATTCCTGGCGGTGCTGGGCCATGAGCTGCGCAATCCGTTGAGTCCCATCGTTACTTCGCTCGATCTGCTGGACCGGCGCGATGAACCGGCCAGCCGCAAGGAGCGGGGCATGATGCGGCGCCAGGTCAGCCATCTGCGCCGGCTGGTCGATGACCTGCTGGACGTCTCGCGCATCACCTCTGGCAAATTCGAGATTGACGCCCAGCCGGTGAATCTGGCCGAGGTGGTGCGGCACGCGGTGGCGGCGGCGCCGGAACAGTCGCTGTCATTGTCGGCGCCGGAGTCGCTGTGGGTGCAGGGCGATGACAGCCGCCTGACGCAGGTGCTGAATAATCTGCTGTCCAACGCCGCGCGTTTCGGCAGCACCGCCACCGAGGTCACGCTGTCCAAGGACGGCGACAATGCGCGGCTGGTGGTCACCGATAACGGTATCGGCATGAGTGCGGAATTGCTGGCGCGGGTGTTCGAGCCGTTCCAGCAGGCGCCGCAATCGCTGGCGCGGCGCACCGGCGGCCTGGGTCTCGGCCTGGCCATCGTGCGCAAGATCGTCGCGCTGCATGGCGGCCAGGTAACGGCCAGCAGCGACGGCGCGGGGCAGGGTAGCCGCTTTGAAGTGACCCTGCCGCTGGTGGCCGCGCCAGTGAACGCGCCATCGCCGGCGCATGCCAGTGGCCCCGGCGGCCTGCGTGTGCTGCTGGTCGACGATAATATCGACGCCGCCGCCACTGGCGCCGCGCTGCTGGAGCTGATGGGCCATCAAGTCCGCGTGGCGCATAACGGCGCCGGCGCACTGGAAGCGCTGCGGCAGCAGGTGCCGGAGGTAGCGATTCTCGATATCGGCCTGCCCGACATGGACGGTTACGCGCTGGCGCGCGCGATGCGCCAGCAGGCCGCCGGCACACCGGTACGGCTGGTGGCGTTGACCGGCTACGGTCAAAAAGAAGACGTGGAGCGCGCCTACGCGGCCAACTTCGACCTGCATCTGACCAAGCCGGCCACGTTGGCGGACCTGCAACGCGCCACAGCGCCGATAGCACCGTAGCGGCTTAGCCTATTTCACCAGCACCCAGTTGAAGCGCACCCCGTCCTTGCCATCGGGTGCAGGACCGGGGCTGTCGGCCTTCACCGCGCCATTCTGCGGATCGATGCGCAAATAGCGGTTGGTGGCCAGCGACATCAGGACCAACTCACCGGTGGGCGTCTCCATCCACTGGAAGCTTTGCGCAATGCCCGGCCGCACCTGCTGGAACGATACGCTGCTGTCTGCTGCTACTGTCACATAGCTTGGACCTGATTGCAGGGCGGCGCGGCCATAGCCCATGTCCACCACCGTCAGCGGCGTTTGCAGGCCGGCGCTGGAGCCGAGGCGGATCTGCTGACCGTAAGGGATAGGCCGCATCAATCCGCGTGGATTGGGCTGCGCGATGTCGATACTGGCGAAATCCGCCATGCCGCCATTCTGGTTGCCGGTGTTGTAGGCAAACAGCGCGTAACGCACGCCCTGGAAGGTAGTCAGCTGGAAGATCATGGTGAACTCGTCGCCGATCGTCCGGTAGTTTTCGCCGTCCAGCGAATAACTGAAGCGCGCCTTCTCGGTGAGGAAGTCGCAATCCGCGCGCAGCCACACCTTGCCGGCGCTGAGGGCAACGCGGGTACTCTCGTTGCGCGCCTGGTCGAACAGCAGCAGCGACAGCTTGCCTTCCTTCTTTTCCACGCCCAGGGTCGCGTAGGGCAGGTTAAGCAGGCCGAGTCCCGCGACATCGTTCTCCAGCAGGCGCGCCGCGTCCAATGCCACCGTGGGCGAGGACTGCGGGCCGATGGCGCGCTGGGTCAACGTGTTGCGCGCTTCCCAGAACGAAGGCGCCGGCAGCGCATGCAAGCGCAGGAAGCCGGGACGTTCGGTCAGCGACCATTTGTCGTCCACCGGCGCGTGGTTCCATTGCCAGATAGGCTTGAGCGCGGCGTCGGCAAAATCATCGCTGCGCGTGAACGGCGTCTTGACCTGCTGCGGCTCCGCCACGCGCGGCTTGACCCAGGTGCGCGGATTGCGTCCCAGGTTGCCGGGCAGGCCGAAATACGGCCAGCCATCCTGCCAGGTTACAGGGGCAAGACTGAGCAGGCGGCCGACAGAGTTATAGTCCATCATCGAGAAACCCCACCATTCGCCGGCCTCGGTCACCACAATGCCACCCTGGTGCATGGCCGTGGTGTCGCGCGCGGCGGGATTGGGCGGCGTGACTTCAAACGGGTACTGCTTGTTCTTCAAACGGTAGCCGCCCACCATGCCGAAGCCTTCGTCCTTGCTGATCGCCTGATTGACCTCATACGGACCAAACACGCGGTTGGCGCGCGCGGCCGGCATGCGGAAGCCGCCGGCATAATTGGAACTCAGGATGTAATAGCGGCCGCCGATCTTGTAGAGATGCGCGCCTTCGCCCATGCCGTCGGTCTTCGAGAACAGCACCTGTTCGGTGTCCGGCACGATGTCCAGAAGGTCGTCGGTGAGCTGGGCGATGTGCAGGTCCTGATGGCCCCAGACGGCATAAGCCTTGCCGTCATCGTCAAACAGCACCGACAAGTCGTGCAGGCTGCGCTTCATCTCCCAATGCGCCCAGGGTCCGCGCGGATTGATGGCGGAGTAGATCTGCGTGCTGCGTCCATTGACGTTGGTGAAGATATAGAACACGCCGTTCCGATAACGCAGGCTTGGCGCCCAGATGCCCTGGCCGTAGATATTCTTGCCGTCTTCGAGGCGATAGGCGGGGCCGAAGTCCAGCCGGTCGGCGGCATAGCCGAGAAATTCCCAATTCACCAGATCCTTCGAACGCAGCACCGGCAGGCCAGGCATGGCGTGCATGGTGGTGCCAGTGAGGTAGAACCAGTCGTTGACCCGGATGATGTCCGGGTCGGAGAATTCGTCGTAGAACAGGGGATTGGTGAAGGTGCCGTTGCCGTTATCCGGCGTCCAGGTGCGGGGCGCCGGCTGTGCACGGGCGGTGAACGACAGCGCGGCCAACAGCAGCGCTGCATACATGGCTTTCTTCATCGATTCCCCGGTTGGTTATTTATTTGTTATTTGCTACGCAATTGTACCTCCGTACTGCGCAAACCTTCCGCACTGGCGCGTACCGTGATGGCGCCTTTCTGTCCCGGCTTGGCGCGGACGATGGCTAGCGCCAGGCCGTTGAACGCCGCGCGCTCGGGCGACTTGAATGATTCGAGGTTGGTCGGATCGCCGTTATCGGTGGCCACCAGTTCGCCCGCGCCTTCCACTGTGAAGCGGATGCGCTGGTCCGCGCGCGGGGCGGTGACGCCATTGGCGTCGGTGACGCGCACGGTGATGAAGGACAGGTCCTGGCCGTCGGCGGCGATGGTGCTGCGGTCGGCTTTTGCTTCCAGCAGCGCTGCCGCTTGCGCCGTCTTCACCGTATCGCGTGCCCACTCCTTGCCGTCCTTATAGGCCACCACGCTGATTTCGCCCGGTTCGTACACCACGTAGTCCCAGCGCAGGCGGTACTCATACGGCGCCTTCTTGCGGCGGCCCTGCGATTTACCGTTGACGAACAACTCCGCCTCGTCGCCCGATGTGAACAGGTGCACCGGCGTGACTTCGCCCACGCGCTCCGGCCAGGTCCAATGCGGCAGCAGGTGCGCGAGCGGCAGGTCCGGCCGCCAGCGCGACTGGTACAGGTAGTAGCGGTCTTTCGGGAAGCCTGCCAGGTCAACTATGCCGGAGTAGGAGCTGCGCGCGCCGTAGTAGGGCGTTGGCTCGCCGAGATAATCGAAACCGGTCCAGACAAACTCGCCGGCCACGTAAGGATTCTGGTCCTGCGCCGCCCACGAACGGTCGGCCGAGCTGCCGAAATCGGCGGCGAACAACTCATAGGCGCTGACCTGCTGGCGTTTTGGATCACCGCCTGCGCCAGGCCGCACCGGTGCGCTGATCACGCCCGGCACTGGAAACTGGTACTCGCCTCGGCTACTCAGCGCCGACGCGCTTTCGGTCGACAGCATCATCTTGTCCGGGAACTTCTGGTGAAAGTTGGGGAACTGGCCGGGCAGGCTGCGGATGCCGGCGCCCTGGTAATTCAGGCTGATGACGTCCACCGTGGCCGGCAAGGGCATGTCGGCCTTGGCGTAGTTCATGGCGCCGGTGGCTGGCCGGGTCGGATCTTCTTCGTGCGCGATGTCCACCAGTTTTTTGCCGATGGCCGCGCCGGCGTCGCCGGTGTACTGCTCACCGACCTCGTTCCCCACGCTCCACATGATGATGGACGGATGGTTGCGGTCGCGGCGTAGCATGGCGCGCAAATCCTGCTCGTGCCAGTCGGGGAAGATCAGGTGGAAGTCGAGCGGCGTTTTCTTGCGCTCCCACGAATCGAATACTTCGTCCATGACCAGGATGCCCATGCGGTCGGTCAGTTCCAGCAGTTCCGGCGCCGGCGGATTGTGGCTCATGCGAACCGCGTTGGCGCCCATCTGCTGCAGTATTTGCAGCTGCCGCTCGGCGGCGCGCAGGTTGAAGGCAGCGCCCAGCGCACCCAGATCGTGATGGTTGTTGACGCCATTGATCATGATCTTCTCGCCGTTGACGAACATGCCCTGATTGGCGTCGAAGCGCAGCGTGCGGATGCCGAACGGCGTTTCCTGCGTATCCACCACTTTGCCGTTGCGGCTGATGGTGGTCACGGCGAGGTAGCGGTTGGGACGTTGTTGCGGCAGCGGTCCCCACAAGCGCGGTTGCGTCACGCGGGTATTGGCGTTGACGGTGGCGCTGCTGCGCGCATTGACGCTGACGCGCTGCGCCGGCAGCGTGGCGACCACGGGGCCGGTGCGCTTGCCGTTGTCATCCAGCGCATACAGCTGCGTGCCGACGTCCAGCGTGGCCGCATCCTTGCCGTCGTTGTCGACGGTGACAGCCAGCTCGACCTGCGCGACTTCGGCCGAAACCTGCGGCGTGCGCACCACTGTGCCCCAGTGGGCCACATGCACCGGATCGGCGACTGTCAGCCACACATTGCGGTACAGGCCCGCGCCCGGATACCAGCGTGCCGATTCGGCCGGGTTGTCGAGGCGGATCGCCAGTTGATTGACACCGCCCGGCGTGACGTAAGGCGTCAGGTCGAGGCGGAAGGAGTTGTAGCCGTAAGGCCAGCCGCCCACCAGCCGGCCGTTGAGCCATACGGTGGCATAGGACATGGCGCCGTCGATGTCGAGGAAGATGGACTTGCCTTTGTCGCGTGCCGGGATGTCCAGCTTCTTGCGATACCACGCCGGGCCCCAGGTCTGCAAACGGCCCATGCCGCCGTATGGGCCGGTGGCGAGGAAGGGGCCTTCGATGGCCCAGTCGTGCGGCAGCGTCACCGCTCGCCAATCGTGGTCGTCAAAGCCGGCGGCCAGCAGCGGCGGCGTCATGGCCGGATCGGCAGCCGGCCGTTGCGCGCGGCGCGCAGGGTTCGCGACGAAGGCGTTACCGCTCGGGAGTATCCAAGGCTTCAGCAAGCCGTCGCTGGAGCGCTGCACTTTTTCCGCCTCGTCCGGACGCGCATCGGCCACTTTGCCGTCGGCGCTTTGCTTGATCTCGGGCCGCACATCGTATTGCAGCTGGTCGGCATAGCCTTGCGGATCGCCGCGCTGGAAACGCCAGCCGTCGTTGATGGCATGGCGGTCGGCGGCCAGCGAAGTCAGTGGCAGCAGGGCTGCCAGCGTCAGGCCCAGGTAACGATGCGGTCTCAAGATGTCTCCTTTTTATGGTTATGGTAGCGCAATCATTTTGGAGTGTAGGTAGTTGTGAGTGCGATGTCAATTGGATAGAATGATTCCGCTATCAACAATAACGAAAGAACCGATGCCTGCCACCCCCGTCACACTGATCGATGTCGCCAAGGCGGCGGGCGTTTCGCCGATCACGGTATCGCGCGCATTGAACGAGCCGCATCTGGTGAAGCCGGCGACTTTGGCCAAGGTCCAGGAAGCCGTCAAGCTCACCGGCTACGTAAAAAATATGCTGGCCGGCGGGCTGGCTTCCAGCCGCAGCAAGCTGGTGGCGCTGGTGCTGCCGACCATTTCCACGCAGACGTTCGCTGAAATGGTGCAGGGCGCGACCGACCGCCTGACCGCCGCCGGCTACCAGCTACTGCTGGGGATCGTCGGCTATGAAACCTGGCGCGAAGAGATCTTGGTCGAGACGATCCTGAGCCGGCGGCCGGACGGTATCATCCTCACCGGTTCACTGCACACCGACAGCACGCGTCAGCGCCTGCTGCAAATCGGTACGCCGGTGGTGGAGGCGTGGGATCTGACACCGCATCCGATCGACATGGCCATCGGGTTTTCGCACGAAGAAGTGGGCCATATGTGCGCGCAGCATTTGCTGAAGCAGGGCTACCGCCGCTTCGCCATGCTGACCGCCAACGACCCGCGCGCCGGCCAGCGCACGCAAGGCTTCCAGGTGGCGATTGCCAAGCATGGCGCCAGCGTGATCGCCTCGCACGTGGTGCAGGCGCCGGGCGCCTTGCCGCAGGGCCGTCTCGGCGCGATCAAGCTGCTGGACGAACATCCGGAACTGGACGCGATTTTCTGTAGCTCGGACACGCTGGCGCACGGTGTGCTGATCGAGGCGCAAAGCCGCGGCCTGCGCGTGCCGCAAGACCTGGCCATTATGGGCTTCGGCGATCTGAATTTTTCCGAGTACACCAATCCGCCGCTGTCCACCGTCAAGGTGGATGGTGCGAAGATTGGCGCGCTGTCGGCGCAAGCCTTGCTGGACCGGCTCACCAGCGGCGCCGAATCAGCGCCGGCGGAGCGCGTGGTCAACACCGGTTTTGAACTGATACAGCGCGGCAGCACCTAGAGTTCTTCCACCCTGGCGCGCAGGTCGGCGGCCCGTTCGCGCAGCGCAGTCAGCGCGCCGCCATCCATGCGTCGTAGCTGTTGATAGACCATGCCGAGGCGCTGGTTGTCCGCCAGCTTGTTCCGGTTCCTGTCGAAGAAATCCCAGTACAAGGCGTTGTAAGGGCAGGCGCGCTCACCGAGACGCGCCTTTTTATCGTAATGGCAGCCCTTGCAATAATCGCTCATGCGGTCGATGTAGGCGGCGCTGGAGACGTAAGGCTTGGTGGCCAGCAGGCCGCCGTCCGCGAACTGGCTCATGCCAAGCGTGTTGGGCAGCTCCACCCATTCGAAGGCGTCGATGTAAATTCCCAGATACCAGCGATGCAGTTCTTCCGGCGACAGGCCGGCCAGCAGCGCGAAATTCCCGATCACCATCAGGCGGTTGATGTGGTGGGTGTGCGCATGCTCCAATGACTGGCCGATGGCCGCCGCTACGCAGCGCATGCGCGTCTTCCCATCCCAGAACCACCATGGCAGCGGCGTGGTGTGGCCGAAGGCGTTCAACTTGTCGTAGCCCGGCATGCGGTGCCAGTAGACGCCGCGCACGTATTCGCGCCAGCCGAGGATCTGGCGGATGTAGCCTTCGGCCGACGCCACCGGCACCGTGCCATTGCGCCATGCGGCTTCCACCCGTTCCACCACGGTGCGTGGCGACAGCAGCTTGACGTTCATGGCGAACGACAGCAGCGAGTGGAACAGGCGCCATGCCTTGACGCTCATCGCATCCTGGAAGCGGCCGAAGTGGGGCAGAGCCTGCTCAATGAAGTTATCCAGGTGCTGCAAGGCTTCCTCGTGGTTCAGCGGCCAGGCGAAGTTGTCTGCATTCGGTTCGCCGAAGCTCTTGGCGCCGGATGCCTGGATGGTGTCCCACAATGCGCTGTGATCGTGGCGGCCGCGCCAGTCGGACGGTTCCCACGGCAGGCCTTTCCACGCTTCGCGGTTGTCGTGGTCGAAGTTCCATTGGCCGCCGGCCGGTTTGCCGGTTTCTGATATCAGTACACCGTGCTTGCCGCGCATGCGGCGGTAGAAGTGCTCCATCAACCAGCTGTTGCGGCCTTCAAAGATGCGGGCGGCTTCGTCGCGCGCGGTGTAGAAATGCTCGGTGTCGTCCATCCATGCCGGAATGGCAAGGGCGGCGGCGTAGTCGGCCAGTTGACGGTCCAGCCGCCATTCATCCGGCGCTTGCCAGTGGAATTCGGTGGCGCCGTAATGCGCCAGCAGGTAGTCCAGATTGGCGGGCAGGGACTGGCGGTTGTCGGCATCGTCGATGGCGAGGTAGTCCACGCGGTGGCCGGCGTCTCGCAGGCGACGGGCAAAGTCGCGCATGGCGGCGAAGATGGCGATGATCTTTTGTGCGTGATGCAGGACGTAGTCGGTTTCCTGCCGTACTTCCATCATGACAAAGATTTGATCGTCTTGCGGGCGGGTGAACCAGCTGTGTTCATGATTCAGCTGGTCGCCAAGTAGTAGTTTGAGTCTCATCGTTTCCTGTCATCTGGCCGGCATGGGCAATCCCTCCGCGTAGGCCAGTCGTTCTAGTGCGTCTTCCATCAGCATGCGGGCGTGGCCGGCGCTTCGGGCCAGGTCCTCGTGCATGGCGGCGTCGGTCGCGTTGCGGTTTGCGCACTGCGCGCTGTAGCGTTCAAAGCTCGACAGCATCAGCAGGATGTCGGCCAGGTGGCGCGGGCATTCGCAGTTGATGCTGGACGAGGCGGCCGCCAGCGCCGCCAGTTCTTCATCGTTCAGGCGACGCGGCGCGGCGGGCTTGGTCGGCCCTGGCGGGGGCAGCGCGGCGCCGGTGAGGGCGGTGTTGCACAGCACGGCCACTTCCGATGCGTCTGACGGTGAGCGCGCCACCAGGCAGCCATGTTCGCGCAGGCGCCGCACGGTGGCGCTGTCGCAGAACCTGTACAGCACCACGGTGGCCTTGGCGGGCACGGCGCGGCGCAAGCTGCGTATTTGCGGCATGGCGTCGGCCGTCATTTCCGGCGCTTCGATCAGCAGCACGTCTGCGCTGGTGCCGGCCAGTTCCTGTTCGGCGTCGTCCAGCTGTGCACACACGGCGACGATTTCCAGCAACGGCGTGGTGCGCGTGGCGCTGAGACGCTGTGCCAGCGCGGCGCCCACCACGGCCAGCTTCAACGATTGCACGCCGCTGGCCGCCTGCACACCCGCCAGTGCGGCCAACTCGGCGGCATCCAGTCTGGCGACGGTGCCGATGGCGTGGCCCTGATCGACCACGCGCTTCAGCAATCCAAGCCGGTGCACCTGTTCAGCGGAATACAGGCGCTGGCCTTGCGGTGAACGGTCCACATCGGAAACGCCATAGCGCCGTTCCCACACGCGCAGCGTTTCCACCGGCAGTCCTGCCAGGCGGGCGGCCACGCCGCTGCGATAGCCCTTCGTCATCTTCTGGTTCATTCTAGCGATCCTCCATAACGAAATGCTAGCATGAACCGGGATTGAACCGGCCTTGAAGCGCAACGTGGCCATCAGCGCCGATATACTCCCGCCCATGAATGTGACTCAATTCAATGTAGCGGTAATCGGCGCCGACGCGGCAGGCATGTCATGCGCGCGGCATTTGCAAAGCGATGCATGCAGGGTGACGCTGTTCGACGCCGCCACCACGGTCTGCGATATCTGGCACGAGGGGCACGAAGGCGGCTGGCGCATCGCCTCGCTGGAGGCTGGCGCACATGCGGGTGATTTCGACGCGCTGGTGTTGGCGCTGCCGGCGCCGCAAGCGGCTGCCTTGCTGGCGCCCCTGCTGCCGGCTACGGCAATGGAGGTCGCGGCGATGCTGCCGTCGAGCGATCAATGTATCTGGCTGCCCGCCGTGCAGCTTGGCCTGTGTGGCGACTGGCTGTGCGGCGGGCAGGAAGGTGATGCTTGGCTGAGCGGCAGGGCGCTTGCGGCCCGGATGCTCAGCCAGCGGGCGTCGGATCAGAATTCGATGGACGCGGTCAGGCCGAAAGTACGCGGCGCGCCGAGCACCAGATAGCCGGTGCCTTGCGAGCCGCCGGCCGAGGCCCAGTAGTTCTTGTCGGTGACGTTGTCCACGCGGGCACGCAGCACCACGCTGTGATCGGCCACCTTGAACTCGTAGCGCGTGCTCAGGTCCAGGCGATTCCACGACGGCAGCTGCTGCGTGTTGGCTGCATTGGCCCACTGCGACGATGTATGCAGCACACGCGCCGAAACGCTGAAACCGCGTACGGCCGGCACATCCCAATCCACGCCTACGTTCATCTGCGTATCCGGCACGCCGATCACGTCCTTGCCGTCTGTAAGACCGCCGGCGGTGCGCTGCTGCGTGGCGTCGAGGAAGGTGGCGCCGCCCAGCACGCGCAGGCCGCGCAGCGGTTCGCCGTAAGCGGTCAGTTCCATGCCACGGTTACGCTGTTCGCCTTCGATGCTGAACACTTTGGTGGTCGGATTCAGCACGCTCATAGGCTGGCTGGTGGTGAACAGCGCGGCGGTGGCGCCATAGCGGCCGCCATCGAACTTGACGCCGGCTTCCTTCTGCACCGATTTGTACGGATCGAAAATCTGGCCGACGTTGACGGCGGTGGAGCCAGCAATCGCGCCTTGCTGCAAGCTCTCCACGCGGTTGGCGTACACCGACACCTGCGGCGTGATCTTGTAGACGATGGCGGCGATCGGCGTGTTGGCGCCTTCGTTGTAGTAGGCGTTTTGCTTGCCGGTGTTGTAGGCAAAGCCTTGCTGCTTGATGTTCTGATGGCGCACGCCGACCGTGGCCAGCAGCGTATCGTTGAAGAAGCCCATGCTGTCCACCACCGCTTCACTCACCAGCGTCACCTTGTTGGTGGTGCGCGGGTCGGCCATGCTGTTGCCGAAGGTGGTCAGGGCTGGCAGCACCATCACTGGCGGGTTGTAAAGGGTGGTGTTCTGGTAGGCCGAGGTGGCGTAGGCGTTACGCGAATCCAGATCGAAGCCGGTGGTGGTCAGCGCCAGCTTGTGGCTTACCGGGCCGGTATGCAGTTCTGCGCGCACGCCCAGTTCACCGGTCTTGATGTGATCTTCGCGCGCATTGTCGAAGCGGCGCAGCTGACCCGCACCGGCGGCGGTGGTCAGGTTCAAGGTGCTGCCAAGGCGGTTCAACTCATTGCCCTGGCGGCCGCCGAAGGCAGCCCACGCCACCACGTCCTTGCTGATGTCCCATTCGCCGCGCAGCGTGCCGAAGACGTCGCGTTCACTCGAAAAATCCCACGGCTGGCCGTAGTTGGCCGACGCATCCGGCGCCGCAGGAACGGCCAGGCCGGCGCCGACGTTGACCGCCGGGCGGCCGTTATACAGCTTGCTGTTCTGCCAGCCCAAGTCTGCCGACAGGCGGAAGCCACGGCCGCGATAATCGGCGCCGATGGCGGCCATTTGCAGGTCGCGGTCTTCGTTGTCGACGCCTGAACCGCCTTTGCGCTGCACGGCGTTGACGCGCACGCCGAAGCGTTTTTCATCGCCGAAGCGGCGCGCGATGTCGGTAGCCAGATAGGTCTGCTTGCCGGTTTGCAGGCCGGCCGACACTTCGTTGAGGTCGGCGTTCGGCGCGCGTTTCGGCAGCAGATTGATTGCGCCGCCAATGCCGCCGCCGCCCGGCGTCGCGCCGTTCAGGAAGGTGTTGGCCCCACGGAAGACTTCCACTCGCTCCAGCAATTCGGCGGCGATGTACTGGCGCGGCAGCACGCCGTTCAGGCCGTTGTAGGCGAGGTCGTCCGAGTTGACCGGGAAGCCGCGGATGATATACACCTCCTGGTAGTTGCCGAAGCCGCGCGCCACGCGCACGCCCGGATCGCTTTGCAGCACGTCGGCCACGCTGTGCGCCTGCTGGTCCTGGATGAACTGCTGGGTGAAATTGGTGCTGTTGAACGGCGTATCCATCAAATCCATGGTGCCGAGCAGGCCGACCCGGCCGCCCTTGGCAACCTGGCCGCCACCAAAAGTCTTGGACAGGCCGGCGGCCGAAGCGTCGGCGGAGGCGCTGACGACCACTGACTGTACCGGTTCATCGGCGGTCTGTGCGTGGGCGGGAAGGGTATAAATTGCGGACAGGACGCAAAGAGTCAAAGGTGAAAGGCGAGGCATGATGGTGTGGTTGCGTTGAGAATGATTGCTATTATCATTCCTATTGTAACCGCTGTGTTCTACTAAAAGTACTAGATTATGAACCCGCAAACTTGACAACTTCGTCATCGTATAACTAGAATGAGAATAATTATCAATTACATTTAAGCTTACCTTACCCCGCCGGCAATCAGGTAACACCTTCTTTATGATGCAAATCCTGATGCACTACCGGCTTGCGGTCGCCTCGCGCGCACTGGCGGCTGTCGGCGGCGGCTACGCTGTCTCCTCCTTGGCGGTTACCGCTCTCGCACTGATACTTCCGGGCCACGCGGTCGACCGCGTGGTGGCCGCCACGCTGACCGGGCTGGTGGTGATGCCTTGCGCCGTGATGTGGTGCTTCGCCGCCAGCACCGCCTTGAAAGCCTGGCTGGGCCTGCTCGCTGCCGGCCTCTTGCTGGGCGCAATCATCTGGCTGGGAGGCGGCGTATGAAAGAGGGCTTCCGTCAATCGATGGCATGGCTGCACACCTGGTCCGGCCTGCTGGTCGGCTGGGTGCTGTTCATGGTGTTCTGCTGTGGCACCATCAGCTATTTCCGCGATGAGGTAACGCTGTGGATGAAACCCGAGTTGCACCAGGATTCGCACGAAGTGGTGGAGCAGGGCGTGGCTGCGACCCGCATCCAGCAATTGCTGGAGCAGCGCGCGTCAAGCAGCCCGCGCTGGTTTATCACGCTGCCGAGCGAACGCGAACCGAGCGTGCGCGCCAGCTGGGCGCCGGCGCCGGCTAAGGATGGCGCCAAGCCGCGCGGCCGTCGCCGTTTTGAAAACGTCAGCGTCGATCCGGTCACCGGTCAGGAAATGAGTGCGGCGCGCGAAACGCGCGGCGGTGATTTCTTTTACCGCATGCACTTCGACATGCACTACATGCCGGTGATCTGGGCACGCTGGATCGTCGGCATCTGCGCCATGTTCATGCTGGTGGCGATCTTCTCCGGCATCGTCACGCACAAGCGCATCTTCAAGGACTTCTTCACTTTCCGGCCCGGTAAAGGCCAGCGTTCGTGGCTGGATGCGCACAACGCCACCGCCGTACTGGCGCTGCCATACCATCTGATGATCACCTACACCGGCCTGGTGACGCTGATGTTCATGTACCTGCCACAAGGCCTGAACGCGGTCTATCCGGAACGCGACGCCTTCTACGCCGACCTGAATGGCGGCCCCAAAGCCGACGCAAAAGCCAGCGGCATTCACGCGCCGCTGACGCCTTTGGCGCCGCTGGTGGCGCAGGCCAGCAAGCTGTGGGACGGCGCGCCGGTCGGCCGCATCACCGTCAACCTGGCAGGTGACAGCGCGGCCAGCGTGACGTTGACGCAGCAGGATGCACACGGCATCAGCAACAACCTGCCGACGCTGACTTTCGATGGCGTCAGCGGCGGCCTGCTGACCGACATGACCAAACCCGGCGGCGCAGCGGTAGAAACGCGCGGCGTGATGTATGGCCTGCACATCGGCCGTTTCGCCAGCCCGCTGCTGCGCGGCCTGTTCTTCCTTTCCGGCCTGGCCGGCTGCGCCATGGTGGCTACCGGCGTGCTGCTGTGGGCCGTCAAGGAACGCCCCAAGCATCTGAAGGCGCGCGCCAATGGCAGCATCGGTTTCGGGCTGCGTCTGGTGGATGGACTGAACCTCGGCGGCATCGCCGGCCTGATGATTGCGATGAGTGTGTTCTTCTGGGCGAACCGCCTGGTGCCGGTGGGACTGCAAGGACGGCCGGATCTCGAAATCCAATGCTTCTTCACCGCATGGGGCATTGCCGCCGTATTGGCGCTGGCATTCCCGGTGCGCTGGATGTGGCGCATCCAGCTGGCGGTGGCGGGCGTGCTGTTTGCGCTGCTGCCGGTGCTGAATCCCCTGACCGGCGGCGCCGGACTGTTTGCCAGCATGGCGCAGGGACTGTGGCCGGTGGCGGGCTTCGACCTGGTCGCGCTGCTGTTCGGCTGCACCTTGCTGTGGGCCTGCAAGCGGCTGGGCGCCGCCAAGGCGCCCGTCAAGATGAAGATGGCGAAGGTGGCGGTATGACGACGATGATGAATGCTCTAGCGATCATCGCCGCGCTGTCCAGCGCCGCCGGCGGCTTCACGGCCTTGAGCCTGGCCATGGATCGTCATTGGGAAGCCTTGCATGGACGCGGCAACCTGCCGAGCGACCAGACGCGCCGCCGGCTGCGCTGGTCGGGCAGTGGTGGCTTGCTGGTGTCGCTGCTGGTTTGCCTTTCCGTCTGGGGCGCTTCCCAAGGCTGGGTCGCCTGGGCCGGCATGTTGACCGCTGCGGCGGTCGGTCTGGTGCTGGTGCTCAGCTACGCCACGCGCGCCATGGTGCGCGTGGGCTGGGCCGCCGGCGGTGTCAGTGCCGTCGCCGTAACGCTTGTGCTGCTCGGCCGCGCCTTCATTTAAAACCGTTTTTTCACCTTGGAGTAATCACGATGTCTCGTCGTTGTCCCCGCACGTCCCTACCATTTGCAGCCATCATGTGCGCCGTGAGCGTACTGGCGCACGCCGCCGAAGAAACTGACGCGCCGATCCAGAGCGTGGAGATTACCGGCGCTGCCGATAACTCTTTCGCCGCGAAGAAGGCTTCCGTCTTCAAAGGCACGGAATCGATCCGCGAAATTCCACAGCCGGTCACTGTGCTGACCCGCCAGTTCCTCGACGACCGCTTGCTGCCGGACCTGCACGACGTGATGAAGAACACGCCCGGCGTGACCGTCGATTACACCGACAGCGAACGCGTAGGCTATTACTCGCGCGGCTTTTCGATCGACGCGCTGCAAATCGATGGCTTTACCATGAACCAGAGCGGCTCGGTGTTCGTGCAGCCGGATACGGCGGTGCTGGAACGCGTCGAGATCCTGCGCGGCGCCTCGGGCATGCTGCGTGGCTCGGGCAATCCGTCGGCGGCGGTCAACCTGGTGCGCAAGCGTCCGACCAAATCGTTCCAGGCTTCGCTGAACCTGTTGGCCGGCACCTGGGACCGCAAGCGTGGCGAGGCCGATATCTCCGGCTCGCTGAATGCGGAAGGCACGCTGCGCGGCCGTGTGGTGCTGGTCAAGGATGAAAAGGACTTCTTCCAGAAAGCCCGCCACGAAGACCGCGAAGTAATGTACGGCGTGGTGGAAGCCGACCTGACGCCACGCACGCTGCTGACCGCCACCTTGCAGCACACGGACCTGGACTCCACCGGCGCCTGGGGCAACCTGCCGCCCAACTTTGGCGGTTCGTCGCTCAACCTGCCGCAGGATACCTACCTGGGCGCGGCGTGGAATCGCTGGAACCGCTACAACGACCAGGCCACGCTGGAACTGGAACACCGTTTCGACAACGACTGGACGCTGAAACTGGGTGCGGCATACACCGGCCTGCACATGAAGCCTTGGGGATTCAAGCAAACCTCGTTCTCGCGCACCAGCACCACCAATCCGTACCTGGTCAACGTCAGCGTGTCGGCGTATTCGGGCGACACCAGCAACCAGCGCGTGCTGAGCGCCACCGCCAATGGTCCGTTCCAGCTGTTCGGCCGCAAGCACGAAGCGGTGTTCGGCGTCGAATCGCAGGAAGTGGATACCATCGGCACCTCGGGCTACTTCGGCCTTGGCGCAATGACCAATGTCGATATCCGCACCTGGAATCCTTACACGGTGACGGAGCCCGCAGTTGGCGCGGGCCTCGGCACTGCCTACGCGGCGGCCGGCAACAAGACGCACCAGCAGGGCGCTTACGCCACCACGCGTTTGTCGCTGGCGGATCCGCTGCACTTGCTGGTTGGTGCGCGCCTCAGCTGGTGGGACTACAAAGTGCCCGCCACGCCGGCCAGCAATTACAAGGTGACGCGTGAAGTGACGCCGTTCGCTGGCCTCACCTACGACATCACCAGCCAAATTAACGCCTACGCCAGCTACACCGAAATCTTCACGCCGCAAAACTACAAGGACGCCAGCGGCAGCATCATCGCGCCGGTGCGTGGCGACGACTACGAAGCCGGCTTCAAAGGTGAATTCATGGGTGGCCGCCTGACCGCATCGCTGGCCGCCTTCCGCATCAATAACAACGGCAAGGCCGCGCTGGACACCAGCACGCCGACGCCATGCCTGCCGTATTATCCAACCAGCTATTGCTATGTGGCCGGCGGCAAGCAGCGTAGCGAAGGCTATGAGGCGGAAATCAGCGGCGAAGTGCTGCCAGGCTTGCAGCTGATGGGCGGCTACACCAACACCCGCACCAGCTATCTGAGCGACAGCACTGCAGCCAACGTCGGCCAGCCGTTACGCAGCATCGATCCGCGCCATCTGGTGCGCGTGTTCGCTACCTATCGTCCGGGCGGCGTACTGCAAGGCCTGAGCGTTGGCGGCGGCGTGCAGGCGCAGAGCGAAACGTTTGTGAAGTCCGGCACGATCACCGCGCACCAGGGCGGCTACACCATCTTCAACGCCATGCTGGGCTATCGCTTCAACAAGACCTATGCCTTGCAGGTCAACGCCAATAACCTGTTCGACAAGTTCTACTTTGCGAAATATGCGGCGACGGGCTTCAGCAATTACTATGGTGATCCGCGCAACGTGCAAGTGTCGCTGCGCGTTACGCTGTAAGCCTTACTTGACCAGCGGGGCGGCCACGCCCTGCACGCCGGCCAGGCCGAGGATGGTCAGCAAGACGTTCTGCGGACCGGTGTGACCGTTCCGTGCCGACCACCATTCCAGCTTTTCGGAGTGATAGCCGCCGGAGCTGCCGCCGCCGGACATGGTAATCGCCGGCACGCCAAGGCTCATCGGCAGGTTGGCGTCGGTGGAGTGTGGGCCGTCCAGCAGTGCAGGGCGGCCTTGCACCTTGGCCGCCGCCAGCGCGGTGCGCACGATCAGCGCATCGGCCGCCATCTGGCCTGCGGGACGGTCGCCGATCAGCACCACGTCGGCGGTGATGGCCTTGCTGTTCCAGCGCTGGTTGGTTTCATCCACGCCTTGCTGGATGGCGGCCTTGACCTGCTGCTCGACCTTGACCAGCAGCGGCGCGTCCGCCGAGCGGATATCGATCAGCATCGACGCTTCGGCGGAAATGCTGTTGACCGACTGGCCGCCCTGGACCACGCCGACATTAAACGTGACCTTTGGCTGCGAAGGGACGCGCACATCGTCGATATGCGCGATCACGCGGCCGGCCGCATGTACGGCCGATGGCAGGCCAAAGCCTTCGTAGCTGTGGCCTCCCGGTCCGTGCAGGGTGACCTTGAAGCGGCGGCTGCCGGTGCCGATGTAGGTCACCGGATCGCCGTCCGTGCCGAGCGCCGGTTCCAGGCCGACGAAGGCCTTGATATCCTTGCGCTGGCTGAACAGATACTTCACGCCTTTCAGATCACCCAGTCCTTCCTCGCCGACGTTGGCGACGAAAAGCACATCGCCTTCGGTGCGCACGCCGGCGTCGCGCATGGCTTGGGCGATGGTCAGCATGGCCGCCAGCGAACGGCCGTTGTCGGCGATGCCGGGCGCGTACAGGCGGCCGTCTTTTTCATGCACGGTGAGATCGGTGGCGGCGGGGTAGACCGTGTCCAGGTGCGCGGCCAGCACGATCACCGGGCCTTTGCCGCTGCCGTGATAAGTGCCGATTACATTGCCCGCTTCGTCGATGCGCACATCGGTCAGGCCGGCGGCTTTCAGGCGCGTGGCGTAGTCGCTGGCGCGGGCGGCTTCGGCGAAAGTTGGCGCCGGGATGGCGTTGATCGCCAACATATTGGTCTGTGTGGCCGGCTCGTTTTTCTCGATGTAGGCCAATGCTTGTTTAACCGACGGCTGCGCGGCGATGCGCGCCATCGCTTGTTCTTGCGCCTGTGCAGGCAGGGCGGCGGCGATGAGGAGACTGAGTAGCAGCTGTTTCATGAAGCTCCGATTAGGGCAGGCGGGCGATCAGCGCCAACAGCGCATCCACATCCACCGGTTTGACAAAGTAGTGATCGAAGCCGGCTTGGTCGGCTTGGTCGCGGTCTTCGCGGCGGCCGTAGCCGGTTACCGCCACCAGCGTGGCGTGCGCGGTCTGCGGCAGCGCGCGCAGGCGGCGCGCCAGCTCGAAGCCGCTGATGTCGGGCAGGCCGATATCGAGCAGGCACAGTTCCGGCAACGTGGCTTCGGCCATGTCCAGCGCCGCCAGCGCGGTGTGGCTGACGCTGACCTGGTGGCCGCCAGCTTCCAGCAGCAGTTGCAGGGTTTGCGCGGCGTCGATGTTATCGTCTACCACCAGCACGCGCAGCCTGCGCGCCGGCGTCACGTTCTTGCCCGGGGCAGGCACGGACGGTTGCTGCTGCGACGCCCCCGGCAGGGTGATGGTGAAGGTGCTGCCCTGATGTTCGCCGCCGCTATCGACCGCCACCGAGCCGCCATGCAGCTCCACCAGCGATTTAACCAGCGCCAGACCCAGTCCCAGGCCGCCTTGCGAGCGGTCGGCGCTACGGTCGGCCTGCGCAAACAATTCAAATACGCGGCCGCGCAGTTCTGGTGACATGCCGATGCCGTTGTCGCTGACGATCAGTTGGACATTCCCGCCATCGGCGCGCACGGCCAGCTTGATGGCGCCGCCGGCCGGCGTGTACTTGGCGGCGTTGTTCAGCACATTGACCAGCACCTGCACCAGCCTTTTATGATCGCCGACCACCACCAGCGGCGCGGGAGACAGTACGACTTCAAAGCGGTGCTGGCGCGCCTTAAACAGGGGATCCGCCTGTTCCATCGCATCGACCACGATGGTGGATATGTCCAGCGGCACCCGCGTCAACGTCACCAGGCCACGCGTAACGCGCGATACATCCAGCAGATCGTCCACCAGCCGTGTCATGTGGTGCACCTGGCGCACGATGATGCCGGCGGTGCGCTGCACGGCGGCGTCGGTGGCGTGGCCGCTTTGCAGCAGCTGCGCGCCAGCGCTGATCGGCGCCAGCGGGTTGCGCAGCTCGTGCGCCAGCATGGCCAGGAATTCATCCTTACGGCGATCTGCCTCGCGCAGCTGGTTTTCTGCCTTCAGATGCTGGCGTTCCTTTTCCTGTAGCGAGGCGGCCATGGCGTCCAGCGCCCGCGCCAGTTCGCTGATTTCCTCTTTGCCGTAGCGGATGCCGCTGCGTGCTTCCAGCGCGCCGGAGGCGATGCTGTTGGCGGTGCTGGCCAGGCGCTTTACGCGCCGCAGCACCAGCACGTCACCGACGAACCACGCCGCCACCAGCGCCAGCGCGATGGTCGCGGCCAGCGCCAGGAAGTCCAGCATCTGGTCATGGCGCGCGTTGGCGGTGATGGCGTCGGCCGGAATGCCGATGGTGACGGTGTAGTCGGACAGGCCGTTGCTGCCGACGCGCGCAAAGCGGTGCAGCCGCTCGACGCCGTCCGGCCCTGTGAGCAGTACCGGCTTGCCCGGTTCCCCCGCCATGGCGATGCGCATCTCCGGCGACACCTGCTTGCCGAACCAGGCTTCCGGATCGGGCTTGCGCGAAATGATCTTGCCTTCGGAATCGGCGGTCAGCAGCAGCGATCCCGCCGGCAGCTGGATGTCGGCCACGAAGCGATCCAGTTTGGTGAGGTCGAGCGCCGCAAACACCACGGCCTTGACCCGGTCTTCCTCATCCAGCACCGGGTAGGTCAGGTTGACGGTATGCTTCTGGATCACGCGGCCGAAGATGTAGCCGCCGGCGACAAAGCGCTTCAGATGCACGGCGCGGCGGAAGTGCGAGCGGTCGGCCAGGTTGACCAGGTTTTTGGACGGCACGGCGTTGCAGGTCACATCGCCGTTCAACTGGATCAAGCCGAAATTGACATAGTCGGGATTCTGGCGCTGGATGTTGGCCAGCAGGCGGCTGCACTGCGCCTGGTCGCCCATCAAGTCTGGAATGCTGGCCAGGTCGCGCAGGATCTGGCGCGCGCCGGCGATGGACTGGGCTTCGTTGGCCGCCGCCAGGTTGGTCAGGCGCTGGAGGTTTTCCTCTGCCACCTCGACCGCGTGGGCGCGTTCGCGCGTGCCGTTAATAACGGTCATGATCGCGCTGGGCGCGATCGCCAGCAGCACCAGGAGAATCAACCTGCTGCGCAGACTATTGAGCTGAAAGAGCAGGAAGGCCATGGGCAGTTATCTTACTGTAATCTGCCCTTTGTGCAAGGGGGAATTGGCAAACGTCTGCCGGTGTCTGGTATTCTAACGCTGTTAACCTACGAGGACTTTATGCAGTTCACAACAAAAACAGTATGCCGCGCACTGGCGCTGGCCTTTATCGGCGCTGCGGGCGCCGCCTCCGTGCAAGCGGAAGACACCATCAAGATCGGCCACGTGGCCGCCACTTCCGGCCCGATCGCCCACCTGGGCAAGGACAATGAAAACGGCGCGCGCATGGCGGTCGATGAGTTGAACGCCAAGGGCGTGGTCATTGGTGGTAAAAAATACAAGATCGTAATGCAGGCCGAAGACGACGCCGGCGATCCGAAACAAGCCACCACCGTGGCGCAGAAACTGGTGGATTCCAAGGTGCTGGGCGTGATCGGTCATGAGACCTCCGGCACCACGATTCCGGCCTCGCGCCTGTATTATGACGCCGGCATTCCGCAGATTACGCCGTCGGCCAGTGCGCCGCAGTACACGCACCAGCGTTACAACACCACCTTCCGCAATATCGCCAACGACGAGCAGCTCGGCCCTGCGCTGGCGCGTTACGCGATGCAGACCATGAAGGTAAAGCGCATCGCCGTGGTGGACGACCGTACGTCCTACGGCAAAGGCCTGGCTGATGAATTCAGCAAGACCGTCAAACGCACTGGCGCCGCCACCGGCACCACCATCGTTTCGACCCAGTACACCAACGACAAAGCGACCGACCTGATGGCGATCCTGACCGCCATCAAGGCCACCAAGCCTGATATGGTCTTCTTCGGCGGCATGGACGCGGTGGCCGCGCCGATGCTGCGCCAGATGAAGCAACTGGGCTTCCCGGTCAAGTTCATGGGCGGCGACGGCATGTGTTCGGACTCGGTGCCGCGCCTGACCGGCGACGGCATGAGCGACGGCCAGGTGATCTGCGCCGAAGCGGGCGGCGTCGAGCCGGCGCAGGAAAAGGGCATGGAAGACTTCCGCGTCGCGTATAAGAAGCGCTACGGCATCGAGGTGCAGACTTACGCACCGTATGCCTACGATGCGCTGATGATGATGGTTGAAGCGATGCAGAAAGCCGGTTCGCCAGATCCGGCGAAATACCTGCCGCAACTGGCAAAGCTGAAGCACAAAGGCCTGTTGGGGAATATCTCGTTCGACGCCAATGGGGACGTTCAGGATGGTCTGCTGACCATCTACACCTTCAAAGGTGGCCACCGTCAGAAGCTGGCAGTGATCAAGTAAAGTAAAAAGGCCCGATTAATGAACTGAACCCCGAAAGTTGGACACAACTTTCGGGGTTTTTTCATGACTAAGTTTGACGAGTGATTTAAACGTTCGGTAGTAAAGCAATATGCCTCGGGCAGATTCACATGCGCTGCGATAGCCAGAAACAATGGTGTGTCAGCAAGAATGGTAAAGCTCTGGGTTGCATTGCATGAGCGGTATGGAGCGGCTGGGCTACGCAAGAAATTCGAGCACTATGACGCTGCCTTTCGTCTACGTGCGTTGAAAAACATGTGGAAGAACCATTGGTCTTATGCCGAGACGGCTATTGCTATGGGTATTCGCAGTGCTGGATGCCTTGCCACATGGGAGCACTGCTATCATAGCGGTGGTGTAGATGCTCTGAAACCACGAAAACGTGGACGACCGCCCCAAATGCCCGATTTCCCGAACGCTCAAACACCTACCACCACTGACGACGAAAGCCGTAGCAAGAAAGACTTGCTGGCAGAAATCGATCAGCTGCGCATGGAGAATGCGTACTTAAAAAAGTTAGAAGCCTTAGTTCAGCGACAGAAGGCGACAACGCGCAAAAAGCGCAAGTAGTCGCTGAACTAAGGCAGCACTTTCCGTTGGCGGGTCTGCTCAAGTGTGCAGGGCTGCCGCGTAGCACTTTCTATTATCAACAGAAGGTCTCGCAAACGCTGGATGGGGAACAGAAGGTTAAGAAGCAGATCCAGCGCATCTTCGATCGCCATCGTGGACGCTATGGATATCGCCGCGTCACCGCCGCTCTTGGACAGCAGGGACAGCACATCAATCACAAAAAAGTACAGCGTCTGATGAATGAACTCGGACTCAAATCATTGGTACGGCCTAAGAAATATCGGTCCTACCGAGGTGAGATCGGGCAGGCAGCTGAGAACACCTTGGATCGCGACTTCCGCGCCGCCAACGCCAATGAGAAATGGGTGACGGATGTAACCGAATTCAATGTCGCGGGAGAGAAGCTGTATTTGTCGCCGGTGATGGATTTGTATAACGGTGAAATTATCGCTTTTGAGACTGCTCGGCGACCAGCCTATGAACTCGTCGGCGCCATGTTGAAGAAGGCTCTGCGTAAGCTCAAGCCTGGCGAACGGCCGATGCTGCATTCCGATCAAGGTTGGCACTACAGGATGCCGGCCTATAAGCGCTTGCTGCAGCAAAGAGGCATTAAGCAGAGCATGTCACGCAAAGGAAACTGCTGGGACAATGCCGCCATGGAAAGCTTCTTCGGGGTGCTGAAAACAGAATTCTTTTACCTCAACAAGTTTGACAGCATTGATGCACTCCGAATCGGCATTAAGAAATACATCAGCTACTACAATCATGATCGCATTAAGATGAAACTAAAAGGGCTGAGCCCTGTGCAATACAGAACTCAGCCCCTGGCTGCCTAGCAAATTAAACCGTCCAACTACTGGGGGTCAGTTCATAAATCGGGCCTTTTTTTATTGGCTACGCGCCAGGAGGCGGACCGCCGGCGCCAGGGCCAGGACCCCCCGGACCACCGGGGCGCGGGCCCCATCCTTCCTCGCGATGCTCGCTGCTGGACGCGGTGCCACCGAAGCGGTACGACAGGCCGACATAGAACACGCGGCCGTCGAAGCGGCGGGTGCTCGTCTCGCGCAGCGTGTCGCTGTCGATGATGGTTTGCATCTTGTTGGTGTTGAACAGGTCCGTCACGTTGGCCACCAGCGTCAGTTGCGGCGTCACGGTGTGGCGCCAGCTCATGTTGAAGGTGTGGTTGGCCGAACGGTAGCCCTGGCCGGACAAGGTTTTGCCCATCATTTGCAGCGCCATCTGGATCTGGTTGGCGGCGTCGTACGAATAGTTCAGTCGCGCGCGGCCGCTCAGCGAGTTGGCGGTGCGCGTGATCAGATTGCCGCTGTCGTCGTAGAAGCTTTGCTGCGAGCGCGCCAGGTTGCCGCTGGTGTTCAGCGTCAGCGATGGCGTCAGCTTGCCGCTCACGGTGAATTCCAGGCCGCTGGAATGGCTGCCTTCGCCGTTGGCGCGGGTGGTCAACAGCACGTTCGGCGCGACGAAGTAGCGGTAGTCGACGATGGAATCGGTGTCCTTGCGGTAGTAGCCGCGCAGATTGGTTTCCAGGCCGGCGATCTTGGTCTCGTAACCCACTTCGAAGGAATCGGTCTTGGTCGGCTTCAGGTTCGGGTTACCCGAGAAGACGTTGAACTCGTCGCGGTAGGTCACATACGGATTCAGGTCGTTGGCGTTGGGACGGCGAATCCGGCGCGCGTAGGCGAAGCGCAGGTTGGCGTTGTCCGTGACCTTGTACGTGGCGTAGGCGCTCGGGATGTAGTTGATGTAGTGATTCTTCGCCTCGACACTGCCGGTGATCTGGTTAATGTCCATGTCGGTGTACTCGGCGCGCAGGCCGGCCAGCGCACCCCAACGGTCGTTCAGGCGCATCTGGTAAGTGCCGTACAGCGCGTACACGGTTTCATCCAGCTCATAGGCATTGGTGCGGCCGTTGTTGACGGTGGCGGCGCCGCTGATCGGATTGATGTCGGTGTACAGCGTGTTGACGTTGTTGTCGTTGGTGGCGATCTTGTAGCCGGTCTTCGCGGTGCCGCCCCACAGTGGACGCTCGTAATCGCCGGTGAAGTCGACGATGCGGGTGTCATTGTGGTTGCGCTGGTTGGCCTTGGTGTCGATCCAGCCCGGCGTGGCGTAGGCGTTGGCGTAGTTGTTGACGTTGTCGTTTTCCGAGGCCGACACGCGCAGGTCGATCTTCAGCGTTTCGTTCGGCAGATCGCCCTTGTGGTCGTAGCGCGCGCCCCAGCCATAGTTGTTGCTGTCGCCGGTGCGGTTGGTGCTGCGCACGTAGTCGGCGGCCGGAATCAGGCTGGTGGCGCCGTTGACGTAATGGTCGCTGGACTGCTGGTCGTTGGTGCGCTTGTTGTAAGAGGCGCTGCCGGTCAGGGTGTCGGTCTGGTTCAGGTTGTAGCTGACGGTGCCGTTCAAACCAGCCATGTCGTTCAGGCCGCGGCCGACCGAGGTCTGGTTGTTGTGGACGAACTGGCCGGTGCCGGTGTCCAGCGTGTCGCGCACCACGTCGGCGGTGGAGTTGCGGCCGTCATGGCGCACGTTGGCGCTGCCCTGGAAGCCCCACGGGCCTTCGTTGTAGCTGCCGTTGACGGCGCTGTTGTAGCGGCCGGCGGTGCCGGCGTTACTGTTGACGGTGGCCATGCCACCCGGCTTGCGGTTGCGGCGCATCACCAGATTCAGGATCGGACCACCGCCGGCTTCATTGCCGAACTGCGCGCCGGGATTGTTGATCACCTCGACCGACTCGATATCGTCGGCCGCCATCGCCTGCAATGCCGGGCCGCGGTTATCGCCTTGCAGCATGGCCGACGGCTTGCCGTCCACCATGATCTGCACATTGGTGCTGCCCCGCAGCGTGACGGTGCCGTCGGGATCGACGTTGACCGATGGCACGTTGTTGAGCGCATCGGCGGCGGTGCCATTGGTGCTGGAGATGTCGGACTTGACATCGTAGACCTGGCGGTCGATGCGGTTGGTCGGGCGCTCAGCGGAAACGGTCACTTCCGGCAACACTTCCTTGGCCTTGGCGGGCGCAGGAACGGTGGCGGTTGTCGGCTTGGCTGGCTTGGTGGCTGGCGTTTCGGGAGTGGCGTTTTGGGCGTAAGCTGGCAGAATAGCGCTGCCGGTCAGGCAGCAGGTAAGCAGGATCTTTTGCATAATCTGGACGGCACAACGTCTCTATACGGTAGAGTTGCCATTATACCAGTTGCATATTCGTGAATTAGCGCCATTTACGCTTCTTTACCTTGGCTTAACATTGAGAGGGAATAAGGTATGGCACGCGGTACAGCTTCCATCGGTAAGGACAATTACACCACCCAAATCGAGGTCAGCGGACACGCGCTGACGGCCGACGAACCGGCCCGCAACGGCGGCCAGGACACCGGTCCGGCGCCATATGATTACCTGCTGGCCAGCCTCGGCGCCTGCACCACCATCACGCTGCGCATGTACGCCGACCGCAAGCAATGGCCGGTGACAGCGGTCGACGTCGCCCTGCACCTGACCCATGCGGAAGACGGCAGCCTGCTGATCCGCCGCACGCTGACCATCGGCGGCGATATCGACGCCGCGCAGCAAGCCCGCATGGCGGAAATCGCCGAAAAGACGCCGGTCACGCTGACGTTGAAAGCCGGCCTGCGCATCGATACCACGCTGGCCTGACGCCACTTCTGTAGCCATCTGGTTGAGATAGGCTTACCGGGTGGAGCTGGTAACTGCAAATTAATTTTATCTCATCGGGAACCTGGGAATACGGCCTGTGGTCTAAACCACAGCAAGTTGAGCCGTATAACCCTTCCCGGGAGATGATATGAAGCCGATCAACCATCTGGCGGGGCTGCTGATGGCCGCCGCCAGTTGCTCCGCCGTTGCTGTGCCCTTGCTGGTCGAGGGTTTTGATGACATCCGCACGCTGCCCGCCAACGGCTGGGTGCTGATCAATAACAGTGCGCCGCCTGGTAGCACCAACTGGTTCCAGGGCAATCCGGGATTCTTCCCGGCTGCCGCCGGGCCCGCCGATTCCTATATCGCGGCCAACTTCAACAATGCCGCGTTCGGCGGCGAAGTCAGCAACTGGTTGCTGACGCCGGAAGTCAACCTCTACAACGGCGAGTCGCTGAACTTCTCGCTGCGCCTGCTGGGCGAGGGCGCGCTGGACCGGGTGGAAGTCTACTTCAGCACCAGCGGCGCCAGCACCGACGTCAGCAACAGTTTCTCTTTGTTGACGGCGTTTGAAGCCGACCTCGATACCGGCTGGCGACAACGTGCCGTGCTGGTTAACGGTCTGACTGCACCGGCCAGCGGCCGCTTCGGCTTCCGCTACGTGGTCGACGATACCAGTCTCAACGGCAACTACATCGGCATCGACAGCGTCAGTATCAACGCCATCCCCGAACCTGCGACGGTGGCGTTGATGTGTATTGGCGCGATGGCCTTACGTTTCCGCAAGCGCTGGTGCCGCCGTTGGCTGTTCGCTGGCGGCATGGCCAGCCTGACGCTGGCGGCGCACGCGGCCGCGCCGGATCAGGACGGCGTGATGCGGTTCCCGCACGTGCAGGTCGTGAATCAGCCAGGCACGCAAGCGGCCCCGTCCGGCGGCGGCCTCATGGCCTATAAAGACCCGGTCACCGGCAAGTTGACCAGTCCCAATCCCGAACAGGCCGCCTTGCTGACTTCGGCAATGCGGGTGGCGGCGCCGTTGGCCAAACAGGCGCCGCCGCAAGTGGCGCGCGCCCGGCATGGCGGGGTGCGCCTGATGCTGGACGAGCGCCACGACCGCTTCGCCGTCGCCCGCAAGGCAGCCGACGGCGGCATCACCGAAACCTGCGAGCCGGCGCCGGGAGAGCAAAAATGAACAAGCTGCTCACCATCTTGCTGGCGCTGCTGCTGTGCTCCAACAGCTGGGCCGCCGCCACCATCACCATCGTCAATGGCGACCCCGCCGGCGTCGGCTTCAACGATCCGACACCAGTGACGCCGGTGGGCGGCAACACTGGCATCACGCTGGGTGCGCAACGCTTGAACGCGTTCCAGGCCGCCGCCAGCAAATGGGGCGAAACGTTGGATAGCAATGTCCCCATCCGCGTGCTGGCCACCTGGGACGCGCTGCCGTGCACCGAGACCGCCGCCGTGCTGGGCAGCGCCGGCGCGCTGGAAGTGTTTTCCGACTTCCCCGGCGCGCCGCAAGCCAACGCCTGGTTCGGCAAGGCCGAGACCAACAAGCTGATCGGCTTCGACGCCGACCCGGACACGCCCGATATCCGCGCCCGTTTCAACGTCAACCTGGGCCTGCCGGGCTGCTTCACCGGTTCGCCGTTCTATCTTGGGCTGGACAACAACCATGGATCGAATACCGACCTGGTGACGGTGCTGCTGCACGAGTTTGCACACGGCCTCGGCTTCCAGACCTACACCGACGACGAGACCGGCGAGCTGCTGGCCGGCATTCCCAGCATCTGGGATTACTTCCTGCTGGATACGACCACTGGCAAGGTGTGGAAGGATATGAACAACGCCGAGCGGGTGGCGTCGGCCATCAAGTCCGGCAAGCTGGTGTGGAATGGCGTGCAGGTCACCAATGCCGCGCAGGTCGTCCTGCAGGCTGGCACCCCGATCCTGACCGTGTTGACGCCGCCGGAAGTGGCGGGGGTTTATCAAGTCGGCACCGCCGCTTTCGGGCCGCCGCTGAGCAGTCCCGGCCTGACCGGCGAGGTGATGCCGGTGGTGGATACGCCGCCGGACTTGGGCCTGGCGTGCGTGCCGCTGTCGGACCTCAATACGCGAGCGGTGCGGGGCAAGATTGCGATGATCGACCGGGGCACGTGTACTTTCGTGGTCAAGATCCGCAACGTGCAGGAGGCGGGCGCCATCGGCACGATCGTGGTCGACAATGTGGCCGGGGCGCCGCCGCCCGGCATTGGCGGCAGCGATCCGGGCATTGTGATCCCGGTGGTGCGCATTACGCTGGAAGACGGGCAGGCGTTGAAGCAGGCCCTCGCCAAGCGCACCCGCACGCATTCCGGCATGTACGCCAACCTCGGCGTCAATCTGGGCGTGCGGGCCGGCACCGATCCGCTGGGCCGGGTGCTGATGTACGCGCCACGGCCCAATCAGCCGGGTTCGTCGGTGTCGCACTACGATACCAGCGCCACGCCCAACCAGTTGATGGAGCCGGCCATCAATGCCGACCTGCGGCATGAGGTCAAGCCGCCGTTCGACCTGACTTATCCGCTGCTGAAGGACATCGGCTGGTGATCAGGCCGGGGCTGTGGTGACGTAATCGACGATGCGGTCGGCGCAGGCTTCCGAAATGGCGATGAAGCGGGCGCCGTTGCGGAAGCGGCCGTGGCTGCCTACCGCGCTGCTATTGACGATGGTGAGGGTGATCTCGTTGCGTATAGCGCTGCCGGGAAAGCAGAAATTCAGTAGCAATTGTTCATCAGTCGGCATGGCATGGTCGCTGACAAATGCTACGCCCATGCGCGAGATATCGATGATCTGCGTCGGTTGTGCGTGTTTTCCTTGCATGTCACTGAGATAAGCGTCTACCTGTAGCAAACGCCGTACATGCTCTCGTCTCGGGTCCATCGTTTTTTGGGATAGCCGCTAAAACCAATAGTATAGTGTGGCGGCGTACATACCGGCGATATGTTTTTTAATACGCTGAGTGCATGACTACACCACTCGACAAGAAGATAGACCGGCTGCTGCACAAGGTATTCGGTATGGAGGCGCTGCGCGATGGCCAGCGCCGCGTGATCGACAGCGTGCTGGCCGGCCGCGATACGCTGGCCGTGATGCCCACCGGGAGCGGAAAATCGCTGTGCTACCAGTTGCCGGCGCGCCTGATGGATGGCATGACGCTGGTGGTGTCGCCGCTGATCTCGCTGATGAAGGACCAGGCGGAGCGGCTGGAGGAGACCGGCATCGCCAGCGCCACGCAGGTCAACAGCAGCCTGTCGCGTGCCGATGAATTAGAGGCGCTGGAGAGCATCGAAAAGGCCGGCAAGGACGTGGTGTTCTGCACCCCCGAGCGGCTGGCCACGGCCGAGTTCCAGGAACTGCTGAAGCTTAAGAAAATTGCACTGGTCGTCATCGACGAAGCGCACTGCATTTCGCAATGGGGGCACGACTTCCGGCCGGCGTTCATGGAAATCGGCGCGGCGCTGGACGCGCTGGGCAAGCCGCAGGTACTGGCGTTGACCGCCACCGCCACCGACGACGTCATTGCCGACATCCGCAGCCAGCTTGGCCGGCCGCGCATGCGGGTGGTGAATACCGGGATTTATCGCCCTAATTTGCAATACCGCGTGCGCCAGGTGACCAATCCGGATGAAAAGAACCAGATGCTGCTCGACCTGGTGCGCGAAACGCCCGGAGTGGGCATCATCTACGCCGCCACCGTCAAGGCGGTGAACGAGACGTACCGGCTGCTGCTGGACGCCGGTGAAAGCGTCACGCTCTACCACGGCCGCCTGAAAGCGGCGGAGCGCAGCGAGAACCAGAACCTGTTCATGGACGGCGAACGGCGCGTGATGGTGGCGACCAACGCCTTCGGCATGGGCATCGACAAAACCGACACCCGCTTCGTCATTCATCTGCAAGTGCCGGGCAACCTGGAAGCCTACTATCAGGAATCCGGCCGCGCCGGCCGCGATGGCGAGGATGCCGAATGCACGCTGCTGTACTACCACGACGACACGCGGCTACAGAAGTTCTTTCTCATGAAGAGCAAGGCGCCCGACGAGAAGCATGAACTCGACCGCGAAAAGCTGGAACGCATGATCAGCTACGCGCAAAGCGGCTTTTGCCGCTGGAAGCTGCTGCTGGATTACTTCGGCGATCCGGTGCCGGGCTTCGAGCATTGCTGCCGTTGCGACAACTGTCTGGCGCCGCCGGTCATTTCCGCCCTAGGGGATAACCTCGAACAGCAGGAACTGGGTCACCTGGGTCTTGCTGAAGTTATCGTCCGAGATCAGCATCAGGCTGGCGTGGCCGTTGGCTAGGCGCGGGCCGAACGAAATCCCTTCCAGGTTATCGATGATCGGCAGGCCGACACTGGCCAGGTCCAGCACCAGGCGCTTCTTCACTTGCGTGAACGTCGCGCCTTGCAGCGTCGGCAGGTGCTGGATGTCGGTGGCGCCGGCGGTGTCGATCTCGTAGATGCGCACATAGGTCTTGTAGCTGTTGTCGTCGGCCTGCACGCCGGAGCGTTCCAGCGTCAGCATGCGGGTGTCGCTCAGGGCCAGCATCTCCGAGATACCATTGTCGGCTTCCTTGCCCTTGCCCGGCGTGGCGGGAATCGCGTCGAGCGGATAGGCGTACTGGCCCAGCACCTTGCCGTCACGGGTAAAGTGGGTGATGCGGTTGACCGCGCCGTGCATCGGGTCAGGCGCGGGACCATCCTGGTACATCGGGCCTTCCAGCGACACCCAGAGCGTGCGGCCGTCCAGTGCAAAGCTCAAGCCTTCAAACGCCTGATTGTCGCGCGGGCCGAACTTGCGCTCCTTCGATACCGTGAACAGCGGCGGCAGCGGCAGTTCCGAGATAAAGCTGCCATCGCGGCGCGCATGACGCACAAATGGATCGAGACCCAGCTTGACGTCACCTTCGCTGGCATACCAGATGCTGCCGTCCTGCGGATCGACACGCATGGTTTCCAGGTCCGGCACCACGCCGACGCCGGCCTTGTAGGCTTCCTTGGATGGATAGACGCTGCCATCCGGCTGCAACAGCAACGATACGCCAGTCAGCTGCGCCGATTTGAACGCGTGCTCGTCGAACGCCAGCTTGGCGCGGTAGTAGCGCGCCGGATTGTGCTGCGAGCGGTCGTCGCTGATCATCACCCATTCGTCATTGGCGGCATCGTAATCGATGCCGGACAGGCCGCCCACCATCGTGCCTTGGTACTGCATGCGGTAGGGCAGGCGCTGTTCGCCGATGAAGCGCAGGCTGGAGATAGTTTCAGGTTGCTGAACCGGCAGCTGCGCGCAGGCTGCAAGCATTAGCGCGCTGATAAGAGTGGCAATGGTCTTTTTCATGGAGGCGCATCATAGCATCACTCGATAAACCACTGCGGGAACGGGTCGGGATAGTGCTGCCAGACCGCTTCGCCGGCGGCGGCTTCCGCATCCGTCAGCACGCAGTAGGAGAAGGCTTCCTCAATCGCGGCGCGGTCGAGATTCTGGCCAATGAACACCACTTCGTTAAAACGGTCGTCATAAGGCTCGGCCCAGCGGCCAACCGGCTCCACCGACGCGATCTTGCCGGCGCGCGAATAGGTCACCGCCCATTCCGGCCGTGTGGCCAGCCACAGATAGCCCTTGGCGCGTATCAGGCCGGGGAAAGCCTGGTCGAGAAAACGGTTGAAGCGCTGCGGATGCAAGGCGCGCGGCTCGCGCAGCACAAAGCTGGAGATGCCGTACTCCTCGGTCTCCGGCGTGTGTTCGCCGGCCAGTTCACGCGCCCAGCCGGCCATTTCGCTGGCTTTCTCCAGATCGAACTTGCCGGTGCCCAGAATTTTATGCAGCGGCACGCGGCCGCGTTCTGCATAAGTAATCGTCGCGCCAGGATTGAGCGCCTTGATCACGGCGCGGACCTCGCCCAGATGCTCCAGCGAGACCAGGTCGGTTTTGCTGACCACCACCACGTCGGCAAACTCGATCTGCTCGGACAGCAGGCCAGCCAGCGAGCGGTCATCGCCTTCGCCGGCGGTTTCGCCGCGCTGCGCCAGGAAATCGGTGCTGTTGTAGTCGGCCAGCAGGTTGAGGGCGTCGACCACCGTCACCATGGTGTCGATGCGCGCCACCTGGTTGAGCGAATGGCCATCTTCATCCTCGAAATCGAAGGTGGCCGCCACCGGCATCGGCTCGCCCACGCCGGTCGATTCGATCAGCAGATAATCGAAGCGGCCCTCGGCGGCCAGCTTGCGTACTTCCAGCAGCAGATCTTCGCGCAGCGTGCAGCAGATGCAGCCGTTGCTCATCTCGACCATTTTCTCTTCGGTGCGCGACAGTTCGGCGCCGGCGTTGGCGCTGCCGTCGCGCAGCAGACTGGCGTCGATATTCACCTCGCTCATGTCGTTGACGATGACGGCCACGCGCAGGCCGTCGCGGTTGGCCAGGATGTGGTTGAGCAGGGTGGTCTTGCCGGCGCCAAGGAAGCCGGAAAGCACGGTGACGGGGAGGCGTGGGTCTGGAACAGGCATGCTGAATCTCGCTTAATAAATGCAATCAAGTTGCATATTAAGTGGATTCAAGTGTTAACGCAACAGGGTTGCGTTAGTTTGGCGTCAAATTATTTCTTGCGGTTGCAGCTGGCGCAGGTGCCCTTGATGAGGAAGTCGATTTCCTGGGTCTGGAAGCCGTCCGGCAGCTTGATCTTGCGCGGCAGCGCCACGTCGGTGAAGCAGGTGACCTGCTCGCACTTGGTGCACTGGAAGTGCGCATGCTCGTGCGCGTGCTGGCCGGCGCCGGCACTGAAGCGCCATACCTGATCGGCGCCGGCGATGCGGTGGATCAGTTCATTTTCGGTCAGCCATTCCAGCACGCGGTACAGCGTAACCGAGTCGAGTTCCTCACGCGTGGTCTTGGCCAGGTGGGCTTGAATCTCGTGATGGGTCAGCGATTTTTTCTGGCCCAGTAAAAAGTCCAGGACCAGGACGCGCTGGCGGGTGACGCGGGCGCCGGTAGCGCGGATTTGTGATTCGGCGATATCTGTGTGCATCCCGCTATGGTAACACGGCGCGTATTGCGGTTAGAATACCGGCCATGAAGTCCCGCCGCCCGTTTGTTCATCTGTTCCTCGCGCTCCTGCTGCTCCTGACGCAGCAGGTCGGGGTAACGCACATCTATTCGCACTGGGATGGGATTGAGCAGCAGCAGAACGTCCAGCTGAGCGACGAGGACCACGCGGAACACCGCAAGCGCGTCGCCGTCCACAAGGTCTGCGCGGAATGCGTGTCGGTGGCGCAGATGGCGGCTGCCATCACCAGTTCGCCGCTGACGCTGGCCATTTCCACCCTCAGCACCGGCCCGGTCACCGTGCCGACCACGCTGCCTGCATGCGAACGCACCACCTGCGTTTTCCAGTCCCGCGCACCACCTCTGGCCTGACACCCAAAATCCGTTTTTACATTTTGAGTTTTTTGCGCCGCTGCGGCCCGCAAGGGTACGTCGTGCGCGACCGTCAATTACATCGCTAGAGGTTTTACAATGAAGATTCAACGCACGCTGCTGGCCGGCGCGATCCTGTCCGCCTATTCCACGCTGGCTTTCGGCCAGGCCGCTGTTCCGCAGGTGATGGTTACCGCATCCCCGTTCAGCAATGCCGCCAGTGACCAGATCCTGACCCCGGCCAAAGTGCTGGCCGGCGACGAACTGCGCGACAAGACCGGCAGCTCGCTGGGCGAAACGCTGTCGCAGGAACTGGGCGTGTCGGCATCGGCGTTCGGCGCCGGCGCTTCGCGTCCGATCATCCGCGGCCTGGAGGGCGCCCGCGTCAAGATGCTGGAAAACGGCATGGCCGTCTCCGACGTCTCCGGCTTGTCCAACGACCACGCGGTGGCGGCGGAAGGCGCGGTGGCGCAGCAGATCGAAATCCTGCGCGGCCCGGCGGCGCTGCTGTATGGCTCGGGCGCCATCGGTGGCCTGGTCAACGTCGTCAACGAACGCATCCCGACTGCGCTGGAGCCCAAGCTCACCGGCCAGCTGGAAGCGCGCGGCAGCACGGTCGACAGCGGCCGCAATCTGTCTGGCACCATTGACGGTTCGGTCGATAAAATGGCGTGGCACATCGACGGTAATTTCCGCAATGCCGACGACTACAAAATCCCCGGCAACCGGGTGCAGGGCGACCCTGATTCGGCGTCCGGCCGCTTGCCGCATTCGGACACGCGTGCGCGCACCGGCGGCATCGGCGGTTCGTGGGTGGATAGCTGGGGCTTTGTCGGCGTGTCGGCATCGCGCCTGTCGAATGTGTACGGCATCCCGAGCGACGAAGGCTCTAAGATCGAACAGAAGCAGACCCGTTACGACATCGACAGCCTGGTAAAAGCGCCGTTTGAAGGCTTCGAGACCTTCAAGTTCAAGGCCGGTTACACCGACTACAAGCACGCCGAAATCGGCGAAGACGGTGCGCCGGAAGTGCTGTTCAAGAACCGCGCCACCGAAACCCGCATGGAACTGACGCACAAGCCGGTCGCCGGCTGGCATGGCACGTTTGGCCTGCAAACCGAGAACACCAACTTCTCGGCATTGAGCGCGGAAGGCGGCCCGGATACCGTGCCGGTCACGCATTCGACCTCCAACGCCGTGTTCATGGTCGAAGAAACCGATTTTGGCCCGGTCAAATTCAACGCCGGCGGCCGCGTGGAGCGCGTCAAGCGTGAGCCGGTGACGGGTGTGGAGCGCTCGTTCAACCTGCAATCGGCGTCGGTGGGCGGCCTGTGGCCGTTCGTGCCGGGCTACGCGATCGGCGCCACGCTGTCGTATGCACAGCGCGCGCCATCGACCGAGGAACTGTATTCCAGCGGTCCGCACGACGCCACCGTCACCTTCGATATCGGCGACGCCGATTTCAAGAAGGAGACCTCGCGCAATATCGAACTGAATCTGCAGAAGACCACGGGCCTGGTGCGCTGGAAGGCCAACGTTTTCCGCAACAAGGTCAGTGACTTCATCTACGGCCACATCACCGGCAACCTGCTGGACGCTGAGGGCAACCCAGGCGACGAACTGCGCGAGCGCATCTTCGAGCAGGCCGACGCCACCATCCAGGGCGCGGAAGCAGAACTGGAATACAACCCGACCGGCGCCGGCTGGTCCGGCCGCGTGTTCGCCGACACCTCGCACGGCAAACTGGAACGTGGCGGCAGCCTGCCGCTGCAACCGGCCAATCGCGTCGGCGTCAGCACCGCGTACAAGATGGGCGCCTGGCGCGCCGGCCTGTCGCTGGTGCACGCGCAATCGCAGGATCGCCTGGCATCGTTCGAGACCAGTGATACACCAAGCTACAACCAGTTGAACGCCAATCTCTCGTACACGCAAAAAGTGGATGGCGCCGACCTGACCTGGTTCCTGCTGGCGAAGAATCTGACCAACGACGAGATCCGCGTTTCGACCTCGGTGCTGAAGGATATCGCGCCGCTGCCGGGCCGTAATGTGGTGTTTGGCGTGCGCGCCAAGTTCTGATGCGTTAGTCGCGCGGCGCGGCGAACTGCTGCTCGACCAATCCAATCAGCGCGGCTTGCATCTGCTGCTTTTCCAGGTCGGAGAAGTGGCGGATGTTGAGCATCTCCAGCATGACGAAGCCGTCCAGCGCTGTCCATACCGACAGCGCCAGGCCGGCACTCTCGGCCACCTGCGCCAGGTCGCCGCTGCGGCTGTCGTACATGCTTTTCACGGGCACCAGCAACGAAGGATAGGTCGAGGCGGCGGCCAGCAGGTTGGCCATGATTTTTTTCTCCTGGGCGCCCATCGTAAACGCGTAGTTGATACGCGCAATCAGGAACTTCTTGATCGCCGAACGCGGTTCCGCCTTGGGATCGACGCAATATGCATCGACCTTGGCGCGCATGCGCTCGACCAGGGCGTGCAGCAAGGCCTCTTTGGATTTGAAGTGGTAAATCAAGCCGCCCTTGGTGATGCCTGCGCGTGCGGCCACGCCATCGAGCGTCACGTCGTGAACGCTGCCCTCCGAGATGATGGATTCGAGGACGTCCAGAAGCGCATCGCGATTGCTGGTGCGCGCTCCGTGAGCTGGGGTCATGACGATTTAGGGATAGGTGATAGTACGTAATTTTACTATACCGGCCCTATACGCAACAAATCATGCATATCAAGTAAATGAAAAGCAATGAACATTTCCAAAGGTTAACCATGTACTATACGTATAGTATAGTTAAAAAAGGAGCCTGTGAGATGCAGTTGAAACATCGATTAATCGTGAGCCTCGGACTACTGACTTTGCTGTCGCTGCTGATCGGCGGTGTCGGGATTGTTGGCGTGCGGACCCTGAACCAGAACCTGGGCGACATCGCGGACGTGAATAATCCGGAGATGTTATTCGCCAGCGCGTTGCAGAACTCCATCCAGGATCGCATGATCGCCATCCGCAACGTGATCCTGCTGACCGACCCGCAAATGGTGGCGCCGGAAGTTGAGCGCATCAAGCGCCAGGAAACCGCCTACCGCGATGCCTACACCCGCCTGGGCAAGATGTTTGAGGCGGAAGCCGGCACCACCGACGAGGAAAAGCGCCTGTTCACCAAGCTGGGAGAACTCGAATCGGCTGCGTTGCCCGCGTTCGATGCGGTGCTGGAAGCAGGGCTGAAGAACGAGCGCGAGCTGGCGACCAGGCTGGCGATCGAACGGCTGCGGCCAGCCCAGCGCGCATGGATCGACGCCGCGCAGGCGCTTAAGGACAAGGAAATCAAGTTGAATGAAGATGCCAGCGCCGTCGCCAAGCGCGGCGCGGATAAAACCTACACCACGATCCTGTTGCTGGTGGCGGTAGCGCTGGTGGTGAGCGTGACCGTGAGCGTGCTGCTGACGCGCGGCGTGATGCGGCAGCTGGGCGGCGACCCCGCCGAAGCGCAGGCCATTGCCGGAGAAATCGCCGCTGGCAACCTGGCGTTCGCGGTCGATACCTCGCAAATGGCCAACGACAGCCTGATCGCCTCCCTCGAACGGATGCGCGTGAGCCTCAACCGCATGGTGGCGGAGATCAAGGGATCAGCCGACACAATCGCCCATGCCGCCGCTGAAATCGCCGACGGCAATAGCGATCTGTCGCGACGCACCGAGGAGCAGGCATCCTCGCTGGAGGAAACCGCCGCCAGTATGGAAGAGATCACGTCGACCATCGGCAACAACAGCAATAACGCGGCGCAGGGACAGGGCGTGGCGGAAAGCGCTTTGCAAATGGCCGTTACCGGCGGCGCCGTCGTGCAGCGTGTGATCGCCGCCATGGACAAGGTGTCGGATGGCAGCACGCGCATGACCGAAGTGATTGCGACCATTGAAGGTATCGCCTTTCAGACCAATATCCTGGCGCTGAACGCCGCAGTGGAAGCCGCGCGCGCCGGTGAGCAGGGGCGCGGTTTTGCCGTCGTGGCCAGCGAGGTGCGCGCGCTGGCGCAGCGCTGCGCGGCAGCGTCGCAGGAGATTCGCAACCTGATCATGGGATCGGTGTGGGATATCGATAGCGGAGCGGCGGCGGTTGACGAAGCCGGGCGCGCGATGTCCGGCATCTCGGATTCGATCGGCCGGGTCAGCGGCATCATGCGTGAAGTGGTGGCGGCGTCGGTCGAGCAGCGCGCCGGCGTGGAGCAGGTCAACGCGGCCATCATCAGCATGGACGACGTTACGCAGCAAAACGCCGCACTGGTGGAGCAGGCGACAGCGGCGGCACACGCATTGGCGGGGCAGGCGGAGGGCTTACGCGCCACCGTTGCCCGTTTCAAGGTGGCGTCGCTGCCGTCTGCCGACAGACAGCCGGTGAAGCTGCTGAATTGATGCGCGCTGTGTTGATTGCCTGGCTGCTGTGCTGCGCCGGGTGGCCGGGCGTGTGCGCCGCTGTGCCAGGCGAAAAATTCAAGCTGCTGGCCTATGATCAGCCCCCCTACACCGAGGCCGATGCTGATGGCACGCCCAAGGGCGCGGCGGTGGAGATGGTGCAGATTGGCAGCGGCATGTTCTCCCGGCTCGATTACGCGTCGCATGACGAGTGGAGTTTTCGCAAGCTGATCATGGGGCGGGTCGATGCGGTGATCACCGGCCGGCAGGCCGGCATGGCGATGCTGAAAAAACTGGATGCCACTGCCAGCGTGCGTATCGTTGGACCGCCGCTGGATGTCACGGAGAGCTATATCATGTTCGACAAGAGCGCCGTCGATGCCGGTTTTCTGCGACGCTTTAACGCGGCCATGGCGCTGATGCGGAAAGACGGCAGCGCACCCCGCATCAGGGTGAAGTACGGTTTGCAGTAAGGTGTCAGACGTGAAGGCTGTCGAGAATCGCGGCCTTCAGATGTGCGGCATCGGCGTCGCCGCGCTTGCGCGGTGAGGGGCCAGGATGGAATTCGGTCAGGCCGCCGTCCAGCAGGACCACGCGGTCGCTCAGGTAGAGCGCTTCGTCGATATCGTGCGTGACCAGCAGCACGGTGAGTTTGTGCTGCTGCGCGACTTTCAGCAGCAGGTCTTGCAGTTTCATGCGGGTGAAGGCGTCTACGGCGGAGAAGGGTTCGTCCAGCAGTAGAACGCGCGGTTGGGTGAACAGACCGCGCGCGATGGCGGCGCGTTGGGCTTGGCCGCCGGACAGCTGCTTCGGCAGCGCTTCTGCATGGTCTTGCAGGCCGACTTCCGCCAGCAGGCGCGTGACCAGCCGTTGCGAGGACAGGGCGTTGTTGCTGTCGAAGGCGACGTTTTCGGACACTGTCAGCCATGGGAACAGGCGCGGTTCCTGGAAGATGAAGCCGATGTCGCGGCTGACGCCGTGCAGCGCTTTGCCATCGAGTTTGATCTCGCCGCTGAAATCCCGATCGAGGCCGGAAGCAATCGATAGCAGGCTGCTTTTGCCGCAGCCGCTGGCGCCGATCAGGCTGACCAGTTCTCCTTCTTGTAGTTGCAGGCTGACGTCGCGCAGCACGGTGCGCGCGACGTAGCGTTTTTCGGTTACGTGAATGTCGAGGGCGATGGTCATGCGTAGCTGTCGCGCCATGCAAGGCTGCGTTTTTCGATGGCGGCCATCAGGCTGTCGCTGATTTTGCCGAGAATGGCCAGCAGGAAGATGGCCGCTAATACGATATCGGCGCGGCTGGTTTCGCGGCCGTCGGAGAGCAGGTATCCGAGGCCTTTGCTGGCGGCGATCAGTTCTGCGGCGACCATGAACATCCACGCCAGACTGAGGCCGTTGCGCAGGCCGGTGAGGATGGCCGGCAGGGCGGCGGGCAGCAGCACTCGCCGCGTTAGCGCGACGTTGGACAGACGGTATAGGCGCGCCACTTCAATCAGTTTGCGGTCCACGCCGCGGATGCCGGAAGCAACGCCCATATAGATGGGGAAGAAGGCGCCGATGGCGATCAGGACGATTTTCGGTGCTTCGTCGATGCCGAGCCAGAGCAGCAGCAAAGGCACCCAGGCCAGCGACGGAATCGCACGCAGGGCCTGGAAGCTTGGATCGAGAATGGCTTCGGCGTGGCGGCTCAGGCCCACGGCGGCGCCCAGCAGCACGGCCAGCACGGCGCCCGCCGCGAAGCCCGCGACCACCCGCAGCGTGCTGGCGACGATATGGCCAGCCAATCCTTGCGCGCCAAGGTCGCGCAATGTATCCAGAATCTGCGATGGCGCAGGCAGCATATTGGCCGGAATCAGCCCGCCACGCACCGATAGCTCGACCGCCACCAGCACGGACACCGGCAACAGCAAACCAAGCAAAGCCCGCCGCCAGCGGCCACCAGCCGCACTTGGCGCGCTGACCCCGGCTGCGGCTGTGTGTGGCGCAGACGTGGTGACGCGCGTTGCTTCGCGGGGCGCGGTGGCGGCGTCTGTGGGCGATGCGGCCAGTTGGCTGCTCATGCTGGCTGCTCCTATGCCTTCGTGATGTAAGGCCGTGCGAAGCGGGTATCGACCAGCTCCGCGATGGCGCGGTTCAAGTCCGTATCGCTCTTGACCAGCGCCTCGGCTTTGAGGATCGGCGCGGCCACCTGCAAGGCCTTCACATGCTCGCTGCCCGGCTGAGGATTGCTGAAATCACTGCGCAGTTTGACCTGCAACAGCGCCACCGGCAACGTCACCTTAGCCTCTTCAGATAAAATCTTGGCCGCCTCGCTCGGATTGGCGATCACCCAGGCGCGTGCACGTTCATATGCCTTGATCACCCGCGCCACTTCCACCGGCCGCGTCGCCAGGAACTCCTCACGGACATTCAGGAAACCGTAGGTATTAAACGCCACATTCCGGTAAATAAGCTTGGAGCCGGCTTCCAGCTCGCTGGCCGCCATGTGCGGATCAAGTCCCGCCCACGCATCCACCTTGCCTTGCTCCAGCGCCGCGCGGCCATCCGCATGCTGCAAGCTCACATGCTCGATATCGCTGCGCTTCAAGCCCGCAGTCTGCAAGGACCGCAGCAGGAACAGATACGGGTCGGTGCCCTTGGTGGCCGCAACCTTCTTGCCCTTCAAATCCGCCACGGAGCGAATCGGCGAATCCTTGCGCACCACCAGCGCCGTCCACTCCGGACGGGAGAAAATGTACGGCGTCTTGATCGGATTGCCATTCGCTTTAGCCAGCAATGCCGCCAGACCCGCAGACGAGCCGATATCGATACTGTTCGCGTTCAGATACTCCAGCGCGCGATTGCTGCCGGCGCTCAGCACCCAGCGCACCTGCACGCCGTCCGCCTTGAACTCCTCCTCCAGCCAGCCAAAGCGCCGCAGCACCAGACTGGTAGGCGAGTAGTAGGCGTAGTCCAGCCGCAGCTCCTTCAGCGGAGCGGCAACCACCAGCGATACAGGAGACAAACCAGACAAGGCGGCACTGCCGGCCAGCTTCAACAGGGTTCTGCGCTTCATGTTTTCCCAAGGTTAGGCGAGGATGCGTAAAGTATTACATCCACGCCTAAGCAGGTACACGAAGAAATCCGGCTTTACATAGTTGAAAAGCGCATCAAGCCAGGGCTTCCGCCGGACCAAAGAACTCGTAATGCGTCTGCGACGCCGGTACGCCCAGCTCCGCCAGATGCGACTTGATCGCTTTCATGAACGGCGTCGGGCCGAGGAAGTAGGCGTCCACATCGCGCGTCTCCGGCAACCACGCGGTCAGCTTCTGCGGATTGAGGTAGCCGGTGGAATGCGGCTGCACCGAACTGGCGTCGGCCAACTCATAGCAGTAAAAGCGCTGCAATTGCGGATGCTTTGCGGCCAGCGCATCGATATGATCGCGGAACGCATGCACGCCGGCGTGGCGCGCCGCGTGAATGAAGTGGACCGGTCGATCGGTGGTCAGCGCCGCCGTCAACATCGCCAGCGTAGGCGTGATGCCGACGCCACCGCTGATCAGCACCAGCGGCTTGTCGCTGTCGGCCAGCACAAAGTCGCCCGATGGTGGGAACAGATCGATGCTGTCGCCGACCTGCACGCCATCATGCAGAAAGTTGGACACCACGCCACCCGGCTCACGCTTCACGCTGATGCGATAGCTTGCGCCATTGGCCGTCGCGGACAGCGAATACTGGCGACGCTGTTCCGCGCCATTCACCGTCAGCAGCACGCCGATGTACTGGCCAGGCTTGTGCGCCACCACCTTGCCGCCATCGGCAGGCGTCAACACGAAGGACGTAATCTCATCGCTTTCCACCGTCTTGGCAGTCACCTTGAAGGCGCGCGCACCGCGCCAGCCGCCTTCGGCCTGCTCGTTTTCCTTGTAGACGTTTTCCTCGGCCCCGATCAGGATATCTGCCAGTTGACCGTAGGCCGCGCCCCAGGCCTCAATCACCGCATCCGTCGCCACCTGGTCGCCCAGCACTTCGCGGATCGCCTTCAACAGCGCGGCGCCGACGATGGGATAGTGCTCCGGCTGGATCTGCAGCGACACATGCTTGTTCACGATGGTGCCGACCAGCGGCCCGAGTTTTTCCAGCTTCTCGATATTCTTCGCATACATCAGCACCGCATTGGCCAACGCGCGCTGCTGGTTGCCGTCTTGCTGGTTGGCCTGATTGAACATGGGCTTCACGTGCGGGTAGTCGCGGAACAGCGATTGATAGAAATGACGGGTCAGGGCTTCGCCGCCTTCTTCCAGGATAGGGACGGTGGCGGTGATGATGGCTTTATGTTCGGTGCTCAGCATGATGATCTCTGTCTTTATGAAGTTTTGACGTAAACAAGTATATCATATGAATGTTTAAATGCGCACGAGACGCCACCGAAAATCCGGCGGCGCCCGCGAGGGTTAGAGATCGAACTTCAGCTCAGCGACGTAAGTACGTTGCGGGTAGGGATGGAAGTTCCAGTACTGGTAGTTATTCAGATTGTCGATGCCGAGCGCCATGCTCCACTGCGCATTGAAGCGATAGCGCACGCGCGCATCGGCAGTGAAGTACTTGCTGGAGCCTTGATAGGCGAAGCCGTTGACATCCGAATTATCCAGCGTCGAATACTGCTTGCCGCTGTAACGCCCTGCCAGCGTCATCGACAGCTTGTCGCTGACGGCGTAAGAGGCGACGCCAGTTGCGCGCCATTCCGGAATGCGCGGTTGCCATTTGCCGATGCTGCTCGGCGCCTTGTCGTTGCGGATGATCTTCGAATCGGTCCACGTCAGACTGGAACTCAGATCGAGGCCGCGCAGCAGCACATCATTGGCGCCATACGACACCTCCAGGCCCTTGGTGCGGATCAGATCCACATTCTGGATATTCGTGACCATCGGCGTGACCAGCACATTGGTCTGCGAGTACAGCGCATCGGCGGTGCGCTCGCCGAACGCGGTCAGGCGCAGATAGCCGGTGGCCAGCTTGCGTTCACCACTCAGCTCTGTGGTCCACGACTTCTCGGGCTTGAGATTCGGATCGTTGTTGGTCAACTGGCCGGCGGCGTTGACGCCGCCCTGGTACAACTCGGATACCGTCGGCATGCGCACCGCGCGGCCCAGCGACGCCTTCAGCACCCAGTCCTCGCTGGCCTGATACGCCAGCGCGGCTTTCGGCGACACATAATTCTCGGTGCGCTCCGCGTACGATGCAGACTTGGTGGCATTGGCAATCACACCGTCATGCGCATGCCAGCGCTCGAAGCGCGCACCCAATACCGTCTTCCACTGCGGCGCAAACTTCCACGTATCCTGCGCATACAGGCTGTTGATTTCCGACTTGCCGCCGAAGCGTGAAGTCGGATTGCCGCTGGCCGCGCCGTTGATCCAGTCGGTAGTGGGCGTCTCGGTGCTGCTTAACTTGTAGGCCTCGCGCTGATAGCCGAATTCCGCTACGTTCCCGGCATCGGGACGCCACACACCCTTGGCCGCAAACGTGTTCCAGCCAGTGCAGCCCTGATTCACCAGCCGTCCCGCGCCGCCGGACAGCGCGGCCGGCATGGCGACTGTGGTGGCCGCGCGCAGCTGGTCCTTGTTGTAGTCATACAGGCTGGCCGCGACTTCCCAGTCGAACACGCCCTTGGTATTGGTCTTCACCGTCAGGCCATGCATGAAGTGCTGCAGGTCTTCGTTGGACAGATTGAAATCGGTCGGCGCCAGCGTGTAGGCGTGACCGTTCACATTGACCGTGCCGGTGTAGACCGGCTGGCCGGCCGCATCGCGCAGATACGTGGTCGGACGGCCTTCGGAATCATTGCGCCACAAGCCGAACGTGTAGGTGGCGCGCATGGTCGGCGAAAAATCGTAGGCCAGCTTGGCTTTCAACTGATCCTGCACTGTGTGGTACTGCGTGGCCGTACCAAGCAGATACCAGGGATTGTTGGTGCGGTCCAGTCCCGCCACCGCGCCGGTGACCGGCGTGCCTGCGCTGCTCAGCGGCGTGTTGGCCGAACGCGTAGGGAAGGTCAGCGGCTGGCCTTCGCTGTCGGTGCGGCTCAACGCCAGCCACCACGACCACGCGCCTTGACGGTCGCCCAGCTCAAAGCTGCCTTGCTTGCCGTCGTAGTTATCGTTGGTGCCGTACAGTTTAGACGGCTGATGCGTCAGCGTCAGCTTGGCGTGCGCTTCAAATTTGGTCGGCATGCGCGTGACGTAATCGACCACCGCGCCGACCGAATTGCCGCCATACGCGGCGGAGAAGGGGCCATACAGCACATCGACCCGTTCGATTTCCTCCGGGCTGACCATGCCCCAGCGCGGCGCGAAGGTGGCGCCGTTGCCCAGATAATTAGACAGCAGGATGCCGTCCGCGTAGACCATCGAGCGCGCACTGTTGCCGGTGCCGGAGGCGCGCGTCGATAGCACGGCGTGGTTGTAGTCGCCGATGTAGCGCTTGCGCACCAGAAGGCTGGGCAGGTATTTAAGCGCGTCCTCGGCATCGGTGGCGTTGATATCGCGTTCGATTTCTTCCTTGGTGATGCCCTCGATGGTGGTCGGGATCTGCGTCGGCAGCGAAGTAGGGCGGTTGCCGGTGACGGTGACCGTACCCAGTTGATGGAGCGGGACGTCTTCGTCTGCGTGGACGTGCGTAGCAAAGGCGGCAAGCAGCGCCAATGCCAATGGAGACAGATTGGTATTCATGGTATTCCTGATGATGCGGACAGATGGCCGCAATCCTTGATAGCGCACCAAGGACAGCGGAAACATAGGCTAACGATCAGGAAAAGGCGGGCGGTCCGCGCGGACTGGCGGCGCGCCACGTTTGAAGCGGCTGCGGCGCGGTGTAGAACAGCGGCGGATACACATCATGGCCGCCGATGATGGCGAAACCATTGATGGGCGACGGCGGCAGCGCCGGTGTCGACGCCTGCATGGCGCAGTAAGCGCAGTGCTCCATGCCATGCATGATATTGGTCGGCGCCTTCTTGGCGCCACTATCGACCGTACACATTTCCGCCAGCGCCGCCGTGGTGGTCGAGGCCAGCGCATGCGACACCGTCGGCGCAAGCGCGGCAAACAGGACGGCCAACATGGCGATCCAGATATGCAGCACTTGGCGTTTGGCGGAATAGAGCATTGGACAATTATAAACGACACAGCGAAATGCTAGTAATCGATAATGAGAACTGTTATCATTCCGCCTGTTTTTCAATACCAACTATTCTTCATATGCCTGAACTGTCCTTGAACGTTGCGCCATTTAAATTGACCGCGTTGGCCGCCGCAGTAGCCCTGTTGACGGCGCCGCTCGCGCTGCATGCCCAGCAAACCGATGACGCGCCGATGGAAACGATTCAAGTCTCGGGCAGCTGGCTCGGCTCCGGCCTGCAAAACAGCGTGAAGAATTTCGCCGGCGCGCGTACCGTGGTCAACAAGGAAGAGATCGAGGAAACCGGCGCCGCCAACATCGGCGACGTGCTGCGCCGCATTCCGGGCGTGCAATCGACCGACAACTCGGGCACGGCCGGCAGCGCGATTTCGCTCAACATCGGCATTCGCGGCCTGACCGGCCGTTACTCGCCGCGCTCGACCGTGCTGCTGGACGGCATTCCGCTGGCGGTGGCGCCATATGGCCAGCCGCAGCTGTCGTTTGCGCCGGTGAGCCTGAACAATATCGAATCGATCGACGTGGTACGTGGCGGCGGCGCGGTGCGCTACGGCCCGCAGAACGTCGGCGGCATCATCAACTTCCGCAGCCGTTCGATCCCGGAAGGCGAGGGCATCAGCGGCGACGCCAGCGTGCGCTACAACCACTTTAGCGAAGGCGACGGCAACCGCCAGTACAGCGCGTTTGTCGGCGGCACCGCCAGCAACGGCCTGGGTGTGGCGCTGATGTATTCGGGCATGGAAGGTTCGGAGTGGCGCCAGGGCAGTGACGAGCGCGTCAACGACGTCGCGATCAAGTTCCGCTATCCGCTGGACAATCACAGCGAGGTGTACGGCAAGGTGTCGTACTACGACGTGCTGTCGCGCACGCCGGGTGGCCTGACCGTGGCGCAATACAAGGCTGACCCGTTCCAGAACACCCGTCCGACCGACTTCTGGAGCGGCGACCGCCACGGCGTCGACGTCGGCTACCTGAATACCATCTCGACCACGCAGGAATTCGAGATCAAGGCCTACTACAACGAAAGCTTCCGCCAGAGCGCGCTGATCAATGCAGCCAAGACCCAGATCACCTGGCAGCCGCGTAACTACGAAGTGCTGGGCATCGAGCCGCGCTACACACAGCGTTTCAACGCCAGCGGCATGGTGCATGACGTCACCGTCGGCTACCGCTACCTGCGCGAGCGCGGCGACGACAACAGCTACCTGCAAACTGTGGCGACTGGCGTGAATGGCGCGATCGGCACCTTCGTCAACAGCACCGACGCGCACGCCGCTTACATCGACGACCGCATCGCGCTAGGCCAGTGGCGCGTTACGCCGGGCGTGCGTTACGAGCAGATCTCGTCGACCCGGAACGACGTCGCCGCCAAATCGACCTTTGAAACCGACAACACCAAGGCGCTGCCATCGCTGAACGTGGCCTACCTGCTGAATCCGGCGCTGACGGTGTTCGTCAACTACACCACCTCGTTTGGACCGGTGCAGAACACCCAGCTCAACTCGCAAACGCCGAACAACCCGCTGAAGCCGGAACTGGCCAAGACAGGAGAGGTGGGAGCGCGCTGGAAGAGCGGCGGCATGAGCGCCGAGGCGACCCTGTTCAAGCTCAAGTTCGACAACCAGATTGTGCAAGTGCCGGGCATCACGCCAGCGACGTTCCAGAACATCGGCGCAACCAACCACGACGGCATCGAAACGGCGGCCGACTACACGTTTGACGACGCCAGCGCGCTGGCCGGCCTGAATGTCTACGCCAACTACACCTACACCAAAGCGCTGCAGGAATCGGGCGCGACGGCAGGGCTGGATGTGCCATTCTACTCGCGCACCACCGACACCATCGGCGCGCGCTACCGCGTCGGCGCGTGGACGGGCAACCTGTCCACCACCCACCAGACCAAGCAGTACTCCGACACCGCCAACACGGTGGCGGAGTCGGCCAATGGCGCGGCCGGCCAGATCCCCGGCTTCCGCTTGTGGAACGCCAACGTCTCGTGGAAGCAGCGCGCCTACGAAGTCGCGGCCGGCGTCAACAACATCGCCGACAAGCGCTACTACACCCGCAACGTCGACGGCAACGCCGGCCGCATGGTCGGCGCTCCCCGCACCGCCTACGTCCAACTGCGCCTCACCTACTAAATCCGGGGTCAGGTCCGGCACTTGGACACGACCTCAGCCTTAATTTGGATTATTACGGCCCGCGCCATCGCTTGATCGCGCGGGCCGTGGTTTTTTGCGAGACCTTGAAGTAGCGCGCAATTGCGGTGACCGAGAAATTACCTGTGGCGTAGGCTCGTGCCATCGCTTCATTCCGATCCGGGAAATTTTTCTCGTAGTCGCTCAACTCCGGACACTGCGCCAGCCGTTGGGTGCGGGAGATGCCTGCTTGCGGATTTGCTGACGGTGTTCTCAATGATGCAGCAAAGGTCTCGTCACCCAGCACTAACTGATGGCGTGTGTGCGTCAACGGACTGGGTGCGCCGATGCCCGCATCGACGAAGGCGCGGTAGGCGGTGATCGCGTCGGCTTGGTCCGATGAAAATCGTGTGAGCAACCATTGAGTGTTCAGCCAGGCTTGGGGCGGTGCTTTGCCAACTGTTAACGAATAACTGCTCCACGGCCAGGCTTCAGGCTGTTGCACCATGCCTGCGCGAACCGGATTGAGGACGATATAACGCGCCAACTCTAATAGATAGCTTTCTTTTTGTACCAAAATTGCCTTGTAGCGGCCTTGGAAGAGGTGGCCAACGACGGAATGCCGTCGATTGAAGTACTGGGAATAGACGCCGTTCAATTGCCGCATTCCCGCTGACAGCCCGCGTGCATTTGTTTCCAGCAGCAAGTGGTAGTGATTACTCATCTGACAGAAGCTGTGCAGAGTGAAATCAAAATGCTGGCAAACCTCGCCGAGTGTCTGCAGCCACACCGACCGGTCGGTGTCATCCAGATAAATTGGCGCTTGGCGATCACCACGAGAGGTGACGTGATAGAGAGCACCAGCAAATTCAAGGCGAAGTGGACGTGTCATTTGCATGACACTAACCTCATGGCAGTACTTTAGATTGACGTAGCGCATACGGAGGCGCGACACCTTTACGGCTGAGTTCCTGTCCAATTGCCGGACCTGACCCCGGAGTGCGTAGGACTAAGATGACATTTTGCAATGTTCGCAGCCTACATAGGGCTGCAGGTTGCTCCTATACCGAAGGATTAGGCTGCTCGATATAGTGTCTACATCAACCAGACAGACACACTATCAAGAGGCCTTACCATGAACGCACTCCACTCCGCTCCAGTCGCTGCTCCACAAATTAGCCTGATCGGTGCTCAGCAGAACGATTTGCTGCGCGCTTTGTCGCGCGACGATCTGCTTGCCCTGTTCGGCGATCTGGAATTGGTGACGTTGCCTGAAGGTAAGCACTTGTTCGACTTCGGTGCGACTGTCGAGTACACCTACTTCCCGACCAACGCGATTATCTCGCTGCAATACGTGATGGAAGACGGCGCCACGACCGAGATCGCCGTGGTTGGCCGTGAAGGCGTGGTAGGTGTGGCGCTGCATCCTACCGAGCGCGCCAGCTACTCGGCCGTGGTGCAAACCGCCGGCTATGGCTACCGTCTGAAAACTTCGGTGCTGCGCGATGTCTTCTACACCGGCGGCCCTCTGGCCCAGCAACTGATGCGCTACACCAGCGCGATGTTCGCCCAACTGGCGCAAAGCGTGGCCGGCAGCCGTCACAGCAGCATCGAGCAGAAACTGTGCCGCTGGTTGCTGGAACGTCTGGACCGTTCGCTGTCCAATGAATTGAAAGTCACGCAGGAAATGATCGCCAATATGCTGGGCGTGCGCCGCGAAAGCATCACCGGCGCGGCAGGCAAGCTGGCCCAGGAAGGCCTGATTATCTACCGCCGCGGTCTGGTCACGGTGCTGGATCGGGATGGTATGGAACGCCGCGCAGGCAGCTGCTACCAGAGCCGCGTCAGCAACACGGCACCGGCACAGCAACGTTACGCAGCTTGATAGAGTACGGAATTAATGCAGGACGCGGGAAGGCGGGTTGATCAGGAAGCCGCCGAAATCCGCCCGCGCCGGCATGCGTGCCGCCAGATCCTGATCCAGCTTGCGCTGCACCAGCTTGTGCCAGGCGCTGGCCCAACGGGCCGCCAGCTGGGATTCTTCGGCCGATCGTGCGTACAGCGTTCTTTCGACGGCGATTTTTTGGCGTTGCAGGGCGTAGGTGGCGGAGATCAGAGTAGTCATGGCGTAGTTTGACTGGCTGGGTTAATCGAATAAGTGTTGCCATTGTGCCCGCGCCACCCCGGTTTTGAATGTGCGCCACTTCACCCATAACGATGAGTATTCCGCACAGCCCGTGTAAAATACGCGACTGTTGCCTTTTCGCATCGCCGTTATTCCGGCTTTTTCCCTTCATGAATTTTTCCAAAAATGCCCTTGCAGGGCTGACCACGTCATTCGCGTTGGTTCCCGAATGCATCGCTTTTGCGCTGGTTGCGCATCTCAATCCGCTGACCGGGCTGTATGGTGCCTTCTTTATTTGCACAATTACCGCGATTTTCGGTGGCAGGCCGGGCATGATTTCGGGCGCCGCCGGTTCGATGGCGGTGGTGATCGTGGCGCTAGTGGCCCAACATGGCCTGCAATATTTCCTGGCGACAGTGGTGCTGAGCGGCGCAATGATGCTGCTGTTCGGCGTGCTGCGGCTGGGCAAGCTGGTGACCATGGTGCCGCACCCGGTGATGTTGGGCTTCGTCAATGGGCTGGCGATTGTGATCGCGTGGTCGCAATTGCAACACTTTAAGGCGGATGGCGCATGGCTCCAGGGCACGTCGCTGGTGTGGATGTGCGGCCTGGTGGTGCTGACGATGCTGATTGTCTATCTGCTGCCGCGTCTGACCAAGGCATTGCCGCCGGCTTTGGTGGCGATTGTCGGTGTCGGCGTGTTGTCCGCCACGCTGGGTCTGCCGGTGCGCACGCTGGGCGACATGGCGCATATCGCCGGCGGCCTGCCGGTCTTCGCGCTGCCTGAGGTGCCGATGACGATGGACACGCTGCGCATCGTCTTTCCCTACGCGCTGCTGATGGCGGTGGTCGGTCTGCTGGAAACGCTGCTGACCTTTAACCTGACCGATGAAATTACCGAGACGCGCGGTTTGCCGAATCGCGAATGCGTGGCGCTAGGTGTGGCGAATGTGGCTTCGGGACTGTTCGGCGGCATGGGCGGTTGCGCGATGATCGGCCAGACCATGATCAACCTGAGTTCCGGTGGCCGCACGCGGGTGTCGGGCGCGGTCAGCGGCATCATGATTTTATTGTTTATACTGTTTTTATCTCCGCTGATCGAACGCATTCCGCTGGCTGCGCTGGTGGGTGTAATGTTCGTGGTGGCGCAGCAGACCTTTGCGTGGAGTTCCTTGCAGGTGCTGGGCAAAGTGCCGCGTCATGATGCGCTGCTGATTGTGGCGGTGACGGCGATTACCGTGGCCACCGACCTGGCGGTCGCCGTGCTGTGCGGGATTGTGATTGCCGCGCTGAGCTTCGCCTGGCGCCACGCACGCGAGATTCGCGCTGATGTAGCGGAGGCCGATGGCGTCAAAACGTACACGCCACACGGCACGTTGTTTTTCGCATCGATCGCGCATTTCAATGAGCTGTTCGATCCGCAGGCCGATCCGCAACAGGTGGCGCTGGATTGCCGTCATCTGCGTCTGGCCGATCACTCTGCAGTTGTGGCGGTCGCTACGCTGAGCGAACGTTACGCCAAGGCTGGCAAGACGCTGCAGGTGCAGCACCTGTCCAAGCGCTGCGAAACGTTGCTGCAGCGTTCCGGCGTGATGGCTACTGCTTAACGTGGACGCAGATCGGACGGCCTGCAAACGCCGTCCGATGGCACAAGACTTACTTGCCTTCCAGCGCCGCGATGGCGGCGGCTACGCCTGCGCCGTAGGCCGGATCGGCCTGGGTGCAGTTGTGGATGTGACGCTCCTGCACCGGCTTCGATACGCCATTGATGGCGCGCGCGGTGTTTTCAAACAGCAGCTGCTTCTTCTCGGCGGTCAGGAGGCGGAACAGATTGCCCGGCTGCGAGTAGTAGTCGGTGTCCACTCGGTGATTCCAGTGGTCGGCTGCGCCTTCCAGCGACAGCGGCGGTTCCTTGAACTGCGGGCTTTCCTGCCACTCGCCACGGCTGTTCGGCTCGTACGGCGTGTGTTCGCCGCCGCTGGCGCCGATGCGCATGGCGCCGTCGCGGTGGTAGCTGTGGAACGGGCATTTCGGCGCATTCACCGGAATCTGGTGATGGTTCACGCCCAGGCGATAACGCGCCGCGTCGCCGTACGAGAACAGGCGCGATTGCAGCATCTTGTCCGGCGAGAAGCTCACGCCCGGCACCACGTTGGCCGGCGAGAAGGCCGATTGCTCCACGTCCGCGAAGTAGTTCTCCGCATTGCGGTTCAGTTCCAGCACGCCGACGTCGATCAGCGGATAGTCGCCGTGCGGCCAGACCTTGGTCAGGTCGAACGGGTGATACGGCACTTTGGAGGCATCGGCTTCCGGCATGATCTGCACCGCCAGTTTCCAGCGCGGGAAGTCCTTGTTCTCGATGGCGTCATACAGGTCGCGCTGCGAGCTTTCGCGGTCCACGCCCACCAGCGCGGTCGCTTCGGCGTCGCTCAGGTTCTCGATGCCTTGCTGCGAGACGAAGTGGAACTTGACCCAGAAGCGCTCATTGGCCGGGCTGATAAAGCTGTAGGTGTGGCTGCCGAAACCGTGCATGTGGCGGTAGCCCTTGGGAATACCGCGGTCGCTCATGACGATGGTGACCTGGTGCAGCGCTTCCGGCAGCAGGGTCCAGAAGTCCCAGTTGTTTTCCGCGCTGCGCAGATTGGTCTTCGGATCGCGCTTGACGACGTGATTCAGGTCAGGGAATTTGAGCGGGTCGCGGAAGAAGAACACCGGCGTGTTGTTGCCGACGACATCCCAGTTGCCTTGCTCGGTGTAGAACTTGACGGCGAAGCCGCGGATATCGCGTTCGGCATCGGCCGCGCCGCGTTCACCGGCCACGGTCGAAAAACGCATGAAGATATCGGTTTTCTTGCCGACTTCCGAGAACAGTGCGGCGCGCGTGTATTGGCTGATGTCGTGGGTGACGGTGAAGGTGCCGAAGGCGCCGGAACCCTTGGCGTGCATGCGGCGTTCCGGGATCACTTCGCGCGCGAAGTGGGCCAGCTTTTCCAGATGCCAGACATCCTGGAGCAGTACCGGGCCGCGTGGGCCCGCAGTCTGGGTGTTTTGATTGTCGACGACCGGTGCACCGGCCGCAGTAGTGAGGTTCTTCATGAAACTTCCTTCGCCTGAATGGGATGAATGGAAACTTCCAGCTTAACTACTACCAGTGACTTCTGCCGCTCTCAAAAGGCAGAGCCACAATGAAAAACGCCCGGCGGTGCCGGGCGTTCGATACGACTGAATTACTTGCTTGGGTAGATGATGTCGTCGCGGCGATCATGTGCGCGCGCTGCATCGTCGGTACCGGTCGATTTTTCTTTACCGTAGCTGACGGCTTCCAGTTGGCCTTCTTTCACGCCTTGTACTTTCAGGGCGGTGATCAGGGCTTGAGCACGTTTCTGACCCAGGGCCAGATTGTATTCTGCGCCGCCGCGGTCATCGGTGTTGCCTTCGACTTTGATCGAGACGTTTGGATTGGCCGACAGGAACTTGGCGTGATCAGCAACCAGTGCATCGAACTCTGGCTTGACGGTGTATTTGTCGAAGTCGAAGTAGACGCTACGATTTTTGTAGATCGAGCTGTTTGGGTCCAGGTAAGCTGGCAGTGGTGCAGCAACTGGTGCTGGCACTGGTGCGGCAACTGGCGCTGGTGCTGGCGCAGCAACTGGCGCTGGCGCCGGTGCTGGTGCAGGGGCCGGAGCTGGGGTCGAGCAAGCGCTCAGCAGGGCGATGGTGCAGGCTGCCAGCAGGATATTGGTTTTAGCTTTCATCGAAATACTCCCGAATTGATTTTGTTGGAGGGACATGGTGTACACGCTAGGTGTGAGGCTGTTCCGCAGCCCGCGACCGGTATTATATAAGGGTTTCCCGTGGAAAGATTGGTCCCTTGCATTATTTTTTCATCCAAGCTAAAAATGGCGTGAGGTCGCTCCCGCTTTCGACATACCACGCGCGGCGGGCGATATCGAATTTGGCGCCGAGCGCCTTGACGTGATCCTTGTCCTGGAAACCGGCAGTTAAGTAACAACGCGTAGGCGGCGTGGCAACAGGCGCGCGCTGGTTGCGCTCCAAAGCGCTGTCGGCGGCTGCCGAAGATTTAGGCAAGCGCATCTGCGCGATGAAGCTGCTGCGGGCGTTCTGCTCGGACGGCGCAATCAGCGTCAGGCGCGCGCGGGCGCGGGTCGCGGCCACGTAGAACAGGTTTTCTTCTTCGCGCCGCGGTTGCGACGGATGGGGAAATTCGCCTTCCTCGAGGAACGGCAGGATCACGTGCTCGAACTCCTTGCCCTTGGCGTTGCCGGCGCATTCGATCAGTACCGACTTGCGGTCGCGCTTGCGGCGGATAAAGGCTTCGCGCGCGTTGACTGCGTTCCAGAACTCGCGCAGGCTCTGGCCGGACGCCGCTGCCGCCGCCAGCAGGCTGGCGATGGATTTGGTGATCACGCTGGCGTCATAGGCGCGCACGAAGATGCGGCGGGCAGTGGCGGCCAGCTGCACGCGGTCGCACAATTCGGTCAGCACGGCGGCGGCTGGCGCGGCCGGGTCCACCGTCGACAACCAGGCCAGCGCTGCGATCACGGCACGCTTGGTGCCGGCGCTGGCGACATCGCGGTAGTCCAGCTCGACGCCGTCGCGGCGCTCGTCCTCGATCATGAACAATTCGCCCAGCAGGTCCGGGCTCTTCATGATCTGCTGCTTGAAGTTGTCCATGCGGTGGGTGGAGAATTTCATTTCGCTGAACGCCACCAGCGCTTCCACCACCGCCACGCGCACCTGTTCCGATTTGACGGCGGAAAAATCCTTGAGCGCGATGCCCAGCAGGCCGCGCAGGAACAGGATCTCGTCGCGCTGCAAATAGCCGGCCATGGGCGGCGTGCGGTAGTCGATGTCGGCTTCGATCAGCGCGTTTTCGATGGCCATCGACTGATGACGGTCGCGGATCAGGATGGCACAGCCGTCGTAGGCATTGCCGTCGGCCTTCCACTGGCGCACCGCCGCCACCACGCGCTGCGCGCATTCGGCGTTATCGTCGGAAGCGGCGTAATGCGCATGCAGGATCTCGGTGCGCAGCGGCAGCGCGGATTCCACCCGCTTCTGTTTGAACTCGGCCATGGCGTAGGCCAGATGCGGGCCGTGGCGCCAGGTTTGCGTCAGCGGATAGCGCACCAGCTTGGTAAAGCGTTCGCTGAAGCGGCGCTTCAGGTAGTCGTCGCTGGCGCCCAGCTTGGCGTGGATCACCTGGTCCTTGTCGCCGGCGCCGACGAAGAAGGCTTGCGGACGGTCGATCAGCGCCTCCAGGATGCGGAACGAGGCTTCGTTCAAATCGTGCAGCTCGTCGCACAGCACCAGCCGGTAGTCGGGGAATTGCTCGGCCAGGCGCGCGCCCTGGTGCAGGTTGCAGGCCAGGTCGTAGCTGGCGTCGAACGGGCCGCGGAACACCGCGCCGGCGCCGCCATCCAGCCGCATGGCTTCGTATTCCAGCGTCGCCAGGTAGTCGCTCAGCGGTATGCCCAGCTGCTCGGCGGCTTCGTCGTGGCCCATGAATTCGACGTCGCTGTCGAGCGCCATGGTGGCTTTCAGGCTTTGCTGGACGTCGAGGAACTGGCTCAGCGCCACGCTGTGGGTGTGCAGTTCCAGGCCGTCGACGCTGCCGGCGTAACGGTCGGCGGTGCGGTCGATAGCGCGCAGCGCGTGCTCTTTCAGCGCGCGCAGGTCGCGGCACTGGCGCACGTCGTCGTTGTCGGCCAGGTCCATCATCCAGGCCGCGAAATCCTCGAAACTCAGCACCGCAACGCGTTCCGCCAGCGCCGACGGCACGCCCACCTCCTGCAGGCGGCGACGCAGCACTTCGCGCGCTTCCGGCGTGAACGTCAGCGCCAGGATCTGTTCCGGCGCCAGCTTGCGCGCCAGCGCCTCGCCGATGCGCAGCGCCAGCGTGGTGGTCTTGGCGGCGCCGGCGTTGGCGTCCACCAGCACCACCTTGTTCTGGGCCAGCTGGATGGCGGTCTGCTCTGCGGTGGGGATCAGGCCTTGCGGGGTGAAACGGGGCGTATTGGTCGTATTGTTGGGCGTAGGCTGGTTCATCCGCTACATTATAGCGATCGGCGGCCGCAAGCTGGGCGTCGCCATCGTCGGTGCTGCCCCGACCGGCGTCAGGCGCGCAGTGGCGCCTTCGATAAATTGCGCGCTGAACACGCGCCGTTCGGTGTCGGTTTCGTGGCGGTCGATGCGGGAGCACAGCAGGTCGGCGGCGGCGGCGGCCATTTTCGGCAGCGGCTGGCGCAGCGTGGTCAGGTTGTAGCTGATCCAGTTGGACGGCTCGACGGCGTCGAAGCCGGCTACCGACAGCTGGCCCGGCACGTCCAGCCCCAGTTCGTGGCGGGCAAAGTCCAGACAGCCGATGGCCATGACGTCACTGCCGCAGATGATGGCGTCCGGCACGCTGCCCAGCTGGGCGATGATGGCTTTCAGGCCCAGCGCGCCGCTGCGGTAATCGTAGGCGCCCGGCACCACCACCGGCGTCGGCAGGCCCAGTTCGGCGATGCGTTCGCAGGCGCCGCGCTGGCGTTCGCTGGCCACGCTGTAGTCGTCATTGCCGGCAATGATGCCGAATTGGCGGTGACCGGCGGCGGCCAGCCGCGAGACCAGCATGCGGCCGGACTCCAGGTGGTCGCAGGTGACGGTGTTGACTGACTGGTCGCGCAGCTTGCGGTTGAACAGCACCAGCGGCATGCGGCGGCGGTCGAATTCGGCCACCTGTTCGGACGTCAGGCGGGCGGCGGCGATCACGCCGTCGACCTGGTATTGCCACACATCGGCCAGCACGCGCTCGACATCGGCTTCGCGTTGCAAGGTGAATAACAGCACGCGTTGGCCGCGCATGGTCAGCTGCTGGCTCAGTTCGGCCAGCAGTTCCGGATAATACAGATTGGCCTGGTTGGTGATGATCAGCGCCACCATATGGGAGCGGCGGGTGATCAGGCTGCGGGCGGCGGCGTTCGGAATATAATCGAGCAGGGCGGCGGCCTTCATCACCAGCGCGTAAGTGGTCTTGGAGACGCTGGCGCCGGGCTTGAAGCAGCGCGACACCGCCGATTGCGACACGCCCGCCAGTTGCGCCACGTCATACGACGTCACGCGGCGGTTTTCGCCGGCGATCACAGCTTTCAGCGTGATTGCGCTATCCTCTATGGTCGGATTCGATTTGCTCATTGTGGAAAGCAGGTCCATTTGATTGTTCTTTTAATAGTCAAACGAGCATAAATAGAAAATTACCCGATGGCAACAACTATCGCATTTCCGCAAAGAAATATCTTCTTTCTTGTGGCTAGGGCGCAATGTTTGCTGCGATGGGGCTTTATCTGATAAACTCCCGCCCCTTTAGCTGAACGGAAAGGGCAAGATGGCCATTGCTTGCGGCGTTGATTTTGGTACGTCCAATTCCACCGTTGGCTGGGTGCGTCCCGGCCATCCGGTGATGCTGGGACTGGAGGAGGGTAAGACCACCTTGCCGTCGGTTGTCTTCTTTAATGCGGACGACGACGAAGTCACCTATGGGCGTGCGGCGCTGGCCGATTACCTGGCCGGCTACGAGGGGCGCTTGATGCGCTCCATGAAGAGTTTGCTCGGCACCAGCCTGATCGACGGCCAGACCGAGGTCGGCGGCCGGGCGCTGCCGTTCCGCATGCTGCTGGCGCAGTTCATCGGCGAGCTGAAGAAGCGTTCCGAACGCGCTGCCGGACGGGAATTCACCTCGGCCGTGTTCGGCCGTCCGGTGTATTTCATCGACGACAGCAAGGACAACGACAAGCTGGCCGAGGATACGCTGGCCGAAGTGGCGCGTTCCGTCGGCTTCAAGGACATTGCTTTCCAGTTCGAGCCGATTGCCGCCGCGTTCGATTACGAGTCGCAGATCGACCGCGAAGAACTGGTGCTGATCGCCGACATCGGCGGCGGTACTTCCGACTTCTCGCTGGTGCGCCTGTCGCCCGAACGCGCCAAAAAGGCCGAGCGGCGCGACGACATCCTGGCCAACGGCGGCGTCCACATCGGCGGCACCGACTTCGATAAATACCTGAGCCTGTCGTCCATCATGCCGCTGCTGGGTTACGGCAGCCGCCTGCGCAACAACAGCGAAGTGCCGTCCAGTTACTTCTTCAACCTGGCCACCTGGCACACCATCAACCAGGTCTACACCAAGAAGATGTGGACCCAGCTGTCTGACCTGATCCGCGATTCGGCCGAGCAGGAAAAGCTGGGCCGCCTGCAACGTCTGATCGACGAGCGCGCTGGCCACTGGCTGGCGATGAAGGCGGAAGAGGGCAAGATCGCGCTGTCCGCCGACGCTGTGGTGCAGCTGGAGCTGGACCGCCTGGCGCCGCCGGTGACGCTGGAGCTGCGCCGCGAGCTGTTTGACGGCGCCATCGACCACCTGGTCGGCTCGGTGGAAACCACGGTGCAGAACTTGCTGCGCGACGCCGGCGTCAAACCGGAAGATGTCGACACGGTGTTCTTCACCGGCGGCTCCAGCGGCGTGCGCAAACTGCGCGAGCGCATCGGCGCCGTGGTGCCGGCCGCGCGCAAGGTCGAAGGCGACCTGTTCGGCAGCATCGGCGCCGGCCTGGCGCTGGACGCCGTACGCAAATTTGGCGGATAAACCATGCTCGACCAACCTATCGTCATGCTCGACTTTGAGACCACCGGCCTGTCGCCCGCCATGGGCGACCGTATCACCGAAGTGGCGGCCTTGCGCATCGTCGGCGGCGAAGTGGTCGAGCGCTATGTGTCGCTGATTAATTGCGGCGTGCGCATTCCATCCTTCATCACCGGCCTGACCGGCATCACCCAGTCCATGGTGGACAACGCGCCGCCGGTGGACGAGGTGGTGCCGCAGTTGCTGGACTTCATCGGCAGCGATCCGCTGTCGGCCCACAACGCCAGCTTCGACGAGAAGTTTTTGCGCGCCGAGGCGGAACGGCTGACGCTGGCCCCGCGCCATGCGTCGCTGGTGTGTTCGCTCAAGCTGTCGCGCCGCGTGTTTCCCACGCTGGGCAGCTACAAGCTGGGCCAGCTGTCCGGCGCGCTCGGCATCCAGTTCCGCAGCGCCGCCCACCGGGCCGAGGCCGATGCGGAAGTCGCCGCCAAGCTGCTGATCCATATCGGTCAGCATCTGCGCTCAACGTACGGCATCCGCCAGGTCGATACCGACCTGCTGGTGTCGGTCAACAAGCTGGCGGCCGCCAAAGTGCCGCAATTCCTGCAAAAGCGCGGCCAGCCCGTTTGAGCGTCGTCAAATCCCTTCCGGGGACGCGTTTTACACTTTAATCAACAGTGTTGTCATGTTGGTCAGAGGTGTATCGTGAAAAAACAATGCACGGCCAAGGAAGGGTACGACGTCTACCGGTGGTTCCTCGACGCTGCTGAGCGTGGCAATCCCTACGCCCAGTTCAATCTCGGCCGCATGTACAAAAGCGGCGACGGCGTGGCGCGCGACGAGGCCCAGGCGTTCGACTGGATGAGCAAGGCTGCCGTCCAGGGACTGGCTTACGCCCAGAATCAGCTGGGCGTGATGTACTACTACGGCCGTGGCACCGACCACAGCGATGATCTGGCCACTTGCTGGTTCCGCCGCGCCGCCCGCCAGGGCGATGCTTCCGCCCAGCAGAATCTCGGACAAATGTACAAGAAGGGACGCGGCGTGCCGCAGAGCGACGAGGTGGCGCTGGCCTGTTTCTGCCGCGCCGCCGAGCAGGGCCTGCCCAGCGCGCAGACGCTGGTCGGCGAGGCCTATTGCAACGGCTACGGCGTGGCGCGCAATTATCCGATGGCGCTGGCATGGTTCCGCAAGGCCGCGCTGCAAAACGACGCCAACGCCCAGCTTCGCCTCGGCCTGATGTACAAGCACGCGCTTGGCGTGGCGCGCAATGAGGCGCAGGCCGTGGCCTGGTTCCGGCAGGCGGCGGCGCAGGAAGATCCGGTGGCGCAGCGGCTGGTGGGCGTGGCCTACGCCGAAGGGCTGGGCGTACAGCGCGATCCGCGTCGCGCCTATGCCTGGCTGTTGCGCGCCGCCGAGCAGGAAGACGCCGACGCCCAGTTCAACCTGGGCGTGATGCTGGCCACCGGCAATGGCGTCGAGCAGGATGACGAGCTGGCCTTCACCTGGTATCACCGCGCTGCCGAGGCCGGCCATGCGCTGGCCCAGTACAACCTCGGCGGCCTGTATGCGCGCGGCCGCGGCGTTGCCCGCGATGAGCGGTTGGCGCTGGAATGGTACCGGCGCGCCGCCGAGCAGGGCATGCCGCATGCGCAATTCAATGTGGCGGTGATGTACGCCAACGGCCATGGCGTGGCCAAGGACGATGTGCTGGCCGCCGCCTGGTACCGCAGCGCCGCCGAGCAGGGCGACGCCAGCGCGCAGAATAATCTGGGCGTGATGTACGCCAACGGCGTAGGCGTCGATCGCGATGATGTGCAGGCCGTCGACTGGTACGGCAAGGCAGCCGAGCAGGGCCATGCGCTGGCGCAGTTCAACCTGGGCGGCATGTATGGCAGGGGCCGCGGCGTGGAGCGCGATCCGGCGCAGTCCTTCATGTGGCTGACGCTAGCGGCGCAGGCGGGCGATGTGGCGGCGGTCAGCAACCGTCGCCGCATGGCGCTGGTGATGACGCCGCAAACCATCGCCGCCGCACAGCAACTGGTGCGCAAGTGGCGCGACAACCATCCGTCATCGTTTTACGTGCCGCACAACCGCGCGGTGGATTAGCGTTAGCCCAGGGCCGGTGGCGGCTGGCGGCGGTCGAGGAACAGGCTGTTGCCGTGGATCTTTTTGGCTTGCTTCTTGGATTCGGTGGCGGCGGTGGCGATCTGGTGGTGCGTGTAGTACTGGCGCGGCTCGACCCGGATCGCGCCGATCGACAAGCTCATCAGCGAATAAAACACTTTCTTGCCTTGGCGGTCTTCGCTGATATAACCGCCGCGCTCGCGGTCGTCGTTGCTGTAGAAGTCCAGCACCAGGTGGCCGAATTCATCCAGCACGGCTTGGCAGCGGCGCTCCCAGTCCTCGCTCTGGAACAGCACCATGAAATCGTCGCCGCCGATGTGGCCGACGAAATCGCGGTCGGGATCGCAGTAGCTGCTGAGGATGTTGCCGGTCAGCTGGATCACATCGTCGCCGCGCCGGTAGCCGTAGACGTCATTGAACGGCTTGAAATGGTCGAGGTCGAAATAGCAGACCCAGAAGCGCGTGCCGCTTTCCAGCAGCCGGTCGATGTGTTCGGTAATCGGTACATTGCCCGGCAGCTGGGTCAGCGGATTGGCGTAGCGCGCGGCGTTGATCTGCATCTGCGTAATCTCGCGCATCAGGTCGTGGCCGGTGCCCATGCCCAGATAGCGGCCCTGTTCGGTGATCATGAAACCGTTGAACAGGTGGCGCGCCTCGGCCTCGGCCATGCGGCAGCTCAGTTCCTGCAAGCTGGTATTGCGGTCGGCGACCAACGGCTGGCGGTCCATGAACTGCTTGCACGACTTCTTGCCGTACAGCTCGCGTTCGTAGGGGCGGGCGAAATGTTCGATCATGTCGAAGCGGTTGATCAGGCCCAGCGGCTGGCCGTCGTCCACTACCGGAATGATCATCAGCTTGGGATTTTTCTGGAAAATCTCGTAGACGTCGTTGTTGTTCATGCTCGGCGGCACGGCCGGCACTTCATGCAGCAGCTTGTGGATGCGGCTGGCGTGCTTGTCCACCGCGCGCTGCGGATACACCGCCACGCCGTTGCGCGCCAGCGCCTTGATCACTTCGGCTGGCGCGGTACGGGCCGGCATCGGATGCGGCCGCCCCAGATGATAGCCCTGGCCGTAAGCGACGCCGACATCGCGCAGTACCAGCAGCTCGGCCTGGGTTTCGATACCCTCGGCAATCACGCGGGTGTTGGATTTTTCGGCGATCTCCTGGATCGAGCGGACAAACTGCAACTTCACCGGATCGTGGTTGATGCCCTGGATGAAGTGCATATCGATCTTGACGTATTCCGGCCGCAATTCCGACCACAGGCGCAGGCTGGAAAAGCCCTCGCCGAGGTCGTCGATAGCGATCTGAAAGCCCATATTGCGGTAATGCAGCACCGCTTCGCGCATCAGGTCGTAGTCGTAGGTGGGCTGGTTTTCGGTCAGCTCGATGATCACGCGCTCGGGGTTGATGCCGATCTGGTGGATCACTTCCAGCGTCTCGCCATGGCGGGCGTCGCGTTGCAGCAGGCATTCCGGGCTGACGTTGAGGAACAGCTTGCCCGGCAGTTCCAGCTCGGCAAAGCGCTCCAGCACCACGCGGCGGCACAGGTGTTCCAGCTGGACCGTCAGGCCGTTGGCGCGCGCCGTCTTGAACAGATTCATCGGCGCATGCAGTGGACTGTCGGATGGTCCGCGTATCAATCCTTCATAGGCGATGATTTCGCCGCTCTGCATGTGTACAATCGGTTGAAACAGCGCGCTCAGCTGCTTGCGCGCGAGGATGTCGTATAAATGCGCGCGCAGCACCGCCTCCTCGTCATCTTCGCGAGGTGTCAGGTAGGTGACTGTGGCGCCACCGGATGGCTGGAGTGCGGAATTCACGATGAATCGTTTGCCAATTGTCGGTTTAACTGTACGATCATAGAGTCAATTTATGACTGGATGATGAATTTGGGAAACAGTTTGTCCTGGACATGCGCTACACTGATGCCGTCGCCGAGAGAACAGGGAACTTATGCAGCATCGTCATTTCGCTTTTTGCCTGGGCCTGATGGGCGCGGCCCACGCCGGCGCCACCGGCATTGCAGTGCAGGTACAGGACGCCACTGGCAAGGTGCTACCGGATACTGTGATTTACATTGAGGCGGAGGGCGGCGGTGGCGGCGCCAAGCCGGGCACCGCGCTGATCGAGCAGAAGGGCTTGAAATTCCTGCCGCTGGTGACCGTGGTACAGACCGGCGCCACCATCAACTTCCCGAACAACGACAAGGTCCGTCACCACATTTATTCGTTCTCGCCGGCGCATAAATTCGACCAGAAGCTATACTCCGGCCAGACGGCGTCGCCGCAGGTATTCGATAAGGCCGGCACGGTTGTCCTGGGTTGCAATATTCATGACAAAATGATCGCCTACGTGAAGATCGTCGACACGCCGTATTTCGCCAAGACCGATGGCGCCGGCGCGGTGCGCATCGACCTGCCGGCGGCCGGCAAGTACGTGGTCAAGGCCTGGCACTACAATACCGTGGGCGGCGCCACGCCGGAACAGGTGTTGACGGTGAAGGCCGGCGAACTCGCCACCGCTGTTTTCAAACTGCCGATGAAACCCATCGCGGCCGACGACGCCGCGCTTTAAATAGGATAGTCCCAGCATGCACTTGCGTTTCCGCAGCCTCGAAAGCCGTATTGTCACCTTGTTCCTGGTGCTGATCGTGGCCGTGCAGGTGGTGGGGCTGCTGGTGATCCAGCGCGGCATCGACAACAACGCGCGGCTGGCGATCGGCAGTGAGCTGACCAATGGCGCCAAGGTGTTCCAGCGACTGCTGGAACAGAATGCGCAAAACCTGCGCTTTGGCGCGCGGCTGCTGGCGCGCGATACGGCCTTCGTGGCCGCCATCGGCAACAATGATGAAAGCGACCGCGCCACGATCGAATCGGCGCTGGCCAACAGCGGCCGGCGCATCAAGGCTTCGCTGACCATGCTGATCGGCGATGACCGCAAGATCAGCGTCTCCACCAATCCGCCGCAGGCGGCGGGGCTGGAGAAAATCGCGCTGTCGATGCTGGACGCGGCCGAAGCAGGCGACGGCGCGATCGGCATCGCCATCGTCGACCACCGGCCATTCCAGATCGTCGCCATGCCGGTCAAGGCGCCGATCACCATCGGCTGGATCGTGATGACTTTCCCGATCGACCGCCAACTGGCCAACGACATGCGCGAAGTCAGTTCGCTGCACACCACGGTGCTGACCCGTGACACGCAAGGAAAATGGCTGTCGGCTGGCTCCACCTTTGTCGGACCGTCGGCGCAGGAAGTGGTCGATCAATTGCAGGCGCTGGGCGGCAAACCGCCGGCCGGACCCTTCGACATCACGGTGGAAACCGCGAAATACAGCACGCGCCTGCTGTCTATCGGCGAAGACAGTGGCCAGACCGCCAGCGTGCTGCTGGCGCGCTCGATCGACGAAGCCACCGCCGAATACCGGCGGCTGGAGCGCTGGCTGATCGGCCTGACGCTGGCCGGCATCTTCATCTCTGCGCTGGCCATCGTGTTCACCGCCAAGCGCATCGCCCAGCCGATCAGCGAACTGGTCACCACCGCCAAACGGCTGGAAGGCGGCGACTACAAGGTGTCGATCGACAGCACGCGCGAAGATGAAATCGGCCAGCTGGCGCACGCCTTCGACGCCATGCGCGAAGGGATCTCCAAGCGCGAACAGGAAATCCGCCGCCTGGCGTACTGGGACACGCTGACCAACCTGCCGAACCGCGCGCAGTTCGTGGTGCAGCTCAACGACGCGCTGCTGGACGCGCGCCGCCGCGAGGAAGCCTTGTTCGTGCTGATGATGGACCTGGACCGCTTCAAGCACGTCAACGACGTCATGGGCCACAGCTTTGGCGACGCGTTGCTGCAGCAGGTGGCGGGCCGCTTGCAGCTGCTGCTGGCCAACCGCCGCCAGTTGTCGGCGCAAGTGGCGCGCCTGGGCGGCGACGAATTCGCCGTGCTGCTGCCGGCCGCGAACATCGACGCCGCGCTGCTGATGGCGGCCGAGATTTTGCAGGCGCTGGAAACCCCGCTGTCGCTGGAAGACCAGATGGTGGACATCGGCGCGGGCCTCGGCATCGCCGCCTATCCGGAACATGCGGACGACGGCGAGACTTTATTGAGCATGGCCGAAGTAGCGATGTACGCCGCCAAGCAGCGCAACGACGGCGCCGTGGTGTACGACGCGGCGATGGACAAATCCAGTGCCAAGAGCCTGTCGCTGCTGACGGAGTTGCGCAACGCCGCCGAGCGCAACGAGTTCCGCCTGCACGTGCAGCCGAAGATCTCGCTGCAAACCGGTAAAGTGGTTGGCATGGAGGCGCTGGTGCGCTGGGTTCATCCGGAGCGCGGCAATGTGTTCCCCGACGAGTTCATTCCGTTCGCCGAGCAGACCGGCTTTATCCGCGTGCTGACGCGCTGGGTGATGGAGCGTTCGGCCGAGTTGTGCCGCGAACTGGCGCTCAAGGGCCATCCGCTCAAAGTGTCGGTCAACCTGTCCACCCGCGATTTGCTGGACCAGGATTTGCCGGCCAAGTTTGCCGACCTGCTGGCGCGTCACAAACTGACGCCTGGCTCGTTCTGCCTGGAGATCACCGAGAGCGCCATCATGGACGATCCGGTGCGCGCGCAGCACACGCTGGAGCGCCTGAGCGCCATGGGCCTCGATTTGTCGATCGACGATTTCGGCACCGGCTACTCGTCGCTGGCTTACCTCAAACGCCTGCCGGTGAATGAGCTGAAGATCGACAAGTCCTTCGTGCTGAATATGGAGAACGACGAAGGCGATACCAAAATTGTGCGCTCCACCATCGACCTTGGCCACAACATGGGCCTGCGCGTGGTGGCGGAGGGCATCGAGAGCGAAGCCGTATGGCGGCTGCTGGCGGAACTGGGCTGCGACCAGGGGCAGGGCTATTTCATGAGCCGTCCTATTCCGGGCGATCAGATGATCCCCTGGCTGGAGAAGTGGCAGGCGCCGATCGCCATCGCGCAAACCGACGACAGCGCGGTGGCTGTCGATAGCTAATTTGCATTTCATCCCACGAAAACTGCATTACGTCGCATTTTATGCGCGCACGCGCGCGTAGCCCCGATAAGCTGGCGGCATCGTAATCGTTCCGGGAGAATGCATGAGCCGTTTGTTTGCCGCCTTGATCGCCGCAGCCTTTGCCAGTCAGGTATCCGCTGCTGAATCCAATGATTTTTCTCCCGGTGCGTTCAAGCTGCAAAACGGCCAGCCGAACCAGTTGCTGGTCCTCGGCACCGCGCACCTGTCGCAGCTGCCCAAGTCATTCGACCCCGCCAATCTGAGCGCGCTTTTGGAACTGCTGGCGAACTGGCAGCCCAAGGCCATCGCCATCGAAGCCTTGTCCGGTCCTCAATGCGCCTACCTGCGCCAGTATCCCGAACGTTATACCGACACCGTCAAGACCTATTGCTTCGACACGATGCCGGCGCGCAGCGCCACCGGCCTCGATGTGCCGACGGCCACCGCGCAGGCGGAGCGCATGCTTGCCGCGTGGCCGGCCACGCCAGCGCCGGCCGAGCGTCGCAAGCTGGCGTCGCTGTTCCTGGCTGGCGGCGAACCTGCATCGGCCACGGTGCAGTGGTTGCGCCTTCCGGTGGAAGAGCGCCGCGCCGGCGATGGCCTGGACCAAGGCCTGGTCGACAGCCTGGAGAAGCTGCGCCAAATGCGCAACGAAGACTACCTGATCGCCGTGCCGCTGGCGGTACGCGGCGGCCATGAACGCGTCTACCCGATGGACGACCACACCTCCGACGCCTCGGCAGGGGACGAAAAAGCCTACGGCGCAGCCGTGATGAAAGCCTGGGACAACCGCTATACAGCGGAACGCAAGCAGGCTTCCGACATCTTGCAATCGCATCTCGACACGCCGGCCGGCGTACTGGCCATGTACCGCGCCTATAACGCGCCGGGCGCGCCGGAGCAGGCCTTCCACAGCGATTTCGGCGCGGCGCTGGAAGAGCCCTCGCCGCAGCACTATGGCCGCAACTACACCGGCTCGTGGGAGACCCGCAACCTGCGCATGGCGTCCAACATCCGCGAGGTAATGATCACGCTACCCGGCAGCCGCATGCTGGTGATCGTCGGCGCGTCGCACAAAGGTTATCTCGATGCGTACCTGAACCAGATGCACGACGTCCGCATCGTCAACACCGAGGCGTTGTTACGCGCCGAATAAAAACCCGCTATGATCCACAGCACTTCTTTGACTACATGGAACCTCGAATGAAGCAATTGAAACACGCAGCCATGGCTGCCGCAGTCCTGGTGGCGCAAGGCGCCATGGCGCAAACCTGCAACGTCGCCGGCGCCGGCCTGACCTATCCGGTCACGCACACAGTGGACCAGCAGGACAACTACCACGGCACCGTCATCGCCGATCCATACCGCTGGCTGGAAGACGCCAACAGCGCCGAGACCAAGGACTGGGTGGTGGCGCAGAATCAGCTGACGCAAAGTTATCTGTCGCAGATTCCCGGCCGCGACGCGCTCAAGGAACGCCTGACCAAGCTGTGGAACTTCGAGCGCTTCAGCGTGCCGTTCAAGGAAGGCGGCCGCTATTTCTACAGCCGTAACGATGGCCTGCAAAATCAGGCGGTGCTGTACACCACCAAGACGCTGGCCGATGTGCCACGCCTGCTGCTCGATCCGAACACGCTGGCCGCCGACGGCACCGTGGCGCTGGCCGGCCTGGCCGTCAGCCCGGATGGCAAATACCTGGCCTATAGCACCGCCGCTTCCGGCTCCGACTGGAACGAAATCAAGGTGCGCGACATCGACAGCGGCAAGGATGTAGAAGACCACATCAAGTGGGTAAAATTCTCCAGCACCGCGTGGCTGCACGACGGTTCCGGCTTCTTCTACAGCCGCTACGACGAGCCGAAGGAAGCCACCAAGCTGGCCGACGTCAATTACTTCCAGAAGCTGTACTTCCACAAACTGGGCACGCAGCAAAGTGCGGACGTGCTGGTGTATGAGCGTCCAGACCACAAGGACTGGGGCTTCGGCGCGCAGGTCACGGAGGATGGCCGCTTCCTGATCATCAGTGCCTCGCAAGGCACGGAGAACAAGAACCGCGTGTTCTACAAGGACTTGAGCAAGAAGGACGCGAAAGTGGTCGGCCTGCTGGAGGACTTTGACGCCGCCTATGATTTCGTCGGCAATGACGGTCCGGTGTTCCTGTTTCGCACCGAGCGCAATGCGCCACGCGGCCGTATTGTCAGCATCGACACCCGCAAGCCGGGTGTGCTGAACTGGAAGCAGATCGTCCCGGAAAGCAGCGACACCATGGTGTCGGCATCGGTGGTCAACAACCAGCTGCTGGTGGACTACCTGAGCGACGCACACAGCCTGGTCAAGGTCTACGACCTGAAAGGCAAGTCGCTGCACGACGTTGAACTGCCAGGCCTGGGCACCGCCGGTGGCTTCAGCGGCAAGCGTGGCGACACCGAAACCTTCTACTCGTACACCAGCTTCACCACGCCGAGCACCATCTACCGCTACGACCTGAAGGCCAACAAGAGCAGCGTGTACCGCCAGCCGAAAGTGGACTTCGATCCGGCCGCGTTTGAAACCCGCCAGGAGTTCTTCACCTCGCGCGATGGTACCAAGGTGCCGATGTTCATCGTCTCGAAAAAAGGCCTGAAGCTGGACGGCAGCAATCCGACCTACCTGTATGGCTACGGCGGTTTCAATATCTCGCTGACGCCGAGCTTCTCGGTGGCCAACCTGGCGTGGCTGGAAATGGGCGGCGTCTATGTGATGGCCAACCTGCGCGGCGGCGGCGAGTACGGCGAATCGTGGCACGCGGCCGGCACCAAGCTGCAAAAGCAGAACGTGTTCGACGATTTTATCGGTGCGGCAGAATGGCTGGTGGCGCACAAGGTAACGTCGCCGGCCAAGCTGTCCATCGGCGGCGGCAGCAACGGCGGCCTGCTGGTCGGTGCGGCGATGACGCAGCGTCCGGACCTGTTTGCGGCGGCGATTCCGCAAGTGGGCGTGATGGATATGCTGCGCTTCCATAAATTCACCATCGGCTGGGCGTGGACCTCGGACTACGGCTCGTCCGACAATGCCGATGAATTCAAGGCGCTGCTCAAGTATTCGCCGCTGCATAACCTGAAGAAGGGCACCTGCTACCCGGCCACCATGATCACCACCGCCGATCATGACGATCGCGTAGTGCCGGCCCACAGCTTCAAGTTTGCCGCCACCGCGCAGGCCGACCAGGCAGCGGGCGGCGCGCCTATCCTGATCCGCATCGAGAGCAAGGCGGGCCACGGCGCCGGCAAGCCGACCACCAAGCAAATCGACGAAGTGGTGGACCGCTGGGGCTTCCTGACCCGTGCGTTGCAGATGGGGTCTGTAAAGGAATAAAGGGCCCTGCACTCAGCAGGCCAGGTTCTGACCCCGTACAGGGGCAGAACCTTTCGTTTTTTTAGGAATTTTATAATTGTTAAATAATTTCCGAAAATATGCCGCTGGACACAGTAATTACCCCTCAAAAACAAGAATTTCCATCAGGGTTGCACATCAATAGTTGATTGTATCTAAATGGTTTTTCCGCTCACCAACGCCTACACAGTTGAAGCTTAAAGTAATTCGTCTATTTAAAGAAATTGGCATAATGCAATCTCTTTTTTATTGATGGAGTACACATGAGTGTGAAACTATCTTATCTGCTGGTGGGGGCACTGGCAGCGGCTGGCGTAATGACGTCAGCCCAAGCGAATGTAGTGGAGGTGGATGGTGCGCATGTCTCGTTTGTGTACAACACCGACTTTTGGGGCTTGGGTACTGCTGTCGTCAACGGCGACAGCATCACGTTTACTGCCGATCCGGCATTCAGCCTGACGCGAACTGTGGCCGCCGGCGGCGACCCGCTTTCGGCATCGCATGTGGCAAGCAGTCCGCAGGCGCTGACGGTTGTGGCCAAATCTGGCTACCAGGTCGGCTTTGGCGTAAGCACCGTCTACAGCGGTAACTTTGCCGTAGCTCCGGCCGTTGAGGGCGGCAATAGCATCGCTGTGTCGGGCAACGGAGCGCTTACCGGTGGCAGCTATGCGAACGGCCTGTTCACCAGCGGCGGCTCGGTGGCGGCGTATGGCGGCGGCATCTCGTTCTACAACGGCACTTCGGGCGTCATCAACCAGACCGACACCCTGCAGACCAAGGGTGCGTTCGAGGCCGTGCAAGCCAGTGTGCGGCTGAACAGCTCGCTGTCGCTGGGCACTGCCGGCACCAGTTCCGTGGCCCTGACGTCGTACCAATACGGCTTCACCGCAACGCCGCTGGCGGCAGCGCCAGTACCGGAACCAGCGACCTACGGTATGTTGCTGGGCGGCCTCGGTTTGATGGGGATGGTGGCGCGTCGCCGCAAGAACGCACCAAAATAACGCCTTGTTTTAGTGCGCACCGGGTCGGTGCGCACTTTTGCACCATTTGAAAAACCATTGAAATCAGTCACTTAAAATTTGCACCAAATTGGAACGATTATTGCTTTTAGCATGAAACGTTTTTAATTTTCGCATTGTTTTGGGGAGTGATTGTTGATGGATGCACACAAAGACGGCGCCAACGCTTTATTCATTTTGCTCGGCGCTATCATGATTCTGGCCATGCACGCGGGCTTTGCTTTCCTTGAGCTGGGCACGGTGCGCAAGAAAAACCAGGTCAACGCGCTGGTGAAAATCCTGGTCGATTTTGCCGTATCGACCATCGCGTATTTCTTCGTCGGCTATAGCATTGCCTACGGCATCAATTTCTTCTCCTCGGCCGACGTGCTGGCTGCCAAAAACGGTTACGAGCTGGTCAAATTCTTCTTCTTGCTGACGTTTGCCGCCGCCATTCCGGCGATCATCTCCGGCGGCATTGCCGAGCGCGCGCGTTTCCACCCGCAGACCATCGCCACCGCGTTGCTGGTCGGCCTGATCTACCCATTCTTTGAGGGCATCGCCTGGAACAACCGTTTTGGCGTGCAGGACTGGCTGACGCACAGCTTCGGCGCCGCCTTCCACGACTTCGCCGGTTCGGTGGTGGTGCACGCGGTCGGCGGCTGGATCGCGCTGCCAGCGGTGCTGCTGCTTGGCGCACGCCGTGGCCGTTATATGAAAAACGGCGCCATCGCCGCCCATCCACCATCGTCGATTCCATTCCTGGCGTTGGGCGCGTGGATTCTGACGGTTGGCTGGTTCGGCTTTAATGTGATGAGCGCGCAGTCGCTGGACAAGATGAACGGCCTGGTCGCCGTCAACTCGCTGATGGCCATGGTGGGCGGCACGCTGGTCGCGCTCATGATGGGCAAGAACGATCCCGGTTTCGCCTACAACGGCCCGCTGGCCGGTCTAGTGGCGGTGTGCGCCGGCTCGGACCTGATGCATCCGCTCGGCGCGCTGGTCACCGGCGGCATTGCCGGCGCAGTGTTTGTCTGGATGTTCACGCTGGCGCAGAACAAATGGAAGATCGACGATGTGCTGGGCGTGTGGCCGCTGCACGGCCTGTGCGGCGCCTGGGGTGGCATCGCGGCCGGCATCTTTGGGCAGAAGGCCCTGGGTGGTATCGGCGGCGTCTCGCTGCTGTCGCAACTGGTCGGCACCTTGATGGGTGTGGCGGTGGCGCTGATCGGCGGCTATGCGGTGTACGGCGTGCTGAAAGCCACGCTGGGCCTGCGCCTGGACCCGGAAGAGGAATTCCAGGGCGCCGACCTGTCGATCCACCGCATCAGCTCCACGCCGGAGCGCGAAGCCAACTGGTAATTCTTAGCGGTGAATCACCACCAGCAGCGCCTTCGCCTCGGTCTTGCCGACGTTGCGGATGATGTGCTGCTGGTCGCCCGGGTAGCGCGCCGTGCTGCCCAGTTTGACCTTCTTCTTGTCGTTACCGACTTCCACTTCGACTGAACCGTGCAGCAGGGTCAGGTGCTCCTGCGCGCCTGGATCGTGGCCTTGCGAGGCCAGCTCGCCGCCCGGCGACAGCGTCAGTTCATACCACTCATATTTACTAGCCAGTTCCAGCGGGCCCAGGATGCGCAGCACATAGCCAGCGTGCAGGCCGGGCAGGGTAGGCGTCTCGTGGGCGTCGATCACGCGGATGGTCTCGGTCTCGCGCTCGGCGGTGGCCAGCAGTTCGCCGATCTGCACGCCCAGCGCATTGGCCAGCCGCCAGGTGATGGCGATGGTGGGGTTAGCCTTCTCGCGTTCAATTTGCGACAACATTGACTTCGATACACCGGCGATGCGCGACAGGTCTTCCAGCGTCAGGCCGCGGGCCAGGCGCAGGCGCTGCAGGGCGGCGCCGACTTCAGGTGGAGCATTGGACGAAACGAGTGTGTTCATTATAGTGGTTGCGGAGTTCACTGGTTCTCTATAAAATTCAATATATCGAATTTGAATTCGACATAACGAATTTCGCATAAGATGGCGGAATCGTATCACAGACCTGAGGACCATCATGAGCAATCCACAAAATACTTTCTATAGCAGCCTCCAGCAAAGCCTGGATCAATTGCGCGAACAGGGCCTGTACAAGCCAGAGCGCGTACTGGCATCCCGCCAGGGCTCGGAAGTGATGAGTGAGGATGGTCGAATGCTGATTAATATGTGCGCCAACAACTACCTCGGCCTGTCGGGCGAGGAGTGGGTGGCGCAGGCGTCCATTGACGCCACTGAAAAATATGGCTACGGCCTGTCGTCGGTGCGCTTTATCTGCGGCACGCAGACCGTGCACAAACAGTTGGAGCAGGCCATCTCCAAGTTCCTCGGCACCGAAGACACGATTCTGTACGCGGCCGCCTTCGACGCCAACGGCGGCGTGTTCGAGCCGCTGTTCGACGAGAACGACGCCATCATCTCCGACGCGCTGAATCACGCCTCGATCATCGACGGCATCCGCCTGTGCAAGGCCGCGCGCTTCCGCTACGCCCACAATGACATGGCCGACCTGGAGAAGCAGCTGCAAGCGGCTGCCGACAAGCGCCATAAAGTCATCGTCACCGACGGCGTGTTCTCGATGGACGGCACCATCGCCCAGCTGGACAAGATTGTTGAACTGGCCGACAAATACGGCGCGCTGGTGATGATCGACGAATGCCACGCCTCCGGCTTCATGGGCAAGACCGGCCGCGGCACGCACGAACACCACAACGTGGTCGGCAAGATCGACATCATCACCGGCACGCTGGGCAAGGCGCTGGGCGGCGCCATGGGCGGCTTCACCTCCGGCCGCAAGGAAGTGATCGAGATGCTGCGCCAGAAGTCGCGTCCTTACCTGTTCTCTAACACGCTGGCGCCGTCGATTGCCGGCGCGTCGCTGGCCGTGCTGCAGCAGCTGTCGCAGTCGACCGAGTTGCGCGACCGTCTGCACGAAAACACCGCGTACTTCCGTAAAGAGATCGAAGCGCTCGGCTTCACCATCAAGCCGGGCACCCACCCTGTGGTTCCTGTGATGTTGTTCGAAGCGCCTGTGGCGCAGAAGTTCGCCGCGCGAATGTATGAACTGGGCGTGCTGCTCAGCGGCTTCTTCTACCCGGTGGTCCCGATGGGCCAGGCGCGCGTGCGCGTCCAGCTGTCTGCCGCGCATACCCGCGAGCAGCTGGACACCGTACTCAAAGCATTCGAACAGGCCGGCCGCGAATTGGGCCTGCTGAAGAACTAATATGAAAATCGTCAGGAACACAGAAATGGAACAACAAAAAATTCTCGTCATCGGCGCCAATGGCCAGATCGGCAGTGAACTGGTGGAAGCACTGGCCACACAACACGGTGCACAGAACGTCATCGCCAGCGATGTCAGCCCGACCAACCTGTATCAGGCAGCGCGCTACACCACGCTGAACGTGCTGGATAAAGTGGCGCTGGCCGCATTGATCACCGACGAAGGCATCACCCAGGTGTACCAGCTGGCGGCAATGCTGTCGGCCACCGGTGAAGCGGCGCCGCTGAAGGCGTGGACGCTGAACATGGACGGCCTGCTGAATATTCTGGAAGTGGCGCGCGAGCGCGGCGCCATCGGCAAGCCGCTGAAGGTGTTCTGGCCATCGTCGATCGCCGCCTTCGGCCCGAACACGCCGCAAACCGATACGCCGCAACTGACAGTGATGGACCCGACCACCATCTACGGCATCAGCAAGCTGGCCGGCGAGCGCCTGTGCGAATACTACTTCCTGAAGTACGGCGTGGACGTGCGTTCGATCCGCTACCCAGGCATCATCAGCTACAAATCGCCTCCGGGCGGCGGCACCACCGATTACGCGATTGCGATCTTCCACTCGGCACTGCGCGGCGAGCGTTATGAATGCTTCCTCGGCCCGCAAACCACGCTGCCGATGATCTACATGCCCGACGCGATCCGCGCCACCATCGAGTTGATGGATGCGCCGGCGGAGCTGGTGAAAGTACGTTCCTCGTACAACGTGGCCGGCGTGTCGTTCAACCCGGAGCAGCTGGCTGCTGCGATTACCCGCAAGCTGCCGGACTTTAAAATCGCCTACCAGCCGGACAGCCGCCAGGCCATTGCCGACTCCTGGCCGCAAAGCCTGGACGACGCCACCGCCACTGCGGACTGGGGCTGGAAAGCCCGCATCGGCGTCGATGAAATGGTCGACAGCATGCTGGCCAATATCGACGTCAGCCTGGGCAAGGCCGCCTGATGGACATGAGCGTCTTCGATCTGTTCAAGATCGGCATCGGCCCATCGAGCTCGCACACCGTGGGCCCGATGGTTGCGGCGCGCCGATTCCTGCTGGATAACGCGCCATTGGAGGACGTGACCGAAGTCAAGGCCGAGCTGTATGGTTCGCTGGCCCTGACCGGCATCGGTCACGCCACCGATAAAGCCGTGCTGCTTGGCCTGATGGGTGAAACGCCGCAGGACGTGGTGCCAACGCGCGTGGATGCGCAGCTGGCGGAAGCCGAAGCGGCCGGCCAGCTCGCGCTGCTTGGCAAGCAGGTGGTGCCGTTCAAGCGCGGCACGCATCTGGTCTTCCATATGGCCGAATCGCTGCCCGAGCATCCGAACGGCATGCGCTTCACGCTGACCCGGAAGGATGGCAGCAGCGTCGCCAAAGTCTACTACTCGGTCGGCGGCGGTTTTATCCGCGAAGAGGGCGAGGAAGCAGCGTCGGTGGCGTCGGTGGTGGTGCCTTACCCGTTCGGCACCATGGACGAACTGCTGGCGCACGGCGTGCGCAGCGGCCTGACCATCCCGCAGATGCTGCGCGCGAATGAGCGTGTGCGCGTCAGCGACGATGAACTGAACGCCGGCCTGGATAAAATCTGGAAGGTGATGCGCGACTGTATCGCCCATGGCCTCGACACGCCGGGCCAGCTGCCGGGCGGCTTGAACGTCAAGCGCCGCGCCGCTGGCCTGTGGAAGCAGGCCAGCACTAGCAGCCCGGCGGACAGCCTGCCGCACGACGCCATGCATCTGGTCAGCCTGTATGCGATGGCGGTCAACGAAGAAAACGCCGCCGGCGGACGCGTGGTCACTGCGCCGACCAACGGCGCGGCCGGCATCATCCCGGCGGTGCTGCGCTACTACGCAGAAGATTGCAAGCCGAGCGACCCGGTCACCGGCGTGCGCGACTTCATGCTGACGGCTGCTGCCATCGGCATGCTGTGCAAGCGGAACGCGTCGATCTCCGGCGCGGAAATCGGCTGCCAGGGCGAAGTGGGCGTCGCTTGCGCGATGGCTGCTGCTGGCCTGGTCGCAGCGCTGGGCGGCAGCAATGGCCAGATCGAGAACGCCGCCGAAATCGGCATCGAACACCATCTGGGCATGACCTGCGATCCGATCGGAGGGCTGGTGCAAATTCCCTGTATCGAGCGTAACGGCATGGGCGCCGTCAAGGCTATCACGGCCGCCTCGCTTGCTCTAAAGGGCGATGGCACGCACTTCGTCAGCCTCGATGAAGTGATCGAGACCATGCGCCAGACCGGCGCAGACATGCAGGCGAAGTACAAAGAGACTTCGCTGGGCGGCCTGGCGATTCACGTCATCACCGTCAATCACGCGGCTTGCTGACGGCCAGTTGTAGTTTGAACTGATCGTCTACGCCGACGGTTGCGGTTTCGCCGATCGGCACCAGCAAGCCTGGGCTGCTGATCACGCGGTCGTCATGCTTGATGACCGCCTTCACAAACACGGAACTGGGGCTGGCCTTGGTCAGCACCAGTTCCGTGCGCCATACACCGTCTTTCCCGGTGCTGGCCACCGCCGCCTGCACGCCTTCCTGTACCAGTAGTGCCGGCGAGGACGACTCGCCGCCGGCGACCAACTTCATATTGACCATGTATTTGTCCGGGCTTTCCACGCCGGCGTTGGCGGCCATGGCGCCGTAGCCGCATGCGGCGACGAGGGCAGTGATGGTGATGCGGCCGAACACGCGGCGAAGCTTGGTGGGTGGCGTTTGCTGCAACTGCATGATGCGCTCCTTCAGTGGGTGAGTGGACTGCCAGTGGCAATGAATCAGTGCTGCCTGGGTGGACATCTGCGTTTTCAGCATGGCGTCGGCGTAGCTGCGCCTCAGGCCCGGATGCGCGTGCATGACGGCGGCGTCGCACGCCAATTCCTGATCCAGCCGGAAGCGGCGCGCGGCCAGATGCACCAGCGGATGGAACCACAGTGCGCATTGCAGCAGTGCGCACAGGGCGTTCATCAAGGGATCGCGGCGGCGCAGATGCACAGCTTCGTGGGCGAGGATCAGTTGCTGCTCTTGCGTTGTATAGCGCGCGCCGAAATCGGCCGGCACCACGATCACGGGCTGCCACAGACCAACCACCGCAGGGCCTTCGTCGGTGCGCATGCTGTGATAGATGCTGCCGTCGCGGAGGAGTGGGCCAAGCTGCTTGCGGTAGCGACTGTGCGCGACGCCATACCACGCCAGCATCGTCACGGCCACCACCAGCCAGGCCGTCACCGCCCACGTCTGCCACTGCTGCCATGGCATGCTGGCGATGCTGGCGGCGGGCAGGCCGGCGCTGGCGAGATGGCGCAACGGCGCCACCACCTGCTGCACCTGTGCCGGCATGCGCACGGCGGACAGCACGGCCAACGCCGTCGCCGTCAGCGTGATCGGCACTGCGGCCCAAGCCAGGTAGGCGATCCGCGCGCCGAACGCCCGTCGCAACGGCACGCGCGCGACGCACAGCAGCAGGATGACAGCGCCGGCAATCAGGCTGGCAGCGAGCAGCGCATGCAGGATGTCATTTGCCATCGCTAAGCTCTTTGACTAAACGCTTCAGGTCTTCAAGATCGTCGGCACTCAGCTTGCCGTGCTGGCCAAAGTGAGCGACCAGCGGCGCGATGCGGCCCCCGAACAGGCGCTGCACCATGCTGCCGCTCTCCGTCACCAGCCACTGGTCACGCGTCAACAGAGGTGAGTAGAGGAAGCGCCGGCCATCCTTCTCGGCGAGCACCGCGCCTTTCTTGAGCAGGCGATTCAGCAGCGTCTTGATGGTGGCGACCTGCCACGCCTGTTGATCGCTGAGCGCCGCCACCACGTCTTCCGCCGTGCGCGGGCTACCGCTCCACAGCACTTCCATGACTTGCGATTCAGCCTCGCTGATTTGGATAGGTTTATTCATGCGGTTAACGATTACATATGTAATCGACGATGTCAACCTGCACAAACTTCAAAATTGACATATAGTCGCCGACTTGGATAAACAATGAGAATAAGAATCATGTTGATTGCGATGAGAATCTGGTCGATAGCGCTGCTTGCCTTTTGCCTGAATGGGACCGTGCACGCGCAGGCGAACGATCCAAACGCCGGCGCAAAGCAGTTATGGCAGCTGATTGATTATGTCGCCGTCGATTACGGCGGCGCGGTAGAGCATGGCGTAGTCGCCAGTGAGTCCGAATATGCGGAAATGCTGGACTTCACCGACAACGCGGTCAAGCAGGCCGCTGGTTTGCCGCCGCATGCATCGCAGGCTGCGGTATCGGCCGCAGTGGCCGACCTGCGGGCCGCCGTCATGCGCAAGGCCGATGCGGCCGAAGTCAAGAATCTTGCGCACCGCGCCAACGCCTTGCTGATCGCGGCCTATCCGATTCCGGTGGCGCCGAAAGCCATGCCGAATCTGGCGCGCGGCGCTTCGCTGTATGCCGCGCAGTGTGCCGCCTGCCACGGCGCGGCGGGTCACGGCGACGGCACGCTCGCCGCTTCGCTCGATCCCAAGCCGATTGCCTTCTCGGACGCTGAGCGCGCGCAGTCGCGTAGCCTGATGGCGCTATACCAGGTGGTGACGCAAGGCGTGGCGGGGACGTCGATGGCCAGTTTCGCCGCCTTGCCTGAGGCGGACCGCTGGGATCTGGCGTTCTTCATCGGCGGCCTGTCGTTCGACGCTGCTGCCCGCGCGCGCGGCGAAAAATTGTGGAAAGATGATCCGGCGCTGCATGCTCAATTCCCCGATCTGGCCGCAGTCACGACGCTGACGCAGGAAGCCATCGCCGCCAAAACCGGCATGCAGACGGCGCGTGATTTGACCGCTTACATTCGCAGCCAACCAGCGCAGGCCGAAGGACAAAAACCATCCGGCCTGGCGCTATCGCGCACGCGCCTGGCGGAAAGCCTGGCCGCCTTGCATGCGGGTGACCGTGCGGCGGCCACTAAGCTTGGCTTGTCCGCCTATCTGGACGGCTTCGAGCCGATCGAACCGGTGGTCGGCGCGCGTAACAAGTCGCTGCTGGCGGCAGTCGAAAGCGCCATGCTGGCGTATCGCTCCGCCGTCGCCAACGGCGATGTCGCCAAGGCCGACGCGGTCGGCAAGGAACTCACGCAGCTATTCACTTTGGTGGAAGCCGAACTGGGTGACGCCAAAGCCGACCCGATGACGACCTTTGTCGGCGCGCTGACCATCCTGCTGCGCGAAGGCGTCGAGGCGCTGTTGATCGTGATCGGCATCATCGCCTTCCTGCGCAAGGCGCAGCGCAAGGATGTACTGCCGCATGTCCACGCCGGCTGGATAGGCGCATTGGTAGCGGGTGTGCTGACCTGGGTAGCGGCGACCTACCTGGTGACGATCAGCGGCGCCAGTCGCGAAGTCAGCGAAGGTGTCGGCTCGGTATTCGCGGCGCTGGTGTTGTTGAGCGTCGGCCTTTGGATGCACCAAAAGAGCAGCGCCGGACGCTGGCAAGAATATCTGAGCGAGAAGCTGTCGGCGGCGATGACCCGCAAGACCGCATGGAGCCTGTTCGCGCTGTCCTTCATCGCCGTGTACCGCGAAGTGTTCGAGACGGTGCTGTTCTACTCCGCGCTGGCGGCGGATGGCAACGGCGGCGCGCTGCTGGGTGGCTTCATCGCAGCGGTGGTGCTGCTGGCGATCATCGGCTGGGTGCTGCTGCGCTCCAGCGCGCGTATGCCGATCGGGAAGTTCTTCTCCTTCACCTCCAGCTTTGTCGCGGTGCTGGCAGTAATCCTGATTGGCAAAGGTGTGGCGGCGTTGCAGGAAGCCGGATGGGTCGGCGTCACGCCGGTCAGCTTCCCGCGCATCGACATGTTGGGCGTGCTGCCGACCGCTGAAACGCTGGGCTCTCAGGCGCTGATACTGGCGATTCTGCTGGCCGGCTTTGGTTTCAACCGGATCTCTGCTGCACGCCGCGTGAAAGCTTAAGCTTCCAGCAGGGCGCGGAAGGCGTCCGGCAGCAATGGCTTGCTGAAGTGATAGCCCTGCATCTCATCGCAGTCCTGCTCGCGCAGGAATTCCAGCTGCGCCGTCGTCTCCACGCCTTCTGCGATGGTGGTCAGCCCGAGGCTGCGCGCCATGTTGATAATGGCGCTGACGATGGCCTTGTCCTCGCTGTCGGTGCTGATGTCGCGCACGAAGGACTGGTCGATCTTCAGTTTGTAGACCTTGAACTTCTTCAGGTGGCTGAGTGACGAGAAGCCGGTGCCGAAATCGTCGATCGACATGCGGATGCCACGGTCATGCAACTGGTTCATGGTGGCGATGGCGCCTTGTGGGTCCTGCACCGCGACGCCCTCGGTCAATTCCAGCTCCAGGTATTCCGGTGGCAGGCCTTCTTCGTACAGCACTTGCGCCACATGCGAAGGCAGGTCGGCGGTGCGGAACTGGATGGCTGACAGGTTCACCGCCATGACCAGCGGCGGCAGGCCGGCGTCCAGCCACTGGCGCGCCTGACGCACGGCCTGGCGCAGCACCCAGTCGCCAATCGACACAATCAGGCCACTTTCCTCGGCGGCCGGAATGAATTCGGCCGGCGACACCACGCCCAGTTCCGGTGTACTCCAGCGCAGCAGTGCCTCCGCGCCGACGATGCGTCCAGTCTTCAGCGATACCTGCGGCTGATACACCACGTGCATCTGGTCGCGCTCCAGCGCATAGCGCAGCGCGTTCACCACTTGCAGATGACGCGCTGCGCGCTGCTGCATGGCGACCGTGAAGAAGCGGAAGTCGTGACGGCCGGCGCGCTTGACCTGGTACATGGCGGCGTCGGCGCGCTGCAACAGCGTCTCGACATCCTGGCCGTCGTCCGGATACATGGCGATGCCAATTGAGGCCGATACCTTGAGGTCGTGCGTGCCCACCGTGTAGGCCTGTCCGGTCAGGTCGAGCAGCTTGCGGGCGACGTCGCTGGCTTCGCCGCCGCCGGCATTCGGCAGTACAAAAATGAATTCATCGCCACCGAGGCGCGCCACCAAGTCGGTGTCGCGCAGGCAGCTGGTCAGGCGCAGCGCTAGTTCGGAAAGGAGGGCGTCGCCCACCGTGTGGCCCAGCGAATCGTTGATGTCCTTGAAGTGATCCAGATCCAGCATCATCAGCGCCATCGAGGTGCGGCTGTTGCGCGCGTGTTCCAGCAGGTGACGCGCTCGCTCGTGCAACTGGGAGCGGTTCGGCAGGCCGGTCAGCACGTCGTAGTGCGCCAGGTATTGTACGCGCTGGTCTGCCTGCTGGCGCACCGCCTCGCGGTCGAAGTTCTTCAACGCGAATTCGATATCCAGCGTCATTTCCAGCAGCAGTTCGCGCACGTCCTGATCGAAGGCGTTGACAGTGCTGGAGTAGGGCGCGAAGAAGCCGATGATTTCGCCGTCGCGGCGCAGCGGAATCGCCGCCGATGCGGCCCAGCCATAGCGGGCGCCGTGGGCGTGCCAGTAAGCCGTCTCCGGCGCGTGCTGGTAGTCCTGGCACCAGTAAGGCTGGCCGCTGTGGTAGGACAGGCCGATCGGCCCGCGTCCTTCCGGCGTATTCGGGTCCAGCGAGACTTCCAGCTGTTCCAGGTATTCGATGCCGCCGCCGAACGATGCGGCGACGTCGATGCGGCCATGTTCCTTGTCGATGATGCCGATCCATGCCATCGCCATGCCGCCGTAGCTGACCACGTCGCGGCAGATGCGCTCGAACAGTTCCCCTTCGCTGTGGCTGCGCACAATCGCCTGGTTGCACTGGCTGAGCGCCGAGTACAGGCGGCTGATGCGCTGGATGCGCTCGACCGCCTCATTGCGCTCGGCGTCCAGCCGCGCGAGGCCTTGCTGTGTGTGCGCCAGCCAGCCCCACACGCTGTCGTGGGCGCTGTCGCTGACGGTCAGCGGATCGGAGAAGTCGCCGCGTCCCAGCTTTTCCATGCTGGCCTGGAGCTGATCGACCGAGCAACCGAGCGAGGCGTCCAGCCGCTGCTTGGCGCGCCACACCAGCAGCACCAGTACCACGGCGCTGAACATGAAGGCGCAGCGGGCCAGGTTGGCATCCCGCGCGGTCTCCTCGACCAGCATGCGGGTGCGGCGGTCGACGCTGTCGTTGACGGCGCCGATGGGGCGCATGATGTCGGCCTTGGCGCGGTGATAGGCGGCGTCGTACAGCATGGCGGTGGCCTTGGCGACATCGCCGCCGGCCGCGCGCATGTCCATGGCGGCGACCTCCAGGCCTACCAGCTTGTCCGATTCGTTCTTGGCGGCGGCCAGCAGCGCCAGTTCTTCCGGCGCGAAGTCGGCCTCGCGCATCAGCTGCATCAACGGCACGGGCGCGTCGCCGGCGCGCGGACGCTGGCCGTTGGCCTGCACCAGATCCCAATACACGTTTTCGTAGTTGTGCGGGCGCGGCGCGCGGCCGTCGCGGATGTCGACGATTTCGTTGTAGTGTGTGCGGTAGTGCGCTTCGCCGGTGGCGACGTAGGTGCGGGCCATGCGCGTCAGGTCATCGGAAGACTGGCGCAATTCCTCGACCAGGTTATGCGAGGCGTAGCGCAGGTCGTTGGCCTGGTCGATGCGTTTTTCAGTCCACACGTAGAACATGAAGGCTGCCGCCACCAGCAGCAGCGTGACAAAACAGGCCCACAGGTAGCTGATGAATTGAGGTTGCGGCGGATGGACGTGGGACTTCATGTGGTTTGCGGCGAGATGCTGGAGTTTGGCTGTAATTCAGCAGTATATGGCCTGACCTCGTCACCAGCCAGCACCGCTGGCGCCGGGCATGACCATAAAACAACGTGAATTTCACGGGAGGCCGCAAGGCGCACTATAATAGTCCCTCGCTTTGTACCGTCCTGCAGCTCAACTGGAATCTCTTCTTATTTATGCAATACGTGTCTACTCGCGCCGCCCAGTCGGCCGCCGCTTCGTCTCCTCAACAATTTTCCGATATTCTTCTCGGTGGCCTGGCCACTGATGGCGGCTTGTTCCTGCCTGCCTCCTACCCGCAAGTGACGGGCGCGGAGCTAGACGCATGGCGCCAGCTGTCGTACGCCGATCTGGCGTTCGAGATCCTGAAGAAGTTTGCGACCGATATTCCGGAAGCGGACCTGCGCGCGCTGACCGCCAAGACCTATACCAAAGAAGTATATAAAAACGTTCGCGAGGGCGAGAAGGCTTCCCAGATTACGCCGCTGCGCGTTCTGGAAGAAGGCGAGAACGGCACCAAGCTGGTGCTGCAAGCGCTGTCCAACGGCCCGACGCTGGCCTTCAAGGATATGGCCATGCAGTTGCTGGGTAATCTGTTTGAATACGCGCTGGTCAAGCAGAACGCGGAACTGAATATTTTCGGCGCCACCTCCGGCGATACCGGCAGCGCCGCCGAATACGCGATGCGCGGCAAGCAGGGCATCCGTGTCTTCATGCTGTCGCCGCACAAGAAGATGAGCGCCTTCCAGACCGCGCAGATGTTCAGCCTTCAGGACCCGAACATCTTCAACATCGCCATCGAAGGCGTGTTCGATGATGCGCAGGATATGGTCAAAGCCGTATCCAACGATCTGGAATTCAAGGCCAAGTACAAGATCGGCACCGTCAACTCGATCAACTGGGCACGCGTGGTGGCGCAGGTGGTGTACTACTTCCGCGGCTATCTGGCGGCGACCACCTCCAACGACCAGAAGGTCTCGTTCACCGTCCCGTCGGGGAACTTCGGCAATATCTGCGCCGGCCATATCGCCCGCATGATGGGCCTCCCGATCGACAAGCTGGTGGCGGCCACCAACGAAAACGACGTGCTGGATGAATTCTTCCGCACCGGCGTGTACCGCGTGCGCAAGTCGGCCGAGACCTACCACACCAGCAGCCCGTCGATGGACATCTCCAAGGCGTCCAACTTCGAGCGCTTCGTGTATGAACTGGTGGGCCGCGACGGCGACCGCACCCGCGCGCTGTTCCAGAAAGTGGACACCCACGGCGGCTTCGACCTGTCCGGCAAGCCTGGCAGCGACGGCGACGAATTCAAGCTGGTGGCCAATTACGGCTTCAAGTCCGGCAAGTCGACCCACGACGACCGCGTGAACACCATCCGCGACGTGGCCGACGATTACGGCATCGTGATCGACACCCACACCGCCGACGGCATCAAGGTCGCCAAGGAAAACCTGGAACCTGGCGTGACCATGATCGTGCTGGAAACCGCGCTGGCGGCCAAGTTCAACGAAACCATCCTGGAAGCGCTGGGCGAGGATGCCGAACGTCCGGACGGCTTTGAGAATATCGAAGACCTGCCGCAGAAGTTCGTGGTCATGAAACCGGATGTCGCGGCCATGAAGGCCTACATCGCCGCCAACACGGGGCTGTAATGAACGAGCCGCGTAAGCCTATGCTGTCGGTCAGCGAGGCGCTGGCGCAGATGCTGGCCGCCGTGCGTCCGGTGGCAGATGAAGAAATCATCTCGACGCTGGCCGCCAATGGCCGCGTGCTGGCCAAGGCGCAGGTCTCCGGCATGAACGTGCCGGGCGCCGACAACACGCAGATGGACGGCTACGCGGTGCGCGCCGCCGATTGCGCCAGCGGCAATGCGTCGCTGACGGTGTCGCAGCGGATTCCGGCCGGCCATGTCGGCCAGCCTTTGCTGCCGGGGACTGCGGCGCGCATTTTCACCGGCGCCATGATTCCGGAGGGCGCGGATGCTGTGGTGATGCAGGAGCAGTGCGAGTTGGCGGGCAATGTGGTCACCATCAAGCATGCGCCGAAGTCCGGCGAGTGGATACGCCGCGCTGGTGAGGACATCACCAGTGGCAGCGTAGTGCTGCCGGCTGGCGCGCGCTTGCGCAGCCAGGAGCTGGGCCTGGCCGCATCGGTCGGACTGGCGGAGCTGCCGGTCAAGCGCAAGCTGAAGGTGGCGGTGTTTTTCACCGGCGACGAGCTGACCATGCCGGGCGAGCCGTTGGCGCCAGGCGCGATCTACAATTCCAACCGCTTTACGCTGCGTGCGCTGCTGGAGAATTTGGGCTGCGAGATCACCGATTTCGGCATCGTGCCGGATTCACTGGAGGCGACGCGCTCGGTGCTGCGCGAGTCGGCGCAGGGGCATGATCTGATCATCACTTCCGGCGGCGTATCGGTCGGCGAGGAAGATCACATCAAGCCGGCGGTGGAAGCCGAGGGCAAGCTGAATATGTGGCAGATCGCCGTCAAGCCGGGCAAGCCGCTGGCGTTCGGCGAAGTGCAGCAGGCGTTCTTTATCGGCCTGCCGGGCAATCCGGTGTCCAGCTTCATCACCTTCATGATGTTTGTGCGGCCGTTCGTGCTGCGCCTGCAAGGCGTCGAGGGGGCGATTGCGCCGCGCGCGTTCCCGATGCGCGCCGATTTCGACTGGCCGAAGGCCGACAAGCGCAATGAGTTCCTGCGCGCGCGCATCAATGATGCGGGTGGCGTGGAGCTGTTCCGCAATCAGAGTTCCGGCGTGCTGACGTCGACCGTGTGGGGCGATGGCGTGATCGACAACCCACCCGGCCAGACCATCGCCGCCGGCGACCTGGTTCGATTTATACCGTTTAACGAGTTATTGTACTGATTGTAAAGATGGTTATTACCGTAAAATTTTTTGCCAGTGTGCGTGAGGCAGTGGGAGCGTCGTCGGAGTCGATGGCGCTGCCGGCTGGCGTGGCGACGGTGGGTGCGCTGCGCCAGCATCTGGCCGCGCGCGGTGAGCAGTGGCAGCAAGCTTTGAGTCATCCGGCGCTGCGCATGGCCTGCAACCAGGTGATGTGCGACGCCGATACGGCGATTGCCGACGGTGCCGAAGTAGCGTTCTTCCCGCCGGTGACCGGCGGCTAGGTCGTCTTTTTAGCCTTGCGCGCGGCGGCCAGGTCGTCGCACATGCCGCAGGCCTTGGCGTGGCGATGACGGCGCCAGGCGGAGTAGGTGAAGATGGCAGCCGCGATCAAGGCCCATGCGCCGGCGCTCAGGTAGTCTTCCCTGGCGGTCGAACCCTTGAACCATTCGACGGCGGCCAGCAGCGCGGCCAGCGGCACCGCCGCCAGCAAAAAGCGTTTAATCCAGAATAGCGCACCCATATTATCTCCCTCGTTTTTATCGGACCGAATGCATGCAGTTTAGTTTGACATCTTTTCGCGTCGCCGTCATCGGCGGCGGCCCCGCCGGGCTGATAGCCGCGCAAACGCTGGCGCAGGGCGGGGCGCAGGTGGACGTCTATGATGCCATGGCTTCGGTCGGCCGCAAGTTTTTGCTGGCGGGACGCAGCGGCATGAACATCACGCACGCGGAACCGTATGCGGATTTTGTCACGCGTTACGGCGCCAGCGCGCAGGCCTTGCGGCCGATGCTGGATGCGTTTGGCCCGCAGGATGTGCGTGATTTCGTCCAGGGCCTAGGACTGGAGACGTTTGTCGGCACCTCGGGCCGCGTGTTCCCGACCGATATGAAGGCGGCGCCGTTGCTGCGCGCGTGGCTGCATCAGTTGCGCGAGAGCGGGATACGCTTCCATATGCGGCATCGCTGGCTGGGCTGGCAGGATGGCGCGCTGCGCTTTGCGGCGCCGGACGACGCGGGCGTGGCCGGCGCGTGCGAGGTGCTGGTGACGCCGGACGCGGTGGTGCTGGCCCTCGGCGGCGGTAGCTGGGCGCGGCTTGGTTCGGATGGCGCGTGGCTGCCGTTGCTGGCGTCACGTGGCGTGGAGGTGGCGCCGCTGGCGCCGGCCAATTGCGGCTTCGATGTGGCGTGGAGCGAGCATTTCAGTGGCCGCCATGCCGGTGAACCGTTGATGACGGTGGCAGTGATCGCGCGCGATGCGCAGGGCCAGGAAATGCGCCGGCAGGGGCAGTTCGTGGTGACGCAGGGCGGTGTGGAGGGGAGCTTGATTTATGCGTTGTCCGCGCCGTTGCGGGATCAGATCGCGGCCGAGGGCCACACGACGATCTGGCTGGACCTGATGCCGGATTGGACGCCGCAGCGCGTGCTAAACGAAGTGTCGCGTCCACGCGGCGCGCGCTCGATGGCCAGCCATCTGCAAAGCCGTTTGGGTATCAAGGGTGTCAAGGCAGGGCTGCTGCGCGAGTGTTTGAGCAAGGAGCAGTTCAGCGACGAGGCCCAATTGGCTGCGGCGATCAAACGGCTGCCGGTGCGGCTGCTGCGGCCACGTCCCATCGATGAGGCGATCAGCACCGCCGGCGGCGTGCGCTGGGATGCTTTGCAGGGCGCCATGCTGAAGGCCCTGCCGGGCGTGTTCGTGGCCGGCGAGATGGTTGACTGGGAAGCGCCAACCGGTGGCTACCTGCTCACCGCCTGTTTTGCCGGCGGCGTGGCCGCGGCGCGCGATGCGCTGACCTGGCGTGCAGCTGCGATCACTCCCAGCTAACGTCGCCGGAACCGGTGCGGCTGACGTTGCGCTGGTCGGGATTACCCAGCACACGGATATCACCGCTGCCGCGCAGCGTCAAATCGGCCGACTGTTTGGCGAAGACGTGGCTGGTGCCCGAACCTTTCAGATTCACGGTGACCTTTTCAGCCGCCAGATGGCGCGCATCCAGGTCGCCGGAGCCGGTCAGTTGCGCATCCAGCGTCTTGCAGCTGCCGGAGGCGGTGATCTGGCCTGAGCCGACCATCTCCAGCTCCACATTTTCGGTACTGCCCGCGCTCAGATTCAGGTTGCCGCTGCCATGCGCGCCAGCCGCCAGCGAACGATAACGGCCGCTGAAGGTCACATTGCCCGAGCCGTGCAGCTGCAACTCCAGCCGCTCGCCGTTAAAGCCGGACACCTTGGTGTCGCCGCTGCTGCTGACCATCAGTTCTTCCAGCGACGGCAGCACCAGCTCCACCTGCAACCGGTGGCGCGGATTGAGCAGCATGCCCTTGGTGCCAATGTGCAGGTCGCGGCCATCCTGCAGGGTCTCGATATTCGCCAGCGAACGCTGTTCACCGCGCACGCGCAGCGAGGCGTTCTGGCCCTGCATCAGAATCAGGTCGATCGGGCCACTTAACTCCACCGAGGTGGCCATGGCGTCGATCTTGCGTGTCTCGCTGCCGAGCGAACGGCCGGCGGTGCTGGTTGGGCTGCTGCTGCCGTAAGCCTTCAGCATGCTGTAGCTGACGCCGATCAGCACAAAGGCCAGTAACAGCAGGCTGGCGCCGATTTTCATTAATGCTCGCATCTCGTCCTCCTCAACGGCCGCGCAGCAGCGAAATATTCATCGCCGCATAGCGTTTCAGGCCGATTACCGTGTAGCGCGTCAGTACGATGCTGATCAGGCACAGGCCGATCCCGCCCAGCACCAGCCCGAGGCCGATCAGCGATTGCGTGGTGCGGGCGCCGTTGTCGAAATCGGTGGTGATCAGCAGGTCGCCGGTGGCCACGGCTTCGGCGCGGTTCAGCAGGCGTCCGCTGCGGCTCAGGCCTTCCTCCTCGGTTGGCGCGCCGGTCTGTTCGTCCTTGTTAAGCTGCACGCCCATGCGGTCGATCGACACGCGCCAGCCTTGAGCGTCTTCTTCCTCTTGCGGAGTGTCGAAGTGCGAGTTGGTGAATTCCATCAGATGGCGCAGCGGGCCTTCCAGCGCCAGTTCGTTCTGGCCTGACAGGCCGCTGGCGGTCAGCGCCACGCCGCCGATGTAGAAGGCGAACGCCGACACGTAAATCGCCCCCAGCAGGCTGGCATACACCAGGGCCGGGATCACCATGAACAGGTTGAAGATCGACAGGCCGACAAACGACACCATCGCCCGCGCCAGGTTGAACGGGGTTTTGTGCTGGCCGAATTCGCTCAGGTGCGCATTGGCGCGCAAGGTCATGGCGATCTTGCGCGGTTCGTCCAGTTCCTGATAGACCTCGGCCTCGCTCCGGCCGGCCACCAAGCCGTCGATGAAGCGTTGCTCGTAGTAGGCCAGGGTCTTGGCCACCGTCTCCGGTGGCAGACCCTGCATCGCTTGCCTGAGCGCGTCGAGGTATGCCTGCTTGGTCATGATGTCAGTTTTCCAATAATTCTCTAAGTCCATCGCAATATACGGCTTTTGCCGATGATGCGACTGTACGCACAGGCCCGTCTACGCGCCATCGGCATGTGACAGGCTGCAAAAACGGCGGCACAGGCGACCAAAAAGGGCTACTGGACGGTGCTCCTCTTGAGCAGGGCAGCGGCGGCGACACCGCTGCGGACCGCCGCTTCCAGCGTGGCCGGGTAGGTTTGGGCGGGATTGGCGGTGGCCGTGTAGTCGCCGGCCAGTACCAGGCCGGGCAGGCCGCTGTCGTTGCCGGGACGGCGCAGACCGGGCGCGCAGGCGTAGGTGGCGCGTTTTTCCGTAATCACCTTGAACCAGTCGGGACGGCCCAGTTCCGGGCGCTGGAAATCGACCGCCAGCTGTACCGCCACCGCTTCCGCCAGTAATTCCTGCGGCTGGGCGGCTGCCGGGCCGGAAGCGCTGATGACCACCGCCAGCAGGCCGGCCTGGCTGGCGTCCAGCTGGCCGCGGTCGAACACGAACTGGCCGTAGTGGTGGTTGTACGGCTCGTCCAGCAGGGCGTAGAACGGCCGGTCCAGCCGGGTGGCGGCGTCGTATTGCAGGTAGACGGTGGTGATGGCTTCCGGCTCGAAGGCGGTCAGCTGGCCGCACAGGGCGGTGGTGTCGTGTTCCGGAATATCGTGCAGCAGGGCGGCGGCCTGGGCAGCGCCGGTGGCCAGCACCACGCCGCCGAAATAGGTGCTCCAGGTGCCGCCGACGGCGGCGCCGCTGATGTCCAGCTGCCACAGGCGGCCTTCGATCGAGTGGATGCCTTGTACCTTGGCGCCGCTGCGGACCGTGCCGCCGCGTGCTCCGATGAAGGCGGCGGCGGCTTCCGGCAACAGCTTGCTCAGGTCGGTGCGCGGCAGCAGCATGTCGGAGGCACGGCGGCGCGCGCCCAGGCTGTCGCGCAGCACGTTGAGGAAGATTTGTGCCGAGGCGCGTTCCGGCGGCGTGTTCAGCGCGGCCAGGCACAGCGGGCGCCACATCAGTTTGGTCAGACGCGGGGTCTGGTCGAAGCGTTCCAGCAGTTCGCTGACGCTGCAATCGGTGTTCAGTTGCCACCCCATCCAGCGGGCGGAGGTCGAGAAGCGGGCCAGACTCAGTTTGTCCTGTGGCGTCAGTCCCTGGGCCTTGAACAGCGCGGCGGCCAGGTGCAGCGGGGCCGGCAGCGGCAGCGCCGGCGCGGCGAAGTCCATGCCGCCGGTGCCGGGCGGATAGCGCATTTGCAGCGGCAGTGTCAGAAGGGCCTGGTCGCGCTCGACGCCGGCCAGCTTCATCAGTCGCAAGGTTTCGCTGTAGGCGCCCAACAAGATGTGCTGGCCGTTGTCGAGGTGGGCGCGGTCGGTGTCGACGCGGCGGGCGCGGCCGCCCAGTGTGCGGGCCGCTTCCAGCAGGGTGACCTTGTAGCCGGCCTGGGCCAGTTCGATGGCCGCCGCGCAGCCAGCCCAGCCGGCGCCGATGACGGCCACCGAGCGGGCGGTCTGGCCCGGCTCGGCCTGGCCGCGCTTGTCTGCCGGAGAACCAGCAATAGCGGCGATGTCCGGCTCAACCACGGATATACGTTTTCCATGCCAGCCACAGCTTGCGCAGCGGCGTCAGCGAGATACGGTGTTGCAGCACGTGGTAGCCGTCGGCTTCCACTTCGGTCAGCAGGGTGCGGTAGATGGCGGCCATCATCAGGCCGGGGCGCTGGGCGCGGCGGTCTTCCTTCGGCAGCAGCGCAAAGGCTTCGTCGTAGACGGTTTGCGCGCGGGCGATCTGGAACGCCATCAGCTTCTCAAACTTGTCGCTGTGCTTGGCGTTGATGATGTCGGCGGCGGTGACGTTGAATTGTTGCAGCTCGTTGATCGGCAGGTAGATACGGCCTTTGCGCGCATCTTCGCCGACGTCGCGGATGATGTTGGTCAGCTGGAAGGCCAGGCCGAGCTTTTCGGCGAATTGCAGCGTCTGCGGATTGGTCACGCCGAAGATGCTGGCCGACAGGATGCCGACCACGCTGGCCACGTGCCAGCAGTATTTGTTGAGCGCCGGGTAATCGAGGTAGCGGGTCTGGTTCAGGTCCATCTCCATGCCGTCGATGATGGCCTGGAAGTGCTCTTGCTTCAGGTCGTACGGTTGCAAGTGCGGCGCCAGCGCCTGCGTCACCGGGTGCGACTGGGTGCCGGCGTACATGTCGCCGATTTCCTTGCGCCACCAGGCCAGCTTGATGCGGGCGATCGATTCGTCGGTGCATTCATCCACCGTATCGTCGACTTCGCGGCAGAACGCGTACAAGGCGGTAATGGCGCGGCGACGCTCCGGCGGCAGGAACAGGAAGCTGTAGTAAAAACTGGAGCCGCTTTGGGCGGTCTTTTGCTGGCAGTAGTCGTCGGGAGACATGGATAAAAAAGCAAGAAGCTGTTCGAAGCCGCTATTCTATAGGAAGGGGCAACAGCGTGGTCTGCAACTTAAGGCGTTTTGCGGATACAATATGTTACCTTTGTCGGAGTCGCTAACGTATGAATCACCAGATTGTTGCAGCCTTGTTCGTCATTCCAGCCCTTGCTGGGTGCCAGGGCTCGTCTGCGGACGATACGGCACCCATGAAAACGGCCACTTATTACATGCAGAATCTGGCGGAGGCGCGCGAAGTGGCGGGCCGCTGCAAGTTGCTGGATGAGCACAAGTTGCGTACGCTGAGCGTGGGGGATTACCAGGAATGGCAGATTTCCAACGAGGGCGTGAATTGCCAGACGGCGTTGTCGGTGTCGGAAGCAGCGTCGGTGCGCGAGCTGGTGTTGAAACAGTCCAAGCCATCGGTGCCGGTGGCGACGCCCAAGGTGTCGGCGCCGCCATCTTCCGCCGTGCCGTCATTGCGCGACCGCAACGACCAGAAACTCAGTTCCGCCCGGACTCTCGCTCCCGTTTGACGCTGCCGCGTTCCGCTTCCACCCGCTGATGCGCTTCGATCGCGTCTAGCCGCTGGTTGATTTTATCCAGAATTTGACGTGTTTCAGCCGCCTGCTGCCGCGTTTCGGCGCGGTTGTCGGCCATCTGTTGTTCCATTCCTGTCATCCGATGTTCCATTTTGCTGCGCCATTCGCCACTTGCCGTGCCGGAGTCGTACATGGCACTCATATTGTTTAGCAGGGCAGCATTGAAACCGGCGACGCCGAAGACTACCGCCAGACCGGCACTGATGATGGTGATGACCATGGTTCTCTTCAGGGTTCTCATCTCGGCGACAATGTCGCGTGTGGTCTCGCGCATTTCCCGTTCAAAGGCGTCCATCCTGGCGATGATAGCGTCGATCTTGGCGAGAATGGCAGCTACCTGCGCGTCGCTACGCGCCTCGTTGGCGAGGATCTTCGCGTCAACTTCTTCTCGGGTCATGTCCGCCATGGCTGTGCTCCGGCTACTGGCTACCCAGTATAGGCGTCTCGCCAGCGGCGTCAATTGAGGGGTGTCAAGCGGTGCGGAGCACGGCTTTCAGGCGTTTCTTCATGCGCAGCGAGGCCCACAAAATGCCCATCCAGTCACGCTTGCTCAGCTTGGGACGGTGCAGGAACACGTCATACTCGGCCGCCTCGATCGCGTCCAGAATGCGCAGGCCGCCTTGCACGACCATGCGCAATTCGAAGCCGATGCGGCCTGGCAGGCGCAAGGCCAGCGGCGCGCCGCTCAGCAGCAGTGCGCGCGCGCGGTGCACTTCAAAGCGCATCAGCGAGCGCCAGCGCGGACGCGCACTGATATGATCCAGCGCCGCCGGCGAAATCGCATGGCGATTCAAATCTTCCAGCGGAATATAGATGCGCTCCTTGTGCAGATCAATCGCCACATCCTGCAAGAAATTGATCAGCTGTAAGGCGGTGCAGATCGCATCCGAATCCCGCACATTTTCCTCGTCCGCCGCGCCGTACAGGTGCAGCATCAGCAGGCCGACGGGATTTGCCGAGCGGGCGCAGTAATCCAGCAGCGCGTCATAGGTCTGATAGCGCGATACCAATACATCTTGCTTGAAGGCCGACAGCAAATCGTACATCGGCTTGAGCGGCAGCTCGAATTCCCGCACCACCTGCGCCAGACGCTCGAACATCGGTTGATGGTCGGTGCTGCCTTGCTCGATGCGGGCCAGCGCGTCTTCGTAGGCGGTCAGCGCTGCCAGCCGTTCTTCGGGCGCCGCGTCGCCTTCGTCGGCCAGATCGTCGGCGCTACGGGCGAAGGCATAGATGGCTTCAACCGCCGGGCGCAAGCGCTTGGGCAACAAAATCGAGGCGACAGGGAAGTTTTCGTAGTGATCAACCGGCATAGAGCGGAGCGAGCGGCAGTTGCCGGGGTATGGTTTCCAGCGCGTAATGGTAGTGCCATCATGAAATAAGAGCAAGGTCAAAATTAATGACGCTTCGGTCATTTGCAAACGAAGTTATTCGGCTTATAATTTATAAATAACTTGATAGTCATTAAAAGGAAGCCGCTGTGTTCACTTTGAAGAATATGCTGGTCGCCACCTCGGCGCTGGTGCTGCTTGGGGCCTGCTCAAAGCACGAGGAGAAAACCGAAGACATGCGCCCGGTGCGCGCCATGCTGCTCGCCAGCAGCGACATTGACGTGAATGCCGAGTTTTCCGGCGAAGTGCGGGCGCGGGTGGAGTCGCGCCTCGGCTTCCGCGTCGGCGGCAAGATCGTCAACCGCAAGGTGGATGTCGGCACGCTGGTGAAAAAAGGCCAGGTGCTGATGCAGCTCGATCCACAGGACTTGCAGTTGTCGCAAGCCCAGGCGCTGGCCAATCTGCGCGCCGCTGAAACCAACCGTGACCTGGCCAAGGCCGATCTCAAGCGCTACCAGGAACTGGTCAGTAAGAGTTTCGTCAGCCAGTCCGTGCTGGATGGAAAAGACTCGACCTTCAAGGCGGCGCAGGCCAATGTGGACGCGTCGCAGGCGGCGTATCGCGGCCAGTCCAACCAGGCGGCCTATGCAGCGCTGCTGTCCGATGTCGACGGCGTGGTGACCGAAGTTGACGCTGAAATCGGCCAGGTGGTGGCGGCCGGCACGCCGGTAGTGCGCGTGGCCAAATCGGGCGAGAAGGAAATCGTCATCGGTCTGCCAGAAGATAAGGTCGACGTGCTGCGCCGTATTCCGGACGTGCAGGTACGCCTGTGGGCTGACCCGAAAAACACCGTGCCCGGCAAGATCCGCGAAATTTCGCCGGTGGCCGATCCATCCACCCGTACCTACACCGTCAAGGTATCGATTCCCGATTCGCTGGCCGAGGCCAAGCTGGGCATGACGGCCGTGGTGCAGTTCGCCTCCAAGACGCCAACGCCACAAATCAAGGTGCCGCTGACGGCACTGTTCTATGAGAAATCCGCTACCTCGGTGTGGCTGGTGGAGCAGGGCGCCGTCAAGCTGGTGCCGGTGACCATCGGCGGCGTGGCCGGCAACGATATCGTGCTGGCCAGCGGCGTCAAGCCAGGTCAGACGGTGGTGACGGCCGGCGTCAACCTGCTCAAGCCGGGCCAGAAAGTGACCATCCTCGGCAATGACCTGCCAAAGGCGGCCAAATGAAGGAAGGATTCAACCTCTCACGCTGGGCGCTGGAGCACATCCCGCTGACGCGTTACCTGATCGCGGTGTTGCTGATCGGCGGCTTCCTCAGCTACAGCAACCTCGGCCAGGATGAAGATCCGCCGTTCACCTTCCGCGCGATGGTGGTGCGCGCCAACTGGCCGGGCGCGACCGCCTTGCAGATGGCCGAGCAGGTCACCGACAAGCTGGAGAAAAAGCTGCAGGAAACGCCGGGCATCGACGAGATTTCCAGCTATTCCAAGCCGGGCGAGACCACCATCATCCTCAAGCTGCGCGAATCGACGCCGCCCAAGAGTGTGGCCGATGCCTGGTACCAGGTGCGCAAGAAGATCAGCGATATCCAGTTGACGCTGCCTTCCGGCGTGCAGGGACCGTTCTTCAACGATGAATTCGGCGATACCTACGGCTCGATCTTCGCGCTGTCCGGCGACGGCTTTACCTATGCCGAAATGAAGGATTACGCGGATTTCGTGCGCCAGCAGATGCTGGGTGTTCCGCTGGTGTCCAAAGTGGAATTGTTCGGCGTGCAGGATGAGAAGATCAACATCGAGTTCTCGCACCAGAAGTTTGCGCAGCTGGGCATTCCGATCGAGACCATCGCCAACCAGATCGCCACGCAGAATTCGGTGGAAGCCACCGGCGTGCTGGTGACGCCGACCGATAACCTGCAAGTCCGCGTGACCGGCGCGCTGAAGACCGTTAAAGATCTGGAAGAGCTGGAACTGCGCGCCAACGGCACCACTTTCCGCCTGGGCGACTTTGCCACCATCAAGCGCGAATACCAGGACCCGCCGGGCAACAAGATGCGCTTCAATGGCAAGGAAGTGATCGGTCTGGGCGTGTCGATGGAGAAGGGCGGCAACATCATCGAGCTGGGCAAGCACATGGAGAAAACCGTGCGCATGCTGAAGGCCAAGCTGCCGGTCGGCATCGAGCTGGAGCGCGTGTCGGACCAGCCGGAAGCGGTCAAAGCCTCGGTGGGCGAGTTCGTCCACACGCTGATTGAGGCGGTGCTGATTGTGCTGGGTGTCAGCTTTGTCGCGCTGGGTCTGCACAGCAAGCCGAAGCTGCGGCTGGACGTACGTCCCGGTCTGGTGGTGGCGCTGAGTATTCCGCTGGTGCTGTCGGTCACCTTCCTGTTCATGCGCGTGCTGGACATCGACCTGCACAAGATTTCGCTGGGTGCGCTGATCATCGCCTTGGGCCTGCTGGTGGACGACGCCATTATCGCGGTCGAAATGATGGTGCGCAAGATGGAAGAGGGCATGTCGCGCTTCGACGCCGCTACCTTCGCCTACAAGTCCACTGCGATCCCGATGCTGACCGGCACCTTGATCACAGTAGCGGGATTCCTGCCGATCGGCCTGGCCAAATCGGCGGCCGGTGAGTACACCTTCTCGCTGTTCTCGGTCAACGCGCTGGCGCTGGTGATTTCGTGGGTGGTGGCGGTGACTTTCACGCCTTACCTCGGCTATGTGCTGTTGAAGGTCAAGCCACACGCCGAAGGTGGCGGCGAGCACGAGTTGTTCGATACGCCAGGTTTCCGCAAGTTCCGCGCGCTGGTCAACTGGTGCGTGGAGTACCGCTGGATCACCATCGCCGCAACCTTGGCCGTGTTTGCGCTGGGCGTGTACGGCTTCAAGTTCATCGAGAAGCAATTCTTCCCGGATTCCAGCCGTCCTGAATTGATGGTGGAACTGTGGACGCCGGAAGGCACGACCTTCGCCGCCAATGAGGCGCAGGTGAAGAAGTTCGAAGCCTTCATCCGCAAGCAGGATGGGGTGGTCAGCGTGACCAGCTACGTCGGCACCGGTTCGCCGCGTTTCTACCTGCCGCTGGACCAGATTTTCCCGCAGACCAACGTGTCGCAGATCGTGGTGCTGCCGAAAGACCTGAAGGCGCGCGCTGCTTTGCGCGACAAGATCGTCGACGTCTTCAAGCATGATTTCCCGGAAGTGCGCGGCCGAGTCAAGCTGCTGCCGAACGGGCCGCCGGTGCCGTATCCGGTGCAGTTCCGCGTCACGGGCACCGAAGTGGCCAAGGTGCGGGCGATTGCCGACCAGGTCAAGGACATCATGCGCGCCAATCCGAATACGATCGGCGTCAATGACAACTGGAATGAATCGATCAAGGTGCTGCGGCTGGACCTGGATCAGGACAAGATGCGGGCGCTGGGCGTGACCTCGCAAACCGTGATGCGCGCGGCTAACACCATCCTGTCCGGCACCAAGATCGGCCAGTTCCGCGAAGGCATCCAGCTGATCGATATCCAGATCCGCCAGCCGCTCGATGAGCGTTCGACGATTTCGGTGCTGAACGACACCAATATCCCGACTGCCAGCGGCAAGTCTGTGCCGATCAGCCAGCTGGCGCGTGCGCACTTCGTGTGGGAACCGGGTGTGGTATGGCGGGAAGGGCGCGACTGGGCAATCACGGTGCAGTCGGACGTGGGCGACCATATCCAGGGCCCAACCGTTTCCGGCCAAATCGAGCCGCAACTGAAGGCGTTGCGCGACGCGCTGCCGGCCGGCTACGCGATCACCGTCAAAGGCGCCGCTTCGGACAGCGGCGCAGCGGAGGCCTCGATTGCGGCCAACCTGCCGCTGGCGATCTTCCTGATCTTCACGCTGCTGATGTTGCAACTGCATAGCTTCTCGCGGGCGCTGCTGGTTTTCCTGACCGGCCCGCTGGGCGTGGCGGGGGCGGCGATGGCGCTGCTGTTGCTGGGACGTCCGCTGGGCTTCGTGGCCAACCTGGGCATCATCGCGCTGTTCGGCATGATCATCCGCAACTCCGTGATCCTGGTCGACCAGATCGAGCAGGACATCAAGGCCGGCCACGATCCTTGGACCGCGATCGTGGAATCGGCGGTGCGCCGCTGCCGTCCGATTATCCTGACGGCCGCTGCGGCGGCGCTGGCGATGATCCCTTTATCGCGTTCCGTATTCTGGGGACCGATGGCGGTGGCGATTATGGGCGGGCTTATTTTGGCGACGGCGCTGACTTTATTGTTCCTTCCAGCGCTGTATGCGGCCTGGTTTAGAGTTAAAAAGCCTCTAAAACAGGCAAATAATTAGAAATTTGAGCGGAATGTTGGCGACATACTAAAAATCGTCACCATTCCGCGAAAAACCCGTTAGAATATCGCGTTGAAGTTGAAAGCTCCTGCATCAAAGAGCAGGAATAGGGCGACCGTTTTCACTTACGGGTCGCCCTTTGCTTTTGTGCAAACATGCCGCGAGGATGGCGAAATTGGTAGACGCACCAGGTTTAGGTCCTGACGCCAGCAATGGTGTGGGGGTTCGAGTCCCCCTCCTCGCACCAACTGTACTTTTTATTTTTTGGACGATTTTTACATGGCAACTGCAGTCGAAACCTTGGGCAAACTCGAACGTCGTATCACGATCTCCTTCCCGCTGACCGAAGTCCGCGCTGAAGTTGAGAAGCGCCTGAAAGTGCAAGCCAAAACGGCTAAGGCACCAGGCTTCCGTCCGGGTAAAGTTCCTCTGAAAATGGTCGCAGCACAATACGGTTATCAGATCGAGACCGAAGTGCTGAACGATAAAGTTGGCCGCGCTTTCAACGACGCCGCAAACGAAAACCAGCTGCGCGTTGCTGGTTTCCCGAACATTGAGCCGAAGGCCGAATCGCCAGCCGGCGTCCTGGCCTTCGACGCAACCTTCGAAATCTACCCAGAAGTCGAAATCGGCGATCTGACCAAGGTAGAAATCGAAACCGTCAAAGCCGACGTCAGCGAAGCTGAAATCGACAAGACCATCGACATCCTGCGCAAACAGCGCGTGCACTTCCACACCAAAGGCGAAGCCGGCGAACACGGCGACGGCGGCGAAGCTGTTGCTGCCAACGGCGACCGCGTAACGGTGGACTTCGTCGGTTCGATCGACGGCGTGGAATTCCCAGGCGGCAAAGCTGAAGGCTACCCGTTCGTGCTGGGCGAAGGCCGCATGCTGCCAGAATTCGAAGCCGCGACCGTCGGCCTGAAAGTCGGCGAAGCGAAGACCTTCCCACTGGCCTTCCCAGAGGACTACCATGGTAAAGACGTGGCCGGCAAAACCGCCTCGTTCACGATCACCCTGCAAAAACTGGAATGGGCGCACCTGCCGGAAGTCGACGGCGAATTCGCCAAGTCGCTGGGCGTGGCCGATGGCGACGTCGCTAAAATGCGCGAAGACATCAAAGTCAACCTGGAACGTGAAGTCGCTGGCCGCGTGAAAGCACGCAACAAAGAAGCCGTGATGGACACCCTGGTCAAGACCGCCACCCTGGACGTGCCGAAATCGCTGATCGCTCAGGACACCGAGCGTCTGGCCGAAATCACCCGTCAAGACATGGCGCAGCGTGGCATGAACGTCAAGGACGTGCCATTCCCACCAGAACTGTTCGCAGAAAAAGCCGAGCGTCGCGTACGCCTGGGCCTGATTCTGTCGCAACTGGTGACCGAGAACAACCTGCAAGCCCAGCCTGAGCAAGTTAAAGCCCAGATCGAAGACTTCGCCCAAAGCTACGAAGATCCACGCGAAGTGCTGAAGTACTACTACAGCGACCGTCGTCGTCTGGCAGAAGTCGAAGCCCTTGTATTGGAAGAAAACGTCGTCAACTACGTCCTGGGCCTGTCGAAGACGTCGTCCAAGGCCATCGCCTTTGACGAACTGATGGGAAGCAACGCACAAGCGTAATTCAGTTTGGGCCGGATGATGTATTATTTACATACCGGCCCTTTAAGCTGCTTCACAAGGAAATAGAATGACTGGTATGAACCGAAATCCGGCGCTGGACACCGAAATGCTCGGCCTGGTGCCGATGGTGGTGGAACAAAGCGGCCGCGGCGAGCGCTCTTATGACATCTACTCGCGTCTGCTGAAGGAACGTATTATCTTCATGGTCGGTCCGGTCAACGACCAGATGGCCAATCTGGTGGTCGCCCAGCTGCTGTTCCTGGAAAGCGAAAACCCGGACAAGGACATCTCGCTGTACATCAATTCGCCTGGTGGTTCGGTTTCGGCCGGTCTGGCGATCTTCGATACGATGCAGTTCATCAAGCCTGACGTATCGACGCTGTGCACCGGTATCGCCGCTTCGATGGGCGCCTTCCTGCTGGCCGCTGGCGCCAAGGGCAAGCGCTTCTCGCTGCCGAACTCGCGCATCATGATTCACCAGCCGTCGGGCGGCTCGCAGGGCATGGCTTCGGACATCGAGATCCAGGCCAAGGAAATCCTGTACCTGCGCCACCGTCTGAACTCGATCATGGCGGAACGCACCGGCCAAACCGTCGAGCAGATCGCCAAAGACACCGATCGCGACCGCTTCATGTCGGCGGAAGAGGCGGTAGAGTACGGTCTGATCGACAAAGTGTTGACCAACCGGGCTTAATGCTTTACCCGCAGCATTGCTAAAAAGACGCCCGGACGATTAATCGTTCGGGCGTTTCGTTTTTATTTCGGGTAGCATGTGGTGTAGGCGGATTTTTTCCAGTCTTCAAACTTGCTAGCCGGCAATGGCCAAGCCATTCTGTAACCAAAGAAAACTGCCCATGTCAGACAAAAAATCCTCCAGCGGCGAAAAACTTCTGTACTGCTCGTTCTGCGGCAAAAGCCAGCACGAGGTGAAGAAGCTTATCGCCGGCCCGTCGGTATTCATCTGCGACGAGTGTATCGATCTGTGCAATGACATCATCCGCGACGAAACCTCGGCCATCGAGTCGGTTTCGGGCGCCAAATCGGACCTGCCGACCCCGCACGAAATCAAGGACTTGCTGGACCAGTACGTGATTGGCCAGCAAACCGCCAAGCGCATCCTGTCGGTGGCGGTGTACAACCACTACAAGCGCCTCAAGCACCTGGGTAAAAAAGACGAGGTCGAACTGGCCAAGTCCAACATCCTGCTGGTCGGTCCAACCGGCTCGGGTAAAACCTTGCTGGCGCAGACCCTGGCGCGCATGCTGAACGTGCCGTTCGTAATCGCCGACGCCACCACGCTGACCGAAGCCGGCTACGTGGGTGAAGACGTCGAGAATATCATCCAGAAACTGTTGCAAAGCTGCAACTACGATGTGGACAAGGCGCAACGCGGCATCGTCTATATCGATGAGATCGATAAGATCTCCCGTAAGTCGGACAACCCGTCAATCACCCGCGACGTATCGGGCGAGGGCGTGCAGCAGGCGCTGCTGAAACTGATCGAGGGCACCATGGCCTCGGTGCCGCCACAAGGCGGCCGCAAGCATCCTAACCAGGACTTCGTGCAGATCGACACCACCAACATCATGTTCATCTGCGGCGGCGCGTTTGACGGCCTGGCCAAGGTGATCGAGAACCGTTCGGAGAAGTCCGGCATCGGTTTCGGCGCCTCGGTGAAGAGCAAGTCCGAGCGCAACGTCAGCGACGTGCTGATGGAAGCGGAACCGGAAGATCTGATCAAGTTCGGCCTGATCCCTGAGCTGGTGGGCCGTCTGCCGGTGGTGGCGACCCTGGCCGAGCTGACCGAAGAAGCGCTGATCCAGATTCTGGTCGAGCCGAAGAATGCGCTGATCAAGCAATATTCGAAGCTGCTGGAAATGGAAGGCGCGGAACTGGAGATTCGTCCGGCTGCGCTGCACGCGATCGCCAAGAAAGCCCTGGCGCGCAAAACCGGCGCCCGAGGTCTGCGTTCGATCCTGGAACACGCGCTGCTCGATACCATGTATGAGCTGCCAAATGAAACCAACGTTACTAAAGTGGTTATTGATGAGAATACCATTACCAGTGGCGCGAAACCTTTGTTGATTTATCAGGAGCAGCCTAAGGCTTCTGGTGAGAATTAAATAACGAGTGCACACTTGCCCCGCGCGACAGCAAAATTCATTTCGCATCCGTGGGGCAAGGCGGTACAATCAAAATCAATAAAAGAATACAGGCTTCAGTCGGAAAGCCACTCGTGACGGCTGTCGCGCGTGGCTTTTTTTATTAGCGATTCTTTTAGAGTGCAGAAAATATTCTTTTATATGAGGAATATTTCTTGCAGGTCGGTCTTGTGATTTGACGGAACAGCGCCATTTCATAATCACGCTTTCACATAAGGTACGCCATGACAACTTCCAAATTAACTGAGCAAACTCAACTGCCGTTATTGCCGCTGCGGGACGTCGTCGTATTTCCGCATATGGTGATACCGCTGTTCGTAGGACGCCCAAAATCGATCAAGGCGCTGGAAGCCGCGATGGAGCAAGGCAAGAGCATCATGCTTGCCGCCCAAAAAGCCGCTGCCAAGGACGAACCTTCTGCTTCCGATATCTACGAAATCGGCTGCGTGGCCAACATTCTGCAAATGCTGAAACTGCCGGACGGCACCGTCAAGGTACTGGTCGAAGGTGCCCAGCGCGCCCGCATCAACAAAATTACCGATACGCCGACGCACTTCGTGGCCGATCTGACGCCGCTCGATTCCGAGCTGGGCGACGATTCGGAAATCGAAGCGATGCGCCGCGCGATCGTTCAGCAATTTGACCAGTACGTCAAACTGAACAAGAAAATCCCACCAGAGATCCTGGCATCGCTGTCGGGCATCGACGACGCCGGCCGCCTGGCCGACACCGTGGCCGCCCATCTGCCGCTGAAGCTGGAGCAGAAACAGGTGATCCTGGAGATCTTCAGTGTCGCCAAGCGCCTGGAGCATCTGCTGGGCCAGCTGGAAGGCGAGCTGGACATTCTGCAAGTCGAGAAACGGATCCGTGGCCGCGTCAAGCGCCAGATGGAGAAGTCGCAGCGCGAGTATTACCTGAACGAACAGGTCAAAGCCATCCAGAAAGAACTGGGCGAGGGCGAAGACGGCGCCGACCTGGACGAGCTGGAGAAGAAAGTCGCGCTGGCCAAGATGCCGAAAGAGGCGCTGGACAAAGCCACCGCCGAGCTGAAGAAACTCAAGCTGATGTCGCCGATGTCGGCTGAAGCCACCGTGGTGCGCAACTACATCGATACGCTGGTCAGCCTGCCTTGGAAGAAAAAATCCAAGGTCAACAACGATCTGACCAACGCTGAAAAAGTGCTGGAAGGCGACCACTATGGCCTGGACAAGGTCAAAGAACGCATCCTGGAATACCTCGCAGTGCAACAACGCGTCGACAAGCTGAAAGCGCCGATCCTGTGCTTCGTCGGTCCTCCGGGCGTGGGTAAAACCTCGCTGGGTCAGTCGATCGCCCGCGCCACGAACCGCAAGTTCGTGCGCATGGCGCTCGGCGGGGTGCGGGACGAGGCCGAGATTCGCGGTCACCGTCGTACCTACATCGGCTCGATGCCGGGCAAGGTGCTGCAATCGCTGGCGAAAGTCGGCGTGCGCAACCCGCTGTTCCTGCTGGACGAGATCGACAAGATGGGTGCGGACTTCCGCGGCGATCCATCGTCGGCGCTGCTGGAGGTGCTGGATCCTGAGCAGAACCACACCTTCTCGGACCACTACATCGAGGTCGATTTCGACCTGTCGGATGTGATGTTCGTGGCGACTTCGAACTCGTTCAACATCCCGCCGGCGCTGCTGGACCGCATGGAAGTGATCCGCCTGTCGGGTTACACCGAGGACGAAAAAGCCAGCATCGCTCAGCGTTACCTGCTGCCGAAGCAGATCAAGAACAACGGCCTGAAAGAGGACGAGATCTCGGTCAGCGACGCCGCCATCCGCGACATCGTGCGCTACTACACCCGTGAAGCCGGCGTGCGTTCGCTGGAACGCGAAGTGTCGAAGATCTGCCGCAAGGTGGTCAAGATGCTGCTGCTGAAAAAGTCGGAGAAGAAAGTGATCGTCACGCCGAAAAACCTGGACAAGTTCCTGGGCGTGCGCCGCTACGACTTCGGCGTGGCCGAGAAAGAGAATCAGGTTGGCCAGGTGGTCGGTCTGGCATGGACCGAAGTGGGCGGCGATCTGCTGACCATCGAAGCCGTGCAGATGCCGGGCAAGGGCAACGTCATCCGTACCGGTACGCTGGGCGATGTGATGAAGGAATCGATCGAAGCCGCCCGCACCGTGGTGCGCAGCCGCGCGCAGCGCCTGGGCATCAAGAATGAAGTGTTCGAAAAAGCGGACATCCACATTCACGTGCCGGAAGGTGCAACGCCGAAAGACGGTCCGTCCGCCGGCGCTGCCATGACGGTGGCCATGGTGTCGGTCTTCACCGGGATTCCGGTGCGCGCCGATGTGGCGATGACGGGCGAGATCACTCTGCGCGGCGAAGTGTTGCCGATCGGCGGCTTGAAGGAAAAACTGCTGGCAGCGCAGCGTGGTGGCATCAAAACCGTGCTGATCCCTGAGCAGAACGTCAAGGATCTGGCCGACATTCCGGACAATGTCAAAAACAAACTGGAGATCGTGCCGGTGCGTTGGATCGACAAAGTGCTGGAAATCGCCCTCGAACGCCAGCCGGAACCGCTGGTGGAAACTGCTCCGGTGGAGGCCGTTGCGGCGGCCGCCACCAAGGTTGATGGCCAGGTCGAAGTGGTAAAACACTAACGCTTTAGCTGTAATACCCATAAAACAGGCGCTTATATAGCGCCTGTTTTTTTATTTTTACTTATTTTTCTATTGTGTAGCCTTGACACGATAGTGGGCTGGCTTGTTTAATACGGCCTGAGTTTTTTGCGTTGCCGTATTTTAAGCGGGAACAGATATAACCTTTGTGACGGGGAATTGCTTTGAATAAGACTGAATTGATCGACCATATTGCCACTACCGCTGATATTTCCAAAGCGGCTGCTGCTCGCGCACTGGATGCAGTGATTGACGGCGTGACCACCACCCTGCAAAAGAACGACAGCGTGACCCTGGTTGGCTTTGGTACCTTCTCGGTAAGCGAGCGCGCAGCCCGTACCGGCCGCAACCCACGCACCAAAGAAGAGATCACCATTGAAGCAGCTAAAGTTCCTAAATTTAAAGCTGGTAAAGCTTTGAAAGATGCTGTAAACTAACGCACTTCAGTGAGCAGCAGCGGTTAAACAGCTGTTCACTGCGGCAAATGGGCGGTTAGCTCAGTTGGTAGAGCGGAGCCCTTACAAGGCTTAGGTCGGGAGTTCGAGCCTCTCACCGCCCACCAAAGATTGATTATCAATCACATTTGCCAGGTAGTAAATGTTAGTGTAAAATGTAGCACCTTGTATTTTGCTGGAGCGGTAGTTCAGTTGGTTAGAATACCGGCCTGTCACGCCGGGGGTCGCGGGTTCGAGTCCCGTCCGCTCCGCCAACAAAATACAAACAGCAGTAATACCGTTTAGGAGCGGTAGTTCAGTTGGTTAGAATACCGGCCTGTCACGCCGGGGGTCGCGGGTTCGAGTCCCGTCCGCTCCGCCAGATCAAGATACCCCGCAGCTTATATTTAAGCTGCGGGGTTTTTCTTTTTCGGCGTCAATATTGAGATAATCTATTCTCCCCGCTATCAAACTGGCAAGCGAATGCTTGCTAAGCCAACGGTGCTTCTGTAGAATCGTGCGATACTGATTTTTTCGGCATACTCAGGCTTCACTTTGCAGTGCAAGCCATTGAATAAAAAAGAGAATTGGCGAACACGAGTTCGCCATTTTTGTATGTGCAAGTAATAACCATCCGAATTGGCAGACCATGTTTGAATTTATTCGTACCCACCAGCGTTTGATGCAAATCTTCCTGGCCATCATCATCGTGCCATCGTTTGCCTTTGTCGGCATCGGCAGCTACAAGAGCTTCGGCGATGACGCCAGCACCATCGCCAAAATCGATGGCAAGCCGCTGACCCAGCAAGAGTTCGACAATGCCGTGCGCAACCAGCTGGACAACTACCGCCAGCGTATGGGCGCGCAGTTCGACCAGAAAATGTTCGACACGCCGGAGTTCAAGCAAAACGTGCTGGACCAGCTGATCGCGCAACGCGCCATCGCTGCTGAAGTCGGCCACAGCCATCTGAGCATCGGCGATGCACAGCTGCAAAAAGCCATCATGGACATGTTCGGCGGCCCAGCCAACTTTGATAAAGAGCGCTACATTGCCATCCTGGCCGCACAAGGCCTGCGTCCGGAGCAGAACGACGCCCGCATGCGTCAGGAACTGGCGCTGCAACAACTGGCGATCGCGGTCGAAGGCACCGGCTTTGCACCACGCACCGTGGCCAAAACCCTGTCCGACATCGCCGCCCAGGAGCGCGACGTGCAGGAACTGCTGCTGCCGGTGGCTGATTTCGTGCCACAGGTCAAAGTGACCGACGAAATGGTCAAGGCCTTCTACGACAAGAACAGCAAGTTCTTCGAAGTGCCGGAACAAGCCAAGATCGAATACGTGGTGCTGAACAACGACGCCGTCGCCGCGCAAGTCAGCGTGACCGATGCCGAAGTATCGGATTACTACAGCAAGAATGTGGCCCAGTTCACCACGCCGGAAACCCGTCGTGCCAGCCACATCCTGATCACCCTGAAAAAGGGCGCCAGCGCCGCTGACACCGCCGCCGCCAAGGCCAAGGCCGAAGCCATCGTGGCCGAACTGCGCAAGACCCCTGGCGATTTCGCCAAAGTGGCCAAGGCCAAGTCGGAAGATCCAGGCTCGGCAGAGCAGGGCGGCGATCTGGGCGTGATCGAAAAAGGCGTGCTGGTGGCGCCGGTCGAAAACGCTATCGCCAAGCTGAAGCTGGGCGAGATCAGCGATCCGGTGCAGTCGGACTTCGGTTTCCACGTGCTGACCGTGACCGAGCTGAAGCCAGCCGTGGTCAAGCCGCTGGACGTGGTGAAAGCCGACGTGACCGATCTGCTGAAGAAGCAGAAAGCCGCCAAGAAGTATTCGGAAATGGCTGAAGCCTTCACCAATACCGTCTACGAACAATCGGACAGCCTGAAGCCAGTGGCTGACAAGCTGGGCCTGAAGATCGAGACCGCAAGCAATGTGTCGCGCAATCCATCGCCGGCTCCTGGCGCTGCCGCGTACAACAACGCCAAGTTCCTGACCGCGCTGTTCTCGAATGATTCGATCAGCAGCAAGCGCAATACCGAAGCTGTCGAGACCGCGCCGAGTACCCTGGTATCGGGCCGTATCGTTGAATTCAAACCAGCAAGCAAGCGTCCGCTGGCCGAAGTCGATGCGCAGATCCGTCAGCGCGTGACGATGGAAGAAGCCGCCAAGCTGGCCGTCAAAGCCGGCGAAGAGAAACTGGCAGCCTTCAAGAAGTCGGGCGATGCGACCGGTTTCGGCGCTGCCAAACTGGTGTCGCGTCAGAAGCCTGAAGGTATCAACGGTCTGGCCATGCAGTCGATCATGAAAGCCGATACGAGCAAGCTGCCAGCCTACGTTGGCGTGGACCTGCCAGGCATGGGCTACGGCCTGTACCGCATCGACAAGGTGCAGCAGCCTGCGGCGGCCGACGAGGCCGAGCGCAAATCCCAGGCCGAACAGATCGGCAACGTGATTGCCCAGCAGGAGATGGCACAGTACATCGAGTTCCTGAAGCAAAAGGCCAAGGTGAAGATCCTGAAGCCGATCACGACGACGACCGTGACTGAAGTGAAGTAATCCAGCAAGGGCCGCGAATAGCGGCCCTTTCTACATATGACGCAGACAAAAGGGACTTTGCTTGGGCTGGCGGCGATTGGCCTGTGGAGCACGGCGCCGTCGCTGATACGGTTGTTCAGCGAAACGGCGGGCGCGGTGGCCGGGGCGGCGATGATTTATACGCTGGCCTCGGTGATGCTGGTGGCGTTGCGCGGCTGGACGCCGCTGCGGCAGTATCCGCGCCGCTATCTGCTGATCGGCGGCGCGCTGTTCGCCGGCTATGAAGTGGCGCTGGCATTGGCCCTCGGCTACGCGCAGGACCGCACGCAGGCGATTGAGGTCGGGCTGTTGAATTATCTGTGGCCGTGCCTTACGGTGGCGTTGATGGTGCTCAGCGGCCGCCAGCGCGCGACCGTGTGGCTGGCGCCGGGGCTGCTGCTGTCGCTGTTGGGCGTGGCGTGGATTCTGAGTGGCGGCGAGGGCTTGTCGCTGGCGCACATCGCCGCCAATGCGGCGCGCAATCCGGTGAGCTATGGCCTGGCCGCCGGCGGCGCGTTGCTGTGGGCCACGTACTGCTGCGCCGCCAAGCCGCTGTCGCAGGGCACGGATGCGATTGCGCCGTTCTTTGTATTGACCAGTGTGGTGCTGTGGCTGAAGTTTGCGCTGAGCGGCATGTCCGTGGACGCAGCCAGCTCGTCGGCCTCGCTCTGGCCCGCCGCCGGCTTGTTGTGCGCGGCGGCTGCGGTGATGGCGCTGGGCTATGCCAGCTGGAATCGCGCCCTGGCGCACGGCAACCTGGCCTTGCTGGCTGCCGTGTCGTACGCCGCGCCGGTACTGTCGTCCGCCTTCAGCGCGGCCATCCTGCGCACCGCGCTGACCGCCAGTTTCTGGCAGGGCGCTGCGCTGGTGACGGCCGGTTCGCTATGCTGCTGGTGGGCTACACGCAAGTAGCGATCAACTGGCGCGCTGCGGCGACGAACGCATCCGCGCTGATGTCATCCAGCTCCAACGGCAGCGCCTGGCCATAGCGGCTGAAATTACGGTCGATCGAGCGCAAATACGCCGGATCGTAATGATCGGCCAGCAATTGCTCGACCAGCTCCGGCATCTGCCCTGCATCCGACATCGCATGCCAGCGGGCGATCTTTTCGCGGCCGTGTAGCTGCGTCAGATGATCCAACTGACCATTGAGCGACGATGGATCAGCCAGGAAATGCTGATAATCCTCCATCAGCAAGCGCACCCGGTTCTCTCGCGACAACGTCAGCGCGATGCAATCAGCCGCGCGCATGGTGTCCATCAAGGCCGCCGGCACGCGTACATTGCCGACCTTCTTGCTTTCCGCCTCCACAAACACCGGCCGCGACGGATCGAAACGGCGCAGCACCTGCCACACGCGCGTCTCAAACGCCTTCTGGCTTGGCTGCGGCTGGCTAGGCAAATGCCCCAGCACCGAACCGCGATGCATGGCCAGCTGCTCCAGATCCAGCACCTGCGCGCCTTGCGCATGCAACACCTCCAGCAAACGGCTCTTGCCGCTGCCCGTAGTGCCGCACACCACCTTGAAGCGCAAGGACGGCGCGTGTTCCAGCGCCGCGTTCACTTCCTGACGAAACGCCTTGTAGCCGCCGTCCAGCTGCACCACCGGCCAGCCGATCTTGGCCAGGATATGCACCATGGAGCCACTGCGGGCGCCGCCACGCCAGCAATACACCAGCGGCCGCCACTCGCGCGGCTTGTCGATCCACAATTCTTCAATATGCCGCGCGATGTTCCTGGCCACCAGCGCGGCGCCTAGCTTCTTTGCTTCAAACGACCCCACCTGCTTGTACATGGTGCCGACGCGGATGCGCTGCTCGTCGTCCAGCACCGGCGCGTTGATGGCGCCGGGCAAGTGGTCGAGTGCGAACTCGCCCGGACTGCGGGCGTCAATGATGGCGTCGAAGGTGTCGAGCTGGTCCAGCACCTGATCGATGCTTAATACTTCCGGATACTTCATTTGGCCTTAATGGTTTTTTGCAGCGTCGGCCAGATATTGGCCAGGATGGTTGGATGGGCCTCGGCCAGCGGATGCAAGCGGTCCGGCTGGAACAGTTGCGGCTTGTCGGCTATGCCATCGAGCATGAACGGCACCAGCGGCGCCTTGATATCCTTGCTCAGCGCGCCATACATGGCGAAGAATTTGTCGGCGTAGTCGCGGCCGTAGTTGGGCGGCATGCGCATGCCGATCAGCATCACCTTGGCGTCGGCCTTGCTGGCGGCGTCGCTCATGGCGCGCAGATTGGCCTCGGCGGCCGGCACCGGCAGGCCGCGCAAGCCGTCGTTGGCGCCCAGCTCGATCACCACCAGGTCCGGTTTGTACTTGGTCAGCAGGGCCGGCAGGCGCGAACGGCCGCCGCTGGTGGTCTCGCCGCTGACACTGGCGTTGACCACCACCGCATCGATGTTATTCTGCTTGAGTTTCTGCTCCGCCAGCGCGACCCAGCCGGTGCCGCGCGACAAACCGTATTCGGCTGACAAACTATCACCGAGCACAAGCACGGTTTTTGGTGCAGAATAGGCGCTCGCCGCTGCCGACAGCAGGAGCAGGGCGGCCAGTGATTTTCCAGATAAACGTTTAAACATATTCAGCATGCCCGATTTCCCTAATGCGTCAACTCATTTCATGCCGGAAGGCCCGGCCCTGGCGTCGTCGCCTGTGACGGCGTCTGGCGTGCAGCCGGCCATTGCCGTCAAAGGCCTGGCCAAGCGGGTCGCCGACGCCGCTGGCGAACTGACGATCCTGCACGAGGTAGATTTTACCGTGCAAAAGGCTGAGACGTTGGCCATCGTTGGCGCTTCCGGTTCCGGCAAGTCAACTTTGCTCGGTTTGCTGGCCGGTCTGGACACCCCCAGCGCCGGCACCGTGGTGCTCGATGGTGTAGACATTTATGCACTAGATGAAGATGGCCGCGCCGCCCTGCGCAAGGAAAAACTGGGCTTTGTGTTCCAGTCGTTCCAGCTGCTGGCGCATTTGACGGCGGTGGAAAACGTCATGCTGCCGCTGGAACTGGCCGGCGTGGCCGGCGCCCGCGAGAAGGCCGAGGCGATGCTGGCGCGGGTTGGCCTGTCGAGCCGCCTCAAGCATTATCCGAAATACCTGTCCGGCGGCGAACAGCAGCGCGTGGCGTTGGCGCGCGCCTTCGTCAGCGAACCGCCGCTGCTGTTTGCCGACGAACCGACCGGCAGCCTGGACGCCGCCACCGGCGAAGCGGTGATCCAGCTGATGTTCGAGCTGAATCGCCAACACGGCTCGACTTTGGTGCTGGTCACCCACGACCAGGCCATGGCCGCCCGCTGCGGCCGCACCATTACAATCGCAGCGGGTCGCCTGGTCTGATGCGCCGCCTCGCTGCGGCCTGCCTGCTGGCGGCAGGCGTCGTCACGGCTGCCGACCTGCCGCAGACGCCGGAACAGTGGCAGCGCGCTGCCAGCGCCGATATCGAAGCCGCCTATCAAATCACGCTGGACAACCACCCCGGCACCTACGACCCGGCCAATCCCGGCTTTGCTACCCGTCTAGCCGAGGCGCGCAAGGCGGGCCTGCAACTGGCCGCGCAGGTGCGCGATGGCGCCGGGTATCAAGCCGCGCTCCTACGTTTTAATACCGTTATCCACGATGGTCACGCGGGTGTGGCGTTCACCATGCCTCCGGCGGTGGAATGGCGTTGGCCCGGTTTTGTCGCCGCCTGGCGTGGCGACAGCATGTATGTCTATGCCACCGTGCCCGGCGGTCCGGCAGCCGGCAGCCGGATTGATGCCTGCGATGGCGAGTCGATTACCACACTGGTGCAAACCAACGTCTTTGCATTCCAGGGACGCAGCGATGAGCCTGGCAACTGGTGGATAGAAGCGCCCGATGTGTTTGTCGACAAGGGCAATCCGTTTATCAAGCGGCCGCAGGTGTGCACCTTCACGCTGGATGGCAAACAGTTTGCGATGACGCTGGCGTGGAGTCAGTACACCAACGAGATGCTGCAATGGCGCCAGCAAAGCTACAACGGCATCACGTTGCCGGTCGGCTTGACCGAGCCGCGTCCGCGCCTGTATTGGGCCGCCATGCCGGAGTTCCAGCCGGACGAAGCGCAGCGTACAGCCTATCGCGCGATGTCGGCGGAACTGCGCGCGCATCCGCAACGCTATCAGCAGGCGGATGCCGTGGTGATCGACCTGCGCGGCAATCATGGCGGCTCATCGCTGTGGAGCCTGGATTTCGCCGGCGCCTTGTGGGGCGATGCCGAGATGGCGCGGCGCGACCAGCAGCGCACTGGCAAGCAACAGGTCTGGTGGCGTACCTCGGCCGGTAATGTGGCGCATGTGCGCTGGATGGTCGGCTTTTTGAAGGAGCAAGGCAATGCCGAGCTGGCGCAAGGCATCAACGCACTCGCCAACGTCATGCAGGAAGCGCTGGAGCGCGGTGACAAGTTTTACGTGAGCAGCAGCGACGCACCGGCTGCCGACACTGCCACTTTGGCGACGCCTGCGTTCAACCGTCCGGTGTACGTCATCGTGCCGGGCCAATGCGCCAGCGCCTGTCTGGATGCGGTGGACTACTTCACCATGTTCCCGAATACGAAACTGATCGGCGCGCCGAGCTCGGCGGACAGCAATTACATGGAAGTGCGCTACCAGTCGCTGTTCTCCGGCGCCGCGAAAGTAGTCATTCCAAACAAGGTCTACGTGGGCCGCCCGCGCGCGGCAGGGCAGTTCTACACGCCGCAGATTGTTGTGCGCGATCTGGAATGGTCGACTGAGAACTTCCTGAAAATCATTGAGGCCGACCTTAAACGCTAGCGGCCATGGTGCTGCACCATGCGGTTGAGGGCGGTGCGGATGGCGGGAATCAGTTCGGCGGCGGTCAGGCCGATCGGCCCGCAGCCTTCGCTGACCAGCACATCGGCCGCCATGCCGTGCAGCCAGACCGCCGCCAGCGCGGCTTCCCAATGCGGCCAGCCTTGCGCCAGTAGTGCGCCGCACAGGCCCGCCAGCACGTCGCCGGTGCCAGCTGTGGCCAATGCCGGATTGCCGGTGGTGTTGATGACAGCCTTGCCGTCCGGCGCGGCGATGACCGTGCCCGATCCTTTCAAGACGACGACGGCGTTGAGGCGCGCGGCCAGCGTGCGCGCTGCGGCCAGACGGTCGGCCTGCACGGCGCCGATGCTGCTGCCCAGCAGGCGCGCGGCTTCCAGCGGATGCGGCGTCAGCACGGTCGGCTTGCTGCGCTGGGCCAGCACGGTTTGCAGTGCGGTGTCGGCGGCCAGCAGGTTGAGGGCGTCGGCGTCGGCCAGCAGCGGGCTGCCGCTGGCGATGGAACTTGCCAGCAAGGCTTGCGCGGCGGTCGAGTCGCCCAATCCGGGCCCAATCACCAGCGTGGCCTGATCCAGGTCGTAATCGCCGGCGGGGCGGCACATCAGTTCCGGCTGGCCGGGATCGCATGGCAGTGCGTCTTCCACAAACAAAGCGTAGACCCGGCCGGCGCCGCTGTTAAGCGCCGCGCGCGCGGCCAAAATCGGCGCGCCGCTCATGCCGCGCGCGCCGCCGATCACCGCCACATTACCGTAACTGCCTTTGTGCGAGTTGTGCCGCCGCGCCTTCAGATGGCGGGCGAAAAACTTGACCTCATTCAGGTGCAGCGACGCCGGCGCAAAGTGGCTGGCGTCGATTTCCAGCCGCGAGATGTCGACCAGGCCCGCATAGTCGCGGCCATCGCAAGTGTGCAGTCCCGGCTTGTTGCCGATGAACGTGATGGTGTGGGTGGCGTGCAGCGCCACGCCGTCCGGACCTACAACGCAGCCGGTGTCGGCATCCAGTCCGCTCGGCACGTCCAGCGCCAGCACGCTGCAACGCAGCTGGTTGACTGTCTCCACCAGCGCCCGCAGCGCGCCGCTGAGCGGCCGTTTCAAACCGATGCCGAACAGGCCGTCCACCACCAGATGCCATTCGGTGCCGGCGATGTTGGCGTCTTCCACCGCGCGGAAGCGTGCGTCGCTGGCCTTGGCGCGTTGCAGCGCGGCCTGGCGTTCGGTCGAGGACTGGCTATCGTCGATCGGGCCGAAATGGATCAGCGTGACCTGCGCACCGGTGTACGACAGGTGCGCGGCCGCTTCCAGCGCGTCTCCGCCGTTGTCGCCGGGACCGGCCAGCACCAGTACCCTGGCCTGGTTGGTGGTCAGCGGCAGCAGATCCAGCGCGGCGTTGGCGCTGGCCTGGCCGGCGCGCTGCATCAGGGCGCCCGGCGGCAGGGTAGCGGCGGCAGCGCGCTCGATGGCGCGGATTTCGGCAACGGTGTAGAGTGGGTTCATCGTGTCATTTTAGCATCGATATTTGTGTGGGCGCGTCCACTGCGTCGGCACTACAATACACGCTTCACAGCTTAGCGAGGCACGCATGGATTGGGAATTCTGGATCGACCGTGGCGGTACGTTCACCGACATCGTGGCGCGCGCGCCAGATGGCCGGCTGCGCACGCTCAAGCTGCTGTCCGAGAATCCCGAACACTATGCGGATGCGGCCATTGCCGGAATACGCCAGCTGATGGGCGTGGCGAAGGGCAAGCCGATTCCGGTAGAGCAGATCGGCGCCGTCAAGATGGGCACCACGGTGGCCACCAATGCGCTGTTGGAGCGCAAGGGCGAACCGACTGCGCTAGCCATCACGCGTGGCTTCCGCGATGCGCTGCGCATCGCCTATCAAAATCGTCCGCGCCTGTTCGACCGCCGCATCCTGCTGCCGGAACTGCTGTACAGCCATGTGATCGAAATCGATGAACGCATCGGCGCGCACGGTGAAATGGTGACTGCACTGGATCTCGACACTGCGCGCGCCGGTCTGGAGCAAGCGTATGCGACCGGCCTGCGGTCGCTGGCGGTGGTCTTCATGCACGGCTACCGTTATCACGCGCACGAAACCCGCGTGGCCAGTATCGCCCGTGAAATTGGCTTCACGCAGGTATCGGTGTCGCACGACATCAGCCCGATGATGAAGCTGGTGGCACGCGGCGATACCACCGTGGTCGATGCCTATCTGTCGCCGATCCTGCGCCGCTATGTTGAGCAAGTGGCCAGTGAACTGCCGGGCGTGAACCTGCAATTTATGCAATCCAACGGCGGCCTCACTGACGCCCGCGCCTTCCAGGGAAAGGACTCGATCCTGAGCGGCCCGGCCGGCGGCATCGTCGGCATGGTGCGTGCCTCCAAGCTGGCCGGCTTCGACAAGGTGATCGGCTTCGATATGGGCGGCACCTCGACCGACGTGTCGCACTACTCGGGCGAATTCGAGCGCGTGTTCGAGACCCAGGTGGCCGGCGTGCGCATGCGCGCGCCGATGATGAGCATTCATACCGTGGCTGCCGGCGGCGGCTCGGTGCTGCATTTCGACGGCAGCCGCTATCGCGTAGGCCCGGACAGCGCCGGCGCCAATCCCGGCCCGGCCAGCTATCGCCGCGGCGGGCCGCTGGCGGTCACCGACTGCAACGTCATGCTGGGCAAGATCCAGCCGCATCATTTTCCGCAGTTGTTCGGCGCCGACGGCAAGCAGGCGCTGGACGCCGCCACGGTGCGTGAGCGCTTCGGCGACATGGCCAATGACATCGCCGCCGCCACCGGCACGCCCACCACGGCGGAGCAGGTGGCAGAAGGCTTTCTCGATATCGCGGTTGGCAATATGGCCAACGCCATCAAGCAGATTTCCGTCCAGCGCGGGCACGATGTTACCGAATATGCGCTGACCAGTTTCGGCGGCGCCGGCGGCCAGCATGCCTGTCTGGTGGCCGATGCGCTGGGCATGAAGACGGTGTTCGTGCATTCGCTGGCCGGCGTGATGTCGGCCTACGGCATGGGCCTGGCCGACCAGACGGCGATGCGCGAGGCGGCCATCGAAACGCATTTGAGCGAAGAGGCGCACGCCGAACTGGAAGCACGCCTGCATGCGCTGGGCCGCCACGCGCGCGCGGACCTGCATCACCAGCAGGTGGACGATGACCGCATTACGCTGATCCGCCGCGTACACCTGCGCTACGAAGGCACCGATACTGCGCTGATCGTGTTGTTCGATACGGTGGCGTCGATGCAGCAGCAATTTGAAGCGGCCTACCGCAAGCGCTATTCCTTCCTGATGCAATCGCGCGCGCTGATTGTGGAGGCGGTGTCGGTGGAGGCGGTCGGCAAGTCCGATGCGCCGCAAGAGACGGTGGAGCCGGCGGCGCGCCGCGTGTCCGGCCTGATGCCGCATGCGGTGGTGCCGATGTACACCGGCGGTAAATGGCGCCAAACCAGTTTGTACCAGCGCGGGGCCACGCGCATCGGTGACGTGATCAAAGGCCCGGCGATCATCGCCGAAGCCAACGCCACCACCATCGTGGAAGCGGGCTGGCAGGCCGAGGTCACGCTGCACGACCATCTGGTGCTGAAGCGCGTGGCGGCGTTGCCGGAGCGACGCGCCATCGGCACCACGGCCGATCCGGTGATGCTGGAGATTTTCAATAACCTGTTCATGTCGATCGCCGAGCAAATGGGGCTGCGCCTGCAGAACACCGCGTACTCGGTCAACATCAAGGAGCGGCTGGACTTCAGCTGCGCCATCTTCGACGCCGACGGCAATCTGATCGCCAACGCGCCGCACATGCCGGTGCATCTGGGCTCGATGGGCGAGAGCATCAAGACCGTGATGCGCGAAAACGCCGGCCGCATGCGCGCCGGAGATGTCTTCATGCTGAACGACCCGTACAACGGCGGCACCCACCTGCCGGACGTCACGGTGATTACACCGGTGTTCGACGCCACCGGCGCGCGCATCCTGTTCTACGTCGGCTCGCGCGGCCACCATGCGGACATCGGCGGCACCACGCCGGGATCGATGCCGCCGGATTCGCGCGTGATCGAAGAAGAGGGCGTGTTAATCAATAACTTCAAACTGGTGGACGGCGGCCAGTTGCGCGAAGCGGAAACGCGCGCCTTGCTGGCCAGCGCGCAGTACCCGGCGCGCAATCCGGACCAGAACCTGGCCGACCTTCGCGCGCAAGTCGCCGCCAACCAGAAAGGCGTCGACGAGCTGCATAAAATGGTGGCGCATTTCGGGCTGGATGTGGTGCAGGCTTACATGGGCCATGTGCAGGACAATGCCGAGGAAGCGGTGCGGCGCGTCATCAGCGCCTTGAAGGATGGCGCCTTCACGCTGCCGCTGGATAACGGCGCGCAGATTCAGGTGGCGGTGCGCGTGGACCAGGAAGCGCGCAGCGCGGAGATCGACTTCACCGGCACCTCGCCGCAGCTGGAGAATAACTTCAACGCGCCGTCGGCGGTGTGCATGGCGGCGGTGCTGTACGTGTTCCGCACGCTGGTGGATGACGAGATTCCACTCAACGCCGGCTGCCTCAAGCCGCTGAAGGTGCTGATTCCAAACGGCTCGATGCTCAATCCGCACTATCCGGCGTCTGTCGTCTCCGGCAACGTGGAGACCTCGACCTGCATCACCAATGCGCTATACGGCGCACTGGGCGTGATGGCGGCGGCGCAGGGCACCATGAACAACTTCACCTTCGGAAATGCCAAGTACCAGTATTACGAGACTATCAGCGGCGGCTCCGGCGCCGGTGACGGCTTCGACGGCACGTCGGTGGTGCAGACCAATATGACCAACTCGCGCCTGACCGACCCCGAAATCCTGGAGTTCCGCTTCCCGGTGCGGCTGGAGAGCTACGAAATCCGCGCCGGCAGTGGTGGAGCAGGGCACTGGCACGGCGGCAACGGCGGCGTGCGCAAGGTGCGCTTCCTGGAACCGATGACGGCGGCCATCCTGTCCAATAACCGCATTTACGCGCCATTCGGCATGGCTGGCGGCTGGCCGGGCGCGTTGGGCCGCAACAGCGTGCAGCGCGCAGACGGCAGCGTGGACGTGCTGGGCCACATCGGCAAGACCGATATGCAGCCGGGCGATGTGTTCATTATTGAAACGCCGGGCGGTGGCGGTTTTGGCACGCCCTTACCTCCATCAGCCGATTAGGCGATACCCCTGGCATCGGATTGCGCCACCTCCCAATCGGGTCTTGTCTGGTAATTGTCAGCAACGTACAGTTGAACTTTAGACAGGTTGGGAGGACATCATGCGCACTCTATTGAGGATTTTTCAATCCCGCAGCTCACCGCGCGCCGCGATTGTGTCCGCCTTCCTGCTGTGCGGTTTGTATTTTGTCTCCTGGTACTTCATCAGCCACTGCCTCGCCAACGGCCTCATCGCTTTCTGAATCGGACCTATGCTCAAACGCCTGCTGCCCACGATTTGCCTGCTTTTGCCCCTGACCGCCGCGCTGGCGCAAGAGGCCACACCACCGGCCCCAACCGAGGAGGCCGCGTCGGAAACCGAAACCATCTTGCTGGTGGGGCAGCGTCCCGGTCCGGGCTTGTGGAAGGTCAGCAAGGGCGATCATGTGCTGTGGGTGTTCGGTAGTTATTCGCCATTGCCGGTAAAGATGGAATGGCGTTCGCAGCAGGTGGAGTCGATTCTGGCGCAGTCGCAGGAATACCTGGCGCCGCCGCTGGCGCATGCCGGCGTGGGTTTCTGGCGCGGCCTGACCTTGTTGCCCAGCCTGATCGGGATGAAAAAGAATCCGGACGGCGCCACGCTGCAGGATGTGCTGCCGGCCGATGTCTACGCCCGCTGGCAGCCGCTCAAAGCCAAGTACATCGGCAAGGACAGCGGCATCGAACGCGAACGCCCCATCTTCGTGGCGGATACGCTATTTTCCGCCGGCCTCAAGCAAGCTGGCCTGACCAGTGGCAATGACGTTGGCCGGAAGATCGACGACATCGTGAAGCAGCGCAAGATCAAGGTGACCTCCAGTAGCATTGAATTGCCGATGGACGACGCCTCCAGCATGCTCAGCGATTTCAAGAAGTCGCAGCTGGCCGACACCGAATGCTTCAGCAAAACGCTGGCGCGGCTGGAAAGCGATATCGACGCCATGCGGGTGCGCGCCAACGCCTGGTCCAAGGGTGACATTGAAGCGATTCAAAAGCTCAGCTATCCGGACCAGGAAAGCGCCTGTGGCGACGCCATTCGCAACGCCGAATTCGTCAAGAACCGGCCGGGCTGGCAGAACGTTGCGGAGCGCAAGAAGGCGTTATGGCTGAAGTCTGCGGAGGGCGCACTTGGCGCCAACACCACCAGCTTCGCCATGCTGCGCCTGTCCGACATCGTCGGCCCGGACAGTTATCTGACCGCGCTGAAAGCCAAGGGCTACGAAGTGGTCAGTCCCGACTGATGCTGTCGTTCCCGCGCAGGCGGGAACCTATACTGAGCCGTATCAGCATGGATTCCCGCTTGCGCGGGAATGACGGTGGCTCAGGCGACTGCCGAAATACCGTATTTGCGCTGGGTGTGGTTGTACTGCGCCGTCAGCGTTTCCAGTGACGGGTGCGCCGGGTCGAGCCGGCGCATGCGCTCCAGCAGGAACTGGCAGTGCTCGGCCAGCGGCGCTTCCCAGCCCAGATCGTCCAGCTGCTTGAGGATGGCCGACGCGGCCGCCGGCAGCAGCGCCATATTGCCGGGCGCCTTGCGCAGGCCGGCGCTCAGCGTATCCACCGCCGCCCTCAGATCGCCGTGCGAACGCTGTTCGCTGGCGTGCGCGATGAGTTCGTCCACCTGAATCTTGATCTGTTCGCCCATGCCTTGCGCCAGGTCGTGGCGGCCGGCTTTTTCAAACACCTGCACCGCGTCGTCCATCGAGACGCCGCTATCGGTATCGTTCATCAGGTTCAGCATCAGGTCGGACGCCTGCTGGTCCAGCTTGACGGCCAGGCAGCTGTGCACCAGTCCCACCTTGAGGCCGGTCGACAGGCCACGGCTGCCGGCCACGGCGTTGACCGCGTTGGTCAGCTCGGTGGCGGCGGCGGTCAGGTTGCCGGTCATTTCCTGCAGCAGGCCGGCGGCGATGGCGCGGCACACGTCCACATTCGGGCCGCTGCGCAGCGAGCGTTCCATGTCGCGGATCACGCCGCTGGCCTGGTGGGCGTCGCCTTTCTTGACCAGCGTCTTGACCAGCTTGACGTGGTCTTCGGGGTCGCGGAATTCAGAATACTTGGCCTTGGCCACTACCTGCTTGAAGGCTTTCTCGGCCACGCCGACATCGCCGGTCTCGAAGGCGACATCACCCAGATGACGCAGGCGGCGCACCATGTGCGGCGAAATCGCTACCGCATCCTCCAGGATCTTCTTGGCGGCCTCTTGCTGGCCCAGTGCCTGGTGGCAGCGCGCCAGCAGGTCGTAGGCGGCCATGTAGCGCGGATTTTGTTCCAGCAGCAGCGACAGGGTTTCCTGCGCTTCCAGGTGTTTCTGCAAGCCGAAGCGGCAGCGCGCCAGGCCCAGGTGCGCCCAGGCCACCGGCCGCGTCATCAGTATCCACAGGTAGGCGGTTTCTGCTTCGGCCAGTTCGTCGATGGAAAACAGCAGCTCGGCGCGCAGGCGGGCGAAGTCGACGGCGTAGCGCGGGGTTTTTTCCTCGGCCGCCTTGGCCTCGGTAATCGCCCGGCGCACATTGCCCATTTCAACCAGTTGATAGATCGGCAAGAATGAGGCGCGGCGGTCGACCGCGCGTTGCAGGCGCTGGAGCAGGGCGTCGACAGTAAACGGCTTCAGCACGTAGTCGGTCGGTGTCAGTTCGGCCGCGCCGATCACCTTGCCGTACTCGCCCTCCGAGGTCAGCATGATGAAAATCGTCCACGGCGTGATCAATTTATGATGACGCAAGTCTTCCAGCAACTGCTGGCCGTCCTGGCCGTTCGCTTCGCCGCTGCCGTTGCCGAGGTCGTATTCGCACAAGATGATGTCGAACGGTTTTTTCGTGAGCTGGCGGATGGCCGTGCCCGAACTGACCGCGTAATCGATCTTGGTGATCGATGCCTGGCTGAGCATATTGTGCAGGTTGCCGCGCATCCCCGGATTGGGGTCGACGATCAGCACTGACAAGTCGCTATATTCTGCCATTCTTCTACATCCAAGCTAAGTTTCGTCCAGCATACTCCAAGGCAAGTGAAAATAGATGATTTTCGGCGCAAAATGTTGCTTCCGTGGCAGCTTTTGCACGGCAGTGGCACTATATGGCAACGCTGATAGCGGGTATAATGCGCGCAAAGGAAAATCTCGCAACACAGTATCTAGTGCCCCATCTCCCTTTAAACCGCAGCCCAGCTGCATCAACTCTCTTCCAATCATGCTGATTCTGCCGGGCTCTAACGCCCTGTCCGCATTCCGTAGCCAACGCCTGTTGAACCAACTGCAAGCGGTGCTGCCTTCCGTTGCCGCCGTACAGGCGCGCTATGTCCACTTCATCGATGCCGGCGCGCCCTTGTCGGCCGACGACACCCAGCGCCTGCAAGGCTTGCTGACCTACGGTGAGCCGGCGCATGCCGACAACACCGAAGGCCACGCCGAGGAATTCTTCGTGATTCCGCGCTTCGGCACGATTTCGCCGTGGGCCTCCAAGGCCACCGACATCGTCCACAACTGCGGCATGGTGCACATCAAGCGCGTTGAGCGCGGCGTGGCGTATCGCATCAACCTGAAGACCGGCATCCTGGGCACCGCGCTGGGCGCGACCAAAAAGCTCAGCGATGAGGAATTGCAGGCCGTGGCCGCGCTGCTGCACGACCGCATGACCGAGTCGGTGCTGCGCTCGCCGGACGACGCTGCCGGCCTGTTCCGCGAACTGCAAGCCCGTCCGCTGGAGTCGGTGGACGTGATCGGCAGCGGCAAGGCTGCGCTGGACAAGGCGAATACCGACCTCGGCCTGGCCATGTCGGACGATGAAGTAGAGTACCTGGACGCCGCCTTCACCAAGGCCGGCCGCAACCCGACCGACGTCGAGCTGATGATGTTCGCGCAGGCGAACTCGGAGCACTGCCGCCACAAGATCTTCAACGCCGACTGGACCATCGACGGCGTCGCCCAGCCGAAGTCGCTGTTCGGCATGATCAAGAACACCCACCAGTTGCAGCCGAAAGGCACCGTGGTCGCCTACAGCGACAACTCGTCGATCATGGAAGGCGCGGAAGTGATGCGCTTCTTCCCGCAAGGCGAAGGCCAGCAGTACGCGCCGATGACCGAGCTGACCCACACGCTGATGAAAGTGGAAACCCACAATCACCCGACCGCGATCTCGCCGTTCCCTGGCGCCTCGACCGGCGCCGGCGGTGAAATCCGCGACGAAGGCGCAACCGGCCGCGGCGCCAAGCCGAAGGCTGGCCTGGCTGGCTTTACCGTGTCCAACCTGCTGCTGCCGGGCGCCGTGCGTCCGTGGGAAAGCGATGCGGTCGTCACCGCCCCGATCAAGGATGGCGACTACCGCGACACCGGCAATCCATACGGCAAGCCGGAGCGTATCGCTTCGCCGCTGCAAATCATGATCGACGGCCCGCTGGGCGGCGCTGCGTTCAGCAATGAATTCGGCCGTCCGGTGCTGGGCGGTTACTTCCGTACCTACGAACAGAACATCGGCAAGCAGTTCGCCGGCGCCCACGACACCGTGTTCGGCTATCACAAGCCGATCATGATTGCTGGCGGCATCGGCAACATCTCGTCGCAGCACACGCACAAGGATGACATTCCGGTCGGCAGCCTGCTGGTGCAGCTGGGTGGTCCAGGCATGCGCATCGGCATGGGCGGTTCGGCTGCCTCTTCGATGGCGACCGGCACCAACACCGCCGACCTGGACTTCGACTCGGTTCAGCGCGGCAACCCGGAAATGGAACGCCGCGCGCAGGAAGTGATCAACGCTTGCTGGCAGTTGGGCGCCAAGAATCCGATCATCTCGATCCACGACGTCGGCGCTGGTGGCCTGTCGAACGCCTTCCCGGAAATCACCAACGACGCCAAGCGCGGCGCGATTTTCGATCTGCGCAAGATTCCGCTGGAAGAAAGCGGCATGGCGCCGAAAGAAATCTGGTCCAACGAATCACAAGAGCGTTATGTGCTGGCGATTGCGCCGGCCGATCTTCCGCTGTTCCAGGCGATTTGCGAACGCGAGCGCAGCCTGTTTGCCGTGGTCGGCACCGCCACCGAAGAACGTCAGCTGAAGCTGATCGATCCGGAACTGGGCAACGAGCCGGTCGATATGCCGATGGATGTACTGCTGGGCAAACCGCCAAAAATGCAGCGCGACGTGCATCACGTGCAAAACGATTTCCCGGCGATTGACCTGACCGGTGTGGACTTGGCGGACGCCGCCGAGCGCGTGCTGCTGCTGCCGACCGTCGGCGACAAATCGTTCCTGATCACCATCGGCGACCGTACCGTGGGCGGCATGTCCGTGCGCGACCAGATGGTTGGTCCTTGGCAGGTGCCGGTGGCCGACTGCGCCGTCACCGCAATGAGCTTTGAAGGCTACAAGGGCGAAGCGATGGCCATGGGCGAACGCACGCCGCTGGCCGTGATCAACGCCGCCGCGTCGGGGCGCATGGCTGTGGCTGAGGCGGTACTGAACATCGCCGCCGCGCCGATCCGTTCGATCGAAGACATCAAGCTGTCGGCCAACTGGATGGCGGCCTGCGGCCAGCCAGGCCAGGACGCAGCGCTGTACGACACCGTCAAGGCAGTCGGCATGGAACTGTGCCCGGCGCTGGGTATTTCTATCCCGGTCGGCAAAGATTCGCTGTCGATGCGCACCACCTGGAAAGAGGGCGACGAAGCCAAGGCCGTGCTGTCGCCGGTCTCGCTGATCGTATCGTCGTTTGCGCCCGTGTATGATGTGCGTAAATCGCTGACCCCGCAAATCTGCATGGATGCCGGCGACACCGCCATCATCCTGATCGACCTGGGCCGCGGCAAGAACCGCCTCGGCGCCTCGTCGCTGGCGCAAGTCATGGGCCAGCTGGGCAACTCGGTGCCGGACGTGGACAGCGCGGAAGACATCAAAGGCTTCTTCGCCGCCATCCAGCAATTGAACGCCGATGGCAAGCTGCTGGCTTACCACGACCGTTCGGACGGCGGCCTGTACGGCACGCTGACCGAAATGGCCTTCGCCGGCCGCGCCGGCTTGTCGATCAACCTCGACATCCTGACGCTGGAAGAGGGCCATGGCGCCGACCAGGGCGACGCCAAGAACTGGGCGACGCAAATCGCCGAGCGCCGCAACGAGCAAACGCTGCGCGCGCTGTTCTCGGAAGAGCTGGGTGCTGTGATCCAGGTGCGCGCCGATGAAAAATCGCTGGTGATGGACGTGCTGCGTTCGTTTAACCTGGGCGCCTGCAGCCACATCATCGGCAAGCCGAACGACCGTGGCGTGATCGAATTCACCCGCGATGCCAAAATCATCTACAACAAGTCGCGTGCCGAACTGCACCGCCTGTGGAGCGAAACCAGCTGGCGCATCGCCCGTCTGCGTGACAATCCAGCCTGCGCCGATGCGGAATACGACCGTCTGCTGGACGAACAAGATCCAGGCATCACGCCGAAGATCACGTTCGACCTGAACGACAACGTTGCCGCGCCGTTCCTGGCGACCGGCGTGCGTCCACGCGTTGCCATCCTGCGCGAGCAGGGCGTCAACTCGCACATCGAAACCGCCTACGTCATGCACCAGGCCGGCTTTGCAGCGATCGATGTCCACATGAGCGACCTGATCTCGGGTCGCGCCAAGCTGGCAGACTTCCAGGGCATCATCGCCGTGGGCGGCTTCTCGTACGGCGACGTGCTAGGCGCCGGTGAAGGCTGGGCCAAGACCATTCTGTTCAACGATGCGCTGTCGGACCAGTTTGCCACGTTCTTTGCGCGCAAAGACACCTTCGGCCTGGGCGTCTGCAACGGCTGCCAGATGATGAGCAACCTGAAACCGCTGATTCCTGGCGCGCAAGCGTGGCCGAAGTTCACCACCAACAAGTCGGAGAAATTCGAAGCGCGCTTTGCCATGGTGGAAGTGCTGGACTCGCCGTCGATCTTCTTCAGCGGCATGGCCGGCACCCAGACCCCGATCGCTATCGCCCACGGCGAAGGTTATGCCGACTTCTCGCAGACCGGCAACATCGGCGAAGCCGTGGCCGCCATGCGCTTCGTCGACAACCGTGGCGCCGCGACCGAAGCCTACCCGTACAACCCGAACGGCTCGCCGCAAGGCCTGACTTCGGTCACGACGGCGGACGGCCGCTTCACGGTAATGATGCCGCACGCCGAGCGCGTATTCCGCACCGTCCAGCAATCGTGGGCGCCGGAAGCGTGGGGCGAGGAATCGCCGTGGATGCGCATGTTCCGCAATGCCCGTAAATTCGTCGGGTAATTAATTAGAGGTGTTTATTCGCCTCACGAAAAGAGAGCGGCGCAAGCCGCTCTTTTTCTTTGTGGGTGAATATGCGTACAGCGATTCAATAAGGTTTCGGCATCGCTGCCATTTAAAGCGACCAGCAGCGGTTTGCAGGCGGCGCGCCGTTGCGACGCCAAGGAACTCGAATTGATCGCGCATGTAGGCGCGCATGGCGGGTGCACGGCTAGTGTCGGCGGCAGAGGCGAGGGCAGTGCTTATGGCGGGAAGGAAGTCTGGATCCATGCTCGTTGTTGGCGCGAATGCGCCATTTTCCGGCTTGCAGAGGACGTAAAAAAAGCGCCTGCAGGCAGGCGCTTCTTGCGGAGCAATCCAGCTTACTGGACTTTGGCTTTCTTCACCAATTCTTCGCGGTAGGCGACGATCTTGCGCTGTTGCAGCGCTTCGGCGACCTGTGGCTTTACTTCTTCCAGCGAAGGCAGTTTTACTGGACGGGATTCTTCCATTTTGATCACGTGATAGCCAAATTCGGTTTTCACTGGAGTCTGGGTGATTTCACCGTTTTTCAGTGCGACCATGGCATCAGCGAATGGTTTCACCAGTTTGCCTGGCGTCATCCAGCCCAGATCGCCGCCATTGGCGGCCGAACCGTCTTTCGATACTTTGGCCAGTTCTTCGAATTTAGCGCCGCCTTTCAGCTTGGCGATAATATCTTTGGCTTCCTGTTCGGTTGCAACCAGAATATGACGCGAGTGATATTCGGTGCCGCCCATGGCAGCTTTATATTTGTCGTATTCAGCTTTGATTTCCGCATCCGATACCGGATTTTTCTTTACGTAATCAGCCAGCATCGCATTGATAATAATGCTTTGACGGGCGTTGTCGATCGCAGCGGTTACATCAGGCTTCTTGCCATAACCCTGTTTATCGGCTTCCTGCAGCAGTACTTCGCGGCCGATCAGTTCTTTCTTGACCATGTCACGCAGTTGCGGCGAATCAGGCTGCTGACCCTGGGCTACCACTTGCTTGACCATTTGATCGACGCGGGCGGCAGGAATCGCCTTGCCATTCACGGTCGCGGCATTTTGCGCGAACGCTGGTACGGCAACCATGGCGATCAGGGCTAACATCAGACGGGCTGGCTTCAACATCATTATCTAAATCCTTAAAAAATTACACTCTGAAGGTGCATCATACCAACGCGGAATTAAAAACGGCGCCCCGTAGGGCGCCGCCTTTCATAACATTACTGCACTTTTGCTTTCTTTACCAGTTCTTCCTGATACGCCTGCAGTTTCTTCTGGGTCAGCGCTTCCGCGATTTGCGGTTTCACTTCTTCCAGGGTCGGCAGCTTGGCGGCACGGATGTCGTCCACTTTGATCACGTGGAAGCCGTTCGGCGTCTGCACAGGCTTCTCGGTCACTTGGCCTTTGCCCAGTGCGACGAACGCTTGCGAGAATACTGGTGGGAACGACGAAGGCGAGGCCCAGTCCAGATCGCCGCCATTGGCAGCCGAACCGGTGTCTTTCGACAGCTTGGCCAGATCTTCAAACTTGGCGCCGCCCTTGATCTTGGCGATCACGTCGTTGGCTTCCGCTTCGGTGCCCAGCAGGATGTGGCGCACGTGGTATTCCTTGTCGCCAGCCTGGGCAACGAATTTGTCGTACTCAGCCTTGATGTCGGCGTCCGATACCGGATTTTTCTTGACGTAGTCGGCGATCATGGCGTTGATGATGATGGCCTGACGCGCGTTTTCAATTGCGGTCTTGACGTCGGCGTTCTTGCCATAACCTTGCTTTTCCGCTTCCTGCATCATCACTTCGCGGCCGATCAGGTCTTTCTTGATCAGATCGCGCAACTGCGGCGAATCCGGCTGCTGGCCCTGGGCCACGACTTGCTTAACGACGGCGTCCACGCGGGAGGTCGGGATCGCCTTGCCATTCACGACGGCAACGTTTTGCGCAAAAGCTGGTACAGCGATAACGAGAAGTGCAATCAGCAACTTGGCTGGCTTGAAGGTCATTATTAATTCCTGTATTTGGAAAAGTGTTATTTTAAAATCCCGACGGCATTCATTTGCAGACGCGGCCCAAAATCATACTTCGGACGGCGCCAGTGCGGTAATGGCCAATGCATGAATTTCTTTATGCATCATATCGTGCACGGAATCATACACGAGTCGATGTCTTGTGACGAGTTTCAGCCCTTCGAATTGTAACGAAACAATTCTGACGTTGTAGTGACCGCCGCCAGAGGCCGCGCCGGCATGTCCGGCATGGGCTGCCGAGTCGTCGTCGACCACCAGTTCGACCGGCGCCAGCCGGGCTTCCAGCGCTGCGCGGATGCGTGCCAGACGGGTATCTTGAATCTGATTCATGCCTGGTCCTTCATGTGACGCGACAAATAAACGGTTTGTGCCACGATAAACACAAACATGATGGCGGTGGCGCCGAATGCTTTAAAACTGACCCACGAATCGGTATCGCCTTTGAACAACACAAACGCCAGATACCAGTTCAATACACCCATAAAGGCGAAGAAGGCGATCCAGGCCAGATTCAAGCGGGTCCAGATCTGGTCCGGCAATTCGATGATTTCGCCCATCGACTTGCGCATCAGGTTCTTTTTGAATACCAGGTCGCTGACCAGCAGCGCGCCGGCAAACAGCCAATACACAATACTCAGCTTCCATTTAATGAAGTCTTCGTCGTGCAGATAAATGGTCAGGCCGCCGAAGACGACGAACATGCCCAGCGACAGCCATAAAATCCCGTCGACCTTGCGCCCGCGCAGCTTGATCCAGGCAATCTGCGCCATCGTCGCCAGAATGCCGACCAGCGTGGCGATGACGATGGGCGACTGCTCGGCGGTGACGGAACCGCCGGAAATCATGCCGCTCATGTGGGTGTTGATGAAGTGCTGCGTCGCTTCGGCGTTCCAGCCAGCCAGCTTGTAGGAGCCGAAGAACAGCAGTACGGGAATCAGGTCGAACAGGAATTTCATGGTGTCTTATTAGTCTTGTGGGTCAAAGCGCAAGGACGCCGAGTTGATGCAATAGCGCAGCCCGGTTGGCGGCGGACCGTCCGGGAACACGTGGCCAAGGTGTGCATCGCATACGGCGCAAATGATTTCGGTGCGCAGCATACCATGCGTACGGTCAACCTTCTCGGTCACATTGGCCGGATCGATCGGTTCAAAGTAGCTCGGCCAGCCGCAGCCGGAATCAAACTTGGCGTCGGAACGGAACAACGGCGTGTTGCAGCAGACGCAGGTGTAAGTGCCGTGCTCATGATGATCCCAGAATTTGCCGGTAAAAGCACGTTCGGTGGCGGCGTGACGCGTAACCTGGTACTCCATCGGGTCCAGCTGGTCGCGCCATTCGGCGTCGGGTTTGACAACTTTATTGCTCATGGCTTATTTCTCGCTTAAGAAGAACAGCTGACTTCCAGGTGACTTGCCCAGTCCGGCGGCAAGGCGGCGTAGTGCTCGTGCTCGGGCTGTTCGTCGTAGGGGCGCTGCAAAACCGCCAGCAAGCGCTCCACCTCGGAAAAGTCCTTATTTTGCGCCTTTTCAATGGCCACTTGGGCCAGATAGTTTCGCAGCACGTATTTGGGGTTGACTTGATTCATCGCAAGCGCGCGCGCCTGGTCGTCGCTCTGTTCGGCACGCAGGCGGGCGCGGTAACGCTCGGCCCAGGCGTCGAAGGCGGCACGGTCGATGAACAGGTCGCGCAATGGTTCGTCGCCGCTGGCGTCGGCTGCGCGCACGCCGCTCAGGCGCCGGAAGAACAGCGTGAAATCCACGCCTTCCAGCATGGCGAACATATCGTCCAGCAGCGCGCGGTCGGTGTCGAAGTGCTCATCCAGCACGGACAGGCCCAGCTTGGCGTGCAGCAGCTCGTCCAGCTTGGCGGCGAATTCCGGCTGGTAGACGTCCAGCGCGGCTTGCGTCTCGTCCACTTCGCCGATCAGCGGCAGCAGCGCCTGCGCCAGCGCGTAGCAATTCCAGTGGCCCACCTGCGGCTGGTTGGCGTAGGAATAGCGGCCTTGCTGGTCGGTGTGATTGCAGATGTGATTGGCGTCGAACGCTTCCATGAAGCCATACGGGCCGTAATCCAGCGTTAGGCCGAGGATCGACATATTGTCGGTGTTCATCACGCCATGCATGAAGCCGACTGCTTGCCAGTGGGCGATCATATGGGCGGTGCGGCGCGTGACTTCCTCCAGCAATGCGCGATAAGGATTGGCTTCCGCGCGCAACGCCGGATAAAAGCGGTCGATCACATAATCGGCCAGCACTTTCAGCTCATCGTTTTTCTTGCGGTAGTACCAATGCTCGAACGAGCCGAAGCGCACGAACGACGGCGCCATGCGCACCACCACGGCCGAGGTTTCGGCGGTTTCGCGCATCACGCCCTGGTCCGAACCGGCCACCGTCAGCGCGCGCGAGGTCGGAATGCCCAGCGCGTTCATGGCTTCCGAGCACAGGAATTCGCGGATCGACGAACGCAGCACGGCACGGCCGTCGCCCATACGCGAGTAGGGCGTCAGGCCGGCGCCTTTCCATTGCAGCTCCAGCGGACCTTGTTCGGTGGCGACATCGCCGAACAGGATGGCGCGGCCGTCGCCCAACTGGCCGGCCCAGACGCCGAACTGGTGGCCGGAATACACGGCCGCCAGCGGCAGCGCGCGTTCGGGCACGGTATTGCCGATCAGGACATCGAGGCTGGCAGCCACATCGGCCGGCGTCAGGCCGAGCAGCTGCGCGGCCGGCGCGCTGACGCCCACCAGGTAAGGGGACGGCAGCGGGGTCGGCATCAAGCGGGTGTAAAAAGCAGGCGGCAAAGACGCAAAAGAATTGTCCAGCGGCAGGGTAGAGGCAGTAATGATGTGCTCCAGTTTAACTAAGCTTCGGATTTTACCGCAGCGAGCGAATGCGGCAGTGCAGCATCGAAAACCGTTGACGCTGTTCAGGCGCGCGGCCGACACTCTTTCTCATATATAGGAGACATGCATGCAATCACAAGTACCTCTGATGGGACAGATGATGGACCAGCCGTTGCTGATTTCCACCATCATCGACTTTGCCGCCCGCCACTACGCCAATGGCGAGATCGTCTCGCAGCGCGTCGAAGGCGACCTGCACCGCTACACCTTCCGCGACTGCCAGCGGCGCGCCAAGCAGCTGGCGCAAGCCTTGCAGCAACTGGGCGTGCGCATGGGCGAGCGCGTGGCGACGCTGGCGTGGAACGGCTACCGTCACCTGGAAGCGTACTACGCGGTGTCCGGCAGCGGCGCCGTGCTGCACACCATCAATCCGCGCCTGCATCCGGAACAGCTGGCCTACATCTGCAACCACGCGGAAGACCAGTACCTGCTGTTCGATTTCTGCTTCTTGCCACTGGTCGAGGCCATCGCGCCGCACTGTAAGACCGTCAAAGGCTGGATTTTGCTGGGCGCGGCCGACCGCATGCCGGCCGAGAGCAAGATTCCCAACCTGTTGTGCTACGAAAACCTGCTGGCTGCGCAGAGCGGCGACTACACCTGGCCGGTGTTCGACGAAAACGCCGCCGCCACCCTGTGCTACACCTCCGGCACCACCGGCAATCCCAAAGGCGCGCTGTACTCGCACCGCTCGACCGTGCTGCACGCGTACGCCTCGGCCTTGCCGAACGTGCTCAATGTGTCGTCGCGCGATGCGGTGATGCCGGTGGTGCCAATGTTTCACGTCAATGCCTGGGGCCTGCCATACTCGGTGCCGCTGTCGGGCGCAAAAATGGTGTTCCCCGGCCCGGCGCTGGACGGCAAATCCGTCTACGAGCTGATGGAGAGCGAAAAGGTAACGTTCTCGGCCGGCGTGCCGACCGTCTGGCTGGGCTTGATCAATTATTGCTTGCAGCATCAGCTGAAGTTTTCCACCTTCCGCCGCACGGTGATCGGTGGCTCGGCCTGTCCGCCGGCGATGATGAATACTCTGATCGAGGAGTTTGGCGTGGAAGTCATCCACGGCTGGGGCATGACCGAAATGTCGCCGCTGGGCACGACGGGCGGGCTGCTGTCCAGGCACATGGCGCTGCCGAAAGAGGAGCAGCGCAAGATCCTGCAGAAGCAGGGCCACGCCATCTACGGCGTCGACATGAAGATTGTCGACGAGCTGGGCGCGGAATTGCCGTGGGACGGCGTCAGCGCCGGCGACTTGCTGGTGAAAGGGCCCTGGATCATCGCCAGCTATTTCAAGCTCGAAGGCGGCGATGTGCTGCAAGACGGCTGGTTCCCGACCGGCGACGTCGCCACCATCGACCCCGACGGCTTCATGCAGATCACCGACCGCGCCAAGGACGTCATCAAGTCCGGCGGCGAATGGATCGGCACCATCGACCTGGAGAATATCGCCATGTCGCACCCGGCGGTGATGCAGGCTGCCTGCATCGGCGTATCCCATCCGAAGTGGGATGAGCGGCCGCTGCTGGTAGTGGTGCGCAGGCCGGGGCAAGAGGTCAGCCGCGAGCAGCTGCTGGCGCATTTCGACGGCAAGGTCGCCAGGTGGTGGCGGCCGGATGATGTGGTGTTTGCCGACGCCCTGCCAGTCGGCGGCACCGGCAAAATCCAGAAAAACAAGCTGCGCGAACAATATCGCGATTATTGCCTGCCAACTGCGTAATTGGCTGACAATGTTGCCTCAAAGCCCGGCCCCGCGCCGGTTTTTTTGTTGCCGTAGAACATGAAACCTGTTTCATTTCAGAAATAAATAGTTTGACTGCTAACGGTCAATGCCATTACATTATTGCCCTACAGCACTTTTAGGCCGCACCGGCCAACCCAGGCGCGCACCCCGGTAAAGCAACTCCCCGGCGATAGGTTATCTATTCGACACGCTCCCGGTCCATTCTACAGACGAGAAAACGATATGTTCAATAGCATAACCATCCGCACGCGCCTGATCGCGACCATGTCCGTCATCGGCATCCTGATGCTGGTACTGGGCGTCCTCAGCATCTTCGGCATGAACACCGTGAACGCCGCACTGAAAGACGTGTACTCCAACCAGATGGCCTCGACCATCGCACTGGGCAACGCCAAGAACTTCATGAACCGCTCGCGTTTCGTCATCGACCGCGGTGTGTTCCATCCGGAAGCACCGGACCTGGACAAAACCCTGTCGCGTGCCGAGGGCTTCCTGGTCGATTCCGACAAGTCGTGGAAAGAATACCTGGCGCTGCCGCTGGGCGACGACGAAAAAGTGCTGGCCGACGACCTGAACGGCAAGCGCACGCTGTACCGCGCGGAACTGGTGAGCCTGATCAACGCGTTGCGCGCCAATGACAGCGCCAAGATTGAAGACCTGTCGATGAAGACGCTGTCGGCCCAGTTCGGCATCTTCGACGCCGCCTCGGTCAAGCTGGAAGGCTATCAGCTGACCTCGGCCAAGGAACACTACGACGAAAGCCAGTCCTTCTTCTCCAGCTTCACCAAAGGCTACACTGTGGCGCTGATATTCGGCGCGGCGCTGATCATCTTCTCGGCGGTGCGCCTGCTGGCCGCCATCCTGCGCCCGCTGGAACACGCGCTGGGCCACTTCGACCAGATCGCCGCCGGCAACTTGGCGAACCAGATCGACGTCTCGCGCAACGATGAAATGGGCAAGCTGATGAAGGGCCTGACCAAGATGCAGGACCAGATGTCCAGCACCGTCAGCAGCATCCGTACCGGCAGCAGCGCGATTGCCACCGCCAGCGCCGAAATCGCTTCGGGCAACCTGGACCTGTCGCGCCGCACTGAGAACCAGGCGGCCGCGCTGGAAGAAACCGCGTCGTCGCTGGAAGAGCTGACCTCGACCGTGCGTCAGAACGCCGACAACGCCCGCCAGGCCAACCAACTGGCGCTGAGCGCGCAGGACGTGGCAGGCAAGGGCGGTCAGCTGGTGTCGCAAGTGGTCGACACCATGGGCAACATCAACACCTCGTCGCGCAAGATTGCCGACATTATCGGCGTGATCGATGGCATCGCCTTCCAGACCAACATCCTGGCGCTGAATGCGGCGGTGGAAGCGGCCCGTGCCGGTGAACAAGGCCGTGGTTTTGCGGTGGTGGCGACTGAAGTGCGTAATTTGGCGCAACGTTCGGCCGCAGCGGCCAAGGAGATCAAGGAACTGATCACGGAGTCGGTATCGCAGGTTGACGCCGGCAATCAGCTGGTCGACAAGGCCGGCGCCACGATGGGGGAAATCGTCAGCAGTGTGGAGCGCGTGACCAGCATCATGACCGAGATCATGGTCGCCGGCGAAGAGCAAAGCGAAGGCATCAACCAGATCAACCAGGCCATCGTGTCGATGGACGAAGTGACGCAGCAAAATGCCGCGCTGGTGGAAGAGGCGGCAGCAGCAGCCAACGCCATGCAGGAGCAGGCAGCGCAGCTGGAAGAAATGGTCAGCACCTTCAAGCTCGACACCAACACCACGCAGCGCCTCGGCGGCGGCAACCGTCCGGCCTTGCGCCGACCGGCACTGGCGCTGGGCGAGTAATATTCGCCTGCGCGGGAGTGACGGGCTAGCGCTTGACGGTCGTGGCCGTCGCCAGCGGCACTTCCGGCAGGAAGGCCAGCATCAGCAGTCCCAATCCCACCATCCCCGTGCCGACGCCGAAGATCTGGCCGATGGCGTGACGGTATAGCGCGGCGTTAGCCGCATTCGCAGCCTGGCCGTGCAGCTGCTGCGCCAGGATCGCGCCGGAACCGGTTACGCCGATCAGCCCGCCCAGCGAACGGAAGAAGCCCAGCATCGCCGTGCCGACGCCGCGTCGCGCTGCGGGCAGGGCATTTTGCACCGCCATCGTCATATTCGGCATCACCAGACCGAGGCCCATGCCCAGTACGAAGATCGCCGGCTCCAGCACCGCGTAGCCGGCCGAGGCGGCAATACCCCAGGCCAGCACGCCGAACGACAGCGTGGCCAGCGCCAGGCCGACCACCTGCGCCGGCTTGTAGCGGCCGGACTTGGCCAGCACGCGGCCGCCCAGCGCGGACGAGATCACCAGTCCGACCATCATCGGCATGGTCAGCAAACCAGAGCTGGCTGGCGACACGCCCATCACCAATTGGAACAGCAGCGGGAAGAATACGCTGGAACCCATCATGCCCACAAAGGTCAGCGCCAGCACCACGCTGGCGACGTTGAACACGCGGTTGTCGAACAGGTCCGGCGGCAGCACCGGCTCCGGCACGCGCCGCACATGCCACACCAGCACCGCAGCCAGCAGCACTGCCAGCGCGCCCAGCCAGCGCACCTGCTGACCATCCCACGGCCATTCGGTGCCGCCCAGCGCCAGCACCAGCAGCGCCGCCGTAATCGCGCCGGTCAGCAGCACGGAGCCGAGATAGTCGATCTTGTGCGCATTGTGCGGCTTATCATGCGGCATCGATTTGGCGATCAGGTACAGCGCCACCGCGCCGATCGGCAGGTTGACGTAGAAAATCCAGTGCCACGACAGCCAGTCGGTCAGCAACCCGCCCAGTACCGGGCCCAGCACGCTGGTCAGCGCATACACGGCGGCGATGCTGCCCTGGCGCTTGCCGCGCTCGGCCGGCGGCACCAGGTCGCCGATGACGATTTGCGCCAGCGGCATGAAGCCGCCCGCGCCCAGGCCTTGAATGGCGCGGAAGGCGATCAGCTCGGCCATGTTCTGCGCCAGCCCGCACAGCGCCGAGCCGACCAGGAAGGTGATGATGGCGGTGTACAGCAGCGGCTTGCGGCCATATTGGTCGCTCAGCTTGCCGTACAGCGGCATGGTGGCGGTCGATGCCAGCACGTAGGCGGTAACCACCCACGACAGGTGCGCCACGCCGCCCAGCTCGGACACGATGCGCGGCAGCGCGGTGGCGACGATGCTCTGGTCGAGCGCCGCCAGGCCGATCATGGTGACCAGGCCGAAATAGATTTTACGGATGGAAGTGTTCATTTATTCGCCGATTTCATTCAGGTAGACCAGGGCATTGCGCAGCGCATCCGCGCCTTCCGGCGGCAGTTGCGATAGCCGCCGTGCCAGCCAATCGAGGCGCCGGGCACGGATTTCTGTCAACAACGCCGTGCCGTGGTCGGTCAGCAGCAGGCCGCTGCGGCGGCGGTCGTCCGGATCGGGGGCGTCGCGCTTGACCAGGTTGAGCGCTTCCAGCGCCTTGATGTGGCCGCTCATGGTCGGCCCGCGCAGCTTTTCCTGCCGCGCCAGCTCGGCCACGCCAATGCCGGGCTGGAGGCTGATCGTCGAAATCAGCATTTTCTGCTGCAAGGTCAGCCCGGAAGGATCGTTGTCGCTCTCCTGGCGCAGGCGGCGGAATACGTGGTGCAGGGCGGTGCGCAACTCGTCGGCCAGTGCGATCGCTTGGGGGGAGATGTCGGTGGTCATGGATAAGATGATAGGTAGGCTACCTATCTATACTAATCCGATCCTTTGGCAAATTCAAGGCGAAAAAAAAAGCCCGGCTAACCGGGCTGAGGGGAGGAGGCAACTTATTTGAGGGCGCCGAACACTTTGCCGATCAGCTTGCTGCCAGTGCCGAGCGGGTCGGCGCGGATAGCTTTTTCCTCTTCAGCGATCATGGTGTAGAGGCCATCCAGCGCGCGCTGGGTGACGTAGCCTTCGACGGTGGCCTGGTCTTTGGCCAGCATGCCCATCTTCGGCGCCAGGCTCATGGCGGCGTTGTACTTGGTGGCGACACCGGAGCGGTCGGTGACTTTCTTCACCACCGGCAGGAACTGCACCGCCAGTTTGTCCTGCGTCTTGGCGCGGAAGAAATCGGTCACCGAGGTGTCGCCGCCGGTCAGGATGTTCTTTGCGTCGCTGATGGACATCGACTTGACGGCGTCGATCAGCAGCGGCTTGGCCATTGGCACGGCGGATTCAGCGGCGCGGTTCATCTGCACCACCAGGTCGTCGAGCTGCTGGCCCTTGCCGGTCATCTTCAAAATCGGCCGCGCCTGCTCCAGGATCTTGGGCAGCGGGATGCGCACCTTGGCGTTGTCGAGGAAGCCGCCTTCGGCGCCCAGCTTGCTGACGGCGGCGTTCGAGCCGGTCTCCAGCGCCGCTTTCAGGCCGCTGGATGCATCCTGGTTGCTGAGGTCGGACAGCGAGATCGCATACGCGCTGGCGGCCAGCAGGCTCATCGGAATCAACAGGGCGATCGTACGGCGGGATATTGGCATGGTTAGTGACGCTGTGGGTTGGCAATGCTGCTACTGTACTCCTCCCGCACTCATGCCGCCAGCGCCGGGATTTCGCGCGCCAGCCGTTCCAGCAGGCGGCCGCACTGGAACACGCTTAACGTGCGGCGCGTATCGCCTTCGCCGATGTCGATCACTTCATCCATTTCGCTGCGCGGATCGCCTTGGGCGCCGGCATTGCGCATCATCTTCGGCGCGCCGAAGCGGTGGCTGTCCTCGATGGTCATGATGTTTTCCACCGCATCCACCATCAGGCCGTAGCATTCGTCGCCGCGCTCCACCACCAGGATTTTCGCCAGCCCGCTGTCTTCCAGCGGCGCCATCTGGTACAGACTGCGCAGGTCGATCACGCTGACCATCTGCTGGCGCAGGTTCAGCATGCCGCGCATGAAGCCTGGCAGGCCGGGCGGCCGGGTCAGCTCGCCCATGCTGAGATCGATGATCTCGCGCACCTGCTTGATTTCCACCGCATAGCTGTTTTCCAGCGCAAAGGTGATATAGACCTGGCGCTGGCTGCGGCGGGCGTCGCGGCGGTCGTTCTTGGCCAGCAGTTCCTCATCCTTGGGATACAGGTTGGCGTGGCCGGTGCGCATTTCCTTGATTTCGTTGCTGGAGAAAATTTGCCGGTGATCGAGGAAGAAGATATCGCCCAGTTGCGGCCGCGACAGGCAGCCGCCGAACATGCCGGCGCGCGCCTTGCTCAGCAGCGGAATCGGCATCACTTCTTCGCTGTAGAAATTGATGATGTTGTCGACCGAGTCGACCAGGAAGCCGATGGTGGCGTCGTCGATGCGGGCCACGATGATGCGCTGGTCCGGGCTGGCGGCCGCTGCAGCGGCTTCCTCTCGGGTCGGCGCGGCGTTCAGCAGCGTGGCGAAATCGACCACCGCCACCGGCGCACCACGGAAGTTGATGCGGCCGAGGCACAGTGCGCTGTTCAGCACCGACGCCTGCAATTCCGGCACGCGGATGATTTCCTGGATGGCCGCCATCTCGAACGCAAACGACGACGGGCCGGCACGGAAGCTGACACACTGGCGCCGTTCGCCGTGATGGCGCCGGGTTTCCTTGTCGGCACACTGGATGGCGCGCACCTGCGGCACGTTTTCGATGTGGATCAGCGTGTCGGGATCGAGTATCTGCAATAGCCGCGCACCGTTGTCGAGCAGGATGGTGCCGGCCACCACACCGCGCGGCTCGCCGTCGGCATAGGCCAGCCGGCTGCGTTGTTCGGGCCGCACGCGCAGGATTTCGCCGGTGGCGTCGAACAGGATGCCGATCAGTACGCCCTCGTAATCGAGGATGGCGATCTTGTCGGTCGCAAGCGCGCCGCGAGCGCCCGGATCGAACACCCGGCCCAGGTTGACCACCGGGATCACGCTGCCGCGCAAGGTGAACACGCCTTCCAGGAATTTCGGCGACAGCGGCAGCGCCGATACCTTGTCCGGGTAGTTGACCACTTCGCGGAAGCAACTGGCGGGCAGGGCGAATTCATCGCCGCCGAGCACGAAAGAGCCAAACAATTCAGTACAGGTAACCGCCGAGGCATCAGGCATGCGTGGCTCCGGAGCAATTGGTGACGATTTCCTGCACGGCGTAGGTGCAGGTGGCGCAATCGACGGTCAGCGTGCGGCCGCACTTGCCGCCGATGCGGCAATAGCTGACGTTCAGTCCATATTTGCGCAGGTGCTTGCGGGCCGCTTCGGCGTTCTGCTGGCCGATTTGCAGACGACTGGAGCAGCTGTTGAGCATGGTGGCGCCGCCGGCGATCACCACTTCGATATCGGCATAGTCGGCCTGGCTGGCGCCCAGCAGGCGCAGCAGCGACGGCACGGCCTGGTTGACGTAGCGGGCGCCGAACTCGTCGGCCATCTGCGGGCATTCCGGCAGCAGGCAGTGCGCCAACGCGCATTGGCCGCGTTTTTTCCAGATCAAAGCGATGCCGACGCAGGAACCCAGCAGCGCCTGCAACTGATCGGTGCGGGCGCCCAGCTTGAGCTGGCCCATGGCCACTTGCAGCGGTGCGCGCAGGCCGAAGTCGGCGCGCTCGGGCATGCCCCATGGCATGGCAGCGCCCGGCATGGGCTGCTGGACGGGAGTGTTGAAGATCGCTTGCATGTTGACCGCCTATTCCATTCGATAAATCATCGGCCGGTCGAACTGGTAGGCGGTGTTGAGGCCCGTGATCGATTCGGATTCGCCCACAATCATGACTGCGTGGGACGCCATACTCAAACGCGCTTGCTGGAGGATGGTCTGCTGCTGTTCTTGATCAAAATAGATCAGGACATTGCGCAGGAACACCAGGTCAAACTGTTTGGCGGGCTTTAAAGGAGTCAGCAAATTATGTTGGGCTAACTCCACGTTTTTTTTCAGTGCATCGACTACCCGCAAGCCATTGCTGCTTGGGCGGAAATACTTTTTGACCCAGTCCGGATGGGTGGACTGGATGCGCTCGACCGAGCGGCCGGTGTACTGGCCGTCGCGCGCCAGCGCCAGGATCTGCTGCGAAATATCGGTGGCGTGGATCTGGTAGCTGAAGCCGGCATTGGTAGCAGCGAATTCCTCGCACAGAATCGCCATCGAATACAGCTCCTCGCCGCTGGACGAGGCCGCCGACCACACTTTCAGGCGCTTGCCCGGATGCGCGGCCCACCACTGCGGCAGAAATTCCTTCTCGACGTAATCCCACACTTGCGGCGTGCGGAAGAACAGCGTGTCGTTGGTGGTCACCAGATCGATAAAGTGCGGCACCTCGGCGCGGTCCTGTTCCACCTTGTCGAGATACGCCTGGTAGCTGCCCAGGTTGAGCGCCTGCACGCGCGGGCGCAGCCGCCGTTCCAGCAGCACGCTCTTGCGTTCGGTCATGGCGATGCCGGTGTGCTTGCGCACCAGCGCAATCAGCGCGCTCAGCGTCGCCGGAGAAAATCCGGTGGCTTCCATGATTACACCAGGAAGCCGGAAACCGTTTTATTCAGATCGCCTGCGCGCTGGTTCAAGCCTTCCGTCGAGCGGGCGATGCTGTCGCAGGCGGCGGCCGATTTTTCGGCCTCCTCGGCGATGTACTGCACCGCGGTGCTGACTTCGCGCGCGGTGAGCAGCTGCTCGTTGGTGGCCTTGGAAATGTCGGAAATCGCCTCGGTGGTGCGATGCACCCCGGTCAGGATCTTGTCGAAGGCGTCGCTGGCCTGGCGCGAAATCTCGCTGCCGGCCGAAACCCGCTTGACCGACTCGTTGATCAGCTTGGAAATCTCCTTGGTCGCCTGCGACGAGCGCTCTGCCAGCTTGCGCACCTCGTCGGCCACCACGGAGAAGCCGAGGCCGTGTTCACCGGCGCGTGCAGCCTCGATGGCGGCGTTGAAGGCCAGCATATTGGTCTGGTTGGCGATGTCGCTGATGACTTTGACGATTTCGCCGATGTCTTCCGACGAGCGGTTGATCAGGTCCATCGCCTCGATCGACTTGGCCACCGCCTTGGCGCCGATTTCCGCCTCGTGCTGGGTCTGCTTGGCCATGGTGTCGGCGTCGGTGGTGTTGCCGGCGATGATGTTGATCGAGCTGGTCAGGCCGTCGATGGAGGCGTTCATTTCCTCCACGGTGGCGCCCAGCGCCTGGGTGCCGACCGCGACGCCATTGCTGCGCTCGGAAATGGTGGTGGAGGCGTCGGCCAGCCCGCTGGCCGACATCACCACATCACTGATTACTTTACGCAAGTCGGCGATCATCTTGCTGATGCCGCCGGCCAGCAGGTCCAGCGGTTCGTCGCCTTCGACCAGCACTTTGCTGGTCAGGTCGCCGTTGGCCGCGTGCTCGACCGAGTCCAGCAGGCGGGCGATTTTTTCGCCGTCCGACTTGGCCTTGGCGGACACGGATTCCTCCAGCGCGACCTGGGCGGTAATATCGCTTGCATATTTAACTATTTTGTATGGTTTGCCATTTAAATCCAGGATGGGATTATAAGTGGCTTGAATCCATATCGTTTTCTTATTATTGCCGATCCGTTTATATCGGCCACTATCAAACTCGCCACGATTCAATTTCTGCCAGAAACGTTTATATTCGGCACTCGCTGCAAATTCCGGATCGCAGAACATACGGTGATGCTCGCCTTTAATATCATCAAGGAAGTAACCCATGACGTCGAGGAAGTTTTCGTTGGCGGCCAGCACGTGGCCGCCCATGTCGAACTCGATCACGGCCTGGGCCTTGCCGATGGCGCTGACCTTGCCTTCGTACTCGGCATTGCGCATGCGGGTGTCGGTGATGTCGGTGGCGAACTTGATCACCTTGTACGGCTTGCCGTCGGCGTCCATGATCGGGTTGTACGAGGCGTTGATCCAGATTTCACGGCCGCCCTTGGCCAGCCGCTTGTATTCGCCGTGTTCGTACTCGCCGGCGCCCAGCTTGGCCCAGAACTGTTTGTAGGTGGGGCTGGCGGCAAATTCCGGTTCGCAGAACATCGAGTGGTGACGGCCCTGGACCTCGGCCAGCGAGTAGCCGAGCACGCGCAGGAAGTTCTCGTTGGCATGCAGGATCTTGCCTTCCAGGTCGAATTCAATCACCGCCTGCACCCGGTTCAGTGCCGCGTGAATGGCTTGTAATTCAATATCCTGGACGTTGATGATCTGGCTCGGAGCGTTCATGGAAATCCCTATCCAATATATAAAATAAATGCCCAAATATCATTGATAGTTATTTATGGTGATATTTGGTGAGAATTAATATGATATTCGGGGGCGGGGAATATGCGGCGTTGGTTTATTATTTCGTCTAATTAAATTCGAAGCAAGCTGAGCACAATATAACCGGGGTAAATTGTCCCTTCGTAGCAACAGCTGGGGCCGTAGTTCGCGGCGTTACAAAGTTTCCTCTCAGCATGCAAAACCCATGAAAATAATAATACGATCGTTCTTTTTATGCGGTATAGTTATCGGGTAGCCCACCCTACTAAAATCATAAGGAAGAGACATGACTGCTGAATACCAAGTGCACGGCGCAGTGGCCGTCATTACGCTGAACAATCCGCCGGTCAACGGCATGGGTCTGGTGACGCGCACCGCCGCCGTCAACGGCATCCAGCGCGCGCTGGCCGATGATGCGGTCAAGGCGATCGTCATCACCGGCGCCGGCAAGGCCTTCTCGGGCGGCGCCGACATCAAAGAATTCAATACGCCGAAAGCGCTGGCCGAGCCCAGCCTGCACACCTTTATCGCCACCGCCGAAAATTCGACCAAGCCGGTGGTGGCGGCCATCCACACCGTCTGCATGGGCGGCGGCCTGGAGCTGTCGCTCGGCTGCCACTATCGCGTGGCGCTGCCGGGCGCGCAAATCGCGCTGCCGGAAGTGAAGCTGGGCCTGCTGCCGGGCGCCGGCGGCACCCAGCGCCTGCCGCGCGTGCTGGGCCTGGAGCCGGCACTGAACATGATCGTGTCCGGCAACCCGGTGCTGTCGGAAAAACTGCCGGCGCTGTTTGACGAACTCTTTGCCGCCGATGCCGACCTGCTGACCTCGGCGGTGGCCTTTGCCGAAAAAATCGCCGATGTGCGCCCGCTGCCGAAAGTGCGCGACCGCAAAGTCGATTACCCGAATTACGAGGCCTTCCTGCAGTTCTCGCGCAACACCGTCAAGGCCATGGCCGGCCCGTTCCCGGCGCCGCTGGAGTGCGTGGAAACCGTCGCCGCCTCGGTGACGATGAAGTTTGAAGACGGCCTGAAATTCGAGCGCGACCGTTTCCTGCACCTGATCCAGACCACTGAATCGAAGGCGCTGCGCCATGCCTTCTTTGCCGAACGTGTCGCCAGCAAAGTACCCGATGTGCCGGCCGATACGCCGGTACGCCCGATCAAGTCGGCTGCCATCATCGGCGCCGGCACCATGGGCGGCGGCATCGCCATGAACTTCCTCAATGCCGGCATTCCGGTCAAGCTGCTGGAAACCAGGCAGGAAGCGCTGGACAAAGGCATCGCCACCATCCGCAAGAACTACGAAAACACGCTGAAGAAAGGCAAGCTGACCCAGGAAAAACTGGACCAGCGCATGGGCCTGCTGAGCAGCACGCTGTCCTATGAAGAGATCGGCCAGGCCGACATCGTGGTGGAAGCGGTGTTCGAGGAGATCGGCGTCAAGGAAGCGGTGTTCCGCAAGCTGGACGAGGTGATGAAGCCGGGCGCCATCCTGGCCACCAATACCTCGACGCTGGACGTCGACAAGATCGCCAGCTTCACCAAGCGCCCGCAAGATGTGATCGGCACCCACTTCTTCTCGCCGGCCAATGTGATGAAGCTGCTGGAAATCGTGCGCGGCAAGGAAACCGCCAAGGACGTGCTGGCGACGGCGCTGGCCTTGTCCAAGAAACTGAAGAAGACCGGCGTGGTGTCGGGCGTGTGCGACGGCTTCATCGGCAACCGCATGATCGAGCAGTACAGCCGCCAGGCCGGCTTCCTGCTGGAAGAGGGCGCGCTGCCCGAGCAGATCGACAAGGCCGCCGAGAAGTTCGGCTTTGCCATGGGCCCGTTCCGCATGGGCGACCTGGCCGGCAACGATATCGGCTGGGCTATCCGCAAGCGCCGCTACGTCGAGAAGCCGGAAATCAGCTACTCCAAGACCGCCGACCTGCTATGCGAAATGGGCCGCTACGGCCAGAAAACCGGCGCCGGCTGGTACGACTACAAGGCCGGCGACCGCAAGGCCTATCCGAACGAGCAGGTCAACGCCATGATCGTCCAGCACTCGGCCGACCTCGGTATTACGCGCCGCAAGATCAGCGATCAGGAAATCGTTGAACGCCTGGTCTACGCGCTGGTCAACGAAGGCGCGCTGATCCTGGAAGAGGGCATTGCCTTGCGTGCGTCCGACATCGACATGGTCTACCTGACCGGCTACGGCTTCCCGCTGTACCGCGGCGGCCCGATGTTCTACGCCGACACGGTTGGCCTGCCGAATGTGCTGGCGGCGATCCGCAAATATGCCCAGGGTCATCAGGGCCAGGCATGGCAGCCGGCGCCGCTGTTGCAAAAACTGGCGGCGGAAGGAAATCACTTTAATAGCTAATTGCTATTGTATTTAGGATATTTTCATTGCAAATATGATCATGCAATACGGCCGGGATCGATATACTTGATCCCGGCCGTATTGTTTTCCGTTGCCGGAAAGCGGCCGCACTCAGTGGTATTCCAAACTTATACTAATAACGGGAGTTCACATGAAGCACGCGATCCTCGCAGCAGCGCTGGCAGTGGCTGGCATTACCTCCGCCTATGCCGACCCTATCAGCGGTCTCTACAATACAGGCCTGGGCGCCAGCGGCACCCAGGACTTCAACTACGCGCTGCTGGCCGCCAGCAGCGACACGGTCATCAGCAACACAGCGCCGTACATCACTACGGCCAGCAGTTGGCCGGTCGGCAGCGCCTGGCTGGAAAACACCTCGGTGTCCAAGTGGATCACGCCCACCCGGCTTCAGGACCAGACCTTCGACGCCAACGCCAACGGTACCTATACCTATACGCTGACGTTCGACCTGACCGGCTATAACGCCTCCACCGCAATGTTCAGCGGCCGGATGGCGGCCGACAACGGCGTCGCCATCATGCTGAATACCAGCAGTCTCGGTGGCCCGGGCGGCTATTCCAGCTGGACCAGCTTTGGCGCCAGCAGCGGTTTTGTCTCCGGCGTCAACACGCTGAAGTTTATTGTGACCAACGACGCCCAGGCTGGCGGCAATCCAACCGGGCTGCGGGTGGAGTTCCTCGAGTCGCAAGTGGCCGCCGTACCTGAGCCGGAAACCTATGCCATGTTGCTGGGCGGGCTGGCGATGCTGGCTGCGGTAGCGCGCCGGCGTAAAAACAAATAAAGTATGGTTTATGCTTACATGCCTTAAAGAAATTTAAGTAGCATGTGAGCATTTTCTGCAAAACTCGGCTATAATTTTTCACAACAGCAGTTCCTTCCTTCGACGCCCTAAAAAACGGTTCGATGATGAAAACCCGGCACCCCTATCGATGCTGGCAACTTCACCAACTTACTTTTTAGAGGCTCCCATGAAACGCATCGTCATCACCGCCGCCCTGGCCATCGCAGCATTCGCAGGCTCGGCGCAAGCCGCTACCACCACCATCACCGGCCTGAAAAACACCGGCGTTGGCACCAGCGGCAGCACCGACAACAATTACAAGCTGACCGCCGCCAGCAGCGACACCACGATCACCAACACCAAGCCGTTCATCACCTATGACACCCAGTGGCCGGTGAGCCCATGGCTGGCCAACAGCGGCGATTCGAAATGGATCACGCCGACCAGCACCCAGGGCCAGACCTTTGACGCCTGGAATGCCGGCACCTACACCTACACGCTGTCGTTCAACCTGACCGGCTACAACGCTACCACCGCCTCGTTCGCCGGCCGTCTGGCGGCTGACAACGCCGTCACCGTCAAGCTGAACAACCAGGTCATCGGCAGCGCCGCCGGCTTTACCGACTGGACCTCGTTCAACGCGACCAGCGGCTTTGTCTCCGGCGTCAACAAGCTGGACTTCGTGGTCACCAACTGGCAGCAGAACGGCGGCAATCCGACCGGCCTGCGCGTGGAATTCGGCACGTCGAGCATCGCTGCTGCGGTGCCGGAACCGGAAACCTACGCCATGATGCTGGGCGGCCTGGCGTTGATGGGCGTAGTTGCCCGTCGCCGCAAAAATAACGCTGTCTGAACCGAGTACGTTACCGCAAGTTCAACCGCCCTCCGGGGCGGTTTTTTTATTCGTGACCGGAAAACAGGGCTTGATGACATCCCCGAGCGGATTGGTCGCATATTGTTGCGCGCAACTTGCCGTTTGGCTAAGGTAGAGCTTCCTTCAATTCCGGAAAGCGCAACAGCATGAAGACCTTCCTCGGCGGCCTGTCCGCCATCGTGGCCATGGGCCTGGTTGTGCCGGCCAACGCGGAAGACGCGCAAGGACAGTGGAGCGGCGTGATCGCCGGCCAGTTGACCGTGGTGCTGGACGTCAGCAAGAGTGCCGACGGCCAATGGCAAGCCACGCTGGCCAGCCCGAGCCAGTCGTTCTCGTCCAAGGTCGAGCAGCTGAACACCGACGCCACGCATCTCAGCTTTGCGCTGCCCAAATTACAAGCCAGCTATCAGGCCGCGTGGGACGATCAGGCCAAGGCCTGGACCGGCACCTGGACCCAGGGCCAGAAAGCGCCGCTGACGCTCAAGCGCGTGCAACCCGGCGCGGCAGCTGTGACGGCGCCGTCACGGCCGCAGGAAAAAGCCATTGCCGCCGCTGCGGCGACCTACACCAGCGAGGAGGTCAAGTTCGCCAGCTCGGCCGCCGGCGTGCAACTGGCCGGCAGCCTGTCCTTGCCGAAAGGCGCCGGGCCATGGCCGGCCGTGGTGCTGGTGCACGGCTCCGGACCGAATACGCGTGACGAAGAAGTCTTTGGCCACAAGATTTTCCTGGTGCTGGCCGACCATCTGGTGCGCCAGGGCATTGCCGTGCTGCGTTACGACAAGCGCGGCATCGGCGCTTCCAGCGGCGACTACAAGATCGCGACTACACACGACTTTGCCGACGACGCGCAAGCGGCCGTCAACTTTCTGCGCACCCGGCCGGAAATCAACACCCGCCACCTCGGCATCATCGGCCACTCCGAAGGCGGCCTGATCGCGCCGATGGTCGCCGCGCGCGCCCCGCAACTGGGCTTCGTGGTGCTGATGGCCGGCCCCGGCGTGCGCGGCGAATTGTTGATGGTGGAACAGCTGGCGTACCACAGCGAGGGCGACAAAGCCGCCAGGCAGCGCGCCATGAATCAGGCCATGCTGGCCGCCATCGTCGCCGAGCGCGATCCGGAGCAGGCGCGTATCAAAGCCCAGGCCATCCTCGAACAGGGTGAACGTGACGATCTGGTGGTGCAGGGCGCGGCGGCGCTGGAGGCGAAAACCTTCACCACGCCGTGGTTCCGCACCTTCCTCAGCCTGGAGCCGGGGCCGGCCCTGCGCGCTATGCGCCAGCCTGTCCTGGCCTTGAATGGCGAGCTGGACCGTCAGGTGCCGGCCAAGCTCGACCTCGACGCGATGCGCATCGCACTGGCCAACAACCCGCGCGCCGTGGTAAAAGAGCTGCCCAAACTAAACCACCTGTTCCAGACCGCGACCACCGGCGCGCCTGCCGAATACGGGCAGATCGAGGAAACGCTGGCGCCATCGGCGCTGGCCGTAATGTCCGACTGGATTCGCAGTCAGGTGCAGTAACCGCTTTATTGAATGCATGTGATGAACCGACCCACCGTACCAGACGCCGCCAATGAACAGCCGATTCCCGCTCGCCTGGCCGGCCAACTGGCGGGCTGGTCGGCCAAGGCGCGCCAGTATCCGGTGTTCAGCCGCACCTGGTTTGCTTATCGCGCGCGCTCGTTCCTGTTGCCGGTGCTGAGTTTTACGCTGTTCCTGCTGGTGCTGGCCAGTCTGATGCCGTCATCGCTCTCCAAACCGGCCGAGTTGGTGACGCTGTTTGCCGTCTGGCCGCTGGTGGTGGTGGCGCTGTTTCTGGGGCGGTGGCTAGCAGTGCTGGTATGCCAGCGCGGTTGGCCGCCGCGCCGCGAACTGGCCGGCGTGCTGGCGGCGCTGCTGATCGGCGTGCTGGTGGCTGGCTATATCTCCCAGTTTACCCGCGTGCAGAACTCGCCGTCGGAGCGCCTGATCAATGGCATCGTCTGGGCCTTTGTGTTGCTGTGGCTGGGCGGCGTGGGCGACCTGATCGCCTACCTGCGGCAGCGCCGCCGCCTGCAAGATGCCCATCTGTTCGAGCAAATGGAGCGCTACAAGGACGAGCGTAATCAGGTGGCGATGCGGCTGTCGTTGCTGGCCAGCCAGGTTGAGCCGCATTTTTTGTTCAATACGCTGTCGGGCGTGCGGGCGGCGATCATCAGCGACCCGGCGCGTGGCGTCGCCATCATCGATCATCTGGTCGACTACCTGAGGGCGACGATTCCGCAGATCCGCGACGATGGCGCGCAACTGCTGGTGCCGCTGGCGTCGCAGCTGGACGCGGTCAGCGCCTATCTCGGCGTGATCCACACCCGCTTGCCACGGCTGGCCTTCCGCGTCGACTGCCCGGACGAACTGCGGCACTGCGCGGTGCCGCCGCTGATGCTGATCTCGCTGGTGGAAAACGCGGTCAAGCACGGCATCGAACCGAAGAAAGGGCCGGTGGAAATTGTCGTCAGGGTCAGCCGGCGCGACCAGCAACTGGTGTTGGCGGTGGCCGACGATGGCATCGGCTTCGGCGGCGGTGCCAGCGGTAGCGGGATCGGCCTCAGCAACATCCGCGAACGGCTACAACATCTGTACCAAGGCCAAGCGGCGTTGACGCTGACCGCGCGCGAGCAGGGCGGACTGCAAGCCAGCATCAACCTGCCTGTGCAAGCTTTGCCAACCAAGGAGTCCTGAATGCCGACCGCCCTGATCGCCGATGATGAAGACTTGCAACGCGGCGACTTGCGCCGGCTGCTGGCCCAAGTCTGGCCGGAACTGGACATCGTGGCCGAATGCGAAGACGGCGACGAAGCGCTGGCCGCCATCGCCGCGCACCGGCCCGACATCGCCTTCCTCGACATCCGCATGCCCGAGCTGAGCGGGCTGGACGTGGCGCGCGCCAGCGAAGGCCGCTGCCGCGTGGTGTTCACCACGGCCTATGACGCCCACGCCGTCGAAGCGTTTGGCGTCGGCGCGCAGGACTACCTGCTCAAGCCGATCGCGCTGGACCGCTTGACGCAGACAGTGGAGCGCTTGCGCAAGCAACTCGCCGCCGGCGCCGCCATGCCCGATCTGCTGCGCATGATGGGCGAGGTGGACCGGCAATTGCGCGTGAGTGCGCAGGCCGAGCGTATCCGCTGGATCAGCACGAATAGCGGCAACACCATCAAGATATTCCCGATCGAAGAAGTGCTATTTTTTGAATCGGACAGCCGCTACACGCGCGTGGTCAGCGCCACCGATGAGGGATTGGTGCGCACGCCGATCAAGCAGCTGCAACAAGGACTCGATCCTGGCCAGTTCTGGCAGATACACCGTGGCACGCTGGTCGCAGTCCGCGCCATCGCCCGCGCCCGCCGCGACGAAGCGGGCGCCATCACCGTCGAGCTACGCGACCATCCGGAACAACTCAAGGTCAGCCAGACCTACGCCTGGCGCTTCAAGAGCGACGTCTACGTCGGGTAGATCCTTTGGACGTTGAAGCCTTCGTCGTTCGTTGGCGGTGTAAAGAATTGAGTAATCTGGTCGAACTCCGCTTCGCTGGTACGGAATTGATGCGTCGCTTCTTCGTTGCGCCGATTCAATCTTCTTTTGCATTCCTCATCGCTCACATCCAGGAAATGCAGGCAATGTGAAGCGGACGTGTTCGTAATGATTGTTTTCATCCAGCTTCGACTGGCGAGCGTATTGGCCGGAAAATCCAGCACGACCGAACTGCCTGCGGCCAGGATATCTTCGACCAGTGGCTGGATAGCGCTTCTCAGTTTCGTTGTGCAGCGAACATAATCCGCCACTGATTGAATTTCGCCGGGGTAGACGGTCGCGAGCAATTTATCCTCGCTGATGAGTACCGTGTTTGGCGCTCGTGCCAACTGATTCGTCAGGGTAGATTTTCCGGCGGCGATTTTTCCGCATACAAGATGCAGCGTCGGACCACATGAGGGAGCAGCGGGGGTGGCGGCGTGAACTTCAGTTTTCATGGAACTCTCCTTTTTTTTAAAAATCCTAAAGGCGACGTCCCAAAAAAAGAAACCGCCTCCAGGGCGGGCTTCTTCGGTAGTAAAGAAAGCTAACCCGCCATAAAAATAATGGCGATAATAATCGACAGCTTGTGGAGGCGTTGGGTAGGCTGCATGCCCCGAGCATTGCATAGCTGAAGATATGTGTCAACAAAAGAGCGTTCGCCTACCTGTCGTTGGGGTCAGTTCTGCCAAATGCACACGACCTCAGCGCTACAGTCGTTGGGGTCAGTTCTGCCAAATGCACACGACCTCAGCGCGACATCGAGGAAATACGGTATCAACTGTGCTAGGTCATGGTGATAATTAATCGTCGGCGTAATTTGCGTTGATGAGCCGACCTCTAAGATTGGAATTTGCTGGCGCCCTTTATCATGTGTATTCACGGGGCGACCGACGACAAGCAATTTACCACGACGATAGTGATCGACTCGTGTGGTTATCAGTGCTTGAACGAATCTGTGCTCGGTTCAACTTTACTGTGCACAGCTTTTGCCAGATGACGAACCATTACCATTTGCTTGTCGAGACTGGGGAGGCAAATCTGTCTGCCGGAATGCGGCAACTTAATGGCAACTACTCCCAATACTTCAATCGCCGTCATGACTTCGTGGGGCATGTTTTCCAAGGCCGTTATCATGCAGTTTTAGTGCAAAAGGAAACCTATTTGCTTGAGTTGGCACGGTATATCGTGTTGAATCCGTTGAGAGCAGGGATTGTGGCGACTTTGGACGATTGGCAGTGGAGCAGTTATCCGCTAACGGTTCAGCATCAGCCTGCACCGCCCTGGTTGCAGGTCGACTGGTTACTAAGCCAGTTTGGCGCTACAAGGTTGGAAGCGATCCAGGAATATCGGCAGTTCCTGGCGGCTGGCGTAGGCAAGGCGAATCCGCTTAACAGCACGCGGCATCAGTTATTGTTGGGGGATGACAGCTTTCTCGCTCAGCACTATGCTGAACCATCCGAAAATCGATTGAGCGAGGTGGCCCGGGTCCATCGCCGAGCGTTAGCGCTGTCCCTCGCGGACTACCAGTCAAAATTTCCTGACCGCGAACAAGCAATATTGCACGCATATCTTTCTACTGCTTATACGATGAAACAGATCGGTGAGTATTTCAACGTGTCCAACCGTACCGTCAGCAGGATAGTGCGAAAGCTGGAATGCCTACCCTCCAGTCCGTGTGCATTTGGCAGAACTGACCCCGAATAAAAAGCCGCCCAAAGGCGGCTTTTTATTGCGGCGGCTCAGGCTCAGTCAGCCGCGTAGATGTTGTTGTCCTTGGTCTCTCCAACGAATACCGCGCCGATGACGACGGTGATCAGGGCGATGATGATCGGATACCACAGGCCGTAGTAGATGTCGCCCTTGAACGCCACCAGCGCGAACGAGATGGTCGGCAGCAGGCCGCCGAACCAGCCGTTACCGATGTGGTACGGCAGGGACATCGAGGTGTAGCGGATGCGGGTCGGGAACATCTCCACCAGCATGGCGGCGATTGGGCCGTACACCATGGTCACGTACAGCACCAGGATGAACAGGATCAGCACCACCATCGGCTTGTTCATTTGCGCGTCATCCGCCTTGGCTGGATAGCCGGCTGCCTTGATGGCGCCGCCGACTTCTTTCTTCAGCGCGGCTTCCGTATCCTTCGATGGTTTGTCGAAGTTCAGGCCATCCGGCGTCATGACGGCGTTGAACGACGAGATTTCCTTTTCGCCGACCTTGATCTTGGCCACGCTGCCAGCTGGCGCGTCTTGCGTGGTGTAGTTCACCGAGGCGTTGGACAACATGCCGGTGGCGATGTCGCACGACGATGGGAATTTCTTGGTGTTGGTCGGGTTGAACTGGAAGTGGCACGAAGCCGGATCGGCAATCACCACCACCGGCGAATTTTTCAGCGCGGTCTCCAGCTGCGGATTGCCGTAGTGGGTCAGGGCGCCGAACAGCGGGAAGTAGGTCGCTGCCGCCAGGATGCAGCCGCCCAGAATGATCCACTTGCGGCCAATCTTATCCGACAGCATGCCGAAGAAGATGAAGAACGGCGTGGCCAGGGCCAGCGACAGGGCGGTCATGATGTTGGCGCTGGCGCCGTCGATCTTCAGCACTTGCGTCATGAAGAACAGCGCATAGAACTGGCCGGTGTACCACACCACTGCCTGGCCCATGGTCAGGCCGATCAGCGCCAGGATCACCACTTTAAGGTTGCGCCATTGACCGAAGGCTTCGCTCAGCGGCGCTTTCGATGTCTTGCCCTCGGCTTTCATCTTGGCGAAGGCCGGCGACTCATTCATCGACATGCGGATCCACACCGACACGCCCAGCAGCAGTACCGACACCAGGAACGGCACGCGCCAGCCCCAGGCATTGAAGGCTTCTTCGCCGACGGCGGTACGGGTGCCCAGGATCACCAGCAGCGACAGGAACAGGCCCAGCGTCGCTGTGGTCTGAATCCAGGCGGTGAACGAGCCGCGCTTGCCAGCCGGCGCATGCTCGGCTACATAGGTCGCTGCGCCGCCGTATTCGCCGCCCAGCGCCAGCCCTTGCAGAATCCGCAGCCCGACCAGCACAATTGGCGCGGCGATGCCGATCGCCGCATAGCCCGGCAACAGGCCGACAATAAAGGTGGAAGCGCCCATGATCAGGATGGTGATCAGGAAGGTATATTTACGGCCGACCATGTCGCCCAGGCGGCCGAACACGATGGCGCCGAACGGACGGACAATGAAGCCGGCGGCAAACGCCAGCAGCGCGAAGATGAAGGTAGTGGTCGGTTCGCCGATGAAGAATTGCTTGGCGATGATAGGCGCCAGCGAGCCGTACAGATAAAAGTCGTACCACTCGAATACGGTGCCGAGCGAGGAGGCGAAAATCACCTTGCGCTCTTCGGCCGTCATCGGCGTGGCCTGCTTGGTTAGGTTGCGGGTATCCGCGGTACCGCTATTTGCCATGATGTGTCTCCTTTGATTTTATAGGATGTTTTGTCCCCAGCTGAGATAGTTAGCACTTCGTCAGCTTGATCCGAGTTTGGGCGCTGAACCTTACGCGATGCTTTCACGAGGCTTACGCGAAACTTACAATAAATTTTGCGAACGACCGTACTAAAACTATGCTATTCTGGATTGATAACACCTTCACTATAGGAGACTTCTCATGATCGATGCCGTCATTGTTTCTACCGCCCGCACGGGCCTGGCCAAATCCTGGAAAGGCGCGTTTAACATGACGCACGGCGCCACCTTGGGTGGCCATGTGTTGCAAGCTGCAATCCAGCGCGCCAACCTGGAAGCCGGCGAAGTGGAAGACGTATTGGCCGGCTGCGCCAATCCGGAAGGCGCCACCGGCGGCAATATCGCGCGCCAGATCGCCCTGCGCGGCGGCTGCCCGGTGACCACCGCCGGCATGACCATCAACCGTTTCTGCTCGTCCGGCCTGCAAACCATTGCCACTGCCGCCCAGCGCATCATCGCCGGCGAAGGCGAGATTTATGCGGCCGGCGGCGTCGAGTCGATTTCCTGCGTGCAGCAGGAGATGAATATGCATATGTACAAGGAAGTCTGGCTGTCGAAAAACAAGCCGGAAATCTATTGGCCGATGCTGCAAACCGCCGAAACCGTCGCCAAGCGCTACAACATCAGCCGCGAGCGTCAGGATGAGTACGGCGTGCAAAGCCAGCAGCGCGCCGCCGCCGCCCAGGCCGCCGGCCTGTTCAATGCCGAAATCGTGCCGATGACTACGGTAATGGGCGTGGCCGATAAAGCCACCGGCCAGCTGCTGTCGCGTGAAGTGACCATTTCGGCCGACGAAGGCATCCGCGCCGATACCACGTACGAAGCCGTATCCAAGATCCGCAGTGCGGTGCTGGGCGGCGTCATCAGCGCCGGCAACGCCAGCCAGTTTTCGGATGGCGCCTCGATGGCCATCGTGATGAACGCGCAGACCGCCGCCGCCAAGGGCTTACAGCCGCTGGGCGTGTTCCGCGGCTTCGCCGTGGCCGGCTGCGAACCGGATGAGATGGGCATCGGTCCTGTATTCGCCGTGCCCAAGCTGCTGAAGAAAGCCGGCCTGAAAGTCGAGGACATCGGCCTGTGGGAACTGAACGAGGCGTTTGCGGTGCAGGTGCTGTATTGCGCCGACACGCTGGGCATCCCGATGGACCGTCTCAACGTCAACGGCGGCGCGATTGCGGTCGGTCACCCGTATGGCGTGTCGGGCGCGCGCCTGGTCGGCCATGCGCTGATCGAAGGCAAGCGCCGCGGCGTGAAATATGTGGTGGTCACCATGTGTATCGGTGGCGGCCAGGGAGCGGCAGGCCTGTTCGAAGTGGTGTAAGCACCATGCGCTCGACCATTCTGTCGCGCCGCGACCTGTCCTTCATGTTGTACGAGTGGCTGGACGCGGAGGCGTTGACACGCCGCGCCCGGTTTGAGGACCATAACCGCGAGACCTTCGACGCCGCGCTCGATACGGCTGAGCGTCTCGCCACCGATCTGTTCGCCAACCACAACAAGAAGGCCGACGCCAACGAGCCGCATGTGGTGGACGGCAAGGTGCAGATCATCCCCGAGGTGAAGACGGCGCTGGAAGCGTTTTCGCTGGCCGGCCTGATGGCGGCCGGCCAGGACTACGAGCGCGGCGGCATGCAGCTGCCGGTGGTGGTCGAGAAGGCGCTGGCGGCGTATTTCACCGCCGCCAACGTCAGCACCTCGGCCTACACCTTCCTGACCATGAGCAACGCCAACACCTTGCTCAAATGCGCGACGCCGGCGCAGATTGAAACCTACGTCAATCCGATGCTGGCCGGCCGCTTCTTCGGCACCATGTGCTTGTCCGAGCCGCAAGCCGGCTCCAGCCTGTCGGACATCACCACCCGTGCCGTGCCCGACGGCGAGAGCCAGTACCGGATCACCGGCAACAAGATGTGGATCTCGGCCGGCGAACACGAGCTGGCGGAAAACATCGTCCACCTGGTGCTGGCCAAGATCCCCGGCGAAGACGGCAAGCTGATCCCCGGCGTCAAAGGCATCTCGCTGTTCATCGTGCCGAAGTACCTGGTCAACGACGACGGCAGCTTGGGCGCGCGCAACGATATCTCGCTGGCCGGCCTCAACCACAAGATGGGCAATCGCGGCACCACTAACTGCCTGCTCAACTTCGGTGAGAACGGCGGCGCCATCGGCTATCTGGTCGGCGAGCCGCACCACGGCCTGGCGAATATGTTCCACATGATGAACGAGGCGCGCATCGGCGTCGGCCTCGGCGCGGCTGTGCTGGGCTACACCGGCTACCTGCACGCGCTGGAATACGCGCGCAACCGGCCGCAAGGTCGCCACCCGGCGCAGAAAGACGCAGCGCAACCGCAGTTGCCGATCATTCAGCACACCGATGTGCGGCGCATGTTGCTGGCGCAGAAAGCCTACGTTGAAGGCGGCCTCAGCCTGGTGCTGTACAGCGCCCGCCTGGTCGACGAGCAGAACACGGCCGAAACGCCGGAAGCCCGCGAACATGCCGGACGCCTGCTGGATTTTCTGACGCCGATCACCAAGTCGTGGCCATCGCAATGGTGCGTCGAGGCCAACAGCCTGGCGATCCAGGTACACGGCGGTTATGGCTACACGCGCGAATACAACGTCGAACAGTTCTACCGTGACAACCGCCTGAACGCCATCCACGAAGGCACGCACGGCATCCACGGCCTGGACCTGCTGGGCCGCAAGGTGAGCTTGCAGGATGGCGCGCTGTTCCGTGCCTTTGGCGCCGAGCTGCGCAAGACGATACGCAAGGTGCGCGGCAGTGTTGGCGCGCCGGATGCGGTCGGTCCGGGGCTGGCCACCATCAGCGTCGAACTGCTGGCGCACGCCGACGCGCTGGAGCAGGCCTGGCAAGGCGTGGAAGAAGTCACTCAGAAGTTGTATGCTGTCGGCGATTTGAACAAGACGCTGGCCAACGCCAGCATTTATCTGGAAGCGGTCGGGCACGTGGTGGTGGCGTGGATCTGGTTGCAGCAGGCCTTGCTGGCGGCGGCGTCGCTGGCCAGCGGCGATACTGATTTCTATCGCGGCAAGCTGCAGGCGTGCCTGTATTTCTTCCAGTGGGAGCTGCCCAAGGTGGGGCCGCAGCTGGAACTGCTGGCCAGCATAGACACCACCACGCTCGATATGCAGGATGCCTGGTTCTAATCAGGAATAATCAAAAAAACCAACGAGGAGACACGATGCGTACTACCCAAGAACTGTTTTCACTGGCAGGCAAGACCGCGCTGATCACCGGCGGCTCGCGCGGCCTCGGCCTGCAAATGGCGCTGGCGCTGGGCGAGCAGGGCGCCAAGGTCGTCATCTCGGCGCGCAAGCAAGCCGAACTGGATGAAGCCGTCAGCTTCCTGACGCAGCGCGGCATCAGCGCGCACGCGGTCGCCGCCGACCTGGCGCAGGACGCCCAGGCCGAAGCATTGGTCGACGCCGCCATCGGCCACCTCGGCCATATCGATATCTTGATCAACAACGCCGGCGCCAGCTGGGGGGCGCCGGCCGAAGACCATCCGGTCGAAGCCTGGGACAAGGTGATGGACCTGAACATTCGCAGCATCTTCGTGGTGTCGCAGCTGGTCGGCAAGCGTTCGATGATTCCGCGCCAGTCCGGCCGCATCATCAACATTGCCTCGATTGCAGGTCTGGCCGGCAACCCGCCGGGCACCATGCAGACCATCGCCTACAACACCTCGAAAGGCGCGCTGGTCAACTTCACCCGCACGCTGGCTGGCGAATGGGGCCGCTACGGCATCACCGTCAACGCGCTGGCGCCGGGCTTCTTCCCATCCAAGATGACCAAGGGTTTGCTGACCGCCATGGGCGACCAGCTGATCGGCCATGCGCCGCTCAACCGTCTGGGCGATGACGAAGATTTGAAAGGCGCCGCCGTGCTGTTCGCGTCCGACGCGGGCAAGCACATCACCGGCCAGATCCTGGCGGTGGACGGAGGCGTGTCGGCGGTATGAGCATTCCCGAAACATACCAGCGCATCGTGCTGGCCGAACGTCCGCGCGGCCCGGTCAAACCGGAGAATTTCCGGCTGGAGACCGTGCCGGTGCCGTCGCTGGCCGCCGGTGAGCTGCTGATCCGCAATCACTACCTGTCGCTGGACCCGTATATGCGCGGCCGCATGAGCGCGGCCAAGAGCTACGCCAACTCGCAGCAGCTGGACGACACCATGATCGGCGGCACCGTCGGCCAGGTGATCGCCTCGCGCAACGACTTCTACCAGGTCGGCGACTACGTCAACGGCATGCTGGGCTGGGCCGAGATGGGCGTGTCGGACGGCCTGCTGCTGCGCAAGCTCGACACCACGCGCATTCCGCTGTCGGCGTTTCTTGGCGTGGTCGGTATGCCGGGCATGGCGGCGTGGTACGGCTTCAACCAGATCATGGAAGCGGCGGCTGGCGAAACCGTGGTGGTATCGGCCGCCAGCGGCGCGGTCGGTAGCGTCGTTGGCCAATTGGCGCGGCTGCGCGGCTGCCGCGTGGTCGGCATCGCCGGCGGCCCGGAGAAATGCGGCTACGTGGTGGACGAACTGGGCTTCGACGCCTGCGTCGACTACAAGGCCGGCAACCTGGAGGCCGACCTGGCCGCCGCCACGCCGGACGGCGTCGACGCCATCTTTGAAAACGTCGGCGGCGCCTGCCTCGACGTGGCGCTGGCCCGCACCAACGCCTTCGCCCGCATCGCGCTGTGCGGCCTGATCGCCGGCTACAACGGCGCCGACATGCCGATCAAGAATGCGCGTGTGCTGTTGATCAATCGCCTGACCGTGCGCGGTTTTATCGTGACCGAGCACATGGAGTTTTGGCAGCAGGGCTTGCAGGAACTGGCCGTGCTGGTTGCAAATCGTCAAATCAAATACCGCGAATCGGTGGCGGACGGCCTGGCTGCCGCGCCGGAAGCGTTCATGGGCCTGCTGCAAGGGCGTAATTTTGGCAAACAACTGGTGAAGCTCATTTAAAAATGAAAACATTCCGAGACAAAGTCGCCGTCATCACCGGCGGTGCAAGTGGTTTGGGCCGTCAATTCGCAAACATCGCCGCGCGCGAGGGCATGAAGCTGGTGCTGGCCGACGTGCAGGCCGATGCGCTGGAGCAGGCCACCGCCGAGCTGCGCGGGCAGGGCGCCAGCGTCATCTCCCAGCTGTGCGACGTGCGCAAGGGTGAGCAGGTGCAGGCGCTGGCCGACGCGGCGGTGGCCGAGTTTGGCGCTGTGCATCTGCTGTTCAACAACGCCGGTGTCGGCTCGGCCGGGCTGATCTGGGAAAACACCGAGGCGGACTGGGAATGGGTGATGGGCGTCAACGTCTGGGGCGTGATCCATGGCGTGCGCATCTTCACCAAGCTGATGCTGGAAGCGGCCGCGAAAGATGCTGCGTTTGAAGGGCATATCGTCAACACGGCGTCGATGGCCGGCCTGCTGAATGCGCCGGCGATGGGCGTCTACAACGTCTCCAAGCATGCGGTGGTGTCGCTGTCGGAAACGCTGTATCACGACTTGCAACTGGTCGGTGCACCGATCGGCACCTCGGTGCTGTGCCCGTATTTTGTGCCGACCGGCATCAGTCAGTCGCATCGCAACCGTCCCGAGGATGTGCGCATGACCGCCGGCCCGACCGCCAGCCAGATCGCCGCGCAGGTAATGACAGACAAGGCGGTTTCGTCGGGCAAGGTATCGGCCGAGGAAGTGGCGGAGATTACCTTCAAAGCGATTGCCGACGGCCAGTTCTACATTTACTCGCATCCGGATGCGCTGGCTGGCGTGCGGCTGAACCTGGAAAGCGTCGTGGCCGGCACCAATCCGCCGGACCCGTATGCTGCGACGCCGCAAATCCGTGAGCTGCTGAAGGCCAAAATTCAGGGTGCTTCCAAACCGCTGGGCTGACGTACTACAATCGTGCTTTTGCTGAACAGGATCACAACGATGAGCAAGCACGAAATCAAACTGGGCGACTGGGGCACGCTGAGCGCCGACGCCAAGGCCATCCGCACCGAAGTCTTCGTTGAGGAGCAGGGCGTTCCTGCCGAGCTGGAAATGGACAGCATGGACGCGCTGTGTCTGCACGCGGTGGCCTACGAGGCTGATGGCACGCCGGTTGGTACCGGTCGCCTGCTGCCGGACGGTCACATCGGTCGCATGGCGGTGCGCAAGTCGGCGCGCGGCAGCGGTGTCGGCGGCGAGTTGTTGCAAGCTTTGATGGTGCAGGCCAAGGCACGCGGCGACCTGCTGGTGGCGCTGAGTGCGCAAACGCACGCGGCGCCGTTCTACCAGCGTCACGGCTTCGCCATCGAAGGCGAGGAGTTCTACGAAGCGGGCATCGCCCACATCAACATGCAGCGCAGCTTCTAAGCAAGCATTTGGGCGATGCGGGCTAGCGGCGCGGCGACGTCGATGTCTGACGCCACGCCCTCGTGCAGGTCGGCGATCATGCGGGCGCTGAGACATAAGCGCAGCGCTCCGGCCGCCGCCGGCTGACCCAGCTGGTAACGGCGCGTGCCAATGGCCGGCAGTTGCAGTTGAAGATATACACGGCGCGCCTCGGCGGCATCCAGGAGGTGGCCGTCAGCGCCACGCAGCGTGAACGGGAAGATGGTTTGCACGCTGTCCCAGCCGGGCGACACGCCAAGCGCCGAACGGTCGATGGCGGCGACGGGCAGCGGTGTGAACGCCGCATTCTGCATCAATCCACGCGTCACCGCATCCTCAAAGTGCTTCACCCAGTGCAAGCGCACCGTCTGCGGCACAGCAGCAAAACGCTCCATTTCCGTCAGCGCCGCCTCCCAACGCAGCAGCATGCCGAAATTGCTGTGGCTGGTAACTGCCTCCACCGCATTGGCCGCCATCGCGCGTGGCAGCAGCAGGGCGCCGCTGAAAGTCGGCCCGGTCAGGAACTTGGAGCCAGTCAGCGCCAGCATGAAACCCTGCGCCAGATACGCCCGCACCGTCACCGGGTCCAGCCGGAACTGGCAAGCATCAACCAGTACGTCCAGATGATCCGGCCAGCGTGCCCGCAGCGCCTGCACCGAGGCGATCGACGGCGCAATCAGCCCAGTCTTGCTGACGTCGGTAAGCACTAGCAGTACCCGCTGCCCGCGCGAAGCCGCCTTATCAACGATGGCGGCGTACTCGGCATCGACCTCGCCGGCGTCGCGCAAACTGCCATCCGCATGCCGCACCGCCACCATATGCGGCGCACCTTGACGCGGCCCGAGCAAGGCCAGTGGCACGCCGCTGCCGGTCTCGGCGCCGTCGATCAGCACCGTGCACTGCGGCTGCCGCAAATTGGCTACCAGCATGAACAAATCGGTGCCGGACGGCGCCAGCAGCGTCATCGGGCTGTCTTCCGGCGCGCAGCCGCAGTAGGCCAGCAAGCGCTGCCGCACGGCGGCCAAGGCCCGCCGGTACACCACCAGTTCCGGCTCCCCCCGCATGGCTTGCACGCAGCGCTGCCGCAACGCATCGGCGGCCTGGTAAGCATAAGGGGAAATATGTGAGGCGGTGGACGAACCCAGCGACACCAGGTCGGTGTCCGGCGTCGGCCGGCAGCCATAGCGGGAGCGGCCTGTGCCGGCATCCAGTGTCAATCTGTCATCGCCGCCGGCAAGCAGCAGATCGTTCGTCGGGGGAAGTTGGTGCAGATCGGCGGCGTGCTTGATCAAGTTGGAGTACTATGCCTTGCTATTAATCAGCAGGCCTTTCATGCTATTGAGGTTCTTGGCAATTTCCAGCGATTCTACGGACGGAAGCTGACGCAAGACCTGCTTGGTTTCAGTATCGATCACCTTGACCACCGACAGGCCACTGTGGTCATCTATACTGAACTCTACCTCACTATTGTTTTCGAGGAAACGATTTATCGCGTCAACTGATTTTTTTAACTCAGATTTACTAGGAGTTTTCAACGCAGGATCGTCTTTACCGGCGACAATAGATTGTGCGGATGCTGTATCCGTATTTTTGTCCAGGGCAGGCAGGGGCAACACCGCCCACGTGGCGGTGGTGGTGGGTAGCGAATCTAATCGGTTGATGCTGCTCGTGTCCATGCTGGTTGGGTTCCTTCGTTCGCGCGGGAGATTTGCTTTGGATAAAATGCCCCGCTACTGGCATTAACGGCAGGTCTGAAGAAAAATTGAGTCACATGGCAAAAAAAACGCAAGAAAATTTCGCTGGCCCACTGGAGCCGGCAGATTGGCAGCAATTCCGCACGCAGGGCCACCGCATGCTGGACGATATGTTCGACTACTTGCAGGGCATCCGCCAGCGGCCGGTGTGGCAGCCGGTGCCGGACCAGGCCCGCGCCGCCTTCCGCAGCCCGCTGCCGGCGCAGGGAAGCGATCTGGCCGATGTCCACCAGCAATTCATGGACAACATCCTGCCGTATGCGGTCGGCAATACGCATCCCGGCTTCTTTGGCTGGGTGCACGGCGGCGGCACGGCGGCCGGCATGCTGGCCGAGATGCTGGCGGCCGGTCTCAACGCCAACTGCGGCGGCCGCGACCATATCCCGATAGAAGTCGAACGCCAGGTGGTGCGCTGGATGGCTGAGCTGTTCGGCTTCCCATCCTCGTCTTCGGGCCTGTTCGTCACCGGCAGTTCGATGGCCAATATGATTGCCGTGCTGGTGGCGCGTTACCGCGCGCTGGGCCGCGAGGTGCGAAGCCACGGCATTCCACCCAAGCGCCAGCTGGTGGCGTACGCCTCGGCCGGCGCCCATGGCTGCATCGCCCAAGCCATGGATTTGGCCGGCCTCGGCAGCGCCAACCTGCGCAAGATCCCGATGAATGCGCGTTTCCAGATGGATATCACGGCGTTGGAAACCGCGATTACCGCCGACCGCCAGGCCGGTTTGCAGCCGTTCTTTGTGGCGGGCACGGCGGGCACGGTCGATGTCGGCGCGATTGACGAGCTGCCGCTGTTGGCCGCTATCGCCGAGCGTAACGGCCTGTGGTTCCACGTCGATGGCGCGTATGGCGCGCTGGCGGCACTGTCGCCGGAATTGCGGCCGCTGCTGGACGGCATTGAACTGGCCGATTCCATCGCCTGCGACTTTCACAAGTGGGGCCAGGTGCCGTACGACGCCGGCTTTATCCTGGTGCGCGATGGCGAGATTCATCTGGATACCTTCGCCAGCCGCGACACCTATCTGCGCCGCGACGCGCGCGGCATGGCGGCCAACTCGCCGTGGCCGTGCGATTTCGGCCCCGACCTGTCGCGCGGCTTCCGCGCCTTGAAGACCTGGTTCACCTTCCAGGTTTTCGGCGCCCAGCGCATCGGCCAGGTGATTTACGAAACCTGCTTGCTGGCACGCTATCTGGAAGAACGCATCCAGGCGCAGCCGGAGCTGGAATTGCTGGCGCCGGTGGCGCTGAACATCGTCTGCTTCCGCCACCGAGCGGCTGGCCATGCCGATATCGACGCCTTCAACGCTGCGCTGATCGCCGACGTGCAGGAGTCCGGCATTGCGGCTCCCTCCGCTACGACGGTACGCGGCAATTTGGCGATCCGCGCCGCCATCGTCAACCACCGCACCGGCCAATCAGACATCGACGCGCTGCTGGATGCAGTGCTGCAATTGGGCGCCACGCGCCTGTCCCTTACCAACACGGAGTCCGCATGACATTTGACGCAAGCACTATCGGCCAGCACAACGCCCCGCTGATCGGCGTCGCCCCCCTGATGCGCCGCGCGTTTGCCGGCGAGGATCTGTCGCCCATCGGCCAGGTGTTGCTGGAGCGCGCCCAGACCTATCCCAACGATGCGCACGCCTACATGGATTTCTCGACCGTGCTGCAACTGACCGGCAATCGTGACGATGCGCTGGCAGTGCAGGCGGAAGCCATCATGCTGCAACCGCATTACACCATTCCCGCCGCATCGCCGGGCCTGACGCTGCTGGTGCTGATGGGGCCGGGCGATTTGATGGCCAACACGCCGGTCGAATTCCTGGTCGAAGACAGCGACGTCACGCTGGAGTTGCTGTATCTGCGCGCCGACGAAGACTTCCCGGAGCAGGTGCCGGACCACGACGTGATGCTGGTGGCTGTGGCCGAATCGGAAGCCAACCAGCCACTGCTGGAACGGCTGATCGACTACACCAGCGACTGGCCGCGGCCGGTCATCAATCGCCCAGCCCAGTTGCGAGCGACTTCACGTGACGGCCTGAGTGCGGCCCTGCGCGGCCTGCCGGGCGTGGAAATGCCGGTCGCCGTGCGTACCGGCCTGAGCACGCTGAATGCCATCGCGGCAGGCACCCAGACCATCGACAGCTTGCTGCCGGATGGCGGCTTCCCGATCATCGTTCGGCCGTTGGGATCGCATGCCGGTACCAACCTTCAGAAGATCGACACACCTGCCGCCCTGGGCCAGTATCTGCTGGAAGTGGAGGGGCCGCAGTTCTACGTGTCGCGCTTTGTCGACTATCGCGGTGCAGATGGCCTGTTCCGTAAATACCGTATTGTGCTGATCGAAGGCAAGCCGTACATCTGCCACTACGCGATTTCGCAGAACTGGATGATTCACTACCTGAACGCCGGCATGACCGAAAGTGCCGAAAAGCGCGCCGAGGAAGCGGCGGAAATGGCGCGCTTCGACCAGGGCTTCGCCTTGCGCCACCAGGCCGCGCTGCAAGCCATCGACCAGCGCATGGGCTTGCCTTACCTCGGCATCGACTGCGCCGAAATGCCGAACGGCGACCTGCTGATCTTCGAGGCCGATAACGCCATGATCGTCCACTCGATGGACCCGGAAGACATGTTCCCCTACAAAGCGCCGGCCATGCGCAAGGTGTTCAAAGCCTTCCGTGAACTGCTGGCCAAATCAGTGGGTTGATTTCGAAAAAACGTTCATGACGACCACGCCCGCCACAATCAGGGTCATCCCGATGAGGGCGGGCGTGTCGAGCTTTTGACCGAACAGAATCCAGCTAGCCAGCGAGACCAGCACAATCCCCACGCCTGACCAGATCGCGTAGGCAATCCCGACCGGGATCGATTTCAAGGTAATCGACAAGAAGTAAAACGCCACCATGTAGCCGACGATGACGATAATCGACGGCACCAGCCTGGTGAATCCCTCACTGGACTTCATGGCCGACGTTGCAATCGTCTCCGAGACAATGGCGATCCCCAGCGCTACCCATTTATTCATTGCTGCCTCCGTTTAATGAATCAGCACTTCATGCAGCGTGGCGGGGGCGTCGGTGTAGAGTTTGACGACGGTGGAGGTGCGGGTGCCGTAGCTCGGGCTTTCGATGCGGACGGCAGACAGAACGCGTTCCAGGTCCAGCGAGACGCCGGTTTCCGGCAGGCGCTGGTCAGACGCTGGCGTGGTGTCGGACAGCATCTCGAAGAAGGCTTCTTCCGGCGCGCCGAGGCACAGCAGGCTGGCGAACTGGGCTTTGGTCTTCAGCACCTTCGGCCACGGCGCATCCAGCAGGGCGTTGGACAGGCCGTAGATGCCGGCTTCCAGCGGCTGGCCGTTGCGCGGGTCGTGGTCGCCTTTGTTGGAGTACCAGATCAGCGTGTCGCGGTCGCCCAGCACCAGGTTGAAGCCGTTGTACTGGTCGGCCGTGGAGCGGATGGCGGCGACGTATTCCTGTGGCGTCATGCTGCCGGCCAGGTAGTCAGCCACCAGCCGGCCGCGCGACGGTGCATCATCCCTGTGCTCGGACGGCGCGCGGATGTTGGTGATGGCGGCAAAGCGCGATGGCCCGCCGTCCGCACCCGGCTGGGTGATGCCCATCCAGCTGCCGCCGGCCTGCAAGTCGCGGCCGGCGTAGATTTGCGGATGTTCGGGCCACGGACCGGCCGGTGCGGTGGCGCGCTGGTAGTATTCATCGCGGTTGGCGGCAGCGATCAGCGGCACCGCCGGCACCACCTGCCAGGCAAAGACAATCAGGCACATGGGGCGACATCCATAAAAACTTCCGTGTGGCGCAGGCCGGTGGTGAACTGGTCCACGCCCGCCTGGGCGACAGCTTCTTGCAGCGCCGCCGCGAAGCCTTCCGGCACGGATGGATAAACTTCCATCCACGTCTGCACGTCTTCCTTGGTGTTCGGACGGCGCTTGAGTTGCCCCGTCACGCCGTGGTACTGCGCCAGTCCAGCTTGCATCGGCACGACTGCCGCCAGCAAGGACGCCGCGTCGCTGTCCTTGACCTTGTAGTAGATGTAGAGATCCATGCTAGAGATCGAGTGGTTCCAGCACATACGGCATGGCCAGGAAACTCAAGGCCGTGCCTTGCGCCGAACCCAGTCGCACGGAAGCCGCCTCGATGGCTGCCAGCTTCATTTCCACCAGCGCATCGACGCCGCCCTGGCCGTTAGGCGCTGCGTTGACGATCATGCCGCATGGCTGCTCCGGATCGGCTGTGGCAAACACTTCCATGCCGGCGGCCGCCGTCGCGTCAGGAATGCTGACCAGCGTGGTGCGGCGCTTGAGCTTGCCCAGATACTGGCTGCGGGCGACGATTTCCTGGCCCGGATAGCAGCCTTTCTTAAAATTGACGCCGCCCAGCAGCTCGTAGTTGATCATCTGCGGCACGAACTGTTCCTGCGTCGCCTTGCTGATGTGCGCCACGCCGGAGTGGATTTCCGACAGGTGCCACGCATCATTGCTGCCGACGCTGAGCTTGTCCGCCAGTTCCGGTACCACGGTTTCGGCAGTCTCGGCCGACATCAGCCACTGGTAGCGCGGCGCGCCGAAAACGTCGGATACGCGGATCAGCGTGCCAAGCGGATGATCGAGCTTGGCGAACGGTTTGGCCGGCAGCGTGTCGAACCAGGTTTGCAGCGTGGTTTCGGCCAGTCCGCCGCCCAGGCCCAATACAACGTGATTGGCCGGCAGTTCGGACGCGTCGCTGAGCTTGGTCTTGGCGCGCAGCACGAACATCGACAACCGCTTCTGGATCGCCGGCTGGATGTCGCGCGCCAGTTGCAGGAAGATAGTCGTGTCGTTGCGCCACATCAGGAACGAGGCCAGCAAGCGGCCTTTCGGCGAACAGTAACCGGCCAGGCGCGCTTCGCCCTGGCCGAGGTGTTCGACGTCGTTGGTCAGTTGCGTGTGCAGGAAGTTGGCGGATTCCTCGCCATCCAGCGCGATCAGGCCGAGGTCGGTGATCGGGGCGACAAAACCGACTGCCAGCTGCGTTGTGGTCAGCGGGACGGCCTGCTGCGTTAAAAGTTCATTCCAGGAAGGCATAATTTTCAATCTTTTGACGGTGAAAGCATTATCATTACGGGCTCATTATAGTGATGTCGCGCCGATCGCGTCGGACGCGGCACAAAACATCGCACTGGCGCACTGGGTCAGGAACTGGCAAGCTGTGCGACTTGATCCAATCAGATGGCTTTAATAATGGCTTTTATCAAAAAAATAATTAGTCTGTGTGTTGTGCTGGCCATCGTTGGCGGCGGGTATTTCATGTACTGGTCGCAGAATCCGATTATTCCGGCCGACGCCGAAGCGATTGACTTCACCATTACTCCCGGCAGCGGCGCGCATGCGGCCGGCCAGCAGATCGCCGAAGCGGGCGTGCCGATCCAGCCCTTGCTGTTCAACCTGCTGGCGCGCGCCACTGGCAAGAGCAGCAAGCTGAAAGCCGGTTCCTACGAACTCAAGCCCGGCTCGACGCCGCTGCGCCTGATCGACCAGCTGGCGCGCGGCGAGTTCGCGCAGGAACAGCTGACCATCATCGAAGGCTGGAACTTCCGCCAGATGCGGGCTGCCATCGCCGCCCACAAGGGGCTCAAGCATGACACCGTGGCGCTGTCTGACACCGAGCTGATGACCGCGATCGACGCAGACTACAAGCAGGCCGAAGGGCTGTTCTTCCCGGATACCTATCTGTTCGCCAAGGGTTCCAGCGACCTGCAAATCTACAAGCAGGCGCACGCCATCATGCTGACCCGCCTGGCCGACGCCTGGGCCAAGCGCGATCCGGCGCTGCCGTACAAGAATCCGTATGAGGCGCTGACCATGGCCTCCATCGTCGAAAAGGAAACCGGCCAGAAGTCGGAGCGCGCCATGATTGCCGGCGTATTCGTCAACCGCCTCAAGCTGGGCATGCTGCTGCAGACCGATCCGACCGTGATCTACGGCATGGGCCTGAAATACGATGGCAAGATCCGCAAAAAGGATCTGGAGACCGACACCCCGTACAATACCTACACGCGCGCCGGCTTGCCGCCGACCCCGATCGCGCTGCCGGGCGTGCAGTCGCTGATGGCGGCGCTGTCGCCGGCCAAGACCGCCGCACTGTATTTCGTCTCCAAGGGCAACGGCACCAGCCAGTTCTCGGACAACCTGAACGACCACAATCGGGCAGTCAACCAGTATCAACGATAAGAGTAAATGGGTAAATTCATCACCTTCGAAGGCATCGATGGCGCCGGCAAGTCCACGCACATTGCCTTCGTCAGCGATTACATCAAGCAGCGCGGCATCGAGCTGGTCAGCTCCCGCGAACCGGGCGGCACGCCGCTGGGCGAAAAACTGCGCGAGATCGTGCTGCACGAAAAAATGCATCTGGAAACCGAAGCGCTGCTGGTGTTTGCCAGCCGCCGCGAACACCTGGCGCAAGTCATCGAACCGGCCTTGGCGCGTGGCGCCTGGGTCATTTCCGACCGTTTCACCGATTCCACCTTCGCCTACCAAGGCGGTGGCCGCGGCATGAGCCTGGCCAAGCTGGACGCGCTGGAGCAGTGGGTGCATCCTGAATTGCAGCCGGACCTGACGCTGTTGTTCGACGTGCCGCTGGACGTGGCGCGTGCGCGCCTGGACGCTACCCGCGAGCTGGACAAGTTCGAGCAGGAACAGAGCGACTTCTTCGCCGCCACCCGTACTGAGTACCTGCGCCGCGCGGCCGAGTTTCCGCAGCGCTTCCGCGTGATCGACTCGACCCAGAGCATCGCCGAGATCCAGCAGCAAATTGCCGCCATCCTCGACGCGTTCTTTTGAAATAGAATACTGAATAATGAGTCATTCCATCTACCCGTGGCAGGAATCGTCGTGGCAGCAGCTGCAAACGCTGCGCCCGCGCATGCCGCACGCCATCCTGTTCCATGGCGCCGCCGGGATAGGCAAAGCCGATTTCATCGAGCAATTCGCGCAAGGTCTGCTGTGCGAGAACGTGCAGCCGGACGGCCACGCCTGCGGTACGTGCGCATCGTGCGGCTGGTTCTCGCAGCACAACCATCCGGATTACCGCCGCGTGCGGCCCGAGTCCATGGAGGACGAGCCGGCCGCCGACGAGGAGGGCGAGGGCGAGAGCAAGAAGGCCGCCAAGTCGAAGACGCCGTCCAAGGAAATCAAGATTGAGCAGATCCGCGCACTGGCGGATTTCATGAATATTTCCACTCACCGCCAGGGTTTGCGGGTGGTGGTGCTGTATCCGGCCGAAGCGTTGAACACGCCAGCCTCCAATGCCTTGCTGAAAACGCTGGAAGAACCGCCGCCGGGCACCGTGTTCCTGCTGGCGTCCAACAGCCTGGACCGGTTGCTGCCGACCATTTTGTCGCGCTGCCGCAAGTTTGCCTTGCCGATGCCGAACCATGCCGAGGCGCTGGCCTGGCTCAAGGAACAAGGCGTCCCGGACGCCGATAGCTGGCTGCGCGAGCAGGGCGGCGCACCGCTGGCCGCCATGGCGCAAGCTGAAGCCGGCAGCCGCGAGGATCTGGAAACGCTGCTGCAATTGCTGGCCCATCCGAGTGTGGAAGGCGCCTTGAAAGTCGCCGACAAGTTGCAGAAAGTGCCACTGAGCGGCCCTGCGTCCTGGTTGCAGCGCTGGCTTTACGATGTGTTTTCGTACAAACTGGCAGGTAACATCCGGTATTATCCGCGCTACCAGAAAGAGCTGGCCAGCCTGGCCGACAAGATCCACGTCAGCCGCCTGCTGGCCGCGATCAAGAGTGCGAACGAACGCCGCGCGACGGCCGATCACCCGCTGTCGCCCAAGCTGTTTTTGGAAGAGATGCTGCTGGATTACGCCAGCTGCTGCGCCTGAAAGGTAAGGAATGTCCGCTGCCAGCCCACTCGACCCGAACACCGTGCCAATGACGCCACGGCCGACGGTGCTATCGCTGGCAATCAAGGAAAAGGCCGCGTTGTACGCGGCCTATATGCCGTTCCTTAAAAACGGCGGCATGTTCGTGCCGACCCAGAAGCCGTACAAGCTGGGCGACGAGATCTATCTGATCCTGGCGCTGATGGACGATCCCAACAAATACCCGATTGCCGGCAAGGTCGCCTGGATCACGCCGCCCGGCGCGCACAACAACAAGGCGCAGGGCATCGGCGTGCATTTCCCGGACGACGAGAGCGGCCAGCGCGCCAGGCTGAGAATTGAAGAAATCCTCGGCGCCGCGCTGCGCTCGTCACGCGCCACTCACACCTTGTAGTGGATCGGCCGGCTGTCGACGTCAAACACCGACGCGCGGCCGCCCGACAGCACCATGCTGAACGCAGTGCTGTCGTTCAAGCCGCCACGCGAACTGGCGTACAGGTGGCTGAAGTCGCCGAAGCCGTGGTCGTGCGGCTGGCTGGCGTAGGCGTCGATTTCCAGCTCGTCCACGCGTAATTTCAGCCGCTCCACCGTTTCACGCAGCGCGGCCAGCTCCTGCTCTTTGTCTTCCATGGCCTGCTGGTGCTCGGCGTACAGCGCGCGGTAGCGGCGTTCGGCGTCGTCGTGCAGCTGGCCAGCCAATTGTTCCACCATCACTTGCAGGCTGCGCGCCGTGTCATCCCGTTTGATGCCGGGCTGGCCGTCTTCGTCGCTCAGTTCCTTCAGGTGGCGGTGGATGGTCGACTTGGAGCCGGTGCCCAGCGCGGCCCGCACCGCATCGACGGACGGGTAGCGTCCCTCGGCCAGCAGCTGGTCGCGGCTGGCCTTGACTTCCGATTTGCTTAATCCTATGCGTGCCATGTTCTTGTCTCCTAACTTGCCTGGCCCACCAGCCCGCGATTCTGTGCGCGGTGCAGCTTGGGGTGGACCAGCGGGATGGTCAGCATGGTGCTGCCGACCGCCATCAACAGCAGCGCGGTGAACGTCTCGCTGGTGATGATCTGTTTGTCCAACAGGATATTGGCGAACACGATTTCGATCAAGCCCTTCGATTGCAGCAGCCAGCCGATGATTGAGGCTTCGCCTTCTTTCCATTTAAGGATTTTGCCGGCCATGTGCGCCGCCGCCAGCTTGCCCCCCACCGAGGCCAGCAACAGCAGGCCAGCGACGAAGAACACCGAGTAGCCGCCCATGTCCCATTTGGTGCGCAGCCCGGTGCTGAGGAAGAATACCGGCATCAGGATCAGCAACACGTTCTTGAACATGGCGTCCAGCGCTTCCTGGCCGAACCAGTCCGCATCCATCACCACGCCGGCCAGGAAGGCGCCAACCATGAAGTGCAGGCCGGCCCAGTCGGCGCCGAACGAGCAGGCGATCAGCCAGATCAGGGCCACGGCCCAGCGGTCGTTTTTGTTCAGGCGAACCATCAGGCGACGGTAAGCGAATGTCAGGATGGCAAACGCGGCCAGGAAGCCGGCTTGACGGCCGACGCGTTCCCAATCCAGCATCAGCAGCGCCAGCACGCCCCAGATGGCGACGTCGTCCAGGCTGGCGTAGCGCAGCAGGCGCTGGCCCATCGGCTGGCGCAGGATTTCCAGTTTTTCCAGCAGCATGACCAAGACCGGCAGCGCGGTCACGGCGCAGGCCATGCCGGTGCCGATCAGGAATTGCCAGGGGGCGGCTTTGGCGCCGATCCAGCCTTGGTAGTTCAGCAGCAGCAGGGCGGCGCCGCAGCCGAACAGCAGCGGCATGCCCAGCGACAGGCCGGCGGTGGTCATGCTTTCGCGGCGATATTGCCAGGTTTTCTTCAGGTCCAGCTCGACGCCGGCCAGCATCACAAACAGGATTACGCCCCACATCGAGACGCCGTTGAGGGTTTTGACGACGTCCGGATTGAAGACGAATTTATGGTAATCGGGGAACAGGTTGCCCATCACGCCAGGACCAAGGATCACGCCCATGATGATCTGGACCACCACCAACGGCGCAAAATAGTCGGTTTTGAGCAGTCGCCAGAACAGATAAGGCACGGCGAAGATGAGCAGCATCGCCAGCAGGAAGATTTCGCTAGTGTTCATAAAGTCTCCGTATTTTTTATTTTGTGTAACGTAATTACATACCGCTGAGCGATACTAACTTGCCAATATTAAAAATGAAAGCGTTTTCTTGAGACGCAGTGGTATCGATTCCACAAAAGGAGTGGCGGACGCTATCGGTTACAATCGCAGCATGTATATCGACTCCCATTGCCACATCAACTTCCCTGAGCTGGCCGCTCGCATGCCTGAGATTCTTGCCAAGATGGCGGAGAACCAGGTGACCCACGCGCTGTGCGTGTCGGTCGACCTGCCGGATTTCCCGCAGGTGCTGGCGCTGGCCCATCAGCATCCGCATATCTACGCCTCGGTCGGCGTGCATCCGGACTATGAAGACACGCCGGAACCGTCCGTCGAACAGCTGGTGCAACTGGCGGACGATCCGAAAATTATCGCCATCGGCGAGACCGGGCTGGATTACTTCCGTCTGGAGGGTGATCTGGAATGGCAGCGCGAGCGCTTCCGCACGCATATCAAGGCGTCGCGGATTACCCGCAAGCCGCTGATCATTCACACCCGCAGCGCTAGCGAGGACACCATCCGCATCATGCGCGAAGAGGGCGCCGGCACGGAGGCGGGCGGCGTGGCGGGTGTGATGCACTGCTTTACCGAGTCGCTGGAAGTGGCGCGCGCGGCCATCGAGATGGGCTTTTATATTTCGTTCTCGGGCATCGTGACGTTCAAGAGCGCCAAGGATTTGCAGGCGGTGGCGCTGGAGTTGCCGCTGGAGCGCATTCTGATCGAGACCGATTCGCCGTATCTGGCGCCGGTGCCGTTCCGTGGCCGCATGAATGAGCCGGGCTTTGTGGCGCATGTGGGCGAGTACATCGCCAAGCTGAAGGGCGTGTCGGTGGAGCAGGTGGCCGAGCAGACGACGGCCAATTTCCGCACGCTGTTTAACGTGCCGGCATGATGCGCCGCAGGTTCGCGTTGCTGGCTGTGGCCGCGTTGGCGGTCAGTCCAGTGTTTGCCGTCGAGCAGAGCGACGATGAGGTCGAGTTCTTCCGCGCGGCGCAGCTGGATGGCGCGGAGCGGGTGAAGAAGATGCTGGCGCGTGGCGTCAATCCGAACGCGCGCGATTCCAATGGCGAGACTGGCCTGATTGTGGCTATGCGTTATGAATCGCTGGAGGTGGCGCGGGTGCTGATGGCCCAGAAAGGCATCGACCTAGAAGCCAAGGCGCCTAACGGCAACACGGCGCTGATGATGGCTGCCTTCCGCAAGAATAAGACGGCGCTGCTGGAGCTGCTTCAGCGCGGCGCGCAGGTGAACCAGAAGGGCTGGACGGCGCTGCATTACGCGGCAGCGTCCGGCAGCGTGGAGATCACTACCATCCTGCTCGACAAGTACGCCTACATTGACGCCGAAACGCCGTCAGGCATGACGCCGCTGATGATTGCCGCCCGCGAGGGGCAGGAAGAGGTCGTTGAGCTGCTGCTAAATCAAGGCGCCGACGCGACGCTGAAGGATGGCGGCTTCCACCTGACCGCCGCCGGATTTGCCGACAAGGCCGATAAGCCTTGGATCGCCAAGACCATCAACACCTTCCTGGCTAACAAGAAGCCGCGCTAGCCTCACCACGCCAGCAGCCAGCAGCCCGCGCTAGCTGCTGGTCGTGTTCGCTAGCCGTGATGCTCGCGCTTGTCATGCTGCTCGTGATGGGCGGCTTGCTCGTGATGCTCCTCGCGCCGCGGTTCGGCGTGGGGCTGCTGGGCGCGAGGCTGCGCCGCAGGACGCTGAGCCATCGCTGCCATTTCCGGACGAGCACGCGCCGCCATTTCCTGATGCCTTGCCTGCGCTTGAGCCTGCGCCTGCGCGCGTTCAGGCGCGTTGAACTCGCGGCGTGGCTCCGGCGCGCGTGGCATGCCAGCGTCCGCCCGCATGCGATTGTCCGCACGCACACCAGCGTCCTCATGCTGAACCGGCGCCTGATGTTGCTGAGCCGGCTGCTGGTGCTGCGCCATCTGTGGCTCGCGCTGCTGGGCCAACGCTTGATGCTCTTGCGTTGGGGGCTGCTGCTGCTGTCCAGGCTGGCGCTGTTGTTGCGCCGGCTGGTGCTGGCCCGGCTGCTGTTGCGCCATCGGCAGATGCTGTTGTCCCGCCTGCATGTGCATCGCCGGCGCGCCATGTTCCTGCATCTGCTGCGCCATATGCGGCTGCTGGCCCGGCTGCTGGCGGAAATCATGCGGCGCTGTGCCTTGCGGCAGCGGACCATGTGACCCCGCCATCATCGGCGGACGCGAACCCGGCACTGCGTCATGCGCGGTAAAGTGCGGCATGGTCATCGGCCCGGTGGGCCGCATCGGCTGCATGTGCTGCATCTGCTGGGTTGGCGGCATCGGCCGCATTGGCTGCGGGTTGCCGGCCAGGGCCGGGCCACGCGGCGCGCCGTGGTAATTGTTGATCACGGTAACCGATTTGGTCACGTAGGTATTATTGTTGTACACCACCGCAGGACGATGCCAGCCACCGCCTCCATATCCCGGCCCGCCCCAGTTGACGCCCCAGGCATTCCAGCCCCAGTCATGATAATGATGGCTGACCGCCGCGCCGACCAGAATGCCAATCCCGAAGGTAATCGCACCGGTAGTCACCAGATCATTGCTGGCGTACACCGGCTCACGATAGGTCCAGCCGGGATACACGTCCACCGGCGCACCATAGACGATGGTCGGGTTGTAGCGCGGCACATAGACTACATCCGGCTCGGCCGGCTCAATGATGATGGTTTGCGGTGGCGGCGGAATCACCTCCGGCCCGGCGTATACCACCTGGTCCGGCGACGGCTGATCGATGTAGTTCGGCGGCGGCGCGGCCCGCACCGTGGTCGATACCCGCAAATGCGGCGAACTCTTCAGATTGCCGGCCTGCTGCGCGCGCAGACGCATCACCTGAATGGCATTCATCACGTCGTTCGGATCGTTGGCGTAAGCCTGGCCGAGCGAGGTGGTCCACTGGATATTGCCGGCCATCTGATCCAGCACGCTAGGGAAGGCGGTCAGCGATTTGACGCTGACGTCCCACGGCTGGGCGGCCTCGGCCGATTGCAGCGCGTCGCCCTTCAGGGAGGGATTCTGGGCCAGCCACTGGTCGGCGGCGGTCACTTGCGCAGGATAGGTGGCGCCCGCCAGTACCTCGCCTACCAGCTTATCCGGGAACAAGGCAATCGGCGCGACCATCTGAGACAGCTGCTCCGCAGTAGGCGGCGTGTACGGTGGCGCCGCTTGCGCCGGGGCGACGGCAGCGCCGACTTTGGGCTGCTGCGGCTCAACCGGCTTGTTGCAACCAGCCAGCGTCAACAAGCTCAGCAACAGCGTTGACGACATCACATATTTTGCTTGAGCGGCCATGATGACTTCCTTCCTCACTAATAGTTGAGGCTAGGTTATCAGGCGTCCGCTGGCGAAGCTGTTACCTGTTGTAACGTGCGTGCCTCATCGCACTAAACTCCAAGATGCAGCAGGTAATCCTCGATGATGTCCGAACTGGCCGATGGCGAACTCATATGCGGGCAATGGCCGATATTGTCGATCACCGCCAACTGGCTGTTGGCCAGGTGCTGGTGCAGATAATCGCCCACCTCGCGCGGCGCGATCATGTCGTCGCTGCATTGCAGGATCAGCGCCGGCACGGTTGACTTTGCCACTTCCGCGCGATGGTCGGCGGTAAAGGTCACGCGGGCGAAGTGGCGGGTGATCTCCGGATCGTTCTTGGCAAAACGGGTCAGCAGCTCTTCTTGCAGGATAGGCTGGCGCGGCGCCCCCATGATTACCGGCGCCATGCGCTTGATCCAGCTGTCGTAATCGATTTCCATCAGTTTCAGCAGGCCGTCGATGTCTTCCGCATTGAAACCGCCCACATAGTCACCGTCATTGATGAAGCAGGGCGACGGTCCCACCATGATCTGCGCGGTAAATTTTTCCGGCGACATAATGGACGCCAGCATGCCGATCATGGCGCTGACCGAATGGCCGATAAACACCACCGGCGCCTTGGCGTACAGGTCGATCACGTCCAGGATGTCTTCCGCATGGCCATACAGCGTGCTGTACTTGTTGCGGTCGTAGGCGCTCAGGTCCGAACCTCCGCTGCCGGTCAGGTCCATCAGCACTACCCGGTAACGCCCCACGAAGGATGGATAGATGAAGCGCCACATCTGCTGGTCGCAGCCATAGCCATGGACGAACATCAGGGTAATCGGGCCGTCGCCGTGACAGTGGACATTATTGCGAAACTGGATAGACATGGTATCTCCGAAGCGAATCGCCGCTAGTATAAGCGCAATAATGCTTATTGGTTAACCGCTGAGCGTCGCAAGCCGATTGAATTGGCGGGTATTTGCCTTGCAGTTCCCGGCATAGGACATCAACAATCTTAACGATAATGTCCTCAGCGCATCTACCAAGGACCACCATGCTCAACGAACGCGAAATCGAAAGCTGCTATCTGGGGCAGTTCATTCCTCTCCACTACCATCACAATATGCTGATGGACCAGAACCGCATGCATCCCTTCAAGTCGGCGATCGCGTATGCGGTCAAACCCGGCGCCAAGGTGCTGGAGCTGGGTGGCGGCACCGGTGTGCTGTCGTGGTTCGCGGCGTCGCAGGCGTCCAAGGTGTATTGCGTCGAGTTCAATCCTGACATGGTGAAGGAAGCGCGCAAGTTCCTGGCGCTGAATCCGAACGGCGACAAGGTTGAGGTGATCCACGCCGACGCCTTCGAATACCTGCCGCCGGAGCCGGTCGATGTGGTCATCTGCGAAATGCTGCATGTCGGCATGCTGCGCGAAAAGCAGGTCGAGGTGATCGAATCGTTCAAGCGCCGCTATCTGGAGCGTTTTGGCGGCCCGCTGCCGATCTTCCTGCCGGAAGCGGTTATCATGGCGGTGCAGCCTCTGCAGCAGGAGTACGACTTCGAAGGCTTCTACGCGCCGATCGTGCAATTCCAGGAAACCACGGTGATTTATCCGGGCACGGTGGAAATGGCGCCGCCGGCCGTCTACAGCATCATCGATTTCAACCAGCCGAACGAACTGGTCTATTCGTGGCAGGGCAAGTTTGTGGTTGAGCGTAATGGCGAGATCAACGCCATGCGCTTTGTCACCAAGAACATCCTGCAGGTGGTGCAGGAGCGTTCCAGCACCATCGACTGGCTGATGGGCTACATGACGCTGCCGCTGGCGACGCCGATCAAGGCGCGTGAAGGCGACGTGCTGCAAGTCAGCTTCCAGTACCGTGCCGGCGGCGCCATTCCTTCGCTGCAAGCGTCACTGCAAGCGGAAGTGCTGTACGAAGCCGCGCTGCAACCGCAGCGTGTCGCCGCCTACGCCTGATCAGCGCCTGCCGCCAAACGTTGGCTGCAAGGCGTTGTCCGGATTGGCCGGATTGACGCCTTGCTGGTTGATATGGATGCGGGCCTTCTGCAAGCCCGCGTTACGCTCGATATCCTGCATCACCGTCGCCGTGGCGATGGTCCACTCCCTGAACGCCGTGCCGGCCGCTGGCTGCACGCGCATCTCGGCCAGCAGCTCGTCCTTGCCGACGCCGGCTGCCAGCTTGCCCAGCCAGACCTTCGCCCACGCCGACAGTTCCGGCTCCCGGATGTTATGCGCCATCAGCTTGAGGGCGTTGCGGGCGCGCGCCTTGTCGCCCGCATAGGCATAAGCCAGTGCGGCCGAACGGGCCAGCGTGTTGACTTCATGGCCGTTGTTGAAGGCGACGATGGCGGCGGCCAACGTGTCGTCGTCCGGCGGCTGGCCCGATTGCAGGCCGGCCTGATAAAGCGCGTAGGCGGCTTCAGCCGATTTCGGGTCCAGATTCAGCGACTGCCCCAGACTGTTGCGGGCGGCGTCGAGTTGCGACAAACGCAGTTGGGCCTGGCCGAGCAGATATAACACTTCGGCGCTGACGCCCGGCTTTTTGGCTGCCGCGCTCAGATAAGGCAGCGCGTCCTGCGGATTACCCCAGTCGATCTGCGCTCGGCTCAGCACCAGCTGGGCATAATCGTTGGATGGATAATTGGCGGCCGCGCGCGCGGTCTGGCGCAGCAGCGCTTCGCCCGCCTGGCGGGTAGGGCAGGACTTGAGCGCCGACTCGGCTAGCACGAATTCGCCCGACGATTGCGGCAGAGTTTTGAAATCCATGACGGCGGCCGGCAGGTCCGGCACATCCACCTGCAACACCTTGATCGAGGTATTCCGGTAGCGCCACATCTCCTTGCCGAGATCCCCGGTCTTGATGCCATAGGCTTGCTCGAACGCCTGCGGAATCGGCGTGTCGCGGTACACGGCCGCCAGATAGTTGACCAGCTTGTTGCGGTTGTCGTCGGACGACAGCATGTAATGCGTCAGCAGCCACGAGCGGGCGGCGAACTCCAGCTTGATGCCGGCTTTCGAGATATTGCCGATGGCGCGTGTGTCGTTCTGCTCAAGGATGTCCTTGTAGTCGAGGAAGTAGGTATTGCCGTCGTCGAGGAAGGACAGGTAGCGGTTGACATTGAGCGGCGCGCGGCCGACCAGCATTTGCGTGTCCGAGAAGCGCGCGCTGGCGAAATACTGCGCGAGGCCGTCGATGAACGAGGTCGGCGCGCGCACATCGGTGTAGCGGTAGATAAAGTGGCGGGTGTAGGCCTCGAACAGATAGGACAGGCTCTCGCTCTGGTCGACCTTGGGCAGGTGTAACTGCTCCGGCCGCTCCAGCTTGCTCAGTTGAACGCCGAAACCTTGCACGCCCGCAGTGCAACTGCTGTACAGGCCGATGGCCTCGGCTGGCTGGTCGTTGGCCAGGCCGTCGAGGTCGTTGGCGCTGTCGTGGTAATAGAAAGTCAGCTTGGGCTCGTTGCCGGTGGCTTTCAGGAAGGGCTTGGTGTAGACCCGCAGCATCTGGTGCAGCTTTTCCAGCTGGTTGAGCAGCAGGGCGACTTCGTCGTTGCTGGTGTCGGAATACACGATGACATGCTGGCTTTCGACCCGGAACCAGTCCGACGCATGACGCTGGCCGGCGACCGTGACGCTCGGTGCGGCCGGGGCCGGGGCCGGTTGCTGGGCGTGCACGTCCAACAGGCTGGCGCTGGTAAGCAGCGCCGCCAGATACCACGATGTATGCATGAGCTACTCCGTTTGTCCCCTGAAACCGACGATTGATCGGCGTTTTATGCAGTTGGTCGCACGATGATTGCGTGTGCGGCACTGCTCTATTAGAGTGACATTATAGACAATAAACTAACCGTATCGGGAGCTTCTCATGCTGAGTTTTTTACTGTGGCTGGCGTTGCTGTTCTTTTGCTGGCCGCTGGCGTTGCTGGCGCTGGTGTTATATCCGGTGCTGTGGTTGATCACCTTGCCGTTCCGGCTGGTGGGCATCGGCGTCGAGGGCGTGTTTGAGCTGCTGCGCGCCGTCGTCATGCTGCCGGCGCGCATCCTGGGTGGCAATCCCCGTTAAAACTTGACCAGGAAGCCGGCGCCGACCGACTTCTGCGAATAGTTGTAGTCGATCAGGCTCTGGCCGTAGCCGCTGAACACCTGCACGTAACCGTTCAGGTTGGCCACCACTGGGAAGGCCCAGCCGGCTTGCAGCGCGCCGTGGCCGGTCGAGATATTGCGCCGCGCCAGCAGCGACAGCTCGTGGCCGTCGAAGCGGTAGGTGGCGCGCACGTCGCCATGGCCCATGTAATCGGTGATGTCGATGTTGTCGTTGTCCGAACGGGCGTTATCCAGCCGCTTCCACAGGCGGAACGAGACGCCGAACTTGCCTTTCTCCGCACCCACCTCCGCATAAATCCGGTTCCAGCTGCGCGACAGCGTCGAGGTCTGGCCGTTCGACTGGTGGTTCAGCGCCAGCGTCAGGTAACGGACATCCAGAATGCCCAGGTCCAGCGCCAGCGGCGTGGTCAGCATCAGTTCAGGCTGGTAGTTGGTTTCGCGGAACGGGCTGGAAGCGGCGCGGTTGTAGGCTTGCCAGAAGCTGTTCTGGGTGTAGCCGAACCACAGGTCGACTGGCGTGCTCAGCAGCTGCTCGATCATCTTCATCTTGAAACTGATCTGGTAAGTCAGCTCCACGTGCTTGGATTTGATGCCGCCCGGCGTAAACTCCTCAAAAGGCGTATCGTTGGAGCTGGTGCTGTAATTGGCGAGTAACAAATAGCTGGGACGATGAGGGCGGAAATTGAACACGCCGCGTTTGGCCGAACGGTCCAGTTCCCATTCCTGCACCATGCGCGACACCGTGTCTTCCGGCGCAATGGTGGTCAGCGCGGCCACCTTGGGCGACACGTTCGGCTCCGGCGGCGGCGCGGCCGGCTGCGTGCGGGCCGGCGCATCGGCCGAGGCGACGGTGCCATTGTTGGCGTCGGCGGCCGGCGCGACGATGGCGTTCTCGCCGGCTTTCTGCACCACCGGCGCGTTCTTGGCCAGGCCGTCGTAACAGGCCAGGCGCGCGCTGGCGTCACCCAGCACCGAGCAGCGTTCGAGGCGCAGCTCAACGTCGGAGGCCTGGGCGAAAGCCAGAGCCGGGGCCATGCCTAAGGTTAGGAAAAGAGTCGTTTTGGTCGGAGCGCGCATGCAGTGAGTCCAGGTGAGAGTTAAGCTGTTAAATAATGTCAGAGATTACATTAATTGCTATTGATCATGTCGCACAGTAACGGGCTCTTGAATTTGGCAACAAGCGCCGCACTTGAGACTTCCGAAGCTGTCCCCTTAAGGAGATTGTAATGACCCGCAAGACCCCCATCGAGCGTTACCGCAACATCGGCATCAGCGCGCACATCGACGCTGGCAAAACGACGACGACGGAGCGCATCCTGTTTTATACCGGAGTCAACCATAAAATTGGTGAGGTACATAACGGTGCCGCCACGATGGACTGGATGGAGCAGGAACAGGAACGCGGGATCACCATCACCTCGGCCGCCACCACCGCCTTCTGGAAAGGCATGGCCGGCAATTTCCCCGAGCACCGCATCAACATCATCGACACACCGGGCCACGTTGACTTCACCATCGAGGTTGAACGTTCCATGCGCGTGCTGGACGGCGCGGTGATGGTGTATGACGCTGTCGGTGGCGTGCAGCCGCAGTCGGAAACCGTGTGGCGCCAGGCAAATAAATACAAGGTGCCACGGATTGCCTTCGTCAACAAGATGGACCGCGTTGGCGCCGACTTCTTCCGCGTCCGTGAACAGGTCGCCAACCGCCTGAAAGGCGTGGCTGTGCCGATCCAGGTACCGCTGGGCGCTGAGGATAACTTCCATGGCGTAATCGACCTGGTCAAGATGCGTGCAATTAACTGGGACGACGAGACGCTGGGCGTCAAGTTCACCTATGAAGACATCCCGGCCGAGTTGCAGGCGGTGGCGCAGGAGTGGCGCGACAAGATGGTCGAAGCCGCTGCCGAAGGCACGCCTGAACTGCTGGAGAAATACCTGGACGGCGGCGTGCTGACCGAAGAAGAAATCAAGACCGGCCTGCGCCTGCGCACCATCCGCAACGAAATCGTGCCGATGCTGGCCGGTAGCGCCTTCAAGAACCGGGGCGTGCAGGCGATGCTGGATGCTGTGATCGAATATCTGCCGTCGCCGGTGGATGTGCCGGCGATCGCCGGTACCGATGAAGAAGACAATCCGATCGAGCGTCATCCGACCGACGAAGATCCGTTCGCGGCGCTGGCGTTCAAGATCATGACCGACCCGTTTGTCGGCCAGCTGACCTTCTTCCGCGTGTATTCGGGCGTGGTGAATTCCGGTGACACGGTCTACAACCCGACCAAGTCGCAGAAGGAACGCCTGGGCCGCATCCTGCAGATGCACGCCAACGAGCGCAAGGAGATCAAGGAAGTCTACGCGGGCGACATCGCCGCTGCGGTCGGCCTGAAAGGCGTGACCACCGGCGATACGCTGAGTTCGCCGGATCACGTGATCGTGCTGGAAAAAATGATCTTCCCCGAGCCGGTGATTTCGCAGGCGGTGGAACCGAAGACCAAGGTCGACCAGGAGAAAATGGGCATCGCCCTGAATCGCCTGGCGCAGGAAGACCCGTCGTTCCGCGTGCATACCGACGAGGAATCGGGCCAGACCATCATGTCCGGCATGGGCGAGCTGCACCTGGAGATTCTGGTGGACCGCATGAAGCGCGAATTCGGCGTCGAAGCGACCGTGGGCAAGCCGCAAGTGGCGTACCGCGAGACCATCACCAAGATCGCCACCGATGTCGAAGGCAAGTTCGTCAAGCAGTCGGGCGGCCGTGGCCAGTATGGTCACGTGGTGCTGACGTTGGAGCCGTTGCCTGCTGGCGGCAAGGGCTACGAGTTTGTCGACGCCATCAAAGGTGGCGTGGTGCCGCGCGAGTTCATTCCGGCGGTCGACAAGGGTATTCAGGAGACGCTGCGTTCCGGCGTGCTGGCCGGTTATCCGGTGGTCGATGTGCGGGCCACGCTGACCTTCGGTTCGTACCACGATGTCGACTCGAACGAGAATGCGTTCCGCATGGCCGGTTCGATGGCGTTCAAGGAAGGCATGCGGCGCGCCGGTCCGGTGCTGCTGGAGCCGGTGATGCAGGTCGAGGTGGAGACGCCGGAAGAGTTCATGGGCAACGCCATGGGCGATCTGACGGCGCGGCGCGGCATGGTGCAGGGCATGGATGAGATTCCGGGCGGCGGCGGCAAGATCATCCGCGCCTCGGTGCCGCTGGCCGAGATGTTCGGCTACTCGACCACGCTGCGTTCGCTGACCCAGGGCCGGGCGACCTACACGATGGAGTTCAAGCACTACGCTGAAGTGCCGAAACACATCCTGGACCAGATCGCCGTGTCCAAGGCGCGCGCTTAAAGCACCTCCGGGACTTCGGTCTCGGGTGCGGCCACTGCGCTGCGCGCGCTGGCCATGACGACGTCGAACTCGCCGACGAAGTCGCGTAGCAAATCGGCCAGCGCCTGCGGTTCCGCCCGCAGGCGCTCCTCCAGCGCACCGGAGGTGGCGAACAGTTCATTGGCCGACAGGTTGCCGGCCGCGCCGCGGATCTTGTGTACCAGGTCCGCGGCGCGCGCCAGTTCGCCGGCGTGGATGGCATCATGAATCTGTTGCAAAGTTGATTCAAAATCGTGGGCAAACAGGCCCAGTAGCTGCACCAGCAGTGCGCCATGGCCGCCCAGGCGCTCCATGGCCGCCTGCATATCGATGCCGGCACGCGGCGTCACCGGCATGCCGGCGCTGGCGGACACCGCGCCCACTGCCGGCACATCCGCCCCTGCGGCGCGACTCAAATCCGGCTGCACCCACGTCGCCAGCACCGCATACAAGGTATCCGGGTCGATCGGCTTGGTGACGTAATCGTTCATGCCGCGTTCCAGGCAGCGCTCGCGGTAACCGGCCACCGCATGCGCGGTCATGGCGATGATCGGCAGCGCCGCATGCCGCTCGTTCTTGCGGATCAGCGCCGTCGACTGGTAGCCGTCCATGTCCGGCATCTGGATATCCATCAGCACCGCATCGTAATTGCCGGCGTCGATCATGCGCGCCGATTCCTCGCCGCTGGCGGCCAGGTCGACCTTCACGCCGGCCCGTTGCAGGATCTCGCTGGCTACCTGCTGGTTGATCGAGTTGTCGTCCACCACCAGCACGCGGGCGTTGCGGATGCGCTGGATCGCCAGCGACGGCGGCGCGCTGCTGGCCGCCATCTGCTGGCTGGCCTCCAGTCCCAGCGCCGACAGCACGGCGTTGCGCAGCTGCTGCGGATTGGCCGGCTTGTCGAGGAAGGGCATGTTGCGGGTGTGCTCGATGACGTCCTTGTCATGCTCGCGTGAGTAGGCCGTCACCATCAGTACCGCCGGCACCGCCGCCAGTTCGGCATCTTCGGCGATGCGGTGCAGCGTGTCGATGCCGTCCAGGTCCGGCATGTCGGCGTCGATCAGCAGCACATCGTAGGGATCGAGCTGCATGGCCGCCACCGCCGCCGTGCCCGAGCCCACCGCGCGCGCCTTCAGTCCCAGCATGCCCAGCTGGATCTTCAGCATATGGCGGCTGGATTCGCTGTCGTCCACCACCAGCACCCGCTTGCCCTGCGCGGCAGGCGGCACCGGCTGCACGCGTGGCGACAGGTCCGACGCCGCCTGCAAATGCACGGTGAAACTGAAGCTGCTGCCGACACCAGGTTCGCTGTCGACCCGGAATTCGCCGCCCATCTTGCGCACCAGCTGCTGCGAAATGGCCAGACCCAGGCCGGTGCCGCCGTACAGCCGCGTGGTGCTGGCGTCGGCCTGGGCGAAGGCCTGGAACAGGCGCGCCTGCTGCTCGTCGCTGATGCCGAGGCCCGAATCTTCCACCGTAAAGCGCAGCACCAGCGGCGCGCCGGCCATCACGGTCGGGCTGCTGGCGTCAACTTCCACCCGCAGTTCGATGTGCCCGCGCGCCGTGAACTTGAGCGCATTGCCGACCAGGTTGACCAGGATTTGTCCCAGCCGCAGCGGGTCGCCCAGCAGGTTGGATGGCACGTCCGGTGCGGCGCCGATGACCAGTTCCAGTCCGCGTTCGGCGGCGCGCCACGCAAACAGGTCGGCGATCTGGTTTAGCGTATCGGGCAGGTCGAACGGTAGGGCTTCCAGTTCCAGCTTGCCGGATTCGATCTTGGAGAAGTCCAGCACGTCGTTAATAATTTGCAGCAGGCTTTGGCCGGCGCGGCTGATCTTGCGGAAGTAGTCCAGCGGCTGCGCCGGCAGGTCGAGGTGGGTGCCGAGTCCCGCGAAGCCGAGGATGGCGTTCATTGGCGTGCGGATCTCGTGACTGATATTGGCCAGGAATTCGCTCTTGGCGCGGGTGGCCGCTTCGGCGTTGGCGCGGGCCTTTTCGATCACGCGCATGGCGCGTGCTTTCAGGTAGGCGGAGGTGAACGGTTCTTTCAGCGCCTTCAGCAGATCAAGGTCGCTCTCGGCAAACGTGGCCTGGTACTGGTAGTTTTCAAAAATCAGATAGCCCTCGACCTGGCCATCAATCACCACCCGCACCGACAGCAGCGCGCAGACATCGCCCGGCAGCGAATTCGAATGGTGTACCTCGAAGATATCAGGCGCGATCATGCAGTCGGCCGGCGCGTAGCGCAGTTCCGCCTGGCGCAGGTCGATGCGATAGGCGTCGGCGGCGGCATCGATGCGGCCCCAGGCCGCGCGCAGGCTGAGGGTGTCGGTGCCCTGTTCGCGCACCAGGGCCAGCGCCGAGTCGATACCCTTGATGATGGTCGATTCGTGCAGGATAGTGTGCAGCAGCGCGTCGAAGTCCATCTGTTCATTGATGGATTTGACGATGGCGTTCAGCTTCTCCAGGTGCTGGGTGCGCGAGTAGACCAGCGCCTGCAAGGTTTCCTGCTTGCGCTGCAGGTGCCGCACGCGCCAGCGCACCAGCGTCCACGCCAGCGCGCAGATGATCAGGAAGTAACCCAGCCGCGCCCACCAGGTCTGGTGCCAGGCCGGCAGCACGATCACGCGCAGCGTCAGCTCTTCGGCATTCCACAGGCCTTCGCGGTTACTGCCGCGCATGCGCAAGATGTAGGACCCGGGCGGCAGATGGTTGTAGGAGGCGATGCGCCGGCTGGCGTCGACTTCCAGCCAGCGCTGGTCGAAGCCTTCCAGCAGGTAGGAATAGCGGTTGCGCTGTGGCGCCGAATAGTCCAGCGCCGCCAGCTCCACTTCAAAGCTCTGGTTATCCGGCTGCAGCACTAGTGTCGGGCCGTCCTTGGCTGCCAGTTCGGACGGCGGCACCGAGCGCTGGTCCAGCCGCACGGCGCTGATCACCAGCGGTGGCCGATACGACCAGTCGTTCAGGCGGCCCGGATAGACCACCGCCAAGCCGGCGGTGGCGCCGAACAGCAAATCGCGTTCCGCCGTGACGGTGCTGGAGCCGATAAAGAAGGTGCGGAACGGCAGGCCGTCGGCGCGGGTCAGCGCGCGCGCCTTCAAAGTGCCGGAATCGATCACCGCGATGCTGTCCGAGGTGGCGGCCCACATGCGGCCGGAAGGATCGGATTGCAGGCCCATGATGGTGCCGGTGGTCAGTCCGGTGTTGGTGCCGAGCCGCTCGAACACCGGTTCGCCCAGCGCATCGCGCCCGGTCATGATGCAGATGCCGCCGCCGTAGGTGCCGACCCACAGCCGTCCGCGCCGGTCGATCACCAGGGAGCTGATGACAGCCTCCGACAGCGCATCCGGCTTGCTGGCATTGGCCTTGATCTGCTCAACCTTGCCGCTGTCCGGGTCGAGGCGGTTCAGGCCATTGCGGGTGGCCACCCACAGCGCGCCGTCGGCATCGCCCAGTACCGCGTGAATGCGGTTGTCGGTCAGGCCGCCGGCTTCCTGCGCGCCCTGCACGTAATTCTGGAGCGCGCCGGTGGCAGGGTTGTAGCGCAGCAGGCCTTCGAAAGTCCCCAGCCACAGTTCGCCCTTGCGGACCAGGATGGTGCCGATGCGCGGATAGGGATTGGCCTGCGGCAGCGGCACGCGCCGCACGGCAGCGCCGTTTTTGCTGGTGCGGTACAGTCCTAGCTGGGTGCCGACCCAGGCTTCGCCGGGTTCCGCCTCGGTCATCGCCAGCACCATGCGGTTGGGCAGCGCGGTCTCCGGCTTGTGCGAATCAGGCCTCAGCGCGGCGCGGCGCGCACCGCTGGCCGGCACAATGTCGATGCCCTGATCGGCCAGGCCGATCCAGACGTCGCCGTGGCTGTCGCTCATCAGCGCCGAGATGCTGGCTTCCTGCGCGCCTTCGGCGCCGAACACCGCATCGATTGCCTCGCTGTGCGGATCGTAGATGTCGACACCGCGTTCAGTGGTCACCCAGATCATGCCGCTGCGGTCGCGCAGCAGGGCGGCGGCGCGGTCGTTACTGAGGCTGAAGGTCACCGCCGGCTGGTGCAGGATGCGGGTGCCACGGCCGGCATCCGTGCGGTATTCGATCACGCCGCCGCCGTAGGTGCTGGCCCACCAGATGCCGGGCACCGTCTCCACCACCGCCAGCACCATATTGGCCTGGGCGTCCTTGACGCCGGGCAGCGCGACAATGCGGCCGGCGCTGGCGCCCGGATCGACCACGCCGATGCCGCTCTTCAGCGTGCCGAAGGCGATCTGGCCGCGCTGGTTCTCGCCCAGCGCCAGCACGGCGTCGCTCCAGGCGCCGGGTTTCTCGCCGCTGATCGTGATGGTGGTGATGGCGCCGCCGGGCTTCATGCGCGACAGGCCACTGGCGCTGCCGATCCACAGCGTGCCGGCGCGGTCCATCAGCAGGGCGCGGATCTGGTTGTCCGGCAGGCCGGGCATGTCTTCATGGCTGTAGCGGCGGATGGTGCGATTGACAGTGTCGTAGTATTTCAGGCCATCGGCGGTGCCGATCCACAGATTGCCCTTGCTGTCGCTGGTGATGGCGCTGACCGCGCCGCGGCTCAATTCATCGAGGGGGCGGATGAAGCTTTCGGTATGCTTGTCGTACATGGCCAGACCGGCGGCGGCCATGCCGACCCATAGGCGGCCGGTAACGTCAGCGTGCAGCACCTGGATAAAGTCGCCGGGCAGGCTGGATGGCAGGGTGGCGTCGTGGTGGAAACTGCGCACGCGATAACCGTCCCAGCGTGCCAGGCCGCTCTGGGTGCCGATCCAGATATAGCCGTCGCCGTCCTGCGCCATGGTCATGCCCACCGCGTGCGGCAAGCCCTGATCCAGTCCGAGATGCTCGAACAATGGCGTGGAAAGCTCGTCCCAACGCTGCGGGCTGGCGCCGGCGGCGCCGCACACGGCCAGCCAGGCCGCCAGTGCGAGCATGGTCGCGCGCAGCCAGCGCGCGTATGCTGCCGGAGCGGGAGAGATGGGTGCGTGATCGTTCAAAATCAGGGCGCGCTCCTCTGGTTGGTGAAACAAGCATACGGAAATGCTGACCGAAAGTCTATGACTGGCAACGCGAATTCGTCTGCGCTTGTACAATCGCCACATGCTAACCCGAGTAGGTATCGATATGAAACCAGATGTATTAGTCCTGGCAGCCAGTCCGTCGGCCGATGTGATGGCGCAGTTGGAGCAGCATTTTCATTGCCACCATCTGTGGCAGCAGCCGCGCGAACAGCAGGCCGAATGGCTGGCCGGCGTGGCGCCGCAAGTGCGTGGCGTATTGACCACCGGCGCGATCGGCATCAAGGCCGATCTGCTGGCGCAGTTGCCAAAAATAGAAATCGTCGCCGTCAATGGCATCGGCACCGATGCGGTAGACCTGGCAGCCACGCGTGTGCGCGGTGTCGCCGTCACCAACACCCCGGGCGTGCTGACCGACGACGTGGCCGACCTGGCGCTGACGCTGCTGCTGGCCGCCGCGCGCCGCCTGCCGGCGCTGGATACTTTCGTGCGCGATGGCTCGTGGGAAGCCGGCAAACCAATCAAGCCGACGCGCGCCTTGCGAGGCAAAGTATGTGGCATTTATGGTTTCGGCCGCATTGGCCAGGCCATCGGCGACCGCGCGCAGGCGTTTGGCATGGAGCTGCAATACTTCCAGCCGCGCGCCATCGAAGGCACGCCGGTGCCGCGCGCCGATTCGCTGCTGGCACTGGCCGAGGCCAGCGACTATCTGGTGGTGGCTGCGCCGGGCAGCGCGGCAACGCATCACACGGTGAATGCGGCGGCGCTGGCGGCGCTTGGCCCGCAAGGCACGCTGGTCAACATCGCGCGCGGCTCGCTGGTGGATGAAGATGCGTTGATCGCCGCGCTGGGCGACGGTAAGCTGGGCATGGCGGCGCTGGACGTCTTCGCCGATGAGCCAAACGTGCCTGCCGCGCTGCGTGAACTGGACAACGTGGTGCTGACGCCGCACATCGGCAGCCTGACTGTGGAAACCCGTCACGCCATGGGCGAACTGGTGGTCGACAACCTGCGCGCGCATTTTGACGGCAGGCCTTTGCTCACTCCAGTCAAATAATCGTTTCACAGTTACGGTAAAAATGCGTGTAAGTCGTTGAATATGCTATATTTGGTTCATTAGAATCGTTTCATAAAACGTTTCATATGGCCGATATACTACAAATTCTCCGACTTGCGCGCGTGCTGTCCGGCGCCGATCTGCTGCTGCGCCTGCAGAAAAGCCGTCCCACGCTTAGCCGCGCCACCATGATGCGCATGGTGCGTGAACTGGGCGACCAGATCGTGGTGCGCGGCGCCGCCCGCCGTACCAGTTACGCCGCCCGCCGTCCGCTGCGCGGCAGCACCGAATCGATTCCTGTCTACCGCATTGACCGCAAAGGACGCGGTGAGCAGATCGCCATGCTTGATCCGATCTATCCGGCCGGCTGCGCGTTGCGCTACGAACAAGCGCTTGAATGGCCGCTGGCGGCGGAAATGCGCGATGGCTGGTTCCCCGGACTGCCATATCCGCTGGACGATATGCGGCCGCAGGGTTTTTTAGGCCGCAACTTCGCCCGCAACTATGCCGGCTTGCTGCAAGTCGGTCCTGATCCGCAGAAATGGCCGGAGGACGACATCCTCTACATGCTGGCGCAACTGGGCCACGACACCGCCGGCAACTACATCATCGGCGAGGCCGCATACCGGCGCCACCTGGAGAGCATGCAGCAAGGGCAGGCGCTGCTGGCCGAACGCGCCTATCCCGAACTGGCCGCAGCGGCGATGCAGGCTGGCGACGCAGGCTCCTCGGCCGGCGGCGAATTCCCGAAATTTACCGCCTTCCGCGAGCATGGCGGCGACAGCGCCCACGTCATCGTCAAATTCTCCGGCAATGACCAGACGCCGGGCGTGCAGCGCTGGTCCGACCTGCTGGTGTGCGAACACCTGGCGCTGGATACCATCGCGGCCGAACTGAGATTGCCGGCCGCGCGCAGCCGCATCCATCGCGCCGCCCATCGTACTTTTCTGGAAGTCGAGCGCTTCGACCGCCATGGTGAATTCGGCCGCTCGGCAGTCTGCACCTGGGCCGCGCTGGACGCCGCCTTATTCGGCATGGCCGGCGAAAACTGGAGCCGTGCCGCCGCCCGCCTGTTGGCCGAACGTTATATCAGCGCCGACACGCATGCGGCCATCAACCGCCTGTATCACTTCGGCCGGCTGATCGCCAACAGCGATATGCATGAGGGGAACCTGGCTTTCGTGCCGGGGGAGAGCGGCAAGCCGCCACTGGCATTGGCGCCAGCCTACGACATGCTGCCGATGCTGTATGCACCGGCGCGCGGCGTGGAGTTGCCGCAGCGTGACTATGCGCCATCGCTGCCCCTGCCTGCGGAGCGCGACGACTGGCTGGCGGCAGCCGATGCGGCCATCGTGTTCTGGCGCGCGGCCGGCGCCGATGAACGCATCAGCGCTGGTTTCCGCGCCGTCTGCAAGGCTAATGGCAAGGAGTTGAAGCGTCTTCGGACGTTGGTGGCTGGGTGACCGGCAGCGGCAGCTGCGAATACAGCTTGACGCAATTGCGGCCGGCGCGCTTGGCGGCGTACAGCGCCTCGTCAGCGCGGCTGTAGGCCAGCTCGAAGCTGGTGTTCATGCTGTTCCAGCTGACGCCCACGCTGGCCGTGACCTGGCGGTTGATCGGCGCGCCGAAGACCTGGTCGGCGATGGCGTCGCAGATGCGCATCCCCACTTCCTTGGCTTCTTCGGGCGAGGAGGTGGGCCACACCACCGAGAATTCTTCGCCGCCGACGCGGCCGATGGCGATGCCGGGGCCGAACAGCGCCTTCAGGCAGTCCACCACAGTTTTGATGACGGTGTCACCGGCCGGGTGGCCGAAGTCGTCGTTGATCCACTTGAAATGATCGATATCCAGCACGATCAGCGCCATGTCGCCGTGTTCCAGGCAATCCGATGCCTGCTCGATGACGGCGGCGCGATTCAGCGCGCCGCTCAGCGGATCGTGGGTGGCGCGGTATTCCAGCTGCTGCGCCAGTTCGTGCAGCTGGCGGTTCATCTGGTTCATGTCCAGTTCTGCGCGGTCGCTGCGGCGGATCAGGCGGCGGCTCTCGCGCATCAGGCGCTCGTAATGAACGATCATTTCGGCCAGCGCCGCGCGTGGGTCGGCGCTGGAATCGGCGTGTGCCGCCTTGGCGTTCGCCAGCGCGGCGCTTTCCAGCGCAAACAGGTCGGCGTCGGCCGTGGGTTTCATCAGTTGCTCACTGCGTGATCGTGGAAGTCCAGCGCGCCGAAATCGTCCTGCAGTTCCTGGCCGAATTCGAGAATGGTGTCGTCATCTTCGTCGTGATACCAGTTCAGGCGCACCTGATTGCCAGCCATGGCGGCTTCGTTCAGCGCCTCGAAGAAACTGAACAGCATCTTGGTGCTGGAGCTGTTGAAGTAGGCCAGCGATACGTGCACGGTGATCTCGGCATCGCTGCACTGGTCGAGGTAAGCCTTTACGCGCGCGATCACAGGACCGTAGAAGGCGGCGGCGTTTTCTGGATAGGATTCGCCCTTGATCGACAGCGTGTGCTGGTCGAAGCGGAAATCGACTTCCGGCGAAGTGGGCGAAGCGGCGATGAAGAGTGGTTCCATTTTATATTTCTCAGTATGTTCAGATAATCGCTTTGATGCAGAAGACCGTGGTGTCCGGATTGTGCTCATCCTGCACGAATTCGAATTCCAGCGGTTCGCTGGCGTCGCGCGCCATGGTCAGGAAGCCCAGACCTGCGCCTTTGCTGTCAGTTGGCGTTTCGTCGCGCAGCGCCTTCTTGTAAGCGAGCTTGATCTCTTCCATGCTCATGGAATGCAGCGGTTCCAGGCGGCTGCGGATGTTTTCCGCGTTGGCGCTGTCGACCGGATTGGCGCACAGCAGGAAGAAACTGTCGTCCTTCATGCCGATGCAGAACGAGCCGCGCCGCATCTGGTTCTCGGTGGCGTCGCCCGGCGTCAGCGTGTCGGACGAGTAGTGCATGATGTTCTGCGACATTTCGACAAACGACGAGAAAATGCGGCGGCGCGTCGGTCCGGCCGCGCCGGCCGTATCCAGCCGCGCCTTGATGGTCTCCGAAATGGCCGCTACCACGTGCTGCGAGAAGTAGCCCACGTAGAAGAAGATGATGTGGCGCTTGCGGGCCACTTCATAAAAATCGCTGAATTCTTTGTACAACAAGTGAAGCTCCTATTACGGACGTAAGCAGAAAAAGGTCAGGTCGTCGCGGCGCGGCTGTTCGCCTTGCCACGCCTGGTAATCGTCCAGCATCGCCTGCGCCACATGGCGCGCGCATTCGGTGCGCTGGGCCAGCAGCACATCGCGCATGCGGCGCTTGCCGTAGGCAATGTCCTTGGCGCCGCCAATTTGGTCGATCAGGCCATCGGTGGTCAGGAACAGCAGGCTGCCTTCCGGGATGGTGATGATCTTGTTGGTCCAGCTGTAGTCCAGCGGCGAGTCGGTATAGCCGACGCCCATGCGTTCACCGTCGACGGTCTGCACCGATTGCTGGTCGGGGTCGAGCTGGAACAGCGACAGCTTGGCGCCGGAAAAGCGCAACTGGCGGGTGGCGTTGTCGAACCACATAAAGGCGGCGTCCATGCCGTCGTTGGATTCGGTGTGGCCGTGGCCTTCGACCTGGCCCAGCATGCCCTTGACGCCGCGATTGACTTCGGCAATCAGCTTGGCCGGATCACGCGGGCCCAGTTGCTGCAGGGCCTGCGTCAACGTCGACGAAGAAATCAGCGTCATGAAAGCGCCCGGCACGCCGTGGCCGGTGCAGTCGGCGATGGCGGCGAACCAGCCGTCTTCATATTTTGCGAAGTGATAGAAGTCGCCGCCGACCACGTCGCGCGGCTGCCATTCGAGGTGGGCGTCATCCAGCGCATCGGACAGCGCCAGGTTGGATGGGCGCAGCAGCGAGCGCTGGATTACGCTGGCGTAGTCGATGCTGTGCATGATCTGGCGGTTTTTCTCGGCCTGCATATTGGCCACCACGTTCATCAGCTGCAAACCGAAGCCGACACCGGCCAGTGCGCCGTCACGGGTGACGATGAAGCCGTCGGCCAGTGCTTTTTCGCCTGATTCCACGGCGCGGAAGGTCAGCGCTTCGATGGTCATATTGGCGTCGACGATCAGCGGTTCCTTGTCCATGAAGGCGATGCAGCTCTTCTTGCCGTACAGCTCATGGTAGAAGGGCTTGGACATTTGCGACATGAAGATGTTGCGGCTGATCAGGCCGATCGGGCGGCCGCTCTCGATGACGGGCAGGCTCATCAGGTCGCGGCGCTCGGTGAACAGCTCCAGGACGGCGAAATTGGTCGTGTCGGACAGGACCGAAATGGTCTCCACGCACAGGTCGGCGGCAACGGAGAGACGAAAACGGGGCAGGTGCAAACGAGAGGCATTGAACTCCACGGCCGGGAACCCTTTATCAACACTGAGCCTTCCATGCTAGCGGGCAATTATTACAAGCTCATTACATATTAACTAAAAGAAAACTCTGTTGCACATATTGCCGCACGGTAATGCTGGCGTCACATTGGGTGTGTAGATTGGGGAGAATTCGCGCAGAAGGCGCATTTTCCCTCATGAGTAGCTATGAAATTTCCCCAATTGAATACCGGCATGCGTGTAGTGGCATCGTTTGCCGTGTTGTTGCTGGTGATGGCCTGCATGTCCGTGCTGTCGCTGTGGCGGCTGCAAACGGCCAACGATACCGCCTCCAACCTCGTGCATGAAAAACTGGCACGGCAGCAATTGACGTCCGAGCTGCTGGGCATGACCGAATTGAACGGGCTGCGGGCGATGTCGATTGCCCGCAGCGACAGCCTGGAGGTGGCTGATATCTTCCAGGCCCAGCTGACCGCCGGCGACAAGCGCGCGGCTGATATGGAACGGCAACTGGCAGCCATGCCGGCCGGCGGCGAGGAAGCCAAGCTGCTGGGCGCGGTGGCAAGCAAGAAGGCGGCCTTCATGACGCTGCGCGGCGAACTGTTCAAATTCAAGGATAGTGGTCGCACCCAGGAAGTCGGCGATCTGCTGGATAACCAGTGGCCGGCCGTGTTCAAGGCTTACGCCGGCGCGCTGGAGCAATTGCTGGCGTATCAGGCCGCGCAGGCCAAGGCGCTGGCGGAACAGTCGGCGTCCCAATATCAGAGCAGCCGCGCCTTGTTGACGGGCTTCGGTCTGGCGACGCTGGCGCTGGGCGCGGTGCTGGCCTGGCTGCTGACGCGCAGCATCGTGCGGCCGCTGACGCAGGCGGTGTCGCTGGCCGAGCAGGTGGCCGGCGGGGAATTGCGCGGCGCGCTGGCGCATGACCGCAGCGACGAGATCGGCAAGCTGTTCGATGCGCTCAGCCACATGACCGGTCGCCTGGCCGATACCGTCGGCCGCGTGCGTGACGGCGCGGTGGCCATCGATTCGGCCTCGCGCGAAATCGCCAACGGCAATCTGGATCTGTCGCGCCGCACCGAGCATCAGGCTGGCGCGCTGGAGGAAACGGCGTCGGCGATGGAGGAGCTGACGTCGGCGGTCAAGCAGAACAGCAGCAATGCGCGCCAGGCCAATCAGCTGGCGTTGTCGGCATCGGAAGTGGCGGGCAAGGGCGGGGCGGTGGTGTCGGAAGTGGTGCGCACCATGGCCAGCATCAACGAGTACGCGCACAAGATCAGCGACATCACCAGCGTGATTGACAGCATCGCCTTCCAGACCAATATCCTGGCCCTGAATGCGGCGGTGGAGGCGGCCCGCGCCGGTGAGCAGGGGCGCGGCTTCGCCGTGGTGGCGAGCGAGGTACGCAGCCTGGCCCATCGTTCGGCCGAGGCGGCCAAGGAGATCAAGAAGCTGATCCAGGATTCCGCCGAGCGCGTGGCCAATGGCAGCGCCCTGGCCGAAACGGCCGGCGCGACGATGACCGATATCGTCGCCAGCGTGCACAAGGTGACGGCGATTATCGGCGACATCAGCGCCGCCAGCGCCGAGCAGGAGCACGGCATCTTGCAGGTCAACACGGCCATCAGCGATATGGACGACGTGACCCAGCAGAATGCCGCGCTGGTGGAGGAAGCGGCGGCCGCCGCCGAGGCGATGCAGGCGCAGGCGCGCGAACTGGCCGAGCTGGTCGGCTCGTTCAAGCTGGATGCGCAGCAGGCCGTCGTCCAGCCTTTGCCGCAGCGTCTGGCGTTGCCTGCGCCCGACGATAACCAACTGCGCCGTGCCGCCTGAGCCACAGTTACAAAATTTGACTATTGCGGATCTGCAAATGTTGTATAGTTGATTGTATGAAAAACACTAGCCTGCTTCTCTGCTCCTTGCTGCTCGGCCTTTCCGCCGCTCACGCGGAACGTGCCGACAGCTTCCAAAAAACGGTAGTCCGCGCACGGGACGCTGCCGGTGAGTTGTCGCGCAAGGTTACTACGCTGACCGGCAACATCGAAATCCAGCGTGGCACGCTGCTGATTCGCGCCGAGCACGGCGTGATGACGGAGGATGCGCAGGGCTACCAGCACATCGTACTCAGCACCAAGCCGGGCGAGGCGCCGGTGTTTTTCCGCCAGCGGCGTGACGGCGGCCAGAACGTGTGGATGGAGGGCGAGGCGCTGGAAGTCGTCTATGACGAAAAGGCCGAGCTGGTGGATTTGATGGACCACGCCAAGGTGCGCGGTACTACCGATGGCGCGGTGACCGACGACGTGTTTGGCGAGCACATCATCTACAACTCGCGCGAGGAGCAGTACCAGGTCACGCAACTGGCGAACCGGGTGACTACCGGCGACCGTCGCGGCACCATGGTGTTGCAGCCGACGCGCAAAGACCCGCTGATCTCGCCGGCCTCGGCTACCGCTTCCACGCACTAGACATGCGACGCTATCTCGCCCTGTTCATTCTCGTGCTGCTCAGTGGCTGCGGGATAAATTATGTAAAGCAGGTATCGCCTGGCGACGTGGTTGCCAACGACCGTGCGGTGATCGTCTATGGCGTCAAGGTCGAAGGGCAGTGGGGCTATCCAAAATTCTCCATTCTGCTGGATGAGTACGATGCCCAGACCGGCAAGATCACCGGCAATTGCCTGGTCCATACCAAAACCCAGGCCACGGTTGACGGCGCTCCCGGCGGTGTCCAGTATTTTGCTTTTGACGTTCCGCCGGGACAGTATGTTTACAGTCCTTTTAACGCCAACCTTCTTTACGGCGGCAATGTCGCGTTCGAAGCGGCGGCGGGCAAGCGTACTTATGTGGGCGAATTTGTCTACGAGAAAAACCGGGCGGTGACATTGCGCCAGAATCTGGGTGAGGCAAAAGCGTCAATCGACAGGCTATTTCCTGGGTTGAAAGGCAGTCTGTCTCCGGCAGACACCAGAACTGTCAAAAGTCCCTATATCTTTATTTGCACGCCTTAGATTGCATGACCAAATCCCTGCCTGACGAAATCCGCACGTCGCGACTGACGCTGCGCGCGCCGCGTGCGTCCGATGCCGCGCATCTGTTTGCGGCCTACACGCAAGATCTGGAGGTGGCGCGCTTCATGACGTGGCGGCCGCAAACGCGGCTGACTGAAACCGAGGGCTTTATGGCGTACTGCATGAAGGCCTGGGCGGAGAACCGCAGCCGCGCCTATCTGCTGGTGCCGCACGACAATGACGACGTGCCGATCGGCATGCTGGATGCGCGCTTGCAGCCGCGCACGATCGACATCGGCTACGTGCTGCAACGGAAATCCTGGGGCGAGGGATTGATGCCGGAAGCCATCGACGCATTCACTCAATTGGCGCTGTCGCTGCCGGACTATTTCCGCATCCAGGCCACTTGCGACGTAGAAAACGCCGCCTCCGCGCGCACGCTGGAAAAGTCCGGTTTCTTGCTGGAAGGGCGGCTGGAGCGGCATACCGTCGTCCCCAACCTGAGCGAGGAGCCGCGCGCCTGCTTCATGTACGCCCGCTGCAAATGAACATTGCCGTCGCAAGTCCATCCGACCTTGCCGATATCACCGCCCAGCGCCTACCAGCGACAAGGCATCGGCGCCCAATTGCTGGCCGCGTGCCGGCCATATCTCGACCAGCACCCCTCATACTGCCTGCCGTATGCACACCTGCAGCCTTTTTACGACGCAGCCGGATTCACCTTAGCAGGCAACGCCGAGTTGCCGGATTTTCTCGCTCAGCGCCTGGCATTCTATCTGGCGAAGGGCCAGGCGGTCATCGCGATGCAGCGGCCTCCTGGGGCTAAAATGCGCTCTTGATCACGCCGCCGTCGACCCGCAGCGCTGCGCCGGTGGTTGCCGATGCCAATGGGCTGGCGATGTAAGCCACCATCGACGCCACTTCCTGCGGCGTGCCGAAGCGTTTGATCAGCGAAGTTGGGCGTACATGAACGAAAAACTCCGACTCAACTTGCTCGAAACTCTTGTCGGCCGCACGCGCCATGTCTTCGACGAAATCGCCCACGCCGCGTGATTTGGTCGGTCCCGGCAGCACGCTGTTGACAGTGATGCCGGTGCCGGCAACCGATTCCGCCAGCCCGCGCGACACCGCCAGTTGCGCCGTCTTGGTCATGCCGTAGTGGATCATCTCGGTCGGGATCTGCACCGCGCTCTCGCTGGAGATGAAGATGATGCGGCCCCAATTGGCCTGTTTCATCTCCGGCAGCACCAGCCGCGCCAGGCGCACGCCGCTCAGCACATTGACGTCAAAGACGCGCAGCCAGTCTTCGTCGGGAATATCTTCAAACGCCTTGGGCTCGAAAATCCCCAGGTTGTTGACCAGAATGCTGATGCCCGGATAGCGGCGGACTACTTCCTGCGCCGCGTCGGCCTTGCTCAAGTCGCCGGCATAGCCGTGCACCGTGCCATGCGTTTCCGCGCGGATACGTTCGACCGCCTCATCTACGCCTTCCTGCGTCCGGCCATTGACGATCACGCTGGCGCCTTCCAGGGCCAGCGTGGATGCGATCGCGTAACCAATGCCTGCTGTACTGCCACTCACCAATGCCAGCTTGCCATTGAGTTGTAAGTTCATATCGACTCTCCTTGGTTGATTGACTCCTGATAATAGCCACCCGGCGCGACAGGTCATACACACGATCGGGCGCAAATCCACACTTACCAAAGGCGGAGCGACTGGCGCGCCACCCCCTGCCTATACTGATCTTTTACCATCAAATGAAGGAAGACGTGATGAACACCCGCTTCAAGTTGTTGCTGCCTCTACTCCTTGCAGTAAAGCTCGCCTATGCGGCGCCAGCGCCGGCGATCCAGTCGGCCAGCAAGCTCAGCTTCGGCGATGCCGGTACCTTATTCGTCGCCGACTGGAAAGGCGCGCGCATTTTTGCACTGCCGCTGCCAGCCGCCGCCAGCCCGGCGGGCAAACCATTCAACCTGCTGGATGTGCAGGCGCCGATCGCCAAAGCACTCGGCGTAGCGCCGACGGCCTTGCGTTTTGAAGATCTGGCCGTCCAGCCCGGCAGCGAACTGGCTTACGTGGCACTGACCGTGCGCGGCGCCAAGGGCCAGAGCAAACCCGCCATCGTCAGCATCGACGCAGCGGGCAAAGTGAAACGGCTGGACCTGAGCAAGGCGTCGGGCTCGGCAGCGATCAGCGATGCGCCGAAGGGCGACGTGACCTTCTGGCGCGACCTGCCGGAACAGACGCTCACCGTGACCGACATGCGCTATTACGATAACAAGCTGTACGTCGCCGGTCTGTCGGACCGCAGCTTCGCGTCCACCTTGCGCGTGTACGACTATCCATTCAACGGCAAGGCCACCGCCACCACCATCGAAATGTACCATCCGGTGCACAATCAGGTGGAAACCCGCGCGCCGATCCGCAGCATGACCGTGATGACCATCGGCGGTGAGCCGACGCTGGTAGCGGCCTATACCTGCACGCCGCTGGTCACCATTCCGCTCAAGGATTTGAAGGACGGTGCGCACATCGCCGCCCGGACCGTGGGCGAGCTGGGGTGGGGCAGTGCGCCTAACGGACTGGTGAGCTTCAAGGTGGGCGATGCGGAATATGCCTTGCTGGTCAATTCCAGCCGTTCGGCCGACCTGCTGAGCGCCACCGATCTGACCAGCGCCGTCGCCGCGCCGGGCCTGAACACGCCAATCGAATGGCCGGCCAAACCGTATCTGGGCGTGAAGGCGACCATGACGCCGATGTCGGCGGTGATGCGAATCGATAACCTGAATCCACAACTGTTGCTGGCACTGCGCCGCTCGGATGCCGGCGGCGAGATGCAGCTGGTGTCGATCCCGAAAGGCGGCTATCTGCGCCTGAGTGACTTCGTCAACGAATATGATTTCCCCGACTACCGCTATCCGGACGGCGACAAATTCCGCGACTTCCACAAATATGCGCGCACCCTCGAAGGCTATGGCGAACTGGCGCGCTAACGCGGTATTGCTGGCGCTCGTCATGGCTGCCGGAACGGCGTCAGGCGCCAGCGTTACGCCGTCCGGGCCGGAGGTGGCGGAAAATCTGCTGCGCATCGAGCTGCATCTTGACCGGCCCTTAACGGCGGCGCTCGATATTTCCCGCGTCACGCTGCTGGACAGTGCCGGCATGCCGATCCCTGACGCGTTTCTCGACCTGCCGCTGCTCGACCGCAGCGGCAAGAACGTGACGCTGTTGCTGCATCCGGGCCGCATCAAAACCGGCGTCGGGCCGAATGTTGCGCTGGGACCGGCGCTGCGCAGCGGCCAGTCTGTCACGCTGCGCATCGACGATCCGCAGCTGGGCCGTCCATTTGAACAGCGCTGGCAGGTAACGCCGCCGCTGCGCCAGCCTGTCGATCCTCAACAGTGGATGGTGCAAACGGCGCGGCACGGCAGCCGCCAGCCGTTGCGCGTCTCCGCTCCCGCCGCGCTGGATGGCGACGCTGTTGAGGCGATTGCCGTGCAGGGGCCGGACGGCCGGCGCGTGGCTGGTGTCGCCATGCTGACGGGCGGCGAGCGGGAATGGCGGTTCACGCCGGCGCAAAACTGGCGGCCGGGCACGCATCTGTTGCGCATCCACCCTCGATTGGAAGATCCGCAAGGCAACCGTCTGTGTTCGGCCTTTGAGCAAGCGGGGCAAAGCGCAAAACGCTGCGAGGACGAGGGTAAGCTCGCCTTTATTATTGAATAACAGTGACAATAGGTGAGTATTGCATGTCTATAAAGGTTGTATAGTTTCCTCGTAAAATCAAACTTACTTGCGAGGGCTGAATGATAGTTTGGCGCGGATATGGCATTCTGGTGTTGGTGTTCACTGTGCTGGGTTACGCGCTGGGCAGGGTGGGCGCCGAGCAGATCTGGGGTGCGCCGCTGCCGGCGGCCTATCGGCCAAGCTCCGAGTTGGCGGGCATGCTGCTGGCAGCCGCCATCGTCTACGGCCTGCATCGCCTGATTCAATCGCGCCAATCGCCGCGCGCCTACATCGACAAGGCCACCGGCGAAGAGATCATCGTCCATCCGAAGAACGACCTGTTCTTTATTCCCGTGAAAATCTGGCCATACATCCTGGCGGTTCTGGGCATCGTGTTCTTCTTCCAGAAATAAGCCGCCACGCAAGGCAATAGATTTTTTAAATTGGAGTGATGAAAGCGCTTCCACATGGTATAAAGTGGCAACACTTTTACTTTCTCATCCCATGCCCTCCGTCAGAACGCCGATCAGTACGCCGCCCATGTTCAACCTTGCGTGGCCGTTGCTGGTCGAGCTGGGACTGGCGATTGCCTCCAGCATCATCGGCACCGCGCTGGCCTCGCGCATTTCGGACGAGGCGGGCGGCGCTTTCGCCATCGCCAGCCAGGTGTCGGCCGCGCTGTTCATTTTGTTCCGCATCATCGGCGCCGGCGTCAGCGTGGTGGTCACGCAGAATCTCGGCGGCGGCCAGCGCGCCGCGGCTGACAAAGTGGCCCGTGCCGTGGTCGGCGCCAGTACCTGGCTGGGCGCGGTCACCGGCCTGATCGCCATGCTCGGCGCGCACGGCCTGCTGCATCTGCTGAATACCCCCGCTGAAGTCTTCCCGATTGCCGCACCGTTTCTGATCGCGCTGGGCCCGGCCATGCTGTTCGATGCATGGAACGCCTCCATGGCCGGCGTGATGCGCGCGCATCTGCGCACGCGCGACACGCTGGTGGTGCTGATCATCATGCACGTCAGCCACCTGCTGCTGGCGCTGCCGCTGATGTACGGCTGGGGACCGCTGCCGGCGCTTGGCCTGCCGGGCTACGCGCTTGCTTTGGCCGTCAGCCGCATGATCGGGCTGGCGCTGCATCTGATGATGTGGCGCACCCACCTTGCCATTACCGTGGCGCGCGACGACTGGTGGCGCTTGCCGCGTCCCGAACTGTCCGCCGTGCTACATATCGGCTTGCCCGGCGCGGCGGAAAATATCGCCTGGCGGCTGGCCTTCATGGTCAGCGTGGCGACGGCGGCCGAACTGGGCACCAAGGCTTTGGCCACGCAAGCCTACGTGTTACAGCTGATGGGCGGCGTCATGATGTTTAGCATCGCTACCGGGCTGGCGGTGGAAATCGTGGTCGGCTACCTGATCGGCGCCGGCCGTTTGCGTGAAGCGCACCGTGTGGTGCGGCGCGCGCTGGCACGCGGGCTGGTGGTGTGCGTGCTGATCGCTGCCTGTGCGGCGCTGCTGGGTCGCTGGCTGCTCGGCTGGTTCACGCAGGACCACGAGATTCTCGCCGCCGGCGCCACGCTGCTGTGGATCACCGTGCTGCTGGAACCGGGCCGCACCTTCAACCTGGTGGTGATCAACGCGCTGCGCGCGGCCGGTGATGCGCGTTTCCCCGTGATGGCCGGCGCGTTCTCGATGCTGTTCGTGCTGGCCGGCGGCAGCTGGCTGCTGGGCGTGGTGCTGGGCTGGGGCTTGCCTGGCGTCTGGATCGCCTACGCGGCCGATGAATGGATACGCGGCTTGATCATGTGGCGTCGCTGGCAAACCCACGCCTGGGTGCCGCACGCTCGCAGCTCGCGCAAGCGGCTGCGTTCCCCGCTGGTGATCGAGGGCTAGGCCAGTCCGGACGCTGTTTTTTGCGTGACGGGCAGGTTGCGCGCGATCACGCGCAGCATGTCTTCAACGTCAATCGGCTTGGCGATGAAGTCGTTCATGCCGCAGGCGATGCATTCTTCACGCTCGGATTCCATCACGCCGGCCGTCATCGCCAGCACCGGCAGGTTCAGGCGGAGTTCATTGCGAATTTTGCCGGTGGCTTCAAAGCCGTCCATCTCCGGCATCTGCACGTCCATCAGCACCAGGTCGTAGCGGTGCGCCTCGGTGCGCAGGCGTTCAACGGCGAGACGGCCGTTGTCGGCGGTGTCAATGGTCGCGCCGGCGTGCGTCAGCATGGTGCTGGCCACCAGTTGATTAATCGGATTGTCCTCCACCAGCAAGATACGCACGCCGTCGAGCCGCTGGCCGATGATGTCTGCATCGGCCGCTGGCACCGCATCGCGCGCGCTGGCCTGGGCTTGTTGCAGCGTTTCCGCCAACCGCGCGCCGGTGACGGGTTTGAGCAGCACCGCGTCCGCCATCTGAGCGCCGTCGGTGTGCAGCAGCCTGCCCTGGCCGAAAGCGCTGATCATCAGGATCACCGGCGTTTTGGCGATGGCGTCGTCGGCGCGGATCGCCTGCATGGTGGCCAGACCGCACATGCCGGGCATGTCCCAGTCCACCAATACACCATCGTAGCGCGGACCTTGACTGTGCAGTAGCGCCAACGCCTGCTCGCCGGTGCTGGCGCTATCGCAGCTCCAGCCGCGCGCGCGTATCGTGCGACACAGATAGTCGGCGCTGGTGCTGTCATCGTCCACCACCAGCAGGTGCTGGACCGCGCCGAGACGTTCCTGCGCCGGTTCGACGCCGGCCTGCAGCGGCACGGTGAGAATGAATTCGCTGCCCACTCCGTGCGTGCTGCGGACGTCGATGTCGCCGTTCATCAGCGCGGCCAGGCGGCGCGAGATCGCCAGTCCAAGGCCTGTGCCGCCGAAGCGGCGCGTCATAGACGCATCGGCCTGCGAGAAAGGCGCGAATAACTGCGTCAGGCGGTCAGCGGGAATGCCGATGCCGCTGTCACGCACCGTGAAGCGCAGCGTTGCCGGCGCCTGCGCCAATTCCACCAGCACCGATACTGATCCTTTTTCGGTGAACTTGATGGCGTTGCCGACCAGGTTGACCAGCACCTGTTGCAGCCGGTGGCCATCACCCACCAGCGATTGCGGCACGCCTGCTTCAACGCCGATCGCCAGTTCCAGATCCTTCTCACCGGCGTTGACGGTCATGATGGTGGCAACCGCCTCCAGCATGGCGGACAGGTGGAACGGCGCCGGCGCCAGCTCCATGCGGCCCGCCTCGATCTTGGAAAAATCCAGCACGTCATTCAGGATGCTGAGCAGCGAGTGACCTGACGACCGTATCATGTCCACGTACTTGCGCTGTTCGCCCGACAGCGTGGTATTGCCCAGCAAATGTGCCATGCCCAGCACCGCATTCAATGGCGTGCGGATTTCATGGCTCATGTTGGCGACGAATTCGCTCTTGGCGCGGCTGGCCGCTTCCGCCAGGTCACGCGCGGCGATCAGCGAACTTTCGGACTGCCGCAATGCGCCTGTCATCTGCCGCGCCAGCGCGGTGGCGTAGGCCTGGCGTGCGGTCAGCGCCCGCACCACGCCGAAGAACAGCAGGCTGATAATCACGCCGGCCAGCAGCACGATGTGCGACTTCTGGCGGTCGATGGCGTCTTCAAATGTCGGCTGCGAGGCAAAGCGCAGCGTCCATTGGTGATGCAGCAGGTCCAGCGACATGGTGCGCAGATACGGATTCGGATACTGCTGCGGATCGGCCGGTGCGCGCTCGCTGGAATACAGCAGCGAGGCCGGACGGGCGCCGTTGCCGTCGAAGATCTCCACCCGCACCGTGTGATCGGCGGGGCCAAGCAGGTCGCGCATCAACTCGTCGGCGCGGATTGGGCTATAGGCAAAACCCTGCAACGCTGCCATGCGCTGCTCGGGCGTGCTGTCCGTGCCGAGGCGCGAGTCCTTGCGATAGATCGGGAAGTACATCAGGAAGCCGGGCAGGCCGGTGTTGTCGTGATCCTGCACCAGCACCACCTTGGCCGTCAGCGCCGGCGAACCGCTGCGCGCAGCCTGCAGCAAGGCCACGCGGCGGGTCGGCTCGGACAGCATGTCGTAGCCGAAGGCGCGCAGGTTGCGGCCGGCGAACGGCTCCAGGTACATCACCACCACCGAGCTGCCGCTATCGGGACCTTGGTTATTGCTCCAGATGTGGAAGTCCTCGTAGCCCTGGTTGCGGATGTCCTTCTCGGTGGGGTCGCGCTGGTCGGCGCGCAGATACATGCCGTAGCCCAGTCCCATCACGCCGGGGAAGTTGTACGGCAGGTCCATGCCTTCGGCGAAGTCGCGCCACTGGTCGCGCGTTGGTTCCTGCTGCGCCTTGAACAGCGCCTGGGCGCCGCGCAGGCCGGATTCATACAGCGTCATGCGGCGTGCGATGCGCTTGGCGATATCGGCACATTCGGATTCGAACTGCTCCTGCGCGCGCCGCTCGGTGCTGGCCGACAGCAGGTGCCACACCGCCACCGTCAGGCCGACGCCGATCAGCAGCGTGCCCCATTGCGCGGCGTTGTAGCTGACCGCATCGTTGCCGGCGCGCTTGCGTTCACTGACGTCGGCGCACAGCACCATGGCGATCAGGCTGCACAGCATGATGAAACTGACCAGCGCAATCAGCGCGTCGTTCAGCGTGCCGACCGCGAATGGCCCGTAGCCGTGGATGGTGCCCGTCACTGCGCAGCAGGCGGTCACCATGCAGATGGTGCTGGCGCCGCGCAGGCCATGCCGGTGTGAAGACCAGGCGATGGCCAGCACGAACAGATACGGCAGCCATCCCAGTCCATCGTCGTAGGAGTAACGGCGGCCGAACACTGCATACGACAACGCCGCCAGCACCAGCAGCGACAGCGCGATTTCCAACGCGCCGCGCCAGTTCCAGCGCGGCAGCCGCCGCACGCACCAGATGATGATGGCCGGGCCGACAAGCAGCACGCCGGCCATGTCGCCGACCCACCAGGTCAGCGCGATGGCGCCATGCGCGGCGGCCGGCGCCAGTCCGCTATAGACCAGCGTGCTGCTGCCGATGACGGCGCTGACCGCGCTCATGGCCATCGCCACCAACGCGAATTTGTAGACGTTCTGCTGTTGGCCGATCGGCTGTTTGATGTCGAAGTAGCGTTTGACCAGCCACACGCCGGACAAGCCTTCGAGCGTATTACCGCTGGCGATCAGCGAGGAGGCCAGCAGCACGCCGCTGTTGAGCGGCAGGCCGTTGGCGTGGAAGGTGGCGAGGTTGGCGGCCAACGCTCCCAGGAAGATAGCCGGCCAGGCGCGATAACCGATCAGCAGCAACGCCGCAAAGGCGATGCCGGACGGCGGCCAGACTGGCGTCGCATTCGTATGCGCGAACGCCAGCAGCAGGCTGGCGCGGGCAATCAAGGCGTAGCACAGCGTGAGCAGCACAAGCGCGCGCATGGCGGATTCTGTGGTTGTCAACGATGAGCCACTATAGCGTAAATATTGTCATAATGGTTTGGCAGATGCACCCATCGCGGGTTATATTTTGTCATCTTTGTTGATAGCGAGTGAACCTTGTCCTTGTCTTCCAACGATACCCTGATCGTTGCTGTGTCGGTGCTATTTGCCGTGCTGGTCGGCCTGTTGTCCCTGGTGATGAACGTGCGCCAGACGGCGGCGCGCGACGCGGCCCGGCTACGCAGCCAGGAAAGCGAACGGCGCGCGCGCGTGCTGGCCGACACGCTGCCATTACTGATCGCTTACCTCGACCGCGACCTGCGCTACCGCTTCGCCAACGCCCATTACCGCGCGCAGTGGGGGCTGGAGCCGCAGGATATGTTGGGTAAAACCGTCAGTGAAGTATTCGGTCCGGCGGCCGGACCATGGCTGGAGGATTTGGAGTCGGCGCTAGCCGGGCGTCGCTTGCATTACGAACGCGACTTCCAGGGCCCCAATGGCGTGGACCACTTCCTGGTCGATCTGGTGCCGGACATCGCACCGGACGGCCGCGTCTCCGGCTTCTACTTGACCGCGATGAATATCACCGACCGCAAGAACAGCGAGCAGCGCGCCGAAGCGGCCAGCCGCGCCAAGAGCGAGTTTGTCGCCAATATGAGTCACGAGATCCGTACGCCGATGAACGCGGTGCTGGGCGTGGCCTACCTGCTGGAGAACACGCCGCTGACCCAGGCGCAGAAGGAATACGTCGGCATGATACGGTCGTCCGGCCAGATGCTGCTGGGTGTTTTGAACGACGTACTGGATTTTTCCAAGATCGAGGCCGGGCGCATGGAGCTGGCGCCGCAGCCTTTCCTGCTGAGGGAAGTACTGGACTCACTATCCAACGTGATGTCGCTGCCGGCCAATGCGCGCGGCATCAGCCTCGCCATCGACGCCGACGACGAAGTGCCGCCAGTGCTGGTGGGCGACGCCATGCGCCTGCAACAGATTCTCCTCAACCTGGTGGGCAATGCGGTCAAGTTCACGGAGCGCGGCGGCGTGTCGGTGCGGGTGATGCTGGAGCAGGCTGCGGCGGAGCAGGGCTTGCGGCTGCGTTTCACGGTGCGCGACTCCGGCATCGGCATGGACCTGGAACAGCAGAGCCGCCTGTTCTCCGCCTTTAACCAGGCCGACGCCTCCACCACGCGGCGCTTCGGCGGCACCGGCCTGGGACTGGCGATCTGCCGCCGGCTGACGGAGCTGATGGGCGGCGCTATTTCGGTGCGGAGCACGCCGGGCGCCGGCAGCGAGTTTGTGGTGACGCTGCCGTTTGGCGTGGCCGACGACGACGTCCCGGTCGAACATCCGGCCTTGCAGACCGCCGCCGCGCAGGGCTGGCTGATGCCGGAGGCGCCGGCCTCGCAGGACGCGCCACCGGAGCCCGAGCCGGCGCCCGCTCCCCGATTGCAAGGACTGCGGCTGCTGCTGGTGGAAGACCATCCGCTGAATCAGCTGGTGGCGCGCGGCATGCTGGAACACGCCGGCGCCAGTGTGGAGGTGGCGGAAAACGGCCAACTGGCGGTGGACCGCCTGCGCGACCGCGCCGAAGACTACGACATCGTGCTGATGGACGTGCAAATGCCGGTGATGGACGGCTTCGAGGCCACGCGCCACATCCGTCATGCACTCGGCCTGAAACTGCCGGTGCTGGCGATGACGGCGGGCGTGATGCAATCGGAGCAGGACCAGTGCATCGACGCCGGCATGGACGATTTCATCGCTAAACCGGTGGATGTGGAGCAGATGCTGGACACCATTTCGCGCCATTGGGACGCAATTCGCGCCCGCTGAACGCATTTCGTCACATGGCCGCACGGCCGCCCCGGTGCGTGGATAAAGTGGCATCACACCTTAACCACTTGATCCAACCGGGAGCCTGACATGTCCAAATTGATCCTCGCCTTGCTGCTTGCTGTTTGCTTCTCTGCCCATGCCGCCGACCTGACCATCCATGTTGACGGCGTCGCCAGCGCCGAAGGCAATGTCATGATCGCCGTCTACAACTCGGCCGACACCTTCCTCGCCAAGCCACTGCGCGCGGTGCAGGCACCGGCCAAAAACGGCACGGTGGAAATTAAAGTAGCCGACCTGCCGGTTGGCGACTACGCCTTCGCCGTCTACCACGACGCCAACGCCAACGGCAAAATGGACCGCAACATGGTCGGCATGCCGACCGAGGACTACGCCTTCAGCAACAACGCCTTCGGCAAGCGCGGCGCGCCACGCTTCGAAGAAGCCCGCATCGCGCTGCCGGCCGATGGCGCCGTCACTGCCGTCAACCTGCGCTGATCGGAGAGCCGACATGACCAACCGCCGCCAATTCCTCAGCTTCGCCGCACTGGGCCTGGCTTCCTCGTCCGCACTGGCCGACAGCCTGACCTACGAATCCTTCCACCACGCGCTGGACGGTAACGCGCGGCTGATGGCCTACGCCGACCATACCGGTGACGTCTCCGGCGACGCCACGGTGCTGGGCCGGATGCCGGCGGACCTGAACGGTGTCTTTTATCGTAATGGGCCGGGACGCTTTGAACTGGGCGGCGAACGCTATCACCACTGGTTCGACGGCGACGGCTTCGCCCAGCGCTGGCAGATCGGCGACGGCAAGGTCAGTCATATCGGCCGCTTCGTCGCCACGCAAAAATTCCAGGACGAGAGCAAGGCAGGGCAATTCCTGTATCCGGCCTTCGGCACCTACGTCGGCCGCAAGGCAGTCAAGAACAACGACAGCGTCAACGTCGCCAACACCAATCTGCTGCCGTTCAATGGCCGCGTGTACGCGCTGTGGGAGGGCGGTTCGGCTACGGAAGTCGATCCGCAAACGTTGGCCACGCGTGGCATCAAGACCTGGCGCCCGGACCTGAAAGCCATGCCGTTTTCGGCGCACCCGAAGATCGACCCGGACGGCGGCCTGTGGAACTTCGGTAATGCGCCGGGCTCCAATCAGTTGGCGATCTACCGCATGAATGCAGTGGGCGAGGTCACGCGCACCGCCATGATCCCGGTGCCGCAACTGAACATGGTGCACGACTTCGTGGTCAGCGGCCGTCACCTGATCTTCCTGGTGGCGCCTTACGATATGCGCACCGGCCCCGAAGTCAGCTTGGGCGACAGCATGCACTGGGCCGGCGACAAGCTGCCACTGCGCGCCATCGTCATCTCCAAGGATACGCTGGCGCTGCGCCAGGTATTCGAACTGCCGGCACGCTCGGTGTTCCACTTCGGGAATGCCTATGAAGATGGCGCCTGCACCCGGCTGGACGTGGTGCTGCATGAAGGCGATGCCTTGCGCAAGGTCGGACTGCCGATGCGCGGCCAGATGCGCATGGTGGGCGACAATCCCTCCAGTACGGTGCAGATCACGCTGGACTACGCCAGTGGCCAGGCGCGCGAGGCGCGGATGTTCGGCGTCAGCGAATTCCCGCGCGTGATGCCACAGGTGGTGTCGGCGCGTCACCGCAAACTGCTGGTGCTGGGCGCCAGCGGCCGCGAACTGATACTCGACAGCGTCAATGTGATCGACACCGACAGCGGCAAAGTGGACGGCTACGCCTTTGGACCCGGCTGGCAAGTCGAGGAGCACGTATTGGTACCGCGCCGTGGCGCGCGTTCGGAGACGGATGGCTATGTGGTCGGCGTGGCGCAGGACACGCGCCGCGCACAAAGCGTACTGACGGTGTTTGATGCGCACAACATCAAGGCTGGTCCGGTAGCGCTGGCACGCTTGCCATATCGCGCGCCGGTTTGCTTTCATGGTAACTTTCTGGCGGCATGAATTAAATGAAAGCAGAGATGACGCAACAAGACCGTAGCCTGGTGCGCGAGCACCCGCTGGAGCTGATCCCGTTTTTCCGCCGCTGGCAGCCGTCGCTGGTCCGCGACTGGCTGTACACGGTGATCTGGAGTACCTTGCTCGGCGTGGTGCTGACCGCGTTTGTGCGCCTGCTGACCAATGACGACGCCACCTTGTACGAGCGGCTGTGGTCCATGCTGCTCATGTCGAATCTGGTCGGCGCGATCTTCCATGGCAGCGCATTGGCGGCCAATCGGCTGTTGGACGGCTGGCCGCGTCGCGCGCACCGTCTGCCGCGTGTCCTGTTCAACATGGCCCTGATGGCGTTCAGTGTGCTGGCTGGCGTCCTGCTGGGGAATATGATCTGGAACGGTAGTAATCCGCTGCACCTGCTGGGCAACCGCGCGGTGGTGTTGCAGTGCCTGGTGATCGGCGCGTTTGTGGCGCTGCTGATGTACATGGTGCGCAGCGCCGCCGAGCGTCGCAGCGCCCGCGCCATGGAAGCGGTGCGTCAGAAGGAATTTGTGGCGGCCAGTGCGCGCATGCTGGCCGAGGCGCGGCTGCGCGCATTGCAAGCGCAGATCGAGCCGCATTTTTTGTATAACACGCTGGCCAATGTGGTGAGCCTGATCGGACCTCGTCCGGCCCAGGCGCAGCACATGCTGGAGCGCTTCATCGACTATCTGCGCGCCAGCCTGGCCGCCAGCCGCAGCGACGAGGCGACACTGGCGTCCGAAGCCGCGCTGATCGCCGCCTATCTGGACGTGCTGGCAGTGCGCATGGGCGACCGCCTGCGCTACCGCATCGACGTGCCGGACGAGTTGCGCCAGTTCCGCATCGCGCCGATGCTGCTGCAACCGGTGGTGGAAAACGCCATTGCGCACGGCCTGGAGCCGAAGGTGGAAGGCGGCGAGATCGTGGTCAGCGCGCGGGTCGAAGGTGAGCAGGTCAGCATCCGCATCAGCGACACCGGCGCGGGCCTGAACGAATCGGCGCCGCGCAAGCCGGGGGGCGGCGTCGGCCTGAGTAATCTGCGTGAGCGCCTGGGCAGTTTGTATGGCGGCGCCGCTAAGGTAGAATTATTGGAAAATCAACCCTGCGGCATGACGGTGCGCGTCTTGCTGCCTTTGAATGTGAGTCCGACATCGATACCATCCGTGCCCTGATCGCAGATGATGAAGCCCATCTGCGCGAATACTTGGAAAGCCAGCTGAAAACCGTTTGGCCGGAACTGCGGGTCGTGGCTCGCGCCGCCAACGGTATCGAAGCGCTGCGCATGATCGATGAAGAGGCGCCGGAGGTGGTGTTTCTCGATATCCGCATGCCGGGCCTGACCGGGCTGGATGTCGCCGCCAAACTGGTGGACAGCCCCAAGCCGCCGCACATTGTGTTCGTCACGGCCTATGACCAGTATGCGGTGGAAGCCTTTGAGCACTCGGCGGTGGATTACCTGCTGAAGCCAGCCAACATCGAGCGTCTCGAGAAGACCGTCGCCAAGCTGAAGGTGCGGTTGAAGCCTGCGTCGGCCGAAGGCGCGGTGCCGGCGGCGGCGTTGCACGCCTTATTGGCGCAACTGGCCGTTGCAGTGCCGGCGGCTGCACCAGCCGCCGCGCCGCTGCAATGGATACGCGCCACGCACGGCGAGGAAACGCGTTTAATCCCGATCGACGACGTGATCTACTTCCAGAGTAACGATAAATACACCAGCGTGTTTGTGGCGGATGGCGAAAGCCTGATCCGCACGCCGATCAGCAAGCTGCGCGAGCAGCTCGATGAACAGCAGTTCTGGCAGATCCACCGCAGCGTGATTGTCGCCGCGCGCCATGTGGCCGGCACGCGGCAGGATTTTCGCGGTCGCTTGATGGTGCAGCTGAAAGGCCGCCCGGAACAGCTGGTCGTCAGCCGTAACTACGTCGATCTGTTCCGGGGGATGTGACTCTTTACTTGGCCAGTACCGGCTTGACTTTGGAAGCCGCCAGCTTGGCGTTGACGCGTGCGGTTTCGACGTCGTCGGCGGTCGCCAGGGCCACGCCCATGCGGCGGCGGGCGAACGATTCCGGCTTGCCGAACAGGCGAATGTCGGTGTTCGGCACACGCAGCGCGTCGGCCACGCCCTCAAAGGCGATGCCTGCCGCTTCGTGCTGGCCGTAGATGACAGCCGAAGCGCCCGGCGCCTTCAGCGCCACGTTGACCGGCAGGCCGAGAATCGCCTTGGCGTGCAGTTCGAATTCGCTTTGCACTTGCGTTGCCATGGTCACCATGCCGGTATCGTGCGGACGCGGGCTGACTTCCGAGAACCACACCATATCGTCCTTGACGAACAGCTCTACGCCGAACAGGCCGAGGCCACCCAGGTCCGCCGTGACCTTGCCGGCGATGTCGCGTGCGCGCACCAGCGCCACCGGGTCCATGCGGCATGGCTGCCACGATTCCACGTAGTCGCCTTGTACTTGCACGTGGCCGATCGGCTCGCAGTATTGCGTGATGACCTGGCCATCTTCGCCCAGCGAACGCACGGTCAGCAGGGTGATTTCGTAGTCGAAGTCGATAAAGCCTTCAACGATCACGCGGCCCGAGTCCACGCGGCTGCCGGCGGCGGCGTAGTCCCACGCGGCTTTGACTTCGGCGGCGCTGTCGATCTTCGACTGGCCTTTGCCCGACGACGACATCACCGGCTTGATCACGCATGGGAAGCCCACGGCTTCGGCGCCGGCGGCCAGTTCTTCCAGGCTGCTGGCGAAGCGGTATGGCGACGTGGCGATGCCCAGCGTTTCTGCTGCCAGACGGCGGATGCCTTCGCGGTTCATGGTCAGCTGCGCGGCGCGCGCGGTTGGAATGCAGGTGATCTTGCCGGCTTGTTCCAGCTCCGCCAGTTTGTCGGTGGCGATGGCTTCGATTTCCGGCACCACCAGGTCAGGCTTCTCTTGCTCGATCAGCGCCGCCAGCGCATCGCCGTCGGTCATGTTGATGACGTGGGCGCGGTGTGCCACCTGGTGACCAGGCGCGTTTGGATATCGGTCGACGGCAATCACTTCGACGCCCAGGCGCTGCAGCGCGATGATGACTTCCTTGCCGAGTTCACCGGAGCCAAGCAGCATGACTTTGGTGGCGGTAGGGGACAGGGGCGTGCCGAGAGTGCGTGGAGTGTTCATAGCTTGGAAATGGAAGTTAGAAAGAATAAACCAGTGTCACCGAGGTTTGCGTGTCGGTGTTTTTCTTGTCAGCCGGGACGTTGGTATCGCTGCGGATATTGAACGCGGCCTTCATCTGCATGGTGCTGTTGATTTTGGTGCGCAGCGCGGTTTCCGCCATCGAATGGATATTGTCGGTGCCGCGTTCGACGATGACGTTCTGGCTGAATTGTGCGCTGTCGCTCAGCTTCCATTTCAGGAGTGCCGCACCGCGCACAGTCGGGCCGTTTTCGGTTTCGGTGGGCGAGCGTACGCCGCGGAAGTAGCCGGGACCGACTTCCACGTCCAGCGTGTGCGTGTCCGATTGGTAGATTTGCGTACCGTAACCGACGCCGATGGTCGAGTAGCGGGTATAGGCGCCGAATTTGTCGTCGACGTGGGTCGCCAGCGCATACAGCTTGCCATGCTCGTCGTGCAGCAGCTTGTAAGCCGCTTTGGCCGATGCCGCGTAGCGCTGCGCCGAGCGCTCGCGCACTTGCTGGCCTTCGTCGTTGGTGACTTGTTCATCCTTGAAGTAACCGGACAGGATGTATTCATTGCTCCAGTTGTGCAGCTCCTGCTTGGCATCGAGCTTGCCGGTGACCGAAGTACCGACCGTGTTACCCGAGGTGGAGATGGCGCCCAGTTCAGCGGAAGTGTTCCAGCCATGGGCATTGACCGGGTCCATCGAGTCTGCGGCGGCATAGCCGTGGGCCAGCGCAAGCGCAGAGAGAATAAGGAGAGATTTCATAGGCAAGAGGACACGGCGCCGCGCAGCGGCAACACGCTGTCGTGATACGGAAAGAAGGCGGTATTGTACCCGACATAGAGCGACAATGCCGCATCGGAGACGGGATGTGCGAGGACGTACAGACTGGCGATGCGGCGGAGCGGATGATGAAGGCTCTTATCAAAGGGGCATCAATCATGAAAATCATCCTGTGCGCGGCGTTAGTCGCAATGACTGGTGTGGCCGGCGCCGCCGTCAACCGCTGTGTTGACGCTGACGGCCATGTGCTGTTGACCGACGTCGATTGCCCGCAAGGCAGCCGCGCTGAAGACGACAATATCGAGCGTGTGCCGGCGGCGATGACCACGTCCGTGGCGGCCGCTCCGGCGCCGCGCAGCCGCTGGGCCGATCTGCCGCGCGCGCAAGTGCGCAAGACTGTCAGCACCGATGTCGCCACCTTGCAGGCCGCGCGTCAAAGCCTGACCATGGAAGATGAACTGCGCAAGCAGCGTCGCCTGGTCAGCGCCCGTTGATGTAGTCTTCCAGCCCGGCCGCCAGGGCAGTGTAGACGGCCGCGCAGGCAGGATTGCTACGCAGGTTTTCATGCATGGCCAGCCAGGTCTCCATGCTGATGTTGAACTGGCCGGGCACCACCCGCACCAGATCGGGGTCGCGCGCCGCCAGCCGCACCTGGCAGATGCCGATGCCCAGTCCCGCGCGGATCGATGCCAGGTGGACCAGGTCACTATCGCTGCGTAGCGCAAAGTGGCTGCTGGCCAGGCCGCTCAATAGTGGTTGCAGCTTGCGCGTAAAGGCGCTTTCTGTATCGATGCCGATCAGCGTGTGTTGCTTCATTTCTTCCATATTTTTTGGCATGCCGTGGCGCTCCAGGTAGCGCCGGTGCGCATGGAATCCCAGATCGATATGCCCGACGCGGCGTGCCACCAGCACGTCCTGCTCCGGGCGTTGCATGCGGACGGCGATGTCGGCGTCGCGTCGCAACAGGTTTTCGATGCGGTTGGAGACCGCCAGTTCTATCGTGATGCCGGCATGGCTGTCGCGCAGTTGCACCAGTAAAGGCGGCAGCACTTCCACGCTGACTACTTCGCTGGCCGTCACCCGCACCGTGCCCTTGATCTGCGCGTCGGTGCCACGGCCTATGCCGGAGGCGGCGCGCAGCAGGGCAGATGAAGCGGAAGACAGCGTTTCAGCATAGGGTTGTAGCGCATGGGCAGCGTCGGTGGCGATGAAGCCAGCCTGCGAACGGGTGAACAGCGATAAGCCAAGCGCTTGCTCCAGCGCGTCGATATGGCGGCCGACGGTCGGTTGTGTCAGCCCCAGCGCCCGCGCAGCGCCAGACAGCGAACCTTCCTTCAGTACGGACAGGAAGGAACGGTACAAATCCCAGTTAGGTTCGGCGATAGGCATACGAAATTGTATAGCGGCTATGCAGCTTTCGGTAATTTTCTTTTAGCTCGCGCGAGGGCACACTACATCCATCAACTCACACAGGAGAACAGCATGGACAAAGTGGCACTGGTATTGGGCGCAACGGGCGGCATTGGCGGAGAAGTGGCACGGGTGCTGCTGGCGCGTGGCTGGCAGGTGAAGGCTTTGCACCGCGCGCCGGAGCGTGTGGCAAAGAGCGGCGACGGCTTGCAATGGCTGTCCGGCGATGCGATGGAACATGACGACGTGGTGGCTGCTGCGCAGGGCGTGCAGCTGATTGTGCATGCGGTGAATCCGCCGGGTTATCGCAACTGGGGCCAGCTGGTGTTGCCAATGCTGGAGAACACGATGGCGGCGGCACGCGCCAGCGGTGCGCGGATTCTGCTGCCGGGTACCGTCTACAATTACGGGCCGGATGTGTACCTGCACATCACGGAAGATGCGCCACAGCGGCCGGTGACCCGCAAGGGCGCGATCCGGGTGGAGATGGAGCGGCGTCTGCGCGCCTCCGGCCTGCCAGTGCTGATTGTGCGGGCGGGCGATTTCTTCGGGCCGGATGCGGGCAACAACTGGTTCGCGCAAGGGCTGGTCAAGCCGGGCAAGCCGGTGACGGCGATCAGCAATCCGGCGTCGCCGGGCGTGGGCCATCAGTGGGCTTACCTGCCGGATGTGGCGGAGACCATGGTGCGGTTGCTGGAACTGGGCGAGGCGCTGCCGCAGGTGGCTGTCTATCAGATGGAGGGGCACTGGGATGGCGATGGCATGCAGATGGCCGCTGCGATTGCGCGCGCGGCCGGCCAGCCGCAATTGAAAGCCGGCGCCTTCCCCTGGTGGCTGGTCACGCTGGCGGCGCCGTTTGTGACGGTGTTCCGCGAATTGCGCGAGATGCGTTATCTGTGGCGGCAGCCGGTGCGCATGTCCAATGCCCGGTTACGCAAGGCGCTTGGCACTGAGCCGCATACGCCGTTGGACATTGCCGTTCGCCGTACCTTGCAGGGGCAGGGCTGCTTGCCGGCCGACGCACCACCTCATGCAACGGCTCAGGTCAGCGCCAGCCCGGCGATGCCGACCAAGCCTAGTGCACCGGCGACGGCCGCCAATGGCGCAATGCGCGTTGGCCAGTAAGGCAGCAAGCCGGCAGCCAGCAGCGCGCCGACTGTCAGCATGCCGATCCACGCGACGAATCCGGCGCCCGAGCCCCACAGCAGCACACATGGCACGATGGCCAATGCCAGCAGCAGCGTGCCGCCGGCGTGCAGCAGGTAACGCTTGCGAGCCGGCGCATCGGCGCCATAGACCTGTTTGTGATGGCGGTCGATCGTCAGCGATAACGCGCTCATGCCGGCAAAGCACAGTCCGAGTGCGGTCAGTACGACAAGGGCGTAACTCATGATGCAGCCTTTTTCATGGCGGTTGCGGAAGCCGTCTTGCGCGGGGCCGCGCTGCGCACGCGTAGCGCGGCGGCGGCCAGCAGGGCGCCGATGGCAATGGCGGTCAGCTCGACGGCGGCGCGTTCGATGTCGCGCTGCGCCAGATAAGCCAGCAGATGCTGGCCGGTGGTCAGCACATTCAATAATGGTAGCAGCACGCACAGCACCGCGCCAGCCCACAACTGTTCGCGCCACGCTCGCGCCGGCGGACGCAGTGCGGCATGCAGCAAGGCCGCCAGCCACACGCCAAAGAAGGCTGCCACTTCCCATTCGTGCCGCTCCACCAGGTCATGCGGCAGCAACCGGTTGGACCACAGGAAGCCGATACACGCCAGCGACAAGCCGGCCACGGTGGCCACATTCAGCACGTCGATGATGCGATAGACGCGCGGCGTGCCGGCGCCGAATTCGTTCAGCGATTTCTGGCGGCGCTTCACCATAAACAGGATCGCGCCGGTGGCCATCATCATGGTGCCCGCCATGCCGGCCACGAAGTAGATCCAGCGGATCACCGAACCGGCGAAATGCAGGCGATGTAGCTCGTCCAGCGTGGCCATGGTGGCGCGCGCACCGTTGGGCGGTGCGCGGTGCGGCATTTCGGTCTCGCGCAGCGCGCCGGTGACGCCGTCGAACTTCATCACGCCACGTTTGCTCAGCAGGTTGCCGTCCTGTGTGTCAGGCGACGTGGTGCCGTAGACATCCACCGTCATCGCCGCATCGCCAGGATGGTTGACCACCACCGCATAGGCAGGGCTGTGGAAGGTCGCTTCGGCGACATGCACCAGCGGATTCAGTGACGTCAGCAGGCCGGGCCGGCCGGATGGCTTGCTCTCAGGGCCGTACTCGCGCACATTTGCAGTTTCGCGGGTGCGCAGTTCCTGCGCCCACGGAATGGCCGGCATATACGTGCTCCAGCTGATCGCCAGCCCGCTGTAGACGATCATGAACAGGAAGGGCAGCGTCAACACGCCCGCCAGATTGTGCGCGTCCAGCCACGAACGCTGGCCCTTGGCCGGGCGGAAGGTGAAGAAATCCTTGAAGATGCGCTTATGCGTGATGACACCGGAAATCAGCGCCACCAGCATGGCCGCCGATGCCGCACCGACGATCCACAGGCCGGTGGTCCCGGCATGCAACGCGTGATGGAACTCGACGAAATGCTGACCGCCCAAGGTGTCGCGCACCGCACTGGCTTCTTCCGGCAATGCCGCGCCGGTGGCCGTGGACAGGTGCGCATCGGCGTAATAGCCTTTGTCGTTCAGCCAGAACACCTGAAATTCATCCTTGCCGGCGCGTGGCCACAGCTCCCACATCTTGCTGTTGGCCGCGTGCTGCTCCAGAAAGCGCAGGCCGTGTTTGAGCTGCTGTGCGTGATCTAGCGGGCCGGCAAACGGCGCGGCGGCCGGCTCCTGCACTTGCTCCGGCCGCATCCAGTCGGAGATGGGATCGACGAATACGCTCAGGGTGCCGGTCAGGAAAATGGCGAAGGCCAGCCAGCACACCCACACCCCCACCCAGGTATGCAGCCACGCCATGCGCTGACGCAGGCCGCCGGTCATGCTACGGCTCCGGTGGCGCCGGCAACTGCGGTCAGCACCGCAAGGCTGAAGCTGGCGCCCAGCAGTCCGGCCCAGGCGCGCATCGCGCTACGCGTGGCAAAGGCCCAGATGATGGCCGGCGCATACAACGCCAGGCCAAGCAGTGCGCCGCCCAGCATGGCGTCGCTGCCCGGTCCATTGAGTGCAGACAGCAGCGCGCCGCCGCTGGAGGCAAACAGGTAGCCGCCTACGATGGCGGCAGCAATGCGGTTCATGTCGTGGCCTCCGTCGGCTTAGCGGAAGCGGTAGTTGAGCGACACCGTCACATTGCGCGGATCGCCGTAGTAGTTGCCGTAGCCGGTCGAGTAGTAATGCTTGTCCAGCGCATTATTGACATTGACCGTTGCCGACAGCTCCTTGCTGATGCGATAGCGCGCCATCAAGGCCACCAGCGCGTAGCTGTGCTGCGTGAAGCGTTCGCCGTTCGGGCCCATGCCGTCCTGGTAGATATCGCCTTGCCAGTTCACGCCACCGCCCAGCGTCAGGCCGTTGCCGACGTTGGCCAGGTCGTAGCTGGTCCAAAGTTTGAAGTTGTTCAGCGGCTGGCTGGTTTGCAGGCGGTTGCCTTGCTGGTCTTCGATGCGCGAATGGGCGTAGCCGGCGGTCAGTTGCCAGCCGCGCCGGATCTGGCCCGACACTTCCAGCTCAAAGCCCTTGGCGGTCGCGCCTTTGACGGTGTGGTAGGCGTTGGAGCCATCCGGCAGCACCAGCTGGTCGGCATCCATTTCGGCCAGATTATCCTGGCGCATGCGGAACACCGACAGGCTGGTACTCAGCAGACCGTCCAGCAGATCGCCCTTGATGCCGACTTCCGCGTTCTTGCCTTCCAGTGGATCGATCACGCGATTGTTGCGGTCACGGTAGGTCTGCGGCGAGAAGATGCCGGTGTAGCTGGCGTAGGTCGACCACTGCGGATTGATGGTGTAGACCACACCGGCGTACGGGGTGATATTGCGGTTGCTTTCAACTTCGTCGTTCACGGTCGGCGAACCCCAGCTTACGCTTTCGGTGGTGCGCTTCCAGTTGGTGACGCGCGCGCCGAGGATGACCGATACGTCATCGGTCGGACGCAGTCGCAGCGAGCCATAGCCGGCCAGTTGCTTTTCTTTTTCCGTGTAACTGCCTTTGATGGTGCCGACGTAGTTGGGCGTCGGCGAATTGCCGTTCCAGGTGAAGAAGTTCGGCACGGTGGCGTCGTAGCCCGGCAAAATCCACGCTGGGTAGCTTGGGCCGGTGTTCTTCATATCGGAGGCGCTGAAGCCAATCACCGCTTCGTGCTTGCGGCCAAAGGCCTCGAATGGGCCGCTGGCCACGGCATCGACCGAGAACTGTTCCGGTTTGCTGTTCCACTTGGTCTGCCACAGCGACAGGCCGGCGCCGGTCTGGCGGTCCAGCGAGCCTTGGCCAGCATAGCCTTGCACCGCGTCGTACTGGTTGGCGGCATAGTTGATCGCGACTTTCGCGGTCCAGTCATTGGCGAAGTAATGTTCCAGCGTAGCGAAGGCCAGGCTTTGCTTGCGGATGTAGTAGCTGGAGCTGGAGGCGCTGTTGGTCGAGCGCGGGAAATCGGTCTTGGTGCCGTCGCTGTAATAGACGGCGAAGCCACGGCTGGCGCCATCCAGTCGCTCGTTCTGGTAGCTCAAGCCTGCGCTCAGCAGCGTGGACGGGCCGAGGTCCGCTTCGACGATGCTGTAGAACAGATCCTTGTCCTGATGATAGCGGTCGACGTAGGAGTCGGCGTTTTGATGGGCCACTACCACGCGGCCGCGCACGTGCTTATCTTCGCTCAGCGGCGCCGAGATGTCTGCCTGGGCGCGGTACTTGTCCCAGCTGCCGGCTTCCAGTTCGGCCTCCGCGTGCAGTTCGCGCGTCGGACGCTTGCGCACCAGGTTGATGGCGGCGGCCGGGCTGCCGTTCCCGCCCATCAGGCCTGCGGCGCCGCGTACGACTTCGATGCGCTCGTAGATGGCGGCGTCAAAGCCGGCCGGCTCCACCAGCTTGGTGGTCGGGATGCCGTCGAACATATAGGTGTCGATGGCGAAGCCGCGCGAGAACAGCTGGTCGGTCTCGCGGCTGGCGGATGAATGTTCCAGGGTGATGCCGGTCGTTTGTCCGACCACGTCTTGCAGCGTTTCCAGGTGCTGGTCGGCGATGCGCTGGGCGGTCATGACGCTGACGGATTGTGGCGTGTCGCGTATCGACAGTTCCAGGCCGGTGGCGCCGGTGCTGCGGGCCTGGCCCGGCGCGCCATCGGTGACGCCGTGGACTTCGACCTGGGCCAGCGTGGCTGGTGCGGCGGCTGCGGCGCCGGCAGCGGTGCTGGATGAAGAGGCGTGTTTTTGCAGCGTCAGCGTGCCGTCGGTGCGGGACACCAGTACCAGGCCGCTGCCGGCCAGCAGATGTTCCAGCGCTGCGCGCGGGGTATAGCTGCCTTGCAGTGCAGGGCTGTTCAAGCCTGCGGTGAGGGCTGGATCGAAGGACAGCGAGATGCCTGCGTTGACCGCCACGCCGGACAGCGTGCGGCCCAGCGGACCGGCCGGCAGTTGGTATGCCTGCTGAGCGGCGGCCGGCGCTTCGGCGGCCATGGCGCTGGCGCCCGTGGCGGCATGGCCGGCGGCCAGCGTCATGCTGAGCAGGGCGATGCGGATGGCGCGTGGGAGTCGGCGTTCGGACGAGGCAGGGCGGTTGGCTGGCATTGCGGTTACTTCCTTTCGGTGGCAGATAGAGGGTGTCTGCCTGTATGCCAGCCGAGTCGCAAAAAAGTATCAGCCAAATGGAAAAATATTTTCAGGTGCGGGGAATCAGCGTAATCCAGTAGCCGCGCAAGCGCTGGACGGCATCGACCGGGTAGGTGGAGACCAGCATATCCAGCGTGCGTTCGCTATCACCGATCGGGAAGGCGCCGGAGACGTGCAGCGCCGCCACCGACGGATCGACGCGCACCAGGCCATTGCGGTAGCGCGACAGTTCGGCCACCAGTTCGTCGAGCCGCATCTGGTCGGCCAGCAGCATGCCACGGGTCCAGGCGCTCAGTGCTGGATCAAGGATGCGCAGCGGGGCGACGTGCTTCTGGTTGAAGCGGGTCTGCTCGCCGGCGTTGATGATGTGCGATGCGGCGCTGGCGGTGGGCGTGACACGCACTGCGCCTTCCAGCACGGCGAGGCTGGTGCTGCATTCGTAGCGGCGTACATTGAACACGGTGCCGAGCGGCTCCATCACGCCTTCCGCTGTGCGCACGCGCAGCGGGCCGGCGTCCGGTGCGTGGCCGCTGCGGACCAGGATCTCGCCGCTGCGCAGCACGATCAGGCGCTCGGTTGCCGTGAAGCGGACGTCGATGGCGCTGGCGGTGTTGAGCGTGACGCTGGTGCCGTCGGCCAGCGTGACCGTGCGGCGTTCGCCGACGGCGGTACGGATATCGGCGGTCCACTCCTGCGATTGCGCGTAACGCCAGCCGCCCCATGCCACCGGCACGGTCAGCATCAGCGCGACAATGCGGGCGACTGCTGCGCGGCGGCCGGCACGGTGGCCGTCATGTGCGCGGTTCAGCACCGGCATCGCGAGTTCGGGAGGCAGCGTGCCCAGTTTATCGAGAAGGCGTTCGGCGCGTTCCCACGCCAGTGCGTGTTGCGGGTCGCTGGCGCGCCACTCTTCGCAGGCGGCGTGGTCTTCGGTGGTGGCGCCGTCTTGCAGGCGCACCAGCCATTCGGCCGCCTGTTCCAGCGCTTCGGGCGATACGCGGGCGTTCACGGCATGTCCTCCATCGCCAGCAGGCATTGCAGGAAGGCCTGTTTCATATAGCGCTTGATGGTGATGAGCGACAGGTCAAGATGCGCGGCGATGTCGGCGTAGCCCATGCCGTCCAGCTGCGCCATCAGGAAGGCTTGCTTGACCTTGGGCGGCAGCGCGTCCAGCATGTCGTCGATGACGTGCAGCGTTTCGAAGATCAGCAGTCGCTGTTCCGGCGAGATGGCGGTGGGTTCGGGCAGGGCGGCCAGCGCTTCCAGATAGGCGCGTTCCAGCGCCTGGCGCTGATACCAGTTGACCAGTACACCTTTAGCTACCGTGGTGAGGAAGGCGCGCGGTTCGTGCAGCGCGGCCAGATCGGCGCGGCCGAGAATGCGGGTGAAGGTGTCTTGCGCCAGATCGTCCGCATCGCTGGCGTTACCCAGCTTGACGCACAGCCAGCGCTGTAGCCAGGAGTGGTGCTGGCTGTACAGGGCGGTGAAGTGCGGATGCTTGATCGAGGAAGCGGCGACTGTCATGATATGAGAATAGGAATGATTCTCATTCTATATCACACGGACAGCCGCCGCAAGCACCTTACATGCGTGGTTCGCCGGTCTTGGCGTTGACGCCGATGGTGTTGCCCGGTGGCGTACTCATTTGCACGCGGTGCTGCACGCCACGGTAGTCATAGGTGACTTCCCAGTATTCCGGCTTTTGGTTGCCGACGTTTTCGCAACGGCGGACGTCACGGGTGGAGATGTTGTTCTGGTTGGCGACGTTGTTGCCGATGGCCGCGCCGGCGATTGCACCGCCTGCGGTAGCGACGTCACGACCAGTGCCGCCGCCGACCTGGTGGCCGAGAATGCCGCCGATCAGCGCACCGGCGATCACGCCGCCGGCGTTAGGACGCGATGGTTCGTTGACCTGTTGACGCTCAACCCAGCAGCGCTGCTCTGGCGAGCCAACCACGGCGCGTACGTCGCGGATAGGCACGTCGATGACACGCTCGCTCGGACGGCGGCGCCATTCGTAGCTTGGTTGCGCAACTGGCGGCGGTGCTTCGTTTTCATAACGGTCGCGCATTTTGACTGGGCGTACCGACGAGATGCGGTCGTTCAGTCCCATGCCGCGCAGCGATTCGTAGCTGCCACGGCGCAGCACCATGCATTGGCCGCGGAAGTTGGCGTCTTCGCAGACTTCCCACTGGCCGCGGTCTACCACCACCGACGAGGCGCGGTCGTTGAAGCCATTGCGCGACAGGTCGCGCACCTGAGTGTTGGCGGAATAGGCGCGGCCGCGCAAGCCTTCGCCTTCATAGAATGTGATTTGTGCAAAGGCTTGCGATGCCATACCCAGTGCGGCGGCTGCCACGGCGATTTTTATGGTGTTGTTCATTGTCTTCTCCTGATTGGATGAAGTTTAAGCATGAACTTTTTCCGCTCTCGCATCTGTACGCAAGCGCACACAGTTAGGGCTCGACGGAATGCGCGCGTTTCAGGCAGCGCAGCACGAAGGTGGAGCGGCTGTGTTTCAGGCCCGGCAGTTTGTAGAGCTTCTTGCGCAGGAATTCCTCGTAGCCGGCGGTGCCGGCGACGGCCACCTTGATCAGGTAGTCATAGTCGCCGGTCAGCAAATAGGCTTCCATCACTTCCGGCAGGGTGGCCAGCGCCTGGCCGAATTTTTCGAAGATATCGTCGTCATGCCGGTCCAGCGTGACTTCGATGATGACGGTGTCGGGGTAGCCGAGCGCCGTCTGGCTGAGCAGGGCGGCGTAGCCTTCGATCATGCCGCCTTCTTCCAGTGCGCGCACGCGGTTCCAGCAGGGCGTGGTGGACAGGCCGACTTTTTCGGCCAGCTTGGTGTTGCTCAGGCGGCCGTCCATGCGCAATTCGCGCAGGATGCGGCGATCGATTTCGTCGATTTCCATGGATTGGCATTCGTAAGGATGAATATTCCATGTATTTTAAGCGATGCAGGACAATCTGCTGCCATTCGGCTAATTTAGTATAGATCTGAGAAGCCTATTTTTTGTGTTTATGGCTATGCTATCAGCATGGATACCACACAAAAAACCTACCGCTTCTGCATCGAGCCGGATGCATCTATCGCCACGCTGGAGGCGGCGTTACAGGTCGTGCGGCGATTGGATGTTGAGCTGCGCGCGCTGCGTACCACCTCCACGCCGTATGGCATGGAAGTGCAAATACGATTGGCGGCGCCGGAGGAAGATATTCTGACGTTGTGCCGCATGCGGCTGCATAACCTGATCGGCGTGTTGCCGATCCGGGAAATGCCGACATTGGTAGTCAACAATGCTCGTCAGGCGGTGACGTAGGTGTATTTAATCAGGAACACCACGGCGATGATCCACACCACCGGCTTGACTTGGCGCGCCTGGCCGGTCAGCAGTTTCAGGCCAGCGTAGGTGATGAAGCCAAAGGCGATGCCGTGCGCGATCGAGTAAGTGAACGGAATCACCAGCGCGGTAATCGCGGCCGGCACGCTTTCGGTGGTGTCGCTCCAGTCCACATCGACCAGGTCGCGCAACATCAGGCAGGCGACGAACAGCAGCGCCGGCGCGGTGGCGTAGGCCGGCACCACGCCGGCAATCGGCGCGAAGAACAGCGCAGCCAGGAACAGCACGGCAACCACCAGCGCGGTCAGGCCGGTGCGGCCGCCGGCTTGCACGCCCGCTGCGCTTTCCAGATACGCGGTGGTGCTGGAAGTGCCCAGCAGGGAGCCGGCCACGATGGCGGTGCTGTCGGCCAGCAGCGCTTTATTCAGGCGCTCCATGCGGCCGTTGACCAGCAGGCCAGCGCGCGAGGCCACGCCCATCAACGTGCCGGTGGCGTCAAACAGTTCGACCAGGAAGAAGACCAGCACCACGTTGAACAGGCCGAGACCCAGCGCGCCTTGCAGGTCAAGATGGAACAGCGTCGGTTCGATCGACGGCGGCAGCGACATGAAGCCGTGGAAGGTATTCCCGCCGAAGAAAAAGCTCAGCACCGTCACCGCCACAATGCCGATCAACAGCGCGCCCGGCACCTTCAGGCGATCCAGCGTGACGATCAGCAGGAAGCCGAAGATGGCCATGATGGTGTGCGGATTGTGGACGTCGCCCACGCGCACCAGCGTTTCCGGATTGGCCACCACCAGGCCGGCGCTCTTCATCGCGATCAGCGCCAGGAACAATCCCAGGCCGACGGTAATTGCCACCCGCAGCGAATGCGGTATGCCGTTGACGATGTGCTCTCGTATTTTGAACAGGCTGACGATGATGAACAGGCAGCCGGAGATGAACACGGCGCCCAGCGCGGACTGCCACGGCACGCCCATGCCCAGCACCACGGCGTAGGCGAAATAGGCGTTCAGGCCCATACCCGGCGCCATGCCGATCGGGTAGTTGGCGTACACGCCCATGATGATGGTGCCCAGCGCGGCGGCCAGACAGGTGGCGACGAACACCGCGTCCTTCGGCACGCCGGCGTCGCCCAGGATCGCCGGGTTGACGAAGATGATATACGCCATCGTCAGGAAGGTGGTAACCCCCGCGACGACTTCGGTGCGGACGTTGGTGCCGTGCTCTGCGAGCTTAAAAAATTGTTGTAGTGACGGCATGCGCGCGCTCCTGCTAGTGACTGTTAAATTCGTCGAGGGCGAAAGAATAGCACGGATGGCTGTGGCAGCCGGAGGTGCCAAATATATAAAAGAATGCGATAATGCAAAATTAGTTGTCTATTACACTCTACCATGGGCGCCGCATGAAGGCACGCATCTGGGGCGCGCGGGGCTCATTGCCGGTCGCCCTGAACCACAAACAAATTCGCGCCAAGCTGGTGACGGCGCTGGAAGGCGCCATCGGCCGCGATCTCGATACGCCTGAAAAAGTGGCGGATTATGTCGACCATGAACTGAGCTTCGACGTGCGCGGCACCTATGGCGGCAATTCCAGCTGCGTGGAAGTCGAAGCCTGGGATGGGGATGCGGTGCATGAACACATCATCCTCGACCTGGGTTCAGGCGTGCGGCCGCTGGGCGGCGCCAAGCTGGCGCGCTACGGCGCTGCGCTACCGCAGACCTATCATGTGTTCCTGTCACACCTGCACTGGGATCACATCATGGGCTTCCCGTTTTTTACACCAGCTTACATTCCGGGCAACCGCATCATCATCTACGGCTGCCACCAGGAGCTGGAAGCGGCGCTGCGCCGCCAGCAGGACCCGATCAGTTTTCCGGTGCCGTTCGATCAGTTGGCGGCCGACATCTCGTTCGTGCAGATGACGCCCGGCGTGCCGCTGCAAGTGCGCGACGTGACGGTGACGGCCAAACTGCAACTGCACGGCGGCGACTCCTACGGCTACCGGCTGGAGCAGGGCGGCAAGGCGATGATCTACACCACCGATTCGGAACACAAGCTGGATGACGCGGCCGGACTCGCGGCCTTCGTCGATTTCTTCCGTGATGCCGACCTGGTGATCTTCGACGCCATGTACTCGCTGGAGGAGTCGATTTCGGTGAAGGCCGATTGGGGCCATTCCAGCAATGTGGTAGGTGTCGAACTATGCCAATTGGCAGGCGTGCGCCAGCTTTGCCTGTTCCATCATGAACCGGTGTACGACGATGCGCGCATTTCGCGCGTGCTGGCCGAAACGCGGCGCTATGCCGAGGTGACCTGCGAGGCGCCGCTGGAGATTGTGTCGGCCTACGACGGCATGGAAATCACGCTCTAAGAGACTTACAATAGCGCCTGCATTCATTTTCTACAGGACCACGCATGACCGAGTTTTCCACCGATATCTATACCGAGCCGTCGCCAGTCGATGTCAACACCCTGGCCAACCTTGGTCCACTGACGCCGATGGCGGGCATCTGGAAAGGGGAGCGCGGCCTGGATACCAAGCCGAAGGCGGACGGCGCGCGCAAGCAGGCGTATGTCGAACGCATCGAGCTATATCCGATCGATCCGGTCACCAACGGTCCGCAGCTGTTCTATGGCCTGCGCTACCTGATCATCATCAACAAGCCGGATAACGTCAAAACTTACCACGAGCAGGTGGGCTACTGGCTGTGGGAACCGAAGACCAAGACTGTGATCCAGACCTTGGGCATCCCGCGCGGCCAGATCGCCATGGCGTCGGCGGTGGTGGAGCCGGACGCCAAACAGTTCGAACTGGTGGCGCGGCTGGATTCAGATACTTACGGCATTCGCTCCAATCCGTTCCTGGAATATGGTTTCAAGACCGTCGAGTACCGCATCAAGGTCACCATCAACGACGACGGCACCTGGGGCTACGAAGAAGATACCGTGATGCTGCTGCGCGGCGAGGAAGAATTCCACCACACCGACCGCAACCTGCTGCACCGCGTGGCCGAGCCGCTGCCGAATCCTCTGGCCAGCGGCGTGCCGGCTTAATCAGCTCTAATCGGCGATGGCGTAACCGTCGCGGCCATTGCGTTTGGCGGTGTACAGCGCACTGTCGGCGCGGGCTACCAGTTCCGCCGGTGTTTCATCGTCGCCTTCATGCAGCGCCACGCCGATGCTGGTGGTGACGTGGCGCGGCGCGCCGTTCAGCGTGAAGGGGGCGTGCATGGCTTCGACGATTTTGCCGGCCAGCCGCGCCGCTTCTTCTGCATTTGCCACCAGCTCGAAGACGATGACGAATTCGTCGCCGGCCAGCCGCGCCACCGTGTCCGAAGCGCGCACGCTGGCGGTGAGGCGCGCGGCAAACTCCTTCAGCACCTGGTCGCCGGCGCCGTGGCCCAGCGTGTCGTTGATCTCCTTGAAGTAGTCGATGTCCAGATAGGCCAGCGCCAGCGGCTTGCGGTTGCGGCGCACCCGCAGCACGGCCGAATGCAGGATCTCCTCGAACATCAGCCGGTTGGCGATGCCGGTCAGGCTATCTATGCGCGCCAGCTGCTTGAGGCGCTCCTCGATTTCCTTCATGCGGGTGGTGTCGTGCGTCAGCGAGTAGATGCCCAGTACTTCGCCATCGGCCGATAGCTCGGGCAGGAAGGTGGTTTCCAGTGTGTGCGTGCGGTCGCCAATGCGCGCTTGCAGCTCATAGGTGGCGGCCTCGCCGCGATAGGCCTGGTCCAGATGCGGTTCGGCGGTGCGGTATTGGTCGCCGCCGATGCCTTCGGCCAGGTGGTGGCCAATCAGCGTTTGCGGATCGGTGCCAAACCAGTGCTGGAAGGTCGCATTGAGGAACTGGAACTTGCGCTCGCGGTCCAGGTAGGCAATCAGCACCGGCAGGTTATCGGTCAGCAGCTTGAGGCGCTTTTCGCTGGCGGCCTGCTGCAGTTCGGCGTTTTTGCGTTCGGTGATATCCAGCGCCATCATGTAGAAGCCGGAGACCTTGCCGTCGGCGCCGATGTCGGGCACCAGGTCGCCCATCATCTGGCGCTTGACGCCGCGATAAACACCTTCGCGCTCGTAGTGCACGCGCTGGCCGCGCAGCGCCGCTTCGCTCAGTTGCAGCAGGCTGCCGGCGAAATCCTCGCCCAGTACATCGTTGACCGGCTTGTCCAGCATGCTGCGCGGATCGAGCCCCAGCAGCACGCGGAAATGGTCGTTGGTGAAGCGGTAGCGCAGATCGCGGCCGATGTAGGCGATCAGCGCCGGCATGCTGTCGGCAATGGTGCGCAGGCGTTTTTCGCTGGCGGCGATTTGCTGTTCATATGCCACTTGATCCGTAATATCGTGCAGGAAGGCGGTGGCGTGGTAGGCGCCGTCGTGGCGCAGCGCGCCGAGAGACAGTTCCACCGGAATTTCGTGGCCGTCCTTGTGCATGGCGGTGAGGCGCACGCGCGTGTTGATGATCGGTCCTTTGCCGGCCAGTGCAAACTGCATCATGCCGGTGTGGTGGGTGTTGCGCAGGCTGGGGGGCACAATCAGTTCCGCGATGTTGCGGCCGATGGCCTCGTCGCGGGTCCAGCCGAAGGTGCGTTCGGCGGCGGCATTCCATTTGGTGACGATGCCGGTGTTTTCGCAGCTGACAAAGGCGTCCGGCGCGCGCTCCAGGATATTGCTGATCAGGGATTCGCTGTCGCGGATGGCCTTTTGCGCGGCTTCGCGTTCGGCGATCAATTCGTAGAAGGCGGCGCTTAGTTCGCCGATTTCGTCGCAGCGCTGACGTTGCAGGACGCTTATGTCGGCTGCGCCGCTGCGGATATCGCCGATATTCCGGTGCAAACGGCCGATCGGTTTGAACAGCGTCTGGATCGCCAGCCACGCCATGATGCCGGCGATGACGGCAAATACGGCAGCGGCCAGCATGGCGTGCTGGCGCATCTGGATCATCGGCGCGAATGCTTCATCGACCGGGAAACGGGCGCCGATAATCCAGTCGGTCGATTCCAGGTGCTTGTACGAGTAGATGCCTTCGCTGCCGTCCTTGTTCACCGCCTCGGTCCAGCCTTCGAAGCCGCGCAGCGCCAGTTCGGTGGCGCGGTTGTAGCCGGGGCGGGCGTTGATGTGCTCCAGCAGCCGCTGGTGATTCGGGTGATGCAGCAGGATGCCTTCGCGCGTCATGATGAACATGAAGCCGGTCTTGCCGGGCTTTTGCGCGGCGATCTGCTCCAGGAAAGTGGAGTTGGTCAGGTCGATGCTGCCGCCCAGCAGCATGACGGTGCGGCCCTGCGCGTCGTGCACCGGTTGCAGGATCATGATCGACGGCAGGCCGGTTTCCACGCTCTTGTAAGGCGGCGAGATCACCGGCTTGCCACCGGCCAGCGCGTTTTCCAGGAAGGCGCGGCTGCGCGGATTGAGCGCCCGCGTTGGTTCAGCATGATCGCCTTCCATGTGCAGCAGCGTGCCTTGCGGCGTGAAGATGTGCAGATTGAGGAATTCCTTGCGCGCCACCGCATGACGTTCGACGTAGGCTTGCATCACGGCGGGATTGGCGCCGGCGTCGAGCGGCAGGGTGTCGGCCAGACTGGCCAGCAGCACTTTGCGGGCGGTGATTTGTGCATCCACCTGGGCGGCGGCGGATGACAGCAGCGCGTATTGCTGGTCGCCGATCACGCTTTTCATGTCGCGTTCCGCCAGCAGTAGCGCCACCAGCGTGACGATCAGCGTAGCCGTTAGTACCAGCATGACGACGACCACCGTCATGCGGAACTTGAGGCTACGCGGTAGCGTTGCGAAAACGGCCATGTCACTGAGAGTGGGGCTGTGGTGAAACGAGTATGTCACACCCTGACAGGCAAGACCAGCGGGTACAATGCGCGCTGCGGCAACGCCACAGTCGGTGTGCCGTTCTTTACAAGGAATGCGGATTATGCTGCGGGCGATTTTGTGGGATAACGACGGTGTGCTGGTCGACACCGAACAGCTGTTTTACGAGGCGAACCGGGAGCTGTTCCGTCCCTTCGGGCTGGAACTCAGCGCGCAGCACTTCTTCGACTGGTATCTGGCCGATAACTGCGGCGCGTGGCATTTGCTGGCGCCACCGCTGAGCGAGGCGCGGATGGAGGCCGAGCGTAGCGGACGCAATGTGCGCTACGCGGCGCGGCTGGCATCCGAACATATTCCGGCGATTGACGGCGTGGCCGAGGTACTGGCGGCGCTGACGCCGCGCCTGCGCATGGGCGTGGTCACTAGCTCAAATGCCGATCATTTCGAGATTATTCACCAGCGGCTGGATCTATTGCAGTATTTCGAGTTCGTGCTGACGCATGAATCGTACACCCACAGCAAACCGTCGCCGGAGCCGTATCTGCTTGGGTTGGCGCGCATGGGTGTGCGCGCCGACGAAGCGCTGGTTGTCGAGGATTCGCCGCGCGGCTTGCAAGCCGCGACGGCGGCCGGCATCCGCTGCATCATCCTGCGCAATGCGCTGACGCGGCATCACGATTTTCCCGGCGCCTGGCGCGTGGTTGATTCCATGGCGCAGGTGCGGGACGAGGTGGAGGCGCTGCTGGCCTCCGCTTGATTAAGCGCCGAGCGGGATGCGGGCGCTGCGCGGCGCCGGCAGGGCGCTGCGGTGGCGTGCGCCATCCAGCTTGAAGACGCTGACCGCATCCACCAGGTGCGTGGCCTGTTCCTGCATGGTGACGGCGGCGGCGGACGCCTGTTCGACCAGCGCGGCGTTCTGCTGAGTGGACTGGTCCATTTCGGTGATGGCGCCGTTGATGTGTTCAATGCCGGATAACTGCTCCTGCGTGGCGAAGGCGATTTCGCCCATGATATCGGTCACGCGGCGCACGCTGGCGACGATTTCCTCCATCGTGGCGCCGGCCTGGTCGACCAGGCGCGCGCCGGCATCGACCTTGTCGACCGAGTCGCCGATCAAGGCCTTGATCTCCTTGGCAGCGGCGGCCGAGCGTTGCGCCAGATTGCGCACTTCGGTCGCCACCACGGCAAAGCCGCGGCCTTGTTCACCGGCGCGCGCGGCTTCTACCGCCGCATTCAGTGCCAGAATGTTGGTCTGGAAGGCGATGCCGTCGATGACCGAGATGATGTCGACGATCTTGCGCGACGAGGCGTTGATCGAGGCCATGGTATCTACTACCTGCGCCACCACTGCGCCGCCTTTGCCCGCCACGTCGGAGGCCGACATCGCCAGCTGGTTGGCCTGGCTGGCGTTGTTGGCGTTCTGCTTGACGGTCGACGTCAGTTCTTCCATCGACGATGCGGTTTCCTCCAGCGAGCCAGCCTGGCGTTCGGTGCGTTCCGACAGGTCCATATTACCGGCGGCGATTTCGGCCGAGGCGGTGCCGATCGAATCGGTCCCTCTGCGCACTTCGGAGACGATGGCAATCAGGCTGCTGTTCATATCCTTCAGTGCGGCCGACAACTGGCCGACTTCATCGCGGCTGCGGATCTGGATATCGGAACTGAGGTCGCCGCCGGCCACCGTGCGCGCCACCCGCACCGCATAACCGATAGGCCGCACGATGCTGCGCGTGACGTACCAGCCGAAGAACAGGCCCAGGCCGGCGCCGGCCACGCCCAGTGCGATCATCAGTGTGCTGGAGCTGCTGGCAGTTTGCTCGGCATCGGTGCCGGAGTCGCGCATCAGCTGCACCTGGAAAGCGATCAATTTGTCCAGCGCGCCGATGTAGGCGGTTTGCGCCGGCCGCACTTTTTGCAGCAGCAGCGCGGTGGCGCTGTCCTTGTCGCCGGCCTTGATGGCGCTGACCATCTGGTCGCGCAGCGGCGAGTAGATGGCGCGGGTGTCATTCAACTCCTTGAACATGGCCAGCGCCTGCGGCTGGTGCAGGATGCCGCCCAGTTGGTCGAGCAGGGCGCCGATTTCCTTGCTGCGTTGGGTGATGGCGGCGTATTCCGCGCCGGTTTCGCTGGCGTCGATCAGCAGCAGGTCGCGCAGGCTGCGCGACTGTTGCGAGACGTGGTCTTTGACCTCGTTGAGCAGGCCGATTTTCATGTAGCGGTCCTGGATGGTCAGGCTGATGGCGTTGCTGGTGGCGCGGAGTCCAAGCGCGCCGACGATCACCACGATCGCCATCAGCATGGTGGTGAGGGAGAATGCAATCGTCAGCCGGTGACCAATCTTCAGATTAGTAATATTCATGATTTGTTTTATTGTTAGTTGCCAGTGAGAATGTAAAGTGTAGCGTGACATCCCATAGCAACAAAGTAATATTTCTTAATAGAATGAATATATTTTTGAGCCAAGCAACAGCTTGCGAAATGCGGCTTTTTCGAGGTATAATTATTACCAGTGTTGCTGCATTTGAAATATTAAAACATTGCCTTGGTAGGGCTGGATGTTTGAGAGGGCCGCCGTTCGATTGAACGGCGGCCCTTTTTGTTTTCCAGGGGCTCCGCTAGAATGCGGCACCTTTTTTACCCTTGGAAATCTATGCATCTGATACAGCGTTCCGTGGCCGCCGCCACGCTGGTGTGCGGCCTGCTGGCCGTCGGACTGGCCAGCGCCGGCGAATGTCCCGCTTTTTACGTCGATGGACGCCTGCCGGAAATCCGCAACAGCAAGATGACTGCCGCCACGACCGAGCTGTGCTACGGCGTGTTTGGCGTGATGCACAGTGGCATTACGCGCACGCCGCTATGGTCGGCCGAGCACCTGACGGCGGAAAACGTTGACGCGGCCAAGACGCTGTCGCGCGAAAACTCCTTCCATCCTGAATCCCGCCTGCCGGCCTCGGCGCGCGCCGAGCTGTCCGACTACGCTCGCAGCGGTTACGATCGCGGCCACATGGCGCCGAATGGCGATATGCCGGATCGCGCTACCCAGCACGAGAGCTTTACGCTGGCCAACATGGTGCCGCAGGATAGCGAGGTCAACCGTCATATCTGGGCTGGCATCGAGGGTGTGGTGCGCAAGATGGCGCAGAAGGAAGGCGACCTGTACGTGGTTACCGGTCCGGCTTTCATCGGCGGCAATCTGCAGAAAGTCGGCAATGTGCTGGTGCCGACGCATTTGTATAAACTGGTGTACAGCCCACGCCAGCGGGCCGGCGCCGCGTTCTTTATCGAAAACCACGCCGACGCGCAATATGAGCTGCTGAGCATCGCCCAGCTGGAAGACAAGATCGGCATCAATCTGTTGCCATCGCTGACGCCAGCGCAAAAAGCCGTGATGCTGCGCGTGGCGAATGTGCGTCAACGTAAGACGGGGAGTAAATAATGAAGAAATTCGCGCCGTACCAAAACGAGTCGGATGTGCTGAACATCGGCGACCTGTGCATCGAGAATCGTCTGGATCGCATCTCCATCCATGGCGATATCGACCTCACCGCCGACCAGGCCGGCCTGGCCGACGCGCGCGCGCTGCAGCAGTTGCTGGCGGCGGCCGTGGCCCGGCTGGAAGCGCAACAGCTGCCGGACAAATTGCCGCCTCCGGTCACGTCCATAGTCGCTAATCCCTTTGAATGATGCTATTCTGCAAGTAATTGTTTAACTGCCTGAGATAGCGTAATGAGTCTGACAACCGGAATTAATGCGATTGATTCGCTGGTCTATAGTAGCTGGAATACCAAGGCGGGCCAGCCGGTGTCGTTGACCTATAGTTTTCTGACGAGCGTGCCGGACGGCGCCACCATGGATGACGCCAACGGTTTTGCGCCGATGGATGCGGTGCAGCAGCAGGGTGTGCGCCAGGCGCTGGCCACCTGGGCTGCGGTAGCCAACATTACGTTCCAGGAAGTGTCGACCGGCGGCGATATCGAGCTCGGCACCAATGACCAGGGGCAGGCCAGCAGCGGTTATGCGTATTTGCCGGACGGCCGCAACTACACCACGTCGTTGTACATCAACAACCAGGACCGCTACAATTTCAGCTTTGCCGACGGCGATTTCGGCATTTCGGTGCTGATCCATGAGATTGGCCACACGCTGGGCCTCAAGCATCCGGGCAACTACAATTCGACCGGCGGCGATATCGACGGTCCGTTCCTGCCGGCCGCCACCGACAATATCGATTATTCCCAGATGTCGTATAACGTCGGCGCCGGCTTCAAGCTGAACGGCAATTATGGCATCACGCCGATGCTGTACGACATCCAGGCCATGCAATATTTGTACGGCGCCAACATGAGCTACCACACCGGCGCCGACACTTACAGCTTCAGCAAGGACGCGGCGCTGCAGTGCATCTGGGATGCCGGCGGCACCGATACCTTCGATTTTTCCGCCTGCACCGGCGCCACGGTGATCAACCTGAATGCCGGCACGTTCAGCTCGACGGCACCGGGTTACAACAATATCTCGATCGCCTATAACGTCACCATCGAGCGGGCGATTGCCGGCAGCGGCGGCTCGACCATCTACGCCAATGCGGCCGGCAATGTGATCATCGGCGGCGCCGGCAACGATGTGATTTACGAAGGCGCCGGCAACGACCAGATCACCGGTAACGGCGGCAGCGATACGGTCGTATTCAGCAAGTCGCTGGCCTCTTACTCGCTGTTCGGCACGCTCGGCTCGCTGAACGTCAGCGGCGACGGCGTCGATACCTTGCAAGGCATTTCCCGGTTGCAGTTCAGCGACACCAGCATTCAGTTGTCCAACTACAGTTCGTTGTTGGTCGGCACGGGTGCCAACGATGTGCTGACGGCCGGCGCCGGCAACCAGCTGGTGGTCGGCGGCACCGGCCTGGACACGCTGCAGCTGACCGGCAGCAGCGCCAACTATTCGCTGTCTGCCAGCGGTTCGACGGTGACCTTGATCGATACCCGCGCCAACGGCGCCACCGATTTGCTGACCGGCGTCGAACGCCTGACGTTCGCCGACGGCGGCCTGGCGCTGGACACGGCAGGCACGGCCGGCAGCATCTACCGGCTGTATGTTGCGGCGCTTAACCGCGCGCCGGATGACGCCGGCATGGGGTTCTGGCTTTACTCTATTGATCACGGTACGCCGCTGCAGACGATTGCCAACGACTTTGCCTACAGCCCCGAATTCATGCGCACCTACGGCGCCGATTCCAGCGACGCCACCTTTGTCACGCTGCTCTACAGCAACGTGCTACACCGCGCACCGGACGCCTCCGGCCTGCAATTCTGGACCGATGCACTGACCAACCATGTGCCGCGCGCGCAGGTGCTGCTTGGGTTCTCGGAGTCGGCGGAAGGGGTGGCATTGATCGGCCAGAACATGCCGGTCGCGATTTCCTACTCGTCGTATGCCTGATCCGCGCCCGGCAGGCTGATGCGGTTGCGGCCCATGTGCTTGGCGCGGTACAGCGCCGAGTCGGCCGTGGCCACCAGCTGACTGGGATCGGTTTCCACCGAGGCCAGCGCCGTCGCGGCGCCTATGCTTACCGTCACCACATGCTGTTGGCTGCCCAGGTTGGGCAGGCGTAGCTGTTCGACCCGGCAACGGATGCGCTCGGCCACGATGGCCGCGCCTTTCAGCGACTGGTTGGGCAGGATCACGGCGAACTCTTCACCACCGTAGCGCGCCACCAGGTCGTTGGCGCGCATCTCGCTCGACACTGCGCTGGCGATGCGTTGCAGGCATTCGTCGCCGCCCAGGTGGCCGTAGGCGTCGTTGTACTGCTTGAAGTTGTCGACGTCGACCATCAGCAACGACAGCGGCTGCTGGTTGCGCAGCGCGCGCTGCCATTCTGCGGTCAGGGTGTCGTCGAAGCAGCGGCGGTTGGCCAGGCCGGTCAGGCCGTCGCGCGTGGCCAGCTGTTCCAGCGCCACCTGCGCGCGCTTTTCGTCGGTGACGTCGCGCAGCGTTTCCACCACCGCCACCAGCTTGCCGTCGCTGTCGAAGATCGGGCTGGCGTCGGCCGCCAGGTAACGGCGCCGGCCGATGCGTGGCATGTCGCACCAGTTTTCCGCGCACAGATTGTTATCGGTATCATTGCAGCGCGCATGCTGGCGGTAGAGCCGGTGCAGCTCGGCGCTGCGCCCCTGGATCACCAGGTCGGCCAGCGTCGGCCGCTGCTCGCCGTAGAAGCTGCGCCAGTGGTCCGAGGTGCCCAGCACTTCCCACGCCGCCACGCCGGTGAGCCGCTCGCAGGCGCGGTTCCAGATGATGACCTTGCAGTTGATGTCGATCACGAAGGTCGGGATCACCAGCAGTTCCATCAGCTTGAGCGCAAAACCATGTTGCTGGTCGGCCTGTGAAAACTCCATCACGTGCTGGATTTTTTGTGTTCCGGTCATGGCGCGCCTTGTTTGTTTTTACGGAAGAGGGAAGGACATGGTCAGCGCCGTGCCGGCGCCGGGCGCGCTGGCGATGTCGAAGCGGCCGCCGGCTTCGGCCACGCGCTGGGCGATGCCGCGCAGGCCGTGGCTGCGCCGTCCGGCGCCGAGGATGGCCCTGGGCGGCGGCAGGCCGACGCCGTTGTCGCGCACGATCAGGCTCAGGCTGTGCTCCTGGCGGCGCAGGCGGACGCACACTTCGGACGCCTGGGCATGGCGCACGATGTTGCTCAGCGATTCTTGCAGCACGCGGTAGACCAGGTTATCCATGCGGTCGCCGGGGCGTCCGGCAAAGGCGTCCGGCGCGGCGTCCAGCCGGCAGCGGATGCCGCTCAGGCGGGCGAACTGGTCGATCTGCTGTTGCACCGCGCCTTCCAGGCCCGATGCCAGCGCTTCAGCCGGCAAGTCGTCGACAATCGCGCGCATGGCCCGCGTGGCTTGCTGGACGCGCTGTGCCAGCCGGTCCAGTGGCGCCTGCAGGGCCGGATATTGCTGCGCCAGCGCGGCGGTGTCCATGCCGAGCGCCAGCAATTGCTGGCCGAGATCATCATGCAGGTCGCGGGCGATGCGGCGGCGTTCGGCGTCGCGCAGCGACTGCTGGCTGGCGCCCAGCCGCGCCACCTGGCGGCGCGCTTCCTTGAGCGCCCGCAGCGTGTGGACGCGCTGTCGCCACCACAGCCACAGGCAGGCGGCACACGCCAGCACGCAGATGCTGGCGCAAATGACGTCGATTTCTAGCAGGGGCGGCGCATGTCTCATGGTGTATCTTCCCAGAGTGGACCCACATGTGACCTTAGCCTGCTTGCCGGCAGGAAGCTTTGTGAAATGTCAATATCTGGCCATGCTTTCCGGAAATCTGTGGCGTGGGATATAATTGAGGGTTGTCCTATCAGGAATTATCGTGACTTACAGCATCAAAGAGATTTTCTACACGTTGCAGGGTGAGGGTGCCCACGCCGGCCGTCCGGCGGTGTTTTGCCGCTTCTCCGGCTGTAACCTGTGGACCGGCCGCGAAAGCGACCGCGCCAGCGCCATTTGCCAGTTCTGCGATACCGATTTTGTCGGCACCGACGGCGAAGGCGGCGGCAAATTCAAGTCGCCAGAAGAACTGGCCGCGACCATCAATGCGCTGTGGCCGGAAACTTATACCGCTAGCAAGTATGTGGTGTTCACTGGCGGCGAGCCGCTGCTGCAACTGGATAAGCCGCTGATCGACGCCATGCACGCGGTCGGCTTTACGATCGCGATTGAAACCAATGGCACGCTGCCGGTGCCGGACGGCGTCGACTGGATCTGCGTCAGCCCGAAAATGGGCTCGGAACTGGTGGTCAAAAAAGGCAGCGAAATCAAGGTCGTGATCCCGCAGACCAATCAGGATTTGTCGGTCTACGAACAACTGGACTTCGAGAATTTCTTCGTGCAGGCCATGGATGGCCCGCTGGCCGAGTTCAATACCAAACTCGCGATCGAAACCTGCAAGCGCAACCCGAAATGGAAGCTGAGCTTGCAAACCCATAAACTTTTACAGATACCCTAATCAATGCTGACCATCACCCGCAAGCTGGAATTCGACGCCGGCCACCGCATTCCCGACCACAAGAGCCAGTGCCGCAACCTGCACGGCCACCGCTATACGCTGGAAATCACGCTGACCGGCGCTGTCATCGATGTCGAAGGCAGTTCCGACAACGGCATGATCATGGACTTCTCCGACATCAAGTCGCTCGCCAAGGAACACCTGGTCGACGTCTGGGATCACGCCTTCATCGTCTACGAAAAGGATAACGCGGTGCGCGAGTTCCTGGCGTCGCTGCCGGACCACAAGACCGTGGTGATCGACCGCATTCCTACCGTGGAAAACCTGGCGCGCGTGGCGTTCGACATTCTCAAGGCGGCCTACAAGGACCGCTATGGCACCGGCCTGCACCTGCACAAGCTGGTGCTGCACGAAACCCCTAACTGCTGGGCCGAGATCACCGATGGTGTCTGATACGGCCTTCATGCAGCTGGCGCTGGAACAGGCGCAGCAAGCGTGGGACCTCGGCGAGGTGCCGGTAGGCGCTGTCGTCGTCAAGGACGGCGAGGTGATCGCGGTCGGTTGCAACCAGCCGATCGGCAAGCACGATCCGACTGCGCATGCGGAAATCGTCGCCTTGCGCGCCGCCGCCGAAAAGCTGGGCAACTACCGGCTGCCCGGCTGTGAGTTGTATGTGACGCTGGAGCCGTGCGTGATGTGTTCCGGCGCGATGATGCATGCGCGGCTCGCAAAAGTAGTGTTCGGTGCCAGCGATCCCAAGACCGGCGCCTGCGGCTCAGTGCTCAACCTGTTCGAGCAGGGGCAGCTGAATCACCACACCGAAATCGTCGGCGGCGTTATGGCCGAGGAGTGTGGCGCCATGCTGAAGAACTTCTTTGCCGCCCGCCGCGCGGCGGCCACCGCTGCCAGACGCGCCACGGCAGAATAAAAATGGTATGCTGAATCCCAGGTGTTATCTGGGAGATGGTCTTGGCTACCGCACAAGTAAACGGCATCACGATTGCCTACGAAACCAGCGGAAGTCCGCTCGATCCGCCGGTGCTGCTGATCATGGGGCTGGGCATGCAGCTGATCGCCTGGCCGCAGGATCTGGTCGACGGCTTGGTGGAGCAGGGCTATTATGTGATCCGCTTCGACAACCGCGACATCGGCCTGTCCACCAAATTCCATCAGCATAAAAAGCCCAACCTGGTGTGGGCATACCTGAAATCCCTGTTTGGCCTGAAGCAGACCAGCGGTTATACGCTGCACGATATGGCAGACGATGTCGCAGGCCTGCTCGATGCGCTGGGCATTGCGCAGGCGCATGTAGTCGGCGTTTCCATGGGCGGCATGATCGCCCAGATCTTCGCGTCGCGTTTTGCCGGCCGCGCGCTGAGTCTCACGTCCATCATGTCCACCAGCGGCCGTCGCGGCTTGCCCGGTCCGTCGGCATCCGCGCGCAATGCGCTGATGCGGCCTTTGCCGCATGGCGCCACCCGCAAGGAGGTGGTGGACCGCAGCGTCGAGACCTTCCGGCTGATCGGCAGTCCGTCGTTCCCGATACCTGAACGGACCATGCGCGCTTCCATCGGGCGGGCGCTGGATCGCAGCGTCAGCCCGGATGGCATGGCGCGGCAACTGCTGGCGATCGTGGCATCCGGTGACCGTACACCGCTGCTGCGCAAGATACGCTGCCCGGCGCTGGTGATACACGGCGCGGCCGATCCGCTGGTGCCGGTGGCCTGCGGCATCGACACGGCGCGGGCCATACCAGGCGCGCGGCTGGAGGTCATCGAAGGCATGGGCCACGATCTGCCGCCGCAACTGATCGAGCGCCTGCTAGCCTTGCTCGACCAGCACCTGCGCGGTAATATGACGCCGGAACTTCCCCCGCTGACGCCGCATCGTGCCGGCAGCGGCACCCATCACTGACAGAGACATTTTGAGCACATCCAAAATCGGTATCGCGATTGCCGCACCGAGCGGCCGTCCGCCGGACAACGACGCCCTGCAGCGCGGCGTGCAGCGCCTGGAACAGCAAGGCTTCCTGGTCCATAATTACTACGACGACGGCAAGAAATTCCAGCGCTTCGGCGGCACCGACGCGTGGCGCCTGGCGCAGCTGAACGCCGCCGCTGCCGATCCGGCGGTGCAGATTGTGATGGCGGTGCGCGGCTCGTACGGCATGTCGCGCCTGCTGCCGATGATTGACTTTGGCAAGATGGCCGACAGTGGCAAGCTGTTTGTCGGCTACAGCGATTTCACCGCTTTCCAGATGCCGCTGTTCAAGCAGACCGGCCGCACCAGCTTCGGCGGGCCGATGATGTGCGACGACTTCACCCGCGACGAGCCGGTAGCCTACACCATCAATCAGTTCTGGGACTGCCTGCGCGGACCGGTGCATACGGTGCGTGGCGCCGTGGCCGATGGCGGTGCGGATAATCCGGTGGTGGATGTCAGCGGCAAGCTGTGGGGCGGCAACCTGGCGATGATGGTCAGCCTGCTTGGCACGCCGTACTTCCAGGCGCTGGATGGCGGGATTTGCTTCATCGAGGACATCAGCGAACATCCGTACCGCGTGGAACGCATGGTGCTGCAACTGTTCTACGCCGGCGCGCTGGCCGGCCAGCGGGCGCTGGTGCTGGGTGATTTTTCCGGCTACAAGTTGAACCCGATGGACAACGGCTACGACTTCGACGCCATGCTGGCCTACCTGCGCGCCACGCTGCCGATTCCGGTGCTGACCGGCCTGCCGTTCGGCCACATCAAGGACCGCGCCACGTTGCCGTATGGCGGCGTGGCGCATCTGGTGTCGGACCAACGCGGTTTCGACCTGACGATCGGCGATTACACAACGCTGTAATCACCGCACCCGGCGTACGCGTGGCGCCTTCGGTTTCAAGGAACGTGCTGCCCGGCCTGTTGCGGCGCCATCTACTGTTGATGATAGCTCACCGCAGCGCGCGGCGCGGGGGACTTGATTTCATGGTATACGTCGGTTTTGATCAGGCGCTCATAGAAGATGCGCGCACCCGCTTCGGTCCAGTGGTCGAAGTCGAAGTAGGAGTAGTTTCCGTCGACATAGAACTGGCAGCCGCCGTCACAGAAGATCTGCTGCACATCGACGAATTGGCTGTTGGCCAGTTGCGCCATGCGCTGGACATGCCCTTCGTCGGAGATGTTCTTGATCCCATCCAGGTACTTATTCATGCCGATCGGCGACTGATGCTTGCGGGTGATGGCATTGATCGAAGCGCCCCAGACCGGCCCCAGTAGCGGCTTGTGGCCGAAGAACAGGATCTTCAGCGCAGGGTTTTTGGCCCGCAGCAGTTCGGCCCCGATCTTGTAGCCCTTGACCGGATCAGTGCTCTCCGACCATAAGTGGGTGTAGATCAGCGTGTCGGCAGTTTTCAGCTCCTCGGAATTGAGCAGTTTGTCGAATTCGCGCTGGCATTGGTCCCGCACCACTTCCGGCTCGCCGCCCGCCAGCGAGAAAAAGGCCGCGCACTGATGCGAGGTTTTGAATAGCTGCAGTCCGATTTCGCGGTCGTTGCTCAAGGCCTTGTAGATGTCGTAGGCCTGGCTGTCGCCATAGATCAGCACTTTCGGCTTGCCGGCGCTGTAGTTCGAGACCAGGCTACCATCCCAGTAGCGTTGCCGCTCCGCCGTCATATCGGCATCGGACATGGCCAGATTTTGCTGGCGGCCAAATATCAGGCCTTGCTTCTGGTAGGTGACGAATCCGCCGGCGCCGACGGCCAGCATCAGGCCAGCCAGCACCGGCGCCTGCAGGCGCGAAACGCCGGTGCGCACCGGCCGTTCGATGCAGCGCACAGTCAACCAGGCCAGCAGCACGGCCAGCAGCATGAGCAAGACGGTGACCGCAGGCGGCTGTGTGACGCCGCCGCGTACAATACGGGGAAACACCAGCAAGGGCCAGTGCCACAAATACAGTGGGAAGCTGATCAGGCCGAACCACACCATCACCGGATGGGCGAGCAGGCGGCGGTTGATCCAGGCTTGGCTGCCGGCGCCGATGAGGAGTACGGCGCCGCCGACCGGCAGCAGCGCTTGCCAGCCTGGGAAGGGACGCAGATTTGAGCAGGTGGCCAGGCCGACGATCAGCAGGCCGAAGCCCAGCAGCGACAGCCATGACGCGCGTGCGCCGCCCAAGGGGGCGCCGCGGCGCAGCGTTGCGAAGGCCAGCAGGGCGCCAGCCAGCAATTCCCAGCTGCGCGATAAGGGCGAGTAGAAGGCCGCGACCGGATGGTCGGTCACTAGCGCCAGGTTGAGCGCCATCGACAGCGCGGCGATGACGCCGGCCATCACATAAAAGTTCAGGCGCCAACGGTAGGCGACCCACAGCAACAACGGCCAGAAGATGTAGAACTGCTCCTCGATGGCCAGCGACCACAGATGCAGCAGGGGCTTGGTTTCGGCCGCGCTGTCGAAGTAGCCGCTGCCGCTCCATAGCAGGAAATTGGAGACGAAGCCGGCACCGCCGGCCACCTGTTTGCCCAGTTCGGTGTACTCGTCCGACAACAGGATGTACCGGCCAGCCACGATGGTAGCGCTGAGCACCAGCAGCAGGGCCGGGAAAATCCGCTTCACGCGGCGCTGGTAGAAAACGGCAAAGCTGAAACGCCCGGTCTGCAACCCGCCGGCAATGATGGTGGAGATCAGGTAGCCCGAAATAACGAAGAAGATGTCGACGCCGACGAAGCCGCCCGGCAATATGGCAGGGAAGGCGTGATACACGACCACCGCCAGCACCGCGATGGCGCGCAAGCCGTCAATATCGGGCCGGTAGGCGGGATGGGGCAATTGCCCGGTGTTTGAGGTGAGAGGACTACTCATGGTGGCAGTAAGTGCTGCGCGAACTCAGCGGTAAAATGGAAATGGTGCGAAGCTTATCACATTGCCTATCCTGCAAGCGTCAGATTTTCTCACGGCGCCGGCTACCGGCAGGGGCGGGCGCCGGAGGCAAGCGCTTGCTGTATAATTTTGTCTTTCCGCTCTACCTAATCTGCAAGGTCCAATTCCACAATGCTCAGCACAGCAAATATCACGATGCAATTCGGCGCCAAGCCGCTGTTTGAAAACATCTCCGTCAAGTTCGGCGATGGCAACCGTTATGGCCTGATCGGCGCCAACGGCTGCGGCAAATCCACGTTCATGAAAATCCTCGGCGGCGATCTGGAACCGTCGGGCGGCAACGTGATGCTGGATCTGAACGAGCGCCTGGGTAAGCTGCGTCAGGACCAGTTTGCATTCGAAGACATGCGCGTGCTGGACGTTGTGATGATGGGTCACACCGAGATGTGGGCCGCGATCTCCGAACGCGATGCGATCTACGCCAATCCGGACGCCACCGACGACGACTACATGAAAGCCGCCGACCTGGAAGGCAAAGTCTCGGAATACGACGGCTACACCGCCGAGTCGCGCGCCGGCGAACTGCTGCTGGGCGTGGGCATCAGCATCGACCAGCACCAGGGCCTGATGAGCGCCGTGTCGCCAGGCTGGAAGCTGCGCGTGCTGCTGGCGCAGGCGCTGTTCTCGAATCCGGACATCCTGCTGCTGGACGAACCAACCAATAACCTGGACATCAACACCATCCGCTGGCTGGAAGATGTGCTCAACGAGCGCAACTCCACCATGATCATCATCTCCCACGATCGCCACTTCCTGAACCAGGTGTGCACCCACGTGGCGGATATGGATTACGGCACGCTGAAGATCTACCCAGGCAATTACGACGACTACATGCTGGCGTCGACCCAAGCGCGTAACCAGCAGCTGTCCAACAACGCCAAGGCGAAAGAGAAAGTCGCCGAGCTGCAGGACTTCGTGCGCCGCTTCTCGGCCAACAAGTCCAAGGCCCGCCAGGCAACCTCGCGCGCCAAGATGATTGACAAGATCAAGGTGGAGGACATCAAGCCATCGTCGCGCGCCTATCCGTTCGTGCGCTTCGAGGGCGAGAAGAAGCTGCACCGCCTGGCCGTTGAAGCGGACAGCATCAGCAAAAAATACGACCGCACGCTGTTCAACAACTTCAGCATCATGGTTGAAGCGGGCGAACGCATCGCGGTCATCGGCGCCAACGGCGCCGGTAAGACCACGCTGCTGCGTTGCATCGGCGGTGACGACATCGCCGGCCTGCACGCCGATCACGGCATGGTGAAGTGGGCGGAAAACGCCAACGTCGGCTACATGCCGCAAGACCCGACCGAGGACTTCGCGACCGACATTTCGCTGACCGACTGGATGGGCAAGTGGACCAAGGAAGGCGACGATGACCAGGCCGTGCGCTCGATCCTGGGCCGTCTGCTGTTCGGCGGCGACGAGGTGAAGAAATCGGTGCGCGTGCTGTCCGGTGGTGAAAAAGGCCGCATGATGTACGGTAAGCTGATGCTGGGCCGTCACAACGTGCTGCTGCTGGATGAGCCGACCAACCACATGGACATGGAATCGATCGAGTCGCTGAACATTGCGCTGGACAAGTACGCCGGCACGCTGATCTTCGTCTCGCACGACCGTGAATTCGTGTCGTCGCTGGCGACCCGCATCATCGAGATCAAGGAAAACGAAGTGGTCGACTTCCGTGGCGGCTACGAAGAATATCTGACCAGCCAAGGTATCGACTAAGCCATCATGCAAGCCATCGAGATCAAACCCGTCGAGTATGAGCATCCACAAGACGGCGCCAGCTGCGTAGCCCATGCCTGGGCGCGCACGCCAGCGACTCCCAGCGCCGAACAGCGCGTGGAGCTCAAAGAACGCATCAAACGCCTGTTGAAGGAAAAGCAGGCGGTGTTGGTGTCGCACTATTATGTAGACGCCGACTTGCAGGATCTGGCCGAGGAAACCGGCGGCTGCGTCTCCGATTCGCTGGAGATGGCGCGCTTCGGCCGCGATCATCCGGCCAAGACGCTGGTGGTGGCGGGCGTGCGGTTCATGGGCGAGACGGCCAAGATCCTCAGCCCGGAAAAGCGCATCCTGATGCCGGACCTGGACGCGACCTGTTCGCTGGACCTGGGCTGCCCGGCCGACGAATTTGCCGCCTACTGCGATGCCCACCCGGATCGCACGGTGGTGGTGTACGCCAACACCAGCGCCGCCGTCAAGGCGCGCGCCGACTGGATGGTGACGTCGTCGATCGGCCTGGATATCGTCAAGCACCTGCACGAGCAGGGCAAGAAGATCCTGTGGGCGCCGGACAAGCATCTCGGTTCCTACATCCAGAAGCAGACCGGCGCCGACATGCTGCTGTGGCAGGGCTCCTGCCTGGTGCACGATGAATTCAAGGGCGTGGAACTGGAACTGCTGAAGGCCCAGTACCCGCAGGCGAAGATCCTGGTGCACCCGGAGTCGCCGGCCAATGTGGTGGCGCTGGCCGATGTCGTCGGCTCGACCACGCAGATCATCAACGCTGCGGTGGAATCGGACGCCGACACCTTCATCGTCGCCACCGACAACGGCATTCTGCACAAGATGCGCGCCGCCGCACCGGGCAAGCGTTTCATTGAAGCGCCGACCGCCGGCAACAGCGCCACCTGCAAGAGCTGCGCACACTGCCCATGGATGGCGATGAACGGCCTGCAAAACCTGGCCGACGTGCTGGAAAATATGGACGATCCGGTGGCCAGTGCCGCCAACGAAATCTTCGTCGATGCGGAAATCGGCAAGCAGGCCGTGACCTCGATCACGCGCATGCTGGACTTCGCTGCGGCCAAGAAGGCCAAGGTGCAGCCAGGTCCGGATCTGGCGCAAGAAGCAAAACTGTTTTCGGGAATCGGCCCTGCATGATGAGCACTCTGGTAAACAAGTTCGCGCCGTTTGACGACGCGTTGAAATCGGCCTTTGAATCCAATCTGCTGGCGGCGTTGCTGGAAGACGTGGGCACTGGCGACCTGACTGGCTTGCTGGTGCCGGAAGGCGGTCGCGCCAAGGCACGCGTGATCGTGCGCGAAGATGCGGTGCTGTGCGGCGCGCCATGGTTTGAAGGCGTGATGAACTGCATGCAGGCCGGCATTGAAATCGACTGGCAGTACGCCGAAGGCGATTTGATGAAGGCCGACAGCGTGGTCTGCACCATCGAGGGTCCGGCGCGCGCGCTGCTGACGGCGGAACGTGGTGCGCTCAACTTCATGCAGCTGCTGTCCGGCGTGGCCACCGCCACCCGCAAGTATGTGGACGTGATCGCGGGCACCCGCGCCGCGATTCTCGACACCCGCAAGACCTTGCCGGGCCTGCGCCTGGCGCAGAAGTACGCGGTGCGCGTGGGCGGCGGACAGAATCAGCGTCTGGCGCTGTACGACGGTATCCTGATCAAGGAAAACCATATCGCTGCGGCGGGCGGCATCACCAATGCGGTGCTGGCGGCCAAGGCGTTGGACAAAGGCGTGTCGATCCAGGTGGAAGTGGAATCGCTGGACGAGTTGAGGGAAGCACTGGATGCGGGCGCCGTCTCCATCCTGCTGGATAACTTCGACACCGGCATGATGCGCGAAGCGGTGGTGATCAACGCCGGCCGCGCGCTGCTGGAAGCCTCGGGCGGCATCAACTTCGACACCGTGCGGGCGATTGCCGAAACGGGTGTGGACCGCATCTCGATCGGCAGCCTGACCAAGGATATCCGGGCCACCGATTATTCTTTGCGCATCGTCGGTTAATCCGCGTAGAATAATCCGCAGGATGCCGGAGGTCCGGCAGTGGAGACCCGCTTGCGAAAGGCACGTCGGCTTTATTTGACTGGCTTGTGCGGCATGGCGCTTTGCGCCTTGCCGCCGTTTTCATTTGCGCGTCCGGCCGGACCGCGCGAGCTGGTGGCAGCCGGCACCCGTAACGAAGGCATCTACGAACGGCGTCCCAACGGCGAATTTGCCGGCTTGGGCGCGGATCTGGTGCGGCTGCTGGCGCGACGCCACGGCTATCAGCCCCGCTTCGAAATCTATCCGTGGCGGCGCGCGCTGGAGGTGGTCGGCGGCGGCAAGGCCGATCTGCTGGTGTCGCCATACAAAACTGCCGAACGCCTGCGCGTGATGCGCTACAGCGAACAAGCCTTCTTCCAGGATGAACTGGCGTTTTATGTACGCGCCGACGCCATGCCGATATGGGAGGGCGATTACACCTTGCTCAAAGGCCGGCGGATTGTGATTATCAATGGTTGGGCCTACGGTGAGGCATTCGCCAAGGCTTTGCCGCTGATGAATGTCAGCGTGACCAACACGGTTGAAAACGGCCTGCAGATGCTGTCGCACGGGCATATCGAGATGTTCGCTTCCAACCGGCGCGATACCGATCCGGTGGTCAAACAACTGGGGCTTGGCGACCGGGTGTTGGCGCTGGCGCCGCTGATCGATGTGCAGGATGCGTACTTTGCGTATCCGCTGGCGCCGCGCCACCGCGATCTGCCGGCGCAGATGGATCATTTACTGATCGAGTTGAAGAAGAACGGCGAGCTGCAAAGGCTGGCGCGCCGTTACGGCGTTACGCTGCCGTGATCGACTTGCGCATCTTCGCCAGCGGCACCTGCACTTCGCCCGGCAGGGTGATCTCAATCGGTTCAACGATCTCGAAGCCGCAGGCTTGATACAACGGCACGCCGGGCATGGTCGCTGCCAGTTCCAGTGTGGTGAAGCCACCGGCTGCTGCTGCGTCGGTGCAGTGCTGCAGCAGCATGCGGCCCAGGCCTTGCCGCGCCGCTGACGGATCGACAAAGAAGGCGCGGATGCGGGCCGCTTCGGTGGCCGGGTCCAGCAGGGGATCTGCGCCTTTCTTGGTGCGGTCGGCGCCGAACAGCGTGCTGCGCTTGCTCCAGCCGCCGCATGCAGCCAACTGGCCATCCTTCTCGATGATGAAGTAAGTTTGATCCGCCACCAGTTGCGTATCCACGCCAAAGACGTAACGCGTAACGGCTTGTGCTTGCTCGGACGTGTAAAACCCGGCGCTCAGTTCAATCCCTGAGCGGGCGATCAGCGCTTCCATGGCCGGGATATCGACCGGAGTGGCATGGCGGACGTGGATCGTCATTTGCGTCGCGGCGGCGTCAGGATCGACGGCAGTGCCTTGGCCAGCGTCTCCGGATAGTCGCGGCTGAAGTGCAGGCCACGGCTTTCCCGGCGCAGCAAGGCGCTGTTGACGATCAGGCTCGCTACTTCGACCAGGTTGCGCAGCTCCAGCAGGTCGTGCGTGACGCGGAAGTTCTGGTAGTACTCGTCGATTTCTTCCTTCAGCAGCGCAATGCGGTGCTGCGCGCGTTCCAGGCGCTTGCTGGTGCGGACGATGCCGACATAGTTCCACATGAAGCGGCGCAGTTCATCCCAGTTGTGCGAGATGACGACTTCCTCGTCGGCGTCGCCAACCCGGCTTTCATCCCAATCCGGCAGGTAGGGCACTTCGCCTTTTTCCTTGGCCGTGATGTCCATCGCGCAGGCGCGGCCGATCACCACGCATTCCAGCAGCGAGTTGCTGGCCAGGCGGTTGGCGCCGTGCAGGCCGGTGCAGGCGGTTTCGCCAACCGCGTACAGGCCAGGCAAGTCGGTGCGGCCGTGCATGTCGGTGACCACGCCGCCGCAGGTGTAGTGCGCGGCCGGCACCACCGGAATCGGCTGCTTGGTGATGTCGATGCCCAGTTCCATGCAGCGAGCGTAGATGGTCGGGAAGTGCTCGATCAGGAACTCGGCCGGCTTGTGGCTGATGTCCAGGTGGACGTAATCCAGGCCGCGCTTCTTGATCTCGAAGTCGATGGCGCGCGCCACCACGTCGCGCGGCGCCAGTTCGGCGCGTTCGTCGTGGGCCAGCATGAAGCGCTGGCCGGCGGCGGCGCCAGCTTCCGGCGGCAATTTCAGCAAGCCGCCTTCGCCGCGTATTGCCTCGGTAATCAGGAAGGACTTGGCGTAAGGGTGATACAGGCAGGTCGGATGGAACTGGATGAATTCCATGTTCGACACCCGGCAGCCGGCGCGCCAGGCCATGGCGATGCCGTCGCCGCTGGCGGTGTCTGGATTGGTGGTGTACAGGTACACTTTGCCGGCGCCACCGGTACACATCACCGTGTGTTCTGCTGCAAAGGTATGTACCTGACCGGTACGCTCGTCCTGCACGTACAGGCCGTAGCACTTGGGCTGCGCGCCTTTCTTGTTGGCGTCGACCTTGTCGGAGGTGATCAGGTCAATCGCACAGTGGTGCTCGAACAATGTGATATTCGGATGCGCGCGGACTTTTTCTTCCAGCGTGGTCTGCACCGCGTTGCCGGTGGCGTCGGCGGCGTGGATGATGCGGCGCTGGCTGTGGCCGCCTTCGCGGGTCAGGTGGAAGCCCAGCTCTGCCGATTCGTCGCGGGTGAACGGCACGCCCTGGTCAATCAGCCATTCGATCGCTTCGCGGCCGTGTTCGACGATGTAGCGCGTGGCGCCTTCGTCGCACAGGCCGCCGCCGGCGATCAGGGTGTCATCAATGTGCTGGGTGTGGCTGTCGCCGGAGTCCAGTACGGCGGCAATACCGCCCTGGGCCCAGTTGCTGGCGCCGTCCCGCAGGGCACGTTTGGAAATAATCGCTACAGTCCGCGTTTCGGCCAGGTGCAGGGCGACCGACAGGCCAGCCAATCCGCTACCGACAATTGCAACATCAAATTTCATGGTTACATTATTACGAGAAGGTAAATGAACCATGACTATAGACCATTTGTCATAGGAGCGTCACAAAAGCCCTTTTTGATGAGTGGATTGCGGGCCGTCAAAACGGCGGCTTGCAGTGTTCCTCATCATGATAGCTCCGTCGGGGGAATCTATCGTGATCAGGATCTTTCATCATTATGTATCCAGGGTAGCGTTCATGCTGCTGTTGCTGGAGCTGTCGATATTGCTGGCGGCGGGCATCGCCAGTTCACCGCTGTGGCTGTCTGACCCAGGTCAACGCTATGTGCCGGCGCTGGCGTTTGCGCTGGTGATGGTGTTCAGCATGGGCACGCTGGGTATGTACCAGCACGACCAGTCGCGCGAAGACATCAAGAGCATTGTCTTGCGCATCATGCCGTCGCTGGCCCTGGGATTTGGCCTGATGCAATTGCTGGCGGCGCTGTTGCCGGAAATGCAGCTGGGGCGGCTGGGCAGCATGGTCTTCCTGCTGGGTGGCGGCGCGGTGCTGCTGGCACGGCTGGTGGTGTTCACCTCGGCCCAGTCGAGCATGCTGGAGCAGCGGCTGATCATCGTTGGCGACGGCGCGATTGCGCGCGAGTGCCTGGCGCTGGCGGCCAGCAGCGCCGGTTTTCATCCGTTCCGGGTGGTGGGCGTTGTGCCGGTGCAGGGGGAGATGCGCGCGGTGCCGCCGGCCATGCTGTTGCCGGCCGATCTGCCATTGCTCACGCTGGCGCGGCGTTACGCCGCCGATGAAATCGTGGTGACGGTGGGCGACCGGCGCAATGGCGCCTTCCCGGTGCGGCAGTTGCTGGAGTGCGCGCTGGGCGGCGTGCCGGTGACCGACGCGGCGACCTTCTTCGAGCGCGAGGCATGCCAGATCCGCATCGATTCGCTGCAACCGAGTTATCTGATTTTTGGCGGCGGCTTCGATCAGGGCGTGCTGCGCGCCATCGTCAAGCGCTTGCTGGATTTGCTGGCCAGCGCCGCCATCGGCCTGCTGGCAATGCCGCTGATGCTGGCGACCGCGCTGGCCATCAAGATTGAGGACGGCGGTCCGGTGTTCTATCGTCAGGAGCGGGTGGGACGCGGCAACCGGCTGTTCCATGTGCTGAAGTTCCGCAGCATGGGGCAGAACGCGGAGCGGGATGGCCAGCCGCAGTGGGCGGAGCAGAACGATCCGCGCGTGACGGCGGTCGGCCGCTGGATACGCAAGCTGCGCATCGACGAACTGCCGCAGATGCTGAATGTGTTCCGCGGCGAGATGAGTTTTGTCGGTCCGCGTCCCGAGCGCGCGTATTTCGTCGACCAGTTGTGCGAGCAGATCGCATACTACAACGTGCGGCATGGGATCAAGCCTGGCATCACCGGCCTGGCGCAGGTGCGCTACCGCTACGGCGCATCGGTGGAGGATGCGCTGCGCAAGCTGCAATACGATTTATATTATGTGAAAAATAATAGCCTGTTCCTCGATCTGCTGATTTTGGTGGACACGGTGCAGGTGGTCTTGTTCGGTAAAGGTGGCCGCTGATGCAGTGGGACGGCGCCACAGGCGTGGCAGCGTTCAGCCATGGCGTGGCCTTGGTGGCGTTTGGCGCGCTGGCCGCGCTGTTGCTGCGGCCTGCATGGCGTCAGCGTCCGCATGCGCGCGCCATGGGATGGTCTGCTGTGGTGACGGCGCTATGGGCGGCCTGCGCGATGGCCGAGGTGCTGATCGCGCCCATCGCACCGATCTTGCCTGGCGTGGCGGACGCGCTGCGCTGCGCTAGCTGGCTGGCCTTGCTGATGCGGCTCTCCAGCGCGGGCTGGCGATTGCTGGCGTGCGCGATGCTGCTGCCGGCTGCGGCGCTGGCGGTGGCCTTGCAGCCCGATGCGTCGCCGCTGCTGCACGCAGGCCTGCCGCTGGCGTCATCGGTACTGGGCATGCTGCTGGTCGAACATCTGTATCGCAACGCGCCGCAGAACACGCGTTGGGGCATCAAGTTTGCCTGTTTGGGCATCGGAGCCTTGTTCGCTTTCGACTTTTATCTGTACAGCGACGCCATGCTGCTGCGGCGCGTGAATCCGGATATCTGGGCTGCACGCGGCATCGTCAATGCCTTGAGCGCGCCGCTGCTGGCGATGGCGATGGCGCGCGGTCCGGTGTGGACGCCGGGGCTACAGCTGTCGCGCCAGATCATGTTCCATTCCGCCGCGTTGCTGGGTGCTGCGATGTACCTGCTGGCGATGGCCGTCAGCGCCTGGTATCTGCGCTATATCGGCGGCGCGTGGGGCGCGCTGATGCAGCTGGCCTGTCTGTGCGGCGCCGCGCTGCTGCTTGTCGGCGTGCTGTTTTCCGGCGCCATGCGCGCGCGGCTCAAGCTATTCATCGGCAAGCATTTTTATCAGGGCCGTTACGACTATCGCGAAGAATGGCAGCGCTTCACGCGCGCGCTGGCCGACGATGCGGGCGGCCTGTCCGAGCGGGCGATTCAGGCCATGGCGGGGCTGGTCGAAAGCCCGGCGGGCATGCTGTGGCTGCGGCGCGAAGACGATCTGTTTCGGCCTGCGACCCGTTGGAATATGCCGCTGCCCGATGCCGACGAACGATCCGATAGTCCGCTGTGCCGCTTGCTGGCGGTGCGCGGCTGGGTGGTGGATCTGCCGGAATGGCGTCGCCAGCCCGCACGTTATGAAGGCCTGCCACCGCCATCGTGGAGCGCCGGCGTATGGCTGATCGTGCCGCTGATGCTGGATCGCAGCCTGTTCGGCTTTATCTGCCTGGCTTTGCCGCGTACCGCATTGCAGCTCAATTGGGAAGTGCGCGACGTGCTGAAAATCGCCGGCAGCCAGGCCGCCAGCTACCTGGCGCATCGCGCGTCGGCCGATAGTCTGGCCGTGGCGCGGCAATTCGAGTCCTTCAACCGCATGTCGACCTTCATCGTGCATGACCTGAAAAACCTGGTCTCGCAACTCTCACTGCTGTTGGTGAACGCGGAAAAGCACAAGGCCAATCCAGACTTCCAGAACGATATGCTGGATACGTTGTCTCACTCGCTGGGCAAGATGAAGCATCTGCTGCTCAAGCTGCGCCGCGACGATGCCCCCGATGCCGCCGCGCCGCTGCAACTGGATCAACTGCTGATGCGCGTGGTGCAGCTGCACGCCAGCAGCGAACCGCGTCCTTCGCTGGAATTGTGTAGTGCCGGTCTGACGGTGCTGGCCAACGCCCGGCGGCTGGAGCGGGTCATCGGCCATCTGCTGCAGAACGCGGTCGAAGCCACGCCGCGTTCCGGCCGGGTTGCGGTGCGCATGCAGGAAAGCGACGGTGCGGCAGTCGTCGAGCTGTCCGATACCGGCCATGGCATGAGTGAGCAGTTTGTGCGTGAGCGCCTGTTCCAGCCGTTCGTCTCGACCAAGGCGGCAGGCATGGGCATCGGTGTGTTCGAGAGCCGCGAATATCTTAGCGAGGTCGGCGGCCAGTTGCAGGTCGCCAGCGCGCCATCCCAGGGCACGACGTTTCGCGTGACGCTGCCGTTACATAAGGAGTCCGAACATGGGCAAGAATAAGCTACTGGTGGTCGAAGACGACGCGGGACTGCAAAAGCAGCTGCGCTGGAGTCTGGACGCCTATGACGTCGTCACCGCAGACGACCGCGAATCCGCATTGGCACAATTACGCCGTCACCAGCCGGCGGTGGTGACCATGGACCTCGGCTTGCCGCCCGATCCCGACGGCGCCAGCGAAGGTCTGGCGCTGCTGGCGCAGATACTGGCCGCAGCGCCGGACACTAAGGTGATCATCCTGTCCGGTAACCAGGAGCGCGCCAATGCGCTAAAGGCCATCGGCATGGGCGCCTACGACTTTCATCAGAAACCGATGGACGCGGACACGCTGTCGCTGGTGATTGCGCGGGCCTTCTATCTGCACGCCATGCAGCAGGAAAACCGCCGCATGCTACAGATTCAGTCCGATTCGCCGCTGGCCGGCATCATCAGCCGCGATCCGGTGATGCTGAAACTGTGTCGTAGCGTGGAGAAGGTGGCGCCGTCCTCGGCCACGGTGATGCTGCTGGGTGACTCGGGCAGCGGCAAGGAGTTGATTGCGCGCGGCCTGCATAACCTGAGTACGCGCCATGAGAAGCGCTTTGTGGCGATCAATTGCGCGGCGATTCCGGAGCATCTGCTGGAGAGCGAGTTATTCGGCTACGAGAAAGGCGCGTTTACCGGCGCGCAGCGGCAGACACCCGGCAAACTGGAACTGGCGCACGGCGGCACTTTCTTCTTCGACGAAATTGGCGACATGGCGCTGGCGTTGCAGGCCAAGCTGCTGCGCTTTTTACAGGAGCGCGTGATCGAGCGGGTGGGCGGACGCAGTGAGATCAGCATCGACGTACGCGTGGTCTGCGCCACACATCGCAATCTGAAGACGCTGTCGGCGGAAGGTGGCTTTCGTGAAGATCTGTACTATCGCCTGAGCGAGATCGTGCTGACGATACCGCCGTTGCGCGACCGCGCCGGCGACTGCGCGCTGTTGGCGCATCACTTCCGCAACAAGTTCTGTGCCGGCGAATCACGCTCGCTGCTGGCATTCAGCGTGGAGGCGCTGGCCGCCATCGAGGCCTACGCATGGCCGGGCAATGTGCGCGAGATGGAGAACTGTATTCGTCGCGCCGTCATCATGGCGGAAGGGCCGCAGATCACACCTGCCGATCTTGGGCTACCGGATGGGCAGGAGGAATCCGTTAACCTGCGACAGGTGCGAGAGACGGCTGAATATAGGGTGATGGTGAAGGCGCTGGCGCGGGCGGATGGGAATATCGTCAAGGCGGCGGAGCTATTGGGCGTGAGCCGGCCGACCTTGTACGATTTAATGAATCACCACGGCTTGAAGTAATCACTCGCGCCACTCGCCGGCGGCGGTCAGCTTGTTTTTCAGGCCGGGCAGCGGAAAGCCCATGCCGTAGGCCTTTTGTGCGCTGGCGCGGGCTTTGTCGTAGTCTTTCTTCTTCACGTACAGCAGGCCCAAGTTGTAGTGGGCGGTGGGATTGGATGGCTCCAGCCGCGCTGATTCCTCCAGGTGTTCCAGCGCGGTGTCGGTCTGGCCGATCGCCAGCAGATAGGCGCCATACAGCGAATGGACGCGGGCGTCGTCGGGACGGAAACCCAGTGCGCGGTTGAAGAAGCATTCCACCGTGTAGTGGGCGCCGTGAGGTTTGCGGTTCTTGTCGCGCAGCGCCAGGCGCGACATGGCCGACAATGCGCGCGGATGGTTGGGGAAGTGTTCCAGCGTGTAGCCGATGTCGGCGCCCAATGGACCGCTGGCGCCGCGTACCAGGCGCTCGACGTCGGGAGTGAAGTGGTAGTTTTCCACTACGCTCAGGCCCTGACGGTCGTCGGGGCTGCTGTAGTCGCCGCCGGGATTGTGCTTGACGTAGGGCGGACAGTCGTCGGCTGCTGCGGCGTTTGCGCAGAACAGGATCAGGGCGATGGCGAGGGGTTTCATATTGATTCCTTGCTGTGGAGACGGTCCAGCAGCGCGGCCAGTTTGCGGGTGCGCGCTGCGCGCGAGTGGCGGGCGATCAGTGCCGGTGGTGCGGTTGGCGCTTGCTGCTGGCGGCACAGGCGCAGGAAGTGGCGCAGCGCGGTAGCGATATCGTCAACGCAATCCAGCCGCGCCGTGGTGTGGATGCCGGCGCGACGCAGCAGGCCGGCAGTGTCGCCGTCCGGGTGGGTCAAGGCCAGCAGCGGACGGCGGGCACGCAGGTACTCGTACAATTTGGCCGGAATCTGGCCGTTGCAGTTTTCCGCCTGGAGCAGCAGCAGGCCGTCGGCCGTCAGCATTTCGGCCAGCGCCTCTTGGTACAACAAGGGCGGCGCCAGTTCAATGATTGGCGCCAGGTGCGGGTGGCGTGCGATCAGGCCTTGCAGATAGGCGTCGTGGCCGCTGGCGCGTAGCACGAGGCGAAAGCTTGCCGGCTGTATCTCGCCTTGCGCCAGCAGGCGCGCCAATGCGGCAAACAGTGCGCCGGGGTCGCGCTCCGACGGGTAGATGACGCCACTGTGCAGCAACCGGAAAGGACCGGGCGACGACGTGGCACGCGGGGTAGCGATTTCCGCGCCGATGAAACTCACCTCGTCGTAGCCGTTTTCGATCAGGGCAATGCGGCGGGTATCCGCTCGCGGAAAACGGTGACGCAAGTCGCGCACGGCGCCTGGCGTTGTGCAGATGACGGCCGCGCCGCGTTGCATGGCCTGCTGCTCAATCCAGCCGTGGATGCGGCGGCGGCGCGGGTCCGGCGGGTAGTCGGTATCGATCATCGGATCGCGCTGGTCGGCAATCCATGGAATGCCGGTCAGGCGATGCAGCGTGAGGCCGATCAGATGCGCGGTGGCGATCGGGTAGCTGGACCAGATGAACTGCGGCTGGTATTGGCGTATCAGCCGCAAGCCGGTGGGCACGGCGCTGAGCCACCATGAAATCCAGCGGTCCGGCTGCGCCAGCAGGGACGGATAGCGGCCGGCGATGGCCAGTTGGCGCGCCGCATCGAGCGCAAAGCTGCGGTGCACCGGCACTTGCGGCACCGCGTCGGCGCGGCTGTAGTCCGGATAGGCATTGGGGCTGACCGACAGCACCATCGGTTGCCAGCCCAGTTGCGGCAGGTATTGGGTAAAGGCCAGCGTGCGGTGGATGCCGCTGCCACCGCGCATCGGCGGGTAGTGATAGGCGATCATCAGCACGCGCTTTACCATGCTCGTATCCATTTGGTGCAGATGTCGGCGACTTCGTCGCGCCAGACCTGGCGGGCAAAGGTGTGGTTGGCGTGCGGGATGATGGTCTGGCGCACGCGAGGTGATGCCAGCAACGTGCGCCAATGGGCGCTCTGGCGTGGTAGCGCCATGAATTCGCGCGCACCCAGATCGGCGCCGCTCAGGATGATGAGGATCTGGCCGCGGAAGCGGCACAGCGCCTGGTGCAGCCGTTCCGGCAGCGATTCAATTTGCGCGGACGGCTGGCCGGCGGCCGTCGCCACCTGGCGGAAGGACGAGAGTGCGCGGCGCACGCCGAAGCGGCCCTGCGCCAGCTTGCGCCAGAATTCACCGTCACGGATGCGCTGCAGGTAGTAGTGGCGCAGCGTGGTGCGGGCTTCGCCTTGTGTGGTGCGCACCCACGGGTTGAGCATGATCAGGCCCGCGATGCGTGGATCGTCCGGCGCGTGAAAGGCAGCGGCGGTGGCGCCGTCGCACAGGCCCCATAGCACCAGCTCCTTCAATACTGGCATGGCGTTGAAGAACTGGCCGATGGCCGCTTCCAGGTCGTCCTGGATCGATTCGAAATCGCGCATCTCGCCTTCGCTGTCGCCCATGCCGCGATAGTCGAAGCGCATCACCGGCACATTGTGTTCGGCCAGGTGGCGCGCCAGCAGCACGAACTGGCGATGGCTGCCGATGCGATATTGCGGGCCGCCGGTGACGATCAATACGCCGCGCGTCGACGGCTGGTCCGGCATATGGAGGATGCCGAACAGCCAGCAGTCCTGGCAAGTGAATTGGAGTACGCGTTGCTGCGGCATTATGTCGGCTCCCTGGGGGCGGCGGCAGTGGTTGCGGCCAGTAGCTCGGGCGCGACGCCGATTTCGCTGCTGGTCCAGAAAGCCTCGCCGTGGACGGGATAAGCCTGCACCCTGGCGCCGCTCTGGCGCCAGCGCTCGATCAACACTTCGGACGCTGGCTGCAATGTCGCGTGGTTGTTGCCTGCCGCGCTGGCGTAGTCGGCGGCGGCGTCCTGTGGCGCGGGACTCAGTTCCATCCACTGCACCGGGCAGCGCGGCGCCAGCGCTTCCGCATCCAGCTGGCCGATGGCGGCCGACAGCGCGGGCGACATCAGGTAGCCGGCGATTTCCGTGCTTTGCTCGGCCGCCGGCGGATTGGAGAACAGTCGCGCCGCGCTTTGCAACCGCACGAACTGGTTCAGATGCGCGCGTCCGCTCAGGGCGGGCTGCCACAGGATTACGCCATCCGGCCGCACGCGCGTGGCAAAGTCCAGCGCCAGCAAGGCGCCCAGACGCAACCCCCACAGGTAGCGCGGGCCGGTGTGGCGTGCTTGCAGCCAGTGCCATGCGCGTGTCAGGTCGCTCAGCCAGGTATCCCACCGGGCTTGCGGCAGCTCGCCGCTGCTGTCGCCGCATCCGAACAGATCGATTTGCAGCACGCCGAAGCCTGCCTGTGCATAGGCGCGGGCCTGCAACGCCACCATGCGCCGGCTCTTGTTCAATTCTTCCGCAAACGGATGGACGTAGAGGATGGCGCCGCGCGACGGCGTGCCTATTTCTGGCGCGTGGTACAGGCAAAAGCGTTCGCCCTCATCGGCATTGAGGAAGAACGGCAGGGCGGCAAGGGAGGCGGCGTCCACGGTCAGGCCGTCTTGCTGGCGACGAAGCTGGCCAGGGAGCCAACCGTGGCGAAGTGGCGGGCGCTGATTTCGTCGTCCTGGACTTCGAAGCCGAAGTGCTGTTCCAGCGCGACGATCAGGTTGGCCACCGCCATCGAGTCCAGCTCCGGCAGGCTGCCCAGCAGCGGCGTGTCTTCGGTCAGCTGCATGTGGCCGAGGGAGAGGGTGCTTCTCAGGATGTGGCAGACTTGCGAAAATTGGGGCATGACGGCTCCTGTAGCTGGCTGGTGTCGAACATCAGTTGGGGAAAGGATGCGGGGTGGCGCGACAAGTGGAAATAGGGCCGCAGGCTGCATACCATCCACTGCCACTGGCCGCAGCGCAGGAACACGGCGTGGCCTAGCCGCACCACGCCGATCTGCGCATGCGCGCGCAACGAGCCGGGATTGAAGGCCGAGATGCGGCTACAGGTCCAGCGCACGCCGCGTCCACGCAGCTGCTGGCGCGCGGTTTCCCATAATCGGCGGAAGACCCAGCCGAGGCGCTCATCCGGTCGCACCCAGACGTCAAAATCCCAGTTTTCGCGTTGGGACGACAACCGGTAGCGCGCGCGGACTTCGTCCTCCTGGTATGCATTTGGGATCAGCCAGAGAAAGCCGGCCAGCCGGCCGTTTCGCCATGCCGTCAGCGTGCTGGCGCCTTGGGCGTAACGGTCGCGCACCACATGCGCGGGGCGCGGATAGCCGTCCGGCAGCGGCGTGCTGACATCGGGAGAGTGGATACTGATGTCGGCACCACGCATCGGCGTGAGCGGCGAATCGCTGACATATTGGGCGACAAACAGGTAGCGGAACAGCGTCCAGCGGCCGCCACTGGCCCGCGCCAGCACGCGCGCCAGCAGATACAGGGCGGTATTCAGCCAGCCAAGTTGGGCGAGAGTGAGACGCAGGCGCTTGCTCATGACAGTCAGTTCGATCGGGAGCGGGGTTCTGATTAAACTATGGGCGCGGCGCGCACGGTTTGCGCCAGCACAAGCGCGCGTGGCGTTTGATGCGCATCAAGAACGGCTCGGCAGTTTGTCCCGATCATGGAGGACCGTCCATCGCGAAGGCTGACCGTCATGCCGCAGCTAATCCACGAATGTATCTTTCAGTCGGCGCGCCAGGTGCCGGACCGGCAGGCACTGTCTTATCAAGGCGTGGGCCTGAATTATGGCGCTTTGGAGCAGATGGTACGGCAGGCTGCGTACGCCTGGCTGGATCATGGCCTGGGACGCGGCGAGCGGCTGGCCGTCTATCTGGAGAAGCGCGAGGAGACGGTGGTGGCCATGTTTGGCGCGGCGGTGGCGGGTTCGGTGTTTGTGCCGGTCAATCCGGTGCTGAAGGCGGAGCAAGTGGCGTACATCCTCGCCGACTGCAATGTGCGCATTCTGGTGACCTCGCGTGAGCGGTTTAATCAGTTGGCGGAGGCGTTGGGCGGCTGCCCGGATCTGCATACGGTCATCATTATCGGGTCGATGGAGGCGTTGCAAGCGCCCAACGGCATCAAACTGCATTCGTGGCGCGAAGCGATGTTGGCGGCAGCCCCGCAGGAGTTTCATCCCTGCATTGACAGCGATATGGCCGCCATCCTGTACACCTCCGGCAGCACGGGCAAGCCCAAGGGTGTAGTGCTGTCGCACCGCAATCTGGTGGCTGGCGCGCTCAGCGTGTCCACGTATCTGCATAACACCTCGGAAGACCGATTGCTGTGCGTGCTACCGCTCAGTTTCGATTATGGCCTGAGCCAGTTGACCACCGCGTTTGCCGTCGGTGCCTGCGCCGTGCTGCTCAACCACCTGCTGTTGCGCGATGTGATCGACGCGGTCGATCGCGATCGCATCACCGGTCTGGCGGGCGTGCCGCCGCTGTGGATACAGCTGTCGGAGCTGAGCTGGCATCATGCGCGCCGATTGCGCTATATCACCAACTCCGGCGGCGTGATGCCGCAGCACACCATCAAAGCCCTGCGCAAGGCGCTGCCGCATGTGGAAATCTATCTGATGTACGGGCTGACCGAGGCGTTCCGCTCGACTTATCTGGCGCCGGAGCAGCTGGCGATCCGGCCTGAATCGATCGGCAAGGCCATTCCCAACGCCGAAATCCTGGTGCTGCGCAACGATGGTTCGCCGTGCGGTCCGAACGAGCCGGGCGAACTGGTGCATCGTGGCGCGCTGGTGGCGATGGGCTACTGGAACGATGCGGCGCGCACGGCGGAACGCTTCCGGCCTTTGCCCGACCGTAGCGGCGGCTTGCCGATAGCGGAACTGGCGGTGTGGTCGGGCGACACCGTGCGTGCCGACGAAGAAGGCTATCTGTACTTTATCGGCCGCACTGACGACATGATCAAGACTTCCGGCTACCGCGTCAGCCCGGCGGAAGTGGAAGAGGTGGTGTATGCGACCGGGCTGGTATCGGAGGCGGCCGCGTTTGGCGTCGCGCATCCGACGCTGGGCCAGGCGATCGCGCTGGTGGCAGTGGGCGATGAGCTGAACAGTCCGGCGCTACTGGCTGCCTGCAAGCGTTGTCTGCCAGCCTACATGGTGCCGGCGCGCATCGATATGCGTAGCGAGCCCCTGCCGCGCAATCCCAACGGCAAGATCGACCGGCGGCTGCTGGCGCAGGAACTGGAGGCGCGTCGATGACGATTTCCCATGCGGAGTTGCGCCAATTCCCGGTGCAGGATGATTGCCTGCAACTAGGCGGCATCGCGCTGACGCGGCTGGCGGAGCGGGTCGGCCGCACGCCGTTTTATGCGTATGAGCGCAACCATATCCAGTCGCGGATTGGCTTGCTGCGGCAGGTGTTGCCGGCCGGCGTGCATTTGCATTACGCCGTCAAAGCGAATCCCATGCCGGCGCTGGTGCAGATGATGGCATCGCTGGTGGACGGCTTTGACGTGGCGTCTGGCGGCGAGATGAAAATCGCGCTGGATGCCGGCATGCCGTCGCCGCGCATCAGTTTCGCCGGGCCGGGCAAGAGCAATGCCGAGTTGCGCAGCGCGGTGGCGGCCGGCGTGGTGCTGCATCTGGAATCGGAAGACGAAATGGCGCGTGCAGCGCGCGTGGGCGAGTTATTGGGAATTAGGCCGCGCGTGGCGGTGCGCGTCAATCCGGAATTTGAGCTGAAATATGCCGGCATGAAAATGGCCGGCGGCGCGCGGCAGTTTGGCGTCGATGCGGAGCGGGTGCCGGTGATGCTGCGCAAACTGGGTCAGCTGGAACTGGATTTTCAGGGCTTTCATCTGTTTTGCGGCGCGCAGAATTTGTCCGCCAAGGCAATCTGCGAAGCTCAACTGCTGAGCGTGCAACTGGCGCTACGCCTGGCGGAACATGCGCCGGCGCCGATGCGCTTGCTGAATATTGGTGGCGGTTTCGGTGTGCCGTATTTTCCTGGTGAGCGGCCGCTGGATCTGGCTGCCGTGGCGGAAGGTTTGCACGCCACTGCGCAGGTGCTGAGCGCCGCGTCGCCGGAGACGCGACTGATACTGGAGCTCGGCCGCTACCTGGTCGCCGAGGGCGGCGTCTACGTCTGCCGCGTGTTGGAACGCAAACTGTCGCACGGCCAGGTGTTTGTGATTACGGATGGCGGCCTGCATCATCATCTGGCCGCATCCGGCAACTTTGGGCAGGTGATCCGCAAGAATTATCCGGTGGCGGTCGGCAACCGCATGCACGCTGCGCCGCGCGAAGTGGTTACCGTGGTCGGCCCGCTGTGCACGCCGCTTGATATGCTAGCTGACAGCATGGAACTGGCGCGCGTAGAGCCGGGTGATTACGTGGTGGTGTTCCAGTCCGGCGCTTATGGCTTGACGGCCAGTCCGACCGCGTTTCTCGGCCATCCGCCGCCACTGGAGGTGCTGGTATGAGCGGGCTGTGCGGTTATTTGAATCTGCAACGTGATACGCAATTTGGCGCGTTGCCGTTGGCGGACCGCACCGCCAGCATGGCGCGCTTCGACGCCAGTCCGGTCAGGATATTAACGAGCGAGCCGTGCGGACTCGGCGTTGCGGCCAGTGCGGAGGCGGTCAGCCTGCACCAGGAACCGGGCTTGCTTGCCGCCATCTGGGGCCATGCCAGGCTGGACGGCAGTGCAGATCAGCTTGCCACACGGCTAGTGCAGAAATGGCGTACACGCGGCCCGCAGGCCTGCGCCGATCTGACCGGGCATTTCGCTGTCTGCATCATCGATGGCAACACGGGCCAGGCGATGCTGGCGGTGGACCGTAGCGGCGTGCATACCATGCATTACCAGAGCGAACCGCACGGACTGCTGTTTGCGACCTCGTTGGCGGCCTTGCCGGCAGGCGAGTTGGACCCGCAGTCGCTGTATCACTACCTGTATTTCCACATGATTCCAGCGCCACGCGGCGTGTATCGCGATCAGTACCGGTTGCAACCGGGCCAGTATCTGTTGTACCGGCGCGGACGCATGGAGCGTGGCGTGTACTGGTGCATGCGTTTCCGTGAGGAGCGCAGCACGCCGTTTGTGGCGTTGAAAAATCAGTTTCTGGGCGCGTTGCGCGATTCAGTACAGCAAGCGGCGGCCGGGACCGAGAAAGTCGGTGCCTTTCTCAGCGGCGGCACGGATAGTTCGACGCTAGCCGGCTTGCTGGCGCGGCCGGCGCGCACTTATTCCATCGGCTTCGATGTCGACGGCTACGACGAAATGGCCTATGCCCGCATCGCCGCCCAGCATTTTGGCACGGATCATCACGAATACTATTTGACTGCGGGGGATGTGGCGGACGCTATCCCGCAGATCGCGGCGGCCAGCGCGCAGCCCTTTGGCAATTCCTCCGTGGTGCCGGCGTATTTCTGCGCGCAGATGGCGCGGGCGGACGGGGTCACGCGCTTGCTGGGCGGCGATGGCGGCGATGAGCTGTTCGGCGGTAACGAGCGTTACGCGCGTCAGGCGGTGTTTGCCCGTTATGAGCAGTTGCCGTCGTCTGTGCGACAGTTGCTGCTGGAGCCGCTGCTGTTCGGGCTGGCACGCCGCTGGCAGGCGCCGCTGCTGCGCAAGGCCCGCAGCTACGTCGAGCAGGCGCTGGTGCCGATGCCGGCGCGGCTGGAAACCTACAATCTGTTGCAACGCTACGGTCCGGCACCGATGCTGCATGGCGATTTTCTGGCGTCCGTGGACCAAAGCGCGCCGCTCGGAGAATTGAATGCCTGCTATTGGGAATCGCACGGACTCAGCCAGATCAACCGCATGCAAGCGCTGGATCTGCGCTACACGCTGGCCGACAACGACCTGCGCAAGGTCGACCTGGCGTGTGAGCTGGCCGGCGTGGAGGCGGCGTTTCCGTTCCTGAGCGATGAGCTGCTGGCGTTCTCGGCTTGCCTGCCGCCGAGCGACAAGTTGAACGGCACGCGGCTGCGCTACTTCTTCAAGCATGCGCTGCGCGACCATCTGCCGCAGGCCATCCTGCGCAAGAAAAAGCACGGCTTCGGCATGCCGTTCGGCCAATGGCTGCTGACCGACATCCGCTTGCGCGAACTCGCGTTTGACAGCCTGGCCGATCTGAAAGGCCGCCGTATCGTGCGCGCGGACTTCATCGACCACCTGACGCAGACGCTGGTGCACGAGCATCCGGCCTATCACGGCACTATGGTATGGGTGTTGATGATGCTGGAACAATGGCTGCAACAGCACGCTACACCGCGATCCGCCGCTGTGCCAGCAGCCGCAGCAGAAACCGCAGCCGGTCCGGCTCCCACGGCGTGAAACGCGGCAATTGCAGCGGGTCGCTGCCGTCATAGGCGGCGCCGGCAACGGTGCTGAAGGCCGCGTCGAAACCCATCTCGCTCACCATTTGTACATGCTGCTGGCGGTAATCCGTGCCGGGCTTGCCGTTCGGATAGGCGAACAGTGTGACTGGCGCCTGGATGATGTTTTCCAACATCGACTTGCCCTGGGCAATGTCGGTGAAGGCGTCGGCATCCGGCACGGCGGCAAGGATCGGGTGCCGATGGGTGTGCGCGCCGATTTCCATGCCGGCAGCGTGCAGTGCTTGCAGTTGCTCCGAACGCAGCATCAGTTGCCGGCCGCGTGGCGGCGCCAGGGCGCTGGCGGTGCGCAGGCGGTGATCGAACGGCAGGTATTTCAGTTCCTGTAGCAACTGGTCCAGCGCCTGCGGGTCGCCACCGGACTGGCGGACGTAGTCGATGATGTCGTCGTTCCACATCTGACCGCCGTTCAGGTACCCGCTGGCGACAAAGAAGGCGGCGTTCAGGCCGTGCTTCTGCAGAATCGGCAAGGCGACCTCGGCGTTATCGGCATAACCGTCGTCGAAAGTGATGCAGGCGGCGCGCCGTGGCAGGGTCTGGCTTTGCAGCCGGCGTACGGCCTGGCTGACCGGCAGCACGTTGAAATGGCGTTTGAGCAGCGCCATCTGGCGGTCGAAGCGTTGTGCATCGGGCAGACTGGGCAGCAATGCGTCGGCTCGTGCCAGCACCCGGTGGTAAATCAGGATCGACAACCGTTGCGCGCTCATCGGGCCACCTCGGCTTTGCGGGCGGCCAGCCGCTGTTCGGTCAGCGCGCGCAGGGCGACCACGGCGGCCATCAAATAATACGGCACGTCAAAATAGAGCAGGCTGAGGAAGGCGCCGCCCACCGCGAAGCCGATCAGGCTGGATTGAATCATCTTGGCCAGGTTGCTGGCCCATTGTAGTTCGGGATCGTCACGGCTGCTGCGGACTATCCACGACGCCGAGCGCCAGGTCAGCACGCCCAGCAGCAGATACAGTCCCAATCCGATGAAACCATGTTCGCCCAGCGCCTGGAAATAGATGCTGTGGGCTGCATGAACAGCGGCCGGGTTCGGCGCGTACAGGTAGAACACGGACGGCTCGGCGATCTCGAAACCGCCGCCGAAGAAGCGGTCCTTGGCCAGGTTGTAAGCCATATGCCAGGCGTTGATGCGGCCCATGGCGGAGGTGTCGGCCTCGTAGTCGGCAATGCTGTCCATGCGTTCGGTCCAGCGCTCCGGCATGTACAGCATGGCCAATGGCGCGAACATCAGGATGACGAAGGCGCCCAGCAGCTTTTGCTGGCTTTTCAGCCACATCAGCACGATCATGGCGCCGATGGCCAGCAGCGCGCCGCGCGAGTAGGTGCCCAGCGCGGCCATGGCGGACAGCAGCATGGTGGCGGTCAGGCCGTGCTTGACCCAGCGGTTGTCGCTGCTCAGTTGCAGGTAGCGCATCAGTGGAATGGCGATGATCAGCGCCAGGGCGATTTCGTTATTGCCGCCGATGAAGGTGCCGATCGGCCCCCAGACGCGGAAGTTGCCGCCTTCGCGCACCGTGAAAATACCGCCCTTGACGCCGTAGTAGCCCAGCGAAATGACCAGTACCCAGATCATGCGGTGCACATCCTCGCGGCGGCGGATCACCACCATGGTGACCAGGCTCATCAACATGATTTTCATCACCTTGGCCAGTTGCACCTGGGACGCCGCCGGGAAGATCGCAAACAGTGTGGTGATGTTCATCCACAGCACCATGGCCAGCAGGGCAAAAGTGATGCCGCTGGCCGGCAAGGTCTTCGGCGTGCGCGAAGTGGCCAGGCTGAACAGCGTGATGACGGCGATGATCTGCGCAAACGGAAAGGTGGTGGCGAAGCCCCAGCTCTGGGTGTGCGGATTCATGACGCTGATCCAGATCCACATCAGCACGCCATTGACGGGATGTTTGATGATCAGCGGCAGGCTGGCAAACACAATAAAGGTAACGAATATGTCGCGCATGGCAGTCATTGATTTGGCTCAACGATGCGTTTGAGCCTGTCGGTACACTGGCTTTTTGATCTGCCAATCATAGGACAGGGGAGACCGGGCCTTGTTGACCGTACTCATGGCAACCCGCAATGGCGCTGCGACTTTACCTCGGGTGCTGGACGCTTATTGCCGCCTGAGCGTGCCTGCGGATGGTTGGCGGCTGCTGATCGTCGATAACGGCAGCACGGATGGCAGCGGCGAGCTGATCGCCAGCTATGCCAGCCGGCTGCCGCTGCGGTGCCTGCACGAGCCGGCCGCCGGCAAAAACCGGGCGTTGAATCGCGCGCTGGAGCTGGTACTGGCGGAGCCCGATGCCGACGATGCGCTCTACGTCTTCACCGATGACGACGCCACGCCGCACGCCGACTGGCTGGTGCAATGGCAGGCCTGCGCGCAAGCCTTTCCTGCCGACAGCGTGTTCGGCGGCGCCATCTTGCCCGATTGGGCCGAACCGCCGCCAGACTGGCTGCTGGCCTTGATTCCCACTGGATTGACGTATGGGCTGACGTCGCCATCGATGGCAGATGGGCCGGTATTTCCCGGACTGGTGTGGGGCGCGAATATGGCGGTGCGACGCGCGGCGTTTGTGGCTGGACACCGTTTCGACGTCGCGGTGGGGCCGAATGGCGCCGAGTACGCGATGGGCAGCGAGACCGAGCTGACGCGCAGGCTGGCCTTGCTGGGCCATCGCGCCAGGTTCTACGGCGGTGCGCGGGTGACGCATCATATTCGCCGGCATCAGGTGGAAATCGACTACGTCCTGCAAAAAGCCTGGCGCTTCGGGCGCGGCAAATTTCGGCAGGATCCGCCCGGCAGGTTTGCGGAGTGGCGGCGCGTGCCGCGCTGGATGTGGCTGCGCTACCTCAAAGAAATGTTGGCATGGGCGCGCGCGGCGCTGACCGGCGATGTTGGGAGCAAGTTCAGCCATCGCTGGGAACTGGCTTATCTGCGCGGCTATTTTCATGAAGCGTGGCGTGGTTCGCTGCCGGCCCGCAAGACGGTGCTGGTGACCAGCTATTCAGGCGAACTCGGCGGGATGGAATTGCGGATGGCGCAAGAGGTCCGCTATCTGCAAGCTGCCGGTCATGGGGCGGTGCTGGCGATGCGGCGCTTCGCCGGTCTTACCGCGTGGACGCAGCGGCTGGCGCGAGAGCAGGTCACGGTGGCGGAATTCGACCCGCCGGCGTTCTTCGAAGGAAACTGGCGCTGGCGCGATCTGCGCCGTTGGCGCGCGCACTGGTTCGGCGGCGGCAGGTTGCGGGCGTTCAGGGCGGATCTGGTGCATGTGGCGTTTTGCTGGACCACGTATGGCGCGTCGCTGCTGTGGCTGGCACAGCGTTGCCGGTTGCCGACGGTGATCAGCGTGCACAATGCGTTTCCTCCGGCCCGCTTTACCGCCTGGCACGAGCGTCTGCTGCGGCAGGCATTTTCCGGCGTGCGTGGCGTGTATGCGGTGTCGGCATCGGCAATGGCGCATTTTATGGCGATTTACCAGCCGTACTTGCCGCAGTCCGCGCGGTTGGCGGTGATACCGAACCCGGTCGATGTGGAGCGTTTCCGGCCATCGCTGGCGGCGCGGTTGCAGGCGCGCATGCGGCTACAGGTGCCACAGCAGGCGCTGGTGATCGGCACGGTGGCCCGGCTGGCGGAGCAGAAGCGTCCAGCATTGGCGATCAACCTGCTGGCGGCGCTGCGGCAACGATTTCCCGATCTTTATCTGGTGCTGGCTGGCGACGGACCGCTGGAGGCAACGTTGCGCGGGCAGGCCGAACGGCTGGGGCTGACGCCGTGGGTGATCTTTACCGGCTTTGTCGCCGATGTACACGAGGTGATGCCGGCGCTGGATGTCCATCTGCTGATGAGTCGCAACGAAGGCTTTGGCATTGCCACCATCGAGGCGATGGCGTGCGGCATCCCGGCCGTGGCGACCGACGTGCCGGGCAGCGCCGACATCCTGCGCGATTCTCCGGCGGGGACGTTGATCCCGGCGCATGGCCTGGCTGCGGCAGTCGTGGCGGTTGGCGATTTGCTGGCGGATCCGGCACGCCGCGCGGCCATGGGCCGCTGCGGTCGGGACGTAGCGGTCAGCCGCTATAGCAATGACGTCGTCGGCAAGCAGGTCTCTGCGTTCTACGACGGATTGCTATGAAACCACATCTATCGTTCCTGTTTTCGTTTTCTGAAAAATATACGCTGCTGGTGCTGAACACCATCGGTGCGATGGTGCTGGCGCGGCTGTTGACGCCGAACGATGTCGGCGTCTATGCGGTCGGCGCGGTGCTGATTGGATTGGTGCAGGTGCTGCGCGATTTCGGCGTCGGCGCGTATGTGATCCACGCCCGTGAATTGGACCAGCAGCAATTGCGTGCCGCGCTCAGCGTGAGCTTCCTGATTGCCTGGACGCTGGCGGCGCTGGTGTTGGCGGTCAGCATTCCAGCGGCCTGGTTTTATCACGAGCCACGGCTGCGCACCACGTTGCAACTGCTGTCGATTAATTTTCTGCTGATTCCATTCAGCGCGGTGGCGTTGCCGTATCTGCGGCGGCAGATGCGATTTTCGTCGATTTTCGCGATCAACACCAGCCAGTGCGCGGCGCAGATGGCATGCTCGATTGTCTTGGCGATGCGTGGCTGGGGCTACCTGAGCCTGGTCTGGGGGGCGGTCGCCGGCGCGGTGGCGACGCTACTGGCGACCTTGTGCTGTCGACCGGCGGATCTGCCTTGGTTGCCGGGATGGCGTGGCGTGCGCAAAATTCTGTCATTCGGCACCGTGTCCACGGCCGGCACGGTGATCGACGAGGCTGGCGTGGCGGCGCCCGATCTGATCATCGGCAAGATGACCGGGCTGGCTGAGCTGGGCATCTACAGCAAGGCGATGGGCATCATCAACGTCTTCAATCAGCTGGTGACCGCGGCGATTTCGCCGGTGATCTTCCCGCTGTTTTCCTTGCAGGCGCGCGAGGGACGCGATTTGCAGCAAGCGTATCTGACGACGGTCAGCTACATCACGGCGCTGGCCTGGCCGTTTTTCGGTTTCGTCGCGCTGATGGCGCCGGCGCTGGTGCGTGTGCTGTATGGCGATCAGTGGGATGCCGCCGTCCCCTTGATCCGCATCATTTGCCTGGCGTCGGCGCTGTACAGCATGTTCAGCATGGCGCGCTACCTGTTTGTGGCGATGGGCGAGGTCAAGGCGCAGGCGCGGCTGGATGCGATGGCGGTAGCGGTGCGCGTGGTCGTGGTGCTCATTGCGGCGCCTTTCGGCTTGTACTGGGTCGGCTGGGCGGTGGTGGTGGGTGCGGCGTTTCGCAGCGTGCTGACGTATGTCTATCTGCGCCGTCTGGTCGCCATGCAGGGTACGCAACTATTGGCGGCGACTGGTCGCAGCGGCGTGGTGGCGGCCTGGTGTCTGTGCGGCGTGGCGGCCTTGCAGCTGTGGCAGCCGCAAGCACAGGCGTTGGCGCAGTTGCTGGTTGCGGCGCTGCTGTGCGGGCTGATCTGGCTGGGGGCCATCCATTACGTTCGCCATCCGCTGGCTGAGGAATGCACGCTGGCCGCGCGCAAGGCGCTGGCGCTGTTGCATCGATAAGGAGTGTTTATGCGTGTTGGTATTTTGTCTTATCCCATGTTGTTTCAGCGAGATGGCGGCTTGCAGGTGCAGGTGCGTTCCACCATTGCGGCCTTGCGCGAGCTGGCCATGCCGGGGCTGGAGATAGAGTTGGTGGATACCAACCGCCAGCGTATCGACAGCTACGACGTGATCCATGTTTTTTCGGCGATCAATGGCAACTATCGGGCGGTCGAGTTGGCGACCGAGATGGGGGTGCCGGTGGTATTGTCGGCCTTGCTGTCGCCGGGATGGAGCCGCAGCGCGGGGTGGCGGGCGCGTGTGGCCGACCAGTTGACCGGGCGGCTGACGCAGTGGAATGTGCAAACCAGCTATGCCCAGACCAAGCGCGCGTTGCAGCTGGCGCAGATGGTGATTGCGCTGGGTGAGGCGGAGCAAAAGGCGCTGATGGATGGCTTCAAGATCGAATCGTCGCGGATTCAACTGCTGCCGAATGGCATTGCCGAGCGATTCTTTCAGGCGGATGCGAAGAGATTTCGGCAGCACACAGGTCTGGAGGGACCGTTTGTGCTGATGGTGGGCAGCATTTCGCCGTACAAGAACCAGCAGGGCCTGGTGCGGGCGCTGGCGGCGCTGGATCTGCCGGTGGTGCTGATCGGTCAGGCGCAGCGGCAGCATCAGGCTTATTTGCAGAGTTTGCTAGCGTCGCCCAACGTCCGCTGGCTGGGGCAGCTGGAGCATCACGATCCCTTGTTGGCCAGCGCGTATGCGGCGGCATCGGTACTGGCCTTGCCTAGCCAGGGGGAGGTGTTCCCGTTATCGGTGCTGGAGGCCTTGGCGGCCGGCACGCCGGCGGTCATGACTGATGAGAGTGCGCTGAGTCTGCCCGGCAGCGCATTTGCACTCAAGCAGTTGCGCTGGAGCGACACCGACTCGCTGCGCCAGGCAATACAGGAATTTGTGGGCGTGCCGCCGCCACGCGCTGCGGTCAGCGCTCTGGTGCAAACCTTCACCTGGCGTCGCGTCGCGCTGAAAATAGCCGACTGTTATCAGTTGCTGTACGAGCGTCGCCAGCAGGGATCGGGCGATGCTGTTTAACTCGTTCAGTTTTTTGTTCCTGTATTTGCCGGTGGCGTTGGCCGGCTACGTTGTGCTGCTGCATTGGCGTCCCAGCTGGATTGCTGGATGGCTGGCGCTGGCGTCGCTGTTTTTCTACGGCTATTGGGATACGCGTTATCTACCACTCTTGCTGGGATCGATCCTTTTCAATTACTGGTGCGCACGACACCGCCGGTTGCTGCTCTTCGGCGTGGTGGCCAACCTGGCCTTGCTGGCATACTACAAATACGCCAATTTCTTTCTACCCGGACACGGCTGGGAGATTATCCTGCCAGTGGGCATTTCGTTCTTTACCTTCACGCAGATCGCGTATCTGGTCGATTGCTATCGCGGCGGCACGGGTGAATACCGGCTGGTGCACTACACGCTGTTCGTCAGCTACTTCCCGCACCTGATCGCCGGTCCGGTGCTGCACCACAAGGAGATGATGCCGCAGTTCGACCGGTTGCCGCGCTTCGACATGGCCGACATTGGGATCGGTTTGTCGATATTTGTGGTGGGATTGGCGAAGAAGGTGTTATTGGCCGATCCCATCTCGGTGCTGGTGGCACCGGTGTTCGCGCCCGGCGCGCAGCCACAACTGGTGGAAGCCTGGATCGGCATGCTGGCTTATACCTTCCAGCTGTACTTTGATTTTTCCGGTTACTCGGACATGGCGATCGGCCTGTCGCGGCTGTTTGGCGTGCGTCTGCCGCTGAATTTCGATTCGCCGTACAAGGCCGCCAACATCAGTGACTTCTGGCGGCGCTGGCACATGACCTTGTCGCGTTTCCTGCGCGATTATCTGTACGTGCCGTTGGGCGGCAACCGTCACGGCACGTTGAGCCGCTACCGCAACCTGATGCTGACCATGCTGCTGGGCGGACTGTGGCATGGCGCCGGCTGGACCTTTGTTGTCTGGGGCGCGCTGCACGGCGTGTATCTGGTGGTTCAGCACGGCTGGCAAGCGTTGACGGGTTCGTCTACGCCAAGTTGGTGGGGGCGGTGGCTGACGCTGCTAGCGGTAATGATTGCCTGGGTAGTGTTCCGCGCACCGGATCTTGCCACGGCCGGCGAGGTATTGCAGGGACTGGCTGGCGCCAACGGCGTATCGCTGCCACGCGGCATGGCCGGCTGGACGTCGCAGATGGCTGCGTTGGGCTTGCATCCTGCGTTCGACGGCATCCGCTGGATTGATGTCAGCGGTCCGGTGGTGCCGACTTTGCTGGTGGCAATGGCGTTGGCGCTCTATGCACCCAATACGCAACAACTGTTCGGACTTTCCATGCAGTGGACGCCGGCCAGGTGGCGTAGCGCGCTGCTGGCCATGGTTTTCCTGAGCTGTCTGTTCAATATGAACAAGGTCAGCGAATTTCTCTACTTCCAATTCTGACCATGAGCACACAAACCGAATGGCGCGACTATGTCGCCATCTTTTGCGGCCTTGGCCTGGCGGTGACGGGCGCGGTGGCGGCGCTGAATTATCAGGTCGATCCCTACCTGACGCATCAGTGGGATACGCCGCATCTTCAGCGTTTGCTGCCCGGACGGGAAAAACTGAGTCCTTGGGGAAAGACCTACGCGCTGGCGCGGTTTCGGCCGCAGGTGCTGTACGTCGGCAATTCCCGTACGGAGTTGGGCTTGCCGGTGCAGACTGCGCTGTTCGGTTCGCAGCGCGTGTTCAACGGCGCTTTGTCTGGCGCGTCTTTGGGTGACGCGGCGGCGATGCTGCGCCATGCGGCCGCCGTCGGCCGGCTGGAGACGGTGGTGTGGGGCATCGACGCACCGTCGTTTTCCATGGAAATTGGCAATTCCGATTTTGACCGCGAGCTGGTGGCGGCGGACCGCTATTATTTGCTACGGCGCGGTTTGCTCAATCTGAAACGCGCCATCAGCGTGGACATGACGCTGGATTCGATCCGCGTGTTGCGCGGCACGTTTGGCCATGTTTGTCAGTCCAGTCTGGCGCTATATGGGCAGCGCGATGGCCGATGCGTGCGTGATCGCATCGAGAGTCTTGGCGGTACCAGTGCTGCTATTTTGCCGCGTGTGCGCGACTTCGCTCGCGGCGCCGGGCCGACGGCGGATGCCATGCAGGAATTGGCGGCGAATGTGGAAAACCTGTGCCGGGCTGGTACGCGGTTGCGGCTGTACATCAATCCAACGCATGCCATGACCAGTGACGCGCTTTACTGGGCGGGCAAGTGGCCGGCGCTGGAGAATTGGCAGGCGCAATTGACGGCGTTGGCTGACAGGCATCGGCAACACGGCTGCGATGTGCAGCTGTTTGATTTTTCCGGATTCAATGACGTGACGACCGAGCCGCCGCCACAAGTCAGCGGCAAGCCGGATATGCTGAATTATTGGGAAACGTCACACTACCGCGCGCGGGTCGGCGAAATGGTGCTGGCACGCATGTTCGCAACCGGCGATTTCGGCGTTGAGCTGACGCCGGCGACGCTGATCGCGCATCAGGCCGCACAGCGGCAGGCGCGGGATCGCTATCACCAGCTACATCCGGCCGAAACCGCGATGGTCAGGGGGCATTGATCAAGACGGCGCAGCCTTTTTCGCACGGACGCGAGGATTGCCGTAGCAACGGGAACTCCTGCTGCCAGCGTTGCAGGATAGCCAGTTCGTCATTGCGTGCCGCGTCATCGAGAAAGACGGCGCCATGTGCGGCAAGACGTGGAAACAGCAGCGGACCGGCCGGGTAGCGGGCCTGCGTGCGCGTGTCTTGAGGCGGGCCGTCGATCACCAGCATGTCGATCTGCATGTCGGCCGGCAGCTTGCTGATGTCGTACCACGGCCATGATTCGCCAGCCAGCGTGTACGGTAGCAACGGCGCGTCCAGCACTTGCGCCCAGTCCTGCAAGCCATGTTGGCGCAATTGCTGGCGCGTTTGCTCGGCGTATTGCGGACTGTGTTCCAGGCTCAGCACTTTGCCGGCGCCGTTCAGCTGAAGGCAGCGCGCCAGTACCAGCGTCGAGGTGCCGCTACTGCATTCGACTACCCAGGCAGGCTTGGCTGTGCGTGCATGTCTGGCTACTTCCAGTAGAAAATCCGGCGATGCGGCCCAGCCACGGGTTGGCGGCAGGCTGGTTTTCAGGTCCAGTTCGGCATACAGGCCGTGCAGGCCTTCCAACTGGCGGAACAGGTTGGCATTGTCCAGCCGCGACTGATCGCGGAAGTCAAACATCAGCAAGTGGGCTTTGCGCAGCTTGTATAGGCTGTACATCACCAGCACTAACAGCACGGAATCAAGTAGCAGCGGCATGGCGTTTCCTCAGTGGCTGGCGACTTTGCTGATGACGTAGCGATGCTTGCCGGACGCTTCGGCCGGGATCGCCGTCACTTCTTCGATGACGATCTCTACCGTTGCGCCTAGCCGGGCCCGGAATTGCGTCACGATGCTAAGCCGCAGCGACGGCGGCAAACCGTCCACGCTGACCAGCAGCACGCGGGTGCAGTCCAGCGTCTCCTGGATGATCTTGAAGGCGCGCACCTGCGGCAGGTCGCGCAGGATGTAGATCAGCGCCAGTCCGTGCATTACCGTGCCGTCGCGAGCCACCACAAAATCAGTGACACGGCCTTCAACGCTTTGCAGCAGCGGCAGGCCGCGGCCGCACGGGCACGGTTTCGGATCAAGCGTGCCGATATCACCGGTGGCGTAGCGAATGAAGGGGAAGTCGCGGCTGGCAAGGTGGGTGATGACGATGGCGCCGCTTTCACCGGTCGGCACCGGCTCGCCGTGGGCATCAAGGATTTCGACAATGACGTCCTCGGCGGTGATGTGCATGCCGCCTTCCGGGCACTCGTGGGCGATGAAGCCGGCGTCGCGACCGCCGTATCCGTTGGCAACCGGGGCGGCGAAGGCGCCCATCAGCAAAGCACGCTGGTCTTCGTAAAGGCGCTCGGCGGTGACGAACACCACTTGTATGCCCAAGCGGTCCAGCGCGATGCCGCGCGATTGCGCGTGTTGCACCAGCAAGCACATTACCGACGGATAGCCAAACAGCATCGCCGGACGTTGTTTCTGCAATCGGGCGAGGTAGTCGTCCAGCCGCGTCGGCGACAGGTCGAAAGCCGGCAGCAGATCGCTGCGCATGACGCGGTCGCGGCGCGCGCGCCACAAGTCCTGGGCGTGCAGTTCGATCGGCGATCCCCACAGCACGGCTTCGCGGTCGCCGATGTCCACGCCCCACCAGCGCGTGGCGCGCCATTTGGCGGCGACGTCATGGCTGACACGTTGTTTGCCCAGGTAGAAAATCAGCGGTTCGCCGCTGGAACCGCCGGTGGTGAATCGCTTCATGTGGCGGGCATCGTCGGCGTGGAAGTCGTCGCGGTGGTCGTTGATGTGCGATTTGCGCAGGATGGGCAGCAGCCGCAGGTCGCGCACGTCCTGCACGCGGGTGGCGTCGAAACCGATGCGGGCGTATAGCTGGCGATAATACGGTACATGTTCGGATGCGTACAGCAACAGCAGGCGTAGCCGATGCACCTGCAAGGCTTCGATCTGCTCGGGGCGCCACCACTGGCTGGCTTCCATCTGATGGCGCACGGCTGCGCTGTTGTGACGCTTGAACCATTCATGCAAAGGAAATAGTACGCAAGAAACCAGCGCCGTGTAGCCGGTCCAGCGGGGACGGTGGAGTACCCGCCGGTATTGCGCGAACAGCAATGGCGCGACGCGGTGCCAGCTGAAACGCTGTGCGGCGTGCAGTCCGGCCATCGCCATACGTCGCGCCATGCCGTGATCCTTCAGCAGCACGAGCATGGTACGCGCCATGATGTGCGGATCGCCGGGCGGCACCAGCAGGCCGTCGACATTATCGTGGATCAGGTCGGGCACGCCGCCGACGTTGGTACTCACCACTGGCACGCTGCTGGCCCAGGCTTCCAGCACGGAGATGGGCATGTTGTCGGCCAGGCTGGGATTCAGCACGAGGTCGGCCTGCTGATAATAAGCGGCCATGTCGGCGTTCTCCGTTTTGCCGGCGAAGTGGACGACGGTTTGCAGTTGGAGCGCCTCGGTCAGTTGTTGCAGCCGGGGCAGCTCCGGGCCTTCGCCGCAGATGGTCAGGCGGGCTTGCGGCAACTGCTTGCGCAGCAGCGCGAAGGCGTGCAGGGCGGTGGCGTGGTCGTACAGCGGTTCCAGATGGCGGGCGATCAGGATATGCGCTTGCGCAGGCCGCTGGGGCGCTGGCTGGAACCGGTCAAGATTGACGATGTTCGGCACAATTTGCGTGCTGATGCCGTATTCGTCGAACACGCGAGCCAGATAGGCTGATGGCACGATGACCGCCTGCGCGCGTCTCAGGCTAAAGCACACCAGCAACGGACTGCGCGCCAGGAAGGCCGGCGCTTCGCCGCCACGATAGTTGACCAGCACGCCTTTACCGCGCAGCCGGCCAATCCAGATGGCGGGCGCGGCGTGCAAATGCCAGGACCAGCCGGAGTTGGCCATCACATGCAATAGGTCTGTGCGGCCGGCTGCGCGCCACAACTGCCACAGATACGGCGCCAGCCGCAGCACCGCGCGCAGGCCGCGTACTTGCGCCGCCCACGCTGGTCGCCAAGGCGGATTGACCTGCACCAGTTCCACCTCGGCGCCGGCGGCACGCAGCAGGGCGGCCAACTGCGCGGTTTGGTTGGCCATGCCGCCGGCTGGCGGCGGCAGCGGACCGATCAGGGCGATGCGCTGGCCGTTCATGGGGCCGGAGCCAGCAGGCGCTGGTAGATGTCGCCGTAGCGGGCGACGCTGTTGTGCCAGTTGCGCTCGCTTTCGACGTAGGCGCGCGCCTGTTTGCGCAAGATCGGCCAGAGTTCGGCGTGCGTGATCAGGTGCTGGACCTGGTCGGCCAGCGCGTCGGCGTCGCCGGCTTTGAACAGCATGCCGGTTTTGCCGTGTTCGATCATTTCGCGGTGGCCGCCGACGTCGGAGGCGACAATCAGGCGGCCTTGGGCCATGGCCTCCAGCGGTTTGAGCGGCGTGACCAACTCGGTCAGCCGCATCGGCAAACGCGGGTAGATCAGGATATCGACCAGACTGTAGTATTCGGCGATTTGTTCGTGCGGGGCGCGGCCGGAGAAGATGACCTTGCTCTGCAGGCCCAGTTTCTCGACCAGCGCGCGCAGTTGGGGACCCTGCGGGCCGCCGCCAACCAGCAGCAACTGCAGCGATGGTGTCGTCTTGAGCAGGCGCGGCAAGGCTTGCACCAGCAACGCCAGGCCTTCGTAGTGATAGAAGGAACCGATAAAGCCGAGCACTACCTTGCCGTGCACGCCCAACCGCCGCGCCAGCATGCGGTTGGGCGGCGGTGCGGCGCGGAAGCGGCTGCTGTCGACAGCATTGGGAATGACGGTGATGCGCACGGCTGGGATGCCGCGCGCGATGAGGTCGTCGCGCAAGCCTTCGCAGATGGTGGTGATGGCGTCCACACGCCGTAGCGCGTAGGTTTCCAGCGCGCGACTCAGGCGGTAGCGCAGGCCGCCGGGGCGGCTGTTGCCGTGGTCGGCGGCGGCGTCTTCCCAGAAAGCGCGGATTTCGTAGACCACGGGAATCGCCAGCGCGCGGCCGACGTGCAACGCGGCAATCGCATTCAGCGACGGCGAATGGGCGTGCAGCACGTGCGGCCGCGCCGCCTGCGCGATCTGGCGCAGGCGACTACTCAGACCAATGATGATTGCGATGTGCGCCAGCAGCGGCAGGCGTGCCCACCAGCGGCGTTCCGGCGGCGTGCGGAAAAAGTGCCAGCCGTCAACGTGCTGTTCGGCCTCGGTTGCGCCTTGCTTGGCGCTGGTCAGGTGCACGGTGTCCCAGCCCAGGCGGCGCTGCTGGCCGAGGATGGCCAGGGTGCGAAAAGTGTAGCCGCTGTGCAGCGGCGCGGAATGGTCGAGGATGTGCAGGATGCGCATCATGCCGCCTGCTGTTCGAGGCGCCGGCCGGGTGTTTCCAGCATCTGGCGCAGGAAGGATTCAAACATCAGCAGCGACCACAACGGTGCACTGTGGTCGCGCAGGCCGGATTGGTGTTGTTGCATCAATTGCTGCACGTAAGTCATGTTGAACATATCGCAGTGCTTCAGCACGGGGCTGCTGAGGCTGCGTTGCAGGCGCGCGCGCAGCGGGCCACGGAACCAGTCGGCCAGCGGCACGGAAAAGCCCATTTTGCGCCGGTGCAGCAGTTCGTCCGGCAGGTACGGCGCCAGCGCTTGTTTGAACAGGTATTTGCCGCTGCCGCCGCGCAGCTTCAGGTCCGGCGGCAGGCCGGAGATCCATTCGACCAAACAATGGTCGAGCAGCGGCACGCGTACTTCGAGGCCGTGCGCCATGCTGGCGCGGTCGACTTTGGTGAGAATGTCGCCGGGCAGGTAGGTTTTCAGGTCGAGGTATTGCACCAGCGACAGCGGATCGTCGGCCGGGCAGTTGGCGGCGTGGCGGCGCAAGGTTTGTACCGCGTGGTAGTCGCCCAGATCGCGCTTCAGCGCCGGACTAAATAATTGCGCGCGCATCTCGTCCTTCATGATGCTGACGCCATGGAAGTAGGCGGCCACCGAATCGCGGGCCAGCGCCTGAAACGTGCTTTTGGCGCGTAGCGGCCGGGGCGCCCAGTCGGCCTTGGGATAGAGCCGGCCCAGCGTGCCGAACACCGGTTTGCGCACGCCCAGCGGCAGCAGCGCGCGCCAGCGTTCTTCGTGCAGGTGGCCACGGTAGCGGCGGTAGCCGGCCAGGTTTTCGTCGCCGCCGTCGCCGGACAGCGCCACCGTCACGCGTTGTCGCGCCAGTTGGCAGACCCGGTAGGTGGGCAGGGCGGAGCTGTCGGCGAAGGGTTCGTCATATAAGGTGGCGAGATGGTCGATGAGGTCGGCATCGTGCTGGGCCACGCGCTGGCTGTGGTGTTTGGTGTGGTAACGCTCGGCGACCAGGTTGGCATAGTGCGATTCGTCGAATTGCGCATCGTCGAAGGCGATCGAGCAGGTGTTGACGGGCGCGTCGGAGACTTGCGCCATCATGGCCACCACCGCGCTGGAATCGACTCCGCCGGACAGAAAGGCGCCGAGCGGCACCTCGGCCACCATGCGGATGCGCACGGCTTCGCGCAGGCGGGCGATCAGTTCGTCGGCTGCTTGCGCCTGGCTGATGATGGGGCGGCGCTGGAATGGCACGTCCCAGTAACGCTGTGTCGCGCCGGTTGCGCTGCCGTGGCGCACCAGTAGCGTATGGCCCGGTTCAAGTTTGCGGATCTGGGTAAATACGGTGCGCGGTTCGGGAATGTAGCCGTAGGCAAAATAGTCCTCGATGGCGAGCGGGTCGAGGTCACGCCGGAGTTGCTCATGTATCAGCAAGGCCTTGATTTCGGAGGCAAAGATCAACTGGCCGTTGTCCAGCACGGCGTAGTGCAGCGGCTTGACGCCCAGCCGGTCGCGCGCCAGGAACAGGCTGCGCTGGCGGCGGTCCCACAGCGCAAACGCAAACATGCCGCGAAAGTGTTCGACACAGCGCGGACCCCATTGCTCCCAGGCGTGGACGATGACCTCGGTATCGCAGTGGGTGCGGAAGCTATGGCCGAATTGCTGTAATTCGCGCATCAATGCAGGGAAGTTGTAGATCTCGCCGTTATAGACCACGACGACGCTGTGATCTTCGTTGAACAGCGGCTGCTGGCCGCTGGCGACGTCAATGATGGACAGGCGCCGGTGCCCGAGGCCGACGCCCGGCTCGCGGTGCATGCCGGCCTGGTCCGGTCCACGGTGGCGCTGCAAGTCGGTCATGTGCTGGAGCAAGCCGGCGTCGATGTCGGCGTGCTGGTAGAGATCAAAAATTCCGGCGATCGCACACATGGCTATCCTTTCATCGATGGCTGGAGGGTAAGACGGTCGTAGACGGCCAAGTAGGCGTTGGCCATGGCAGACAGGCTGAATTCGGCCAGTACACGGCGGCGGGCGCGGGCGCCGTGCTGGGCGGCGAGGCCGGGGATGCGGTAATAATCGGCAATGGCCGCCGCCAGCTGGCCGGGATCGCGCGGCGGCACCAGCGTGCCGGTCCAGCCCGGATGCACCAGTTCCGGATTGCCGCCAACGGCGGTGGCCACCACTGGCAGGCCGGTGGCCATGGCTTCCAGCACGGTATTCGAAGCGCCTTCGGCCAGCGAGGGTTGGACGAAGACGGTCATGCCGCGCATCAGGCGGGCGATGTCGTCGCGCGCGCCGGGCAGCCAGGCCAGGGCGGCCGTGCCAGAGGCGCGCAGCACATCCTGGCATGCCTCGCGGCACGGTCCTTCGCCAATGATGACCAACCTCAGCCGGCTGGAGGCGACGCCGCCTTGCGCCAGCAGCGTCAGGAAGGCGTGCACCAGCGTGATGTGGTCCTTGACCTCGGCCATGCGGCCCACGCTGCCGATCACGAAGGCGTGTTCGTTGACGAAGCCGTGCGGTCCGATCGGCGCCGGCGGCCCCAGGCGTGGATGAAATTGCAGGCTGTCGACGCCATTGCAAATATGCGTCACACGCTGCGGCCGCGCGCCGATGATGTCGACCAGCCACGCTTCCAGTTCCTTGCTGACGGCGATGAAGTGGCCGATCAACGGCCGCAGTACCTGGCGCAGCAGGCGATAGCGGCGCTTGCTACCGTCGAGGTCGTTGATGTCGCGGCCGTGTTCACCATGCACGCGTAGCCGCACGCCGGCCGCGGCCGCCAGCAACTGGGCTTCGATGCCGGCCAGGTTGCGGGTATGGATCAGCTGCGGCTGCAAGCGCTTCAGCGTATGGAACAGACGCAAATAGTGCGACCAGTCCTTGCCTTGCTGCTTGTTGATGCTGATGATTTCCACGCCAGGCCGCTGGATGCGCAGGCGGAAATCACTGGAATCCTCCAGGCACACAATGGCGTGACGGTAGCGCTCCGGCGGCAGGTGGTTGATCAGGTTGACCAGGCCGTTTTCCAGACCGCCGACGTCCAGGCGGTGGATCAGGTGGACGATGAGCGGGGCGCTGTCAACGGTCGACATGGCGTAATCCCTGGTCAATGGCGGGCAGCATGGCGGCCAGCAGGTCGCGCATGGCGGTTTCTGCCGTGGCCGGCTGATCATCGTAGGCGGAGGCGAGGACGACTTCGGCGCCGCCGTCGTTGCCGCCGGAGAGTTTGGCTTTGGCCAGCATCAGTTTGAGCATCTGCGGGCTGGCGAGCTCCACGCCGTCTTGCCGGTACCAGCGCCACACCAGCAGCTTGTCGCTGGCTGACTGCTCGATGGATTCGCGGATGGCGAGGCGGCGCGTAGCGATGAGCACGGTACGCTGGCGGGCTCCGACCTCTTCCCACTGTGGCACACCGGACAACACCGGACGTTGTACCTGGGCTAGCAGTTCGTAACCTTCATACTGGTGCCGATACCAGGTGAGTTGCAGCGAGACAGTACGGCGGCCATCGCTGTAGTTGCGCGAGATGCGCTGCGGCTGGCCTTTGTGCGGCATGTGCCAGTCGCCGGGCCGCATTGCGCTGGCATGCCATGGCGCTGGCGCGGCGGCCAACGTGAGCGATGGTCCCGGCGTAGCGTCCACCGGCGCGCGCAGTATGTAGGCGGCCAGCAAGGGCCAGATGGCGCTGATCACGATGACAGCGATGGCCATGCCGGCGAATTGTGCTGGCGGCGTCACTGGCAAGGTCGGCGCGGTGGCAGCCGGCGCGGGTGGCGGAAGCTCGGCGTCGCGCCAGTACACGCCGCACCAGAACAACATGGCCATCACCATGCCGAAAAAGATCCAGCCGTAGATCAGATGATCAATGCCGGCGGCCAGTTTCATGTCGCTCCAATGGCCAATCAGCACCACCATGCAAGCGCGCAAGCCATTGGCGATGATCGGTAAGACCAGCGATATGGCAATAAACACCAGCCGCTTGCGCGTGCTGCGGTAGTTGACGCCCGCATACAGCATGCCGAGCGCCACCGAGGCGATCAGGTAGCGCAGGCCGCTACAGGCGTCGGCCACCGCCCAGTTCCCGCTGGGCAGGGAGATGAAATTGTTCTCGTGGAAAACGGGAATGCCGAACAGCCGCAGCAGGGTGACTGTGAAATGGGCGGTGAAGTCGATCAGCGCCGGCATCAGTACTTCGCCAAACGGCACCGCCAGCAGCGTGTAGGCCAGCGGAAACGCGATCGCCGCCGCCAGTGCCCGGCCCAACACTGTGGCAACGGTGGCGATACCCATCAGCACCAGGCAATATTGCTGAAGCACCTGGACGTTGGCGACCTCGGACAGCATCCAGACCGCTCCGAGCATGGTCAGCAGCAGCAGGCCGGCGGGCCAAGGGCGCTGCGCCACACCCTGCACATGCGCGCGCTGGCGCCAGATCAGCCAGCCGGCAACCGGCAGGATCAAAAAGCCGTGGTTGAAGGTGGCCGAACGCAGCCATAGCGTGACGATCGAGCGCACGGTCGGCAAGTGCATGGCGAGCATGGCAACCAGGACCACCGCCAGCCAGACATGCTCGTGGCGCAGCAACGGCTGTGGCCGGGACGGCGCAGCCGGCGATGGCGCGGACAATAGTGCGGCGCGACCGGCATTCATGGAGCGCGCTCCATTTCTGGCGCGATGGCGAATTGCGGGTCTTTTGCGCCCAGCACTTGGCCCAGCCTTTGCAGGTTGATGCTCCAGCGATAATCGGCAAGGATGCGCTGGCGGGCGGCGATGCCGATCTGCGCTTCCGGTGCATGCAGCTGGCGGCAGGCGGTGCTGATGAATTCCGCACCGCCGTTGGCGCAGATGACTTCGGCGCCGCGCGTGACGCTGATGCCTTCCAGCGCTTGCGGCGAGGCGATGACGATTTTCTGCATGGCCATCGCTTCCAGCACCTTGTTCTGCACGCCGCGGGCGACGCGCAATGGCGCCACGACCAGCGCGGCATGCTGGAGATAGGGGCGAACATCCGGCACGGTGCCGCTGACTTGCACGCCCGGTAGCCGCAGCAGATCGCGTACCTGCGCTGCCGGCCGCGATCCGACGATATGGAATTCCAGATCGGTGTGTTGTGAACGCAACGTTGGCATCACGCGTTCGGCAAACCAGCTGACGGCGTCGATATTGGGTTCGTAATCCATGGCGCCGGTAAAGACGATGGCGCGCGCATCGCCGAACGGCGAGGGATGCAGTGCTTGCGGCATGAAATAGTTGCTGTCCACGCCGTTGCAGTAGTAATCCACTTTGGCGGCCGATTCCGGCGCGCGGCGTTTGAACAGTTCCGCTTCGGCCGGCGAGACCAGCAGCACGCGGTCGAATTCCGCAGCCGCCTTGCGTTCAAACTCCAGCAACAGCCGGCCCTCTCGTCGGTACAGGCCGGAAACGGGCCAGGGCTTGTTGTCGGCGTAGCCATGCCATTTTTCCGAATCGACATCAACCAAATCCAGCACGCGCCACAAGGGGCCGTGCGGCGTGCTGAAGGGGACGTACTGTGCCATCGGCCCGGAATAGGCCAGGCAGGCAGCGATGTGGCGTTCGGCCAGCGTCTTGTTGACCCAGCGTTGCAGGACGGCGTTGCGAAAATAAGGCAGGCTGAGCGCCTCGTCGCGCAACAGTGCCGACAAGCCGGACAGCCGTGCCCAGTGCGGCGGCATGCGGACGAAACAGCTGCTGGCGCAGTGCGCCGCCAGATGGTCGGCGTAGTCGCCGTCATCGTCGTGGTCGAGGAAGGTGCCGAGGTGGACACGGAAGTGTTGACGCAAGTATTGCAGCGCGTGGTAGGCGCGTATTTTTTCCCCCTTGTTGGGCGGGTAGGGCAGGCGGTGGCACAGAAAGAGCAAGTCCCGCATGGTGGCTATCCCAGTTGCCGCACGATATGCGGTCCGATCAGGTTAGCCACCGACAGCGGCAGCAAGCGCCAGGCTTTGATCAGCATCTGGTAGCGCGGGTTAAGCGGCTGCACTTCCTTCAGCTGCCTGGCGCGGTGCAGTTGGTAGTCGTAGTGCAGTGCTTCTGGTTCGAAGCCCCAGTTTTTCTTGAAGGCGAAAGCGCCGGTGCCATGTTTGCTGCGGCCGAAGTCGAACAGCGTGCAGCCGGCGGCGCAGGCGCGGCGCATCACTTCCCAGTACATGAAGTCGTTGCCGGCGAGGACCCGCGCCTGGGCGCCGCCACCGCCGTAGTAGGGCAGGATCTGGTCGCGGAAACGGAAGCTGAGTACGGCGCACACCGGGCTTTCGGCGTGTTCAACGCACAGCACTTCGCAGTCGGCGCCAAACACTTGCTGCAACAGCTGGAAGTGGCGGCGGCTGAACATGGGCGTGCCAAGGTGATGCATGCTGCGGGCGTAGCAGTCGAAAAATCGGCGGGTATCGGTCTCCATCACGCTGGACAGGCCGGCCGCTATCCCTTTGCGCACCATCGCGCGTTGTTTGCGTGGAATCGCCAGCAGGTTTTGTTCGGCGTTTGTATGCAGGTGTTTGCGGAAAGTGGCGTAGGTGTTGCGGTGCAGCCAGTCGGCATGGTAAGGCTGGCGGTGGCGATATTCCAGATGGTCGACCTGGAGCCGGTTAGCCAGCTGTTGCGCGGCCAGATCGACTGCATCGGCGGCGTCGCGACTATCGGCAGCAATGCCGCCGTAGACGCAGAAAGGCAGCGAGCACAGGGTATTGCCGAACCAGCGGCTGTTGACCTGCGCCAGCGGCAGCACGGCGTGAATCTCGCCCTGCTGATTGGCGGCGTACATGAACCAGGTGGAATGGCCGAAGCTTTCTTCCATGATCTGCTGCCAGCCGGCGCGATGGAAGAAGCTGGCGTCCGGGCAGCGTAGGACAAAATCGTCCCAGCGCGCGCGGTCCTGCGATCCCATCAGCCCGACGGTGTAGTGCGACATTATGCTTTTCCCAGAAAAATACGGTCCATGCGTCCCCAGCGAAAATCGCCCAGCAAGCGGTTGATGCGCGCCTCCATCCGGTGCAGATTGAGGTAGTGGCGCAGCCGGGTCTTCCGGCTGATGCCTGCCATCACAGGCTGGCCGGGATCGAGTTCCCAAGGGTGAAAGTAAAATATGCCAGCTTGCCCATCGTGCGAATTGATCCGTCGCAAAGCCCAGCGCGACGCGGCGTAGGGCAGCAGCCGGAAATAGCCGCCGCCGCCGGCCGGCAGGTTGCGTCCCAGCAGGCGCACGGTGCTGACGGGTAATTCCAGCAGGCCGTGTTCGCCACGCGGACGCCAGGGAAAACGCGGTGCGTCCGGCATGCCGTAATGGTCGTGGCGGATCGGGTAGATACTGGAGCTGTAGCGGTAGCCGGCTTGCAGCAGGCTGTCCAGCGCCCACAGGTTGTTCTGGCCGATGGAAAAACTGGGGGCGCGGTAGCCCAGCACCGGCTGACCGCTCAGTTGTTCCAGCAGTTTTTTGCTGAGGGTGATGTCGTGGTCGAATTCCGCCGGCGTCTGCTGGCTGGCGCGCTGATGGGCGTAGCCGTGGCTGGCCAGTTCGTGGCCTTCGCTGACGATGCGCCGCACCAAGGCCGGATAGCGCTCGGCAATCCAGCCCAGGGTAAAGAAGGTGGCGTGGACGCGGTGCGCGGCCAGCAAGCCGAGGATCAGGTCGACATTGCGCTCGACGCGACAGGGCATGGCGGGCCAGTCCGCAGGCGCGATGCGGGAGGCGAAGGCGGATACCTGGAAGTAGTCTTCCACATCGACGGTCAGCGCGTTCATGGCCGCCGCTCCCGCCGGCTTTGCAGCCAGTTGCTGGTGACGGCGGCGACGCGCCTGGCGGCCTGGCCGTCCCAGTACGGCGGGATGCGGCCGGATTTTCCACCGAAACGCAGGATGTCACGGCACAGCGCCAGGATCACCGATGGATCGCGGCCGGCGATGGCGTTGCTGCCTTCGGTGACGGTGACCGGGCGTTCGGTGTTGTCGCGCAAGGTCAGGCAGGGGACGCGCAGCACGGTGGTTTCTTCCTGCACGCCGCCGGAATCGGTCAGTACCACGCAGGCATGCTTCATCAGGCCCAGCATATTCATATAGGACAGCGGCGGCAGGCAGGCCAGACGCGGCACGTCCAGCATGCCGGCCAGCTCGTGCTGGTGCAACATCGCGCGGGTGCGCGGGTGCAGCGGAAACAGCACCGGCAGGTCTTCGCTGAGCCTGGCCATGGTGGCCATCAGCGCGCGCAGGCGTAACGGGTCGTCGACATTCGACGGGCGATGCAAGGTCAGCAGCGCGTAGGGGCCGCCGTCGGGGACGAAGCCGGCCAGGTTGGCATGGCGCAGTACTTCGGCGGCGCTGGGGGCGGCGGGAAGCTGTCGTAGCAGCGTGTCGATCATGACGTTGCCGACGAAGTGGATGCGGTGCGCCGGCAGGCCTTCGCGCAGCAAATTGGTGGTGGCGCTGGCTTCACTGGTGAAGAGCAGCTCGGAGATGTGGTCGGTCAGCACGCGGTTGACTTCTTCCGGCATGGCGCGGTCGAAGCTGCGCAGTCCCGCTTCGACATGCAGCACCGGAATATTTTGCTTGGCGGCGGTCAGTGCGCAGGCCAGCGTGGAGTTGACGTCGCCCACCACCAGCACCGCGTGCGGCGCGATCTTGGCCAGCACCGGTTCGAAGCGGCGCATCACTTCGGCGGTCTGGACGGCATGGCTGGCGGAGCCGACCTCCAGGCGGAAATCCGGCGCGGCCAGTTCCAGTGCGCCAAAGAACTGGCCGTCCATGTCGGCGTCGTAGTGCTGGCCGGTGTGGACCAGCACGGTTTCCACCTGGGTTTCCGGCGCGGCAAAGGCACGCAGCAGCGGCGCCATCTTCATCAGATTGGGGCGGGCGGCGACCACGCAGGCGATACGGTAGGGACGGGACATGGCAGGCTCCGGTTAGAACGACATGACCACCGACGCGCCAATGCCGTTTTCGCGGTAATTTGCGCCGGCGGTGCTGGTGTGGCGCACATGGCGCAGGTCGGCGCTGGCGCTGATGCGGTTGGACAATTGCCGCGTCAGGCCGACGGTCAGCGCGCTGTTGCGGTCTTCACGGCCGGTGGTCAGCGATTTGGCGCGGCTGTGGCTGGCGCCGATGGTCAGGCTGCCGCGCGCCGACATGCGCCAGTTCCAACCGACCTGCAGGCTGGTCTGGCGGGTGCGGTCGGTCAGGCTCAGCTGGTCGGGACCGAGCAGCACGCTGTCGATGGCGTTGGTGGTCTGGCCGGTGCGGCCGGTGGTGGCCAGGTGCACGGCCAGCGCGCTGCGCGGCGTGCTGTAGACGCCGGACAGTCTTGCTTGCTTCTGCAGGTAGTAGCGATGGCTGAAGAAGTTGACGTTGCCGTCGGTGCCGAGCATTTGCGAGATGGCCAGGAATACCTGGATCGTCTTCAGCCGCAATTGTGGATCGGGAATACGCGTGGCCCACAGATCCCACAGGAAATCGCTCAGGCCGTCGGGGCGGACGCTGAAGAATTCGCCGTGCGTGGTGGTGATGTCTTCGTTATAGCTGAGGCTCCAGAACATGCTGCGCAGGCGGTAGCTGGCGTCCAGCGCGTAGGTCTTGCCGAAGAAACGGTGGCCGATGCTGGCCGAGAGCCGGGTGCGCGGCGATGGCGTCCACACGCCGCCCAGCGTGCCGAACCGGCCCTGCGGTTGCGCGCTGGACGAGTGGTAATCCTGCTTTTCATAACCGGCGGTGGCGAACAGGGCGAGGCTGCTGTTGAACGGGTAGCTGAGCGTGAGCGCGGCGTTGCTCATGGTGACGGGCGCCAGCGCGGCGTCGTCCAGCTCTGTACGTTGCACGATGAGATCCCAGTTCCAGCCGCGGCCGCCGTTATCGCCGGTCAGTTGCAGCGTGGCCCCGGTGCTGCGCACGTCCAGCAGGCCGCCGCTGCCGGCGTGCTGATAGTCGTAGCGCAGCACGGCGGTGGCGAGGCCCCGGAAGTAGTGGCGCAGATACGGGCTGATCGACTGCGTGCGGACCGTGCTGCTGTTGCTGTTGGTGATGGTCGGATCAATCAGTTGCGGGCCGAACGCGGAGACGTTGCGCTCGGTGATGCCGGCGCGGGCGTCGAGAAACAGCCAGTCGGCCAGCACTTCGGCGTGGCTGTTGGCGTCCAGTTGCTGGCTGGTGCGATCGGGCTGGCGGGTGTAGGCCACTCTTTGCAGCGTGTAGGCCAGGGCCAGTTGCAGGCGCGGGCCATCGGTGCTGACCAGCACGCCGGGCGAGACTTCGGTGATGAACTGGCCGCGCGCCTGGTCCGGTGGCGCCAGGTTCATATTGTCGGTATAACTTTCGCGCAGCCGAACGGTGGGGGTGACGTCCCAGGTGGCGGAGGCGGCCACGCTGGGCATGCTCAGCAATACCAGCATGGTCAGGCCGGGAGAGCCGCGCAGAGGCAGCTTAATCATAATAACCATAGTATTCGCTGCCCGGAAAGGCGGTGCTTTTGTTGTAGACCAGGTTGACGCTGGCGCACTGCTCGAGGTGTCGCAGCGCTTCCTTGACGGCGTGTTGCGTAGTGCGCTCGGACTCCACCACCAGCAGCACCTGGCCCATTTGCGCGGCCAGCACACTGGCTTCGGTGGTCATCAGCAGCGGAGGCGAGTCGAAAATGACGATGCGATCGGCGTAGCGTTCGGCAATTTCCGTCAACAAGCGGCTCATGCTGCGGCTGGCCAGCAGCTCGGTGGCGTGCTTGTTGGCGCGTCCGGCCGGCAGGATGCTCAGCGTCGGCACATTGGTTTTCAGGATCACGTCGGCCAGACCGGTCTGGTCGCGCAGCAGGATGTCCATCAGGCCCGGTTCCGGCGGCAGACCCAGCACTTTTAGGACCGACGGCCGGGCGACGTCGGCGTCCACCAGCAGCACGGTGATGTCCATTTCCATGGCGATGCTCATGGCCAGGTTGACGGCGCAATAGGTCTTGCCTTCGCCGGGCATGGCGCTGGTGACGACAATCAGGTTGCCGTGGCGGAGCGGCGGTACATCGTCGCCGCCGCGCGCATTGCGCAGCAGTGGCCGCTTGATCATGCGGAAGTCTTCGGCCACCGAGGTACGGCCGCCGTCCTGCGTCACCATGCCAAGCTGGTGCAGACGGGTGAGATTGATCTCGACGTGGCGTGGGGGCGTGGACATGGCGGTTTCCTCAGCGCAGTATGGCGGACGCCAGCACGCCGCCGTAGGCGACAAACAGGCAACTCAGGGCGGCGCCAAACGCGTATTTGCCGCGTTGCCACTTGGTTCTCTCAGCCGGGGTCCAGTTCATGGCGATCGTGCCCAGCACGGGCAGACCGGTACGGTCGCGTAATTCCTGCGGACTCAGGAAGGTCGGCCGTACCTGGCTGATCAGCAACGCCACGGCGACGCCGGTCAGCAGCGCGGCGCCGAGTGTGATGGTGTACAGCAGAACCCGGTTGGGTCCGATCGGCGTCAGCGGCACGGTGGGCGGGTCGATGATCTTGAACGACATCATCTCGGTGGTGGAGCTGAGGTCGCCGGACAGCTTGGCGGCCTCGCGCCGGCCGATCAGTTTTTCATAGTTTTCCTTGTTGATCTGGTAGTCGCGGTTGAGCTGGGCCAGCTCGGTCTCGATTTCCGGCACGGCGTTGGCCTGGCTCAGCAGGCGCTGGTGGCGCAATGTGTATTCCTGTACCCGGGCGGTGATGGCGGCGACGCGGGCCTCGGCCTCGGTCTGCGCCACTTTCAGCTGCTGCAACATGGGGCTGTAATTCTTGCCGGGATCGCCATTCTGCTTGAGCTTGCTTTCTTCGACCTTGCGCGCTTCCAGCTGCGCCACCAGCCGCTTGGCGGCCACAATGTCCGGATGCAGTTCGGTGTACTGCATGCGTAGCGCATCCAGGTTTTTGTTCAGCGCGGAAATGCGGCCATCCAGATCCGGGTTGTCGATGGCGGACGGATTGAGGTCGGCGCCAAGGATGGGCTCGTCTCCGGTGATCTGGTTGCTGATGGCGTTGCGGGCCTGTTCGGCTTCGGCCAGTTCCAGCCGGGCGGCGCTCAGCGCGTCGGACGACTGCATCAGCTGGCTGTTGTAGTCGATGCCCTGGCGCGGCAGCAGGCCATTGTTCTTCAGGCGGAATTCCTTGACGCTGTTTTCCGCCGTCGACAGCTTGTCTTCGTAGAGCTTGATCTGGTCGTCGATGAATTGCACGGCCTTGCGGGTTTCGCCGCTCTTGCCCTTGAAGCTGCCTTCGACAAAAATGGTCAGCAGCGATTGCACCACGTCGCGCACGATGCGCGGATTGCGGTTGTTGTAGGTGATGGTGTAAATGTCGAGGTTGCCGGTGCCGTTGATGCGGATCTTGTTCATCAGCTCATCCAGTTGCTGTTGCTGCTCGCGCGGCGTGCGGGCGCTGATGTCCAGGTCCACCATGCGCATGACGCGCTCGACATTGGGGCGGCTCAGTAAGGTTCGGCTCATGATGGACACCTGCTGTTCGACGTTGGGCATGCTGGTCATGCCCGCCAGCAGGGGCTTGAGTATGCTTTGCGTGTCGACAAACACGCGCGCGGTGGTCTGGTAGTCGTCCGGCAGCATGGCCACCTTGGCCCAGCCCAGCGCGGCGACCAGCCAGGCGGCGGAAACGGCGTACCAGCGATACTTCCAGATCCCTTTCAGGCTGGATACCAGCTGGCTGATGAGCTCCTCCATATTGCAACTCTCCAGTAAGGGACGGCAGGACTCAAATTATATTTTTCTCAACTGGACAGTCGTTGAGGCATATCAAGTAGAGGGCGGCGAGATTTCTGAATCATGGCGATGAGGAGGAAATATCATGCGTGCGTTGATTTGTTGGCTGTTGACCATGTTGCTGGCGGGCTGTGCCCATCGCGGCGGCTCGCTGGATGAGCCGCCACCGGTGCCGCTACAGGGCGATTACCAGATTGGCGCCGGCGACACGGTGAATATCAATGTCTGGCGTAATCCGGAGGTGTCGCTGAGCGTGCCGGTGCGGCCGGACGGCAAAATCACCACGCCGCTGGTGGAGGATTTGCAGGCGGCCGGCAAGACCGCCACCGAACTGGCGCGCGATATTGAAAAGGCGCTCGGTAAATACATTCAGCAGCCGATGGTGACGGTGATCGTGACCAGCTTTGTCGGCCCGTACACGCAGCAGATCCGGGTGATCGGCCAGGCGGCGCGGCCGCAGGCGCTGGCCTACCGCCAGGGCATGTCGCTGATGGATGTGCTGATCGCGGTCGGCGGCATTACCGACTTTGCGGCAGGCAACAAGGCCAACATCATCCGCACGGTGGACGGGCAGCGCCAGAGCGTGCCCGTGCGCTTGCAAGATTTGTTGCGTGACGGCGATATTTCCGCCAACGTGGCGGTACTTCCGGGCGATATTCTGGTGATACCGGAAGGATGGTTCTAGCAGGGGATGCAGAAATAAATTTCAAATTGCGGGAACTCTTCAACTCAGCGTGGTGTCTCATGAATACATCCACCTGATAGGAAGCCAACCGTGCACTATGACGATGCTATTGTTTCTTTCGAGGTCGAGAGCGAAATGCGCGACCTCGTTGTCGGCGAAGGTAAGGCCGAGGCCGCGTTAGACCACCCATTGGACCAGCAAATTTTTCACATCCGCATGGCCAATTCGCAGGGGCGACGCGAAGCAGCCAGCCTGCTGCTGAAAAAGATGTATGGCTGGCGGGGCTATTCAGTCGATCCCACCGCGATTCACGCTCCCAACAAGATCACATTGTTTGCCGAGACCGGCGGCGAGGTGGTCGGCACCATGTCCTTGTGTCTGGACAATGACGAAATCGGCCTGCCGGCCGATGAAAATTTCCGCGACAAACTGGATGACCTGCGCGGGCAGCACCGTCGCCTGTGCGAACCGTCCCGCCTGGCCATCGACAAAGGCGTTTCCAAGCGCGTGTTTGCCGCGCTGATCCATATTTCCTATATTTATGCCCGCAACATCCATGGTTATACCGACTATGTGATTGAAGTGAACCCGCGCCACGTGATGTTTTACAAGCGCATGCTGGGTTTTCGCGACTTTGGCGGCACCCGTGACTGTACACGGGTCGGCGCGCCGGCCGTGCTGCTGCGGCTGGAGCTGGAGTATATGGGCGAGCAGATCCGGAAATTCGGCGGCCTGATGGAGCAGCATGGCAATGAACGCTCGTTCTATCCGTACTTTTTCCCGATCTGGGACGAACCCGGTATTACTGGCCGTCTGTTGTCGGGGGCAACTTGAGATAGTTGGCGGGAATCGCATAGGTGATGCCGCTGGGGGCCGTGATCGCCGATTCCTTCACGCCCTTGACGAACACCATGTTGACCACGCCGACCACCTCGCCGGTGGCCGGATCGAATAGTGGGCTGCCGCTGCTGCCCGGATAGGCCGTGCCGTCCAGCTGGAACACGGCGTAGACGGGCTTTTGCAGTATCTGGGCGGTTTTGCCGTCCAGCTGTTTGGCGGTGATCGCCGGTGTGGCCAAGGGCGTGATGGCGGAGACGATGCAGCGGTGCGTCACGTGGTTCAAGCCGAGCACCATGCCGAGCGGGAAGCCCATGAAGGCCAGCGCCTTGCCTTCGCGTACCTTGCTGGAATCGCCAATGCGCAGTGCCGGCAAGGCGCTGCCTTTGGTGATGCGCAAACGCGCCAGGTCATGGTCCTTGTCCATGGCGATCAGCGATGCGGCGCGGAAATGCGCGGTTTCGCCGCTACGCACCAGCACGCCCAGCGTGGCGGTCTGGCCTTTATTGACCAGGTCGTTGACGACGTGCGCCGCCGTGACCACGGTGTAACCATCGCCGATGACGAAACCGGTGCCGATAAAGCTGACAGCGGGGCCGCGCGTCTGCTGCAGGCTGCCAATGCCGACCACCGACGGTTTGACTGCCTCGATCATCTGTATCAGGTCGTCGGCGCGGGCGCTGCTGGTCAGCAGGCTGAACAATAGCAACAGGCGGTATAACGTGGTCATGATGGATTCCTTGCTTGCAAAGCTGCCGCGCACAGCAACAGCGTCGACAGCAGGGTGATTCGGGGGACATCGATCAGGCTGTCGAACAGGCCGACGACGAGAAAGGCGGCCAGCGCGGCCAGCCAGGCGGTATCGCCCTGCCGCAGCACAGTGGCAGCCGCACCCAGCAGCAGCAGGGTGTAGCTGAGCACGCCTGGCCAGCCCATTTCGAAATACAGGTTAAGGCCGAGATTCTTGATATGCCAGGGCAGGTGGTTGCGGTCGCTGCTGAAGAACCAGTAGTTGTTGGCGTCGGAAAAGCTGCCGTTGCGCAGCAGCTCATGGCCGTCGGTAACGGTGCGCAGGCTGATGTTGTCGATATCAAGCATCGCCCGCTGGCCTTCCGCAGCGATTTCCAGCTTGACGGGGAGGCCATCGCTGCCAAGTATGCCGGCATGCAGCGGGAACACGTAACGCTGCCACTCCGGCGCGTGCGGAATCTGGCGCAGTGGCGTTACCACGCAGCTTTGCGGGTACAGCAACTGCCGCTGGCACAAGTTGACTTGCAAAAAGCCGGGCGGCCCATTGTTCCAGACATCCACGCCCAGCATGTAGTGCTGGCCGGGGACGATATGCACCGTTTGCAGCAGACGCAGCAGCTCGCCGTAGCCCGCTGCGTATTCGCCGGCGGCCAACCGCACATGCCGGTTCGGCCCTTGATCCACGAATTGATAGCTGGGCGGCACTTCGCGCTGGGGATTGCGCCAGAAGTAGGTCACCGGAAACGTGCCGAGTCCCATGCCGAGCCATGGCGTGACGGCGTCATCGTCCATCATTGCCAGTGTCTGTCGCCAATGACGGAGGCGGGCGGACCAGTCGCTGGTGACGGTACTAAAGCGCTGGTTGACGTAATAGCCATGATAAATCGGCACCATCGGGCTGAGCACCAGCAGGCCGGCCAGGGCCATCGTCGCGCGACGCCGGTTGGCGGCCACCATGATCAGGCTGATCAAGAGCAGGAGCAGCGCGTAGAGGCGGTAGCCGCCCACGCGGAAAGCGACGTCCAGCGGCAATAATATCGCTGCCCCCGTCAACAGGATCAGCGGCCGGCGCAGCGCCACACCGGCGGTCAGGATGATGATGGCGACTGCCAGCGCCAGATACAGTCCGCGTGAAAATGTCGCCAGCCCGGCATACAGTGCCAACGGCAACAGGGCAAGGGCGGCGACGTTGCGTAACGGCGCGTTACGTTCCAACAGCCAGACCGCCAGCAAGGGTGTGCTCAGCGCCAGATAAGCGTCCAGCGCGGCGCCGCCGGTGTGCATGGCGGAAAAGGGGGCGCTGATGCGGTAGTCGCTGGAAAAGTTCAGCAGTCCGGGAAATTGCATGCGCTCACGGATGGCCGCAGCCGTCACCATCAACAGGCCCAACAGCATGCCTGGCAGCAGATAATCTCGTATTCCCTGGCATTGGGCGCCGGCAGCCTGGCGCAGCGGCGGCAACAGCACCAGCGTCCACAGCCAGCCTTTAGCGACACGCAGGGCATTGGCGGGACTCAGGTAGTTGTTGAAGGTGTTCACGTCTACTGATGACAGCGGCTGCAAGCCGCGCCATAAGCCTGTCGCGCAGGCTATCGCCAATAGGAACAGCCCCAGGCGGAACAGCAGCGGCCAGTGCGGCAGATCGGCGGTGTCGGGCGGCAGGCGCCAGTAGGTGATCGCGGCCGTCAGCATCAGCAGCAGGTCGATTTCTTCCAGAAAGAACCAGCCGGTCAGCGGCGCGAGATCTAATATCGGCAACAGCGCGGGCAGGGCGAGCAACCACAATGCCGGCCGCCACCAGAGCAGCAATCCATAGGCGGCCAGCACGGGCAGCAGCCAGTGTCCCGCCAGCGGATAGACGGCAAGCGAGCAGCCCAGGCTGGCCAGGAAGCCGACCGCCGCCGTCTTGGCGCAAGCGACGCGTACCGACATAGGCTTTATTGCGCCAGCAAGCTGAGTACGGCGTCGCGGCGTTCGAAGCCCTTCGCTGCCAGCAATGGTTCCAGCTGTTCGCGTGCGCCGCGCTTGTCGCCGGATTTGGACAGGGCCACACCATAGTGATAGCGGATTTCCGCATTGTCGGGCACTTGCGCCGTTGCCTGCTTCAACAGCGGCAGCGCGCGGTCGAGCTGGCCTTGTTCAACCAGAATCCAGGCCAGCGTATCGGTAACGGTGGCGCTGTTGGGCGCGATGTTGTGCGCCTTTTGAGCCAGGTCCAGCGCGCGCGGATCGTGCCGTTGCTGGTACAGCCAGGCCAGGTTATTCAGCGCCACCGGCTGCATCGGCACCTGCTTCAGCACCTGTTCGAACTGCGCGGCGGCAGCCGGATAGTCTTTCTGTGCCAACAGGCTGCTGGCAAAATAGACCCGGGTGGTGACGTCACTGGCGTGCGTGGACAACCATTGCTGCACGCGTGAACGCGCCTCCTCGGTCTTGCCGGCCTGAATCAGCGCGCCGTACAGTGCCAGCAGGGCCGGCCCGCTGGGTTGCTTGTCGTAGGCTTCCTGATACAGCGTCAACGCCTTGTTGAGTGCCTGCATCGCACCTTCCTTGTCGTTGACTTCGGCGCGCGCGCCGGCCAGCTGGTGTTGTATCAGCGCCGAGTTTGGTTGTAGCGCCGCCAGTTTGCTCCAGCTGTCCAGCGCGGCGTCGCCCTGGCCCACGCGCGACTGCAAGGCCGCCACCAGCGTCACCACCTGTGGATTGGTGGGATTGGTGGCCAGCAGCTTCTGTCCCAGCAGCAGCGCCTTCTGCACCTCGTTATTGCGGGAGTAAAACTGTGCCAGTTTCATCGATGGCTCCAGTGCATCCGGCTGCACCTGCGCGGCCCGTTCCAGCCATGCCTGCGCCTGTTTCAGCTGGCCCTGGCTGATAGCGAAATCGCCTAGCGCCGTCAGCAGATCGACGTTGTTCGGATGCTTGGCCAGTATGGTTTCCATGCGCTTGCGGGCAAGCTCCGGTTTGTTTTCCTTCAAGTCCATATTGGTCAGGTTATCCAGCGCGGGAATGAACAGCGGATCGATGGCCAGCGCCCGTTCAAAGCTGGCGCGCGCCGCAGGGAGATCCTTGATCATCAGCAGTACACCGCCTTTCAGGTTTTGCACCATGGGATTCTGCGGCGATTGCACCTCCAGCCGCTTGGCCGTTTCCAGCGCCTTGTCGAATTGCCGGTTACGAACCTGGCTCAGTACCAGCAAGGTGGCGACCCGGGATGATTTACTGTCCAGCCCGGCTGCATGCTCCAGTTCGGCCACGGCGCGCTGGTTGTCTCCCAGCCCCATATGACTCATGGCCAGTGCCGCGTACACCATCGGCGCCTGCGGCGACAACTTGCTGGCGCGCTCAAAATATTCCGCCGATTTGGCGTACTGGCGCAAACGCATGTACAGCTCGCCGGCCAGCGACATCATTTCCGGGTCCTGCTGCTGGCTGTCAAACATCGGCTCGACAATCGCCAGCGCCTGTTGCGGCGAACCGCTATTCAGCAGCGTGGACGCCAGGAGCTTGCTGGCGTAAGCATGGCCGGGATTGGCTTCCAGGAATTTGCGTAGATGCTGCTCCGCCTGCGTGTAAGAACCTTTGCTGCGCAGTACCGCGCCCATCAACAGGTTGCTCGGCAAATGTTCGGGCGCTGCACGCAGCACCATCGCCAGGTGATCTTGCGCCGCCGTCATTTTGTTTTCACGGAACTCCAGCAAGGCCAGCGTATAAATCAGCATCAGGCTGTTGGGCTGCGACTGACGGGCGATGACCAGTTCCTTGCGCGCCTCCGCCAGCTTGCCGGACTGGATGTAGAGATTGGCGATGTCCACATGCGGCTGCAATTGCACCGGATTCAGTTGCAGGATGCGCTGGTAGGCCAGCAACGCCTCGTCGTTCTTGTTCAACATGCGCAGGATATCGCCCTTGAGCCGCAGTCCGTCGAGGTTGTCGGGCTGCTGGGTCAGTACTTTCTGTACCTGCGCCAGCGCGTCTTCCCGGTTGCCTTCCATGAGCGCCAGCCGTGCCAGGCCCAACAGTGCTGGCGGACTATCCGGATGGCGCAGCATGATCTGCGCAAAGGCCGCGCGGCCCTCGTCCAGCCGGTTCAGGCCCAGCAGCGCATGACCGCGCAGTGCCTGCGACTGCGGCTGCTGCTCGTCGGCAGGAATGTCGTCCAGCAGTTTTTGATATTGCCCCAGTTGCAGCAACGCTTTGCCCAGCAAGGGCCGCACCGCGCCGGGATTGACGCCCAGCTCCAGCGCCCGACGCAGTTCCTTGTCGGCGGATTGCACATCGCCGGTATCGAGATAAAGCTGGCCCAGCATCAAGCGCGCCTGGCCGTTGGACGGCGCTTGCTGCAACGCATTCTTCAGCTGGATCACCGCAGCCTTGGATTCGCCGCGCGCCATGTATTTGCTGGCTTCCGCCATCAGATCATTTTCGCTGTGCGTGCGGCTGCAAGCGGCCAGCAACAGCACCATCCACCAGACACGCAACAACGCCATGACAATCTCCTCGAAAACCCTAGAGTAGGAACGATCGGCGCGGCACTCGTTGATCGACCTCAAACGGCCAAGCAAAAGGCGCTCGTAGAATCAGTTGACGTAGCTGATGAATACTCCAAAACGAGGTGTCTAAATGGAAGTTGTTGCCGTAGTCGGACTGGGATATGTGGGTTTGTCGCTGGCGGTGGCGTTTGGCACGCGCCGCCGCACCATCGGACTGGATCTGTCGGCGCGCAAGGTGGCGAGTTACCGGCGCGGCCTTGATCCGGCCGGCGAGGTCAGCGCCGCGCAGTTCGCCGACGCGCGCTGGCTGGAAATGGGCTGCGACCCGGTGGCGCTGGCGGAAGCCGATTACATCATCGTGGCAGTGCCGACGCCGGTGGATGAGGCGCACAATCCGGACTTCAGCGCCTTGTCCGCAGCCAGCCGGGCGGTGGGGCAGCATATGAAGGCCGGCGCGGTGATTGTCTACGAATCCACCGTGTATCCCGGTGCGACGGAAGAGATTTGCATCCCGATCCTGGAGCGATGCTCGGGCCTGCGCTGGCAGCGCGATTTCCATGTCGGCTTTTCGCCCGAGCGCATCAATCCCGGCGACCAGGAGCATCGGCTGTCGACCATCCGCAAAGTCGTGTCCGGCGACGATGCCGTCACATTGGAACGGGTCGCCGCCTTGTATGAACAGGTAGTCGATGCGGGCGTCCATCGCGCCTCCAGCATCAAGGTGGCCGAGGCCGCCAAAGTCATCGAAAATACCCAGCGCGACCTGAACATCGCGCTGATGAACGAGCTGGCCATCATCTTCGACCGGCTCGACATCGACACACTGGAAGTGCTGCAAGCCGCCGGCACCAAGTGGAATTTCCTGCCGTTCCGGCCGGGCCTGGTGGGCGGGCACTGCATCGGCGTCGATCCGTATTACCTGACCCACAAGGCCGTCATGCTGGGCTACCACCCGGACGTGATCCTGGCCGGCCGCCGCATCAACGACAGCATGGCCAAGTTTGTGGCCGAGAAAACGGTCAAGGAAATGGTGCGCGCCGGCTTCAAGCTCAAGGGCTGCCACGTCAACGTCCTGGGCCTGACGTTCAAGGAAAATTGCCCGGATTTGCGCAACTCCAAGGTGGGCGACTTGATCCGTGAGCTGGAATCCTACGGCTTGCAGGTCCACGTCCACGACCCGGTGGCGGACGCCGACGAAGCCCTGCACGAATACGGCGTACGGCTGGAGGCCTGGGACGACTTGCCGGCTGCGGAAGCCGTGATCAGCGCGGTCGCCCATCGCGAACTGGCGGCGCGGCCGCTGCGCCAGATGCTGGACAAGATCGCTCCCAGCGGCTGCTTCATCGACCTGAAATCGCAATTTGACCCGGCGCCACTGCGCAGCAGCGGCCTCAGCGTATGGAGGTTGTGATGAGCGACTACGACAACGGCACACCCGCCGCCAGCGCCTACCAGCTGGTGCGCGAAAAGCTGCAAGGCGAGCAATACCGCTGGGTGATTACCGGCGTGGCCGGCTTCATCGGTTCCAACCTGCTGCAATCGTTGCTGGAACTGGGGCAGCGCGTGGTGGGCGTGGACAATTTCCTCACCGGCTACCGCCATAATCTGGACCAGGTGCGCGAACTGGTGGGCCCGCTTGCCTGGCGCTGCTTCGACCTGATCGAAGGCGATGTGCGCGACATGGCCGTCTGCCGCCAGGCCTGCGACCGCGCCGATTACGTGCTGCACCAGGCAGCGCTGGGTTCGGTCGGCCGCTCGCTGGCCGACCCGTTGCTGTGCAACGACATCAACGTCACCGGCCAGCTCCAGATGCTCGATGCATCGCGGCATGCCGGCGTGCGGCGCATGGTGTATGCCGCGTCCAGCGCCAGCTATGGCGACCATCCCGGCCTGCCCAAGGTCGAACAGCACATCGGTTGCGCGCTGTCGCCGTACGCGCTGACCAAGTACGTCAACGAGCTGTACGCCGGCGTTTATGCGCGCTGCTACAAGTTGGACACCATCGGCCTGCGTTATTTCAACGTGTTCGGCCCGCGCCAGGACGCCAACGGCGCCTACGCCGCCGTGATTCCGCAGTGGATCGCGGCCATGATCGGCCAGCGCCCGCTCGTGATCAACGGCGACGGTGAAAGCAGCCGCGACTTTTGCTATGTCGCCAACGCGGTGCAAGCCAACCTGCTGGCGGCGCTGACCGACAAGCGGGCCGCCGTCAACCAGGTCTACAACGTGGCGCTGAATTCACGCACCAGCCTCAACGAGCTATATCTGCTGCTGCAAGAACTGTTGGTCGAACGCCACACGCATCTGCGCGATTACCAGCCGCACTATGCGCCGTTCCGCGCCGGCGACGTGCGCCATTCGCAGGCCGACATCAGCAAGGCCGCCAATCTGCTCGGCTATGCGCCGACGCACGATTTGCGGCGCGGACTCAAGCAGGCCTTGCGCTGGTACGAGCAGCACCTGGCTAAGTGACCTGTAGCGTGCGCGGCGTGCCGCGGAAATCCACCGTGTGCAGCGTGACCGGACGGCGCCAGACGTCCGCCACGTAGTGCATGACTTGCTCGGCTTGCGCCATGTCCAGGCCACGGCCGTCGCGCGCGTGGTCGTGTCGCAGCACCAGGCTGAAGTCATCATTCATGCGCTCGGCAAAGATGCACGGCGCGCCGTAGTTGTACTTGGGGCCGAGGATGGCTTCGTGGACGTCGTGGATATCGCGGCTGACCACGCGGGTTTCGCCGTCGTTGCGGGCCTGGTAGCTGAACAGGTCCAGTTTTTCCGCCAGTTGCGCGCTCAGGTGGTTGCGGATAAAGCCGAAGTCGTCTTCCTCGGCGCAGATGCGGCGGGCGGCGTCGATGCCGTCACGCTCGATGATGTCTTCCCAGATCGCAAAGCCAAGGTGGTAGGGATTGATGGCCAGCGCCAGTTGCTGCTCGTTGCCATACGGACTGACCACATCGGAATGCGCGCGCAGGGCTTGCAGATACAGATCCTGCGGCAGGAAATCCGCTTCGCGCAGCAAGCGCGCGTGCCAGTAGGAGGCCCAGCCTTCGTTCATGATCTGGCAGGCATGGACAGGGAAGAAATAGAACGCCTCTTCGCGTACCGCCAGGAAAATGTCGCGCTCCCAGTCTTTCAATTCCGGACCGTAGCGGGCGACGAACCACAACAGGTCTTGCTCCGGATACGGCGGGATCTGGCGTCGCGCCGGCTTTTGCGGGCCGGGCACAGACTCTCCCGGCAAGCCGAGGTAGCGTCGGCGAAAATCGTCGGCCGCCGGTGGCGACGCCGGTTCTGCGGGCTGCTCGGGGTAGGGCGGGCGGTACAGCGGCTGATGGATATCGATGTGCGGCTCCAGCGCCAGTGCTGCATCCAGGACGGATTCGACGGCTTGCTGGCCATGGCGCAGCAGCGCGTCTTCCATCTGGTGCGCGCGGGCGGCGCTTTGTTCGAGGATGCGGCCGCCGGCCATGCTCATGAAGCGCGCAAACAGCGCATTGCGCTTGACGAAATCGGCGTGGCCGATCACGTGTGCCGTCACCAGTGCGTTTTCGGCCAGGGAGTTGCGGTTCATCATGTAGGCATGGCAGGGGTCGCCGGGAAACATCACTTCGAAGATGCGCGAATGGCCCATGTTGTGGTGCAACAGCTGATGAATATAGCGCAGGCCGAACGACCAGTGATGCATGCGTACCGGCATGCCGTAGACGGCGATTTCCAGCATGAAGTTCTGCGGCACCAGCTCAAAGTCCACCGGATAGTAATCCAGTCCCAGCCCGGCGGCCAGGGTATGCAGCCGGCGGGTGTAGTCGTCCAGCGTCATGACGCCGCCTGTTGCATGAGGAATTGGCGTATCGCCGTGAAGACATCGTCACCATCGGCCAGCACGGCGCTGGACAGGGGCAAGCCTTGGCGCTCGCGCTCCTTCCACAAGCGGCCCATTTCGGTATCCTGTATGCGCGGCATGCCAGGCAAGGTTTCGACGTAGGCCAGATAATTCAATTGCGTCGCCAATGATTCCAGCAGGACGCTGGCGGCGGCACGGTCCTCGGAGAAATTATCGCCGTCGGAGGCGTAGAACAGGTAGCTATTCCAGTTGGCCGGATCGTAGTGGCGCTGGAGCAATTCCAGCGCCAGCTGGAAGCCGGTGGACGCCAGGGTGCCGCCCATGCCGCTGGTCTCGAAGAAATCGCCCTCGTTGAATTCCCAGGCTTCGGCGGCGTGCGCCAGGAAGCGGGTTTCGATCTTGTGGTATTTGCGGCGCAGGCCTTGCAAGGCAAGGAAGAAAAAGGTCTTGGCCAGGCGGCGCTCCGTGATCATCATGCTGCTCGACACGTCCAGCATGAAAAACACCACCGCGCTGCTGCTGGGCTTGGGTTGCTGCACCAGTTGCCGGAAGCGCAGGTCGTCATTGGTGAACGGCGGCGCTTGCGTCTGTACCGCGCGGCGCTTGATGGCTTCCTTGATGGTGCGGCGCCGGTCCAGGCGGGATGCCGCGCCGCGCTTGTCCCAGCCGGCGCGCACCACCTCGGGGTCGTCCAGCGAGGCCTTGCCGCGCGGTTCCAGTTGCGGCAGTTGCAGGTCTTCCCACAGCCATTCCATGATTTCATCCATGGAAAATTCCATCAATAGCGTGACGGCGCCGCCCTCGTTGCCGGCGCCATTCTCGTCCTCGTCGAAGTAGGGCGAGCGCAGCACGTCGCCCGGCTGGCCGGGACCCTGGCCCGCGCCCGTGGTGCTGTGCTCGTCCGACAGGCGAAACCGGGCGTGCTGCAGCAACTTCAGGGGCACTTGCACGCTGTGCTCGCCGATGCCGCTCATCAGGTCCGGGCCGGACAGCGTTTCGGGCAGATGCTGGCGGACGGCCTCGCGCACCTTGTCGTTGTGACGCAGCCAGTCGCGCGAGCCGCGTGAGAACAGGTCATACCAATCATTGCGCATATCACTCCTGTGCCAGCAGCGTGGTGACGTAGTTCAGCGCTTCGCGCGCACAATGGCTGTCGTAGCCGTATTCGTCCACCAGCCGCTGTTCGACGGCGGAAATCTTGGCCCGCACCTCGTCGTCCGGCCGCTTGGATGAGCTCACCAGCCGCAGCACGTCACGCCGTTGCTCGAACAGATACTGTTGCAGGGCATCGCGCAGTTGCGCATGGCTGCCCAGCCCGAAGCGCTCGCCACGCTTGTAGGCGCTCATGGCCTTGCGTACCACCTCCTGCCGGAACGATTGCTTGCCGGAGTCGGAAATATGGATCTTTTCCTCCACCGCGCGCAGAAAGCGCTCGTCCGGCCGCCGCTCTTCATTGGTGATGGGATCTTTAACCTGCCGGTTGTCGAGCATGGCTTCGACTTCGTCCAGGTATTTGTCCAGCAGCTCGGAGACTTCCTGCTCGAACGACACAAACAAGGCCTTGTGGACGTCCTCCTTGACCCAGCGGTTATAGAACTCCTTGCGCGTCAACACCAGATAATCGACCCAGCGCCGCTTGCGCGACGATTCGATGCGGGCGTCGCTTTCGATCGCGTCCTTCAGCGCCAGCAGCAAGTCCATGGTGCTGATGCTGTGGCCCGCAGACTGGATAATAGCGTGCGACAAGCCGTTGATGACAAAGCGCGGCGACACGCCGGACAAGCCCTCATCCGGCGACCGCTCCTTGTTGCGCACGCGCAGCGCCTCGTTGTGATGCACGCCGTCAACGTCCTCGCCGGCGTGAATGCGTACGCGCCGGGCCATGTCGGTATCGCGCTCCTCGCTCTCGTGCAGCCGGCTCAGCACGGCGAACACGGCCGCCGCGTGCAGTACATGCGGATCGAGATGGACGTCGCGGAACGCCGGCGCCGACAGGATCAGCTTGCGATAAATCCGCGCCTCCTCGCGGTAGTTGAGGGTGTAGGGCACTTGCACGATGACCATGCGGTCCAGCAGCCCCTCGTTTTCGCTTTCCTGCAAAAACTTGCGGAATTCCGCCAGGTTGGTGTGGGCCAGGATGGTTTCGTCGAGATAAATCAGCGGGAAGCGGGCGACCTTGACGTTTTTCTCCTGCGTCAGCGTCAGCAGCAGGTAGAGGAATTCGCGCTTGACCTTGAGGATTTCGATCATTTCCAGCACGCCGCGGCTGGCCGCGTACACGGTGCCGGACCACGACCACGCGCGCGGATCGCCTTCATCGCCATACTCGGCCACGCGCGACAGGTCGACCGAGCCGACCAGGTCGGCTACATCGGCGGTATTCGGATCATGCGGCGCGTAGGTGCCGATGGCGCTGCGGCCGGCCTCGGAGATGAAAATGCGCTCGACCGGCATGCGCAGAAAGTCGCCGCCCAGCTCGTATTCCAGCCGCATGCGGCAATGCGGGCAGAGTTCGCCGACCACGTCCACCCCGTAACTGTCGCGGAAGCCGGCGCGTAGCGTGTGCGGCACCAGATGCAGCGGCGATTCATGCACCGGACAGCCGGCGATGCCGTACATGGCGCCAGCGTCGGTGTAACTGTATTCCTCCAGCCCGCGCTTGAGGCGGATCACCAGCGTCGATTTGCCGCCCGATGGGGGGCCCAGCAGCAGCAGCAGCCGCCGTCCCACTTCCGACCCGGCCGCCGCCGCCTTGAAATAGTCGGCCACGCGGGCCAGGGCGTCATCGATGCCGAACAACTCGTCGGCAAACAGCGAACAGCGCAGCTTGCCGTCGTCGCCTTGCTTGCCGCTCCAGCGCAGCATGTCCCAGATGTATTGATGCGATGAGCGCGCCAACTGGCCAGGGGCCGGCGGCAGCACCTGCTCCATGAACTCGGCAAAACTGCCGCGCCAGTGGCCGGCGCGGTGCTGCTGCGTAAAGGCACGCAACTGGTCGCGAAATGTCTCTTGGGATTGTGTCGGTTCCATCGTCGCCTGTCCTCCGCAATCTGGGAGTATCGGCGCTCGGGCACAGGCTCAGATGATCTGCCTCAAACGAAAAAAGGGAACTTTTACGCGGTGCGGTCCCACGGCGGTGTACCGGCCAGTTCCTGCACCAGGAAATCGATCATCACCCGCACTTTGGCGCTCAGGTGACGGCGACTGGGATAGATCGCCAGCACGTCCATATCCGGCATGTGGTAGTCGGGCAGCACGCGTTGCAGGCGGCCGGCGCGCAGGTCGGCGCCGACCAGGAACGTCGGCTGCCAGATGACGCCAAGTCCGCCCAGCGCGGCGGCGCGCGCCGTATCGCCGTTGTTGGTATGCATCACGCACGGCATCTTGACCGTGTGGGTCTGGCCGCTGGCGTCCAGCATCGGCCATTCGTCGGCGTTGGCGGCGTAACTGTAGCCGATGCCGTCATGCTGTAACAGCTCGGCCGGGGTCTGTGGCATGCCGCGCTGCTGGATGTAGTCCGGCGACGCGCACAGCACATTCTGCGAAGTGGCCAGCTTGCGGGCGACGTTGGCAGTGGAACCGGCGCGCGAGATGCGCACCGCCATGTCGTAGCCTTCCTCGACAATATCGACCACGCGGTCGATCAGCGACACGTCCAGTTTCACCTCGGGATACAGCCGCATGAACTTGGCCCACAGCGGCGCCAGGTGCAGCACGCCAAAGCTCAGCGGTGCATTGATGCGCAGCACGCCATGCGGCTGCAAGGTAGCGGACGAGACGATGGCCTCGGCTTCGGCCACATCGTCCAGGATCGACTTGGCGCGCTCAAACAGCGCCTCGCCGCTGGAGGTCAGCGACATTTTGCGCGAGCTGCGGTTCAGCAGCCGGGTTTGCAGATGGGCTTCCAGGTCGCTGATGTAGCGGGTCACATTGGCAGGCGAGGTATCCAGCGCCTCGGCCGCGCGCGCAAAACCGTCGCGCTTGACGACTTCCACAAACACTTCCAGCGCGCGCAGACGGTCCATGCCTCACTCCCAAAGAAAAAAGCCGCCGCACCGGAGGGTGGGCGGCTCTGTATTTGACGGCGCGACGGCTTAATGCGCGACGTAGTTGGCGGTGGCGGCTTCCTTGATCACGCGGCCGGCGTTCAGTGCCGGGCCGGCGCTGCCGACGCGGTTGGTGGCGTTGCTGGCTTCGTGCGACATGCCCACCAGGCCGACGGCAGCCTGGGCGTCGCCAGCGCTGGCGGCGCGCTCAAACAGCTGCATCGCTTCGCGGCGTTTGTCCGGATTGGCCAGATAGCGCAGGGCCAGCTCGCGCTGGGCCACCGGCGAGCCCTGGTCGGCCCATTCTTGCAGGCGGCGTTCGGCGGCCGGCTGGCCGCCAGGGCTGAGTTGCATGGCGGCGGCTTCAATCACCGTCGACGATGGAATTGCATCCTCCTGAGCCTGGCAGGCGATCAAAGCGCCAACGGTGACCAGCACCGCAGATACCAACACACCAGACTTGTTGAATAATTCCATACTTTAGACCCTTGTTGTAAAGCCATTAAACAAACATTGCACACAAAGCTCGATGCATTGCACCATTATACTTGCATCTGGGCAAATTGTCTATTACGCAATAACTTGCAAAATGAAACAATCGAACCCGAATTCTACAAAGTTGTTGTAAGTCATGGCGCACGCTCGGCAAGTGCTGGCGATATTAGCATGAAGATTTTCTGCAACTAGGCTGCACATGGCAAATGGGGGTAACAATTGTAACCATTCGTTAATGGCATAAAAGTTACGTGCTAGTCTCGTGCTGTGCGGTGCAGCATGAATGTGGCTTCACAAATCGTGAAGTGTGATGGCAGCTCAGATGCCGGGTGGGGCATGGCGTTGAAGCCAGTCGTCGGCTTCGCGCAACACCAGTTGATATTCGGACTCCAGTGCGGCAAATAATGGCGGGATCAGTGCCTGCTGGCGCTCAACGATGGCCTGTTCCAGCTTGAGTGAGGCCGCCACCAGCCGTTTGGCGCCCAGCGCGCCGATCGAGCCGCGCAGGCTGTGGAAGATTTTGCCGGCCTCGGCCAGGCGATCCTCGCGCAGGGCGGCGCCGGCCTGTTCCAACGGCGTCATGCGCGGCACGCAGGCGTCACGGACGATCTTGGCGACGATGGCCAGCGCTTTATCGTCATTTCCCATGTACTTCAACAAGGTGTCGACCGTGAAAATGCTCAGTTCAGGTTGCGATGGCGAGGCGTCACTCATGCATTGCTCCAGAATGGGTTGTCTTTATCCTATCATACGCCCCGTTGGGCGCGCGTCCCATTACTGTTGTCCGTCGTGAAATTGCTGTGACAGTGTCTGCAACGGCGGGCTGGACACCTTGGGCGCCGCCATGCCGGCCGGTGGCGTGACCCGTACCGGTTTGCCGCCAGTGTGGGTGGAATGTAACACTGTGCCCGGCGTTTCCGGTGCGGCGTTCCACACCGGCGCTTCCAGGCCTTCGAATACGCTCTTCAGCTGGTCGCCCCAGGTGCTGCGGATCATCTGGAAATACTCGTTACGGTCATCAATTGTTACAAAATGGGTGACGGCCAGCTGGTTGTTTTCATACACCAGCAAATCAAGGGGCAGCCCCACCGAGACGTTGGAGCGCAGCGTCGAATCCATGGAAATCAGCGCGCACTTGGCGGCGTCGTCCAGCGAGGTGGCCGGCGTGACCACGCGGTCGATGATGGGCTTGCCATATTTGGCTTCGCCGATCTGGAAATAGGTGTTTTCGTCGTGCGCTTCGATGAAGTTGCCGGCTGAGTAAATCTGGAACAACCTGCAACGCTCGCCCTTGACCTGGCCGCCGAAAATGATGCTGACATTGAATTCGATGCCGAAGTCCGCCAGCGTCTTGGCATCGCGCTCATGCACCTGACGCACCGCCTGGCCGAGAATGCGCGCGGCGTCATACACGCTCGGCGCGGTCCAGATGGTATGGCCGGCATCGTCGATCAGCTCCGACACCAGCTGGCGGATCGATTGCGATATCGACAAATTACCAGCTGTCATCATGACCATCATGCGGTCGCCGGGAATCTCAAACACGGTCTGCTTACGGAACGTGCCGACCTGGTCCACGCCCGCATTGGTACGTGAATCGGATAAAAACACCAGCCCGGCATCCAGGCGCATGCCCACACAATAAGTCATCGTTGCAAAGTATTGATTTGAAGTATCGTTATTTTACACCGCTCATTGCGGCACGATCTGTACGTCCACGCTCAGAGACTCGGTGCCGCCGCCGCGTCGCACGCCGCGCACCGGGGCGGCGCTGTCGTAGTCGCGACCGGTGGCCAGGCGGCAATAGGCATCCGTCATCAGCCGCGCGTGGGTGACGTCGATGCTGACCCAGCCGCTGTGATCCTTGTCGTCCACCCAGGCGTCGACCCAGGCGTGGCTGGCGGCGTGGCCGGTATTGCCGGGGTCGATATAGCCCGACACATAGCGCGCCGGAATGCCGTGCGCATGGCAGCAGGCCAGGAACAGGTGCGCATGGTCCTGGCACACGCCCTGGCCGAGGGCGAGGGCGTCGCTGGCCGTGGTAGACACGGCGGTCGCACCGCTTTGATACCGGACCGCACCAAAGATGTGCTCTGCCAGGCACATCAGGTCGCGCGTCATGGCCTTGCCGTCGGGCAAGCACGACGCCGCCAGCTCCAGGATGCCGGGCGTGGCGGCCGTCAGCCGGGTCGGCACGGTAAAAATCAGCGGCGACAGCGCGTCGGCGACGATGCGGCCGCGATCCGGCACCGTGGTTTCCACCACGCCGCTGGCGACGATGGACAGCGCCTGGTGCGGGGTATCCATCGTCATCATGTGCGACAGGTTGCCGTAGGCGTCGGTGTAGCGGTGCATATGGCCGGGCGCCGCCAGGTTCCAGGACAGCACATGTTGCTGCGGCTCAACACGCGGCGTCAGGTGCAGCTGCTGGATGGTGTACGCCAGCGGCAAGGTGTAGGTGTAACGCGTTTCGTGCCGGATGGACAGTTGCATGGAATGGCCTTTCGCTTATGCCGCAAGCGGCACCAGGAAATCGCGGCTGACGCGATTGCCCAGTTCATAGATGTTGGCCAGGAAGCGGGTCAGCGTGTCATGCAAGCCGTCCGCCAGGATATCGTCGATTTTGCCGAATTGCAGCTCGGCGCGTAGGCGGCCGGCGAAGCGCTCGGTATCGGCCGAGACGTCGTTGCGCACCTCGTGCAGGTTTTGTACCACTTCATCCATGCAAGCCAGCAGCGAGCGCGGCATGTCGCCGCGCAAGATCAGCAACTCGGCGATGCGCGCCGGGGTGATGACGTCGCGATACACCTTGCGGTAGATCTCGAAGCCCGACACCGAACGCAGCATCGCGCCCCAGTAATAGAAATCGCGCTGGCTCATGCTTTCCGCGCTGTCGGTGGCGCCGCCGTGGTATTTCACGTCGAGGATGCGGGCGGTGTTGTCGGCGCGCTCCAGGAAGGTGCCAAGACGGATGAAGTTGACCGCCTCGTCGCGCAACATGGTGCCCAGCGTTACGCCGCGCGACAGGTGCGAGCGGTACTTGACCCATTCAAAGAACTTGCTGGGGTCGGTTTCCAGCAGATCGCTTTGCAGGCGACGCTGCATGTCCAGCCAGGTCTGGTTCTGGATCTCCCACACTTCCGTGGTCAGCGTGCCGCGCACGGCGCGGGCGTTTTCGCGCGCTTGCGTCAGGCAGGCCACGATCGAGGAGGTGTTGTCGGGATCGCGCACCATGAAATCGATAACTTCGCGGCCCTCCAGCGACTGGTATTTCTGGTTGAACGCCTTTTGCAGCTCGGAGATGCCGAGCAGGGCGCGCCAGCCCTGGGCGTTTTCCTCGTCGGACTGCGGCAGCATCGAGGTTTGCACGTTGACGTCCAGCATGCGCGCGGTGTTTTCGGCGCGCTCGGTGTAGCGTGCCATCCAGAACAAGTGGTCAGCGGTTCGGCTCAGCATGCTTATTTCTCCAAAATCCAGGTGTCCTTGGTGCCGCCGCCTTGCGACGAATTCACCACCAGTGAGCCTTCCTGCAAGGCCACGCGCGTCAGGCCGCCGGGCACCATCGAGATGGTTTTGCCGGACAGCACAAACGGCCGCAGATCGATATGGCGCGGGGCGATCCCGCTTTCCACATAGGTCGGGCAGGAGGACAGGGCCAGCGTCGGCTGGGCGATGTAGCCGTCCGGCTTGGCGATCAGGCGCTGGCGGAAGTCTTCGATCTGCGCCTTGGTCGAGGCCGGCCCGACCAGCATGCCGTAGCCGCCGGCGCCGTGCACTTCCTTGACCACCAATTGCGGCAGGTTGGCCAGCGTGTAGGCGAGGTCTTCTTTCTTGCGACACTGGTAGGTCGGCACATTGTTCAGGACCGGTTCTTCCGACAGGTAGAACTTGATCATGTCCGGCACATACGGGTAGATCGACTTGTCGTCGGCCACGCCGGTGCCGATGGCGTTGGCCAGCGTCACGCGGCCGGCGCGGTAGACCGACAGCAGGCCCGGCACGCCCAGCGAGGAATCCGGCCGGAACGCCAGCGGATCGAGGAAATCGTCGTCCAGCCGGCGATAGATCACGTCCACCCGCTTCGGTCCGCGCGTGGTGCGCATGAACACGGTGTTATCGCTGACGAACAAATCCTTGCCTTCGACCAGCTCCACGCCCATTTGCTGGGCCAGGAAAGCGTGCTCGAAGTAGGCCGAGTTGTACATGCCCGGCGTCATCACCACCACGGTCGGGTCGTTGATGCCCATCGGCGCCACGGAGCGCAGGTTATCCAGCAGCATGTCGGGATAATGGTCGACCGGGGCGATCTTGTTGCGGGCGAACAGTTCCGGGAACAGCCGCATCATCATCTTGCGATCTTCCAGCATATAAGAGACGCCGGACGGCACCCGCAGATTGTCTTCCAGCACGTAAAACTCGCCCTGGCCGGCGCGCACGATATCGACCCCGGCGATGTGGGCGTAGATGTCGGACACCACGTTAATGCCTTGCATCTCCGGCCGGTACTGGGCGTTCTGGTAGATTTGCTCGGCAGGAATAATGCCGGCCTTGATGATGTTCTGGTCGTGATAAATATCGTGGATGAACATATTCAACGCCTTGACGCGCTGGACCAGGCCGGTCTGCAACTGCTTCCACTCGGCGGCGGGGATAATGCGGGGGATGGTATCGAACGGAATCAAGCGCTCGGTGCCGGCATCGTCGCCATACACGGCGAAGGTGATGCCGACGCGGCGGAAGGTGAGGTCGGCCTCGGCGCGCTTGCGTTCGATGGTGTCGGCGGATTGGCGCTGCAGCCAGCCGCAGAATTCGCGGTAGTGTTCACGCACGTCGGCGCTGGCAGTGTGCGCCAGGCCGTCAGCTGTCATTTCATTGAAGAATTTTGGCATATCGGACATTCCCTGTTTGGCACGTTTATTCTTCTATCAAGAAACGTGCCAAGGGGAATGCCCGCTTTTGGTGCAGGCGCCCGGGGAGGGCGCCGTCAATCAGATATTGCCGCTGCCCGAGCCGATGCTGCCGCCGCGGTTGCTGTAGGTTGGATCGATGTAGCCCGGATCGCTTTGCAGGCTGGCGCTGCCGCTGCCCATCACGCTGCCGGTCGACGTCACGCCGCCGGGAACGTTTTGCTGGGTGCCGTAGAAGCTGTGCAGTTGGGTGTTGAACTCGGTGCTGGCCATGTCGGGCCAATTGTCCTGGTCAAAGCCTGGAGCATTTTTCAGGTGCTCTTTGGACACGTCCAGCAGGAAACGCTTGTTGTCGGTGTCCAGTTGCAGCGCTTGCCATGGCACGGCGAACAGCTTGTCGCCCATGCCCAGCCAGCCGCCGAACGACAGCACAGCGTAAGCCACTTGGCCGCTGCGGATGTCCAGCATGATTTCCTTGATATCGCCCAGGTCTTCGTCCTGGCGGTTGTACACGTCCTCACCGATGAGCGTGTCGGCGCCCATCAGGCGTGGGCCTGGGCCGGTTGCGTCGTCGCTGCGATAAATGCCGTAGGTGTCGCGGTCTAGATAGCTCATGATGGTCTCCAAAGGTTGGTAAGGTCCCGCGTCAGACGATGCGGTGACAGGCATCATCATGCTGCTTGCCCGACAGTTGAGGTATCGGTGCGCGTGCAGTGTGGGTGTAGGACAGGGATTAGTTCTTGAAGAACCAAAGTGCTACACTACCGCCCTCGCAAATTGGAAGACTCCGCATGACTGCTACCGAACTCCGCGCCCGCGCGCTGCAATGCCTGACCGAGCCCGATCCGATGGCCAAGGTGGCGGCGGTGTACGCCTTGTCGAAGGCATCGGAGCAGGGCGCTTGCCTGCCTGACCCGGCGGCGGAGCTGACCTCGGCGGCGCAGATTCCGGGCCGGCCCGAGCGGCCGGAATTGGTGCCGCCGCTGCAAGTGGGGCGCCGCGCCATGAATACGCCGGAAGGCCGTGCCATGCTGATCCACGCGCTGGCGCATATCGAATTCAACGCCGTCAACCTGGCCCTGGATGCGATCTGGCGCTTTGCCGGCATGCCGGCCGCTTACTACACCGACTGGCTACAGGTCGCCAGGGAAGAGGCTTACCATTTTTCGCTGCTGGAAGAACATTTACAGCGGCTGGGCTATGGCTACGGTCAGTTCCTGGCGCACGACAGCCTGTGGGAGATGGTGGCCAAGACCAGCGACGACGTGCTGGCGCGCATGGCGCTGGTGCCGCGCACGCTCGAGGCGCGCGGTCTCGACGCCAATCCGCCGCTGCGCGCCAAGCTGGCCCAGGCCGGCGACAAGGACGCCGCCGCCATTCTCGACATCATCCTGCGCGACGAAATCGGTCATGTGGAAATCGGCAATCGCTGGTATGGCTACCTGTGCCGCCTGCGCGGGCTGGAGCTGATCCCGGCCTACGCCGCGCTGGCGGCGCAATACAAGGCGCCGACGCCGCGCGGCCCGTTCAATCTGGAAGCGCGCCGGCAGGCCGGCTTTACCGAAGAGGAATTGCAGACGCTGGTCAGCGCCGGTACGCGCGCCGCCCCGGCAGACGCAAAATAATCCTGGTGCCGGCGCCGGCCGCGCTGTGCACGGTCAGCACCCCGCCGACGCTCTCAGCACGTTCGCGCATGCCCGGCAAGCCCCAGTGGCCGGGACGTTCGCCGGCGGCTAGCACATCGGCGCTCAGTCCCTGGCCCTGGTCGGCGACGGTCAGCATGAAATGCTTGCGCGTATAGGTCAGCGTCACCGTAACGTCGTCGCTGTTCGCATGCCGGAAAGCGTTGAGCATGGCCTCGCGGGCGATCGCGTAGGCTTCCGCCGCGATTTCCTCGCGTAACGGCAGCGGCGCACCGACCACTTCCAGCGCAAAGCGCACGCCATGTTGCTCGCCCAGCGTCTGGCCGACGCCGGACAAGGCGCTATCGAGTTCTTCCTGCAGCGCAGTGCTGCGCAGTTCGTGGACTTGCGAGCGGCCTTCGTTCAGCACCAGGTCGGCGGCGTCCAGCGCGGCGTCGATGCGCTTTTGCGCCGGATCGGTCGGCGACAAACCCTTCTTTACCTGCGAGAAGAAGATCATCAGCGTTTGCACACTTTGCAGGAAATTGTCGTGCAAGGTGCGGGCGATGCGTTCGCGCTCCCGGCGCCGTTCGCCCATCCGTTCCGCCATTCGTCGCGTCGCCAGCGCCAGCCGCCAGCAGTAAAGCAGATACAGCGCGCCCAACACCACCAGCCCGCACACCAGTTTGAACCACAGGGTTTGCGTAAACGCCGGCGTGATGCTGAAGGCGAGAGCGCCCGGCGCCGTACTCCAGACGCCGTCTTCATTCATGGCGCTGACTTCAAACCGGTACTGGCCGGGGCTCAGGTTGGTATAGAAAGCGGTGCGGCGGACGCCGGCGTCACGCCAGCCTGACTCCAGTCCCAGCAGGCGGTAGCGGAACCGTACCCGCTCCGGGATCGACAGCGCGGCCGCCGTGAAATCCAATTCCAGGTTGGTGGTGTGCTGCGGCAGGACCAGGCCGGATTGCGGGGAATAGCCCTGACTGTCGGTGCGCAAGGCGGTAATCTGTGGCGCTGGCGGCAGCGGATTGCTGTCGATGCGGGACGGATCGATCCAGCCGACACTGCCGGTAGTGGCGTACCACAGCCTACCGTCAGGCGCCTCGGTCAGCGCCGACAGCGGCCGCAACTGAGCCGGCTTGCCTTCGTGGCCATCCAGGTAATCGAAGTGCTCGGCTTGCAGCCGATGGCTGCCGTCGGCCAGCGCGGCCTTGAGCGCCGGCGCGGTGACGCGGATCAGGCCGTCAGCGCCATGCAGCCACAAGCCGCCGTCCCTGGCCGCGACCAGCCCGGAAACGCCGTTCATGCGCTGACCAGCCGCGTCAGAGAGGGCGGCGAAGCGGCCGCCGGTGAACACCGCAACACCCTGGTCGCCACCGACCCACAGATGGCCGCCGCCGCTATCCATGACCGTGACGTTGCCTACCTCCAGGCCATCCTCCGGGCCGAACTGGCGCACCGCATCGCCTTGCACCAGCGCCAGGTGATTGCCGGGATAGCCGATCCAGACCGCACCGTGCGGATCGGCATACAGCGACACGGCCGTGCGCGGCGCCAGCTCGGCATGGCCGCCGCCCGCCTGCCACTGGCCGTCATGCAGCACATGCACGCCCTTGCGCAGCACCGATACCCACAGGCGGCCGGCGCGGTCCATCGCCAAGGCCTGCACCTCATGACCGCGCAACTCGGGCGGCAAGGGCCAACTGCGCCAGCGGCCGTCTTCCCGGTGCCAGATCTTTTCGGCGTTGCCGAACCAGACGCTGCCATCCGGCGCGCGCGCCGTGGCGGTGATGTTGGTCAGGGGCGTCGCTTCGCGGCTGCCGTCGCCATGCAGGCCGAAGCTGTTCAATTCGTAATTGCCGGTGGTCTGGTAATTGCCGATCCAGACGGTGCCGTCGCGGTCGGCGCGCACGCTCAAGCCGCTGAACATGCGCGGCGGCAGGGAAATGGCGGTCAGGCGCGACTCGCGGATGCGGTCGACGCCGTTTTCTGTGGTCAGCCAGACATTGCCTTCACGGTCTTCCAGCATGTTGTAGATCAGCTTGCCACTGAGGTTTTGCGGCGCCAGAAAGGTGCGTTGCACGCGCAGATCCCGGCCCAGCAGCTTGACGCCGTCATCCGTATTAATCCAGATGCCGCCGCGATGGTCGACAAACACCCCGAACGGCTGTTCGCCATCCGGCAAAATAATGGGCTGGAACTTGTCGTCGCGCGGTGTGTAGCGGTACAGCCGATGATCGACACTGACCGCCAGCACATCGCCGTCCGGCAGCAGATGGCCGATTTCGATCTGCTTGTCGTTCGACACCAGATGGAATTGATGGCCGTTGGCATTGCTACGGTACAGGCCTTGCGGGTGGTAGGCCAGGATGCTGCCGTCCGTCAGCGCCGTGAAGTAATGGAAATCGCCGGCCGGCAGACCCTCCTCGGGTTCCACATGGCGCCAGCGCGCGCCGTCCAGCCAGTACAGGCCCGCGCTGCTGGCGATCCACATCACGCCGTTGCCGGTGCGATCGATGTGATAAACACTACGCTCCGGCAGGCCTTCCGCCGTGCCGTAATGGCGCACCTTGCCCTGGTCGAAGACGCTGACGCCGCCGAAGTTATAGCCTATCCACAGCGCCGTGCCGACCGCCAGCATGCCGTTGGTATTGGACGAGCGCAGCGGATTGCCGTCGATGGCCGTGGTGCGCGCGAAGCGCACGCCGTCGAAATGGTAGACGCCGTCGGTGGCGGTGAACCACAGCATGCCGCGTTGGTCCTGCGCCATATCGAACACGGCGGCAGGTGCGCCGTCACGCTTGGTCCAGGCGGCATGCACCATGCTGGTATGCCAATACGGTCGCAGGGGCGCGGCGGCGACAGTAGAGACCAGGAAAACGAGGAAACCAAACAGCGCGGATCGAAAAAACATAAGGCCCTATGCGAAAGCAGTCGCAGCAGTGCTGCCGCAAAGGGGCTTATTCTAAAGCAACTCAGGCCGTCTCTGCTTGCGCTTGCGGCGCCATGCGGCGGCGCTGTTCGGCGTCGGCCGCCGCGTTGAGGTCGGGCGGGAAGTCGTCCACGTGCACCGACAAGTCGGTGTAGCGGGCAAAGTCCGACATGGCGCGGCGTTCTTCCGGCGTCATCAGGCCTTGGGATGCGGCATTGGCGATCCAGTGCTCCATCTCCGGCAGGCTTTGCGGTATCGGCGGCAGCTTGCCGGACTTGATGGCCGGCTTCAGACGATGTTCGATGCCATCTACCATGCCCAGCAGGCCGAACGCCAGCTCGCCGCAGGCGACCGGATCGCGCAGGTCGTCAGCCAGGAAACTGTCGGCCAGCAGCCGTTCGCGGGAGTCGCCGTGGGTTTGCATGGCGGTCGCGACTTCAGCGCCGATGCGGTCGGACGGCGCCGCATACGGCAGGCCGAACGGGAATACCAGCAGCCGCGCCAGCCAGGCAGCAGGACGGCTGGGGAAGTTGTCCAGCACGCCAACGAGTGCGATTTGCGCCTTGTCGAGCGCATCCTGTATCGACCAGTGCGCGTACGGTGCGTCGGCTTCCTGATGGCCATCATCCTCGTAGCGTTTCAGCGTGGCGCTGATCAGGTACAGCATGGACAGCACATCACCCAGGCGCGACGAGATGCGTTCGCGCCGTTTCAGGTCGCCGCCCAGCGTGAACATCGACAAATCGGTCATCAGCGCAAATGCGGTGGACAGGCGGCCAACGGCGCGGTAATAGCGGCCCATCTCGCTTGATGCGCGACGCGGTACGGGCGCGGTCACGGCGCCGGTGAAGCTGTACCACAGCGAACGGAAGGCGTTGCCAATGGTGAAGCGCATGTGGCCGAAGAAGGCGGCGTCGAAGTCGATCAACCCTTGGCGCTGGTCGGCGTCGGCGGTGGAGCGCATTTCCTTCAGCACATAAGGATGGGAGCGAATCGCGCCCTGGCCGAAGATGATCAGGCAGCGCGTGAGAATATTGGCGCCTTCCACCGTGATGGCTATCGGAATCTGCTGATAGGCCCGCGCCAGGAAGTTGGACGGCCCCATGCAAATGCCTTTGCCGCCCAGGATATCCATGCCGTCGTTGACGACTGCGCGGCCGCGCTCGGTCACATGGTATTTGGCGATGGCCGAGATGACGGCCGGCTTTTCCCCCAGATCGACGGCCAGCGCCGACAGCTTGCGCGCCGCATCCATCATATACAGATTGGCGCCCATGCGCGCCAGCGCTTCCTGCACACCTTCAAATTTCCCGATGGCGGTGTTGAACTGGCGGCGGATCGCGCAATACGCGCTGGTGCCGCGCACTGCCAGCTTGGCCGTGCCGACGCTGGCCGAGGGCAGCGAAATGGCGCGGCCGGCGGCCAGGCATTCCATCAGCATGCGCCAGCCTTTGCCGATTTGCTGCGGCCCGCCGATGATCCACTCCATCGGAATGAACACGTCCTTGCCGCTGGTCGGGCCGTTCTGGAACACGGCGTTCAGCGGCCAGTGGCGGCGGCCGATCACCACGCCCGGATGGGTGGTCGGGATCAGCGCGCAGGTGATGCCGGGTTTGGCGTCCGCCGGCAGCAGCTTGTCCGGATCGGTGACGCGGAAGGCCAGGCCGAGCAGCGTGGCGATCGGTCCCAGCGTGATGTAGCGCTTGTTCCAGGTGATGCGCAAGCCCAGCACCTCGCGGCCTTCATGCTGGCCCATGCAGACCACGCCGGTATCCGGAATGGCGGCAGCGTCCGAACCAGCATACGGGCTGGTCAGCGCGAAGCAGGGGATTTCGTCGCCCTTGGCGAGGCGCGGCAGGTAGTAATCCTTTTGCTGGTCGGTGCCGTAATGCAGCAGCAGTTCGGCTGGCCCCAGCGAATTGGGCACCATCACCTGCACCGCCAGCGCCGAGCAGCGCGTCGACAGCATCATCACCACCTGCGAATGCATATAGGCCGAAAACGCCTTGCCGCCGTAATGCTTGGGAATGATCATGCCGAGGAAGCCCTTGTCGCGGGCGAATTGCCAGGCCGGCGCCGGCAGGCCTTGCCATACCTGGGTGGCCTCCCAGTCATCCACCATCTCGCACAGCTGGCGCACTTCGTTGTTCAGGAAGGCCTGCTCTTCGGCGGTGAGGGTGGGGCGCTTGAGCTCCATGAATTTGTTCCAGTCCGGACGGCCGGAGAACAGGTCGGCGTCCCACCAGGTGGTGCCGGCTTCCAGCGCGTCGCGCTCGGTGTCGGACATCGGCGGCAGGATGCGCTTGAACAGCGCGTAGATACGCGGTGTGATCAGGCTGCGCCGCAGCGGCGCATAAGCAAGCAATACAACGAAGGCGACGACGACGGCCGCAAGTATCCATAGCATCATGGTGATCTCCTCTAGTTAGGCGGACGATAACCCAGCGAATCGCGCGTTACTGTACGGTTGCGCTCATACAGGCTGTCATAAAAGTGTAATCCGCGGGCCATGCTGGCGTAATCGACGGGTTTCTATAATCGCCTCACTATCATTCACCCCGGAGAAGATCATGTCCCAACGTATTGTTATTACCCTGGCGTTGCTGTTTTCTGTCAGCGTAGGCGCGCAGGCCGCCGACCAGCATTTCGGCAGCGTGCTGCCAGCCGCCGCAGCCGGAAAAGTCATCACGATTACGCCGCAAACCCGCTATGTGAACGTGGATAACGGCGATACCGTGACCTTCGTGCGCGGCGGCCAGACTTTCACCTGGAATTTCCGCACCCTGCGCGAGGCCGACGATTTCCAGCTGTCCTCGATTGCGCCGGCCGGTTTCGATACCAGCGGCGTGCAGGTGTATGTCGATCGCGACCCGACCTACCGTTGATTTCAGCCATTCCTAATCTTCAGCGAAGACAATCTCACAAATGCGTATCCTGATTGTTGAAGATGAAACGAAAACCGGCGACTACCTGCGTAAAGGGCTGCTGGAAGCCGGCTTTCAGGCCGACCTGGCCCGCACTGGGCCGGGCGGCCTTGACCTGGCGCTGCACGAAGACTACGCCCTGATCGTGCTGGATGTTATGTTGCCCGGTCTCGATGGCTGGAGCGTGCTGCGCCAGCTGCGCGAACGCAAGCAGACGCCGGTGCTGATGCTGACGGCGCGAGATGAGGTAGCCGACCGCGTGCGCGGCCTGGAACTCGGTGCTGACGATTACCTGATCAAGCCGTTCGCCTTCGCCGAACTGCTGGCGCGGCTGCGGACCTTGCTGCGGCGCGCGCCGCCACGTCCCCGCGACACGTTGAATGTGGCCGACCTGTGCATCGAAGTGCAGCGCCGCCGCGTTTCCCGTGGTGACGTGCGGATCGACCTGACGGTGCAGGATTTCGCCTTGCTGCAACTGCTGGCCGAGCGTGAAGGCGATGTGCTGTCGCGCTCGCTGATCGCCTCCCACGTCTGGGACATGAACTTCGAGTCCGACACCAACGTGGTCGATGTCGCCATTCGCCGGCTGCGCGCCAAGATCGACGATCCCTATCCGGTCAAACTAGTGCACACGGTGCGCGGCATGGGCTACGTGCTGGAGGCGCGGGCGTGAATCCGGTGGCCAGCATCCGCTCCGGTTCCATTGCATTCCGCCTGACCTTGCTGTTTTCACTGGTGGCCATGCTGACCTTTACCGCCGTCGGCACCTACCTGTACCAGTTGCTAGTGCAAAAAATCGAGCTGCGCGACGACGACCGCCTGGTCGATAAAGTGGTGCTGACGCGCACTTTGCTGTCGGACTTTACCTCGCTGGACGCCATCGTAAAATTGCCAGCGCCGTTCAAACATGCCGTACACGGCAGCGACGGTCTGACGTTGCGCCTGATCGGACCAGACGGCCGCCTGCTGCTGCAAGCGCCGTCGCGCGCCAACGCACCAGCCTTCGTTCCTTTGCATAATGTGGTGCCGGCCACACGCACGCCGGTGGCAGAAGACGTCCACAAACAATCCTGGGCGCCCGACGAATTGCGGGTGCTGAACGCCGAAGGCACGCTGGGCGACGCCGCCGGCACACCGGTGCAGATTGCCATCTCCCGGCCGCGTTCGCGGCATTCGGAATTCCTGCGGCACTACCTGCTGAACCTGTCCTGTGCGGTGGCGTTCGGCGCCACGCTGGTGGCGGTGTTCGGCTTTCTGATCGTCCGGCGCGGCATGCAGCCGCTGCATCTGGTGATCAGCCAGGCCAACAACATCAGCACGCACCGGTTGAACACCCGCCTGTCGGTCGAGCGCGGACCGGCCGAGCTGCGCGAGCTGGCCGCCGCCTTCAACGCCATGCTGGACCGGCTGGAAGACGGCGTGCAGCGCCTGTCCGGCTTCGCCGCCGATCTCGCTCACGACATGCGCACGCCGGTCAACACGCTGATGGTGGAAACCCAGGTAGCGTTGTCGCAACCGCGCAGCAACGAGGAATATCAGGCCATGGCGGCCTCCAACCTGGAAGAATACGAGCATCTGGCGCACATGATCGAGAACACGCTGTTCCTGGCGCGGGTCGACAACGCCCAACTGGCGATCGCGCGCGCGATGCTGGACCCGAGGGCCGAATTGCGGCGCGTCTGCAATTATTTTTCCGGGTTGGCGGAGGAGGCCGGCATCACGCTGGAGGTCCGCGAGATTGCCGGCGAGGCGCACCTGTACGCGGACGCCACCTTGCTGCGGCGTGCATTGGGCAATCTGTTGTCGAATGCGATTACGCACACGCCGGCCGGCGGCCGCATCACGCTGGCGATGCAGGCCAGCCTGCAAGGGCTGCAAATCGACGTCACCAATACTGGCGAGGGCATCGCTGCCGAGCATATGCCGCATATCTTCGAACGCTATTATCGCGCCGATTATGCTCGCGCCAGCAATGCCTCGACCGGACTGGGCCTGGCGATCGTGCGCGCCATCATGCAGCTGCATGACGGCGAAGTCAGCGTGGTCAGCGTGCCGGGCGCGCGGACCACGTTCAGCTTGCAGTTTCTAGCTTTGGGGTGACGGACGTTCGATACCGGTGGTAGCGAAACGTTCGCGGTAGACTTTCGGCGTAATGCCCAGCTTCTTCATGAAGACGCGGCGCATATGGGCCTCATCGCTGAAGCAGGCGCGCGCAGCCACGGTTTTCAATGCCAGATCGAGGTCGGCCAGCAATTGCGTGGCGCGTTCGAAGCGGCACATCTCGATGAATTCCTGCGTGCTCAGGCCCACCTCCTGCTGGAACACGCGGGCGAAGTGGCGTTCGCTCATCATGGCTTTTTGCGCCAGCTGCGACACCGACAGGCGCTCGTGCAGATTGTCCAGTATCCAGTTTTGCAGTTCGCGGATGTTGGGACGGGTGGTGCGTTCGCTCAACAGATGCGAGCTGAATTGCGATTGGCCGCCCGGCCGTTTCAGGTAGACCACCATCTCGGTCGCCACTTCCAGCGCCAGGTCGCGGCCGTAGTCTTCTTCCACCAGCGCCAGCGCGAGGTCGATGCCGGCCGTGACGCCGGCCGAGGTCCACACATTGCCGGAGCGGATGAAAATGGCGTCGGCGTCGACTTCTATTGCCGGATAGGCCGCCTTCAGGCGATCGGCTACGCTCCAGTGAGTGGTGGCGCGCTTGCCGTCCAACACGCCGGCCGCCGCCAGAAAGAAGGCGCCCGAACACAGCGCGGCCAGGCGCGGAATGCGCGCCGCGACCGCTGCAACCCATTCGGTAATGGCGGCACTGTCCACCAGCGCCTGCTGGATATGGCGCGCGCCGACGATGATGGCGTTGTCAGGCAGCGCCAGCGGACTGAGTGCCTTGGTCGCTTCCAGCGCCATCAGCGTATCGGAACGCACCATGCCGGTCTTGTCGGAAGCGATGCGGACATCGTAGCCGGGCGCTTTGCCGCGCCGTTGCAAATGCAGGTTGGCGTATTCAAAGACCGACATCGGGCCGATGGCCTCCATCGCTTTAAAGCCTGGGTAGACCACGATATCAACCGTGATCGACGGCTGGGATGAAGATAAGTTCATAGGGCAGTGAGAAAAATCCGGTCATTATTGTACCAATTCCTGCCATTCTGATGCGGAGACAGCCACGCGCGCGGCGCCAGCCTGCACAATGCTGCCATCTTTTAACGGGAGCACGCATGAAAACCAAAGCAGCAGTTGCATGGCGCGCCGGCGCGCCGCTGACCATCGAAGAAGTTGACCTGGCCGGCCCGCGCGCGGGCGAGGTGCTGGTCGAGCTGAAAGCCACCGGCATTTGCCATACCGATTACTACACCCTGTCCGGCGCCGATCCGGAAGGGATTTTCCCCGCCATCCTGGGCCATGAAGGCGCCGGCGTGGTGGTGGACGTCGGTCCCGGCGTGACCACGCTGAAAAAAGACGACCACGTCATTCCGCTGTACACGCCGGAATGCCGTCAGTGCAAATTCTGCCTGTCGCGCAAAACCAACCTGTGCCAGGCGATCCGCTCGACCCAGGGCCGTGGCCTGATGCCGGACGCTACCAGCCGCTTCTCGCTGGACGGCAAGCCGCTGTTCCACTACATGGGCACGTCCACCTTCTCCAACTACATCGTGGTGCCGGAGATTGCGCTGGCCAAGATCCGCTCGGATGCGCCGTTCGATAAAGTTTGCTACATCGGTTGCGGCGTGACCACCGGCGTCGGTGCGGTACTGTTCTCGGCCAAGGTCGAGGCGGGCGCTAATGTGGTGGTGTTCGGCCTCGGCGGCATCGGCCTGAACGTGATCCAGGCGGCCAAGATGGTTGGCGCGGACAAGATCATCGGTGTCGACATCAACCCGGCCCGCCAGGAAATGGCGCGCAAGTTCGGCATGACCCATTTCATCAACCCGAACGAAGCCGAAAATGTGGTGGACCAGATCGTTCAACTGACCGACGGCGGCGCCGACTACAGCTTCGAGTGCGTCGGCAACACCACGCTGATGCGCCAGGCGCTGGAGTGCACGCACAAAGGCTGGGGCCAATCGTTCATCATCGGCGTGGCGGCGGCGGGGCAGGAGATTTCGACCCGTCCATTCCAGCTGGTGACCGGCCGCGAATGGAAAGGCTCAGCCTTCGGCGGCGCCCGTGGCCGTACCGACGTGCCGAAAATCGTTGACTGGTATATGGAAGGCAAACTCAACATCGACGACCTGATCACCCACCGCCTGCCGCTGGAACGCATCAACGAAGGCTTCGATCTGATGAAGAGCGGCGAGTCGATCCGTTCCGTCGTGCTGTACTAGTATTTTCGTTACGCGTTACGCTTTTTGGTCCGGGCTTGGGCCAACCTGAGTTGCTCGCGCAAATCATGGTTTTCCTCGGTGAGCCGTTCGACGGTTCGCTGGGCCCGGTCCAGTTCCGCCAGCAGGCGGCGCGGCGAGCCGTCGTCCGGCGATTGCTGTAACGCGTTACGGGAACTAGCGATGGCCGCCTTTTCCTCACGCTTGCGGTCACGGTAGGCTTTTTGGCGTTCGGCGCTGCTCATGGCATGTCCGGTCACCGGACGGCCACGTTTTTTGTTTTCTATCATCTGAGTTTATCAGTTAAATAAAGTAACGCGTAACGGTAATTCTACCCGATATAACGCGCTGCTTGAACGCATCGTTTTTAACTTTGAGGTAAGGTATGGATACATTCCAAATTGGGAGCGTTCCATGACTACCGCCTTGCCGTTCGTTCATTCCTACCTGTTTGTTCCCGCCAACCGCCCAGAGCGATTTTCCAAGGCCGTTGCCTCCGGCGCCAATGCCGTCATTATCGATCTGGAAGATGCAGTTGGGGCCGGCGACAAGACGGCCGGTCGCAACAGCCTGACCAACTGGCTCGACAGCGAGGAAGCGCGCGCGAATCAGGTGCCCATCCTGGTCAAAGTCAACTGCGTTAATTCGGGCTGTTTTGGCGAGGATTTGCGGGTGTGCCGCCGCCCCGACATCGCCGGCATCGTGCTGCCGAAGGCCGAGCGCGCCGACGATATCGCCAGCGCCTCGGCTGGCGCACCGGTTTATCCGCTGGTCGAGACCGCACTTGGATTTTCGCGCATCGCCGAACTGGCGAAGGCGCCGCGGGTCCAGCGGCTGCTGTTTGGCGCCATCGACTTCAAGCATGACATGGGTATCGATGGCGATGAGGATGAACTGCTGTTCTTCCGTTCGCAAGTGGTGCTGGCTTCCAGGATCGCTGGCCTATTGAGCCCGGTGGATGGCGTCACCACCGAAATCGACGACCTGGAAAAGATTGCGCGCGACGCGGCCTACACCAAGCGCCTCGGCTTCGGTGGCAAACTCTGCATTCACCCCAACCAGGTGCCGATCATCAATCGGACTTTTGTGCCGTCCGCAAACGAACTACGCTGGGCCAACCGGGTGCTGGAAGCCGCCGAAAGCGCGCGCGGTGGCGCGGTAGCACTAGATGGCCGATTGATTGACCGGCCCATGGTGCTCACGGCGCAGCGCATCATCGAGGATGCCCGGCGCCGCAATGCACTCTGAGTGTCAGTTCACTTAACCAGGCTGCCGCTGCGCAACCAGCCATCCAAACAGCAGGCCGATGGTGGTCCATAGCAGGAATTGCATGCCTAACGCCGCGAGACGGAATTGCCACAACAACACTGCGGGGAAATTGGTGGCAACTTCGTTTAGCGGCGGCAAAACATTCAGGATCACAGCGATGATCGCAACGTAAATGACGGCGGCGCTGATCGAAGCATTCCATGAACCGAGCCGCGTGGCCAGCGTGCCGCGCATCTTCAGCGCAAACACCGTGGTAGTGATCGATATCGCGATCAGCAGGAAAAACAGGCCGGTGCGATAGCCAATCGTCTCCGCCATGCCCACCGAGGGCGGATTGGCAGGATACTTGAGCATCGGCACCAGCGCCAGGGTGATGAAGGCAGCCAGCGCCAACCAGGCCGACAATGCCCTGGCGCCAAGCTGGCCCACGCGACCGTAGGCATAGGCGAACACCAGCGCGAACAAACCGCCGACGGCAGCGCCAAACACCACCACGCCGGTCAGCAAGCCGATACCAGCCTGGGTAGGGCGGCTGACCAGTTCTTCCTCTTCATGCGCGTGACCGTGTTCCGCGCCATGTGCCTCTGCGTGTGTTTCCAATGAGATCGCCTGTTCCACCTGCGGCTCACCATACCAGCGCGCGAAGCCGAAGGTCAGTAGGCCCGCGACGACGCCCGCGAGCATGCCGCGTACTAAAAACTTACCGACCATATGAACTCCGGATCAGTGGCAGGGAAAACCCAGCAGATGGCGGCCATCGTGCACGAATTCGTGCACATACATGCCAGGGATCAGCGAGGTGGCGCCTTGTTCTGCGCCGACGAAGTAAATCGCCAGCAGCATCAGGAGGCCAGCGAACACCAGCCATGGCATGAGTTCGCGAAGAGGGATAGGACTGACGACAGGCGCCAAGGTTGGGCTGAGCGTGCCAACGTTCATGTTGATTCTTTCCGGGGTGCGTGCCCCACGATACAATTGAAGGTCTGAAGTTCGAAACTTGGGTCTGGCTTTACAGTGGCACGACCGCACCGGGCTTGCACCGGTTTCCGCATTTCGACCTCGTCATTATACGCACTATTCTTTCGAAAATTGATTCATGCCCTTACGGATATTCCTGATCAGCCATGCGGCAACGGCGGCCATGCGCAGCGGACGCTTTCCCGCCGACGATGCGCTCGACCAGCGCGGCATGGAGGCGACACAAACCTGGCGCTCCCGTGTCGCCGCGATGCCGGCAACGACCGCATTCCGCAGCGCCGCCAGTTGCGTGGGCGATACCGCGCGCCTGCTCAACGTTGAGGCCACCATCGCGCCGGCGCTGAATGAAACCGACTACGGCCGGTGGGCCGGACAGCGCCTTGCCGATATCGCCGCCACAGAACCGGACGCCCTGGCAACCTGGCTCAGCGATCCACAGGCGGCTCCGCATGGCGGCGCATCCTTCGAAGCAATGGCCCGCCGCGTCGGTGCATGGCTGGACGATCTGCCCGACACGCCAGCGACAATCATCGCCCTGACACATGCCTCGGTCGCCCGAGCGGCTATTATTCACGCGCTCGGTGCGCCGCTTGCCGCGCATTCGCGGATTGAGATCGCGCCACTGACGATGGTTGAATTGCGCCGCTCAGCGCGCGGATGGCACTGGATAGCAAACGTTCCCGAATGGATGGAAAATGCCACTTAAACCTCAACTCGTGCTGTGCGGCCTGCTGCTGGCTCAAGGCCTGCATGCCGAATCGACGGACAGCGCAGACTGGAAGCTGGTTGGCGATATCGGCGCCGGCGTGAATGCCGCGCCGACGCCGGCCCGCGCGCAGTCGCGCCAGACAACCGCAGTCCCTTACCTGAACTTTGACGCCGGCCCGGTGTTTGCCCGCATCGACATGTTCGGCGTTAAATTAGTGCCGGTCGGCGCAGGCCATGTCGAACTGCTGACCCGGGTGCTGTCCGACGGCTACACGCCGCCCATGCCGGACACGCAGCGCCGCCGCGATTCACTGCCAATCGGGCTGGGTACGCTGCAAGTGACGCCGGTGGGAGCGTTCATGGTCAACGCCTACCGCGACGTTGGCAAATCCGGCGGCCATCTGGTCGACCTGATGTATGCGGCTGAAATCGATATTGGGCCGGTAGCGCTGTATCCCCAAGCCGGCCTGGAATACCGCTCGTCCGCCTATGTCCGCTACTACAACGGCACCGCCGCGTATCAGCCCGGTGCTGCCGACAGCCCATTCGCCGCGCTCTTCGCCGAATGTCATCTGGGCGGCCATTGGTACCTGAACGGCAACCTGCGGCGCACATGGCTGGCCACCTCGGTCGCCGCCAGTCCGCTGGTGCGACGCGGCAAGCTGGATTCCGGTTTGCTGGCGGTGAGTTATCGATTTAATTAGCTCGACAGAGCGGAAGCGTTTCTGCATAACGATAGCGGCGCCTGTCCGCCAGATGAACGACCAATTCCGCCTATCTATCTCAGGCCTTCAGCGGCGGCTACAGCGAAAGTATGGCATGCAGGCCGGCACACTGCGGGCAATCATCAGCTACTACGGGCGGTGGCTGGTTTAATTGCAGCCGGCCTGACCGGCGCGGCTGTCGAGTATCTTCTGGATGCTTTTCGTTTTGATCAACCGCCCGATGGCCCGATCGAGCACTGGCAGCAGCGGGGCCAGCGCGGGCGCACGGGGGACGGCAATCAATGCCGCTTCGGCGCCGATGGATTTTTCCGCCACCACCCAGCTCCCGGCTTCCTTGTACACGCAATTCAGCATGGCGGCGGTCTGTGCCGCGCTGCGGTAGCTGTCGATGAGCAGGGCATCGACATGACGCGCGTTCACCATCTTCAGCCGGCTGAGATTGGATGCGGCATTCTCGTCGACGGCAAACAGCGTGCCGCGGCGCTGCTCGAACTCCGGACTGTATTTGCCGCCGCTGCCGATCGAGATCACTTTGCCGCGCAGATCCTCCCAACGCTGGAATATGAGCGGCGCCTGGGCCGACGACACCAGCCACTGGTTGACGAAGTACAGCGGTTGAGTGAAGTAAAACATGCGCGCGCGCTCGGCGGTGGCGGTCGCGCCGAACAGCAGGCCTTCGCCGTTTTCGGCCATCATCTGGGCGCGGCGCCACGGATAGGGCCGCAATACCAGATTGAGCCCGGATTCGGCGGCCAGCAACCGGATAATTTCCACCGTGGCCGGCGAAGAAGGCATGGGATTGCCGGCGGAATCAATCTGCTCGGCGATCAGCACCGGCACTTCCGCCGGCGCCGGGCCGGCGTATGCCGGCGTCGGCATGGCGAGCGCCAGTAGCACGGCGCACAGGCCAGGGATGGATTTTTTCATATAGGAATCTCGATGGACAGGTGTCCCGTAACGGCCCAGTATGATACCGCTGGCCGTGCAGCATGGCGAAGGTTTTTTCGCCAGAAGCCTGCGTGGCGTGGGCTAGGGCGCCCAGGTTGGCGCATTCGGCTACAGCGCGTCGTTAGGCATCCGTGGCGGCCGCAAGGAAAAAAATCAGATCGCCACGTTGAACGGATCAGCAGACGGCGCGCTCACGCTTTCACCCGTTCGTGGCTGGAGCAGGGTGGTATGAAGCAGCCGTGGCGCTGACCTGGGATCACCAGTTCAATGCGCAGTGGGGCGTGACGTCGATGCTCGGCGCCACGCAGTTGCTGCAACAGGCGGCACGCAGCCCGCTGACGGAACGCAAGACGTCGCCAACGGTAGCCGTTTATGCGAGCTATCGCTATTGATCAAAATGACGCTCGATAACGTTTCGGCGCGTTGCCATGCAGGCGCTTGAAGGCATGCCGGAAAGCGCTCTCCGATGCATAGCCGATGTGAAGGCTGGCGGCGGCAACGCTCGCGCCGCGACGTAACTGATCGCGTGCGATCCGCATGCGCCAGTGAAGCAGGTAGTCGAGCGGCGCGCGGCCTACCAGCGATTTGAAACGCTTCGAGAAGGCGGAGCGCGACATGGCCACGGCGGCGCACAGTATTTCCAGCGTCCACGGATGGGCTGGATCGTTGTGCATCAGTCCAATGGCTTTTCCGATGCGGGGATCGGCCAGCGCGCCGATCCATCCGAAGTCGGTACTTCGATCAAGTTCCAGCGCCGCCCGCAGGACCAGCACCAGCAGCACGTCGACCAGCCGTTCCGTCAGCAGCGCCGCACCGATCTGCGGCCCCTTTATTTCAGGCGCTATGATTTGTAATGTGCTGCGGATGGCTGCTGCGGACGGATGCCCGCCAGGTATGATCAGGATTTGCGGCAGGGCGTCCAGCAGCAATTCAGCATCCGAGGCGTCGAACTGGAAGCTGCCGGCGACGAGAACGGTGTCGTCCCCCTCATGACGTGCGACGTCCGAATGCTCCCAGTCAAACATCGCTATGCCGTCCGCCGGCAAAGCCTGCTCATCGTTTGCAAGCACGTAGCCTGGCGCGTTCGCCAACAGAAATGAGTCGCCGGCGCTCAGATGATGGCGCACTCCCGTACCAAAATCCATCCAGCAGTCGCCCTTGAGAATAGCGCCAAACTTGAGTGCGGGCTTGGCCGGAAAGCGATAAGACCAGTTTCCGCTGGCCTCAAAGCGCGTACAACGCGCGGCGCGGACGTTCAATAAAGAAATTACTTCTGACAACGGGTCCATGGTTTATCCGATATAGCCGATTTTACGGACGATATAGCATAGATCGTCCCGATTTCCACTGCTAAGCTTAGCGCTCAAATACATTTAAAGGAAGTGGAATCATGGCTGGAATCGAAGGCAAAGTGGTTGTCATCACGGGGGCGAGCAGCGGCATCGGCGCTGCCACGGCACGGCATCTCGCGCAGCGCGGCGCTTGCGTGGTGCTGGCTGCGAGACGGCCGGATCGGCTCGCGGCGCTGTGCGGGCAGATCGTGGCTCAGGGCGGCAAGGCCTGCTACCGGGTCACCGATGTAACGCGGCGCGCGGATCTGGCGCAACTGGTCGGGCTGGCGATCGAACAATATGGCAAGCTCGATGTCTTGATCAGCAATGCCGGCATTGCGCCCATCTCGCTGCTGGACGAGTTGCGCGTCGACGATTGGGACAACATGATTGACGTGAATGTGAAGGGCGTTCTGCATGGGATTGCGGCGGCGCTGCCGATCTTCCGCCGGCAAGGTTTCGGTCATTTCGTCCACACGCTATCGACAGCTGGGCTGAGGATAGTACCGACGATGGCAGTGTATGCCGGGTCCAAAAACGCTGTCAGGGCAATTTCCGAAGGGCTGCGCCAGGAGGCCGGAGACAAGCTGCTCGTCACGACCATTTCGCCGGGATATGTGGATACCGAGCTTCCTTCTTCGATGTCCGATCCGGCCGCGCGCGAGAAAGGACTGGCGACAATGAAGCAGATGGCGATTCCGGCCGAGTCTATCGCCGAGGCCATCGCCTTCGCCATTGCCCAGCCCGACAATGTCGATGTCGGCGAAATCGTGATCCGGCCGACCGCTCAGGCGTGAACGAAAAACGAATGCGGATGCAGTCATGCTGCAAAAGGTCCTGGGGTGAGCGGGGATGCCCCGATGGCGCAAATACTCCGGCGAAGCCGCCCATGCCAAGTGCTGGAGTCGCGGACCAATTGGCACCGCAATCATGTCTTGCGCGAGATTTTCCCGTACCGGATTCCAGCATCGCAGCCAGCAGCAGCGATATCGACCAGCCGGTCATCCACAACAAGCTGGATGCGTACCGCAGGATGCACCTTGAGAAAACGGTCGATCAGTGGCGCCCACATTGAGTTTCAGCAGGCCGCGCACGTCGTCGCGCGCGGTAGCTAGGTCGAGCAAGGCAGTCCGGCCTCGGAAAACAGCGGCGCGATGCGTTGAGCAAGTTCTCGTCGCAGGAAGTGCTTGATGCGCTCGATAAGTTCGTCCAGTTCAAGGATGAGAACAAAGGTAGTGTGGTTGATCGCATTTTGCGTGGGACGTTACTGCGCAAGCGTTGAAGTAGTCGCTAATTTGTGTCTTTCGGCGAGTAGGGCATCTATCAGCTCCTCTAATTTCTGTATGCTTGCATTGAATATGTCTGGGTTACCGGGAGCGCTGACCGTAAGCACAAAGTTGAGCTTTGAATTATGTTCAGACGTCTTCATCGCCATGATCGTTTCTAATCCTGCAAATGAGCCAGATAGGTCAGTAAAATTGTGGAATGCCTTTGTAGCAAAAAGAGTTGTTAGTCGTTGTCGAATAGGAATTTTGCCATCAGTGCCTGTGGAGCCTGATTGTCCGTTCTGACATACTATCGGCTCATATGTCTAACTTGATAAGGATGCGAATGGAGCCAATCACTTGGACATTTTTAGGCACTCTCGGCGGTGCGGTGGTTGGTGCTGTCACCAGTATCGCAACTACGACGATCAACAGTCGTAACGTGGCCAGCTTGCAACTTGTAAAGGTGAATGATGAGCGCGAAGAGCGACGTCGAACATTTCAGCGTGAAACCATTCTTGAGGTGCAAGACTGCTTTTATGATCTCTTGCGGCTTGCGACTAGACTCTATCTGGCTGATCTAATCGCTTTCAAAGCAAGTCAAAACTGGGGGCTGAGTAAAATAGACGCTGATCTTGACGAGGGCTTTCGATTGCAAAATCAAAAGCTGAGTTGTTTATTGGAGCGCATTTTTGATGAGGATTTACGAAATCAACTTCGCTCTTTGCACCGGAATGTTTCTTCAATTGCTACTGCAAATAGTCGTGAGGAAGCGGAGGCTATCGATCAAAGCTCATCGGCGGAGTTTCGGCAGACAATGACAGCCTTGGGGGCCGTTTTGCGTTCGAATTACTGAGACCGCATCGCTCGAATGCAATTAGAACTTTTCCCGTTTAGTGAGTTAAGTGACGAAGATTTTGCACGTACTCTTCGGCTGATTCGTAACCATTACTGGCATCTTCGGAATAGGCGGTCTCGGGATCTGGCTACCGCGAGGAAATACTATCGGCTTGTCGCAGGAAAAAAAAACCCCTGCTCATGGCAGGCGTCTCAAAGCGTGAGGTGCTTGACCTTTTAGCTTGCTGTCGCGGGCAGTGCGCTCAGAATAAACATCCGTTTAAACCATGCGCTTATTGCCCGAAGTAGACGGCTCCGCACCGCAGGCCATTTTACATAATATAAATTATGCGAATTCACTTAGATTCCTTGCCCAGGCCAGCAGAAGCAAGAATCTCATCATGTCGTTCGTTGTCGGTCTTGTGAAGATACGCTGCCGTGGTGGCGATGCTTGCGTGGCCGGCGGTCTCTTGCAGTGTCTTTAGCTGCACGCCGTTGTTGGCGTGGTTGGTCAGCATGCTGTGCCTTAGCCAGTGCGCGGACGCTTGCCGGAATGTCGCGGCCATGTCGGCGTCGCCCAATTGATCTGCTGCGACCGCCGCTGCGGCAAAGATGGCTTTCAATGCATCTGCCGCAGCTTCGTCCGTGATGCGCACCAGGAATTCGCCTCGGCTCGACAATACTAGCGGAGTATCGTCGCTGCGCGCGGTTTGCGGCAGCAAGTCGTATGCGACGCGGTACTGTCGGAATGCGGCCAGCATTTCAGGCGGCACCGGCAACCGACGTGGTTTGTTGCCTTTGCCAAGCACGTCCAGCCACCAGCGGCCGTTGCCTTCGGTGTAGAAAGCGCCCATGTTGGCGCCGACGATTTCGCTCAGCCGCGCGCCGGTGTGGATGTAGCTCGTCAACAGGAAACGGTCGCGTTCGCGTCGGCGGATGGATGCTGGCGTCGTTGCTTCGCGCGTGGCGACAACGGTCAGCGCCAGTTCCAGCGCGTCCGGCGTCAGGTAGCGCGTGATGCGGCTGGCACTGGCGGTTTTCACGTGCTTGACCAGCGCCGCCGCATCGCGCCGCAAGTAGCCGGTCTGCGTGGCGTATGCGAACAGGCCTTTGACGGCGATCATGGCCTGGCGCCGGCTGGCGTCCGACAACGGGCCGCTGAACGGCCGGTAACGCGGGTCGCTGCGTGGCCATTTGGTGGTTGAAACCCAGTCCGGCGGCGGCGACCGGATGAAGTCTTTGTAGCCATTCAGGTCCGCCACGGTCAGCTGGCGCAAGGTTTTGCCCGCCTCTTCCCGGCACCAGGTCAAAAACCGGAACAGCTCTTTTTGGGTGTTGGCGATCGATTTTTCGCCCAATTCGCCGTGACTGATGAACTCTCTTGCAATTTCACTATCGGTGCGGGCATCGGTGATGGCGTCTTCGGCAATGGTGCGCAGGGCGTCTGCATCGCGCTGCCGGCGTTCCGCTGCGCCGCCGCTGCGGGCGGGAAATGGGTCCAGATTGATGACGTCGAATTTCTTTTCTGGCATTGGTAAAGACTAAATACTGTATGGATATCTAGTGGATTATACAGTATCTCATACAGTTATTTTAATCGACAATATAGGTAGTAATGTCGAGTTAATCAAATTGGCATTTCCTCGCTTTTGCCCTTATGATTTGCGCCATGATTACCTGTTTCGATATCGGTGGCAGCGCCATCAAATGTGCCGTCGCCACGGCGGACGGCCAGATCGGTGTCCTGCACCGTGTGCCGACTCCCGCCCATGATTTTGCTGCATTCACCACCGCGATGCAGGCGTTGATCGTAGCCGGTGGTCCCTCGCGCGGCGTCGCCATCTCGATCGCCGGCGTGATTGATCCGGCCGATGGCCGCATCAAATGCGCCAACATCCCCGGCATCGATGGCCGCATTCTGGCCGACGATCTGGCGGCGGTGTTCGGCCTCCCCGTCTGGATCATCAACGACGCCGACAGCTTCGCCCTCGCCGAGGCCCAGGCCGGCGCGGCACGCGGCCACGCTAATGTGTTCGGGCTGATATTGGGCACCGGCGTTGGCGGCGGCCTGGTTATTGGTGGCCGGCTGATCGGCGGGCCTGGCGGCTTTGCCGGCGAATGGGGACATGGACCGGTGGCCGCGCAATTTGCCGGCACGCCGCCGCAAGCTATTCCCCGCTTCCGCTGCGGTTGCGGCCAAACCGGCTGTCTGGACACGATTGGCGGCGCACGCGGTCTGGAGCGACTGCATCTGACGTTGCACCAGGCGTCGCTGGATAGCCGCGCCATCATCGATGCCTGGCAAGCCGGCGATGCCGACGCCGAACTGACCATTTCCTGCTTTATCGATCTGCTGAGCGGACCATTGGCGATGCTGGTCAACACCCTTGGCGCATCGGTCTTACCGGTCGGCGGCGGCCTGGCCAACAGCGCGCCGTTGATCGCCCGGCTTGACCAGGCGGTGCGCGCCGCCATTCTGCGCAAGACGGACAAGCCCATCATGGTGCCCGGTCAGTCCGGCGCGGAGCCTGGGTTGATCGGCGCAGCGTGGCTGGGCCTGGGTAAATTGGAAGGCGCACATGAGTGAAAGGATCACGCTGGAAGTCTGCGTCGATAACGCCGACGGACTGGCCGCTGCGCTGGCCGGCGGCGCCGACCGGATCGAATTGTGTAGCGCGCTGGAAATTGGCGGTCTGACGCCGACGTCCGGTCTGCTGCAACTGGCCTCGACCAGCCCGGTTCCGGTGGTGGCCATGATACGCCCGCGCGGCGGCGACTTCTGTTTTGGCGAGGCGGAAACGCAGCTGATGCTGCACGAAATCGACGCGGTTGCCGCTGCCGGCCTGCAAGGCGTGGTGCTCGGCGCCTCGTTGCCGGATGGCCAGCTGGATCAACGCACACTGGAACTGCTGGTGCGCCGTGCCGTCGGTCATGGACTGCGCTGTACGCTGCACCGGGCTATCGACCTGTGTCCGGATCTGGCGCAGGCAACCATCCAGGCTATTGATCTGGGGTTCGAACGCATCCTGACTTCCGGCGGCGTCATGAGCGCGCCGGATGGTTTGGCTGGGCTGCGTCGCTGTTTTGATGCCGCGGCCGGTCGAATCGCCGTCATGCCCGGCGCCGGTATCAACGCCTACAATGTTCGTTTGTTGCGCACGCGGCTGCCGCTGACCGATGTCCACGCGTCCTGCTCGGAGCCGATGCCGCCGGCATCGCCCCAGGTGCTGGCCTTTGGTTTCGATTCCGGCGGACGGCGCCAGACCCGCCGCGACAAGGTCGCCGCCCTGAAAGCCGCGCTACTGTCTTGAAATTCACCGCAGTTTGTGTGACACTCGTTTGAAATAGCAGTGAAACCGGTTTCACTTTTCGCGGGAGCAGCCTGTTTGACGTTCTATCCGACCACCCTTGCCCCCTATTTTGGCGACCTGGCAGCCGGTGCGCGGCTGACCGCCCTCGCCTGCGCGCTGGCTCTGGCCGGCGGCCTGGCGCTGGGAGTCGTGGCTGCTCTAATGCGCACTGCCGCATCGCCACAGGCCCGCCGTGTGGCCGAAATCTACGTCGACATCTTCCGCAACGTCCCCTTCATCGTTCAGTTGTTCTTCCTGTTTTACGGCCTGCCCGAAATCGGCGTGGAATTGAGCGCCTTCGGTACCGGCGCACTGGCGCTGTCGCTGGCTGGAGGCGCTTTCACGTCCGACGTCATCCGCTCCGGCATCCTGGCGGTGGAACCGGGCGTGCTGGAGGCTGCACAGGTCAGCGGCCTGTCTCGGTTCGCCATCTACCGCCACATCGTGCTGCCAATTGCGCTGCGCAGTTCCGTTCGACCGCTTGGATCCGTTTTCGTCAACCTGATCCTGACGTCGTCCATCCTGTCGGCGATTACGCTGAATGAATTGACCGGGAGCGCGAAGATCGTCGCCGCCGACACCTTCCAGCCGTTTGAAGTGTACGTCCTGCTCCTGCTGTTGTATGCGGTGATGACCTGGCTGGTATCGCTGTCGGCCGGTGCGCTGCACCGTCGCCTGAACAAGGATCACGGCTGATGCGCTACACCGATTTCACGCCGCATGACCTGCTGTTGTTGCTGCAAGGCCTGGGCGTTTCCGTCGCCCTATTCGCGGCCACCACCGTCATCGGCCTGCTGATTGGACTGTCTTGGGCGATGCTGCGCTACTACCGCACGCCGCTGCTGGCGCCATTGACCACCGTGCTGGCTGAACTGCTGAAGAATTCTCCTGTACTGGTACAGTTATTCTTGGTGTTTTTCGGCTTGCCGGTACTGTTGGAAACAGATCTGACGCCTGTACAGGCAGCACTCATCACACTGTCCGGCAATACAGCAGCGTTCATATACGTGATCGCGGTGTCGGCCATCGAATCGGTCGGCCGGGAGCAGCTGGAAACGGCGCGCGTATTCGGCTTGAGCCGCTGGCAAACACTGCGCCGCATCGTCGCGCCACAGGCGGCGGCTTTCGGCCTCGGGCCGCTGGCCGGGCTGCTGGTCAACCAGTTGCAGGTAACGTCGCTGATTTCCGTGATCGGCGTGGTCGACCTGACCAAGGCCGGCGCCATCCTGAACCTGCGCACGCTCAAGCCTTTCATCGTCTGGACCGTGATTGGCGTGCTGTATTACCTGATGGCCCGGCTGATCGCCAGGGTTTGCGCCCGCGCCGAGACGCGCTTACGCGCGCATAGTCAATGGAAGGGTTTGTAGCATGATAGATATCGAAGGCGTGGTCAAACGCTTCGGCGCCAACACGGTGCTCGATGGCGTCAACCTGCGCATCGCGCCGGGTGAAGTGGTGTCCATTCTTGGCGCCAGCGGGTCCGGTAAATCGACGCTGATCCGCTGCATCAACGGCCTCGAAAAGCTCGACGGCGGCACAATTTCCGTCGACGGCCATCGCGTCGACGACCCGAAGCAGCTGCAGCTGGCGCGGCGCTGCTCCGGCACCGTGTTCCAGCTGTTTAATCTGTATCCCCACATGACGGCGCTGCAGAACATCACGCTGGCGCCGGTCGAAGTGCTGGACGTGCAGCGCCGCCAGGCCGAAGACGAAGGCCGCGAGCTGTTGGCCTCCGTCGGCTTGGCCGACCGCGTAGATGCTTATCCCGCGCAGCTGTCGGGCGGTCAGCGCCAGCGCGTCGGTATCTGTCGCGCCCTGGCGATGAAACCGCGCTATTTGCTGCTGGACGAAGTCACCAGCGCGCTCGATCCTGAAATGACATCCGAAGTGCTGGATATCCTGGCCAGGCTGGCGGCGAGCGGCACCACCATGCTGTTCGTCACGCACGAAATCGCATTCGCCCGCCAGATATCCAACCGCGTGGTGTTCCTCGACCAGGGCCGCCTGCTGGCCGACCTGCCGACCGCGCAGTTCTTTGCAGCGGACGGCGGTCTGGCGCAGCCGCGCATCGCGCAATTCCTATCCAAAATGAGCAAATAATGAAAATGCTGCTTGCGAACGCCGAGGCATGGCCCGGCTTTGAAACCACCGTCGACCTGCTGAAACAAGGCGGCGCCAGCATAGACGCCATGGTCAGCGGCATCGCCAAGGTCGAACGCGAGGCCAAGGTGCGTAGCGTGGGCTACGGCGGCTGGCCGAATATGCTGGGCGAGATGGAGTTCGACGCCGGTGTGATGGACGGCACCTCGCGCGACGTCGGCGCGGTCGGTGCGGTGCCGGGCACCCTGCCCGTCTCCGCACTGGCGCACGAAGTGATGAAGCACCTGCCGCACGTGATGCTGACCGGCGCCGGCGCGCGCCGCTTCGCCACCGAACGCGGTTTCGCCGTCGACGAGGTACTGCACCCGGACAGCAAGCGGGTTTGGTGGGAGCGGCTGCAAAAGGAGATGTCGCCGGCGCAGCTGGCGGCCTTCCCCGATATCGCGCTGGCCCCGCTCAGCAACACCATCACCGATCCCGAACGCGTGCGCGACACCACGGTCTTCCTGGGCCGCGACCTTGGCGGCAATATCGGCGTGGTCACGTCGACCTCCGGTTGGGCGTGGAAGTATCCAGGCCGTCTCGGTGATTCACCGATTCCCGGCGCAGGCTTCTATGCGGACAGCCGTTACGGCGCCGCCGCCTGCACCCACACTGGCGAAATGACCATGCGCTGCGGTACCTCGCGCAGCATCGTGCTGGCACTCCGGCTTGGCTATACACTGGAAGATGCGATCAAGCTGGCGGTGGAAGAGTTGTCCGAATTGAAGACCGGTTTCCTGGCCGGTGTGGTTATCCACGCCATCGACGCCAAGGGCAATCACCAGGTCGTCAACTACCGCTGCGACGAAGAGATACGTTATTGGTATTGGGACGAGCGCATGGCGGCGCCGGAATTGCGCGTCGCCGCCGCCGTCAAACTTTGAAAGGGTTGAGCATGCAGCATCGTTTCAAACGCACCGCCGCCGCTGTGGCATTGGTGCTGGCGGCAACATCGGCGCTGGCCGGCCGCATCGAAGAAATCAAGGCGCGCGGTTATGTGCGCATTGGTGTTTCGCTGGGGGGAGAGCCGGTCGGTTTTCGTGACGCCAGCAATGAGCCGGTCGGCTATGACGTCGATGTGGCAAAGCAGCTGGCTGCGAAGCTCGGCGTGCCGGTGCGCTTCTCCGACGTCTCCAGCGACGCGCGCATTTCAATGCTGATGTCGAAGCAGCTCGATCTGGTGGTGGCTAACGTCTCGATCACGCCGCAACGCGCGCGCGTGGTGGATTTCTCGATTCCCTACAATCTGGCCGGCCTGCGCGTGATCGCGCAAAAGAGCGTGCATATCAAAACGCTGGTGGACCTGAACGGCAAGCGCGTCGTGGTCGGCCGCGGCACCACGGCGGATACCTTCCTGCGCCAATCGGCGCCGCAGGCGATCTTCATCTACACCGACAATTTCGCACCGGACGGCGTCCTGCTGTTACAGCAAAAACGTGCCGATGCCGGTATCGAAGATTCGTCGCTGCTGGACTACCTCGCCAGCAAAAACGACCAGCTGGAGACCTTGCCGACGATGTACGGCAATACGCCGATCGGCATCGCCATGGCCAAGGGCGATCCGGCGCTGCTGAAGTTTGTGAACGGTTTCGTGTCGGACTACATCAAGTCCGGCGCCTACGCGGCCAACTACAAGAAATGGTGGGGCAGCAAAGCCGCACCACCGGTGCTTACCCCGTAAGCCGGGGCACAAAGCGGGTGGCGACCAGCACCTGGCCGCTGTTCTGCGCCAGGTCCGCCGGCTGGTTAAGGAGGCGGACAATGTGCGCCACGTATTCGCGCCGGTCCGAACCGATGGATGAAATCGGATAGGCGTCGAACTGCGTCAGCGAGATGTTATCGAAGCCGTACAGGCGGAAGCGCATCGGCCGGTGTTCTGGAAAATGCTGGCGATGCGCATCCAGCACCCCCATCGCCATCGCATCGGCGGTGCAGAACACGGCCCCGGTAGCGTCGACATCGATCTGCTGCGCCAGCGCGCGTCCGCTGGCGTAGGAATAATCGCCCGCCAATTCGCCCAGCAGCGTGACGCCGTGCCGCGCCAGCGCTGCGCGGTAGGACGCGATGCGGGCCTGCTCCACCAGCGACATGGTGCGCCCGGTCAGCAGCAGCGCGGTGCGCACACCCTTGCCCGCCGCATCGGCCACGCATTCGCGGATGCCCTGATCCTCGTCCATCGTTACCGACGGCACGCCCGGATCGTGATGGCCGTTCAGCATCAGCACCGCGTTGTTGCGGAACATACGGCGCACCGTGGCGGCATCGGCGAAGTCGGCAAACACCAGCGCCGCATCGACGTGATAGGCGACGCCGTCGCGCAAGAAGGATTCGGCATGCTCGCCGGCGCCAACGCGGATAAAAATCACCTGCTTGCCGATGGCCTGTATTTCGGTCAGCAGCAGGTCGAACAGGTCGAGGTCCGACAGGTCGTGGATGTGGTTGACCAGGATGGCGACCAGGTTGACGGTCTTGTTGGCCAGCCCGCGCGCCAGCGAATTGGGACGGAAACCCAGCGTCTCGGCCGCGCGCAGCACCCGTTCGCGCTTGTCGGCGGACACGGGCCGCGGCTGCGCCGACAAGGCCCGCGACGCAATCGCGCGCGACACGCCCGCCAGCGCGGCCACATCGGATAACGTTGGTTCAGGAGCGGATTTCAGAGCTTAGTCCTTGCGCAGCACCACATGCGTCGCAGCCTCGGTCGGAACGTGCTCGGTGCAGCGAAACCCCAGCGCCGGCATGTCCAATCCTTCGAGCAGTGATTCTCCGGAACCCAGCAATACCGGCGAAATGGCCATGTGCAACTCATCGACCAGGCCGGCCTGAAGAAGCTGGCGGATGGTCTCGACGCCACCGCCCAGTCGCACATCCTTGCCGTTTGCCGCCTTGATCGCCTGATCGTAGGCGGACTGGATGCCGTCGGTAACGAAGTAGAAGGTCGTGCCGCCCGCCATCACCAGCGGTTCGCGGGCATGGTGCGTCAGTACGAAGACAGGAACGTGGTACGGCGGCTCGTCTCCCCACCAGCCTTTCCATTCGTCGTCCGGCCATGCGCCACGGACAGGGCCGAACATGTTTCGGCCCAAGATCCAGGCGCCGATGTTGTCGAAGCCGCGCGCGGCAAACTGTTCGTCCGGACCATCGGTTCCCTGCGATGGATTGCCTATCATGCGCTGGAAGGTGCGGGTGCCACGGAACCACGTATGCAGCCCGCCGCCGCCATCGCCCATCGGGTTTTCCAGGCTCTGATTCGGGCCAGCGCCATAGCCATCCAGCGACACCGCAAAGCATCGCACCTTCAGTTCGGACATTCCATCTCCTTTAATGATTTGTGCGACAAGAATATCACCCTTCGCGGGTCGCTGGGTGCCGCCGAATTGGCGTCCGGGTGCGACGTTGGCTGAGCCGCCGTTGAGTAAAAACATAACGCAGACCGGCAATTTTCTGTCTTGCCAGTATTGTCGGTCCACTGCACCATCTTGCTCATAATTACCAAAAAATTGGAGACAAGATGACCACCAAATTGTTGCGGGCGGCATCGCTCGCCTGCCTGCTCGTGTGCGCGCGGGCAAATGCGGGCGATTACCCGTTCCAGAATCCGTCGCTGCCTGCCGCAGAGCGGATCAGCAATATCCTGTCGCTGATGACCGTCGATGAAAAAATCGCCGCGCTTTCTACCGATACCAGCGTCAGGCGGCTCGGCATTCCCAGCTTCGGCAGTTCCGAAGGCATTCACGGTGTGGTCAAGCGCGGCAATGAGAAAAAAGGTCTGGCCGCGATCACCACCACCCAGTTCCCGCAGCCTCCGGGCATGGGCGAGACCTGGAACCCGTCATTGGTCCGCATGGCCGGCGAAATCCAGGGCACCGAAGCCCGCTACATCACGCAGAACGACCAATACAATCAGCCTTCGCTGATGCTGTGGGGGCCGCAATCCGACCTGGCGCGCGATCCGCGCTGGGGACGTACCGAAGAGGTGTACAGCGAAGACCCCTTCCTGGCCGGTACCATGGCCACGGCGTTTATCAAGGGCTTGCAGGGCGATGATCCCAAATACTGGCGCTCGGGCGCGCTCCTCAAGCATTTTCTGGCCAACAGCAATGAAAACGGGCGCGGCAATTCGTCGTCGGATTTCGACCAGCGGCTGTTCTGGGAATACTACGCCATGCCATTCCGCATGGGCTTTGAAGACGGCGGCGCGCGGGCGCTGATGGCCTCGTACAACGCCTGGAACGGCGTGCCGATGGCGGTCAATCCCATCATCAACAGCCTGGTCATCGACACCTGGGGCGCGGAGGTGATTTCCGGCGACGGCGGCGCGGTCGGCAATCTGGTCAAGCTGTACCACCGTTATCCGGATCACAAAACCGCCGTGGTGGCAGCCTTCAAGGCCGGCATCAACCAGTATCTGGACAAATTTCAGGATGAGATGAAGCAGGCGGTGGCCGAAGGCATGGTCAGCGAGGCGGAGCTGGGCACCGCCCTGCGCCGCAAATTCCAAGTCATCATTCGGCTGGGGCTGATCGATCCGCCGGAAGGCAATCCGTACGCCAGCGTCAAGGATGGCGCGGAGCCGTGGCTGAGTGAGCGGCATCGCGCGCAGTCGCTGCAGGTGGCGCTGGAGTCGGCGGTGTTGCTGAAAAACGCGCGCAACACGCTGCCGCTAAACCGGAGCAAGCTGAAATCGATCGCCGTGATCGGCCCGCTGGCCGATGGCGTGCACTGGGACTGGTACGGCGGCCATCCTCCTTATGCCGTCACGCCGCTGGACGGCATCAAGGTGGCGGCCGGTGCCGGCGTCAAAATTCAATTCGCTGCCGATAACGCCGATGGCGCGGCGGTCAAGGCGGCGCGCAATGCCGACGTGGCGATTGTCGTGGTCGGCAACGATCCAACCTGCGGCCCCAACATGGCCAACGACTGGACCGACGCCGGCACCAAGCCGTGCGCTGACCCCGGTGACGGCCGCGAAGGACGCGACCGCGAAACGCTGGCACTGAAACAGGAAGAACTGGTCAAGCTGGTCCATGCCGCCAATCCGCGCACGGTGATGGTGCTGGTTTCCAGCTTCCCGTACACCATCAACTGGTCGCAGCAGCATGTTCCCGCGATCCTGCATCTGGCGCATTCATCGCAGGACGAAGGCACGGCGATAGGCCGCGTGCTGTTCGGCGATTTCAATCCGGGCGGGCATTTGATCAGCACCTGGCCGTCATCCATGAGCCAGCTGCCGCCGATGATGGATTACGACATCCGCCACGGCCATACTTATATGTATTTCAAGGGCAAACCGCTGTATGCCTTTGGTCACGGCCTCAGTTATACCAGCTTCAAGTATGCCAATCTGCGCACCAGCAGCCCGGCGCTGGCCGCCGGCGGGACAGTGACGGTGGATGTTGACGTCACCAATACCGGCCGGCGTGAGGGCGATTCGGTGGTGCAGCTGTATGTCAGCTATCCAGCGTCCAAGGTAGCGCGGCCGAAGCAGGCGCTGGCCGGATTCGAACGGGTCCGGCTGCCCGCCGGCGCCACGCGGACGGTGCATATTCCTTTGAAAGCCAGCCAGCTTGCCTATTGGGATACGGCCAGCGGTGCGCCTGTCGTGGAGTCCGGCCCTGTCAAGCTGAGCATCGGCGCGTCGTCGGCCGACATCAAACTGACGGGAAAAGTGGCGGTGCAATAGGCGCAGAGTGACTTAAGGCCTTGATTTCGCTATAATTCCCGCCTTCACCGTAAGGAATTAAGCCATGACTCTGCTAGCCCATCAGCTTGAACTGCTGTCGCCCGCCAAGACCGCCGAAATCGGCCGCGAAGCCATCCTGCATGGCGCCGACGCCGTCTACATCGGCGGCCCGGCCTTCGGCGCGCGTCATAACGCCAGCAATTCGATCGAGGAGATCTCCAGCCTGGTGGCATTTGCACACCGTTATCGCTCGCGTATTTTCGTCACGCTCAACACGATTCTGCATGACGCCGAGCTGGACGCGGCCCGCAAGCAGATCTGGCAGCTGTACGAAGCCGGCGTCGATGCGCTGATCGTGCAGGACATGGGCTTGCTGGAAATGGACTTGCCGCCGATCCAGTTGCACGCCAGTACCCAGTGCGATATCCGCACCATGGAGAAGGCCAAGTTCCTCGGTGACGTCGGTTTCTCGCAGCTGGTGCTGGCGCGTGAGCTGACCATCGAGCAGATCAAGAAAATCCACGCCGACGTCGACACGCCACTGGAATACTTCATCCACGGTGCACTGTGCGTGGCCTATTCCGGCCAGTGCTACATCTCGCACGCCGACACCGGCCGCAGCGCCAATCGCGGCGACTGCTCGCAAGCCTGCCGCCTGCCCTACACGCTGAGCGACAACAAGGGCCGCGTCGTGGCCTACGAAAAACACCTGCTGTCGATGAAGGATAACGACCAGAGCCGCAATCTGGAAGCGCTGGTCGACGCCGGCATCCGCTCGTTCAAGATCGAGGGCCGCTACAAGGACATGGGTTATGTGAAGAACATCACCGCCCACTACCGCCTGCTGCTGGACGAGATCCTGGAACGCCGCACCGAATTCACCCGTGCCGCCAGCGGCGACACCAGCATCCTGTTCACGCCGGATATCGACAAGAACTTTCACCGCGGCCACACGGATTACTTCGCCAACGGCCGCCAGGACGAAATCGGCGCTTTCGACAGCCCGAAATACGTCGGCGTCGAGCTGGGCACGATTACCCGCATGGCCACCGATCACTTCGACATGGTCACCAACGCGGCGATGTCCAATGGCGACGGCCTGAACTACATGCACAAGCGCGAGACCTTCGGCATCCAGGCCAACACCGCCAAGAAAATCGGCGACAGCGAGGAAGGCCAGCTGTGGCGCGTGTATCCGAACGAAGCCATCAGCGCCCTCACCGGCCTGCGCATCGGCCTGTCGGTCAACCGCAATGGCGACCGCCAGTGGGAATCGACGTTGAACAAGAAATCGTCTGACCGCAAGCTCGGCCTGCACCTGACACTGAGTGAACAGAGCGGCGGCCTGCGCCTGGACCTGTGCGACGAAGACGGCTACCTGAGCAGCACCGATGCCGCCCTGGAACTGCAACCGGCGCAAAACGCTGACCAGGCCGACGCCGGCCTGCGCGCCAGCCTGGGCAAGCTGGGCAACACCATGTTCCGCGCCGACAGCGTCACGCTGAAGCTGTCGCAGCCGTGGTTTGTGCCGTCGGCCGTCATCAACGCGCTGCGCCGCGACGCCATCGAGGCGCACGAAGCGGTGCGTCTGGCGGCCTGGGACCGGCCGATGCGCAAGCCGGCCGCCGAACCGCTGGCGCTCTACCCGGATACCCAGCTGAGCTACCTGGCCAACGTCTACAACGAAAAAGCGCGCGCCTTCTACACCAAGCACGGTGTGCAGCTGATCGCCGCCGCCTACGAGTCGCACGAAGAAGCCGGTGAGGTGCCGCTGATGATCACCAAGCACTGCCTGCGCTTCTCGTTCAACCTGTGTCCAAAGCAGGCCAAGGGCGTGCAAGGTGTGCAGGGCCAGGTCAAGGCCGAGCCGATGACCCTGGTCAGCGGCGACGAGACCTACACCCTGCGTTTCGACTGCAAACCGTGCGAAATGCACGTGGTCGGCGCGATGAAGCCGGGCATCCTGAAATCCGCCCCGCCGTCCAACATCCCGTACAGCCCGCTTACCTTCCACCGCCAGCGCCCGCGCGCCTGATCCCGCTCTAAAGCCCGGCGCCTGCCGCCGAATAAGCCGCTCACGGTCCTTCCGTGAGCGGCTTTCATGCGTCTGCGAAATGGCGGATGTTCTATTGATATACCTCGAAAGATTTTGTTGCACGGTTGTTCAAATGGCTTGACAGTCAACTAGACGAAAGCTATCTTCACGGTTGTTGCCATACGGCAATTATCGGATTCAAGTACTTGAATCATTCGTGCGCAGCGAAAACTTTTTTTGTTGCAGAATGCGCGTCGCTACGGCGGTGTGCCGTTGGCAATCTTTCTATTTCAGCCGAAAGCCAGGGGATATTTATGACAAACTTGCCACACAGAAAGCAATCTTTGGAAAGCTTTCACAAATTTTCGAGAACAGCGCTACCCATCGCACTGAGTCTGGCACTAGCTGCGTGTGGCGGCAGTAGTGACAGCACCACCACTACCAGTGCGCGCACTATGAGCATGATGAAAGCGGGGGCCGTCGCCGAAGTGGCGCTGACGCCGGTTGGCGCCACCGCCAGCTCCGCTGAACGCGGCGATCTCAGCGCTACCGCAGCGATCGACACCAACGACGGCACCCGCTGGGGCAGCGGATTCAGCGACAACGAATGGCTGACACTGGACTACGGCCAGACCCAGACCATCAACCGCGTCCACATCAACTGGGAAAACGCCCACGCCACCGAGTATGAACTGCAGGTGTCGGATGATAATTCCCACTGGACTACGCTGAAACACGTCACCGGCAGCGCCGGCGGCGTCGAGGACCTGACCGGGCTGAACGGCCAGGGCCGCTACCTGCGCATGCAGGGCATCAAGCGCTCCACCGGCTATGGCTACTCGATCTTCGAGATCGTCGCCTACTCGGGCGGCAGCACCGATACCGGCACCACGCCGCCACCGGACGATCCGACCACCACGCCGCAAGTGCCGGTCGACACCAGCAAGCCTGGCGTGTCGATCAAGCCGGTCAAGGTGACCTCGTCGGCGGTAGAAGGCGCCAACACCGCCGACCTGGCCGTCGATGGCAAGCTGAATACCCGCTGGAGCAGCGCCGCCGACAATGGCGCCTGGCTGCAATTCGACTTCGGCGCCAAGACGCAGATCGGCTACCTGAAGCTGACCTGGGAAAACGCCTACGGCAAGCAGTACAACCTGGCAGTATCGGACGATGGCCAGACCTGGAACATCATCCGCACCGTGACCAACGGCCAGGGCGGCACCGAGGAGTTCTTCAACCTCGGCGTCAACGCCCGCTACATCCAGCTGCAAGGCGTGCAGCGCGCCACCCAGTACGGTTACTCGCTGTTTGAAGTCGAGTTCAAGACCCCTGGCAGCGACAACAGCCTGGCAGCCGGCACCACCACCTCGGCCTTCCCGTTCCCGACCAGCGGCGCTGGCCTGATTCCGCTGCCGAGCTACGCGCAGCCGCTGGAATCGACCCAGTTCACCCTGGCTGACGGCACCATCGTCACCCGCTGGGGCGCGCGCGGCGTTGGCCGTCACGGCCGCGAGCGCGGCGAGGACTGGAACGAAATCGGCTACGGCCCGAACGACACCGTCGATCCGGTCACCGGCCTGCCGCAGGACAAAGGTCCGGGCGCTTACCTGATCTTCGTGGCGAACTACTTCAAGAACCGTACCTGGGGCCTGGAGATGATCGACAACAGCCGCGTGGCTGGCGTCACCAAGCCGACCCTGATCTTCAACGAGTACCACCAGACCCAGGGCCTGCGCGGCAACACCGTGTTCTTCCGCCGCTTCGACGATCCGGGCAGCACCGGCTACGGCTGGATGGTCGGCCGCGAAATCGTGCAGGACAACAACCAGCCTTGCGATCCGGTCGCTTACCCGGCCAACTTCAAGCTCAACTCGGCAAACGGCATCAACAACGGTTGCACGCTGCTGATCAAGGAGTATCCACGCCACAACAGCCTGAACTCGGCCGGTTTCCCGGACGGCACCGCTGTCGATGCGCGCGCGCTGAAAATCGGCGACGTGATCGAAGCCGGTCCATCGATGTTCGCGGTGGAGGCGGCGATGAAGGCCAAGGGCGACAACGGCGGCTTCCGCTACTACGCCAACGAGTGGACCTATGTGGTCGGCCAAGGCCTGCGTCCATGGTACGGCATCCAGCCGCGCCTGAATTCGACGCCGATTCCAGACCAGTACCTGCAAGGCGGTACCGGTTCGGTGTCGTATGACTACGCCGACAATGGCGACCACATGTTCCAGCAGCCGCAGAACAACGTCGGCATGCAGAATATGCAGCGCTTTGTGGAAGGCCGTCGTCTGGTGCACACCAACTTCACCACCGGTATGCACAATGAGCCAGGCAATGACCGTTACGATCCTGCCGTCGGCCTGCAAGGCCAGCGTTATGGCCAGGCTGCCTGTATCGGCTGCCACGTCAACAACGGCCGCAGCCCGGCGCCGATCGCTGTCAACCAGCGTCTGGACAACATGACCGTGCGCGTGGCGGTGACCGATGCCAACGGCGTTCAGACTCCGCACCCGCAATACGGTACGGCGGTGCAGATGAACGCCGTGTCGTCGACCGGTGCGCCGCAGAACTGGGGCCTGGGTGTACGCGTCGCCAACTTCGTTTCCAGCATCGCCAAGCTGGCGGACGGCACGGCGGTCGAGCTGCGCAAGCCTGTACTGGCGTTCGAAAGCGCGACGCCGGATACCGTCTCGCTGCGTCAGGCGCAACCCATGCTGGGCGTCGGCCTGCTGGAAGCCATCCCGGAAGCCGACATCCTGGCCAAGGTACGTACCTCGGCGGATGAAGACGGCGTGAAAGGCAGCGCCAACTACGTGTTCGATCCGGAAACCGGCGCCGTGCGTCTGGGCCGCTTCGGCTGGAAGGCTGCCAAGGCGACCCTGCGTCACCAGGCTGCTGCCGCACTGGTACAGGATATGTCGGTGACCTCGCCGCTGTATCCTAACCGTAGCTGCCTGACCGATCCTGCCGGCTGCAAATCAGCGGCGGCGCAAAAAGGCGTGAGCGAAGCGGAACTGACGCTGATCACCCAGTACCTGTCGCTGGTGGCGGTGCCTGCACAACGCGCGATCTCCAGCGGTTTCCCGAAAGGCGTGTCGCCATTGAAGGATCTGGATGTTGATCCGGCCAAGATCGCCAAGGGCAACACGGTGTTCCAGGGTATGCGTTGCGCTGCTTGCCACACTGTCGATCAGAAGACCGGCAGCGGCAGCCTGTATGCGGAACTGCGCAACCAGAACATCAAACCGTACACCGACCTGCTGCTGCACGACATGGGCGACGGACTGGCGGACAAGTTTGTGGAAGGCCAGGCCAAGGGCAATATGTGGCGCACTTCGCCGCTGTGGGGTATCGGCTACTCGGACACCGTGATGGGTTCCGCAGGCAAAGCTGGCTACCTGCACGACGGCCGCGCACGCAACCTGACCGAAGCGATCATGTGGCATGGCGGCGAAGCGACCAAATCGCGTCAACGCTTTGAAAACCTGACCGCAGCGGATCGCGATGCGCTGCTGGCGTTCCTGAAGTCGCTGTAATCTTTCCTTAGTTGTTCTTTGAATGCCGGGCACTGCGAAGTGCCCGGCATTTTTTTATTGCGCGGCGTTGACGATGGTGCTGATGACGGCAGGGTAAGCCTGGGCGCCGGTCGAGCGGTTGAACAGGCCGGATTGATGGTTGCTGGTCGGGCCATTGTCCCAGTACACCGGCACTAAACCGTGCTGGTAGGCTGATTTGGTGATGTACTGGTCCCAGTACTGGCGGTATTTGCCGGGTGTATCGTACTCGGTGCGCAGGCTGGCAGCGTATTCGCCCAGTATCACCGCCACACCCTTGTCGATGAAGCGCGTCTTCATCTTCTGGAACTGCGCGTCCACATAGGATTCGTTGGCCCAGGTTTCGGTGGCCGAGGCGATGGTCGCAATCGCGCCCCACTGCCAGATGCCATTGGCCGTGTTGAGGGTGAAGTTATACGGGTCGTAGTAATGCACTTCCATCATCAGCCGCTTGCTGGCGCTGTCGGTCGGCACCGTGTTGGTCGCGTAGGTGTAGTCGATATTGGTGTTGTAGCCCTGGACGATCAGGTGCCGCTGTCCGTTGTTACCGCCGGTGCCGCGCACAGTGTTGACGAACACCTGATTGAAGCCGTTTTGCACCGCGATGTTTTCCGCCGTGGGCGCGCTATACACGCTTTCCACCATCACCTCGTTGGTGCCGGCGAACAGCAGATAGTCGTCGTAGTTCTTGAAGGTCGTGCCGATCTGGGTCCAGAACTTGGCCAACCGCGCATTGGCGCCGGCTTGTGCGGCGTAAGTCGGCTGCTGCCAGCCGCCGTCCCAGTGCACGTTGATGATGGTGTACAGGCCGGCGCTGCGGGCGGCATCCACCACCTCCTTCACCCGCGCCATCCAGCTGGCGCTGATGTTGTAATTGGCATCCGCGTACTGACTCCATGACACGGGAATCCTCACAGTCTTGAAACCTGCCGCCTTGACGGCTTTAAACAAAGCCTGATTCGCCGGCGGATTGCCCCATGCGGTCTCGCCGCCGATGGCTTCCAGCGAATTCCCCAGATTCCATCCCGGCGACATCTGTGTTGCCAGCTGCACGCTGGTCAGGTTGCGCATAGTGCCCGGGTTTTGCGCCTGGGCAGGCGCGATCAGCACTGCGGCTAGCAGCGCAAGAAGGTATCTCGCTTTCATTGGTCGTCTCCGTAGATTTATAGTTATCGCGTGTTGGCACGCGTGAAATCATTCTGCGACTGCTTTCATCCAGTCGCAATTACGAAAACAGCCAAGACGATGAACGAAATTTGATAAACACCAGTTGTTACAGAAGACCAGCGATCTAGAATCGCCCTTACCGAGACAGTCAATGAGGTGCCAGCGTGAACATTGCCGAGTCCATTCCCTATATCGTATTGGTCGGCGCATCCACCATCCTGTGGCTGGATTTGCGTCATGCGCGCCGTGCCCGCCGCGAACAGCACATCCGCGACTTCGACCTGCCGCCAGGTTTGTTCGACAAGCTGCGCAAGCATCATCCGCATCTCACACAGAAAGACTGCCAACTGGTCGCGCAGGGATTGCGGCAGTTCTTTATGACGCACCTGAAAAGTGGCCGCCAGTTCGTCTCGATGCCGTCACAGGTGGTAGACGACCTGTGGCATGAATTCATCCTGTACACCCGAGAATACAACAGGTTTTGCCAGCATGCTTTTGGCCGCTTCCTGCATCACTCGCCGGCCATCACGCTGTTCAAGGGACAGCGCAACAACGCTGGCATACGCCGCACCTGGCACTACGCCTGTCATGATGAGAAGATCAATTCAATGAAGCCCACGCGTCTCCCCTTGTTATTTGCGTTGGACGCCAAATTCAACATCGCCAACGGCTACATCTATGTGCCCGATTGCAGTGGCTTCCCGCGCCACGACGGCAGTAGCAGCGCCGTGCCGCACTGCGGCAGCGACTTGGGACACATGAGCACCGGCTGTGGCGGCGGCAGCGACGGCTGCTCCGATTGGGGCGACGGTGGCGGCGACGGCGGCGGCGATGGCGGCGCAAGCAGTTGCGGCGGCGGGTGTGGTGGCGGTGGTTGCGGAGGTGGAGGCGGCGACTAAGCGCCGCCCTGCTGACATCTCAGTCCAGCGGCGTAAGCACCACGCGGCGCAACTCGTACGGCGTGCCTTCCAGCTGGAAGCCGATCTGGCCAGATGCCGGTGACACATTTGTTACGCGATTCTGTAGCACGCCATTCACCGTCACCTCCACCGTGCCGTCGCGGCTGACGATGTCGCAAGCATTCCACTCGCCCACCGGCTTTTCGCTGTCGGCCGCCGTATGCGCCTTGATGCGGGTTTCTGCGCCAGGTTTGCTGGTCAGGGGCTCGGCAAAACTGCCTGCCGCCATCGGCAGCAGGTCGCCGACGCTGCCGTTCTTGGTCTGCACCTGCAAACTCACCGGCCACACGCGGTCAAAAGTGCCGGGGCTGATGTGCAGCAGCACGCCGCTGTTCCCCGGTTTGCCGGACCAGCGCCATTCAACATGCAGCGTGTAATTGCGGTAGTTCTTGGTGGTGGCGAGGAAGCCGGAAGGCTTGCCGGCCGAAGCGATCACGCCCTCCGGCAGCACGCGGAAAACATCGGCGACCGTGGCCGATGGCGTGGTTTGCAGCTCCCAGCCGCTGAAATCGCGGCCATTAAACAGATCGACCGCGCCGGCGCCATGGGCGGCCAACGTCAATATCGCAGTACTTACTAATTTACGCACACTGTCTCCTTTATGAATTTTTGTACAGTATATGCGAACCATGATCTGTCAAAAGTCTCACTTTAGAATGTAGTAGTACGCAGTGGATTAGCGGTAGACTAGCATCATGACGATCTACGACACTTTCAAGAACCGCAGCGCGCAGGCGCTGCCAAAACTGGCGCCGGCCGAGATCAAACGCATCCAGCGCTTCGGCGCCTTGATGTGTTTCCGCGACGGTGAACGCCTGTTCGAGGCAGGCCATAGCAGCTTTGGCATGTATGTGGTGCTGAAAGGTGCGATTCGCATCGGCCGTTACGATGGTCTGGGCAATAGCTCGGTCATCACCGAGCATGGCGTAGGCGAATTTGCCGGCGAAATCAGCCAGTTGGCCGGCGCGCCGTCGCTGGTCAACGGTCACGCCGTCGGCGAAGTGGAAGTGCTGGCCCTGACCACCGAAGCACTGCGTTCGCTGCTGATCGCGGAGGCTGAGCTGGGCGAACGCATTGTCCGCGCCTTCATCCTGCGTCGTGTCGAACAATTGGACAACAAGGACGGCGGCGTGGTGCTGGTGGCCCCGCCCGGCCACCCGCGCATGCACGCATTGCAGGGCTGGTTGAACAGTAACGGCCTGCCGCACCGCGTGCTGGACCCGCGCAGCGACGAACAGGCGCGCGCGCTGGTCGACCGCTATCAGCCGGAAGCCAGCGACTGGCCACTGGCCGTGTGCCCGGACGGTGGTGTCAAGATGAATCCAACGGTGGTGGACCTGGGCCGCTGCCTCGGCACCCTGCCCCCGCTCAGCCCCGACACGATCTGGGACGTGATCGTGGTCGGCGCCGGCCCCGCAGGCCTGGCCACCGCCGTATATGCGGCCTCCGAAGGCCTGTCGGTGCTGGTGCTGGAAACCCGCGCATACGGCGGCCAGGCCGCAGCCAGCGCGCGCATCGAAAACTACCTCGGCTTCCCGACCGGCATATCCGGCGCAGCACTGGCCGGCCGCGCCTTCGTGCAGTCGCAAAAATTCGGCGTCAAGATGGCGATTCCCGCGCCAGCCGGCCGCCTGCTGTGCGACACCTATCCGCTGCAAGTAGAAATGTGCGGCAGCCTGACGCACCTGCAAGGCCGCGCCGTGGTGCTGTCCTGCGGCGCGCGCTATCGCCGTCCGTCGCTGGCCAATCTCAAGCAGTTCGAAGGCAAAGGCGTCTACTACTGGGCCTCGCCGCTGGAAGCGGGCCTGTGCGCCAACGACGAAGTGATCCTGGTCGGCGGCGGCAATTCGGCCGGACAAGCGGCCGTTTATCTGGCGAGCCATGCGGCCAAGGTGCACGTGCTGATCCGTAAAGACAGCCTGGCGTCCACCATGTCCAGCTACCTGATCGACCGCATTGCGGCCACACCCAACATCGAGCTGCATACGCAATCGGAAATCGTCGCGCTGGAAGGCTGCGATGAGGAAGGACTGGAAAAGGTGGAGGTCCGCAATCACCGCAGCAAGGAAGAAACGGTCTACAACATCAAGCACGTCTTCCTGTTCATCGGCGCCGACCCGAACACCGGTTGGCTTAGCGACTGCGGTGTAAAGGTCGACGACAAAGGCTTTATTCTGACCGGCTCCGACGTGCCGGGTGCGCCGGGCAGTGAACGGGCGGCGCTGGAAACCAGCGTGCCGGGCGTATTCGCGATTGGCGATGTGCGGGCACGCTCCACCAAGCGCGTAGCGGCGGGTGTCGGTGAAGGCGCCGCCGTGGTGTCGCAGATCCACGGCTTCCTGGCCAGTCGGCCTTAAAGGATATTGATGCGCTGGTGCGGTTCCAAATTGTGGAAGTCGTGGAATACGTCCTCCTGGTGCAACGGAATGTAGAAATGCAGCTTTTTCCCGCGATGGAAAACGCCGCGCAGCTGGTTACAGACATTCCACACGTGTTCATACGAATCGTGCACTTCGATTAAGGCCCAGGGATTATCCTCCAATCCCTCGCGGATCATGCTCACGTTCTTCACGTGGAAAAATGGCTTCAGCCCTTCCGTGACGCTGTCTTCACACGCGTCACAATGCAATCCGGATAAGATGACTTGCATGGTGTGCTCCTCTCAAGCGATGATATTCAGGCCGCCGTCTACATAGACTGTGCTGCCGGTGAGCCGCTTCGCAAACGGAGATGCCAGATAGGCGCAGGTATTGCCGACATCGACGATGTCCACCAGCTCTCCCAACGGCGCGCGCGACACGGCGTCCGTCAGCAAATGGTCGAAGTCCTTCAGGCCCGAAGCGGCGCGCGTTTGCAACGGCCCCGGCGAAATGGCGTGCACGCGAATGCCGCGCGGTCCCAGTTCGTAAGCCAGATAGCGGCAAGCCGCTTCCAGCGCTGCCTTCACCGGCCCCATGACGTTGTAGTTGAGGACCACCTTGTCTGCGCCGTGATAGCTCATGGCGAAAAGCGTGCCGCCGTCGGACATCAAGGGTGCGGCCAGTTTGGCCATGCGCACGAAGGAATGGCAGGACACATCCATCGCCTGCAGGAAGCCGTCCAGCGAGCAGTCCAGTAAACCGCCCTGCAAATCCGCTTTCGGCGCGAAGGCGATGGAGTGGACCACGATATCCAGTTTACCCTGCTGCGCCAGCGTGGCGAATACCGCTTCCAGCTGGCCTGGTTGCGTGACATCCAGCGGCAGCAACTGCGCGTCAATCTCCTGCGCCAGCGGCGCCACATGCGGCAGCGCCTTCTCGTTCAGATACGTGAGCACGACGTCGGCGCCCAGCTTGCGGAAGGCCAGCGCGCAGCCCCAGGCGATCGACTGTTCGTTGGCCACGCCAACCACCAGCGCGCGCTTGCCTGTCAGGATCGGATAGACAGTTTCGGTACTCATGCCGCCTCCACTACTTCAAGCGCATGGCGCGCGATCATTAATTCCTCGTTGGCCGGCACTACCCAGACGGCGACTTTGCTGTCCGCCTTGCTGATCCGGACGATGCCGCCGCCACTGACATCGACGTTCGCCGCCTCGTCCAGCTGCACGCCGAGCCAGGCCGCATCGTGGCAGACCGCTGCGCGCAAGGACACGCTGTTTTCGCCAATACCGCCCGAGAAGACCAGCGCATCGATACCGCCCAGCGCCGCCGCCAGCGAACCCAGTTCGCGGCCGATGCGGTACACCATCAGCGCAATCGCCGCTTTGGCGCGCGGATCATCGCTCTGCTCCAGCGTGCGCATGTCCGACGAAATGCCGGACACGCCCAGCAGGCCGGATTGCTGGTACATCAGCTTCTGCACCGCCGCCACATCCATGCCCAACTCCTGCATCAGATACAGCACCACGCCCGGATCGAGCGCGCCGCAGCGGGTGCCCATCGGCAGGCCGTCCACGGCGGTGAAACCCATGGTGCTGGCCATGCTGCGGCCCGCGTCCATGGCGCACATGCTGGCGCCGTTGCCCAGGTGCGCCGCCACCACGCGCGCATGCGCCAGGCCGGCATCCGCTTGCGGCAGCACGCTGGCGATATATTCGTAGGAGAGTCCATGGAAGCCGTAGCGGCGCACGCCCAGCTCTGTAATATTCGCCGGCAGCGCAAACTCCTGCGCCTCGGCCGGCTGGCCGACGTGGAAGGCGGTGTCGAAGCAGCCGATCTGCGGCACATGTGGCGCCATCGCCAGCACCGAGCGCACCGGCGCTAGGTTGTGCGGCAGATGCAGCGGCGCCAGCGGCACCAGCTTTTCCAGTTCATCGACCAGCGCGGCAGTCAGCACCACTGGCTTGCTATGCGCCACACCGCCATGCACGATGCGATGGCCAACCGCCACCACGCGGTGCCCATCCAGATGCGTTTGCGCGAAGTCGATCAGGAAGCGCATGCCACCTTCGTGGTCAAGCGCGCCGTCGCGCCAGTGACGTTCGCCCACCACGGCGTTGTCCGCATCTTGTGCGATGAAGCGGGCCACGCCGCTGTAAAGGTTCTCAATCTTGCCGCGCATGGTCAGGTCCAGCGCGGGACCGCTGTACATCGAGAACTTGATGCTGGAAGAACCTGCGTTGATGACAATGACGCTATCGTTGGCCAGCATGGCGTCAGCTCCCCAGAATACGCGCACCAGACAGTTTGCTGTGCGCGACCAGTACAGCCACCGCACACGATGCCAACCGTGCCTGCACACTGTCTGCACGGCTGGTGAGTATCACCGGTACACGCGCGCCGAGCACGATGCCGGCTGCGCTGGCGCCGGCCATGAAGGTCAGGCTCTTGGCCAGCATATTGCCGGCTTCCAGGTCCGGCGCCACCAGCACATTGGCCTGGCCGGCGACCGGCGACACCAGATGCTTGATCGCTGCCGCTTCCGGATCGATGGCGTTATCCATCGCCAGCGGACCGTCCACCAGCGCGCCGGTGATCTGGCCACGGTCGGCCATCTTGCACAGCGCCGCCGCGTCGATAGTGGATGGCATCTTGGAGCTGACCGTCTCCACGGCGGCCAGAATGGCGACCTTGACGGGATTAAAGCGCAGCACATGCGCCAGGTCGATGGCGTTCTGCACGATGTCGATCTTGTCGGCCAGGGTGGGGACGATGTTGACGGCGGCGTCGGTGATAATCAGCGGCTCGGCGCGATCCGGCACGTCCATCACGAAGCAGTGACTGAGGCGGCGCGCGGTGCGCAGGCCGGTGGCGGTGGCCACCACGGCGCCCATCAATTCGTCGGTATGCAGGCTACCCTTCATCAGCGCGGTGGCCTGGCCTTCGTGCACCAGTTGTACCGCGCGCGCGGCAGATGCATGACTATGTTCCGTGTCGACGATGGGCCAGTCCGAAATATCCAGCCCGGCGGCATCGGCCACTTCGCGGATGCGGGCGATAGGACCGACCAGTATGGGCTTGATCAATCCCATGCGGGCCGCATCGAGCGCGCCTTCCAGCGCATTGCGGTCGCAGGGATGGGCGACAGCGACGGTAGCCGGTCCGGCATGACGCGCTGCAGCGATTAATCTATCGTAGTGCGGGTGCGGTCTTTCCATGCGATCTCCTCTGTAAGGCAGCATGGGGATGATACAACAAATGCCAATAAATCAATCGCTTTTTGTGCGACGCCGCAAACCAAACCAGAGGCATAAGAGTACCGGTACACCCAACGCAACAGCGGAGACGTGATCCCAGACACCGTCGCCCACCAGCGCGGAGATCAGGCCAATAATGGTCAGCGCGGCCAGTGCAATCGGCGCACCCCACATGCGCATGAATGAGCTGCTCATTGCGCCTCCCCTTCCGTCGCCAGCACCGGTGCATCCTCCTCGCGGCGCACAGGTGCGGCATTGGCTGCACGAGCCGGCGCCGGCGCACCGCGCTTCAGCCACAGATACAGCCCGCTACCCAGCACGAAGATGGTGATCACATCCAGCGCAGCCCACAGGAACTGCATCCACGCACCGCCGTAGTCGCCAAAGTGCAGCGGCTGCGAAATCAGCAGGCCGGTGAGATACCACGGCAGGTTGCGGCGGTCGGTAATTTCGGTGGTCTGGGCATCGATCAGCACCGGCTTGTACAGGCGCGAAGTCAGCGCCTCGTCGCCGCGCATGAAGATACCGTAATGGTGAGGACTGGTGAACGGCGTGCCGGGGAATGCCACGAAGCCGATCTTCATGCCCGGTTCCGCCGCCACCGCGTGCTCCAGCGATTTTTGCATCGAACCCAGTTGCGTCGGCGCTGGCATGCCCTTATACGGCGCGATCATCTCGGCCATTTCGGTCACCTGCCAGTACTTCAGCAACAGGTCGGCCCAGGTATTGATCATGCCGGTGGCGCCCACCACCAGCGCCCAGGTCAGCGTGACGATGCCCAGCATATTGTGCAGGTCCAGCCATTTGACGCGCGGGCCGCGCTGACGACGCACTTCGCCAAACTCCAGCTTGCGCATGAACGGCGCGTACAGCACCACGCCGGAAATGATGGCGATCACCAGCAGCAGTCCCATGAAACCGAGGAACAGCTTGCCCCACAGGCCGGCGTACAGGTCGACGTGCAGGTGGAACATCACGCCCAGGAAACTGCCTTCAAAACTCGGCTCACCCAGCACCTTGGCGGTGCGCGCGTCAACTGCGATGGACTTGAATTTCTCGTCGGTGGGATTGTCGCCCATGGTCAGGAACCAGATGCTGGCATCGTCCGGCTCCTGCGACAGATACATGGCGATCTTGTTCGGATACAGCGCCTTGCCGGCGGCGATCACGTCGTCCAGGCTGGCCTTGGGCGTACTGGCCGGCATCGTCGGCGCTTCGATGGCGTTGCCGAGCGCGTGATCGATTTCGTGGTGATAAATCAGCGGCAGGCCTGTAAGGCAAAGCAGCAGCATGAACACGGTGCAGACCAGGCTGCTCCATTTGTGTATCCATGCCCAGCGGCGGACGGCGATCGGTGTCATTTTGTTATCCAGTTACTGTACCCAGCTTACAATGATAATGCAAATTACTCTCATTACGCAGCGAAAAATCGTGGCGAGAGCTATAATTGAGAATCGATCTCATTTACTTAATAAACTAATAAATTGCCATGCAAACCCTGAATCTGAAATTGTCCCCGCTCGCCCTCGCCGCCATGCTGCTGGTCGCAGCGACCGCGCAAGCGCAAACGCAAACCGATGCCACCACCACCGCCGCCACCTCCGGCGATGAAAAAGTGCAGTCGGTCGTGATCAGCGCTTCGGCTGACGCATCGGCGGCCGGCCTGACCAAGAATTTCGCCGGCGGCCAGATCGCACGCGGCGGGCGTGTCGGCCTGCTGGGCAATGTCGACATGATGGACACGCCGTTCAACTCGCTGAACTACACCGCTGCCCTGATCCAGGACCAGCAGGCGCGCAGCGTCGCGGACGTGCTGCAGAACGATCCATCGGTGCGCGTGGCGCGCGGCTTCGGCAATTTCCAGGAACTGTATGTGATCCGCGGCTTCGCCGTCAGCTCCGACGACCTGGCTTACAACGGCTTGTACGGCGTGCTGCCGCGCCAATTCGTCGCCTCCGAACTGCTGGAGCGCGTGGAAGTCTTCCGTGGCGCGAACTCCTTCCTAAACGGCGCAGCACCGGGCGGCGGCGGTATCGGCGGTTCGATCAACCTGCTGCCTAAACGCGCCGGCAACGCGCCGCTGACAGAAGTGACGGTTGGCGTCGAAAGCGGCGGCCAGGGCTACGCTGCCGCCGATATCGGCCGCCGCTTCGGCCCGGAAGACCGCGCCGGCATCCGCGTCAACGTCGCTCGCCGCGACGGCGACACCGCCGTCGACAAAGAACACCGTGAACTGAACGTGGCCTCGGTCGGCCTGGACTACCAGGGCCGTGGCTTCCGCCTGTCGGCCGACCTGGGCTACCAGGACAACAAGCTGACCGCGCCACGTCCGGCCGTCACCGTTGCCGGCGGCATTGCGCTGCCTACTGCGCCGGACAGCGGCAGCAACTGGGCGCAGAACTGGACCCACTCGAATGAACGCGACACGTTCGGCACCGTCCGTGGCGAATGGGATCTGGGCACCGACTCGGCGGCCTGGGCCGCCTTCGGCGCGCGCAGCGGCGACGAGAACAACAGCCTGTCCGAACCGACCGTCACCGCCACCAGCGGCACTGCCAACGCCTACCGCTTCGATAACACCCGCCACGACAACGTACGCACCGGCGAAATCGGCGTGCGCACCAAACTGCGCACCGGCAGCATTGGCCACAGCATCAATGCCAGCGCGTCCAGCTACTGGCTGGAGTCGAAGAACGCCTACGCGTTCAGCACCTTTGGCGGCATTGCCACCAACATCTACAGCCCGATCGACGTCAGCGCGCCGCCGGCCACCTTCTTCACCGGCGGTGTGTTGAGCAGTCCGGGCCTGACCGCCAAGACCATCTTCAGCAGCTATGCGCTGGCTGATACGCTGTCGATGCTGGACGATAAAGTGCTGCTGACCGTAGGCGCGCGTGACCAGACCATCAAGACCGACGGCTACGAATACAACACCGGCATCAGCAACGCGCACTACAACCAGAGCAAAGTCACGCCGATGGCCGCCATCGTCTACCGTCCAGTAAAAGCCGTATCGCTGTATGCGAACTATGTCGAAGGTTTGCAGCAAGGTCCGACCGCTTCCGGCGCCGGTGTCCTCAACGTCGGCGAAGTGTTCTCGCCATACGTGTCGAAGCAGAAGGAAGTCGGCGTCAAGGTCGAAGTGGGCACGCTGGGCGCGACTGCGGCGCTGTTCCGCACCAATCAGCCGTCGGCCTATATTCAGAACAATATCTTCGGCGTGTATGGCGAACAGCGTAACCAGGGTCTGGAAATGACCGTGTACGGCATGCCGCTGCGTGGCCTGCGCCTGCTGGGTGGCCTGACGCTGCTGGATGCGACGCAGCGCGTGACGGCTGGCGGTGTCAATCAGGGCAAGGACGTGATCGGCGTGCCGGGCACGCAGCTGAACATCGGCGCAGACTGGGATGTGCCGGGCGTGCATGGCCTGAGCGTGAATGCGCGCACGCTGTACACCTCGTCGCAATACGCTGACGGCGCCAACACCCAGGAACTGCCTTCGTGGACCCGCCTGGATCTGGGCGCCAGCTACGCCACCCACATCCTGGACCGCAACGTCACCTTCCGCGCCCGCGTGGATAACGTCACCGACAAGAGCTACTGGGCTTCGGCCGGTGGCTACCCAGGTTCGGGCTACCTGATCCTGGGCGCACCGCGCACCTTCTCGCTGTCGGCGACGGTCGGCTTCTAATAGATCTCGCGGCGCAGGCGCTGCATTTGCAGGTCATGACGCTCGACCCAACGTCGGGCGTCATCCAGCTGGCGCTCCACCCGTTGCAGATAGTCGTTTAACTCGCGCCGCTCCTGTTCCCGGCGGCGATCCTGCTTGGCCGTTTCGTCGTTGGCGGGACGGTCCTTCGCTTCCTGATTGGCGCGGATCTCGCGCTCCAGTTTTCCTAACCGGTTGCGCGCATCACGCGCGCGGTTCGCCAGATCGTTGGCATCTGCCACCGCCTGACGGTATTTGACCGCCGTGATCTCGTAATCCTGTCCACTGACGTAAGCGTGCTTCAACTGGTTCTGTACAGCCGGCGCGCAGACTTCGACCGCCATGCCGGTATTGGTGCGTCCCCGTTCAAAAGCGTTATCCGGCACGCAGTAGCGCGCATTCTCCTGACGCCACGCATTAGTGTAGGCATCGCGCGTGCCGGGAATCGCAAACACGCCGTCGCGGCTGGCGTTATTGATACGGTCTTCCAGCAGGAACGGCTGGCCGTAACCTTCCGCCGCGCCAGTGGCGCGCCAATATTCGATCAGACGGGCCTCCCAGGCCTGGCGGTATTCCTGCTCGTATATCTTCAAGCCCTTGGCCTTGGCCTCGCGTCCACGCGTGCCAAACTCCTTGCCGCTGGTGGCATCTTGCGTGCCCAGATTTCGCCAGTAGTTGACGATCTCCGCGTTCCACGCGGAGCGGTACGACTCTTCCTGCACATCGACGCCGGCGCGGCGCGCCGCGGTAGCAAGGTTGCTGAATTCACTATCGGGGATTCCACTCCTGGCGTCCGAGTAGCCGGCATCGGACCAGAAAGTGCGATTGCCGGCGCGCCAGCCATCAGCGTAAGCGGCATCGTCAAACCGCAGCTGCGCGGCGGCCGCATTGGCGCGGCTGATTTCCTTTTGCGTGGACGGCTGGCCGCTCGCGCCATCGCGTTGACCGGTATTGCGCCAATAAGTGGAGTTACCGTTGGCCCAGCCGCCATCGTAGGCCGGACGATTCAGCGGCGTTTTGTGCTTGCGGACGTCGTCGTTGTTGGCGCGCTGTTCAAACTGCGGCTGCTGTCCCTGCACGCCATCCTGTTGGCCGAGGAGGTACCACGCGTCCCAGTTGCCTTGCGCCCAGCCGGCCGTGTAGCGCGCGGCGGCATCGGCGGCAGCCGGCTTGTCGGCGTGATCGTCGCAGAAGTCCTTGCGGTCGGCGTAGTTGGCCGGCTCGCCAAGCAAGCCGTCCTTATGGCCGATGGCGGTCCAGTCGCCGACCTTGCAATCGGCAATCCGCTGCTGGGTGGACTGGCATCCGGCCAGCAGCAGAATCAGGGGAATCAGGCGCAATATGGTTTTCATGGCCGGATTATAATGCCAACTTTACAATCCGGGCCAGTCAGCTACCATGCCACGGTGCGGCCTTGGTAATCCAGATATTCCAGTCCCGGCCTATTCAGTTTTGCCAGCATCACATCGACCAATGGCGGAATGCTGTCGGCTATGGTCAGCGGCGCATCGTCGCCACCCAACTCAGTACGCACCCAACCTGGCGCCATCACCAGCATCGGGCGCTGCGTCTCGTCCTGCCGCGCCGCGAAACTGCGCATAAACTGATTCAATGCCGCCTTGGTGCCGCGATATAGCTCTCGTTGCCCGCGTGGTTGTTGGCGATGCTGCCCTGCCCGGACGACATCACGCCCAGCAGGCCATCCGGCCGCACACGGTCCGCCAGTTTTTCCAGCACCCGCATGGGACTCAAGGCGTTGGTGATCATCAGGTTGACGAAGTCCTCGGTCGATACTTCAGCAATCGTCTGGTTTGGATCGGGATTGGTGGTGCCGGCGTTTACAAACAGGGCGTCAAAGACTCTCCCGTCCAGGCGGCCATGAAGGGCATGAAGCTGTTCGCTCAATGTGATGTCCAGCGTTTCAATCTCCAGCTGGGACGGATGCGTGTCGGCCAGGCCGTGCAAAGGCGTTCTGGCGCCACCGGCGCGCACGGTCCCGACCACGTGCCAGCCTTTTCTGACAAATTCCACGGCCATCGCATGACCGAGCCCGCGCGAGGCGCCGATTAACAAGATACTGGGCATAGTGCTGATCCTTGGTTGAAGATGACAAGCACCGATGATAGGCGCGGCTAACGCCTTGCACCAGACGCCTGGCCTGCAATCGATGATTGCGTCCCACGCTATAATCGCAGCATGGTCAATATCGACTTCAACCTGCTGATCGCATTGGAAGCGCTGCTCAGTGAGCGCAGTGTCACAGGTGCTGCCCGCCGCTTGGGACTGAGCGTCTCGGCGATGAGCCGCACGCTTACCCGGCTGCGCGAAGCCACCGGTGATCGCTTGCTGCTGCAAGCGGGACGCACGCTGGTGCTCACGCCATATGCCGAGCAGCTGAATCAACAGGTGCCGGCGCTATCGCGTGATATTCAGGCGGTGCTGCGTCCAACCATTGCGGGACGGCGCCATCGATCTGGAAATCGGCACCGTCAAAACCACGGCGCCCGAAATCCGTACCCGCCTGCTTTTTCGCGATCGTTATATCGGCGTGTGCCGCAAGGGACATCCGATACTGGACGCTGATGCCATGGACGCCGCCACATATGCAGCCGCAGACCACGTGGCCGCATCACGCCCCACGCCGGTGGACGCCGCGCTGGCCGCCTTGGGTCTGAAGCGCAAAATAATGATGACCGTCGCCGGCTACACCCATGCCATGCAGGTGGCCCGCCATTCCGATCTGCTGGCTATCATCCCCCACTCGTGCCTGGGCAACGCCTTCATCCCGGACCACGCGGCCGCCAACGGACTGCGAAGCTTTGAGTTGCCCGTGCAGACGCCGGCTTTCAATGTCTCTGCCATCTGGCATCCACGCCTGGACAGGGATCCCGCCCACGTCTGGCTGCGCAATGAAATCCTCGCACTATGCCAGACTGCGTATCCCTGACTCACACGTCGATTGCAGCGTGACTATCGCGGTGCTGGATCGCGTGGGCGAGGAAGGCAGCGGCGTTAAGCGGTTTGGCAAAGTGATAGCCTTGCGCGATGTCGCAGCCCCAGGCGCGTATCAGGCCCAGTGACTGTTCGGTCTCCACGCCCTCCGCCACCACCTGGTAATCCAGTTCACGCGCAAGGCCGATCAGCGAACGGACGATGCGTTGGTCGCGTGGATTGGCGTCCACATTGCGGATCAGCGATTGATCGACCTTGACCACGGTGGCCGGCACCTTCTGCAAATACGCGAAGTTGCTGTAGCCGGTGCCGAAATCGTCCAGCGCGAGGCTCATGCCAAGATCGCGGATGCCGTGCAGCGCCTTCAGGATGCCCGGTCCTTCCATCCACATGCCTTCGGTGCATTCGATCTCCACATAACGCGGATCGACATTGAATTCGCGGCAGGTCGCGGCCAGCCGCTCGGCGATGTCCGGCTCCGCAAAGTTATAGGCCGACAGGTTGATCGCCACCTTGATCTTATTGCCCGCCGCATGCCACTCGCCGATCTGGCGGATGGCGGTGCGGATCACCCAATGCGTCAATGGCCCTATTAACGCCGTTTTCTCCACCAGCGGGATAAACTCGGCCGGCGACACCGGTCCCAGTTCCGCATGGTTCCAGCGCAGCAGCGCTTCGGCGGACAGGCAGGCGCCTTTGTTCAGTTCATGCTTGGGCTGATAGAACAACTCGAAGTGGCCTTGCGCGATGGAGTGCCGCACATCGTTCAGCAGGCGGAAAGCGCGCTGCTGTTTTTCGTCTTCCGCGTTGCTGTACTGGCTCCAACGCTGTTGATTGACCATCGCGTGATTAATGGCGGCAGCGGCCTTGCGCGGCGCATCCTGGGCTGCGTTCTGGCACAGCTCAAACACCACGATGCCGCCGAAGCTGTTCAACGCCATCGGGATATTCAAGCCATTCAGCGGCGCCTCCAGCGCCTCGTCTAGCCCATGCAGGTAGCTGATGAAACCATCCGTATCCTCGTCGCGCGACAGAATGGCGAAGCGCGCATCGTTAAGGTGATACACCTGTGCCCTGCCCTCAAACAGCTGGATCAACCGCGCGCCGACTTCTCGAACCAGCGCATCGTAGACCGCCGCTCCCAGCACGCGAATGATTTCGAACGACTTGGCTGCATCCGGCATGGCGATATCCGCCAGCACGCGGCGCTGTTGCGGATACAGGCGCGCTTGCATGGTCAGGTCTTCAAACAGCTGGTATTTATTAGGAATGCCGCTGACCGCATCGACATGGCCGACCGCGCGGCCCAGCGTGATGTGCGCCATCACCAGCGACGCCAGGCGGGCCAGCTTGTCTTTCTCGGCGGCGTTCAGGCTGCGCGGCTGCTGGTCTATGACGCACAGCGCGCCGATGGCGTAGCCGTCCACCGTAATCAGCGGCGCGCCGGCGTAAAATCGCACCGCCTGCGGGCCGGTGACCATCGGATTATCGGCAAAGCGCGTGTCCAGGAGCGTGTCTTCCACCACCAATACGCTGGCCTGCTGGATGGTGTAGTTGCAGAAGGTTTGCTCGCGGTCCGTGTTCGGCGGGCAGAAACCGACGGTGGACTTGAGCCACTGGCGGTCGCTGTCCAGTAGTGAGATGTAAGCGCCATCGGCGCCGAACATTTCCATCGCCAGCCGCGTGATGGCGTCAAAATACTCGCTGGTGTTGGTATTCAAAATACCCAGTTGGTGGAGCGCCTGAATGCGCTCCGGCTCGGAATTCTTGAGCAAAATCTGCTGCATCCTTACGCTCCCACGGGCGCAGGCAGCAAGCCGACGCGGACTTCGGTCCGTGCAGCGGCCCGTACCGGCTGCGCATTCCAGCCTTCACGGCGGGTCTTGAACACGCTGACGGCGTTATTCAGATGGGCAGCCTGCTCTTGCAGCACCTCGACCTCGCCGGCCGCGTGCTCCACCAGTGCGGCGTTCTGCTGCGTTACCTGGTCCATTTGCGAGATGGCGCGATTGACTTCCTCGATGCCCACGCTCTGCTCATTGCTGGCCAGCGTAATCGCGCTCACCATGTCGCTCACCTGCTTCACGCTATGCACGATGTCGCGCATGGTGGTGCCGGCATGTTCCACCAGCGCGGTGCCGGCGTGGATCTTGGCGACCGATTCATCGATCAGCGTTTTCACCTCGCGTGCCGCCGTGGAGCTGCGCTGCGCCAGGTTACGCACTTCGGTCGCCACTACCGCAAAGCCACGGCCCTGTTCACCGGCGCGTGCTGCTTCCACGGCCGCATTCAACGCCAGGATATTGGTCTGGAAGGCGATACCGTCGATCACGCTGATAATTTCTTCGATCTTGCGCGACGAGACATCGATGGCATTCATGGTCTGCACCACTTCATCGACAATCTCGCCGCCTTTGCTGGCGATATCGGATGCGTTGTGCGCCAGGTTGTTGGCGTCGCGGGCACTGTCGGCGTTTTGCTTGACGGTGGCGGTCAGTTCTTCCATCGCCGATGCGGTTTCCTCCAGCGAACTGGCCTGGTCTTCCGTGCGGCCTGACAGGTGCTGGTTCTGCTCAGAGATCTGGTCGCTGATGCTGCTGACGGCTACCGCAGCTTCGTGCACTTCGGTGACGGTGCTGCGCAGGTTGCGGCTCATCTTCACCAGCACGGCCATGATGCTGTCCTTGTCCTGGCCGCGCAATTCGACTTCGTGATACAACTCGCCACGGTCAACCGCATTAGCCAGCGCTTTGACTTCCGCCGGTTCGGCGCCGAGAGCGCGCAGCAGGTACTGCGTCACGCGCCATGCAACCAGCACGCCGATGGCAATGGCAAGCGCCGCAGCCAACAGGGCCAGCGACTGGAAGTTGTGCGCGCCTTTACGCGCCAGTTCCGATTCCGCCTCGGTCAGTTTCTCTTCCTGGTCAATGAAGCCATTGATACTGGCCAGCCAATCAGTGAAGGCTGGCTTGGCCTCATCCAGCATCATCTTGCGGGCGTTGTCGGCATCGCCGGCGCGACGGGATTCCACAATTTTCTTGATCAGCGGCGTGGCGCGGGCTTCGCTCTGCTTGATCTTGTTCAGCCAATCGCGTTCTTCCGGCGTGACTTTGACTTTGGCGTCGCTGATCATCGCATTCAGCGGCTGCGCGGAGCGCTGATAATCGCTATCCAATTTCTCGATCTGCGCGGTCACCGCAGCCAGCTCACCATCACTGACCAAGGCCACGTCGCGCAGCGCAATCGCGCGGTCGTGCACACTGCCACGCAAGTTGACGGCGTGGCGCTGCTTGACGTTATTCACTTCGCTGATGTGTTGCAGGCTGTTGTCGATGGCATTGACCTTGATCACGCTCAGTACCGACAACGCCAGCATCATCGCCAGCACGATGCCAAAACCGATGCTCAGACGGGCGGCGACGCTGATTTCATTCTTATTCGTTTCCATTGCATTTCCTTTAGATCGCACACGAGATATCTGCATCATATTTCGTTTCAGCAATTTCGTTAAATGGATTGATTAAATCCATTCAATAGTCATTGCCTATTAACAATGTCCATGCGTCAACTTGGATGGAACTTTACTACTTGAAGATAGGGAAAACACCTCTCTAACGAGGTAGCGGCAGGCGTTAGAAACGCCAGCGCAGAGATACCGTAAAGCTGCGTTCGGTTTGCTGCGGCAGTTCGGCCAGCAGGCGCCGCGCCGACCGGTCGCTGCGGACCAGCAGCGCTTCGCTCATCAGGGACAGGCTGTCCGACAGCGGCCAATCGTAGGCCAGCGCCACGCCGTAGCCGTTTTCGTCGTTGGGATCGGCGGGCAGGATGTCGTGCCCGCGCGTGCGGAAATGGTCGTAGCGAATCGCCGCCGTGCCGCCGCCAAGCGGATGGCTGGCCAACGCAAACCACGACTGGAAATCCAGCGCCACAGCGTTGGGGCCCATCAGCGTATCGCCACGCATGGCCTGCATCGCCAGTTCCCACTGGCCCTGCGGCCGCCACACGGCGCTGACATGGTCGAAGCGCGTGCGCCAACTGTACTGCCAGTCCTTGACCGCCATTGGATCGGCCAGGTTATCGTAATGCAGCGCCGACAGCTCCAGTCGCGTGCCGACATTGAAATTCGCGCCGGCGTAGTAGCCGAGCCGCCCATCCACTTCGCGGAATGGATGGATGTCACGCCATTGCCGGGGGATCGCGCCGTCGCGCCGGTACACCGGCAGGTCGGGCAGCTTGACTGTATCGAAGCGGCCGGCGATGCGGTCGCTGATCGACCAGCCGCGCCATGCAAGCAGCGTTCCGGTGGGGTCATTGCCGTTGAAGACCGCAGCTACCACGCCCACGTCATACGGCGCATCGACATAGCGGCCCGGCCGGCGCGCACTCCACTCGATGCCGTTGGTGCGCAGCTCCTCGCCGATCCAGCTGTTGATGGCGGAACTGGAGATGGTGTGCTTCGGCACCCAGCCGACGCTGTCGTAGTCGATTTCCACGCTGGTCGGCGGGAAGAAGAAGCCCGCCTTGACGCGCGTCTTCCACGCGCCGGCCGGCACCGGACTCCATGCCAGCCACGCCTCGCGCACATCGACTACGCCGCGATGCTGCTGATCGGCGCTCAGTTCCAGCGTGCCACTGATGCTGTCGGTGATATCGACATCGCCATGCAGCACGGCCTGGCCGATGCTGAAGCGCGGCGAGTTGGCGTCGTAGCGGGTTTTGCCCATGCCGCTGTCCAGGAAGCTGCGGCTGGCGTCGGAATCGACGGCGCGCACGTCGACCAGGCCACGCCATTCGGCCGCCTGCGCGCAGCCGGCGGCAAACACCAGCAAACCGAGGAAGGGACGCGACGTGGTTATCATGCCCGCATCATACACGGCTATAATCCTAGTCCTCAACATGACGAAGAAAGCTTCGGATGATTAATAGTTTGCGTATTGCCGGGCTGGCGCTGCTGGCCTGTGTGTCCGGCACGGCCATGGCCGACGGTTTCGAGACCATCGAGTCGAAGCCACTGCAAGAGGTCTGGATCAATGGTGGCTTTTACTCTTACCACTTCCAGCGCGATAAAGGCCTGAACGACAGCAATCCGGGCCTGGGCGCGGAATGGCGCTTTTCGACGGTGGCGTCGGTAACGGCGGGACGCTTCTATAACAGCGACCGCGCTTATTCCAACTACGCGGGCGTGTATTATCAGCCGTGGAAAATCGGCCCGGTGCGCATCGGCGCAGTGGTCGGCGGTTTTAGCGGCTATCCTAAAATGCGCGATGGCGGCTGGTTCCCCGCCGCCATCCCTACCCTCAGCTATGAGTACGAACGCGTTGGCGTCAACGTCGCCATCGTGCCGTCGTACAAAGACCGGTTGTACGGCGCGCTGTCGATTCAGCTCAAGCTGAAGGCATTCTAAAGCGGGCCAGCACGTTGTAAGGACGTGCCTGGCCAATGTGACTGTGCAGCAGGACGAACTCGCGCACGGTCCATTCCACCGGCGCTACGCCTTGCGGCGGCGCCGTCACATCGTCATACAGCAGCGTAACGTGGGGCGTGTAGCTGGCGGGATTGCCGGGAATGCCCGCTTTGTGCAGCGCGCTATTCAGATTACGGTACAGCGCAGCGACGCCAATCACGCCATCGCCGCCGGTCAACACGAACGGCCGGTTGCGGGCGCGGTTCACGAAGGTCTGCGCGGTGTCGAAGCTGGCTACAAAGGGCGGCGTAGCGCCGGCCACCTGCGTTGCTGCTTCCGACGCGCGCGCGATCAGCGCATCCGGCATGCCGGCAAAGTCACCCAGATTACACAAGGTGCAGTGCAGCTTGGCGTCCGCAATCGGCCGGCCTTGCATGCCATGCTGCGCTTTCAGCGTCGCGGTCAGCGCGCCGATGTCGGCGATGGCCTGCGCATCCGGCGCGATGGCGAAGAAGATCCGGTCCGTCAGTTTTGGCGGCGGTTCAAAATCGAATAGCGATGCTTGTTGGCTCATTTGACCCGTTGTTTCTCAAGTTTGCGCGCCAGCGTGCGGCGGTGCATGCCGAGACGACGCGCTGCTTCGGAGATATTGAAATCGGTCTCCGCCAACACTGTGTGAATATGCTCCCACTCCAGCGTCTTGACCGACGTGGTGCGCGAGCTCAGTTCCAGGTCCGCCGCGCCGGCCACGTGCTCGAACGCGGCTTCAATATCGTCGGTATTCGATGGCTTGGCCAGGTACTGGCAGGCCCCCAGCTTGATCGCCTCCACCGCCGTGTTGATGCTGGCGAAGCCGGTCAGCACCACAATCAGCATCTCTTCGTCATGCTCATGCAGCATCTGCACGCAGGCCAGGCCGGACGAATTGCCCTTCAACTTCAAGTCCACCACGGCGTAGCCGGGCGAATGGTCGACCAGCAGCGCGCTGGCATCGTCCACGTTTTCCGCCAGCAGCACCTGATAGCCGCGCCGCTCGAACGAACGCCCCAAGGTACGGGCGAAGGCTGCATCATCTTCTACCAGCAGCAGTACTCGATCTTCTGTCGTCATGTCGTTTGTTGTTCCGATTTGATTTCGATGGCCGACAACGGCAGCGTCAAACGCACCATCGCCCCGCCCTGCTCGCGGTTGGTCGCGGTCACTTCGCCGCCCAGCGTGCGCGCCACATTCAGCACCAGGAACAATCCCAGTCCGCCGCCGGGACGGCCTTTACTGGAATTGTATGGCTTGCCAAACTGCGCCAGTATAGACGGTGCGAAGCCCGGACCGTTATCGGTCACCAGCAGCACCAGCATGCCGCCTTCAATGCTCGCTTCCATGCGCAGCCACGCCGGCGACGCTTCCAGTGCATTATCCAGCACATTGCAGATCATTTGCTTGAGGGTGGAATCGGACACCACCGGTAAGTCATGCGCGATGCGGTTTTCCAGTTCAAACGCCACCACCGGGCGGCCGACGCGCCACTCGGCCACCACTTCGTCGAGGAAGGTGTTAAGCGTGGTGGCGGTCGAAGATTCGCCGCGCGCCTCGCCGGCCGACATCAAAATGCCGCTGACGATGGACTTGCAGCGTTTGAGCTGCGTTTGCATCTCCGCGATTTCTTCCAGCAGCACCGGGCTGCCTTTAAATTCCGGCATGTGCTTCCAGTCGCCGAGAATCACCGCCAACGTCGCCAGCGGCGTGCCCAGTTCATGCGCCGCACCGGACGCCAGAAGCCCCATGCGGACGATGTGCTCTTCTTCCGCCGCGCGCTGGCGCAGGTCGGACACCGCCGCCGCGCTGCTGCGCATATTCTGCATGATGCGGGTGATGAAGATGACCAGCAGCGCCGCATCGAGAATGAAGCACAGCAGCATGCCCTGTACGTACAGGCTGAAAATGCCCAGCGCGTGATCCTGCGGCAGCGGCAGCGGCTCCGAAAACAGCGCCAGGCCGGCGATGCAGGCGCCGGTGACGATCACAATCGTCCACGTCGACCACGTCTCCAGTAGCACCGCGCCCAGAATCACGTGCAGCAGGTAGAGGAACACAAAGGGATTGGTGGCGCCGCCGCTTAAATACAGCTGCGCCGTCAGGCTGGCCACGTCCACCGTCAAGGCCAGTAGCAGTTCGCTGTTGGACACCACCTGGTTTTCCTGCCAGCGCAGGATGCTGGCGACGTTGAAGGCGATCAGGCAGGCCAGCACATTCAGCATGGCCGGCATCGGCAGCTGCACGCCGAGCAGGATCGAGGCGGTGGCTATGGTGGTGATCTGGCCAATCACGGCGATCCAGCGCAGCTGGATCAGCTGCTGCATGTTCTTGTGACCGGCCGCGTGGGTGATCGTGCTGGCGGAGGCGTTCGCCGACGCCAGCGGTTCTACGACAGGAAGACGGGGCCGCAGCCGTGCCGGGCCGCCGTCATAAGGGTTACTATTTTTGTTTGCGCGCATCTCGGATTATCCATACCGTCGCTCCAGCCACCATCAGGGCCAGTGCGTACCAGGTGATAGCATAAACCAAGTGGTTGTTGACGAAGGAAATAACTGTCAGTCCGCCGACCGGCTGCACGTTCGCCACCGGTCCCGCCGCCTTGGCCGACGCCGCATCGGCATCGACAAAGTACGGCGCCACCGCCGGCAGTCCACGCGCCTGGGCGATCGCCTGCACATCGCGCGTGTACCAGTAATTGCGTGCCGGTTCGTTCTGGCGCAAGCGCCCCGCCACTTCGGTCAGCCGCAGCAGACCGCTGACCGACACCGTCGGACCGGCCGCGCCACGGCAAGCATCGGCCGTTGCCGCCGGCGGCGCCGGTTGTGGCTTCCAGCCGCCCAGGCCTGCCGGCGTAAAGCCGCGATTGACCATCACGATGCCGCCGTCCGGCGTGCACAGTGGGGTCACCACCCAGTAGCCGATGCCGCGATCCAGCGACGCCAGCACCTGGGTGGTCGAGCCATCCAGCAGCACGCCGCTCAGCTGCACGCGCCGGTAGTCGTCGGCGTCCGCGTTGAGCTGCGGCCATTGCGCGAGCGACGGCGCCGGCACCGGCGCCGCATGCACGCGCTGGTCGACGCGCTCGATCAGCGCCAGTTTCCATTGAAGTCTGAATACCTGCCACGTCCCTAAAGCAAAAAACCCTGCAAACATCACCCCGGCCGCGAGGACCAGGATGACGCGCAGGGTTCGGGAACGTTGGCGCTTGGAGGCGCCCGTCATCATTGCATGTCTTGCATGTTGTGAGCGTCGTTACCCATGGATGGCATCATGTTCAGGTTCATGTGGTACATGACCCAGATGGAGCCAGCCAGTACGATCACCAGCAACACCAGCGTGAACAGCGTGGCCAGCATCGACCAGCCGCCTTCGGCTTTACCGTTCATGTGCAGGAAGTAGACCATGTGCACGATCACCTGCACCGCGGCGAAGCCGAGGATGACGATGGCGGTGGTGCTCGACTTGTCGAACGCCTTGGTCATCACCAGGTAGAACGGAATCGCGGTCAGGATCACGGACAGGATGAAACCGATCGCGTAGTCCTTCAGGCTGCCGTGGTGACCATCGCCTTCGTGGTCGTCATGGCCGTGGCCGTGGTCATCATGCGCAGAGTGGTTGTGTGGTGCGCTCATGGCAGAACTCCCATCAGGTAGACAAAGGTAAAGACGCCGATCCAGATCACGTCCAGGAAGTGCCAGAACATCGACAGGCACATCAGGCGGCGGTTGTTTTCAGGGGTCAGGCCGTGCTTGCCCAGCTGGAAGCACAGCGTCACCAGCCATACGGTACCGAAGGTCACGTGCAGACCGTGGGTGCCGACCAGCGCGAAGAACGAGCTCAGGAACGCGCTGCGTTGCGGACCCGCGCCTTCGTGGATCAGGTGCACGAACTCGTCCAGCTCCAGGTACAGGAACGCCAGGCCGAAAGCGCCGGTGATCAGCAGCCAGACGATGGTGGCCTTCAGGTTTTTACGCTGCGAGGCGATCATCGCAAAGCCGTAGGTGATCGACGACATCAGCAGGAAGCCGGTGTTGAGGGCCACGGTCGGCAGGTCGAACAGTTCCGCGCCGCTTGGGCCGCCCGCATAGCTGCGGCCCAGGACTGCGTAAGCGGCGAACAGGCCGGCGAACAGCAGGCAGTCGCTCATCAGGTAAATCCAGAAGCCCAGCAGCGTGCTGTGCTCAGGATGATGGTCACGCACGTAGTAACGCGCGCTTGGATCGGCGCTCATGGCGCCATTAGCGTTAATTTCAGACATGGCTTTCCAGCAAACGAGTATGCGCTTCTTCGGTACGATTCACTTCATCGGCTTTGATGTAGTAATCGCGCTTGTAGTTAAAGGTGTGAACGATGATCGCTACCAGCATGGCCGCGAACGACAGTGCAGCAGGCAACCACATCGACCAGACCATGGCGAAGCCAAAGACGAAGGCCAGTGCCGAGATGATGAAGCCGGCGCCGGTGTTCTTCGGCATGTGGATGTCGACGAAACCTTTCAGCGGACGCTGATACTGGTTGGCTTTCATGTCGGCCCAGCTGTCGCTGTCATGCACCACTGGCGTGAAGGCGAAGTTGTAGTCTGGCGGTGGCGACGAAGTAGCCCACTCCAGCGTACGGCCGCCCCATGGGTCGCCGGTGACGTCGCGCAGTTTCTTGCGGTTCAGGACGCTGACGCCGATCTGCACCAGGAAGGCGCCGATACCGGCAGCAATGATCAGCGCGCCGATAGCAGCCACAATGAAGTAGATCTGCAGCGAAGGATCATCGAAGTGGTTCATACGGCGGGTAACGCCCATGAAGCCCATGATGTACAGCGGCGTGAAGGCCACCCAGAAACCGACCAGCCAGCACCAGAACGATACCTTGCCCCAGAACTCGTCCAGCGTGAAGCCGAAGGCTTTCGGGAACCAGTAGTTGATACCAGCGAACAGACCGAACACCACGCCACCGATAATCACGTTGTGGAAGTGGGCGATCAGGAACAGCGAGTTGTGCAGCACGAAGTCGGCTGGAGGCACGGCCAGCATCACGCCGGTCATACCGCCGATAACGAAGGTCAGCATGAAGCCCACGGTCCACATCATTGGCACGGTGAAGCGAATGCGGCCTTTGTACATGGTGAACAGCCAGTTGAAGATCTTGGCGCCGGTCGGGATCGAGATGATCATCGTGGTGATGCCGAAGAACGAGTTGACGCTGGCGCCGGAGCCCATGGTGAAGAAGTGGTGCAGCCATACCAGGTAGGACAGCACGGTAATCACGACGGTCGCGTACACCATCGAGGTGTAGCCGAACAGACGCTTGCCGGAGAAGGTCGAGACGATTTCCGAGAACACGCCGAACACTGGCAGCACCAGGATGTAGACCTCAGGGTGGCCCCAGATCCAGATCAGGTTGACGTACAGCATCGGGTTACCACCCAGTTCGGTGGTGAAGAAGTTGAAGCCGGCGATACGGTCCAGCGACAGCATGGCCAGGGTGATGGTCAGGATCGGGAAGGTCGCAACGATCAGTGCATTGGTGCACAGTGCGGTCCAGGTGAACACTGGCATTTTCATCATCGACATGCCAGGCGCGCGCATTTTGATGATGGTGGCCAGCAGGTTGACCCCGGACAGCGTAGTCCCGACCCCGGCCACCTGCAACGACCAGATGTAGTAATCGACCCCGACGTCCGGCGACGCAGCGATGCCCGACAGCGGCGGGAATGCCAGCCAGCCGGTCTTGCCGAATTCACCGATGAACAGCGACACCATGGTCAGCATGGCGCCGAAGGTGGTCATCCAGAACGAGAAGTTATTCAGGAACGGGAACGAAACGTCGCGCGCGCCGATTTGCAGCGGCACTACGTAGTTCATCAGACCGGTAACCAGCGGCATGGCGACGAAGAAAATCATGATCGTGCCGTGGGCGGTAAACACCTGGTCGAAGTGGTGCGGCGGCAGGAAGCCCGGGTTATCCCCGAAGGCCATGGCCTGCTGTGCGCGCATCATCAGTGCATCGGCGAAGCCGCGCAGCAGCATGATGATACCCAGCACCATATACATGATGCCGATTTTTTTGTGGTCGATCGAGGTAACCCAGTTACGCCAGAACGGACCCCACAAACGGAAGTAGAACATGGCGGCGAGGAAGGCGATACCGCCCAAAGCCACGCCGGCGAAGGTGCCGATCAGGATGGGCTCGTGGTATGGAATTGCTTCCAGTGACAGCCGCCCAAAGATCAGATTGGTCAGGTTGAGATCAGACATGGTCATTCTTTACGGGTAGGTTGAGCAGTTGCGGCGACGGTGGCAGGTTCACACACGTCTTTCGGCAGGTTTTTCATGACTGCCGCTGCCTTGATGCGCGTGGCATCCTGGTGCATCTGGGTATTCACGCAGACCGAGCCTTCGGCCACGCAACGGTTCAGGATCAGGTCATAAATGCCATTGTCCACGGTACCGAAATGCATGATCGGGTGCTTGATCGTCGGTTTTTCCAGCAGCAACGCTTCTGCGCGGTTCAGCACGGTGGTGCTGGACTTGGTCTTGGCAACCCAGGCGTCGAAGTCGGCTTGCGACACGCCGTGGTACTTGAAGCGCATGTCCGAGAAACCGGCGCCGCTGTAGTTGGCCGAGAAACCGTCGTAGATGCCGACCTTGTTCATCACCGCATTCAGCTGCGTTTCCATGCCAGGCATGGTGTAGACCATACCGGCCAGCGCAGGAATGTAGAACGCGTTCATCACCGAGGTCGAGGTCATGTGGAAGCGGACCGGTACGTCGATCGGCGTGACCAGTTCATTCACGGTGGCGATGCCCTGCTCCGGATAAATGAAGACCCATTTCCAGTCCATCGACACCACTTGCACTTCCAGCGGCTTGACGCCGGCGGCGATCGGACGGTTTTCGTCCAGGCGGCTCAGCGGACGATACGGATCGAGCAAGTGGGTGTAAATCCACGTGATCAGGCCCAGCACGATGATGATCAGCAGCGGTGCGCCCCAGATCAGCAGTTCGAGCTTGGTAGAGTGATCCCAGTCTGGTTTGTATTCGGCGGCGGTATTTGACTTTCTATAGCGCCAAGCGAACAGACAGATGAGAAACATGACAGGTACGATAATCAACAGCATCAGCAAGGTTGACACCACGACTAGGTGTGCTTGTTGCGCTGCGATATCCCCGGACGGATTCAGCACGACCGTATCGCAGCCAGCGAGCCACAATAACGGTGCGAGGAGCAATCCACGACGAACGATAGGAGGAATCATGCGGTAATTTAGATTACAGATTGTTGGGAACATGCTACTGTACTCACGACGGGTTGTTCTTGCAATTGGACACTTTGTCCTACGTGCTCGGACTCGCCGTGATAACAATTACTTAACACGAGACAAAGAGACTATGGCTAACACGACTTCTATTAGTGACGTCCAAGCTGACGTCCATCATCAAACAAGCCCTGGAGCACGTAGCATCAACGCCAGGGACGGACATATCTCTCCCGGGGAAATTGCGATCGGCGTGGTCATCGGGCGCGCATCCGAGTATTTCGACTTCTTCGTCTACGCCATTGCGTCAGCGCTGGTATTCCCGTCGGTATTCTTTCCATACGACAGCAGGCTTGACGGCACACTATACGCTTTTGCGATTTTTGCGCTTGCCTTTATTGCCCGTCCGATAGGAACTGTGGCTTTTATGGCAGTTCAACATCACTTCACCCGTGAAACCAAACTGACCCTGGCGTTGTTGATTATCGGGGTTTCAACGGCAGGTATCGCCTTCCTTCCGGACTATGCCAGTTTGGGGACCACCTCGATTGTCTTCCTGGCCATTTTGCGGATTGGACAAGGCATCGCGCAAGGCGGCTCGTGGGACGGTTTGCCGTCGCTGCTGGCGCTCAACGCGCCCGAAGAGAAGCGCGGCTGGTACGCCATGCTGGGCCAGCTGGGCGCGCCGATCGGCTTCGTCATCGCGGCCGGGCTGTTTGCCTACCTGATGACCAACCTCAGTTCGCTGGACTTCCTCGAATTCGGCTGGCGCTATCCGTTCTACGTGGCATTTGCCATCAACGTGGTGGCGCTGTTTGCCCGCCTGCGTCTGGTGACCACGCATGAATACTCGCACCTGCTGGACGAGCACCAGCTCGATCCAGTGCCGGTCGGCGAGTTGCTCAATTCGCAATCGCGCAACGTGATCATCGGCGCCCTGGCGGCACTGGCCAGCTATGCGCTGTTCCACCTGGTAACGGTATTCCCGCTGTCGTGGATCACGCTGACGTCGCAGCGCTCGATTGCCGGCTTCCTGCATGTGCAGATGCTGGGCGTGGCGCTGATGGCGGTGGGTATCATCATCTCCGGCTTCATCGCCGACCGCGTCGGCCGCCGCCGCACGCTGGGCACGCTGGCGATCATGATCGGTATCTTCAGCCTCTTCGTGCCGTTTCTGATCGGCAGCGGCGAAACCGGGCAGGACGCGTTTATCCTGATCGGCTTCTCGTTGCTGGGGCTGTCGTATGGCCAGGCTGCGGGTGCGGTGACGTCCAACTTCCCGCAGCGCTTCCGCTATACCGGCGCGGCCTTGACCAGCGATGTGGCATGGCTGGTGGGTGCCGGCTTTGCGCCGCTGGTGGCGCTGGGGCTGTCGTCGCACTTCGGACTGGCGTATGCGGGCGTGTACCTGTTCTCTGGCGCCGCCGCGTCACTGGCAGCGTTGAGCATCAACCGCGCATGGCATATCCGCGATAATTAACCCCGGACAGAAGGGTCTGACCCCGTACGGGGTCAGACCCTGACGCCTACGGTGTGCGGGGTTTAACGGTGCCGCAAATGTGGTATCAAGACAACGCTGCCAAAACCGCACATTTCCCCCATGTGCGGTTGCATCATAAAACCCTAAAACTGCTCCCAATCTTCCCCCGCCGCCTTCGCGCGCGCAACGGGACGCGGAGCTACCGCCAAGCGCGTCACTTTCGCGCCAGACGCCACCGCTTTCAACGCCGGACGCAGCTTGACCGCCCCGCCCGCCAACTTGAACACATCCACCGCCTGCGCCAGATGCTCGGCCTGCTCCTGCATGGCCTCGGCCGCCGCCGCCGCCTCTTCCACCAGCGCCGCATTCTGCTGGGTGACCTGATCCATCTGCGTAATCGCCTGATTGATCTGCTCGATGCCGGCATTCTGCTCCTGGCTGGCCAGCGCGATCTCGGCCATGATGTCTGTCACCCGCTTCACGCTATCAACGATCTCGTCCATGGTAACGCCGGCCTGATCGACCAGCCGCGCGCCGGTATCCACCTTGCCGACCGAATCATCGATCAGCACCTTAATTTCCTTGGCTGCGGCGGCCGAGCGCTGCGCCAGCGTCCGCACTTCCGACGCTACCACCGCAAAGCCGCGGCCCTGCTCACCGGCGCGTGCCGCCTCGACGGCCGCATTCAACGCCAGAATATTGGTCTGGAACGCAATCCCGTCAATCACGCCGATGATGTCGACAATCCGGCGCGACGATTCATTAATCGAACCCATGGTCTCCACCACCTGCGACACCACCTGCCCACCGCGCACCGCCACCTGCGAAGCCGAATTGGCCAGCACATTGGCCTGGCGCGCATTGTCCGCGCTCTGCTTGACGGTGGAAGTCAGCTCCTCCATCGACGACGCGGTTTCTTCCAGCGAACTGGCCTGCTCTTCCGTGCGCGACGACAAATCCTGGTTACCCGTCGCAATCTCGCGCGACGCCGTGCTGATCGTTTCGGTGCCAGCCCGCACTTCGCCCACGATTGACGACAGGCTGCCGGTCATGGTCTGCAACGCCGTCAACAGCTGGCTGACCTCATCGCGGCCCTGCACCTGGACGCTATGCGTCAGGTCGCCCGCCGCCACCATCTCGGCTGCGCTGACCGCCTCGTTAATCGGCCGCGTAATCGAGCGCGTAATCATCAGCGCCAGGCCGGTTGCCGCCACGCAGGCCAGCAGCGTCGCGCCGATCAGGAACCGTACCGCAAACGCATACTCGTCATGAATTTGCTCGACCAGCGCAGCGTTCTGCTTCTCCTGGAAGCCGATCATTTCGTTAATCAGCGCAAACGTGCCGTCCTGCTGCTTCTGCACCGAATTCAGCAGGAAAGCCGGCGCCTCCGCCGCTTTCCCCTCATTGACGATCTGCACCACCTGGCCCAGCAGACGCAACGTCTCCGGCGCTTGCGCCTGCAACTGCGCATACACCTCCTTGCCGCGTTCGCCATGCACCAGCGTCCCCAGGCGCTCCATGCTCACGCCAAAATTCTTTTGCGCACCTTCGATGCGGCCTTGCATCTTGGCCTGCGTCTCCTTGTCCGCATACAGGATGTAGTTGCGCGCCGAACGGGCGATCAGGTTCAGCTCGGTCAACATGGAATTGGACAGCGCGATCTTGGTATTGTTTTCGTTGACCACAATATCCATGCGTTTATTGGTGTCGGCCAGCGCCGACCAGCCGATGTAGGCAATCACCAGCAATAGCACCAGCATCGCGCCAAACGCCAATTGCAGGCGCGTGCCGATTTTCAAATTATTCATAGCTCAGTTCTCAATATGGGACGGGAATCACGGCGGGGCTGGGCCGAAGACGCGGTCTGGCGACCGGATGCGGTGCGCGTAGTGGCGCAGGCATGAAGGCGCCAGTGTAGTTTCGTTATTTCTTTCTGGCAAGTTATTTAAACGTTGTGCAAATGCCGCAGGCTGGCGCATGGCCTGTCATCGGGGCTGACTCGCAGCGCCATGTGTTTGGCTTCCCAAGCCAGTGCAAAGTCGCTAGTGACCGCGCGGTTTGGCTCTAAGATCGGCCCATTGCAGCTATGACATCTTTTTTAGAGCCCGCTATGACATCCGCATTCCATGTGCAAACGGCACTCTCCGGCAAGCGCGTACTGATCACCGGTAGCACCGGTTTCCTCGCCAAAGTGGTGCTGGAGAAGCTGATACGCAGCGTGCCCGACATCGGCCGCATTGTGCTGCTGATCCGCGGCGACGCCCGCGCGCGCTTCGAAAGCGAAATCGCCACGTCGTCGATCTTCGACCGCCTGCGCGCCGAGCGGCCGGATTTCCTGGTGCAGTTCTTCGCCGATAAAATCGAATGTGTCAGCGGCGAGGTGACGGCGCCCTGCTTCGGCCTGCCGCTGAGCGCCTTCAACGCGCTGGCGCGCCGTATCGATCTGGTTATCAATGCCGCCGCCAGCGTCAACTTCCGCGAGGCGCTGGACGAGGCACTGTCCATCAACGCCATCAGCGTGCAAAACATCAGCGAACTGGCGCGCGCCGGCAACGCGCCGCTGATCCAGGTGTCGACCTGCTACGTCAACGGCTACCATCGCGGCGCCATGGCCGAGCAGATCGTCACGCCGGCGCGTGCCTCCATCCCGCGCCACGCCGACGGTCACTATGAACTGGACGGCTTGCTGCGGCACCTGCAACACCGCATTGCCCTGCTGCGCGCCGACGTCACCGACGCCACCGAACTGGCGCGCCGCCTGACCGCACTCGGGATTGCCGAAGCCAATTACCACGGCTGGAACGACACCTACACCTTCACCAAGTGGATCGGCGAACAACTGGCAATGGCCGCCATGCGTGGCCGCGCGCTGACCATCGTGCGGCCGTCCATCATCGAAAGCACCTTGCAGGAGCCGGCGCCCGGCTGGATCGAAGGCGTCAAAGTGGCCGACGCCATCATCCTGGCCTATGCGCGCGGCAAGACCAACCTGTTCCCGGCACAACCGGAGCAGGTGGTGGACATCATCCCGGCCGACCTGGTCGCCAACAGCATCATCCTGGCCGCCGCCGAAGCGCTGCAAGCGCCGCCGGCCCTGCGCATCTATCAGGCCTGCACCGGCGCCACCAACCCGGTTACGGTCGGCCGGGTGATCGAGTTGATACAAGGCGAAGCAAAGCGCAACTGGCGCCAGTACGAGCGCCTGTTCCATCAACCGCCCAAGCATGAATTTCGCGTCGTCAGCCGCCCTGCCTTCCTGCTAATGCTGCGCGCCATGCGCATTGGCGCCGGCGCCTGGAGCGGCGTGCGCAAGCTGCTCGGCGCCAGCGAATCGCCAGCGCTGGAAGCCCTGCGCACCACGCAGCTCCTGGCCCTGACCTTCTCTTTCTACACCGCGCCGCGCTATATTTTCCAAAGCGACCGCCTGCAAGCGCTGGCGCAGCGCTTCAACGCCGAAGACCAGGCATGCTACAGCGTCGACACCCGCGCCATCGACTGGCAGGACTATCTGTGCCGCGTCCACATGGCGGGGCTGAACCACTACGCGCTGCGGCCGCGTAACGAGAAACCAACCGCGCCATCCGCCCTGACCCGCCGCGACTACGCGTGGCACCGCATGGACAGCGACAAGAACCTGATGGTCATCAACAGCATTTTGCTGTTTGACGGCCCGGTCGATATGGAGCGGCTGACCGCCACCATCGCCTACCGCCTGACCAACTACCCGCGCTTCACGCAAAAGGTAGTCGGCAAACGCTGGGTGGAGGACGAACAGTTCGACATCAATCATCACGTCGAACTGGAACGCATGGAACGCGACGTGCCGCGCCAGGAACTGCAAGCGCAACTGACCCGCCTCGCCCACCTGCCGCTGGCGCCCGACCGTCCTCGCTGGCATATGACCGTGCTGGACCGCGTCAACGGCGGCCATGCGATCGTGTTCCGCGTTCATCACTGCATCACCGACGGCCTGGGACTGGTGCATGTGCTGAATCACCTCACCGACGACAACGGCCTGCATGGCAAGACGCCGTCGCCGGTCGGCCATCCGCATCGCGCCATCGCCCACAATCCGGTGTGTTCGGCGCTGGTGCGCGGTCTGTCATCGCTGAAGATCGCCGGACACGTGGCGCGTCTGTCCATCCTGTGGCCGGACGCGCAGACCCAGTTCAAGACGCCGATGAGCGGCGACAAGCAGCTGGTCTGGCTGCCGCCGCTGGAGATGGAACGGGTGCGCGCCATGTCCAAGCGCATGGGCGTGACGCTCAACGACGTCTGGGTGGCCGCCGTCTCCGGCGCGCTGCGCCAGTATCTGGGCGAACGCGGGCAGCATCTGGATGGCCGCGCACTGCGCGCCGCCGTTACCTTTAACCTGCGCGAAAAGGCCAACGCCTTCCAGCTCGGGAATGAATTCGGCCTGGTCGCCGTCGATTTGCCAACGGATGTTGACGACCCGTGCGTGCGCCTGCGCCAGTCCAGCCACCGCATGACAGCCATCAAGCGCTCGCACCAGCCGCGCGCCACCATGGCCTTCCTGTCGCTGGCCGGCTGCCTGCCGACGGCTTTGCAGCACTTCGCCCTCAACCTGTTCACCTCCAAGGGCTCGGTGGTGCTGACCAATATCGAAGGCCCGGCCAGCCGCCGTTACCTGGCCGGATCGCGCCTGACGGACCTGATCTGCTGGGTGCCGCAAACCGGCAAGCTGGGCGTCGGTCTGGCCTTCATTTCCTACGCTGGCCAGATCCAGCTGGCGCTGTTCGTGGACACGGCGCTGGTGCCGGACCCGGAGCGCCTAATGCAGCTGACCCAGGACGCTTTCCATGAGCTGGAGCTGGCCACGCAAGACGAAGCCACGCCACGGCCGGCCGCCACGCCGGCGCCACCGGGAGTGGTCATCACACCGTCATAATCGGCCGGTAAAGTCAGTTACCATTTTTATACTGGAGCTGACTGAATGAATACTGTCGTCCAACCTGCTCGCACCAGCCCTGCGGACAGTAAGAACACCCCGCTGACCGCCGCCATCTTCGTCGTGCTGCTGGTTGCGGGGCTGATGTACAGCGCCTTCAGCCTGCGCGCCGACGTTACCGAGGCCGGTCCGGTGGCCACCAGCTGGCTGCCCTACATCCTGCTCGGCGTGGCGCTGGTGATCGCGCTGGGCTTCGAATTCGTCAACGGCTTCCACGACACCGCCAACGCCGTCGCCACCGTCATCTACACCAACTCCATGCCGGCCAATGCCGCCGTGGTGTGGTCCGGCTGCTTCAACTTCCTCGGCGTGCTGACGTCGAGCGGCGCTGTCGCTTTCGGCATCATCTCGCTGCTGCCGGTGGAACTGATCCTGCAAGTCGGCTCCAGCTCCGGCTTTGCGATGGTGTTCGCGCTGCTGATCGCCGCCATCATGTGGAACCTGGGCACCTGGGCGCTCGGCCTGCCGGCATCGTCGTCGCACACCATGATCGGCTCCATTCTCGGCGTCGGTATTGCCAACGCCATGATGCATGGCCGCGACGGCACCAGCGGCGTCGATTGGGCGCAGGCGTCCAAGGTCGGCTACTCGCTGCTGCTGTCGCCGATGGTGGGCTTCGGCTGCGCCGCCCTGCTGTTGCTGGTGCTGCGCGCGGTGGTCAAACGCCGCGAATTGTACGAAGCGCCAAAAGGCAGCACGCCGCCGCCGTGGTATATCCGTGGCCTGCTGATCCTGACCTGCACCGGCGTCTCGTTCGCGCACGGCTCCAACGACGGCCAAAAAGGCATGGGCCTGATCATGCTGATCCTGGTCGGCACGGTGCCGATGGCCTATGCGCTGAACCGCGCGCTGCCGGTGGATCAGGTGACGCAATTCGTCGCCGTCAGCCAGGTCACGCAACAGTCGCTGCAAAAGTACATCGCACCAGGCGCGCTGCCAGCCGCTGAACCGCGCGCCGCCTTGTCCACCTACATCCGCACCAAGGAGCTGACGCCAGCCGTGGTGCCGGCGCTGGCGACGCTGACCGGCGACATCGGCCAGGCCGTCAAGCTGCATGGCTCGCTGGCCAAGGTGCCGGCTGAAACCGTGGGCAACGTACGTAACGATATGTACCTGGCCGCCGAAGCCATGCGCCTGCTCGACAAAAGCCACGCCGTGCCGTTCGACGCCGACACCACGGCCAATCTGAAAGCCTTCCGCAAGCAGCTGGACGACGCCACCAAATTCATTCCGCTGTGGGTCAAGGTGGCGGTGGCGATTGCGCTAGGCCTGGGTACCATGGTCGGCTGGAAGCGTATCGTGGTGACGGTCGGTGAAAAAATCGGTAAGTCCCACCTGACCTATGCGCAAGGCGCGTCGGCGGAACTGGTGGCCATGTTGACCATCGGCGCGGCCGACATCTACGGCCTGCCGGTATCGACCACGCACGTGCTGTCGTCCGGCGTGGCCGGCACCATGGCGGCCAACAAATCCGGCTTGCAGTGGTCGACGGTGCGTAATCTGGCGCTGGCCTGGGTATTGACCTTGCCGGTTGCGATACTATTGTCCGGCTCACTGTTCTGGCTCTTCTCTCACATCTTCTGAAATCAGGAATTAGCATGCAATTAAACGAACAAGATTTGCTGGACCGCGTCCAGCGCGAGCTGACCGACAGCTACGACGAAGAACTGGAGATGGAACTGGAGGACCGCGAGATCGACCCGTTCACCAAGGAAGTGGTCGAACGTGAGCGCAGCGCGGAAGCCAAGGAAGAACGCCGCCTCTACTTCCGCGAGTTGTTCCGCCTGCAGGCGGAGCTGGTCAAGTTGCAGGACTGGGTGGTCCACACCGGCCACAAGGTCGTGATCCTGTTTGAAGGCCGCGATGCCGCCGGCAAGGGTGGCGTCATCAAGCGCATCGTCCAGCGCCTGAATCCGCGTGTGTGCCGCGTGGCCGCTCTGCCGGCGCCGAACAACCGCGAACGCACGCAGTGGTACTTCCAGCGCTACGTGTCGCACCTGCCGGCCGCTGGCGAGATCGTATTGTTCGACCGCAGCTGGTACAACCGCGCCGGCGTCGAACGCGTGATGGGCTTTTGCAGCGACGACCAGTACGAGGAATTCTTCCAGACCGTGCCGGAATTCGAGCGCATGCTGGCCCGCTCCGGCATCCAGCTGATCAAATACTGGTTCTCGATTTCGGACGAAGAACAGAATGCCCGCTTTCTGGGCCGCATCCACGATCCGCTAAAACAGTGGAAACTCAGCCCCATGGACCTGGAATCGCGCCGCCGCTGGGAGGAATACACCAAGGCCAAGGAAGTGATGCTGGAACGGACCCACATTCCGGAAGCGCCATGGTGGGTGGTGCAAGGCGTCGACAAGAAGAAAGCGCGCCTGAACTGCATCCATCACCTGCTGGAGCAGATGCCGTATGAAGAAGTGGCGCATCCGGAAATCCACCTGCCGGAACGCGAATACCACGATGACTACGTGCGCCGCCCAGTGCCTGCCGAAATTATCGTGCCAGAAATATACTAAGCTGTTAAAGTTATCAGCTTTATATATTTCTGCGTGGGGGGATGGATGTTCTGGTTGCGCCGCTTGCTGCTACTGCTGTTACTACTCTTCCCCAACGCCCGCGCTGACCAGTTGCGCTTCGGCTTCGACTTTGAGAACGCCAGGATCGTCAGCGCGGCGATCAGCACTGGCGATTTCAACCTTCCCGCCACTTTCTGCACCAGCGCCGACGCCAAGGCACTGATCAGGAAGATGCGCTTCAAGGATTGCGAAGCGCTGATTGGCCGCTTCAAGCTCCTGCACGACAAGCCGCAAGTGGTCGATGCAGCCAAGGTGCTGTCGGCCGAACTCTCCAAGCCTGGCTACGGAAAATACGCGCCACTGGCGGCGGAAGTCGCGCGCCAGTTGAAGGAATACGTGCCGGCCGACTTCAACGCGCAGCTGAATGTGCACTTCATCTTCGGCAGCTACTCAGACGGCTTTGCGTTCGGCGATGTGCCGGACGATGTGTACGTCGACATGAAGGGCTTCACAGAGGCCAATACGCAGGAACTGGCGGAAACTGTGGCCCATGAACTGTTCCACGCGATACAGAATCACGTCATGCGCCATGAGACGCTGCCCACGGCGGCCGACACGAAGAACGTCGCAGGGCCGCTCTGGCTGAATCAATTGCTGGACCAACTGGTCCGCGAAGGCACCGCAGAGCTGTTCACCCATCCGATCGCCGACCGCGCGCCGACGATCTATTCCGCGCCCAAGAAACTGGTCATTGAACGCAACGCCAAACGCATCGGCGGCATCCGCACCACGTTTGAATCGCTGGGCTGGCACATGCTGGCGGCGCCACCAGCCGACGAAGCGGCCTACGACCAGATCTACGGCATCATGTTCTACACCGATTTCGACGAAACCGCCTACGAACTTGGCTGGCTGATGGCCTCCACCATCATTCGCCAGGACGGCAAGGCCGCCATCTTCGACCTGCTCAAGCAACCGTCGAAACAGTTCATGCTACGCTACCAGTCTATCGCGCAAAAACAAGGCAAGCTGCCGCTGTTCAGCGCCGACTTTCTCAAACAAGTGGCAGCATTACCATAGGAGACGCCATGAGCCTGGGCACCGTTACCCCGATCTTCCGCTTTTTCGACGAAGCCAAAACGCGTGAGTTTTACGTCGGCTTCCTCGGCTTCAAGGTCGACTGGGAGCATCGCTTTGAGGACGGACTACCGCTGTACATGCAGGTCTCCAAGGACGGCTGCGTGCTGCACCTGACCGAGCATTTCGGCGACTGCTCTCCCGGCGCCGCCATCCGCATCGCCACCAGCGATGTCGATGCTTACCAGGTTGAATTGATCGCCAAGCAGTACAAGAACGCCCGCCCCGGCGTAGAAGAAATGCCGTGGGGCGGCCGCGAAATGTCTGTCAAAGACCCATCCAGCAACCGCCTGACCTTCTTCAACCGTTCGCCGGAAATCTCCGCCTGAAAGGATAGGCCATGCGCCAACTTATTCTGATCGCCGCGGGCATGCTGTCCTGCCAGGCCTTCGCCGCCACCGACTGCAAACCGCTGCCGCAGGCGCCAGCAACCATCGCGTTGACGGCGCAGCATGGCGTCACCACCATGCGATCCAGCGACAAATTCGTCGGCGCCTCGACTCCGCAGGAATTCAGCTCGCCCAACTTCGCGTTCTCGGTGGTCGCTGTGTCGTCCTGCAACGAAGGCCTGGAAATCAAGCTGCTGCAGAAAACCGGCGACTCGCAGCACCTGCTGCAATGGAACCAGCCGACTGTCGTCAACGGCAAAGCTGGCACCGACCATCACATCACCATTACCGCAAAGCGCGTGAACAAGCCCTGATGCCATGACCATACGTCACCTTGTGCTGTCCCTCGTTCTCGGCGCTGCCCCTGCCTTTGCCTCAGCTGCCGATACCATTCCGCTGACGGTCAGCCAGGAGCTGGTCAAGCTCTATACCGAGGACCAGGCCGACCGCGATGGCCCGCCCAACGCACAGCGCGACTGGAACGCCATATCGCTGCGCGACGAACAGCGCGAATTGCGCGTCAAGGAACTGCTGGCGGCCGGTCCGCTGGGCAGCGGCGAAGCCTACTACCACGCGGCCATGGTGCTGCAACACGCGCTGGAGCCGGACGACGCGTTGCTGGCGCACGACCTGTGCGTGATCGCCATCAGCAAGGGGGAACCCAAGGCCAAATGGCTTGCGGCGGCCAGCATGGACCGCTTCCTGGTGCGGATCGGCCGCCCGCAGCGTTTCGGTACCCAGTCGCAGTCCCACTTCAACCGCCCGCCAAGGCTAGTGCCGGTTGATCCCTCCGTGTCCGACATTCTGCGGCGTGAACTGGACGTGCCAACGCTCGAAGAGGCCCGCCAGAAGGAGGCCGACATGGTCAAGTTTCACGAAAAAGTCCTCGCTGAAAAAGCCAAGCTGCAATAGAGAGTAGGTTATGCTGACGGCTTTCCACTCTCCCCAAGCATCATGGAACCACTCGACATCGTCGATACGCAGAACGACACCGCACAATCCAACAATCGCAAGCTGAATGCCACCGTGGCCATCACGGTCGCGCTGCTGGCCACCTTCATCGGCATCTGCAAGGTCAAGGACGACAACATCAATCAGAGCATGCAGCAGGCGCAGGCCAACCGGGTTGACCACTGGGCCTTCTACCAGGCCCGCAACGTACGCGAGGAAGTCGCCAAGTCCACCGTGCTGCAATTGAAGCTGGCGGCAGCCGGCCGTCCTGCCGCCGAACAGCCGGCATACCAGGAAGCCATCAAACAGTACGAAACGCTGGCGCAGGAACAGGCGCACAAAAAAGCCGAAGCCAAGGCAGACGCCGAGAACGACCAGAAAGTCTACGATGCCGCCAACTTCAAGGACGACCAGTTCGACCTCTCGGACGCGCTGCTGGCCATCGCTATCTCGCTGTTCGCCATCACCGCGCTGACGCAGCTGTGGGCCCTGTACGCGGTGGCGCTGGTGCCGACCGCGCTTGGCGTCCTTATGGGGCTGGCGGGACTGGCCGGCTGGGCGATCCATCCAAACTCGCTGATCGCCCTCCTGTCCTGACTACGTGAAGCTAAATACGGTATCCAACCCATCCAGAAATAGGACGGTCCATACCTGACATCCGACTGTCTGTCGCAATCCTGCCAACCAGGCGTGGGCGATGACGTATCGTCAACTTTCAAATTCCCGGTCCATCAATCACCGTTGAAAGAATCGTCCATGAACGTTCATCCCATAGCACTATCCGCTGCCTTGTTATTTGTAAGTTGTGCCCATGCTGATCAAATAGACGACATCGTCAAAGCCGAAATGGCGATGCGCCAGATTCCTGGATTATCACTTGCCATTATTGAGAACGGGAAGATCGTCAAGGCACAGGGTTACGGCTTCACAGAAAAAGGCGGCAAGACGCCGGTAACGACCCGCACACTGTTTCAAGCAGGTTCGGTCAGCAAACCGGTGGCTGCGTTTGGCGCCCTTCACCTGGTAGCACAAAGTAAGCTCGCCCTTGATGAAGACGTCAACGCCAAACTGCTTAGCTGGAAGGTACCGGACAACGATCTATCGGCCGAAAACAAGGTGACATTGCGTCGGTTGCTGAGCCATAACGCCGGCCTGACCGTGCATGGCTTCCCCGGTTATGCTACCGATGCACGCATGCCCAGCGTTGTTCAGGTACTGAATGGCGAACCGCCGGCGAACACCGCACCCATTCGCGTCGACCTGGTCCCCGGCAGCAAGGTTCGATACTCTGGTGGCGGCTACACCGTCATGCAGCAAATGGTGGTCGATGTCAGCGGTCAAACCTTCCCCGACTACATGCGTGACGCGGTTCTCAAGCCGTTGCAAATGAACGATAGCTCGTACTTGCAACCACCGCTGCCAGAGGCGGCGCAGTTGAACGCCAGCGGTCACCTTGCTGACCGTGGCATGGTCAAGGGACGCTGGCACTTGTATCCGGAGATGGCGGCAGCCGGCTTATGGACCAATGCATCGGATCTGGCACGCTTTGCCATCGGCGTCCAGCAGTCTCTTGCCGGCACGTCCAACCCGGTCATCCCGGCTGCGCTGACCGAACAAATGTTGACTCCACAAAAAGAAAACGTCGGTCTGGGACTCTTCCTCAATGGCAGTGGCCGCGCGCAGCGCTTCTCGCACGGCGGCCGCGACGAAGGCTTCGACACCTTGCTGACGGCATTTTCCCGCACGGGACAAGGCGCCGTGATCATGATTAATGCGAACGACAATTCCAGAATGATGGAGCGCCTTACCGCCGCCATTGGCCGCGCCTACCACTGGCCGGAAGCGGACGACGACAAGGCAGTCCAGCACCCCGGGGTAAAAATCGATGCCAGGTCGCTGGCGCTCTATTCTGGTCGCTACGAATTCTCCAACAACCGGATGGGAACTTTCGACGTAAGGGATGGCAAGCTGGTGACTATTTTCGACGGTTTGCCAGACGAAGTATTCGTACCTGCCGACGCCAGCCACTTCTACTCGACATCCCGCAATTTTTCGCTAGCCTTCGTGGTTGACGCAAAAGGCGAAGTGACCGAAGTAGTGATGACGACCAAAGGGGAAAGCAATACAGCGCCGCGCATTGGGCCGCTGATGCACAACCTGAAAGCACGTAAAGACCCCAATCCCGCGCATACGAAAAATGTGCAAGCCTGGCTTGCCGATGCGGCGAAAGGCGGCAGTGCATTCGCCAATTCGGCATTCGCCACCGCCGGCCTGAGAAGCGACTTGGGCTCGCAGTCAATCAGCGAACTAGCCCACATAAACTCGCTGACTTTTTTGCACAAGCAAGCGGTTGCTGGTCGCAAGATCGAGCGCCACGGCAGCCAGGTGGACACCGTACTTGCGTTTCAGGCCGGCGGCATCAAGCCGGCCCGCAAGCTGCTGGTGTACTTGACCACCGATGGTTTGCTCACCGACTACGATCTGATCGACGACTAACACGTCAAGCACACCTAGCGCGGATTAGTACGCAGTCTGGGTGTACGGCCGGTCGCCTTTTGCGGTACCCCACGCCTTGTTCGGGGTGCTGGACATGGTGAACACCAGCTCACCACCGGCCGTGATCTGTTCATGGCGCAGGAAGGTCTGCGCCAGCGGCTTGCCGTTCAGCGTCACGCCGGCCACGTAGATATTTTCCTTGCTCAGGCCCGGTGCGCGGATGGTGAAGCGTTTGCCGTTCGGCAGATTCATCACCACCTTGTCGAGGAACGGACGGCCGATCACATACTCATTGCTGCCCGGCGCCACCGGATAGAAACCCAGCGCCGTGAAGGCCAGCCAGGCCGACATCTGCCCCAGATCGTCATTCCCAGACAAGCCGGCCGGCGTGGTGTTGTACTGCGACGCCACCACCTGCGTCAGGCGTTGCTGCGTCTTCCACGGTGCGCCGGCATAGTTGTACAGGTAAGCCACATGGTGCGACGGCTCGTTGCCATGCGCGTAGTGGCCGATCAAGCCGGAGATGTCTTCCATGTGCGCGTAAACGTTGTCGTCCACCTTGGCGTCGAACACCATGTCGATCTTGTCCTGCAGCGCCTTGTCGCCGCCCAGCATCTTGATCAGGCCCGCGTTATCGTGCGGCATATACCACGAATACTGCCACGCGCTGCCCTCGGTGTAGTCGCTGCCGAAGTTGGACTGCACCGGATTGAATGGCTCGCGGAAGCTGCCATCCGATTTGCGGGCACGCAGGAAGCCAGTCTTCACATCGAAGGAATTACGGTAGTTCTGCGCGCGCTGATAGTAGCGGGCGGCGATGTCCTTCTTGCCCATCTTCTCGGCCATGCGGGCGATGGTCCAGTCATCAAAGGCATATTCCACCGTCTTGGATGCCGCTTCCGGTTCCAGGTCAATCGGCACATAACCCAGTTTCATATAGTGTTGCAGGCCGCCGTAAGGACCGTATTCCGCGCTGCTGGTCATGGCCTTCAACGCTTCTTCGGCGTCAAAGCCTTTCAGGCCTTTCATGTAGGCGTCAGCGATTACCGGTACTGCGTGGTAGCCGATCATGCACCACGTCTCCAGCCCATGGAACTGCCACACCGGCAGGATGCCGTATGGACTGGCCTTCTGCGACTCGATCAGCGAACGCACAAAGTCCACATTGCGCTGCTCCGGCTGGATCAGCGTCAGCAAGGGATGCAGCGCCCGATAGGTGTCCCACAGCGAGAACGTCGAGTGATAGCGGAAGCCCTTGGCCTGATGCACCTCGTTGTCCGGGCCACGATAATGGCCGTCGCGGTCCATGTACAGGCTAGGCGCCAGCATGCTGTGATAGAGCGCCGTGTACACCATCTTGCGCATCTCCGGCTCCGCCTCGATGGTGACGGCGCCCAGCGCCTCGTTCCACGCGGCCGATGCCTTGACGCGTTCCGCATCGAAGTCCCAGCCTGGCATCTCGGCCAGATTGGCGATCGCGCCCTCCTCGCTGACGCCGGATATCGCCACCTTCACTTCCAGCTGGCCGTCTGCGGGCACGCCGAAGTCCAGCGCGCCCACCAATGCTTTGCCCTCTACTACGGCCTTGTCGCCCGGACCGCTGCCCGGACCTGCAAAGCCGCGGTATTCCACATCGCGCTCCATATTGCGCAGGGAGCGTGACGACAGCGGATGCGAGAACTGGATGGCGAAATACAGCTGCCGGCCGGCCGCCCAGCCGCGCGTTTCGCGCATGCCGGTGATCAGCGTGTTGTCGCGCACGCGCAGGCGTGACCACAGGTTCTTGGCGGCGTAGTCGTAGATACTGCTGCGCAGATCCAGTATCACCTTGGCCTCGGCGCCCTTGGCGTAGCGGTAGCGATGCAGGCCGACGCGGTCGCTGGCGGTCAGCTCCACGTCCACTTCGTTATCGGACAGGCGCACCGCGTAATAACCGGGCGACGCGTGTTCTTCCTTGTGGCTGAAGCGGGAACGGTAGCCACTGAATGGCCGCTCGGGATAACCCGGCTCCCATTTGGTCTCGCCGCTGTAAGGCATCAGCAGCACGTCACCCAGGTCGGAATGGCCGCTGCCGGAAAAGTGCGTGTGCGAGAAGCCGAGAATGCTGTCGTCGTCATAGCGGTAGCCGGACGCCCACGGGTAACTCTGGCGGAACGGCCGCACCTGCGTGTCGGGACTCAGCTGCACCATGCCGAAAGGCCGCGTGGCGCCGGGGAAGGTATGGCCATCGCCGCCGGTGCCGATGAACACATCGACCGCTGCTGCGGGCGTGGTCTGGGCGAAGGAAAACGCCGGAATGGCCAGGGCCAGCGCCACTGCGCCGGCCGGAAAGAGGGATTTAATCACGTTCATTCAGCATCCGCTATCAAGACGATCCGACTTTATAGCGTCTGCTCCGGCCCCGGTCAATCGATAGAACGCATAAGGGCCAATGTTTAGTAAATCCGCTAAACAGCGGGGTCGATCACGTATTCGGACATCACTTCACTGAGCCGCGCAGCCTTCCTGACGTTGGATTTGTTGGACACCATCAGCGTCGCCACCAGCGCCTCGATCACCGCCACCGCTGCCACATAGCTGCCGGTCAGCACGCCATGCGCGCTGCTGGCGTACAGCACATGGTCGGATAGCGGCACCATCGGCGCCGAGGGCACATCGGTAATCGTCACCACGCAGGCATTGCGGTTGCGGGCGAAGTGCGCCAGCCGCATGGTGTCCGACGAGTAGCGCGGAAAGGACAAGGCCAGCAGCATATCGCCACGCTCGATGTGGAGCAGGCGCCCGGCCGCCGCCTCGTTGCCGCCTGGGCCGGCCATTTCCACCACGTGCTTGCAATACGGTTGCAGATGCAGCGCCAGCAGCGAAGCGAAGCTGGACGACATGCCCAGCCCCAGCACGTAGATGGTGCGGGCGCCGTCGATCTTGCGCGCCACATCCTCCAACGCCTGCGGCGACAGCGCGCCTTGGGTGGTGGCCAGGTTGGCGCGCGCATACTCCATGCTGGCTTCGGCCGGCGACACTGCCTCCTGGCGGCGCACGATGGAGCTGCGCAGCTTTTCCACCGGCTGCAAGGCTGAGTGCAGCGTCTCGGCCAGCGCGCTGCGCATCGCGCCGTAACTGCCAAAGCCAATATCGCGCGCGAAGCGGCTGATGGTGGCGGTGGAGACTTTGCAGCCTTCCGCCATTTCCTCGATCTTGAGCGCGGTGCCGCGCATCGGGTTGCGCATCAGGTAGTCCGCGATGCTGCGGTGCGAGGCGGAGCCCTCGGTCAGGACGGCGGACAGCACTTGGCCCAGCGGCGATTGTACGAAAGCCACGTCCGCCGAAACCGATTTCCCTGATGTCATGCCATACTCAATTCTCAAAAACCGCCAGCATACTTAAATTTCAGGCAACTGTGAACTGAGATTTGCGCGTCAGCGCCCGACTAACCAATCTGTAATGCGCTTTAGTGGTACCAGGGCTGCGTAATCTTCAGCGGCCGCACGTCCATGCGCAGGTTCAGGATGGTGTAAGCGTCTGCAGTGGCCGACTCGTAACCAACACTGCTGGCGTCGCGCGTCAGCTTGAACTCAAAGCCCAGGTCGGGACGCGGATCGCCCGGCGCCGCCGCCGCAATGCCAATCGCCTCGCTGCGCGAGTTGTTGATCAGCTTTTCCATCATCACCAGCACCGTGTTGTGGCCCAGGATGTCGGCCGAGTAGACCTGTTCGTCCAGATAAGGATTGGCCGGATCGAGCTTGCCATCCTTTTTGTCGATGGATGGTGTGTACACGCGGGTTTGCAGGTTATAGCGGTCGCCACGATCCAGGTAGCTGATGCGGGCGTTGGACAGATTGAAGTCCTTCTCGCTGCCATTGGTCTCGGCCTGCGCCAGGTCCAGCAACAGCGCGCCCTGATAGCCGATAACCTCTACATTGTGCTGGCCGTCGAGGATGATGGCGGTGTTTTCATCAATGCCCAGTCCCTGCTTGTAGCCTTTCTTCAGCATGGCCGGCAGCATGCGCGCAAAGCGGCCGCGCGCCAGCAAGTGCTGGTCGACGAACAAGTCCTTGCCGACGAAGCCCAGGCCCGGCGCCAGTTCCAGGCCGTCGTTGACGCCCACGCTCAGGGTGCCCAGCACCGTCTTCGCCTCGTAATACATGGTGCTGCTCATGATGGCGGCGCCGGCGCTGCTGCCTGCGACCACCCCTCCCTTTTGGTAGACATCCCAGATCGCCTGCAACACGGCGGTGCGCGTGCCGTCGGCCCGCACCAGCGCCTTGGTGATCAAGCCCTGATCGCCACCGGCGAAGTAGACGCCGCCCGCTGCGCGGATCTGGCTGGCCAGCGTTTCATCTTCCGCGTCGCGCTTGTAGTCGCGCTCCTTGAAGCGCACCCCCACCGGCACAGCGAAAGCCGAGGCGCCATATTTATTCAGTGTCGCCACCAGATTGGTACCCGAACGCAGCGGATTACCGGCCGCGCTGGGCATCACCGCGATGCGCGCGCCCTTGCCGCCGGCCAGCTCCACCAGCCGCGTCCACACCTCGCCGTTATCGGCCCGCACGGCGCCGCCGGCGATCAGCAAATGGCCTTTCGGCGCGCTTTCGGCAGCGGTTGAGACCTGCATGGCCAGTGCGACCAACGACACGCACAGCATGCGCACCGCTTTAACTAAACTCGTCATACGATATTCCTCGTCTGGGTGATCCCTACAATTATATGACAGAGCGCCGCAGCATCTGGCTACCGGACCCGCAGTTGTGCGAGAATCAACTTTTACGTCAGTGTGCACAGGAGATTTGATGAGTGAACTCAAGCGCGGCCTGAAAAGCCGGCACATTCAGTTGATCGCGCTAGGCGGCGCCATTGGCACCGGCCTGTTTCTCGGTATCGCGCAGACAATCCAGATGGCCGGTCCTTCGGTGCTGCTGGGTTATGGCGTGGCGGGCGTCATCGCCTTCTTCATCATGCGCCAGCTGGGCGAGATGGTGGTCGACGAGCCGGTGGCCGGCTCCTTCAGCTACTTCGCCGACAAATACTGCGGCCACTGGGCCGGCTTCATGGCGGGCTGGAATTACTGGGTGTTGTATGTACTGGTCAGCATGGCCGAACTGTCGGCGGTCGGCATTTATATTCAATACTGGTGGCCGGCGGTGCCGACTTGGGTGTCGGCGCTGGCCTTCTTCGCCATCATCAACGCCATCAGCCTGTTCAACGTGAAGGCCTTCGGCGAAATGGAATTCTGGTTCGCCATCATCAAGGTACTGGCCATCGTCGGCATGATCCTGTTCGGCGCCTGGCTGCTGATCTCCGGCGACGCCGGTCCGCAAGCCACCGTGGCCAACCTGTGGCAGCACGGCGGCTTCTTCCCGCATGGCGTCAGTGGACTGGTGATGGCCATGGCGGTCATTATGTTCTCGTTCGGCGGACTGGAACTGATCGGCATCACTGCCGCCGAAGCGGACAATCCATCGCAGACCATTCCCAAGGCGACCAACCAGGCCATCTACCGCATCCTGATCTTCTACATCGGCGCGCTGGGCATCCTGCTGTCGCTGTATCCGTGGCAGAAAGTGGTCACCAGCGGCAGCCCGTTTGTGCTGATCTTCCATGCGCTGAACAGCGATGTGGTGGCCAATGTGCTGAATCTGGTGGTGCTGACGGCCGCGCTGTCGGTGTATAACAGCGGCGTGTACGCCAACACCCGCATGCTGTACGGCCTGGCCAAGCAAGGCAATGCGCCGCAGGCGCTGTTGAAGGTCAACGCGCGCGGCGTGCCGCTGACGGCGCTCGGCGTATCGGCGCTGGCCACCGGCATCTGCGTGGCGGTCAACTACTTCATGCCGGCGCAGGCCTTCGGCTTTTTAATGGGACTGGTAGTGTCGGCGCTGATTATCAACTGGGGCTTGATCAGCTGGATCCATTTGCGCTTCCGCGCGCAGAAGAAGGCGGCTGGCCAGGTCACGCATTTCCGTAGCCTGGGCTACCCAACCACTAACTACCTGTGCCTGGCCTTTCTGGCAGCGATCCTGGTGGTGATGTACCTGACGCCGGATCTGCGGCTGTCGGTGTATCTGATTCCAGTCTGGCTGGCGGCGCTGGCTGTCGGTTACAAGCTGCGCCGCCGCCCGGCCTGAGGTCAGATGGTTTCCCGTTCGCGCAAGGTCTGCGGGCTGGCCAGCGCGTAACGGGCGATATCGTCCTTGCGCATGAAGGCCACGCCGGCCTTGCTGCGGGCGTAGGTGAGGAACTCGTCCCACACGCGCACCATCTGCGGCGTGCCGCTGATACGGTCATGCGCACTGATCGACATCATGCGGCGGCGCGTGCCGGCCTCTTCGTACAGCTGGTCGAATTCGCCCTTGATCTGATCGAGGAACTGCTGCGGCGAGTAATTGCGGCCTTCGATCAGCAGGATGTCGTTGTTGCGCAGCGTGTAAGGCACGACCACGAAGTCCTTTCCATCCACCTGTTCGATAAACGGCTCGTCGCGGCTGACGTCATCGATGTGGTACGTAAAGCCCAGTTCCTGCAGCAGCGACAGCGTATTCGGACCCCGTCGCAGCCAGTTGCAGTTATAGCCGGCGGTGCGTTCGCCAGTCACCTGCTGCACCATGTCGCGGCCGGCGATAAGGAAGGCGCGTTCGTCGTTGCGGGTCATGGCGTACTGCGAACTCCAGCGTGGGCCGTGGCCGGATGCTTCGTGGCCGCGCTTGACGATCTCGCGCGCCAGCTCGGGATGGCGCTGCACCGCTTCGCCGATCATGTGCGAGGTGACTTTGACGCCGTGCTTGTCCCACAAATCCAGCATGCGCGGGATGCCTTCGCGGTAGCCGTAGGCGAACCAGGTGTTGGCGACGGCATCGGACTTCACGCTGGCAGGGAAATCGACTTTCGGAAAAGGTGAGTCGGCGCCTTTGGGTGGCTGGCCACCGGCTTCAAACTGCATCGAGATCGAGATCACGAGGCGCGCGTCGTTGGGCCAGAAGGCGCCGCTGCTGCCGCTGGCGCCACTTGCGCCGCCCTGCGCCGCCGCCCCACCAGTCGCATCGACCATCTCCGCCGCACCGGCCACGCCAGCTGCCATCACCGCAGCACCACTGGCTGCCTGCGCCAAAAAGCGACGGCGAGTCCCCACCATGGCGCTCACAGCAAGCCTCCGCCGTCAACATCCACCACCGCGCCAGTCATGAAGCCATTCTGCATCAGCATCAAATACGCCTGCGCCAGATCAGATCCCTGCCCAACCCGTCCCACTGGTATGCCAGCACCGGCACGCTGCGCCATCGCAACACGTTCCGCGTCGCTCATTGGACCCCACATGCCGGTTTCCACCATGCCAGGGCTAACCACATTCACGCGCAACGGCGCCAATTCCTTGGCCAGCGTCTTGCCCATCACCTCCACCGCCGCATTCATGGTCGATTTGACCACGCCGCCCGACATCACCTTGCGCGACAGCAGACCGGAAGTCAGCGTCACCGAACCGCCAGTCTTCAGATAACGCGCCGCATACTTCACCGCGCGCAGTTGGCCAAACACTTTCACATTGAAGGCCGCCATCGCCTGCTCCGGCACCAGATCCACCAGGCGGCTGGAAGGAATCACCGGACCGGCCGTCACCACCAGATGATCGAATGCGCCAACGTCGGCGAAGAAGCGCTGCACCGCCGCGTCATCCGTCACATCCAGCTGCACCGCCTCGATCTGCGACGGCCAATCCGCCGGCGTCGCGCGTCGGCCTGCCGCAATCACTCGCGCGCCGTCGGCTGCAGCCTGCTCGGCCACTGCCCGTCCGATGCCTGACAAGCCCCCAACTACCACTACCAGCTGATTCTTCATGATGCACTCCCAGTAAATGAACAGTGCACCCATCATGCGCCGTAACCAGCGCAACGATAATTGGCCCAGCGCTTGAATCACCTTCAATCCCAGATTGAAGATCGGTTGACTGCCGCACAGACCACATCTGCCTGGGCAGCCACCATGGAGGTACCTTAGTCCGGAGGGAATTCCCATGTCCACGCATACTTCCGCCCCGCATCGCCCCTTGCAATTGCCCGCCCTGGCCGGGTGGCTGATACTGACGTTTATCTTCGCCGCCATCGGCGCCTACGCGTCCGCGCAAGCGGCCGACTTCTACCTGCAACTCGATCGCCCTACCTGGGCGCCGCCGGCCTGGCTGTTCGGCCCTGCCTGGAGCGCGTTGTACCTGCTGATGGCCATCGCCACCTGGCGTGTGCAGCGCACCGCAACCACCGCCAGCGCCCGCCCCGCGCTCACGCTATACGTCGTGCAGTTGGCCGCCAACGCACTGTGGACCTGGCTATTCTTCGCCTGGCATATGGGCGCGTGGGCGTTTGCCGAGATTTTGCTGCTATGGGTGCTGATTGCCGCCACCATCGTGGCCTTCTGGCGGCGCGACCGCGTAGCCGGCTTCCTGCTGGTTCCCTATATCGGCTGGGTGAGTTTTGCCACCTGCCTTTGCTACAGCATCTGGCAGCGGAATCCTTCCGTGCTCTGATTACGCCACGCGGCGCACGCGGAAATGCTCCACTTTCTGCATCGACTGCGTGGTACGGAAGCCGAAATAGCCGCCGCCCAGCAATGGTCCAGGTGCGCTGAAGTACTCACAGTCGTCCACGTACAGCCGCGTACCGCGCGCGTCGACCACGATACGGATTCGGTACGGATGATTGGCCTTCAGCAGATATTCCGGCGCCGTGTATTCCTGCAGCAGATTGCGCGCGCCGCTGCCGTCGTAATAGCGGAAGCGCGTGGTGCTGTTGGTATTGCCGCCTATGCCTGCGTAGAACAGCCTTAGCGCGTCATATTCTTCCAGTTTTCCGGACTGCTTGAAGCCATGAGGCAGTTGGGCCTCCCAGAAGAAGTTCAGGTCCGACAGCCGCCCATCCGCCAGCACCGTGCGCGTGAAGCTGATTTCGTAATGGCCCAGCAGTTGCTGGCGCAGCCAGACCGTCAGCCCGCGATCTGCCTTCAGCACCAGCACACCACGTTCGACGTAGGCTGCTGCGACGCTATTACCCGTCTCCGCCTCGACGGCCCAGGTTTGCGGATCGAAGCGCGCAAAGTCATCGCGCGCCAGCGTGTTGTCGGCAGCCTGCGCATCCAGCGCCTGCATCCCGATGGCGCCCAGTCCCCATTGCGCCACCGCGTTGGTGGACAGCGTTGGCGCTTCTTCCACCTCGTTGAGCACCAGCGGCGGCTTCACGCGGCGCGACACCAGATCCTTGTCGCGCAGACCCGCCCGACCTTCCTGGAACTGCGCCCAGGCGCGGGCCAGTATCTCCTTATCCTGCTGCTGCACGGCGACGTAGGCCAGCAAACGGGCGTGGCCCTGGCCAAGATTCAATTTGCCCAGGTCTTGTCCCAGTTCTGCCTTCTGCTGTTCCGGGCTGGCGCTGTACAGGCGGCAGTAGCGCAGCCAGGCCTCGCGGAAGGCCGGTTGCGGCATGGTGCGTATCAATTCGCTGGCGATTTCGGGCAGGCCGAAGACGGCGCTCAGGTGCGACACGTTGATTTTTGCGTTGCCGTCATACAGGTAAGCGCCGGTGTGCAGGTCCATGATGCCGCCGCCGGCCAGGAAGCCGAGTGGCTGCGCGGCGATGCTGGCCATGCTGTTCAACAGTTTGGCGCGATACTGCGGCTGGCCGGTGCGTTCCCATTCGGTGAACCAGGCGGCGGCCACCGCGCCCCAGTCAGTGCCGAAGGCCACGCTGGCGTGGTTGTCAGGCTCTTTGTCCGGCGCTTTCTGGCCGATTTTTCGGCCGGGGATGATGGTACGCAGGCGGTCTACCGCGTTCACCTGTTCGCGCAGCAGGTCGCCGACGCGTTCATCGGCGCTCAAATAGTAGAAGAAGCGGCGGTTGATGGCGGTGGACACGCGCAACTGCTTGGCGCTGTCGCTCCAGTGTTGTACGCCGTGCCGCGTGCCGAGCGGGCTGTATGGGCCGATGTGGTGGATATCGACTTCGCCGGTGTGGCGCGTCATGGCTTCGGCCAGGCGGTAAGCGTCAGCACGGCCGCTGTGCAGGTAGTAGTGCCACAGCCAGATTTCCGTGCTCAGCTCCGAGTTGTCCCAGGCGAAGCCGCCAACGTCGTAGCGCCATACGTGGCGCTGGGTGTCGTAGGTATGCATTACATCGCCGTAATCCCAGTAGCCGTACCATTTGCGGTCTTCCACCTGATTGCGGTAGAAGTCGAAGGCCCACGCCAGTTGCTGATCGAGTTTGGTCGGCTTGGCGGCTGCCGGGTGCCAGTATTCACTGAAGATGCCGGCGCTGTGCAGCCGTTCCGGTGACGCGGTCAGCATCGGCGGCGACTGGATGCGGCGGCTGATGGCCACCAGTTCTTCGTGCGACGGCGTGGCTGGCAGCAGTTGCAGTTCCAGTTCGCTTGTGCGGGCGACGCCGTATGGCGTGCCGAATTCTGGTTCGTAGTCTTCGTAGGTGATGTCAAGTGCGTCGCGCTGCTTGGCGTAGTCGGTTTCGCCCATGCCGTCGTGGTAAAAGCGCAGGTCCATGGGTTCGGCCTTCGGCGCCCACAGCCAGAGTGTGACGGTGGCCTGGTCGGTTTCTGCTCCGTGGATGTCGATTTGGCCGGGATAGCTTTGCCAGAAATTGCGGATGCCGAAGGCAATGCCGCCTTCCGGCGTGCCGAGATAGCCGGTGCCGGCGGCGCGGCTGCCGCTGGCGGCGTGTATCCATCCGTGGCCTGGGCTGGTGCGTTTGCTGATGCTGTAACCGTCCGGGTGCGATTGCAGCAGGGTGTAGTGGCCGAAGGCTGGTACGTAGCGCAGGTTTTTGCTGACGTTGGCGGGCAGCGTGCCGGCGGCAACGGCGCGGCCTTGGAGTTGTGCTTCGGCGGCGGCGCCTGCATCGCGGCGCAGACCTGTGAGACCTTGCACGGCTTCGGCGAACACGCCACCGTTGGCGCCGACAAAGCGGATGTAGCGGTCGTACAGTGGCGCGGTGAGTGGCACGTTGAAGCGCAGGCCAACGCCGCGGATGAAAGCGTGGTGCGGATCGGCGTCGTACACCAACGTGTGCAGCACGCGGATGGCGTCCGAGTTTTTGTAGAAGTAGAGGCGGACGATGAAAGGTAGCAGTCTGGCCCCATCGGCATGGCGGTGCGCACCGTTGACGCGGATGACGGCGCGCTGTGGGCCGTTCTGCTCCAGCGTGACGGTGTCGATTACGCTGTCGTAAGCGCGGCGACCGGCAGCGCTGGTTTCGTCGTCGTCCGCGCCATCTACCAGCAGCACCAGGCGACCTTCGCGCAGCAGCGGCTTGCCTTCACGTTGAACGGCGTTTAGCAAAATAGAGCCAGATTTCGCCAGCGTGCATTGCAGCTTGCCGGTGTTGACGATGATCGCATCGCCCCGCTCCGCCGCCAACGCACCAGCGGCAGCAAGTCCGGCCGATGCAGCCGGCGCGGTCGGCGCAACTGGGATCGGCCCAGCGGCCGCCACGCCCCGCTCTGCCGGACCGGCTGAGGCGGCTGGCATAGCGCGGCCGGTCGCGTCTAGCAACGCATGCAGCGTGTAGCCGCCGGCCGGCGCTGCGCCATCGGCGTCCGGCGGCAGCGCGTGGGCAGACCATTTGAGCGTACCATCCGGCCAATAAGCCAGCGGCCACGATTGCACCGCAAAGGCGTCGCGCTCCACGACGGCACTGGCGGTCGCTGCGCCTACTGCTGCTCCGCGCGCGCGGGGCAATGCTGCGCCCATCGGGCCTGCAGCGCGCTTGTCGCCGGCGTGCGCGGCGTGGGCAGTGCGGGCAGCGGCAAACGGCGCGTCAGCGGACTTGCTGGCCGGCCGCAGTTCGAACGTGCTTTCGGCGGGGACGCGGCCTTGTGGCCACGGCACGCCCCACGTCGTACCCTGGAAGCTGGCGGGCGCGCCTTCCAGCCAATGCAGCGGCGTCTCGCCCTCCTGCCAAGCCGGCGTTCGGTCGCCCGCCGTCGGCCCAACCACCTTATCCCGCGCAGCAGCTGGGCCACCTTCAGCCAAGCCAGCCGCGCCGCCGGTCAACAGCGCCGCCAGTTTGAAAAACTGACGTCGTTCAAGCGATGCACTCATCCCGCCAACTCCTTAATACTTGTAAGCCAGCGTTGCGCCGAAAGTGCGCTGCTCACCCAGCCAGCCCCACACTGAACCATAATCACCCGCCACAACACGACGGTAATACTGCTTGTCAAACGCATTGTTCACCCACACCGACGCCGTCCACTCGCCGCGATCCAGTTTGCCGCTGGTACCGGCCGAAAACGCCGCCAGACCATAACCCTGCACGCGCGTCAGCGAGGAATTGTCCACCGAGCCATACATCCAGCCACGATACGAATAACGGGCGGTGACGAAGTTCTTCAGGCCATTCTCCGTGCGCCAGTCATAGCGCGTATTCGCATTCCACGTCACCTTCGGCGCATTGAACACGCGCTGCCCGGTCAGATTGCAGAAGGCCGGCGGCTTCGGCGACAACGTAATCTCCGAGCCGCAGCGCGCATGCGCATAATCGGTGTAGTAAGCATCGTTATAGACGCCCGCCAGATTCGCCTGCCAGCCCTTGGCCAGCGCCACGCCAATCGTCGCTTCCGCGCCACGCGAACGGAACGTGCCCGCGTTCAGCAAGTAAGTCTGTTGATCGTCAGGGTTATAGCCTTGCGTCTGGAAGTCAGTCACCTCGGTCAGGAACACATCCGCCTTCAGGCTAACCTTGTTATCCAACAGCGAACCCTTGATGCCCAGCTCCGTGCTCTTGGTCTTTTCCGGCTTGATGATCAGCGTATCGTAACCAGCCGCTTTGGCCGCACCGGCCGAGATATTGATGCCGCCCGACTTTTCGCCATACGAACCAGCCAGATAGCTGCTCCACGCCGGCGCTAGCTGATACTTCAATACCAGCGTCCCCGAAGGCAGAACATGGTATTCCTTGATATAGCCCGAATTGAAGGCGGCCTTGTTATAGCGGATAAACTGGCCGCCCTTCTCTTCATAGTTGGCGCGCACGCCGGCCACCAGATCCAAATCCGGCGCAATATGCAGCGTGCCCTGCGCATATGGCGAAATCATATGATCGTGCAGCAGGCCAAAGCGAATGATATCCAGATTGTTGTTGCTGGCCGCATCCGTGTAAATGCCGGCCAGCTTGTTGTTGGTGTAGCGCGTGTGCGCGGCGGTATCCAGGTTCTCGCCCAGATAGGTCAGGCCCACCGCGTAATCAAACTTCTCGCCCACTGGCGAATCCAGACGCAGCTCCTGCGACCACGTGCGGTCCAGCACCCGCGTGCCGGTGTTGTTGTAGACCGCCACACTCAGGCCGTCCGCATAGGTCGGATCGGAACGGAAGTAGCGGTACGAGGTGACGGAGCGCAGCTTGAAGCCGTTATCGAAGCGCCAGTTGGCCTCCGCCGACACGCCACCCTGCTTCACATGCACGCGGTTCTCGTCGTCCAGATCCACATTCGGCCCAAACACCACATGGTTGCCCACCGCCGTCGAGTGTTTGAGATAGCTATCCACGCCGCTGAACACATTGGTCGACAACAGCACCGCCGTCGGCTCGCTGTTGGTGACGTTGATGTCGGCGCTCAGACGCAGATCAAAGTTATCGCCACGCTTGTACAGCAATTGACCGCGCGCGCCGCTGCTCGTGGAGCCATTCAGGCGATTGCCGTTGCGGACATTGGTCACCGCGCCGTCGTTATTGCTGTACACCAGATTCAGGCGGCCGGCCCAGTTGTCCGACAAAGGGCCGGAGACCATCGCGCGTCCACGCGTGTAACCATGCTGACCATACGCCACGCTGGCCGATGCTTCCGGCGTAAAGGAAGGAGCGACCGTTTGCAGATTCAGCACGCCGCCGGTGGCATTGGCGCCGAACATCGTGCCCTGCGCGCCGCTCAGCACCTCGGCGTAGGCGATATCACCCAGGCCGCTGCTCAACATGCCGGCGCGAGGCAGGTACACATTGTCGACATAAATCGCCACGCTGCTAGGCATGCCGATGTTGGAGTCGCCACTGGCCTGGCCGCCGCCATCACCCACGCCGCGAATCGATATCTGCGTATCCGACGGATCGGTACTCTGGATTACCAGGCCAGGCACCAACTGTTGCAAGTCTTCCAGCGTGGTGAGATTCTGCTCTTCCAGATCCTCGCCGCTGATGCGGTAGGCCGACGTCGGCGCACGCTGCACATCGTCGGACTCCTGACTGCCGGGACGCTTGGCGCCCTTCACCGTCACGCGCGCCAGCACCTCGTTACTGGCGACCGGCGCAGAAACCACGGCAGCTGCCGCCACGGGCGCCCGCAGCGCAACCGGCGTGATCACCGCCTGCAACGGCGCGCGAGCGGCAGCCGGCGCCGCAATCGCGCGGCGGATCGTCAACGTGCGGCCACCACCGGCGCTGACCAATTCAAAACCTGTGCCTTCCAGCGCGCGTTCGATCGCCTCGGTGGCGCTGTAGTTGCCGCTCACCGGCGCGGAACGCACCGAGTCCACCAGCTTGGGATCATAGGCCAGCGCGACGCCGCTTTCCGCAGCAATGCGCAACAGCGTCTTGTCCAGCGAAGCGCCGGCCAGCTGATATTGGTGGCGAGTCGCATCCTGCGCCAGCGCGGCTGGCAGGGCGAGTAACTGGGTCACGGCCAGGATGGCCAGGATGTGCTGTGGTTTTTGCAAAACATGCCTCACAAGGTTATGGCGCCTCGATCGAGGCGCTTCACCAACCATGTGCATCGAGAATTGGAAAGTGACACCGCAAATTGAAAATTTTTTCAGACTGCGTTCAGCACCGTCAGATAGCTGCCATAACGCTTGACGCGCACCGGCAAAATATCCACTACCTGCATCAGCGCGCGTTCGACATCTTCCAGCCGGAATACGCCGCTGATCTGCATCGCCGCCGCGCGGCCGCTGACGCGCAAAAGCCCTTTGCGATAGCGGCCGAAAATCTCCAGCAGCTCAGCCAGAGGCATCCGGTCGGCCACGCAAACGCCGCGCGTCCACGCGCTGGCAGCGGCAAACGACATTTCCGCCTGCTGCACACCCTTGTGATCGAAGTAGAAGGTTTCGCCGGCCGACACCAGCACCGGTGGCCCGCCATGCGTCCGCAGCAGCGCGCTGCCGGCACTGACCGACACCATGCTGCGCTGATGCAGGCGACCGACATTGAAGGTCGCGCCCTCGGTGGCAACCGTGCCGTGATCGGTGGCCACGCTAAGAAGATCGTCGCGCTGCGGCCAGGACTTGACCAGCACCTGCCCCTGTTTCAGGTCCAGACGTGGACTGGCAGCGCTGCCACTGAGGTAGATGCGGCTATTGGCGTCGAACGCCAGCGGCGTGCCGTCGGCCAGCTTGCCTTCGCCTCGCTCACCAACGGCGCTGCGCCAGTCGGCATCGAAGCCCATGCCATGCAGACCCTCGCGAATGCCCCACGTACCGCAGCCCACCACCAGCATGGCAAAGGCGGTACGCAACACGCGGCGGCGTTCCGTCGCCGGCGTGCGCAAGGCATGCGCCATGGCCGACGCGTCGCGCGCGTGCGAACCGCCGATGCGCGAGAGCCGCTGCTGCAAAGCGTTCCAGGCTTGTTCGTTGTCGGCTTGCGCTGTGCGCCAGTGGTCGAATTCATCCAGCACGGAGGCGCCAACATCGCCTTCGCGCAATCGTACTTCCCACATCACCGCCTGATGTTCGGCCGGCGCCAGCCTCATGCCAGCGCACAGCAGGCTGTCAACGCCTGCGCCATGTACTTGCGCACCATGCTGACCGACACGCAGAGTCTAGTGGCGATTTCCGCATAGCCCAGCTCCTCGAACTGGCTGAGAATAAAGGCTTCGCGCGCTTTGGCGCTTATGCTTTGCAGTGCTGCGTCAATGCGCAGCAGTTCGTCGATGGCTTCGCAAATATCCTCGGGCGAGGCGTCGGAAAACTCCGGCGCCTGCGCCAGTTGTTCCAGGTATTCGCGCTCCAGGTCGCGGCGGCGCCAGAATTCGTAAGTGAGGCGGCGCGCAATGGTGGTCAGCAGCGCGCGCGGTTGGCGGATCTGGCTGACGTCTTCCATGCCAGCCAGTTCGGTGAATGCCGATGCCGCCAGATCCTCGGCGTCATTGCGCGAGCCGACCAGGCGATGGACGCTGGCCGTGAGCCAGCCATAACTGCGGCGGAATTCACCGCCGAGGAATTGGTCGCGCGCGGCGGTAGCGAAGGAAACGGTAATCATGGCCGCCAATATAGAACGGCGGGCCACTTAATAAAACGAACAAATCCAAATAAGCTTCTTCCAAAATAAAAGACATCACCAAATGGATATGGCAGCCTTCATTTTAGTTATCGCTCCGCAGCTTCGCGCCGATGCGCAAAGTGGCGGCGATGTTGCGGGCGGCGTTGCGGACATTGGCTGCCGCAGAGGCCATCGCCTCTTCCACCGTGACCGGACGGCTGACGGAGCCGAATACCGCGTCGATGCCGTGATCGTGCACCGCAGCCGCACCGGTGCCGAGACCACCGGCAATCGCGATCACCGGCTTGCCGTGACGCTGTGCCACGCGCGCAACACCAACCGGCGTTTTGCCGTGCACGGTCTGACCGTCGATGCGGCCTTCGCCGGTGATGACCAGGTCCGCATCGGCCACCGCCGCGTCCAGGCCTACCGCCGCCGTGACGATCTCACTACCGGGCCGCAGACTACCGCCGAGGAATACCAGCATGGCTGCGCCGATGCCGCCACCAGCGCCGGCGCCTGGCACATCGGCCACTTGCCGGCCAAGGTCGCGCTCAATCACTTGCGCGTAGTGGCGCAGATTGTCATCCAGCCGCGCCACCATTTCCGGCGTGGCGCCCTTCTGCGGGCCGAAGATGGCGGAGGCGCCTTGCGGTCCCACCAACGGGTTGCTCACATCGCAGGCCACGTCGAACACGCAGTCCTTGATGCGCGCATCAAGTCCGGACAGGTCGATGCGGTCCAGCATATTCAACGCGCCGCCGCCCAGCACCAGATCGGCGCCGGTCGCGTCGATCAGACGGCCACCCAATGCTTGCAGCATGCCGGCGCCGCCATCATTGGTGGCGCTGCCGCCGATGCCCAGCACAAAGCGGCGCGCGCCGGCGTTCAGCGCGTTGAGTATCAACTGGCCGGTGCCGAAGCTGGTGGTGCGCAGCGGATTGCGTTGCGACGGCAGCACCAGTTCCAGTCCGCTGGCGGCGGCCATTTCGATCACCGCTGTCTGGCCGTCGCCCATCAAACCGTAGAACGCCGATACCGGTTCGCCCAGCGGACCGGTGACCTGCAAGGCCACGCGCTTGCCGCCGCTGGCGTCGATCATGGCCTGCACCGTGCCTTCGCCGCCATCGGCCACTGGCAGTTTCAGATAGTCGGCGTCAGGGAAAATCTCGCGGAAGCCAGCCTCGATCTCGTTGGCCACGGCCATCGCGGTCAGGCTTTCCTTGAACGAATCGGGTGCGATGACTATTTTCATATACAGCTCTTAGCGGTTAACCAGTTTTGCAGGAATGCGCAGTACCAGGATGGCGCCGACCAGTAGTACGCTGGACAGGATGTACAGCGCCACGTCGGTGCTCTTGGTTGCGTCCTTGATCCAGCCAACCAGGAACGGGCTGACAAAACCGGCAATCTGTCCCAGCGAATTAATCAGCGCCAGACCGCCCGCTGCTGCCGCGCTGCCGAGGAAGGCCGCCGGCAAGGACCAGAACAAGGCCAGCGCAGTCAAGGCGCCCATGGTAGCCATGCTCAAGCCGATCATCACGATCAGCGGATTGCTGGAGAAGTTCGCCGCCAGCAGCAGGCCAATCAGGCCCATGACCATCGGCAGGTTGACGTGGAAGCGGCGCTCGCGATGCTTGTCGGCCGAACGGCCGGCCCACACCATGAACACAGCGGCAGCCAGGTAAGGGATGGCGCTCAGCCAGCCCACCGTCTGCGCATTGTCGAAACCCAGCGACTTGATAATCGACGGCAGCCAGAAGTTAATTGCATACACGCCCATCTGGATGCAGAAGTAGATCGCGCCCAGCGTCCACACGCTGCTGTTCTTCAGCACCGCGCCAAACGACTGGCCGACGTTACTGACGGCCGTGCGCTCCTGCTCATCGGCCGCCAGAGCAGCCTGCATGGCGGATTTTTCTTCGGCGCTCAGCCATTTTGCAGAGGCGATGCCGTCGTTCAGGTAGAAGAATACGCCGGCGCCCAGCAGCACGGTCGGTATGCCTTGCAGCAGGAACAGCCACTGCCAGCCGGCCAGGCCGCCCTGTCCCACCGAGAAATGCGACAGCATCCAGCCGGACAGCGGACCGCCGATCAGGCCCGAAATCGGAATCGCCGACATGAACAGCGCCATCACCTGGCCGCGCTTCTGCGTCGGGAACCAGTGGGTAAAGTACAGCACCATGCCAGGGAAGAAGCCCGCTTCCGCCACGCCGGTAAAGAAGCGCACCACATAGAACGAGGTTGGCGAATTGACGAACATGGTGCACGCGGACAGCGCGCCCCAGGCGATCATCATCACCGAAATCCAGCGCCGCGCGCCGATTTTATGCAGGATCAGGTTACTCGGCACGCCACTCAGCACGTAGCCGATGAAGAAGATACCCGCGCCTAATCCGTAAACAGTATTGCTCAATTTGAGCGCATCGAGCATTTCCAGCTTGGCAAAGCCGACGTTGACGCGGTCCAGGTAATTGAACAGATAGCAGACGAAGATGAACGGAATCAGGTGCCAGCTGGCTTTTTTGTACGCGCCATCGAGGACGGCGGTCGCCGGCCACGCCTGGGCAGAGGTGGTGGAAGTGCTCATGCAGGTCTCCAGTGTATTTTAATGATACCGGGATTATCTGGAATCGATCACAAAAAAGCATTGGACCAACGCCCGAATCTGGCCGATCTTCGCCCTCAATTCTTAGGCAAATGCACTAAAATAAGCGCCATGAACATTATCAGCACGGCGCTGGCGCAGGATATCGTTACCCGCACCATGCGCATTATTCCCTATAACGTCAACGTGATGGACGCCAATGGCAGCATTATCGCCAGCGGCAATCCGGCCCGCATCGGCGAACTGCACGCCGGCGCCCTGCTGGCGCTGGCCAAGAAACTGACGGTGGAAATCGACGACGCCAGCGCCAAAAACCTGCACGGCGCCCAGCCGGGCATCAATCTGCCGCTGACGGTACAGGGACAATTGTGCGGTGCGGTAGGCCTGAGCGGCGCGCCGGACCAGGTGCGCCAGTTCGGCGAACTGGTACGCCTGACAGCCGAAATGATCCTCGAACAGGCGCAGTTGGCCGGCGAGCTGCAACGCGATTCACGCTACCGCGAAGCCTTTGTCCTCAACCTGATCAACGCCGAACATGCCAGCATTGCAGACCTGGAGGCGTGGGCACATCGACTCGGCGTCAGCTTCGACCGTCCGCACGCTGTCTATTTATTAGAGCTGGAAGACGCCGACCTTCAAGCGCTGCAACTGCGGCTGCAAGCACGCGTGCCGTCCTCACTGACCGCAGCGGCAGGCCCGCACGAACTGGTGATACTGGATTTTCTCGACGCGCCGGGCCACGACAAACAATTGCACGCGCTGGGCGCCATCGTGCGCGAGATCTGCCCGTCGCCGCACACGCTGACCATGGGCATCGCGCTGCAGGGCATCGCCGGCGTGGCCATTTCCTACCAGAGCGCCAAGAGCGCCGCGCGCATCGGCCGCAATCGCCATCCACGCCGTCACCAGTACAGTTACTACGACCACGCACTGCCTGTACTGCTCTCCGGCCTGGACACCGGCTGGCAGGCGGCCCAGCTGCGCGCGCCGATCGAAAAGCTTGGCCGCAACAAAGATATGCTGCAACGCACACTGGAAACCTGGTTCGCGCACGACGGCCACCCCGCCGCCACGGCCGAAGCGCTGCACATCCACCGCAACACGCTGGACTACCGCCTGCGCCGCATCGGCGAGATCACCGGGCTCGATCTGGCACGCCTGGAAGACCGTTTTTTGCTCTACATTTCCGTGCTCTTGTCCAGTCAATGAAACTGAATGAAGGCCGGTTATACACATAAAACAACACCCTCGGAAATGCGTAAAACATGCTGTATTATTCCCGCTTGCCTAAAAAGCAGCCCACAAGGCGCGCCTTGGGCCACACGATAAAACACAAAGAGCACTGGAGCTATTTTGAGCCTTTTTAGAACGAAGAATCTGGATGAGATGATCGCCAACGCCGGCAAGCCCGGTGGCCTGGCGAAGGTACTTGGTCCGTTCGACCTGATCTTGATGGGTATCGGCGCTATCGTCGGTACGGGTATCTTTGTGTTGACCGGCACCGGCGCCGTTACCGCCGGCCCGGCGCTGACGCTGTCGTTCGTGGTAGCGGCCATCGCCTGCGGTTTCGCCGCACTGTGCTACGCCGAATTTGCCTCCACCGTGCCGGTGGCTGGCTCCATCTACACCTACTCCTATGCCACGCTGGGCGAACTGGCCGCGTGGATGATCGGCTGGGACCTGTTGCTGGAATACGGCCTGGCCACATCGGCCGTGTCGGTCGGCTGGTCGGGCTACTTCCAATCGCTGATCTCCGGCTTCGGCTGGCACCTGCCGGTCGAGTTGACTGCGGCTCCCGGCGCCCTCCCCGGCGTGCACACGCTGATCAACCTGCCGGCGCTGTGCATCATGCTGGTGCTGACTGCGATGTTGAGTATCGGCGTGCGCGAATCGGCGCGCCTGAACAACGTCATGGTGGTCATCAAGATCGGCGTGGTGCTGCTGTTTATCATCGTCGGCGCGCGCCACGTCACGCCGGCCAACTGGCAGCCGTTCATGCCGTATGGCGTCAACGGCATGCTGAGCGCCTCGGCGCTGGTTTTCTTCGCCTTCATCGGTTTCGACGCCGTGACCTCGGCGGCGGAAGAGGTCAAACGTCCGGAACGCGATCTGCCGATCGGCATCATCGGCTCGCTGGCCGGTTGCACCGTGTTGTATGTGATCGTCTCGGCGATCATGACCGGCATCGTGCCGTACAAGGAATTCCTCGGCATCGACCACCCGGTCACGCTGGCGCTGCAAAAGGCCGGTGAAAACTGGTTCGCCGGCTTTGTCGACCTGGGCGCCATCTTGGGCATGACCACCGTGATCCTGGTGATGGCGTATGGCCAGACCCGCATCATCTACGCCATGTCGCGCGACGGCCTGCTGCCAAAACGCCTGTCGAAAGTACACCCGCGCTTTCATACGCCGTTCCTGGCGACCTGGATCGTCGGTATCGTGTTTGGCCTGATGGCCGCCGTGGTGCCGCTGAACGTCCTGAGTGAGCTGGTGAACATCGGCACGCTGGCCGCCTTCAGCCTGGTGTCGATCGCCGTCGTCATCCTGCGCAAGAAACGTCCGGACCTGAAGCGCGCCTTCCGCTGCCCAGGCGTGCCGGTGATCCCGGCGCTGGCCGTGATCTTCTGCGTCACGCTGATGTGCTACCTGAGCTGGGTCACCTGGGTCGCTTTCGGCATCTGGCTGGCGATCGGCCTGGTGATCTACTTCACCTACGCCCGCAAGCACTCGCTGCTGAACTAAACCGCTTCCCCAAACTGCCCGCGCCATGCGGGCAGTTTTACATCAGGTTCTCGCAATGAAAGCCTTTTCACTGTCCTGCTTCTATTGGCGAGCACCCATCCGCACACCGTCAATGCGCAGGCGGGCGGATATGCTGTGGTGCTATTTCTTCACGACTCCGTCACGGCAACCGCTGGAAGCAGCCGCCAAGGATTTGGCGCGCCTGGGATATCGCGTCGTCGGCATCTTGAAGAAACAGTCTACTTTCGCCGAAGCGCATCGCCTATAGTGGAGACTATTTTCTATCCTCTTATACCACCATGAATCTCTGGTTTCGTCTGATATGGATGCTGCTCAAACGCCCGTGGCGACAGCATGCCGATCCATTTTCCACCACCGTGGTACACATGCGCGTGTGGCCGCTCGACCTGGACCTGAACCGCCACGTCACCAACGGCCGCTACTTCACACTGGCCGATATCGGCCGCATGGACTATGTGCTGAAAACCGGCGCCTTCCGCACGGCGCTGCGTCACAAGGCGGTGCCCATCGTCGGCGACGCCTGGGGCAAGTTCCGCCGTGAGCTGAAAGTGTTTGAATCGTTCGAACTCCACACCCGCATGCTCGGCTGGGACGACAAATGGAGCTTCCTTGAGCACCGCTTCGTCAAGGATGGCCGCGTGGCCGGCGTGGTGGTGATGCGCGGCGTGTTCCGTTCGGCCAAGGGCACCGTGCCCCCGGCCGATATCGTGCGCGACCTCGGCATGCCGGAACAGTCCCCGCCCCTGCCGCAATGGCTGACTGCGTGGTCGGAGAGCTGCGACGGCATGAGCCTTCAGCTGCGCGAGGAAGAAGCTACTTCACGCTGATCTTGCCGGTGCCGGCGTTGTTCAACACCGCCGCCTTCACCGCTGATGCAGCCAGTGGCGTGACGGCATATGGCACCGTCCAACCGACCGCGCCGGTGTAGCCGCACTTGCCCGCCGCATCCAGCGCGCCGCTGTTCAGCAACGAGCCGCTGTCGGTGAACACGCCGGTCTTGCTCGACGAGCCGGAATTGGTGACGATGTGCGCACAGGTGCTGGCGCCCGCCACTTCAAACGCATTGTTCTGCGAGATGATCTTGGCCAGATAGCCCACGCCCACGCTGTAATGGTGCGGGTAGATGGCGTGCGAGCGGCTGCCTTCGAAGTAGTTGTTATAGATGTGGACTTTGCCGAACCGTACCCGCGGCGCGCGCTCGCTCACATTGAGGAAGTGGTTGCCGGTGAAGGTCACGGTCAGGTGGCCATCGTCGGTGGTGCGCGAGTCCGAGGAACCGATCAGGTTATTTTTCTGATGCAGTTCGAAGCGGTTATTGGAGATGGTGACGTAGTCCGAACCGTTCTTCACGTCCAGCGCGCCGTCGTGGCACTGCTTGATGCGGCCTTTTTCCACCGGCAGCTTATCGTCGGTCATCGGCGCGTCGGTAAAGGCGTTGTGGTCGATCCAGACGTTTTTGGAGGCCAGCACGGTGATGCCGTCGTACTCCGAATTCCAGTTGCCGGCGCTGCCGTCATCCGGGTCCCAAACCGGCGCGATGTCGCACGGCGCCTGGATATTCAGGTTGCGCACGATGACGTTCTGCACGCCGTTGATGACGATGTTGGCGTTGACCAGTTTCGTGTCGTTGCCCATGCCGATCAGCGTGGTGTTGCTGCCCAATTTGATTTGCAGGCGCGCCGCCTGGTCGGTGGTGCTGGTGTAAGGCCCACCGTTGTCGACCGCAGTCGGGTCGATGGTGCCATACAGTTTGATGATTTTTGGCTTGTCGCCCTGGGCCTTGACGGCAGCGACCAGTTGCGCGGCGGAGCTGACTTTGTAGATGGCCGATGCGGCAGCCGCAACGCCGCCGGTAGTGCCGCCGTTCTGGCTCGCCCAGCCGGCGACTGGCGCTGACTCGTAGGTGGCGTCGGCCGGTGCGGGTGCCGGCGCTGGCGTTGGAACAGGCGTAGGAGTCGGTACAGGCGTTGGCGCTGGCGTTGGCGTTGGCGTTGGGGCTGGCGTCGGAGTTGGCGTCGTCGTCAACGCCCCCACCGCGCACTTTTTGTCCTTGCCCGGATACGGGTCCGAACCAAACGTCGCCACGTTGCAGGCCACGTCGCCAGACAGCGTCTGGATCACCCACTTGTCCTTGATGCCATACGAAACCTGCCGCGCGCTGCTGTCCGCTTTGCAGGTACCGCCCTCATCCGCGCATTTGGAAAAACCGCCCGGCCAATCGGCCGCCTGCGCGCTGCCGGCGAACAGCACGGCGACTGCCGCACCTATCAAAGTCTGCTTCATATGTTAAATCCCCATTTGAAAAGTTCACAACCATATCAGAATTGAAAGTCAATCCTAACACGATTGCCATATGGCAACATATGAAAAATTAAACAAGTTATATAACAACCAGATCTAGCTCACGCAAAAACGCCGCCGCCTGCGCGTGAGAAATGACCGCGCCCTTGAACAGGCCCACCTCGGTCAGGCGCACACCTTCGATATTCGTCGTCCGCAAATCCGCGCCCTGGAACTTGGCCAGCTTGAGCACCGCATTCCGCAGGCTGCCGCCCTCAAACACCGCCTCGCGGAAGTCGCAGCCGGACAGGTAGGCTTCCGAAAAATCCAGCTCCTTCAAGGTTGCCTTTTTGAACGAAAAGCCGCGCATATCGGCGCCCACCAGCAGGCACTCCTCAAAATGAATGCCGAGGTGCGCCACCTCTTCAAACGAGGCGCCGGTCAGCTTACAGCCATGAAAAGCGGCGGAAGCCAGCTTGGCCCGGCGCCACTTGGCGTTATTCAGATCACAGCCGTCAAAGCGCGCATCGACCGCGTCGACCGACTCCAGATCCACACCGCCAGCACGGCAGCGCAGCCAGTGCGAGCGCGCCAGCTTGCAGGCAAACAGGATGGCGCCGGCAAAGGTGCAGCGTTCAAACGTGCAGCCTCGCAGATCGAGGCGCGACAGATCTTCATCGTCGAAAGTGCAGCTTTCGAAACGGCGCACGCCTTGCGCCAGATAGTCTTCCAGTTCGGCGCGCGACAGCGCCACGCCGCTGACGGCGTTCGTATTCAATTGTTCCATCACTTGAGATTCATAGTTTGTACCGACAGCAGCTTGCACTGGCCTGCCACATTCACATACGTGCGCATGAACTGATAACGGTTGCTGCGCGACGTCTGACCATCCGCATTCCACTGCTCGGTGGTGCTCACGCCGCGCAGCACGACCGTATCGCCCTGCACGTGTGCATGCACATCACTGGTGGTGCGGGATTTATAGATTACCGGCTTGGCCAGCCGCGCCAGCAGCGACGGCCGCGTTTCCACGTCCGAGCCAAGCGAGTGCACCCAGACATAGTCATCGGCCAGCAGCGCTTGCAGGAATAGCAGGTCGCCCACGCGCAGCGCTTCTTCATATTGCGCATCGCGCGCAATCAGCGCCTCGACCGGCAGGCAAGGCGCGGCGGAAGCCGACGTCGATACCATCAGCGACAGCAAGGCCGCAACAGAGAGCAGGAGTTTTTTCATGGTGCCGAAGAGTATAACCGCTCCACCGTGCCCTACCCCACAGACTTCTTGAAGAAATCCTCTTATTCTGCAAGTCATGAAGAAAAAATACCGCAAGCAGCCGTATGACGTGGCAAACATCCGCCGCCTGCTGGAGCCTGGGCCGGTGGTGCTGGTCAGCTCCGCGTGGCAAGGCAAGACCAACATCATGACCATGGGCTGGCACATGATGATCGGCTTCCAGCCGGCGCTGTTCGGCTGCTATATCGACGAGAGCAACCATAGCTACGACATGGTGGTCAACAGCCGCGAATGCGTGATCAACCTGCCCACCACCGAGCTGCTGGAACAAGTCATCGGCATAGGCAACTGCAGCGGTGCAGACCAGGACAAATTCGCCCTGTTCGGCCTGACCACCGCACCGGCCGAAGAAGTCGCTGCGCCATTGATCGCCGAATGCTACGCCAGCTTCGAATGCCGGCTGGCCGACACCCATCCCAATCCCAATCACCCGCTGTTCGTCTGGGAGGTGGTGCGCGCGCACGTCGCCACCACACCCAGGCTACCGAAAACGCTACACTACCGGGGCGACGGTGAATTCATGGTCTCCGGCCGCGAGATCGCCACGCTGGAGCGCTACCCCAACCAGCGCCGCTAACGCCGTGCAAGCGGCCGAGGAGACGCCATGAGCACCTACGGATGGTTCCTGCTGATCGGCGCATTGATGCTGGCGCGCGGCCTGGCGGCGACGACGATTTCGCGTTCGCCGTTCACCTCCGCGATTGTCTACCTGGCGGTGGGCATGCTGCTCGGACCCAGTTGCCTTAACCTGTTCCGCTTCGACCCCACCAAGGAATCCGCGCTGCTGGAAATGCTGGCGCAGATTGCACTGCTGATTTCCCTGTTCTCTGCCGGCGTCAAAATGCCGGTGCCGTTCAAGCTGGCGCGCTGGAACGCGCCGCTGCGTCTGGCCTGGGTGTCGATGACGCTGACGGTCGGCCTGGTCGCGCTGTTCGCCTACTATGTGCTGCACATGCCGGCCGGCGCCGCCATTCTGTTAGGCGGCATTCTGGCCCCCACCGATCCGGTACTGGCCACCGACGTACAAGTGCGCCATGCCGGCGACAAGGACGAACTACGCTTCAACCTCACCTGTGAAGCCGGCATGAACGACGGCAGCGCCTTCCCCTTCGTGCTGCTGGGCCTCGGCATGCTGCACATGAAGGATACAGACGATATCGGCGCGCATCTGCTCCAATGGCTGTCAGTGGACGTACTGTGGGCCACCGCCGGCGCTCTGCTGATCGGCGGCGCGGCCGGGGCTGCGGTGGCGCGCATCAGTTGGCAACTGCGCGTGATCAAGCCGCGCCACGAAATCATGGACGATCTGGTGGCGTTGGGATTGATCGCCATCGTCTTCAGCGCCGCCAGCCTGGTCAAGGCCTCCGGCTTCTTGGCGGTGTTCTTCGCTGCCGTCGCGCTGCGCCAGACTGAATTGAAGCTGGCCGGCGCACCGAAAGACCGCCACGGCCTGCGCGAACCGGAACTGGCCAAATCGCAGGTGGCGCAAGACAGCGAAACCAACGACGTGCCGCAAGTGGTCAGCGCGGAGTCGCTGGTGTTCAAGGAGCACCTGGAGCGCCTGTCCGAACTGACGCTGGTGCTGCTGTTGGGCGGCATGATCTCGCTGCGCGACCTGCCTTACGAAACCATCGGCGTGGCCTCCTTCCTGTTCGTCGTGGCGCGGCCGCTGGCCGTCTACGTGGGGTTGATGGGCAGCGGCACCGGCAAGCGGATGCGCGCCATGATAGGCTGGTTCGGCGTGCGCGGCATCGGCTCCATCTTCTACCTGGTGTTTGCGATGCAGGCCGGCTTGCCGGCCGCGCTGGCGCGGCAGCTAATCGGCATCTCGCTGGGCGTCATCATGCTGTCGATACTGGTGCACGGCTTCAGCGTCAAGCCGCTGATCGACGACGCTAAATAGTCGCCGCGATCGCCACGCCTACTTCGGTGGTGCTGGCCGTACCGCCCATATCGGGCGTGCGCGGACCGTCGACCAGACAGCTCTCCACCGCCGCCACCATGGCGTCATGCGCCTCGGTGTAGCCCAGGAAGTCCAGCATCATGGCGCCGCACCAGATCATGGCAATCGGATTGGCGATGTTCTGGCCATAGATATCCGGCGCCGAACCGTGCACCGGTTCAAACAGCGACGGGAAGCTGCGCTCCGGATTCAGGTTAGCCGATGGCGCAATGCCGATCGTGCCAGCGCAAGCCGGCCCCAGGTCGGACAGGATATCGCCGAACAGGTTGGACGCCACCACAACGTCAAAACGCTCCGGCGACAGCACGAAGCGCGCAGCCAGGATATCGATATGGTACTTGTCGTGCCGGACCTCCGGATAGCCTACGCCCATCGCATCCACGCGCTCGTCCCAGTACGGCATGCTGATCGAAATACCGTTGGACTTGGTGGCGGAAGTGAGATGCTTCTTCGGCCGCTTCTGTGCCAGCTCAAACGCGAACTTCAGCACGCGGTCCACGCCGGTGCGGGTAAAGATAGCTTCCTGCAGCACGAACTCGCGATCGGTGCCCTCAAACATGCGGCCGCCGACGCTGGAGTATTCGCCTTCCGTATTCTCGCGGACGATCATCATATCGATATCGCCCGGCTTTTTGTTCGCCAGCGGGCAAGGCACGCCAGGCAGCAAACGCACCGGCCGCAGATTGATGTACTGGTCGAACTGGCGGCGGAACTTCAGCAGCGATCCCCACAGCGACACATGATCCGGCACCGTGTCCGGCCAGCCGACGGCGCCGAAGAACAGCGCGTCGTAGCCGTCCAGCTGCTCCTTCCAGTCGTCCGGCATCATCTTGCCGTGCTTCAGATAGTAGTCGCAGCTTGGCCACTCAAAGCTGGTCCACTCGATGCCGATGTTGAAACGCTTCGCTGCCGCATCCACCGCGCGTATCCCTTCCGGCATCACTTCCTTGCCGATGCCGTCGCCTGCCAGCACTGCGATTTTATGTACCTTCATGTCCGCTCTCCTTCATGGAAAGCCACAGCATAAACCGGTTTTCGTCGTTTATAATTAGCTCAAATGTAAAGCCATGGAACACATATCGTGGATAATCGTATAGACAACGAAGACCTGCGCGTCTTTGCAACTGCGGCGCGCAAGGCCAGCTTTGCGGCGGCGGCCGAGGAACTGGGCATGTCGCCGGCCTACGTCAGTAAGCGGATTGGCATCCTGGAGCAGATGCTGGGTGTAAAGCTGTTCCACCGCACCACGCGCCGCGTGATCGTCAGCGAAGACGGTGAACGCGTGTATGCACACGCCATGACCATCCTGGAAAACCTCGACAGCCTGCTGCACGAAATGGCCGAACGGCGCGACGTTCCGCGTGGCCTGCTGCGCATCAGCAGCAGCTTTGGCTTCGGCCGCAACGTGGTGGCGCCGGTGGTGGCGCGGCTGGTGGCGGAGCATCCGTCGCTGCAAGTGCGGTTTGAAGTGTTCGACCGCCTGGTCGATATCGTCGCAGAAGGCTTTGACCTCGACATCCGCGTCGGCGACGAGATCGCGCCGCATCTCATCGCCCGTAAACTGATGGCGAATCACCGCATCCTGTGCGCCTCGCCGGCCTACCTGAAGCGGCATGGCACGCCGCGCAGCCTGCAGGAACTGGCGGGCCACAACTGCCTGGCCATCAAGGAGCGCGACCTGCCGTTCGGCGTGTGGACGCTGCATAGCGGCGGCACGGAAGAAAAAGTGAAAGTCACTGGATCGCTGTCATCCAATCACGGCGAGATCGCGCTGCAATGGGCGGTGGCCGGCGCCGGCATCGTGCTGCGTTCGCACTGGGACGCGCAACCGCATCTGGCCAGCGGAGAACTGGTGCAGGTGCTGCCGCAGTACACGCAGAGCGCCAACGTATGGGCAGTCTACCCGCAACGGCTTGCGGGTTCGGCCAAGGTGCGCGTGTGCGTCGAGTTCATGGAACAGCAACTCGCTCAGAGATAGCGCACCCACGCCATAGTGGTGCGGCGCTTGAACTGGCCGAAGGCGCGGCACGGCCAATACAGCAGCGGTATCAGCACGGCGGTCAATGCCCACACCTGCCACAGACTGTCGAACTCATAGCGCTGGCCGTAGTTCGCGCCCTGCCAGGCCACGGCCAGCATCTGCATCGCCAGCAGAACGTACAGGTGCAGCAGATAGTAGAACATCGGCGCGCCGCCAAACGTGGCACACGTGCGCAGGAACCAGTTATCCCGCTGTTCCAGCCAAGCCAGCACCAGCAAGCCCACGCCCAGCGTCAATAGCAGGAACGCCAGCGATGGCGGATACTTGGTCACGTTGAGGAACGACATGAACGTGTGCAGCGCGTCACCCTGCGGCTGCCATGGCAGCGTCTCGCCGTAGATATTCAGGCCACGCAGGACCGCCAGCAACGCCAGCGCAACGACGCCGGCCCGCAGCAGCAGCTTGCGGCGCTCGGCCGGCGCGGTGGCGGCCGCGTACCACGGCCCGGCGGCGTAGCCCAGCACAATCACGCCGATCCACGGCAGCAGCGGATAGCTGACCTTAATCTTCAACGCGCCTTCCGCCACCAGCCAGCCACGGTCGTGCAGGATGGTCCACGGAATATAGCCGGCGTCGCCCGGCCGGAATGCGATCGGCGTCAACGCGTTGTGGCCGAAGACGATGGCGAGGCCCAGCGCAATCAGCACTCCGCGCGGCAACCGGTGCAGCAACGCCAAGGCAATCATCGACAGCCCGATCACCCAGATCACTTGCAGGTAAATGGTGGCCGGTGGCACGCGGCCGCTCCAGGCCACGCTGACCACGCAGATTTCCAGCGCCACCAGGAACAGGCCACGCTTGAACAGGAAGCCGGCCGGCGAACGCGGGCCGGCCGATGGATGTGCATACAGCCAAGCCGACAAGCCCGTCAGGAACACAAACATCGGCGCGCAAAAATGTGCGGCAAGACGGCTGAAGAACAGTTCCGGCTCGGTTTCCGCCACATTCATCGGATCGCTGACCTGCCAGCGCAGGAAGAAGGTTTCGCGGACGTGGTCCACCATCATGATCATCATGACCAGCCCGCGCATCACGTCGATGGACGCCACGCGCTGGCTGCGCATACTTATACCGGTCATAGCTTGTATTCGATTTTCAGGGTCAGGCGGCGGTCTTCGCCGGGCGCCACCCAGGTTTGCTGATAGGAGCTGGGATAGTACACTTTGTTGAGCAGATTATCGACATCCAGCGACAAGCGCACTTTCTTTGTCGGCGAATAGGACGACACCAGCCGCGCCGTCGTATAAGCCGGCAGCTTGAAGGTACTGCTGACTGCCACGTCGCCATTGCGCTCGCCGACGTAGTTAATGCCTCCGCCGAAGGAAGCGCGCTGGCCGCCCAGACTAAGCTCCTGCACCAGCAGCAGATTAGCGCTCTGCTTCGGCACATTAGCCAGCCGGCCGCCCACAGCCAGCACATTGTCGCGCAAGACCTTGGCGTCGGTGTAGGCATACGACAGCGACAATTGCAGCTGGCGCGCGATCTGGCCTGCCACGTCCAACTCCACGCCCTTGCTGCCGACTTCACCGGCGGCCAGCGAGAAGTTGGTATCGATCGGATTCAGCGTCAGCACATTCTTCTTTTTGATCGAATACACCGCCAGCGTGCTGCTTACCTTGCCGTATGCCGTATCGAATTTGACGCCGGTCTCGTAGGCTTGGCTGCTCTCGGCCGGGAAGGACTCGTTATTGATGCCGATGCCGCTGTTAGGCCGGAACGACTTGCCGGCCGACGCGTACAGCGATACCTGCCGGTCCGGCTGATATACGATGCCGACGCGCGGACTGGTGGCGTCCAGCGTCTGATGGTTCTGCAAGCCGCTGCGGTTGTAGTTGGTGATGGTCTGACGATATGCATCGCGCCGCACGCCAACCAGCGCCTTCCACTGCGCGGCCAAGTCGATCTGGTCCTGCGCGTAAAACGCCGTCTGCCATTGCTGTTCGCTGGTGTTGATCGATGGGCCCAGCACCGTCGGCTGCGCGCCGCCATATACCGGAGCGTAGATATCGATGGCGTAAGGCGCCGCTGCATTGGGGCTCTTGCGCAATTGCAGGCGGTCGTCGACGAAGCGGTAGCCGTCCACGCCCACCAACACATGGTGCGCACCGAGCTTGCCCAGCAGCTCCACGCGGCCGGACCAGTCCTGCGCCGAAAAATCGCGATAGCGGCGCTGGCGCCACAGCGTATGGCCGTCCGACTGCAAGGCCGACGCTTCGGTCGAGAAGCCCATCATCGAACTGCTGCGGTACGACAGCCCGCTTTGCAGCGACCACATATCGTTGAAATCATGCTGCACAAAGAACTGGTGGCCGCTAGACTTGACCGTCATCGGGCCATCGGCACGTTCTCCCAAGAAGCGCGAATTCGGGATCAGTCCCAGCACGCCCTTCACCGCTACCACGCCGCGGTCAAAATAGGCTTGCTGCTCGAAGGCTTCCAGTTCGTACGACAGTGTAGTGCTGTCCGATAGACGCCATATGATCGACGGCGACACCATGTGCCGTTTGGACGATAAAGTATCGCGGAAGCTGTCGCCCTTTTCATAGGCCGCGTTGAGGCGATAGGCCACGCTATCGCTCAAAGGCCCGGTCAAGTCCACCGCGCTGCGATAGGTCTGGTGCGAAGCGAACGACTGTTCCAGCGTGTATGACGGTTGAAACAACGGCTTGCGCGTGGTGATATTGATGACACCACCTGGCTCGCCACGTCCATACAGCGCGGCGGCCGGGCCTTTCAGAATCTCGATGCTGCCGATATTGGCGCTGTCGCGCAAGCCATTGTAGCCACGGCTGGAACTGAAGCCGTTGACCAGGAAATCGGAACCATAATTAGGATCGCCGGTAAAGCCGCGCACCGCGTAGCTATCCCACACGCCGCCGAAATTACTCTGGCGCGAAATCCCGCTGCCCAGTTCCAGCGCATCCGCAAAGCGGCTCACGCCGGCGTCGCGCAGCATGTCGGAAGTCAGCACGCGCGCGCTTTGCGGCAGATCCCTCAAATCGGTTTCGGTCTTGGTGGCGCCGGTGGCGGAAAGGCTGCGATACGGTTGGCGTGCGCCGGTGATTTCCACCACATCGTCCGCAAACGCCATAAAAGGATAGACAGCAGCCAGGCACACCGCCAGGCGGGAAGATCGTACAGCCGACATGAAAGCTCCATTCATTAATGCAAGTCGGCTGCATTATACACAAATGCAACACTATTGCATTAATTTGTCAGGCGTGATCGGCGTACTGCGCACACGCTTTCCGGTGGCGTGGTAAATAGCGTTAGACACCGCCGCCGCCACGCCGACCAATCCGATCTCGCCGACGCCCTTGGCGCCAATGCGGCTGACGATCCGGTCATCCTCTTGCACGAAGATGACGTCGATATTGTGGATGTCGGCATTGACGGAGACGTGATACTCACCCAGGCTATGGTTCATGAAGCGGCCCAGCCGGTGATCGCACAAGGTCTCCTCGTGCAGCGCCTGACCGATGCCCCACACCACGCCGCCGATAATCTGGCTGCGCGCCGTCTTGGCGTTGATGATGCGGCCCGCTGCAATGGCGCTGACCACACGCGTCACGCGCACCGTGCCGAATTCCGGATCGACGCGCACTTCGCAGAACACCGCCGAATGCGTCGAGCGTTGATACTTCATCTGCTTGAGCATATTCGGCAGCATCAGATACTTCTCTTCCAGCCGCTGCTCGCCGCTGCCAGCCAGGATTTCTGTAATCGCCACGGCCACACCAGGTTGCGACGACACGCGCAACGCCCCGCCGGAAAACTCGATATCGTCAAAGCGTGCCTTTGCCAGAGGCGATGAAGGCAACTTCTTGGCCAGCTTGAACAGCTTCCTCTGCAATTTCTCGCAAACGCCCTGCACCGCCGAGCCGACCGTCGCCACATGCGACGAGCCGCCTTCGATCGGCGCCACCGGCAGCGTAGAATCGCCCAACTGGAAGCGCACCTGCTCCAGCGGCAGGCCCAAAGCGTCAGCCGCGATGATGCTCATGGCAGTGTAAGTGCCGGTGCCGATATCGGTTGCGGCGCTGCTGACCACCAGCGAGCCATCCGCATGCAGCACGGCGCTGGCGCGCGCAAACATCTGCATCGCGTCCCACATGCCGGTCGCCATGCCCCAACCGATCAACTCGCGGCCCTCGCGCATGGTGCCTGGTTCCAGCGGACGTTTGTCCCAGCCGAATCTTTCGGCGCCTTGCTGATAGCACGCGCGCAGCTCCTTGGTGGAGTACGGCAGGCCACGTGATGGATCGATGTCGGCGTAATTCTTCAGGCGCAGCGCCAGCGGGTCCATCTTCAGCGCGTAGGACAATTCATCCATCGCCACTTCCAGCGCATACACGCCGTGGGCGGCGCCAGGCGCGCGCATGTCCATCGGGCTGGCGTGATCCAGGTCCACCAGATGGTAGCCCAGCCGCACGTGTTCACATGCATACAGCTCGCCGGACCAGTTGACCACCACCTCCACGTAATCCTCCATACGCGAGGTTTCGGCCACCGCTTCGTGAATAATGGAGGTCAGCGTGCCATCCGCCTCTGCAGCCAAGCGCACGCGCTGCAAGGTCTCCGGCCGATGGCCGAAGGTGAACATCTGCTGGCGCGTCAGCACTACCCTCACCGAGCGTTCCAGCTTGAGCGCCGCCAATACCGCCAGCGGCAACTGGTACTGCGGACGCAGGCCGGAACCAAACGCGCCACCCACGTAGGGATTGCGTACCGTGACCTTGTCCTTGCCCAGGCCGAAAACGTGCGATACGTACCAGCGGCTGTTCTGCGAACTTTGCGTCTTGTCGTAGATCGTCAGGTGGCCGTCGGCGTCGCGGATCACCGTGCTGGCGAACATCTCCATCGGATTGTGGTGCTCCACGCCGCTGTAATACTCGCCTTCGATCTTGACCGTGGCTTTCTCCCACACTTCGTCGGCATGGCCTTTGGGCTTGGGCGGCGGCGTGAAGCCGGCCTTCATGCGGCTTGGCGTGTAGGAGCGTTCGCGATTTTCAGCCAGCGAGGTGGCGTGCGGTTCGACTTCATAGTCCACCTCCACCAGCCGCGCCGCGTAGCGAGCCGCTTCAAACGTATCGGCCACCACCAGCGCCACCGGCTGGCCGCTGTAGGCGATCTTGTCGTCATACAGCGGACGGAATGGCGAGCCGCCCGGCGCCGTCATATCTTTGTAGAAGATGTCGAAGGAACGGATGCGTGGCCGGTTCAGGTGCGTAATTACCTCCAGCACGCCGCCCACCGCCAATGCGGCGTCGGCGCGAATGGCGGTGATACGGCCGCGCGGAATCGTGCCGCTGACTACCACGCCGTACAGCAACCCTTCAGCCGTATACTCGGCCGCGTAGCGCGCCTGTCCGGTCACCTTATCGCGGCCATCCACGCGCGACACCGCCATGCCGATGGTGACCGCGCCCGTGCCCTCATCCGCGGAAGGTGTTCGAAGTGCTTCAATCAACTCTGTCACGTTCGCTCCCTGTATTGTCATATGTTCCAGCCACGGCCTGTTCCAGCGCGCGCACCACGGCGCGGCGTGCCATATCGATTTTGAAGTCGTTCTCGCCCTGCCCCTGCGCACCGGCCAGTAAGGCATTGGCCGCTGACGCGAACAACGCCGCCGATGGCTGCTGCCCGGCCAGCAGCGCCTCCGCCGCCAACACGCGCCAAGGCTTGTGCGCCACGCCGCCCAGCGCAATGCGCGCTTCGCGCACCACACCGTCGTCGCCGATATCCAGCGCTGCGGCCACGGGAACCAGCGCAAACGCATACGAGGCCCGATCGCGAAATTTCAGGTAGGCTGAATGCGCCGCAAATTGCGCAGCTGGCGGCAACTCGATATGTGTAATCAGGTCTCCCGGCTCCAGCGTGGTGTCGCGTTCCGGCTGGTCGCCCGGCAGGCGATGGAAATCGGCGAAGTCAATTTGCCGCTCGCCCCCTGCTGAACTCACATGCACGATGGCGCCCAACGCCGCCAGCGCCACGCACATATCGGACGGATGCACGGCGATGCATTGCGGACTAGCGCCGAGAATCGCCTGCTGGCGCGTCAGGCCGCCGATGGCGGAGCAGCCGCTGCCCGGCGCGCGCTTGTTGCAAGGCGTCGCCACATCGTAAAAATAATGGCAACGCGTGCGTTGCAGCAGGTTGCCGCCGTTGCTGGCCATATTGCGGATCTGCGGCGATGCGCCTGCCAGTATCGCCGCCGTCAACAGCGGATAGCGTTGGCGCACCAGCGGATGATAGGCGGTATCGGCGTTGCGCGCGGTCGCGCCGAGCAGCAAGCCGCCATCGGCGGTCGGCGCGATATCGCCTAGCGACAGGCCGTTGATATCGACCAGCGCCGCCGGCCGCATCACGAATTCCTTCATCAAATCGATCAGATTGGTGCCGCCGGCGATAAAGCGCGCGCCGCCAACGGCATGCGCCAACGCCTCGTTGGCGTCGGCGGCACGGAAATAGGCGATCGGATTCATGCCGGCACCGTGCCAGGCAAATACGGGCGATCGGGATCGTCTTCGTGCTGCGCCAGTCCCATGACTTCCGTCACCGCCGCGACAATGCCCGGATAGGCGCCACATCGGCAGATGTTCCCGCTCATCAGCTCACGCACCTCGGCCACCGTCTTCGCCTCGCCTTCGTTCATCAGGCCGACGGCGGAACACAGCTGGCCCGGCGTACAGTAACCGCACTGGAAGGCGTCATGCTCGATGAAGGCCTGCTGTAAGGGGTGCAGCTGCATGCCATCCGCCAGTCCTTCCACGGTGGTGACGTCGCGGCCATCCTGCATGACGGCCAGCGTCAGGCAGGAATTGATACGTTTGCCGCCGACCAGCACCGTGCAAGCGCCGCACTGGCCATGGTCGCAGCCCTTCTTGGTGCCGGTCAGGCCTGCACGGTCGCGCAGCAGGTCCAGCAACGTCACCCACGCTTCTACTTCAAATTGCCGCGACTCGCCATTGAGCTGCAGCCGCACAGGATAAGTGGTCATGAGACTCCTTCTTCGTTTTTCAGGATACCGCGCACATTGGTCACCATCAGGCAAAGCTGCAGGGCGATCAAGGCCCAGGCGTCGTCGTGCCAGCCCCACGCGATCCACAGCGCGTTACTCAGCAGGAAAGCGATAAAGCCGGCCTTGCGCCGCACTGACACGCGGGAGCCGACCAGCAGTCCCGCCCCGACGGTTACGGCCATGGCCGGCCATTGCAGCAGATCGAGCCAATTCATGGTTGCGCATTTCTTTGTTGATGACATGGCAGCATCGCCGATCAGCTACGGCCAGTATGTACGCCATCTCACAGCTGCCAGCCGCAGCCTGGATGAGTGCGCGCACTAACAGACAGAGAGGGCGAGCGCGTCCCATCATGTTCCAAACTTCAGGACATGCGCATGAAAATCGACCGTCTCCCCTATGCATCCGCGCACACGCTGGAAGAAGCGCTGATACGGCTGGACCCGCAGCAGTCTCCGGGCGTGCAACTGGCCCAACTGATCGCCGCCGGTCAAGATCAATTGCCAATGCCGGCGAGCGGCCTCACGCTGCAACGCTGGCAATGCCTGGCCAAGGTGGCGCATCACGATCTGACTCTGGCAAAGCTGTATGAAAGCCATACCGACGCCCTGGCCATCCTGGCGGAGCTGGGTGGCCCAGCGGTTCCGGGCGCATCGTGGGGCGTATGGTGTGCAGAGCCGCCAGACGCAGTGGTCACCCTTCGCCATAACGACGCCGGTCAGACTGTCATCTCCGGCCGCAAGCAATGGTGCTCCGGCGCGGCGACGCTCAGTCATGCGCTGGTTAGCTGTCAGGACGATCGCGGCGAACGGATGCTGGTCGCGGTGGCGCTGCGCGATCCTGGTGTGACTATCACCAATGAAGGCTGGCACGCCGTCGGCATGGCGGCTACCGCCAGTGTCGACGTGCTGTTTGACGATGTGCCGGCGATCCCGGTTGGCGCGCCGGGCGAGTATTTGAGCCGCCCAGGTTTCTGGTACGGCGGCGCCGGCATTGCCGCCTGCTGGTATGGCGCGGCACAGGCGCTCGGCGACTATCTGCACGAAGCCGCGCGCGTCCAGCCCAAACCCGAGCCGCACCGGCTGGCGCACCTGGGCGAAACCGACATCGCCCTCAGCGCCGCCGCTGCGCTGCTGCGTGCCACTGCGGCCGCCATCGACCGCGCTCCCGGCGCTTATGCCGGCCGCATCGCCATGCGCGCAAGGCTGGCGGTGGAAGTGGCAGCCACCGAAGTGCTGCGCCACGTCTCACGCGCGCTCGGTGCCGGTCCGCTGTGCCGCGATGCCCGCTTTGCGCGGCTGGCGGCCGACCTGCCGGTATTCCTGCGCCAAAGTCATGCCGAACGCGATCTGGCCACTCTCGGCAGCCTGCTCACCCAACAGGAGGAAGCGCCATGGGCGTTATGACCGCGCCTTACGCGCCGCAAGCACCTCAGGCAACTGAACGCCACATCGCCGGACGCGGCACGCCGGACGCCGATTGGCAGGCGTGGCGCGGCCTGGCGGAGCTGCCCCCAATAACCGCAGCCGAACTGGCGCCGACAAAAGGACGCGTCATCATCATCGCGCCGCATCCTGACGACGAAGTGCTGGCCTGCGGCGGTCTGCTGCAATTGCTGCACGCTCAAGGCACGCGCACCGTACTGCTGGCGGTCACCGACGGCACGGCCAGCCATCCCGGCTCCGACCTGCTGACGCCAACCGACCTGGCACGCCTAAGGCCACAGGAAACCGCCGCCGCCTTACAGACACTGGGCCTCAACGACGCCAACGCACCGCAACTGCTGCGCGCCCGCCTGCCCGACGGCCAGGTGCGCGCGCACCTCGAACAACTGCATACGCTGCTGCGTCAACTCCTGCGGCCCGACGACACGGTCTTCGTCACCTGGCGCCAGGACGGCCATCCCGACCACGAAGCCTGCGGCCTGGCTGCATCGCTGGCGGCGCGCACCTGCCGCGCTACCCTGATCGAAATGCCGGTATGGAGCTGGCACTGGGCCACACCAGGCGATCATCGCCTGCCATGGCACCGCGCGCGCCGACTGCAACTGAGTGACGAAGTCCTGCACCGCAAGCAGCAAGCCGTCCAGTGCTTCCAGACCCAATTACATGACGATCCTTCCAGCGGGCAGCAGGCCATCCTGCCGCCGCACGTGCTGGCCCGCCTGCTCCATCCCTACGAGATCTACTTCACATGAGTGAACACTTCCAGCAGCTGTACGAGCAAAACAACGATCCCTGGCAGGTGCGCCAGCGCTGGTACGAACAGCGCAAGCGCGCCTTGCTGCTGGCTAGCCTGCCATCGCCACACTACCACCACGCCTTCGAGCCGGCCTGCGGCAACGGCGAACTGACCGCCGCCCTGGCGCGCCGCGCCGATTGCGTCACCGCCAGCGACCTGTCGCCAGCTGCCGTCGAGCTGACCCGCAACCGCGTCGCCGGCCTGCCCGCCGGCCGCGTCTCCGTCGCTTGCCAGCGCGTGCCGCAGGACTGGCCGGCCGGCGCCGCTTTCGACCTGATCGTCATCAGCGAAATGGCTTACTACCTCGACGACGACGAGTTGGACCAGTTGCGCGCCAACTGCGTCAACACGCTGGGCCTGAGCGGCGCGCTGGTGCTGTGCCACTGGCGCCGGCCGATCGGCGACGGCAGGCAAGATGCAGACGCCATCCACGCCTCGTTTGACGCCGTCCCGCAACTGAACCGCATCGCCCACCACGAGGAGACCGACTTCCTGCTGGACGTCTGGTCGCTCGATCCACGTTCGGTAGCGCAACACGAAGGAGTTACGGCATGATCGGCATCGTCATCCCCGCCCACAATGAAGAACTGTATCTGGACGCCTGCCTGCGCGCAGCCCGCACCGCCGCAGCCGATCCCGCGCTGCACGGCGAAACTGTCCGCATCACCGTGGCGCTGGACAGCTGCACGGACGGTTCGCGCGCCATCGTTGAACGCCACGCCGCCCAATCGAACCAACGCTGCGCCATCGACTACCTGTGCGTGGAAGCGCGCAACGTCGGCGTCACCCGCGCCGCCGGCGCGCGCCACATGCTGCGCCATGGCGCGCGCTGGCTGGCCTTCACCGACGCCGACACCCAGGTATCCCCCGACTGGCTGGCGGCACAGCTGCGCCTCAACGTCGACGTGGTATGCGGCACCGTGGCGGTGGACGACTGGTCGCCGCACCGCCACAACGCCGAACTGCTGCGCCACCACTTCCACAACAGCTATACCGACGCCGACGGCCATCACCATATCCACGGCGCCAATATGGGCGTGGCGGCCGATGCCTACCTGCGCGCCGGCGGCTTCGAGCCACTAGCCTGTAGCGAAGACGTGGCGCTGGTGACGGCGCTGGAGCGCTCCGGCGCCCGCTTCGCCTGGAGCGCGGCGCCACGCGTGACCACCAGCGCACGCTGCGACGCCAAGGCGCGCGGCGGCTTTGGCGACACGCTGCTACGCTACGCCGAAAGCGCCCGCGCCGCAGCGGCAGCCGGAATCTGACGCGGCCAGCCCAAAATATCGTACCATTGCATCTCAGGACGTAGCCAGCCACCGCCGCCACGCAGACCCGCAGCAGTAATGCAGCAGACCCGCAGGCCGACGGCGGCCGCAAAGGAGTCCCGATGGCGCCACCCGTTTTATCCACCCCGCTTGAGCCGACGGCTGCTGGCGCCAACAGCCAGCGCAGCGTGCCGGTGCTCGGCCACGGCCCGTGGTGGCGCCGCTTCCTCAGCTTCGCCGGCCCCGGTTACCTGGTGGCGGTCGGCTATATGGACCCCGGCAACTGGGCCACCGACCTTGCCGGCGGCGCCGCCTACGGCTATTCCCTGTTATGGATCATCGGCCTGTCCAGCTGCATGGCGATGCTGTTGCAGATCCTGTCGGCGCGGCTGGGCATCGTGGCGCAGGCGGATCTGGCGCAGCTGTGCCGCATGCACTCGTCGCGCCGCTCGGCGGTGGCGCAATGGCTGCTGTGTGAAGTAGCCATCTGCGCCTGCGACCTCGCGGAAGTCATCGGCACCGCCATCGCCCTCAAACTGCTGTTCGGCATACCCCTGACGTACGGCGTGATATTGACCGCGCTCGACGTGCTGGCCATCCTGTGGCTGCAACAGCGCGGCTTCCGCTATCTGGAAGCCTTCGTCATGGCGCTGCTGGCCGTCGTATTCCTGTGCTTCGCCGTCAACCTGGCGTTGGCGCAGCCGGAATGGCGTGCGGTGGCCGCAGGCTTCATCCCCGCCACGCAAACCATCACCGATCCCGGCATGCTGTATCTCGCCATCGGCATCATCGGCGCCACCGTCATGCCGCACAACCTGTACCTGCATTCGTCCACCGTGCAGACGCGCAGCTTCAGCACCAGCGAGGACGGCAAGCGCAAGGCGATCTCTTTCGCCTCGGCCGACATCGTGGTGGCGCTGGGTTTGGCCTTCCTGGTCAACGCCGCCATTCTGATTACCTCGGCGGCGGTATTCCACACCAGCGGCCACGCCGAAGTGGCGGACCTGGAAGAAGCTTACAAGCTGCTTGGTCCACTGACCGGCGCCGCGCTGGCCAGCATCCTGTTCGGCGTGGCGTTGCTGGCGGCCGGCCTCAGTTCCTCGGTGACGGCCACGCTGGCCGGGCAGATCGTCATGGAAGGCTTCGTCCAACTGCGCCTGCCGCCGTGGGCACGCCGCCTGATCACGCGCGCGGTGGCGATTGTGCCGGCGCTGTTCGTCACCATCGTCTACGGCGACCATGGCGTGACCAGCCTGCTGATCCTCAGCCAGGTGATCCTCAGCCTGCAACTGCCGTTTGCCATGTGGCCGCTGATCCGCTACACCAGTTCACGCGACATCATGGGCCGCTTCGCCACGCCGCGCCCGGTGGCCTGGCTGGCATGGGGCATGATGGCGCTAATCGTCAGCCTGAACGGCGTGCTGCTATCGCGGCTTTAATCGGCCGTCAACCGGACAGCGCAATAATTTATCCGGGGAAATTTGATCCAGATCATAAAATTTTTCGATGAGCTTTGATAGCCTGATAACGGTCATCACAAGGAGCTCATCATGTCTTACAAAAACATTCTGGTTCACGCCGACTTGTCCCCCCACGCCGCGCAACGCTACGCGCTGGCCAGCCAGGTCGCCCTCAGCCACGACGCCCACCTGGTCGGCGCCGCCTTTACCGGACTGGCGGTGGAAATTTACCGTAACGCCGCGTTTGCCTACGGCGGCGTACTGCTGTCGCCGGAAGACATCCAGTCCGTCACCGGCCATGCGGAACAGGCGCTGGCCGGCTTCGTCGCCCACGCCGACAGCGCCGGCAACAGCTACGAGCGCCGCATTAGCGATGACGACGCAGAAACCGGTCTGGTGCTGCAAGCCCGCTACACCGACCTGCTCGTACTGAGCCAGAACGATCCCGACCTGAACGGCCCGGACCTGCTGCGCACGCTGCCGGAACATCTGGCGCTGCACGGCGGCCGTCCGGTGCTGCTGGTGCCGTACGCCGGCCGCTACGCTCACATCGACCAGCACGCGCTGGTGGCCTGGGACGGCAGCCGCGCCGCCACCCGCGCCGTCACCGATGCGCTACCGCTGCTGCGCCAGAGCAAGCGCGTGACGCTGGCGGTGTTCAATCCGCAAGCCAATGATGGCGTCCACGGCGAACAGCCGGGCGCCGACATCGCCCTCTATCTGGCGCGCCATGGCGTCAAGGTCGAAGTAGCGCAGCAGCATGCGCCGTCCGGGCTGGATATCGGCAACGCCCTGCTGTCGCTGGCGGCCGATAGCGGCGCCGACCTGCTGGTGATGGGCGCCTACGGCCATCAACGCTGGCGCGAAATCGTGCTGGGCGGCGTCACCCGGCGCGTGCTGCAATCGATGACGCTGCCCGTGCTGATGGCGCATTAATCGAGGTCGAGCAATGCGTATTGATAGTTACCGTAGCAATTGTGAACGTTGTGTCCACCTGCCCCTGTGCGAAGGCACGGCCGACGCTGACCAGATCGCCGGCCATCGCCTGCGCGTGCGCCGGCACGACAGCCTGTATCGTGCCGGCGAGTCGCCGGGCAACCGCATCTACAGCATCCGTTCCGGCAGTTTTAAAATGGTGATGACGCGTCCCGGCGGCGAGGAACAGGTGACCGGCTTTGCCATGGCGCCGGAATTCCTTGGCCTGAACACGCTGGGCGCGACCGGCCACAACGCCTCGGCGGTGGCGCTGGAGGATAGTGAAGTCTGCGTCATCGATTGGGATCGCCAGGCGTTTCGCGGCCGCCGGCAGCCGATGCAGCGGCTTGGCCTGCATGCGCTGCTGGCCGGAGAGATCCGCCGCGCGCAGCACGCCACGCTGCTGCTGCATCACACCCACTCGCGCCAGCGCATGGCCGATCTGATGTTGAGCCTGTCGCAGGCGCACCGTAGCAATGGTTATTCGGCGCTGCGCTTCCGGCTGCCGATGTCCCGCTGCGATATTGCCAGTTACATCGGCGTCAGCGCCGAGTGCGTGAGCCGGTTGCTGGATCAGTTTCGACGTCAGGGGCTGGTGCAGTTGCAGCGTCGCGACCTGACTTTGCTCGATCCGGACGCGCTGCAACGCGCGGCGGCCGGCGTGGAAGGCGGCGCATGAGCCATCGACTTCGCCTGGTGACGCCGGCGCTGGCCGACAGCATCCGCCGCTGCAATGGCTGTCCGCTCAATGTGTTGTGTCTGGACGAGTTGCCGGACGATGCCGAACGCACCGAGCCGTGCATGGAGCAGCGCTGTATCCGGCTCAATGGCGGCGAGCACCTGTTCCGTGTGTCGGATGAGGTGGACCAGCATCTGCATATCATCCGCAGGGGCGATATCAAGCTGTATCAGCATGGGCGGGATGGCGGGCAGCACATCATTGAGTTTCTGGGGCCGGGCGCGTGGGTGGGACTGGAGTCGCTGAATGAGCACCAGCGCCATGCGGGCGCAGTGGCATTGACCGATTGCGAGATCGCCACTGTGCCGTACGCGATGCTGACAGCGTTGCTGGATCGGCAGCCGCGCAGCGCCGAGGCGTTTGGGCAGCTGCTAAGCGGGACGATTGCGCGTCACCAGCAGCACGCGGCCATGTTGCGCAGCACGTCGGCGGTACAGCGGGTGGCGCAGTTCCTGCTGCACCGGCTGGAGCAGGCGCAGGGTGTCGCGCGCGCGACGTTGCCGATGTCGCGCCAGGATATTGCAGATTACCTGGGCTTGACATCGTCCACCGTGAGCCGCTGTTTGAGCGCGTTGCGGCGGCGTGGCTGGCTGGCGATGGGCCAGCGCGCCTACACGCTGCCGGGATTGCGGGATGTGGAAATGGTGGCGGCCGGGACACCGTTGGCGCTGGATTGAGCGGCGCAGCCAACCCCGGAAGTACGGGGTCTGACCCCATGCGGGGTCAGACCCCTGTTTGCCGCCGTGCGGGGTTGGCGGAAGCCGCCTGCACCCGCCCGGCAATCTGCAACGCCACCGCCAAGGCCGTATCCGCCGTCGCCAGATGCACCTGAAACCACGGCAAAATCAAGGCCGCCACCTTGCGGCCATTCTCAATATCCCCCGGCGCCAATCCGTGCAAGGTAGCCAGCACCCGTGCATGCTGCTCGCGATGGCTGCGCGTGGCAGGATAGTCAATCGCCTCCATCAACTGCTCCTCCAGCCGGAAATCCACCTCCAGGCACTCCACCAGACCGGCCAGATGCGTCTCGAACTCCTGATCCGGCCCGTTCAGCAGCAGCTGGATCTGCTCGGCCAACGCCGCGTGCGCCTCGTCAAACAAGGGAATCCCCAGCACCATCTCATTGGTTAACGCGCTCGTGTCCATGATGTCTCCTCTCCACCATCACACTATGCCCACTTGCTTGTCAGAAATCCATGATGCAGGTCAAGCGGCAATGATTTGCCGTATAGTGTGGTTTGCCTGTCATTGTCGAGAATAAGCTCATGGATCTGCACTACCTCAGCCCGCTATTTGCGCCTAAATCCATCGTGGTTTTTGCCGGTCCGCCCGACCAGCCGGAACGCCAGACCGCCTACGGCCGCAGCCTGTGCGCGCAACTGCGCGATGGAGGCTACGACGGCGCCCTGACCTTCCTCGACGTCAGCATGACCGGCACGCTGGCCGACCTGGTGCAATCGCGCGCCGACCTGGCCATGATCGCGCTGCCGCACGACGAACTGGCGTTCGCGCTGGAGGTGGCCGGCCGCATCCAGTGCAAATCGGCGCTGATCGTCTCGTCCAGCGTGCCGCCGGAACTGGCGGCCGAACTGCAAGATATCGCCCGCAAACACGGCCTGTATCTGCTGGGACCGAACAGCCTGGGATTCCAACGTCCGCGCCTGAAACTGAACGCCGGTGTGGCCGGCAAGCTGGCCCAAAGCGGCAGCCTGGCGCTGATCTCGCAATCGGGCGCGCTGACTTCGGCCATCCTGGACTGGGCCGGCACCAACTCGGTCGGCCTTTCGGCGGTGGTCTCGCTCGGCCCCAACACGGCGGTGGACCTGGCACAGACGCTGGATTTCCTCGCCACCGATCCGGCTACCGAAAGTATCGTCATCTACATGGAAGGCATCACCGACGCCCGCCGCTTCCTGTCGGCGCTGCGCGGCACGGCCAATACCAAGCCAGTGGTCATCATCAAATCCGGCAACGCGGCGGCAGCCTCGCGCGCGGCGGCGACCCACTCCGGCATGCTGATCGGCAGTGACGAGATCTTCGACGCGGCCTTGCGCCGCACCGGCGCGGTACGCGTCAACACCTTCGTGCAGCTGTTCTCGGCCGCCAAATGCCTGGCCTCACGTTACCGTCCGGTCGGGCCACGGCTGGCGGTGATCAGCAACGGTGGCGGTCCCGGCGTGCTGGCGGCCGACTGGCTGGGTCAACTGGGCCTGCAACTGGGCCGTCCAGGCGCTGAATCGGCCAAGGCGCTGGCGCCGTTGCTGCCGGTGCACGCCACGCTGACCGACCTGCTCGACCTGTCCGAAGAAGCCGGCCCGGAACACTACGCCGCCGCCATCCGAGCCTGCGCGCAGGATTCCAACGTCGACGGCCTGCTGGTCATCTACTCGCCAAAGCTGGATGGCGACCCGACCGCCATCGCGCACAGCGTGGCCGCTGCCGCCAAAGGCCTGGGCAAACCGCTGCTGGCCTGCTGGATGGGCGACGAGCGCGTGGCGCCGGGCCGCAAGGTAATCGGCCAGGCCGGCCTGGCCACCTTCCGCACGCCGGAAGCGGCGGTCGATGGCTTCGGCAATATCGCCGCGTTTTATCAGAATCAGCAGCTGTTGCAGCAAACCCCGCCGCCGCTGTCGCAACTGGCCAAGCCGGACCTGGAAGGCGCGCGCCGCCTGGTGGAAAGCGTGCTGGCCGAGCGCCGCAGCGTGCTGACCGAGATGGAATCCAAGGCGCTGCTGGCCGCCTTCCACATCCCGATCACGCCGACCATGCCAGCCCGCAGCGCAGCCGAGGCACAACTGATCGCCGCGCAGCTAGGCTATCCAGTGGCGCTGAAAATCGACTCGCCCGACATCCTGCATAAATCCGATGTACAAGGCGTGGTGCTAAACCTGGCCGACGCCGGCGCGCTGGGCGCAGCCTACGGCGACATGCTCGCCAACGTGCGCCGTTTGCAGCCGGAAGCGCGCATCAACGGCGTGACCGTGCAGCGCATGGCTGGCAAGCGCGATGGCCGCGAACTGTATATCGGCGTCGCCAGCGATCCGCTGTTTGGGCCGGTGATCGGCTTTGGCGCCGGCGGCACCATGGTCGAACTGCTCAACGACCGCGCCGTCGAACTGCCGCCGCTGAATCCCTTTCTGGCGCAGCGCCTGATCGACCGCGCGCGCGTCGCCGCCACGCTGGGCGAATGGCGCGGCGCGCCGGGCGTGGACCGTCAGGCCATCGAGCACATTCTGCTGCGGGTGTCGGAAATGGTGTGCGAACTGCCGCAGTTGCGCGAGCTGGATATCAACCCGCTGATCGTCGACCAGTTCGGCGTGCTGGCGGTGGATGCGCGCGTCGCGGTGGGCGTGGCGCCGCCGTCGGCGCAGCGTTACGACCAGTTGGCCATCATGCCCTACCCGTCGAGCTACGCGCGCGACTGGCCGATGCGCGGCGGTCGCCAATACACGCTGCGCCCCGTGCAGCCGACCGACGCGGAAATGCTGCAATCGCTGGTGCGCGGCCTGTCCGACCAGTCGCGCTACAACCGCTTTGCGTCGTCGCTGCGCGAGTTGTCGGCGCAGATGCTGGCGCGTTATACCTTGATTGATTACGACCGTGAGATGGCGCTGGTGGCGGTGCTGACCACGCGCACCGCCGATGATGACGGCAGCTTTACCGAGACCGAGCAAATCATCGGCGTCTCGCGCTACATCGCCAATCCGGATCGCAGCAGTTGCGAGTTTTCGCTGCTGGTGGACGACAAGTTCAGCGGCCAGGGATTGGGCACGCGCTTGATGCTGGAGATTATGGATGTGGCGCGCGATAAGGGCCTGAGCGAAATTGTCGGCCTGGTGCTGCGCAAGAACCGTGGCATGCTACGCTTGATGGGCAGCCTGGAATTCCATATTCGTCCGTATGAGGACGATCCGGAATTCCAGCTCTGCACAAAACAGCTTTAACCAGTTTTAACGCGACGCGGGCGGCAGTTTGTAGCGCTGCTCGCGATACAGGATAGATGGCAACACCACGTGCGACATCGCTTTATCGACCAGCGCGGCATCCGGCACGCCGCCCGTGGACAGCACGCCGGTGGCGGCATCATAATGTCCCAGCAACGGCGCCTGGTTCGGACGCAGAATCGTCGCCGACGAACCTTCCAGCCACGCGAAATAATTATCGAACTGGATCAGCGCCCGGCCCGGCGTGTCGCTGTCGCGCGCCAGATCGCGGCCGATCATCGGATGTTCGCTCGATATGCCCATCAGCGACAACAAGGTCGGCGCCAGATCAATTTGGCTGGCGATGGTGGTGATCGTCTTCGGCTTCACATCCGCGCCCAGAATCAGGCCAGGGATATGGAACTTATTGATCGGCACCAGGCTGTCGCCATACACGCGGTTGTCGTGGTCGGCCACGATCAGGAACACCGTATCTTTCCAGTAGTCCTGCTTCTTCGCCTCGGCGATGAAACGGCCCAGCGCATAATCGGCGTACTTGACCGCGTTATTCACCGTCTGCTTCTCTTTGTCGTGCAAGGTGATGCGGCCATCCGGAAACTGGAACGGTTCATGGTTGGACGACGAGAAAATCAGGCTGAAGAACGGCTTGCCGCTATCGTGCAGGGTTTTCAAACGCTCCAGTGACTTGTTAAACAAGTCTTCATCCGACGCACCCCAGCTGCCCTCAAACACCGGGTTCATGTCGCGCCGGTCCACCACTTTCTGGAAGCCGTTACCGGTAAAGAAGCCGCGCATATTATCGAAGTGCGCTTCGCCACCATAGACGAATTCCGTGTGATAGCCCTGCTTGCCCAGGCCCGCCGCCAGCGTGTAGAAATTCTGCTGCGACAGCGACAGCTTGACCACGCTGCGCGCCGGCGTCGGCGGATAGCCGGCCACCACTGCCTCGATACCGCGCACCGAACGGGTGCCGGTGGCGTACAACTGCTCGAACCACCAGCCGTCCTGCTTCAGTTTTTCCAGCTCCGGCGTCACCGGCAGACCGCCCAGCGATTGCACGAAGGTCGCGCCCAGGCTTTCCTCCAGCACGATCACCAGATTCAGCGGACGCTCGCGCTGCATCACCGCTTCCTGCTTGTGCAAGGTTGGCAGCTCCGCCGAGGTGAATTGCAGGTCGCGCAGCCATGGCGCGCTCTTCACCGTCGGGAAGACTTTCTCGCGCGGGTATTTGCCGTAGATTTCGGAGGAATTCGCCTCGTGGCTCATGGCGCTATACGCATCCAGCACCGACCAAGGCGAATTGATGATCAGCGAATTGACCATGGAATCGCCGGTCAGCGCAAACATCGACGGGTTGGCCGGACGGTGCGCCAGGGTCGAACGGATCTGGAACGCAACCAGCAGCACGAGCAACGGCCACACCAGCAACAGCGGCAGCGGACGCCACGTCGTGATATCCACCGAAGCCGCCTTCAGCAGCTTGTAGATGCCGGTGCCCAGCAGCACCGTGAACACGATGCCCAGCACCAGCGCGATGCGGAAGCCATGCCATAGTGTGGCGATCACTTCGGTTGGATACGACAGGTATTCGATGAACAGGCGGTTCGGACGGATGTCGAACTGCATGATGAACTGCGGCGTCGACAGCTCCATGAAGATGATGAAGATCAGTGCCAGCGTGCCCCACATGACATTCAGGGTTTTCCACACGCGCAGCGTCTTCTGATACGCCAGCAACGGCGCCAGCAGCAACGGCAAGGCGATCAGGTAGCCGAGCAGGATCAGGTCGGCGCGCACGCCCTGCACCAGCATCTCGCCGGGAATGCCGGTGGCGGAAACCCGGGTCCACTGCCAGGCCATCAGCCCGGCGCGCGACAGCGAGAAGATCACCAGGCCCAGCAGCAGCAATTGCAGCACGCCGGCGAATGGACCGGCCCACAGCGTCAGCCGCGCCAGCCAGGCCGCGCAACGCGTCAGCCGGCTCTCAGGACGATAAAACATCATTCAGCGCCAAAGCCTGGGTGGGAGGCGATGTAGGCGCCGGCACCGGCGCCGGCACTCAGCATCCAGCCGATCAACAGCATGAAGACCAGCACCATGCAGAACAGCGTAGCGATATTGCGGCTGTCGCGGGATGGCGCGAACACCGGCTTCTTGTCGTAGCAGACGCCAAAGAAGTACGCGGCCACCACGGTCGTCAGGTAATGCACGGCGCCGAAGACTTCACCCAGTTCGCCTTTGCGCGGATGGTCGACCACCACGTTCGACAGGATCACCAGGCCAACGTAGATTACCGACGGCCACACCGGCGGCAGATACAGGCCGAATTTTTCGACGAAGGTACGGATGGCGGGACGCTTGCGCGCCAGCAGCGGCAGGAAGATGGTGTGGGTCAGGCCGACGATGACGATAATCTTCAGCAGCACGGCCTTGTGCAGGCTGCTCTTGCCCAGCGCCAGATTGTGCAGGTTGGTTTCGCCCTGGCGGTTATTCTGCAAGAAGAAATCCGGCGGGATGATGTGCAGCACGCGCTGGAACCAGCTGACTTCTTCGAGCGCTGCCAGGCCGACCAGCGCCGACAGGAACACGAAAGCCGCCAGTTGCAGGTTGATCTTCGGCTCGCGCTGCCATTGTTCCACGGCCAGGAAACCCAGCAGCGCAGACAACAGGGTGAAGCACAGGAACTGCATCCATTCGACGATGCCGTCTTCCACCAGCAGACGCCACATGGCGTCATGGTCGTGCGAGAAGGCCAGCGCCAGTCCCATCACGAAGATATTCATGAGAACCCCGACCGCGATCACCGGATGGATATACCACTTCTGCTCTGCCATGTACCACTCCCTGTTTTAGTATGTGTATATTAAATTTGTTCAATACCGCCGGCGGGCACCAAGTCCGCCGGCGGCGTGGCGATACGCCCACTGCGGCCATGGTAATAACGGCGGGCAGCCACCACCACCGAACCCAGCGCCCAGGCCCACAACAAGGGGTCGAGCAGCGCATCCCACAGATTGCCAGTCGGCAGACGCAGCAACGAGAACAGCAAGACGGCGGCCAACAGCGCGGCGCCGCCACTGACGGCCCACCGCATCAGCACCGCCGCCGCGCCGGCCACTGCGGCGGCAATCGCCAGCAGCGCAGCGGCGTCGGAATCGAAGCCGCGGTAATACAGGCCCAGTGCCAGCACGCCGAAGGCGTCCAGGTACAGCACTATGCCAACCAGCGTCAGCACCAGCGCAAACGCCGGATGCAGCAAAAAGTCGACCGGACGCTCGGTCCAGCGCGCGCACAGCGCCACCAGGCTGTAGCCGGCCAGCAGCCCACTCGGATATTGGAACACCAGCGTCAGCCAGTAAGCCGGCGACGCCGCCCCCGGCAGCGCCATCATGATGGCGATGGTGATAGCGACGATGGCCTTGGAGCGCTGCGCCAGTTGCGGAAAAATCCGTGGCAACACGGTCGGCAGCACCGACAGCAGCATGGCGGCGGCGATCAGCCCCCAGGCAATGCGGGCGTAAATAATTTGCAGTGCCAGATCGGGCAAGCTCATAGCAGCTCCTTTCCCTCGGTGATTTTCAGGCGATGGTGGGCAATGGCGCGCCGCTGATAGGTGTAGGTAATGTGCAGTTCGTCGCCGACCTGGAACATGGCCGGGTAGGAATACTCGTCGCGCGGCTGGCCGCTGACGATGTTGGTCACATGCTGCCAGTGGTGGCCGTCGGGCGACATCGACAACGCCAGCGTGCTGCGTTCAGTGGCGGTCGAGGTGCCCTGGTTACCCAACATCAGCATGGTGCCGTTGTGCAGCCGCAGCACCGCCAGCGCAGTGCCGCGATTGCGGATGTCGGTCGGGCCGAGGTCGTCCCAATTTTCGCCGCCGTCATGGCTGACCGCCTGCTGCACCACCGAACGTTCTTTATTGGCATCGCGCATCCAGGCCCGCACTTCGGTGGGCGAGACCTGGACCAGCGTCGGTTGCAGCGAACGGGTGCGCACGCCGATGCGGGTCAGACGCTCCGGGTCGCCGTTGGCGTCGAACGATACCAGCATCGGATACTTGTGGCCGATTTCGAAATACACCGGCAGCCACCAGCCGCCGTCCGCCTGGCCAACCGGGGTCGCGCGCACCAGCACGCTGGTATTGAATACCGGCGACATCGGCAGCACGCGGCGGACTGTGAATGTAGCGCCCTCGTCCTTCGATTGCAGCTGCACCACGCGCGAAGCGGCCCAGCCGCCCATGCCGGTGGCCACCACGTACAAATGCACGGTGCCGTCGGCAGCGGTCCACGCCACCGGGTTGCCGATGCGGCGCACGCCATGGCCCAGCGCGTCGCCGAGCGAATCGCGGCTGGCCACGATCCAGTTATTGCTCCAGTGGCCGTTGCGCCAGCGCGAGGCATAGACCTTGACGTCCGGCCCGCTCTCGCGGCTGCCGGCCCACCAGAAGGCAATCAGATCGCCATGCGGCAGCTGCGCCAGGGCGCTGGCGTGCGCCGACGGCACGCCGGGCGGCATCGGAATAATCGCGCGGGAAACTTCGGTCAGGGTGATGGCGGGCGGGGTCACCACGGCGGCGGCCATGTCCGCTCGAACATGTGGTTGTGCCGAGCGCGAGCCACGCCAGCCTTCGGCGACTGCCACTACTGCGACAACCATTAAACATATCAGCACTGCCAGTTTGCCTGGCCGTTGCCCTAGTGGGCGTGAAACTCCCATTCCGTCTCCAGAGATCGGGACATGAAGGAAGCCGTCAGTATGATTCCCTTGCCCAAATAATAACAACCTCCGCAACAGCAAGGCTTGTGGCCATCCTGCTTATGGAAGAAGACGGTATCCTACAGGAAAATGTAGCGTTTATGTAAACGGACAACATTTTTGAAATCCTGCGGGAGTCGGCCAAACTTGATCTGCGACATTTCTTTTTAGCAAGATGCGGCTTACATTGCTTACCGTGCGCGGCACGCCCCCGCGCGCCGGCCCGACCACAGGAAGCACCGCATGCTTGCAGACCCCAGCGAATTGGACCGTACCGCCAGTCACATGATGCCCGCCGATGCCGAAATCCAGCAGCGCCTGCTGTTTCTGGAGGTAACGGCGGAAGACGTCCGTCTGCTGCGCGAGATTCATCCGCTGCTGCAACCCCGGCTACCCGAGGTCATTGCCGGTTTCTACCGCCATCTGCAAACCATGCCGGTGCTGCGCATCCTGCTCAAAGACCCGGTGGTGCTGGACCGCCTGTACCACCTGCAAGCCGCCTACTTCCGGTCGCTGACCGCCGGCGACTACGGCATCGACTATGTGCGCCATCGCCTGCGCGTGGGGCTGGCGCACCAGCGCATCGGCCTGGCGCCGGAGTGGTATATCGGCGCCTACCGCAAATACCTGGGCGATCTCGGCCCGGTGCTGGAAGCGCTGCTGCACGACCGTCCCGGCCAGTTCCTGCCTACATATAACGCGCTGATGAAGGTGGCCAGCTTCGACATGGGCCTGGCGCTCGACACTTATATTAAAGCCAGCCGCCAGCAGCTGCGCGACAGCGAGGCGCGCTTCCGTGGCGCCTTCGGCCAGGCCGCAGTCGGGCTGGCGCAGTTATCGGCCGACGGCCGCTGGCTGCGCGTCAACCGCAAGCTGCTGGACATCGTCGGTTATACCGAAGAGGAACTGCGCGGCATGCACGTGGCCGACCTGGTGACGGCGGAAGACTGGCAAATCGACGCCCCGCTGCTACGCGCACTGGCGCATGGCGAGCTGGAGACTTCGTCGCGCGAGAAGCGCTACCTGTGCAAGGACGGCCGCCGCGTGTGGGTCAAGGCCACCGTCACCGCCATGCAGCCGGATGCCGGCGATGCGTCGCTGGTGGCGGTGATCGAAGACATCTCGCAGCGCAAGCAGTTCGAGGAAGAGCTGATGCACCTCGCGCGGCACGACGCGCTGACCGGCCTCGCCAACCGCACGCTGCTGCTGGACCGGGTGTCGCAGGCCATCGCCCAGGCGCGCCGCAGCGGCAATCAGGTCGCCATGCTGTTCCTGGACCTGGACCGCTTCAAGACCATCAACGACAGCCTGGGCCACGATGCCGGCGACCGCGTGGTGATCGAAGTCGGCCGCCGCCTCAAGCAGGCGGTGCGCGACGCCGATACCGTGGCGCGTTTCGGCGGCGACGAATTCGTGGTGCTGCTGCCCGAGCTGCCGACCGAAGACATCGCCGCCGCGTTGGCGCAGAAAATCCTCAACGCCCTGTTCGAGCCGATGCTAATCCACGGCCACGAACTGGCGCCGGCATGCAGCATCGGCATCAGCCTGTATCCGCGCGATGGCGACAACGGCAAGACCCTGCTGAGAAACGCCGACGCCGCGCTGTACCAGGCCAAGGCCATGGGCCGCGGCAATTACCAGTTCTATTCGGAAGAAATGAATGCCCGCACGCTGGATCGTCTGACGCTGGAAAGCGGCTTGCGCCACGCCGTCGAACGCGGCGAATTGCAGCTGAAATACCAGCCGCAGATCGACCTGGCCGATGGCGCCATGCTCGGCGCCGAAGCGCTGCTGCGCTGGCATCCGGCGGGCCAGCAGCTGGTGATGCCGGACGCCTTCATCACCATCGCCGAGGAAACCGGGCTGATCGTGCCGATCGGCGAATGGGTGTTGCGCACTGCCTGCGCGCAACAGGTGGCATGGCGCCAGGCCGGCCTGCCTGACCTGCGGATCGCGGTCAACCTGTCGGCGCGCCAGTTCCGCCAGCCGGGGCTGGACGCGATGGTAGCCCGCGTGCTGGCCGAAACCGGCTGTGCGGCCGACCGGCTGGAGCTGGAAATCACCGAATCGGTGCTGATGGAACGGCCCGACAGCGCCGCCCAGACCTTGCAGCGGTTGAGCGACATGGGCGTGCAACTGGCCATCGACGACTTCGGCACCGGTTATTCCAGCCTGTCCTACCTGAAGCGCTTCCCGATCAACGCGCTGAAGATCGACCGCTCCTTCGTGCGCGACATCGCAGCCAAGAGCGCGGCCAGCAACGACGACGGCGCCATCGCCGCCGCCGTCATCGCGCTGGCCCACAGCATGGGCCTGACGGTGGTGGCCGAAGGCGTGGAAACCGAACAGCAGCGCGACTTCCTGCGCCAACTGCACTGCGACCAGGCGCAAGGCTTCTATTTCAGCGAACCGATGTCGGCGGCGGCGCTGGCGCACCTGTTTATTCAAGGAGAAGCAAGCAAATGATGTTACACATTCCCGGCGTGTTGACGCCCGACCAGGTGGCCTACATGCGGCAGCGGCTACACGACGCCCACTGGATCGACGGTCGCGCCACCGTCGGCGCGCAGGGTGCGCAGGTCAAGCAGAACATGCAGCTGGAAGAATACGGTCCGCTGGCGTATGAACTGGGCCAGATCATCCTCAACGCACTGGCCGCCAACCCGCTGTTCTTCGCCGCCGCGCTGCCGCTGCGTACCTGCCCGCCGATGTTCAACAAATACAGCGGCGGCGGCACCTACGGCAACCACGTCGACAACGCCATGCGCCGCGTGAAATCGAGCGGCCAGTGGCTGCGCACCGACGTCTCGTCAACGCTGTTCCTGACCGATCCCGACGAATACGAAGGCGGCGAACTGGTGGTCGAGGACAGCTACGGCACGCATGAAGTCAAACTGCCGGCGGGCGACCTGATCGTCTATCCATCGACCAGCATCCACCGGGTGGAACCCGTGACGCGTGGCGCCCGCATCAGTTCCTTCTTCTGGACCCAAAGCATGATCCGCGACGACGCCCAACGCTGCCTGCTGCTCGACCTCGACCGCAACATCCAATCGCTGCGCACCCGCCTCGGCGACTCCGACGAAACCGTCAACCTCACCGGCATTTATCACAACCTGCTGCGGCAGTGGAGCGAAGCCTGAGCGCGACGGTCTACGGAATGTAGGAATCGATATTCTCTTCGGTGAGGTAGATCGCATCCACCGTCACGCGGCGGTTGGCTGGCAGCTTCTTGTCGACGGCGCGTACCGCCATCTGTACCGCCTGATAACCGATGGCGTGGGCGGCTTGCACCACCAGGCCAGTCACCGCGCCGCTTTGCAGGCCTTCAATCAGCTGGTCGGTGACGTCGACCCCGATGTAGGTCACTTGCCCGGCCAGACGCTGTTCGCGCAACGCCGCCAGCACACCCATGCTGGTGGCTTCGTTGGGTGCGAACACGCCCTGGAATTTTCCCTTCTGGGCAACGAAGGCGGATGAGGCATTGACGAAGGCTTCGCCATACACGGCGCCGAGATAGCCGCCATCGATCACCTGCAAGCCCTTGCGGGTAGCGGCTTCGGCGAATCCGTTCTCGCGCTGATCGGTGGTCTGCCAGCCCTGCTTCATGCGAAACAGCAGCACCGTGCCCTTGCCTTTCAGGCTCCTGGCCATCGCCTCGCCGGCCAGTTGTCCTGCCTTGTAGTTGTCGCTGCCGACCATGCCGGTGGGCGATGGTGCGCCAAGATTGCGGTCCACGTAGATGACCGGGACACCGCTGCGTTGCAGCTTGCCCACCGCCAGCGCCATGTCGGCTGAACCGGGCGCGATCACCAGGGCTTTGCAGCCGCGCTGCTTGACCATCTCCAGCACCGTGGTCTGGATGCCGGCCTGGTTTTCTTCCTGCGGGCCGCGAAAATAAATCTCGTAACCCAGCGCCTTGCCGGCTTCGACGGCGCCGCTATGGACGCCCTTCCAGAAGATGCCACCGCCGCCACTGGGAATGAAACCGATGCAGCCTTTAGCCTGCACGCCGGCAGAAGCCGCTAGCAACAAGCAAGCTACCGTGAGTTGGAGAGACCATGTTTTTATCATCTCCCCATCCTGATACTTACCGGGCTGAACGTCAAGTGAGTGCAGCGAGCAGCAGATTAAAATCGACCGGTTTAGTCAGGTGCTGGTCGAAGCCGGCGGCGCTGGAGCGCTCCTTGTCGGACGGCGTGCCCCAGCCGGTCAGCGCGATGATGCGGGCGCCGGCCATGCCTTCCATGCCGCGCAAGGCCAGCGCTGCGTCGTAACCGCTGATGTCGGGCAAGCCGATGTCTAGAAACACCACCTGCGGCAAGTGCACCGCCGCGCTGCTCAGCGCCGACGCACCGCTGTGCGCCACCTGCACTTGATGGCCGCTGAATTCCAGTAGCGCGCCCAAGGTTTCGGCGGCGTCGATATTATCGTCCACCACCAGCACCCGCAGGCCGCTTGCCTTCGGCGCAGATGCCGGCGCCACCACCGGCTGCTCGATAGCGACGTCCTGCTCGGGTAGTGGCAGCCACACCGTGAAGCGGCTGCCTTGGCCAACGCCGTCGCTGTCCGCACGCACGCGGCCATGGTGCAGCTGCACCACCTGCCGCACCAGATTCAGTCCCACGCCCAAGCCGCCTTGCGCCATCTCCTGGCCGGCTGGCGCCTGCGCGTACATATCGAACACCGAAGACAGCAACTGCGGCTCGATACCAATACCGTTATCCGATACAGTAAGCACCACTTCACGATCCGCCACGCGGCCGGAGAGTTCGATGTGGCCGCCGTTTGGCGTGTACTTGGCCGCGTTGTTCAGCAGATTACTCAGCACCTGCGCGATGCGATGACGGTCCACCTCCAGCATCAGCGGCGCCGATGGCAGATGCAGCGACAATTGGTGCGCGCCTTTGTTCATCAGCGGCGTGCTGATTTCGACCGCATCGCTGACCACATCGGCCAGCGGCACGCGCTCCTGCCGCAGCGTGACCTTGCCTTCCGCCAGCCGCGCGATATCGAGCAGGTCGTCGACCAGATGCACCATGTGATCGACCTGCCGCAGCATCATTCCTTGCAGGTCGCCGGCTGTGGCGCCTGCCGGCCGCGCCGCCATCAATTCCAATCCGGCACGGATCGGCGCCAGCGGATTGCGCAACTCGTGCGCCAGCGTGTACAGGAATTCGCTCTGGCGCTGGTTCTTCTCGGTCAGTTCGCCAGCCAGGCGTTGCAGCTTCATCTCGGCGTGCTTGTGGTTGGTGATATCGAGACTGATACCATCGAAGCGCGTCGGTTGGCATTGGTCGTCGACGTCGCACCAGCCGACGATACGCAACCAGCGCGGCGCCGTTTCGGTGCCGGCAGCGGCGGTGATGCGGAACTCCACATCCAGCGGCACGCCGTCGCGCAATGCGCGCGTGATGCCATCCGCGAGACGGTTGCGATCCTCGTTGTCCACCACCGCCAATAGCTGTTCTATCGACAGCGTGTCCTGCCCCGCCAGACCAAGGTGCACCGCCATCTGTGGATTGATGCGCAGCGCGTCGAACGGCGCGTCCGCATGCCACACGCCGATATCGCCGGCGCCGGCCACGCGGGCAAAGCGTTCCTGCAGCATCTTGCGGGTGTTGATGTCGATGACGGTGCCGACAAAGCCGGCCGGCTTGCCATCGTCGCCCATGCGCGGCATGCCGGCATCGATGCACCAGCGATAAACGCCGTCGTGACGGCGCAGCCGCAGATCCGCCGAATACGGCGTGCCGGCTGCGCGCGCGGCGTCAAAGGTCTGACGAACGCGCTCCATATCGTCGGGATGCACGTTATCCAGCCAGCCGACGCCAAGATCCTGTTCCGGTGTGCGGCCCGTGTAGTCGTACCAGCGCTGGCTCAGATAAGTGGTCTGGCCATCGGCGTCGGTGGTCCACAAGATGACCGGCGAAGCGTCGATCAGCGCGTGGAAATAAGCCTCGCGCAGCAAGCCATCCTGCCGCTGCTGTTCGCGTTCACGCGCCAGCGTGACCTGGCGCAGCACCCGCGCCAGCAGCTCATTCGTGGAAAATGGCTTGACCAGGTAATCGTCGGCGCCCGCCTGCAAGCCTTCGATCTTGGCTTCTTCGCCGGCGCGCGCGGACAGCAGGATCACCGGCAGATGGCGCACCGCTTCGGTGGCGCGAATGCGGGCGATCAGGCCGAAGCCGTCCAGCCTTGGCATCATCACGTCGCTCAGCAGCAGGTCGCATGGATATAGCAGCAGATGCTCGAAGGCCGCTTCGCCGTCGGCGCTCACCGTTACATCCGCATGCGGATCGAGCAGCGACTTCAGATAGGCGCGCATGTCGTTGTTATCGTCGGCGATCAGGATGCGTGGGCGGTGCTGGAGCGGCCCGCTCACCTCGCCGTCGCCATCGTCGCGGAGCGCCACTGGCTTGTTTTCGTCTTCATCCGGCAGCCAGCGCAGCGCTTCTTCTACAAACGCGGCGCCGGTACGCGGCGTGCCGCTGCTGGCCAGCGCCGGATCGGCATCCAGCGCCACCACGCGCTCCGCCGGCAAATGCGCATGGCCGAACGGGATATCGACATCAAACTGCGTACCCTCGCCCACCACGCTCTGTACCGCGATCTGGCCACCGTGCAGGCGCACCAGTTCCTGAATCAGCGCCAGGCCGATGCCGCTGCCTTCATAGGTGCGTCCCGGTGCGCCTTCGATGCGGTGGAAGCGCTCGAAAGTGCGCGGCAGTTCGTGCGCCGGAATGCCGCCGCCGGTGTCGCGCACCGACAGTCGCACCATGCCGGCGTGCTCGCGCAGCGTCAGCGTCACTTCGCCGGCCAGCGTGAATTTAAAGGCGTTCGACAGCAGGTTGAAGACGATCTTCTCCCACATATCGCGATCCACATAGACTGGCTCCGCCAGCGGCGGCAAGTCCAGCGTGTAGCGCAAGCCGCCCTTGATCATGGCCGATTCAAACACGCCGGCCAGTTCCACCGTCAGCCGCGCCAGATCCACCGGCTGGTAGCTGGCCTGCACACGGCCGGCCTCGATGCGCGAGAAGTCCAGCAGCGAATTCACTAGTTTAAGCAGGCGCAATGCGTTGCGGTGCGTGGTTTCGATGCGTCGGCGCTGTTCCGGCGACAGGCCATCGTTGGCCAGCGCGTCATCCAGCGGGCCGAGAATCAGCGTCAGCGGAGTGCGGAATTCGTGCGAGACGTTGGAGAAGAACGCAGTCTTGGCGCGATCGATGCGCGCCAGTTCCTCGGCGCGGCGCTGCTCCTGCTCATATGCGGTGACGTTGCCGACGGCCGTATTGAAGGCCGCATTCAGCAAGGCGTAGAAGTTGCGGTACTCCTCATCCACCGCGCGTCGCGCGCTGACGCCGGCCACCAGAAAGCCGAACACCTCCTGCTGGCCCGGCAGGCTGACCGGCAGCACCAACGCGGAATTGGGCGCTTCTTCATATGGGCCGCACGGCGTGGCGCCGAAATGCGCCGCCAGACCATCGACCTGCAACGCCTTGCCGCCGGCAGCGACCTGGGCGAACGGCCAGCATTCATCATCCATCGGCGTCTGTTGCGGCGCCAGCGCGCTGCCGGCGGTGATGCCGGCGCTGCCGCGCAAATGCAACTGGCCGCTGCCCTCGTCGCGCTGGTAGAACAGCAGGAATGGCACATCCAGCGATAGCTGCTCGTATTGGCCGGCCAGGTCGCGGCCGATGTCGGCCACCGTGCGTGCGTCAACGATAGCGGCGCTGAGGTCGCGCAGGCTTTGCGAACGGCGCACGTTCAACACCTGCGCGGTGGTTTCGGTGATCGGATGGAAGATGCCGCCCACTTCGCCAGATTCGTCGCGGATCGGCGAGAACGAGAAGGTCATGAACGCTTCTTCCAGATAGCCGTCGCGGTCCAGGAACATGCGCTGGTCCTTGATGTAGGTGCCCTCGCCCTGTTGCGCGCGGTCGAACTTGTCGCCGACCACCGGCAAGGCCGTGGCCCAGCACACCTTGAACGGCTCGCCCATCGACGCCGGATGCTTGCCGCCGCAGATCGGGCGGTAAGCGTCGTTATAGATCTGGATGAATTCCGGTCCCCACGCCACCAGAATCGGGAAGGTCGAGGACAGGCACAGGCTGACCGTGGTGCGCAAACTCTGCGGCCAGGCGTCAATCGGTCCCAACGGCGTGCGCGACCAGTCAATGGTAGCAATCAGGGCTGCCATCTCGCCACCGCCCGCAAGCCAGTTGATATCGGACGAAGTGTTGAGCGGCAGTGAGGATGGCATAGAAGAATAATCGGTGAATTGAACCAATTATTTTACGCGACAACATCCGCCCTGCATCGCACTATTTGCTCAGGCCTCAACAATCGGCGCAAAGCGTGGCACGCGCTTGCCGTCCACTTCGATTTCCTCGAAGAACACGGCGCGCGGACGGCACCAGATGCTGCCGTTTGCCGCGCGGTAGACGATCAGCGGCGTCAAATCGGACTCCATCGTGGCCTCGCAGACCAATTCGTATTCGCCGCCTTTGTAGTGTTTGAATCGCATGGTGTGCCTCCCTGGAATAAAAGACGGCATTCTACCTGCCGCCGCCCTGTCTTTGAACTGTTAAAATTCTGCCATGAACACGACGACCATTACCCAATTCCGCCTTCAGTCCCCGACACCCGAATACGACCATCCGCGTGAAGAGCGCCGGCTGGAGGGCAATCCGCAGCGTACGACGTGGAATCATTTCACCAGCGCCAGCAACGAGGTTAACGCGGGCATCTGGGCCTGCGAACGGGGTAGCTGGCGCATCGCTTTTGCCGACAACAAGGACGAGTATTTCTACGTGCTGGAAGGCCGTTGCCGCGTCATCGACGAACAGGGCAACGCCGCCGAAGCCGGGCCCGGCGACGCCATGGTCATCCCCGCCGGGTTCAAGGGTGTGTTTGAAGTGGTCGAACCGGTCCGCAAGCACTACGTGATTATCGACCGCGCGGCCTGATCACGGAACGATGGTCACGAACAGGTAGACCGCAAAAATCGTCAGCAAGATCGTGCCCTGCATAATCGTGGTCCGGCCGCCGGTCAGCGACAGCGAGGTGACGATCAGCGACAGCAGCAACAGCACCGTCGACTTGATGTCGATGCCCAGCGTCAGCGTCCAGCCATTCATCAACGCCACAATCGCCACGCAAGGAATCGTCAGGCCGATGCTGGCCAGGGCCGAGCCCAGCGCCAGATTAAGGCTGGTTTGCAGCCGATTGGCACGCGCGGCCTGGAAGGCGGCAATGCCTTCCGGCAGCAGCACCACGGCCGCGATGATGATCCCCACCAGCGCTTTCGGCGCGCCCATCTTCAGCACGGCCGCTTCCAGCGACGGTGACAAGGATTTGGCCAGCAGCACCACGGAACCCAGGCAAGCCAGCAGCAAAGCGCCGCTGATCCAGGCCATGCGCGACGAGGCCACCGGCGCATGCTCATCCTCGGCGGCCGTGCCTTCCTGCGGCAGGAAGTATTCGCGATGGCGCACCGTCTGCACCAGCACAAACGTGCCGTACAGGACCAGCGAAATCACCGCGATGAAAATCAGCTGGCTGCTGTTGTAAGACGGACCGGGCGTGGTGATGGTGTAATTCGGCAGCACCATGGTCAGCACCGAAATCGCCGCCAGCGTCGCCAGCGCGGCCGACACGCCGGTGGCCGTAAAACTTTGCTCGCCATGGCGTTCGCCTCCGGCCAGCAGACAAAGTCCGACCATCCCGTTCAAGATCAGCATGACCGCCGCATACACGGTATCGCGCGCCAGCCCGGTGGTTTCGGCGCCGCCCGCCACCATCAGCGAGACGATCAGCGCCACCTCGATCGAAGTCACCGCCACCGCCAGCACCAGCGTGCCGAACGGTTCACCGATCTTGTGCGCCACCACTTCGGCATGGAACACCGCCGCCAGCACGCCGCCGAACAGACAGGCGGCCAGCACCACCAGCATCAGCGCCGAAGGCGCGCCCTCCCCGCCGAAAAGCGACTTTCCGCCGATGGCCAGCCACCCCAGCACGGGCGCAGCGATGGTCCAGATAGGAAGAGTGGATTGTATTTTCATGTGCGAGGCTCACTGTGATGACAGCGGCAACCTTAGCACAGATAGCAAACTTTTCCGCTTCAGGATTCCAGCCGCCGGGCGATGGCGACCAGCCGCGGGCGTACTTCGTCCAGCAAATATTCCTGCGAAATGCTGGACGACGGCCCGCCGCAGTTGATCGACATGCGCTGCCCACCCGATATCGGCATGAAGCTGACGGCGATGCCGTTGATGTCCTGCTGCCATTCGCCGAACGAGGTGGCGCAGCCGAACTCCGCTTCATCGTGCAGCGCGCGCGCCACGCCTTGCTGCATGCTGTCGTAGACCGTGTCGTCCAGCTCCCGGCTGCGGCTGAGTATTTCCTGCCGCTCCGCTTCCGACGCCTTGGCCAGATAAGCCCGCCCGATCGCCGAGGCCGCCAGTTGCAGCCGCGCGCCGACCTGTAGCGACAGTGACAGCGCCGCCGTGCTACGGCACACATCCACATAAATCATCGACAGCCGGTCGCGCACGGCGATGGCGACCGTGGTGCCGGTCGAGTCGGCCAGCGCCTGCATCATCGGCCGCGCCAGTTCGCGGATGTCCAGTCCTTGCAGCATGGTGCTACCCAACCGCAGCGTGGCCGTGCCCAGCACGTATTTGTGATTGGCGTCCTGCGCCAGATAGCCGAGCCGGGTCAGCGTGTAGGTGATGCGCGTGATGGTCGACTTCGGCAAGCCGCAGCGTTCGGCAATCTGCTGGTTGCTCAGCCCCTTATCGGCCACGCGGAAGCATCCCAGCACGTCCAGTCCGCGCGCCAGTGCCGTGATGAAATACCGTTCTTCCAGACCTGCCTGCATCGCCATTCCCTGTTGTAAAAAAACCATTTGCCCGGCTTTTAAAAATGCCGTACGCTCGTGCTATTCCATTTTACACAATACAGTTTCACACAGCAAAACTAACTATAATGATGGAGACACGATGGAGTTATTCCTGCAACAGGTCCTCAATGGACTGACGTTGGGCGGCGTCTATTGCCTGGTGGCGCTGGGCCTGACGCTGGTCTATGGCATCCTGCATGTGCCCAACTTTGCCCATGGCGCGTTCTACATGGCGGGCGCCTATGCCGCCTTCTTCCTGATTGAGCGGCTGGGCTTCAACTACTGGCTGGCGATGGCCGGCGCGGCGGTGGCCGTGGCGCTGCTGTCCGTGCTGGCGGAGCGGCTGGTGTTCCATCCGCTGCGCAACGCTCCCTACCTGCACCACATGATTGCGTCGATCGGCATCCTGCTGTTTCTGGAGTCCGGGGCGCAGGCGCTGTGGGGTGCGGACTTCCATCGCATGGCCACGCCCTACTCCCAGATCCTGTCCTTTGGCGATGTCACCCTGCCGGCGCAGCGGCTGCTGATTATCGTGGCGGCGTTCGTGCTGGTGCTGCTGTTGCAGCTATTCCTGAAGAAGACCATCACCGGCGCTACCATCGTCGCCATGGCACAGAACCGTGACGGCGCGGCGCTGGTCGGCATCGACGCCAACCGGGTGGCAATGCTGACCTTTGCCATCGCCGGCGTACTGGCTGCGATGGCGGCCGTACTGTATGCGCCGATCAACCTGGTTTACAGCTCGATGGGGCATCTGGTGATTACCAAGGCCTTCGTGATCATCGTGCTGGGCGGCATGGGCAGCGTGCCGGGTGCGATTGCTAGCGGGCTGATCATCGGCTTTGCCGAGTCCTTCGGCGCGTTCTATATCTCCACCGACTACAAGGACATCATTGCTTTTGTACTGCTGGTGGCGATTCTGTCGCTGCGTCCGGAAGGCCTGTTCCGCAAAGGAGCGTACTGATGAACGCCAAAATCGGCTGGAGCGCGCTGCTGGCGCTGGGTCTGGCCTTCCCTTTCATAGCCGGCAATGACTATCACCTGACCGTGATGTCGACCGCCTATATCTATGCGATTGCCACCGTCGGCCTGAACCTGATCACCGGCTATACCGGCCAGTTCAACCTGGCGCACAGCGGTTTTATGGCAGTCGGCGCGTACACGGTTGGCATCCTGACCGTGGATTACCAGGTGCCGTTCTGGATCGCATTCGCGCTGTCCGGCGTGGTGGCGGCCGGCATCGGCTTCTTCGTCGGCCTGGTCTCGCTGCGCCTGAAGACCCATTTCTTCTCGATCTTTACCATGTGCGTCGGCTACATCATGTTCCTGCTGATCGAGAAATGGGACAGCCTGACCCACGGCACCGGCGGCATCGTCGGTATTCCGGCGCCGGAGTCCGTGTTCGGCCTCGACTTCTCCGAGCCGCGCACGCAATACTATCTGGTGCTGCTATTTCTGGCGCTGAGCATGTGGATCATGCACCGCATCGTCAACTCGCTGCTGGGCCGCACCTTTGTGGCGATCCGCAACGGCGACGACCTGGCGCAGGCGCTCGGCATCAACCTGATGCGCAACAAGCTGCTGGCCTTCATGCTGTCCGTGTTCTTTGCGGGTCTTGCGGGCGGGCTGTATGCCGGCTACGTGCGCTTCCTCGGGCCGGAGCTGGCCAGCGTCGAGCATACCTTCGACATGACGATGTATATGCTGATCGGCGGCATCGGCACCATGGCCGGCCCGCTGCTCGGTGCGATCAGCATGCCGTGGCTGACGCAGCAGTTGCAGTTCCTGCAAGACTACCGCTTCGTGGTGTTCGGTCCGCTGTTGGTGGCGCTGGTGATTTTCCTGCCGCATGGCATCGTCGGCACGTGGATGGCGCGCCGCAAGCGCAAGGCGGCGCAACAGGTGACCGCGCCGCCGGTGCGCCTGGCCGCCAACAAAGGAGTGCGCCGTGCTTGAGCTGACTTCCGTGACCAAGCGCTTCGGCGGGCTAACCGCCGTCAACGGTATCAGCGTCGGCTTCGAGCGCGGCACGATCAACGCCATCATCGGCCCGAATGGCGCCGGCAAGACCACCTTCTTCAACCTGATCAGCGGCGCGATGCCGCTCAGCGAAGGCCGCATCGTCATCGATGGCCGCGATGTCACCGGCCTGCGGGCCGACCAGATGGCGCGCATCGGCGTCGGCCGCACCTTCCAGTCCACCACGCTGTTCGACAACGCCAGCGTACTGGACAACCTGATCGTCGGCCACCGCCTGCGCACCCGCTCCAACCTGCTGGACGTGGTATTCGGCACGCGCCGCCTGCGCGACGAGGAAGCCGCCTGCCGCCGCAAGGCCCGCGAGGCGCTGGACTTCGTCGGCCTGGCGCACATCGAGGCGCGGCTGGCGGGCGACATTTCACAGGAAGAACGCAAACGCGTCGCCTTCGCGCTGGCCCTGGCCACCGATCCCACGCTGCTGTTGCTGGATGAGCCGGCCGGCGGCGTCAATCCCGAGGAAACCGTGGGCCTGGCCGACCTGATCCGCAAAATGAAGCGCAGCGGCCTGACCATCTGCCTGATCGAACACAAGATGGACATGATCATGAACCTGGCCGACAAGATCCTGGTACTGAACTACGGCGAAAAGATCGCCGAAGGCACGCCGGCCGAAGTCCGCGCCAATCCGGTGGTCATCGAAGCCTACCTGGGGAGCGACCATGCTCACTCTTGACAAGGTATCGCTGTCCTACGGCAGCTTCCAGGCGCTGCACGGCGTCGACATTCACGCCGACGAAGGCGAACTGGTGGTGCTGCTGGGCGCCAACGGCGCCGGCAAGAGCTCCATCTTCCACGCCATGAGCGGCTTGCGGCGCGCCAGCGGCGGCAGCATCCGCTTCGGTGGACGCGAACTGGTCGGCCGCAAGCCATCGCAGATTGTCGAGGATGGCCTGGTGCACTGCCCGGAAGGACGCAAACTGTTCCCCGGCATGTCGGTGCTGAAGAACCTGACGCTCGGCGGCTACGTCCACCGGCGCGACAGCAAGGGCAGCCAGCGCCTGCTCGACGAAGTGTTCGCGCTATTCCCCATCCTGCATGAGAAGAAGGATTGTCCGGCCGGGTCGCTATCCGGCGGCCAGCAACAGATGGTGGCCATCGGCCGCGCGCTGATGGGGCGGCCCAAGGCGCTGCTGCTGGACGAGCCATCGCTGGGGCTGGCGCCGCTGGTAGTCAAGCAGATGTTCGAGATCATCGCCCGCATCAATAAAGCTGGCACTACCGTGCTGCTGGCGGAACAGAACGCCTATGCGGCGCTGAATATCGCCAGCCGCGCGTACGTCATCGAGCAAGGCCGGATCGTACTGGAAGGAAGTCGTGAAGAATTGCTCGGCAACGAGCAAGTGCGCAAGGCCTATATCGGCGCCTAGCATTGTGGTCATACTTATAATTAAGGAGACGTACCATGTACCAATTCACCCGCTTCAAAGCAGTAGCGCTCGTGCTGAGCCTGGCCGTCAGCGGCGCACATGCGCAGGACACCATCAAGATCGGCTATTCCGGACCGCTGAGCGGCGGCGCCGCGCTGTATGGCAAAAGCGTGCTGAACGGCATGCAGATGGCTGCCGCCGAAATCAACGCTGCGCCGGTCGAGATCGGCGGCAAGCGCTACAAGGTCGAGATCGTCGCGCTGGATGACAAATACAACCCTAGCGAGACCGGCATCAACCTGCAACGCCTGGTGCAGCAGCATCAGACCGCCGCCGTGCTGGTGCCGCACTCGGGCGGCGTGTTTGCAGCGCAGGCCACCAATGAAAAGCTGAAGGTACTGCTGCTGGCGTACACCAGCCTGCCCGCCGCGACCGAGCGCGGCAACAAGCTCACGGTGCGCATTCCGCCCGACTTCACCACTTATATTGCGCCGTTCATCAAAGCGTCGATGAGCAAGTACGGCAAGAACGTGGCGCTGGCGCAGGCCGATCATGACTATGCAAAGGCCTGGTCGGCTGCCTTCAAGCCGGCGTGGGAAGCGGCCGGCGGCAAGGTGGTGGCGGATAACCCGATGTCATATAACAAGGCGGCCGACTTCTACAGCGGCGTCAGCCGCGTGATCCAGGCCAAGCCGGATGTGCTGTTCATCGGCGGTGCGTCGGAACCGACCGCACTGGTGGCCAAGCAGGCGCGTGAATTGGGCTTCAAGGGCGCATTCATCGTGCTGGACCAGGCCAAGCTGGATGAAATGGCCAAGATCACCGGCGGCTACAACACACTGGAAGGCGCGGTCGGCGTAATGCCGATGAGCGGCGACGACCGGCCGGATGCGGTTGCCTTCACCACGCGCTATCGCAAGCTGAACGAAGGGAAAGACCCCAGCAGCGAAGTGGCGCTGAACTACACGGCGGTGCACGCCACCATTGCGGCGATGAAGTTGGCCGGCACCGTCAGCGACGCCATCGCCATTCGCGCGCAGATGGACCAGGCCTTCCGCAAGCTGCCGGGGCAATACAATCCGGCCAGCGTGGAAGGACTGGACGCCAAGGGTGGCAGCATCGTCAACGCCATTGTGGCATCGGTGGAAAACGGCAAGCTGAAAGGCCAGCTGCTGCGCTCTAACGCCGCCGGCCAATAGCGTTACAGTCCCTTGAACGCCACCGTCAGCATGTGCTGCACGATGGCGTCGTCGCTCATCTTGCTGAATTTGCTCAGGAATTCCACGGCGGGATCGCAGGTGCGGGCGTAGTAGCTGAACAGGATGACGTCGCTCGGCAAGGCGGCGTTCAGGTCGCCGTCCTTTTGCGCCTGCTTGACCAGCGCTTCCAGCTGGCGGTTCAGCTTGACCACGCGCAGCATGTACTTCACGTTGCGCATCAACATATCGCGCACATGCGCACTGGTCGACGGCAGGAATGGCAAGCCGCCGCCCAGCCGCACCCGCAACGCCCACTCCAGCAGGGCCGACAGTTTCTGCACCGGCGTTAGCGCCGCATCCATCGCCGCCATCTGATCGATGGCGCCATCCAGCAGGCGGATCATCGCCTCGCCCACCAATTCTTCCTTGGATTTGAAGTGCTTATACAGGCTGGGTTTGGAGATGCCAACCGCGCCGGCCACATCGTCCATGGTCATCAGGTCATAGCCCTTGCTGCCCAGTACCGAGGTGGTCGCGTCCAGGATGGCGCTCTCGCGCAGTTTGAAGGCCTGGTCTTTGAAGCTGAATTTGGAAAGAATACTCATTGGTACGTTTCGCTACTAATCAGTAGCGTTTCTGATTTGTTAGTAGTAATATTAGCACACCGGTAGCTAAATAGACGGTCGCCCGTCTAAAACAACCATGCAAACGCAACGCAAGCAACGTATCGCCATCGTCGGTGCCGGCATTTCCGGCTTGGCCGCCGCCTACTTCCTGCAACGCCGCCACGACGTGGTGCTGTTTGAAGCGGGCAGCTATCTGGGCGGCCATGCCAATACGCTCGACATCAAGGTCGAAGGCCAGCATTGCGCGGTGGACACCGGTTTCCTGGTCTATAACGAGAAAACCTATCCGAACCTGATCGCCCTGCTGGATGAGCTGGGCGTGGAGAGCATCGCCAGCGATATGTCGTTTGGCGTTTCCATGGACGGCGGCGCACTGGAATGGGCCGGCACCAATCTCGATACGGTGTTCGCCCAGCGCCGCAACGCGGTCTCGCCGGCATTCCTCGGCATGCTGCGCGATATCCTGCATTTCAATGGTCATGCCGAGGAATTCCTGCTGCGCAGTTCGGCTGATGGCGCCACGCTGGGCGAGCTGCTGACGCGCCAAGGGTACGGCCGCCTGTTCCGCGACGGCTACCTGCTGCCGATGGCGGCTGCCATCTGGTCCAGTTCGCCAAGCGATATCCTGGCGTTTCCGGCGGCGACCTTCCTGCGTTTTTGCCTGAATCATGCGCTGTTGCAGGTCAACGACCGGCCGCAATGGCGCACCGTGCGCGGCGGCTCGCGCAATTACGTACGGGCGATTGCCGGCACGCTGGCCGATTACCGGTTGAATACGCCGGTGCAGTCGCTGCGCCGCGTTGGCAGCCAGGTGCTGGTCGATAGCGGCACACAAACGGAAATCTTTGACGCGGTAGTGCTGGCCACCCATGCGCCGGCCACGCTGGCCATGCTGTCCGACGCCAGCGCCGATGAGCGCGCTATCCTCGGTGCGGTGCGCTATCAGCCCAACACCGCCTGGCTGCACACTGATGCGCGCCTGATGCCGCAGCGGCGCAAAGTCTGGTCGGCATGGAATTATCTGTCGACGCAGCAGGCCGATGGCAGCCGCCCGGTATGTGTCAGCTACTGGCTGAACCAGCTGCAAAGCCTGCCATTCAGTACGCCGGTCGTGGTCACGCTCAATCCGCCGACGCCGCCTGCGGCCGATACCGTGCTGGCGCGCTTTGAATACGATCATCCGATCATGGACCAGCCAGCCATCGACGCCCAGCAGGCGCTGGCGCGCATCCAGGGCGTCAACGGTCTGTGGTATGCCGGCGCCTGGACCGGATACGGTTTCCATGAAGATGGCCTGAAGTCCGCGCTGCGCATCGCCGCCGCCTTCGACGCCGCACCGGCCTGGATGTCCCTGCCATGAAGTCGCCAGCAGCCCAACTGGTCCACGCCCGCGTGATGCATGCGCGCTTGCGGCCGGTCTTTCACCGCTTCGTCTACCCGGTGTTTTATGTACGGGTGAACCTGGCGCGGCTGGATGATTGCCAGTCGGCCTGGTTCGGCGTCAACCGCCGCCGCCCGCTGTCGATCCGCACCCGCGACTACGGTCCGCGCGACGGCAGCGATCTGCAACAGTGGATGCGCGCGCTGCTGGCTACGCACGGCATCAAGGCCGATGGCGAAATCTGGCTGCAAACTTTTCCGCGCGTCTTTAGCTATGTGTTCAATCCGGTCAGTTTCTGGCACTGCTATGACGCCAGTGGCCGCCTGTGTGCGGTGCTGGCCGAGGTCAACAACACTTTCGGCGAAACCCATCGCTACCTGCTGCAACTGGACCGCAACGCCCACGGCGCCTGCCAGAAGCAGATGCACGTCTCGCCATTCTGCGAAACGCGTGGCAGCTACCGCTTCCGCTTCCGCCTGAATGCCGAGCGTGCCCATTCCGCCATCGACTACTACGACGAGCAAGGTCTGCTGATCCGCACCACGCTGTCCGGCCAGGCGCAGCCTATGACGAGCGCCGCCGCAGCGGCCGCCCTGTTGCGCTATCCGCTGCTGGGACTGGGCATCGTCTTCCGCATTCACTGGCAGGCGCTGCGGCTGTGGCTGAAGGGCGTGCCCTTCTTCGGCAAGCCGCCGCGTTCCATTCCCCATATCACCGTCCACGAGGAGCCGCTCCCATGAGTCAAACGCTGTCGACCACCACGCAGGCCGCTCCCGCCGCCGCGCGGGTGTTCCTGAATCTGCTGGGCCGCATCCGTCTCGGCCATCTGGAACTGATCACGCCTGACCATACGCGCATGGTATTTGGCAACGCCCACGCCGGGCCCGGCGCCACGCTGGAAGTGCACGACTGGCGCGCTTGCGGCCGCATCCTGCGCGCCGGTGATATCGGTCTGGCCGAAGCATGGGCCGCCGGCTGGGTCAGCAGCCCGGATCTGGTCGCGCTGCTGCGGCTGGCATTGTTAAATGAGGCGGCGCTGGAGCCGGCGCTGTTTGGCGGCTTGCTGGCGCGGTGCTGGTATCGCCTGCGCCATTGGCTGCGGCCGAACACCCGCAACGGCAGTCGTCGCAACATTCACAGCCACTACGACATCGGCAACGACTTTTACCGGCTGTGGCTGGACCCGAGCTGGACGTATTCCGCCGCCATCTTTGACGGCGATTACAGCCAGCCGCTGGAACAGGCGCAGCACCGCAAATACCAGCGCATCATCGACACGCTGGGGTTGCACGCGGGCGATCGTGTGCTGGAAGTTGGTTGCGGCTGGGGTGGATTTGCCGAACAGGCGGCGCGCCAGGGCATCCATGTGCATGGCGTGACGATCTCGCCGTCACAACTGGAAATCGCGCGCGGTCGTATCGATGCCGCCGGCCTGGGCAAGCTGGCGCAACTGGAACTGCGCGACTACCGCGACATCGACGGCACTTATGACGCGGTGGTGTCTATTGAGATGTTTGAAGCGGTGGGCGAGCGCTACTGGTCGGAATATTTCGACACACTGGCAGCGCGCCTGAAACCCGGCGGCCAGGCACTGGTGCAGTCAATCACGATTGACGAGAGCCATTTCGAACGCTATCGCAGCACGGCTGACTTCATCCAGGAGTACATCTTCCCTGGCGGCATGCTGCCGAGCGTGGAACGTTTTGAGCAGCACGCCGCCGACGCCGGCCTGTGCTGCACGGAACACTTCGCTTTCGGCCGCGATTATGCCGAAACACTGCGCCGCTGGCGCACGGCCTATCACGCCACCGCTGCGCAATCGAGCGCGCTCGGCCTCGACACCCATTTCATGCGCATCTGGGACCTGTATTTCGCATACTGCGAAGCTGCATTCGACGAGGGCCGGACCGATGTTGTTCAATTCCACCTGCACAAAGCCTGACCGCCGGCGCCTGCTGTGCGCGTCGCTGCTAGCCGGCATGATGATCAGCTTGATCGCCGTCGCACCGCCCGCAGCAGCGGACTCAGCGCAATGGCGTACAACGCTGCCGCAAGCGCAAGCGCTCGGCAGCGGCGACATGACGTGGTTCGGCCTGCGCATCTACCGCGCCACCTTGTGGTCGGCCAGCAAGCCATTCGACGCTGCCCAGCCCTTCGCGCTCCAGCTCAGCTACTACCGGCACATCAGCCGCCAGCGGCTGGTCTCTACCAGCATGGATGAAATCCGCCGCCTCAGCCGCGCTCCGCTGCCGACCGCCACGCTGGCACGCTGGGAAGCGCTGCTGACATCAGCCTTTGTCGACGTCAGCGAAGGCGACGAACTGATCGGCGTGTACCTACCAGGCCACGGCATGCAACTGTACGACCGACAACGCCTGCTAGCCGACCTGGACGACGAAGCCCTCGCCCGCGCCTTCTTCGACATCTGGCTCAATCCAGACAGCCGCGACAACAAGCTGCGCCAGCGCCTGACCGGAGCCACGCCATGAGCAACGCAGCCTACGGCCTGTTAGGCGCACCGCTGGCCATGGCCGCGCTGCCGTTGTTCGTGCAACTGCCAGCCTACTACGCCACCCATCTCGGTATGGCGCTGGCACCGCTGGGCGTCGTACTATTCGCCGCGCGCCTGATCGACATGCTGCAAGACCCACTGCTCGGCCACCTGCTCGACCGCGCACCAGCCCAACGCCGACGCTGGATGACGCTCGGCGCCGGCATACTGGTGCTGGCATTCGCCGCGCTGTGGCTGCCACCTGCCAGCGTGCCGACCGGCGCATGGCTGGCGCTCATGCTGGTGATAGCCTACGGCGCGCACAGCCTGGTCAACATCGCCTACCTCGCCTGGGGCGCACAGCTAAGCGGCACCATCGGCGCAGTGGCATGGCGCGAAGGCTTGGGACTGGCCGGCATGCTGACCGCCAGCCTCATCCCCGCCGCCATTCTGGCAGGTGAACCTGCACAGATTCGCCCACGTCTTGCCGCCTACAGCCTGGCCTTCGCCGTGCTGATGGCCGTAGCCATGTTCGCCCTGCTGCGCCATGCGCCCGCCGCACAACAGCGCCACGCCTCGTCCGGCTGGCATGACACCTGGCGCGCACTGTCCAGCAACCGCCCACTGCGTGGGTTACTGCTGCCGTACTTCCTGAATGCGCTGTCGGTCGCGATACCGGCAACACTAGCCTTGTTCTACATCGCCGACCAACTGGGCGCGTCACAACTATCCGGCATCTTCCTGGCCTGCTATTTCGGCGCCGCCGCCTGCGGCCTCCCGGCCTGGACCGCGTTGGCACGCAAATGGGGACCGCTACGCTGCTGGCGGCTGGGCATGCTGTTATCGGTGGCCGGCTTCTGCGGCGCCGCAGTGCTCGGCAAAGGCGACCTGATTCCCTACGCGGCAGTGTGCATCGCCGCTGGCGCCGCGCTGGGCGCCGACCTCGCGCTGCCGCCGGTGATGCTAGGCCAAGCGCTGGGCGACCGACTAGGCGCTGGCTTCGGCCTGTTCACCCTGCTCGGTAAACTGGCGCTGGCCATCGCCGGCCTCACGCTGCCACTGCTGGCGTGGCTCGGCTACACGCCCGGCCATGGCGGCGGCGCCAGCCTGGTGGTCGCCTATGCCGTGCTGCCCTGCGTCTTCAAACTGCTGGCGATGGCCACATTGGGTCGCTACACCGCCTACGTACCAGTCACCACCGGGAGTACGACATGAAACGCTGGCTTCCAACTTTGCTGGCAATCCTGCTGGCCGGCTGCGCTGGTCCCGACGTCCAGCAATACCGGGCGGCGACACCGGTGCTGGACCCGGCCGATTACTTTGAAGGCGTCACCGACGCCTGGGGCATATTCCAGAAGCGCAATGGCGAGGTGACTAAACGCTTCCACGTCGAAATAACCGGCAGTCGGCAACAAGACACGCTGACGCTGGACGAACACTTCCGCTACGACGACGGCACCACGCAACAGCGCGTCTGGCGGCTGGTGCGCGACGGCGACAAGAACGGCGAGCAACGCTGGCGCGGTACGGCCGCCGATGTCAAAGGCGAAGCGCAAGGCACGGCAGCCGGCAACGCGCTGCGCTGGCAATACACGCTTTTGCTGCCAGTGGACGGCACCACCTACGAAATGCAATTCGACGACTGGATGTTTCTGATCGACCGCTGCACCATGGTCAACCGCGCCAGCATGCGCAAGTTCGGCATCGAGTTCGGCCAGGTGACACTGATGTTCCGGAGGCGCGCATGCAACCCTTGAACGCTCCTATCCGCGACTGGACTGGCCTGCGCGTATGGATCATCGGCGCTTCCAGCGGCATTGGCGCGGCGCTGGCCACCGAAGCGCTGCAAGCCGGCGCCCGCGTCGCGCTGTCGGCACGGCGCGCAGACCGCTTGCACGCCGTCGCCGGCGAGCATCCACAAGCACTGGTGGAACAATTCGACATTCTGGACCACGGTGCCTGGAACCAGCGCCATACGCACATCTGCGACACCTTCGGCGGCGTCGACCTGATCATCTTCTGCGCAGCCGATTACCGCCCCGAACGCAGCTGGGAAGTCGATCCCGAGCGCGCTGGGCAGACATTGGCAACCAATCTGGGCAGCGTCTACACCGGCCTGGCAACCGTGTTGCCGGCGATGCTGGCGCGCGGCAACGGCAGCATCGCCATCGTCGCCAGCGTGGCCGGCTACTTCGGCCTGCCCAACGCCAGCGTCTACGGCCCTACCAAGGCCGCCCTGATCAACCTGGCAGAATTGCTGTACGTCGACTTGCGTCCACGCGGACTCAACGTCTACCTGATCAATCCCGGCTTCGTGCAGACGCCGCTGACGGCCAAGAACGAATTCACCATGCCAGCACTGCAAACCCCGACCGAAGCAGCACGCGCAATCCGCCACGGCATCACCGCCGGACGCTTCGAAATCCACTTCCCACGCCGCTTCACATTGGCGATGAAGCTGGTACGCTGGCTACCTTACCGCCTGAGGTTCCCTTTGGTATCACGACTGGTTCGACCATGATCAACAGACTTGAGCCCTTGCTCACCTGGTACGCCGCACTAACGCCGCACAACCTGCACCGGACGGTGGAGTTTTACGCCGTCGACGCCCATTTCCGCGATCCGTTCAATGACGTACGCGGCATCGGTGCGATCGAAGCCATCCTGCGCCATATGTTCGAGCACACCGACAACCCGCACTTCATTATTGGCGAACGCATCGTGCAAGCAGAGCGGGCGTTTGTGACGTGGACGTTTGTCTGCACGCTGCGCGGGCACACATATGAAATCGCCGGCGGCACGCATTTCCACTTCAATGCGGACGGTCTGGTCACGCTGCACCGCGATTATTGGGACGCCGCCGAAGAACTGCTGCAGAAGCTGCCACTGGTCGGCGCGCCGATCCGCTGGCTGCGGCGGCGCTTCGCCGTTAAAGTGGATTAAGCCCAGCGGTCGGCCACGAACCAGCCGGCCGTTGCGGCGGCGGCAGTCAGAAAGCCGCCCCATGCGATATCCACCAGCGACAAGCCCAGCGGCCAAGCCTTGAGGATCGAATAATTGGTCAGGTCATAAGTGCCGTAAGCTATCAAGCCCAGTACCAGACCATGCAGCGCCGCCGTCTGCCAGCTGATAGCGCGCAAGCCGGGCGCCACCGCCAGAAACACCACGCCGAGCGCATAGACCAAATAAAACGCGGACGCTGCGGCGATGCGCGGCTGCGGCAGCATCAGTTCGCCCAGCGCCTCCTTGTAGGCAGACGCCATGTACAGGCCGATCCACAACGCGTCCAGCACCAGCAGCACCAGCAAGGCGCCGCCATACGCAAACAACCATTGCTGCACACTCAGTGCCTGAACTTGCGCGGATGCCGACATGGTAGAGCCTCAGTGGAAGATAAGTTAAGCCCATACTAGCCGATATCAATGTCGCCGTTCCGTCCGCCACATCACATTTCATACCTTTGCCTTCCTGCAGCATTCAGCGAGATGCTTTACAATCGGCCGCAAGTTCAGCCAAGAGAAGACAACAATGACCGTTACCGAACAACCTCACTACACCGCTGAAGAAAAACGCAAACGCGTGTTTGCTATCATCAGCGCCTCCTCCGGCAACCTGGTGGAATGGTTTGACTTCTACGTCTACTCCTTCGCCTCGATTTACTTTGCCAGCCAGTTCTTCCCCAGCGGGAACGCCACCGCAGAATTCCTGAAATCCGCCGCCGTATTTGCGGTCGGCTTCCTGATGCGCCCCATCGGCGGCTGGATCTTCGGCCGCATCGCCGACCGCGTCGGCCGCAAAAAGTCGATGGTGATTTCCGTGCTGATGATGTGCGGCGGCTCGCTGGCAATTGCCGTGCTGCCGACCTACGCCACCATCGGCGTGGCCGCACCAATCCTGCTGTTGCTGATCCGCATGTTCCAGGGCCTGTCGGTCGGCGGCGAATACGGCACCACCGCCACCTATATGAGCGAAGTGGCGCTGCGCGGCCAGCGCGGTTTCTTCTCGTCGTTCCAGTACGTTACGCTGATCGGCGGCCAATTGCTGGCCGTGCTGACGGTGGTGATCATGGAACAGTTCCTGACCGAAGCCGACCTGAAAGCCTGGGGCTGGCGCATTCCGTTCGTGGTCGGTGCGATTGCCGCGCTGATCTCGCTGGTGCTGCGCCGCACGCTGCATGAGACCATCAAGGCCGAGGACATGAGCCACAAGGAAGCCGGCACGCTGGCCGGCATCTTCAAGAACCACCGCGCCGCCTTCATTACGGTGATCGGCTACACGGCCGGCGGCTCGCTGATCTTCTACACCTTCACCACGTATATGCAGAAGTATCTGGTCAACACCTCCGGCATGGCGCCCAAGACCGCCAGTGTGGTGATGACCGGCGCGCTGTTCCTGTATATGTGCATGCAGCCGCTGTTCGGCATGCTGGCCGACCGCATCGGCCGCCGCCAGTCGATGATGTTGTTCGGCGGCTTGGGCACAATCGGCACGTATCCGATCCTGGCCATGTTGCACGGCAATAGCAGCCCGTATGTCGCGTTTGCGCTGATTACCGTGGCGCTGGCCATCGTCAGCCTGTACACCTCGATCGGTGGCCTGGTGAAGGCCGAGATGTTCCCGCCGGAAGTGCGCGCGCTGGGCGTCGGCTTCTCGTATGCGATTGCCAACGCCATCTTCGGCGGTTCGGCGGAATTCGTCGCGCTATCGTTCAAGAACGCCGGCCATGAAACCGGCTTCTTCACCTACGTGACCATCATGATGGTGGTGGCCTTCCTGTTCAGTATGCGACTGCCGAAGACGCCGTCGTACCTGCACACGGACCACTAAGCACTAGTCGGCCTCAAACAGTCCTTCAAACGCAGCAGCGAAGGACTCCGCCGCGCCAGCCAGGCGCGGCGCGCCGACGTCAAACGTGCATTGCTGCAGCGCAGGCCGAGCCGTCAGACCGGCCGCGGCCAGCGCCAGCTCGGTGCGCAAGGCGCTGAGCATGCCATCCAGCATCACTTCCTGCATATTCAATCCCGCATTATTGATGTGACCGGCATCCAGCACGCTCGGGGCGAAAGCCATGCTGCGCGCGCCGTAGCGGATCGCTTCGCGCATGGCGACGCGGGTAGCTTGCCGCAGCCGTTCGCCATCCAGCGTGGCCGGATCGCCGAGGCCGATCACCAGCACCGCGCGCGGCGTGACGCCGGTCGGCGGTTGCGTGATCAGCAAGGTCTCCATCGGCTGGCCGCCGAAAAAGCCGTCGGTGCGCAAGCGCGTCAGTTGCTTGCCCAGCGCCTCGTCCAGTTCCAGCAGGCCGCCGGCGATGGCGGCGCCATTCACTTCATGCTCGAACATGCAGGCCACGCTGAAGTCTACATCGGCGTGGGCCGGCCCCCAGGCGACGACATCGAAGGCCACGCCGTCGGCGGAACCGATCGGCAGGCGTGCTGGTGTGGATTGGGTATCGGTCATGATCGCGTCCTAGGTGATGATTGAAGCTGCGATCTTACCGCCTGCGCGCGCGATGACGGCCCTGCCAAAAGGCATGGCGCTAGTTGAGCGCCGCTTCGATCCGCTTGGCCGCCGCAAACAAACGGGACTCCGCACCCGGCGCGCACATCACGGAGATGCTTGGCGGCAGGCCGGTCAGCCGGTCGCGGAACTTCCACGCCGGGATCGCCATGGCGGGCAGATCCAGGTAGTTGCCCAGCGTGTGGGCGGTGAACAGGCCGTTGACGCCAGGCTTCAGCGACAGCCGGTTCATCTCGCCATGCTTGGGTGCGAGCAGGCCCAGCGTCGGCAGCACCAGGATGCCGTCGTTGCCCAGCATCGCGTGAAAGCGCGTACGCGCAGCGGCGAACTGGGCGGCGATTTCCGCAACCTTGCCGGCGCTGCGTGGCTTGAGCAACGGCGCGATCAGCGTCCAGCGCAACAGGCCGGAATCGACGGTGGGCTTGCCGATCAGTTGCGCCAGCAATTCCTTGAACGGCGAAAAGCGGCCGTGCTGCGGCGTGGAAAGCAACCGTACCCAGTCGTCGTAAAAGTCGTCGAGGATGAGCTTGGGAATGTTCAGGTAAAGCTGGCGCGTTTCGGTGAAGTCCTGATCATCTTTTTGATAGCCCTGTTGCAGCAGTGCGCTCGTCGCGGCTTCCAGCGCCTGGGCGATGCATGGCAAACGCATCGTCAGAGCAAAGTTACGTGGCACGATCAGGCGGCCGGCGGCGGCCGGACAAGCCTGTGCGGGCTGGTCGGCGATCACGTTGTATACCAGCTCGGCATCACGCACGCTGCGGGTCAGCGGTCCCAATGCCAGCCAACTTTTGGTATTGCCAGTGACCGTAGGCCAGGTGCCGCGCTGACTGACCGCCGCCGAATGCGGCTTGAAGCCGACCACGCCGCAGAACGCCGCCGGAATGCGGATCGAGCCGAGAATATCGGAACCGACGCCAAACACCGAACCGCCCGCACCGACCAATGCCCCCTCGCCGCCGCTGGAACCGCCGGCCGCCCGCGTCAAATCCAGCGGATTGCTGGTGCGGCCGTAGCGCAAATTGGTGGACTCGGCCGTCATCGCAAACTCCGGCACATTGCTGCGCGCGATCACGACGGCGCCGGCCGCCTTCAGGCGCTGGACGATGTCGGCGTCCTGCTGATGTACTTCCGGTTGCATGCGCAGCGAACCAGCTGTTACTTGCTGGCCGGCGAGGCCAAACGTCTCCTTGACGCTGCACGGCAAGCCGAACAACGGCAGCGATTTATCGCCACCACGATCCAGCTGCTGCGCCTTGGCAAGCGCGGCATCGCGGAAAATCTGCGTGGCGCCGTTCATTTGTGGCTGCGTGCGCTCGATGCGCGCCAGATGCGATTCCACCAGTTGAACCGACGTCAAAACACCGCGCCGCAGATCGGCCAACAGGCCGACCGCATCCGGCTCCAGCAGGTTACGCTTAAAGTTGTGCATGGACTTCTTAATTTTGTGGACCCGAGCTATTATGCTCAGCTGAGACCCTAATGGTCTTGAGGGAATTCCTCCCAAAATTGAGAATTCGCGCACATCCGGAGCCAGTCAGACCATGGGGCAAGTCAAGGTAGCGATCGTACTGCCGTTACTGAATTATTTACGCCGCCACGGCCACACACAGCCTATGCGCGATCCGGCGCAGACCATGTCATCCGAAGCCTGGCTGGCGCTGTACGAAGAGGCCATCGCGCTCACCGGCGACGCCGCGCTGCCTTTGCGCGTCGGCGCCGCCATCCAGCCCAGCGATTACAGCATGCTCGGCTTTGCCGCCATGAGCTGCGTCAATCTGGCGCAGGCCATTACGGTGATGCAGCGTTACGAACGCTTGATACAAGAAGTCAATGCGACCGGACTACAGGTAGAAGGCGATCGGGCCGAACTGCAATGGCTGCCCTACCTCGGCCCGGTTTCGCCGATCTTCATGCAGCTGGCATTGGCCTCGTGGGCGGCGGTCGCGCGCCACCTGACGGGCCGGCCGCAGCAGACGTTTGAAGCGCATTTCACTTTCCCACGCCCGGCCAACGCCGAGGTCTACCAGGAAATTTTCGGCCAGCCTGCCAAGTTCTCGCAACCGATGACCAAGCTGGTCTTCGAGCGGACGTTCCTGCATCAAGCGGTGCTGTTCGGCGATGCGGCCACCAATCAGATCCTGCTGCAAAAAGCGGAAGAGCAATTGCAGCTAGCCGACGAAAGCAGCATCGTCTGTAGCGTGCGGCAGCGCATCGCGGCCAGCCTGGCCAGCGGCAAGCTCAGCGTGGAGGCGGTGGCGGAAGAATTGCAGATGTCGCCGCGCAAGTTGCAGCAGTTGCTGACCAACGAAGGCAGCAGCTTCCGCAAATTGCTGCACGAAGCGCTGTTCCAGCGCGCCAAGGATTACCTGGCCGATCCGGCGATCCGCGTCAGCGAGGTGGCGTTCCTGTTGGGCTATTCAGAACAAAGCCCGTTCCAGGCCGCCTTTAAAAACTGGGCCGGCATGACACCCGGCGCCTGGCGCAAAATGCAGCCCGTCATGCGGCAAGCGGGCGACGCCAAAACCTGAACCGGCGTGACGACGCCTGATACGCCAGCACGCCTGGCAAGGTCAAGCGCCACTCCGTTCCCGCGCCGACATCGCTGCGCAGTACCAGCTTGGCCTTGATCCGTGCCGCACGCTCGCGCATGCCGCAGATGCCCCAGTGATTGCTGCGTCCGCCGGCCGCGACAATGTCGGCCGGGATGCCGACGCCATCGTCGCTGATGATGATCCGCAGTTCGGCGGTGCGGTAGTCTATCCGGACATCGATGCGGCCGGCGTTTGCATGACGGTAAGCGTTGGCGATGGCTTCGCACACTATCGACAACACTTCAGGGTAGATGGCCGGATGCAGCTGGCGCACTTCGCCATCAACCGACACCTGCAACGACGCCACGCCCGGTGCGCGGAGGCGGTTGTCGGCAGCGCGTATCGCTTCCACCAGGTTTTGCTGCTCCGGCTCGTTGTCGCGCAGATCGCGCACGCGCTCGCGGCCTTCCACCATGACGTCGTCGGCTTGCTGCAAAGCCTGTTCAATCTGGATGCGGGCCGGATCGGGCGCCGGCAGCTTTAACGTTGCCGCATGCACATGCAAAATCATGGCCTGCACCGATTGCAGCAAGGTGTCGTGCAACTCGCGGGCGATGCGTTCGCGTTCCTGGGTACGCTCTTCCAGCCGCGCTACCGCCTGCGCCGCAAAGTTGTGCATGCGCCGGCGATAGAGCAGCCAGCATGCCGCCAGCAGCGCCAGAGCGCACAGCGTCTTGAACCACCAGCTTTGCGGAATGGTCGGCGCGATACTGAAATCGAGCTTGCTGGGTTGCTCGGCCCACTCGCCGGCGTAATTGCTTGCCTCCACGCGGAAGCTGTAATCGCCCGGTCCCAGATTGTTGTAGTACGCCGTCCGGCGCGTGCCGACCTGCTGCCACTGCGTATCGATGCCCTCCAGCCGGTAACGGAACGTCACCCGCTCCGGCATTGCCAGCGCCAGCGCCGTGTAGTCGATCTGTAGCGCCGTGGTGCCCTGCGCCAGACGCATGCCGGGATGTGCCGGACTGGATTGGCCGGGAGGCCCAAGTGAGCGGATCAGCACTGCGGCCGCCGGCTTCGGTGTTTGCCGTTCCAGCGCATCGAGCCGGAAGATGCCGGAATTAGTCGACAGCCACAGCTTGGCATCCGTGGTCTGGACCATCGACGGCAACGGGTAGCGCATCGGGGTATTACCTGACAAGCCGTCCAGAACGTCCAGCACCTCATAGCGGACACGATAGCCGGTGAGCGCCACCAGCTTGCTGATTTCGCTCGCAGCAATCCTGATCAGGCCACCGCCGCTGTCGATCCAGAGATCGCCATTGTCCAATTCCACGATGCCGGAGACGCCGTCGAAAGCCCGCCCATCCAGCCCGACCAGCGGGATAAATCGGTCAGCATGGCGCAACGCCGTGCCCTTCTCTCCGCCGACCCAGACGTGGTTGTTCTTCACATGCATGGCCTCGACCATGCCAACATCCAGCCCCTCTGACGCGCCGTAACGGCGCCAACGGCCGCCCTGCAACTGCAATACCCGGCTGCGCGCATAACCCAACCACAGCCCTTGCCGGGGCGAACTGGCCGATACACGCGGCGTCTCGTTCTTCAGACCAGTATCGGCGGTCATATCCCGCCAATGCTCATTTGCATCCAGGCGAAGCAGCCCGCGCGGCCAGACCGTCCACAGCGCGCCGGTATCATCGGAAGACAGGCTCAAGGCCCAGCCCAAGTCAATGTTCGGCGGACCTGGAATCACGTGTAGTTGCTGCCCATTTTGGCGCCATATGCGGCCGTTAGCGCCGAACCATTGGACGCCAGCGGGGTCACGATAGAGCGCGCTCGGACCGTCTTCACCAGCAATCACCGGCGTTAACTTCAAAGCATGCTGGGCAAACGCGCCGTTATCCTGTTTCGTAAAGTGCACATTGCCGACCCAAACGCCACCGTCGACATCTGCCGCCAACGGACTGCTGACGGCGTCATTGCCAACTTGAACCGGCAAGATGCGCTGATGGCGAAAGCGATCGACGCCGGTCGAGGTGGAGGTCCAGACGTTGCCTTCGCGGTCTTCAAAAATGGCGGCCACCCATTGCCCGCTGAGTCCCTGCTCCCGGCCGCTGCGCTGGATACCGTGCGCGGTGTGATATTCCACCGAAGCCACGCGTCCGGCCCACAAGCCACCCTGGCTGTCGACCAGCAGGCTGGCCAGATCGTCGGCCAGCGGTAACGGTTGCGCCGGTGCGCCATTGGCTGGCTGTGTCAGCCGCCGCGCCACACTATGCAAGGCATCCCAGCTCCAGACACTATCGTCCGGGAACTGGAACAGCACGCCGGTACCATTTTCCGGCCCCGCCTTGGTGAAGCGGCGTTCGTCTGCCCTCAATTGATAAACACCGTTATTACCTTGCGCCCACAAGTTATGCTGCCGGTCCAGCATCAGCGTCTTGAATCCGACCGTGGGCAACGCGAAATCCGCGCCGGCGGCGAGCCAGCGCTTACCGTCCAGATAGAACAAGCCGCGGTTTGTGGCGGCCCACATGCGGCCCTGGCTATCATGCTCCAGTCCCCAGACGGCAGCGTTGGCCGGCAAGCCGTCCTGCTCACCGTAGTTGCGCAGCTGCCCGCGCGACAGCACGCTGACGCCACCATAGCGATAGCCGATCCACAGCGAACCGTCGTCGAAAGCATTAAGGATGGCAACGCCGGCCGAAGGTAACGGGCGATCATACGGTTCAAACCGTACGCCATCGAAGCGGAACAGGCCGTTGCTACCGCCCAGCCACAACCAGCCGTCGCGGGTCTGGGTCATGGTCATCACCATCTGCGGCGCGCCCTCGCGGGCGGTCCAGCTCGTATGGTGCATGGCGATCGGCGTTTGCACTTCCGCCGCTGCGGCCAACGTGTCCAACAACAGAAGCAGCAAAAAGAGAATGGAACGACCTACCATGTTATGCCGAACTAAAAAGAGTTGGCATATTCTATATTAGAAGTGACAAAATAGAGATAGCACGGCCTGACCAATCAAGAAGTACACCGATTTCTTACAACCACCTAAAGGTAATCATGAAACCAATGGAAATAATGTTCTTCGGCGCTATTTTATTGGGTACTACAGTAACAGCCAGCGCTACACCATATACAGGGACGGCATCACCCTGCACTAGCACGACACCCAGTAATCAAGTCTGCTCTGTCGACATGCTGGACTTCATGAAATCAAAGTACGCATACAACGGACATTTATCCAACTCTGACAATATGTACGATACGACGTCCAATTCGCTACTTAACAATGCCAATAATCGCGCATATGACTTGACCACTAAAACCTGGACAACGTATAACGGCGACCTGAAAGCTGGTTTCATGAAGCACCCGACGGTGAGTAATAGCTTGATGTTTTCGCCAAATGCATCGCCGTCTGCTGGCTACTTTTTATGGGATGGTGGAATGGACAATTCCATTTATGTCGTAGCAGAGCCGACATCAACAGTCGGGCTCTTATTCAAGTCGTTTTCTACAACCAATATTGCCGCTGCCAAGTCGAATTGGCAAAACCGCGGCTACTATTGGTCAGACAAGAAGATGGATATGACGCCCGTAGGAGGCGGAAAGTGGACTTATCCAGACCGTATCACACCGGTGAGCTCGCACTATGATTTCAATACGAGTAATGTCCAGAATGGCGTTCGGCTGGATGGATATGACCCATCAACATACGCTGCAGCTGTCACTTCGGTGACCTACTATTCAAATATGTCCGATCCTAATATTCCGAATGGTGGAAGTGAGTTACCATCTACGATGGAGATCGTCGAATTAAAATACAGCGTCAAGGATGCGTCTGGCCAAGTTCGCTTTTCCGAGTCGTACTATTATGGCCGCCAAAACCTCAACGCGTTTGGCCTGATCCGTTGGCGGCATTCAACCTACAACCCTACGGTATGCAGCAATGGCCTGCCAACAGGCGCATATCCTAATGTGATCTGCGACACCTCGTTTCCATCTAGCGCACTGTATATTGACGCCGAAGGCCCGTACGCCAAATTCGTCACCGTCAATTTAGCGACTTGGTGGGGAACAACGATGGCTACCAAGTGGAAAAATGATGTGAAATTTACGCGCCGCGGAACTGCGGACGCCTATGGCAATGTGGCTGAAACTGGTGCTCGGCCGCGAAACCGCGGTGGTATCTTGCCACAAGGGGCCGGTAATGACTCGACTCTCGCCGCTTTCACCTCTGCTGACTGGATCTACATGGAAAGCAGCGGTGTTGATGAGGATTGGTACTTATATCCAAGCGGAATGGACCCAATTTATCCAACCGCACCATCGAACTATTGTCGTGATGGGTATGAATTCGTCGGCGCTATCGTCACTACACGTTCCTACAATCTACTGAATTGGGGTGGCGGCACAGAGGGTGACTGGGCAGTCAACCCTGCAACGGGTTCCGTTGGAACGGTCTACCCTGCCGCAGGTCCTTCCCCGCATTGGGTGGCGATGTGCGGGACGAAAAATACATCAGGGCCGACTGCATACATCAACGCTAGTGACGCCGGCGAGGACTCTTGTGCGGCAGGTTATGCACCCCGTTTTTGGTTCAATTCAAACCATACCGGCGTGACAGCCTGTCCCGCAGGCCAATCGTGTTTCAACGGTGCGGCCAAGAATTACATTAATTTTTGTGTAAAGGCTTCCGAATGCGTCGGCGCATGTGCCCAATCGACAAGCCCTTAAAGGCGTTTCGAAGGAGCGGCATCTCTTGGGAAGAAATCTCGCAGAAAATTGTGATTCCCAAGGGATGAGATTTAGATGGGCAATTTAGCCTCTGGCGGCCTCAAGTATCTTGCGCTTGGATGGTGTTCATTGCACAATGTTTGGATGACGCCGCCGACTTTCCTTCGCCACGCAGTTTTGCTCGCCTGCGCGCTCACCGCCGAGGTGGCCGCGCAGTCTTATGCGCCGGATTATTTCAGGCAGTTCCAGGCGTCGACCGCGATGGATATGGTTACCCGCCTGCCGGGCTTCACATTCGATGGCGGCAATGCGGGGCGCGGTGTCGCCGGTAACGTGCTGATCAACGGCAAGCGCCCGGCCGCCAAAAACGATGCGCTCGGCGACGTGCTGGGCCGCATCCCGACCGCAGCAGTCGACCGCATCGAGGTCATCAACGGCGGAGCCAACGGCATCGACATGCTCGGCTATCCGACCGTGGCCAATCTGCTGCTCAAGCAGATGGACCTGGTATCCATGAGCACCACCGCCTCCACCTCGATCCTGCAGGACGGCAGCCTGACGCCTTCGCTCGAAGGCAACTACAGCCTCAAACGCGGCGACCAGAATTTCAGCGCCCTGCTAGCCCGCACGCGCTCGCCGGACATGGCCCAGGGACTCGGCACCCGCACCACCGTCTTCACCGGTCCGACACCGGCCGCGCAAGTGCGGGTGGCGGGCGCCGGCATGGCCGAGAATACGGCGGTCAAACTAGGCTATGGCCAGGATCTGCTGGACGGCCAGCTGACGTGGAATGGCGCGCTGACGCCGTGGACCTACCAGTCGCAAGCCAGCTTCGACGCTGCCAGCCATTCGCTGACCAGCAACGACAACGCCGGCCATACCCGTGAACAGGGACTGGCTTACAGCCGCGATCTGGCCCACGGCGCCAGCCTCGACCTGAAGGCGCTATACCGTACCTCGGAAACCAGCGCCGAGTCGGTGACCATCACCGGCAGCGACACCTCGCACGGCTACACCAACACCTCAGCCACCGAGCAAGTGGTGGGAGGACAACTGAGTTGGCAGGCGGCGGACGGCATCGTGGTCCGGGGTGGCCTGGAGCGCGTGCTCAATACCAACGACACCAGCGCCAGCTACCAGGCCAACGCCCGGGTGCAGGAGTCGCGTGTCGAGGGCCAGTTGTCATCGGCCTGGCAGGTCGACAGCTCGCTCAGCGCCGAAGCCGGCCTGAAGGTCGCGCATTCCAGCCTGACCGTGGGCGCCGACCAGCCCGAAGCCCAGTCGCACCTCTATCCCAAGCCACGGCTGCGATTGTCGTTGTCGCCGCTGCCATCGCTGCAACTGCGGTTGCGCATGGAGCGCGAAGTCAACCAGCTGAACTTTGGCGATGCGGGGGCCTACTTCGACCCCGCCAATAAAGCCATTCGCGGCGACTACCCCGATCTGGTGCCGGCCAAGACATGGCTGTGCGAAGGCGCGATCGAGTACAAGTTCTGGGATCGCGGCACCGCCATGCTGAGCTACACGCAATCGCACATCAGCGACGCGGTTGATCGCATGCCGGTGCGTACCGCCAGCAACACCTACGACGTGGCCGGCAATATCGGCGACGCCAGTGCCGACAGCGTCACCGGCCTGTTGAACCTGCCGACCGATAGCTGGGCGCTGCCGCAAGGGCTGCTGAAACTGTCGACCACCTGGCGCTCGTCTTCGATCACCGATCCGGTGACGCAGGCGACGCGGCGGCTGTCGGGCGAAACGCCGCTGTCGTGGCGCGTCGAATTCTCGCAGGATTTGCCGCAACAACGAACCAACTGGGGGATTTCGGTGGACAATGGCTGGAGCAACGACAGCTGGCAGGTGGCCGAGCGCGACACCAGCAGCGGCTCCGGCTGGGCCCGCGCCTTCGTCAATTACAAGCCGCTGCGCAATCTGATGGTGACACTGGAGCTGAACAACCTGGCCGGCCGCACCATCACCTACGACCGCATGCATTACGCCGCCGATCGCCTGGCCGGCGGCGTCGATTTCATCGAGCACAACATCACCCGTACCCAGCCGTTCGCCATGCTGCGCGTGCGGCGCGACTGGTAACGCCTACTCCCAGGCCACACGTTGATGCCGGAGCGGTCGGCGCGCAGCACCTTGCCGCGATAGATTAGCAACGGCAGCACCAGCGCCCGCGTGGAGGGGTCTTCCGCCCCGGGGTAGCCCGGCGTCGAGGCCGCGCCGCCGAACCGCGCCATGCGGCCATAAAAAAACCCCAATAAGCCGTTGCCAGCTTATTGGGGTCAGTTCAGCGTGTCAGTCTTACACTGGCACTTGCACGGCGTCTGCCACGCTGCGGAACTCTTCGATCTTGTCGAAGTTCATGTAACGGTAGATGTCGTCGGCGTTCTGGTCGATCACGCCGATGTGCGACATGTACTCTTCCTTGGTCGGGATGCGGCCCAGGGCCGAGCACACCGCCGCCAGTTCAGCCGAACCCAGATACACATTGGTTTCGATGCCCAGGCGATTCGGGAAGTTACGGGTCGAGGTCGACATCACGGTCGCGCCCTTGCGGATCTGCGCCTGGTTACCCATGCACAGCGAGCAGCCCGGCATTTCCATGCGCGCGCCGGTGCGGCCCAGCGTGCCGTAGTGGCCTTCGGCAGTCAGCTGTTGCGCGTCCATCTTGGTTGGCGGCGCGATCCACAGGCGCACCGGAATATCCGTTTTGCCTTCCAGGACTTTCGACGCGGCGCGGAAGTGACCGATGTTGGTCATGCACGAGCCAACGAACACGTCGTCGATCTTGGCGCCGGCCACGTCGGCCAGGGTTTTTACATCGTCCGGATCGTTCGGGCAGGCCACGATAGGCTCGTGGATGTCGGCCAGGTCGATCTCGATGACGGCGGCGTATTCGGCATCCGCATCCGGCGCCAACAGCTCTGGGTTGGCCAGCCATGCTTCCATGGCCTTGATGCGGCGTTCCAGCGTGCGCTTGTCCAGGTAACCATTGGCGATCATCCACTTCATCAGCGTGATGTTCGAGGTCATGTATTCGATGATCGGCGCTTTGTCCAGATGCACGGTGCAACCGGCGGCGGAGCGCTCGGCCGAAGCGTCGGACAGTTCAAATGCTTGCTCAACCTTCAGGTCCGGCAGGCCTTCGATTTCCAGGATGCGGCCGGAGAAGATGTTCTTCTTGCCCTTCTTGTCGACGGTCAGCATGCCGGCGCGGATGGCGTACAGCGGAATCGCGTTGACCAGGTCACGCAGGGTCACGCCAGGCTGCATTTTGCCTTTGAAGCGCACCAGCACCGATTCCGGCATGTCCAGCGGCATCACGCCGGTGGCAGCGGCAAACGCCACCAGACCGGAGCCAGCCGGGAACGAAATACCGATCGGGAAACGGGTGTGCGAGTCGCCGCCGGTGCCGACGGTGTCCGGCATCAGCAGGCGGTTCAGCCACGAGTGGATCACGCCGTCGCCCGGACGCAGCGCCACGCCGCCACGGTTTTCGATGAAGGTTGGCAGTTCGCGGTGCATCTTCACGTCCACCACTTTTGGATAGGCGGCGGTGTGGCAGAACGATTGCATTACCAGGTCGGCCGAGAAGCCCAGGCAAGCCAGGTCTTTCAGCTCGTCGCGCGTCATCGGGCCGGTGGTGTCCTGCGAACCCACGGTGGTCATCTTCGGTTCGCAGTAGGTGCCTGGACGGATGCCGGTGCCTTCTGGCAGACCGCAAGCGCGGCCAACCATTTTCTGCGCCAGCGAGTACCCCTTGCCGGTATCGACCGGGTTCTGCGGCAGGCGGAACAGCGTCGATGCCGGCAGGCCCAGCGATTCGCGGGCTTTGGTGGTCAGGCCACGGCCGATGATCAGCGGAATGCGGCCGCCGGCGCGCACTTCGTCAAACAGCACGTCGGACTTGACCTTGAACTCGGCGATGACTTCGCCGTTTTTCAGCGCCTTGCCATCGTATGGGCGCAGCTCGATGACGTCGCCCATTTCCATTTGCGTGACATCCAGCTCGATTGGCAGCGCGCCGGCATCTTCCATGGTGTTGTAGAAAATCGGGGCGATCTTGGTGCCCAGGCACACACCGCCGAAACGCTTGTTCGGGATGAACGGAATGTCTTCGCCGGTGAACCACAGCACCGAGTTGGTAGCGGATTTACGCGAGGAACCAGTGCCGACCACGTCGCCGACGTAGGCCACCAGGTGACCCTTGGCTTTCAGGGCTTCCAACTGTTTCAGCGGGCCGATCTTGCCTGGCTCTTCCGGATTGATGCCCGGACGCGGATTCTTCAGCATCGCCAGTGCATGCATCGGGATGTCAGGACGGGTGGTGGCGTCCGGCGCCGGCGACAGATCATCGGTATTGGTTTCGCCGGTGACCTTGAACACGGTCAGGGTCAGGCTTTGCGGTACTTCCGGACGCGAGGTGAACCACTCGGCGTCGGCCCACGATTGCAACACGCCCTTGGCGCGCGCATTGCCCTGGTCGGCCAGTTCCTTGACATCGTGGAAGTAGTCGAACATCAGCAGGGTTTTCTTCAGGCCTTCGGCGGCTACATCACCGACCACGTCGTCGCCCAGCAGGTCGATCATCGGCTTGATGTTGAAACCGCCCAGCATGGTGCCCAGCAGTTTGGTCGCCAGTTCGCGCGAAATCAGCGGCGAACTTTCCGTGCCTTTGGCAACGGCGGTCAGGAAGGCCGACTTGACCTTGGCGGCATCATCTACGCCAGCCGGCACGCGGTTGGTGATCAGGTCGACAAGGAACGCTTCTTCGCCGGCAGGCGGCGCGATCAGGAGTTCGACCAGGTCGCTGGTCTGGGCTGCCGACAGCGGCAGCGGAGGAATACCAAGGGAGGCACGTTCGGCAACGTGCTGGCGGTAGGCAGCTAGCATAAGAGTTTCTCGTCAGGTTGATTGCAGGGCAGGCATCGATCAACGGCCCGTTCCGGCTGCTATTGTACACCAACAAGTCTTATATAAGACATATAACATGAGACACCTGATGTTTTGCAGCAACTCTTCTGGCGGTGCGCAAGTTTTGTTGTATTTGTTCCTATGTTTCAAGTTGCGTTAGGTACCTCACAGTTGACGGTTGGTCATCAATTTATGCTGGTTGTCACCGGATAAGGGTGTCCGGACACAATTAATGACAAATCGCCAACCTCTCTACGGAACTTATTAAAATGAAAATCAAATCTATCTTGCTCGCTTCGATGATCGTGGGTGCCAATCTGATCGGCGTGTCGGCCTTTGCTGCGGAAAAAACCGTCAACCTGTCGCTGGTATCCGACATGGAAGGCGGTTTCAACGCCCACTTCGGCAATGATTTCAACAGCAACGACATGAACAGCGTCTTTTCCGACAAATACAAGTTCACGCTGACCGGCGCTTATGACTCGGCGGCGTCGGTAACCTCGAGCTTCCTGAAATCGGGCACTATCAAGGATCTGCTGATTACCAGCTTCAACATCGTCCAGTACGATCCGCTGACCAGCTCGGTACTGCACACCTACACCGGCATCAACACCACCGGCGGCATCACCGACAACTGGGAACTGAGCGCCAGCGGCCTGACCGCAGGCAGCTATTACGTCCAGGTAGGCGGCAAGGTCGTCGGCAACGGCGGCGGTTCCTACGGCACCGACCTGACCATTTCCATGGCGCCGGTACCGGAACCAGAAACCTACGCCATGCTGGGCCTGGGCCTGGGCCTGATGGGCGTGGTAGCACGTCGCAAGAAAGCCAAGGCAGCCTGAGTCCCCGCCCTACCCGCACAACGCCGTGGCTACGCCCCACGGCGTTTTTTTCGTCCAAATACTAAACATAAGCGGCAGCGGCGGCGATGGTGAAGCGGATGGCGGTGCCGCCGCCCTCCTGCGTTTCCACCGTCAGTTCACCGCCGAGGTTGGCGATGCGTTCGCGCATGCCGGTGATCCCCCAATGACCGGGCCGGCCATTCTGGACCAGGTCCGCGCTCATGCCAACACCATCATCGCTGATCACGCCAGTCACGTCGTCGCGAGACAGATCCAGCACAATGGCAATATGCGAGGCCCGCGCGTGGCGCGCGGCATTGGCGGCCGCTTCGTGCACCACCTGAAAGATTTCGTGCGCCACATTGCCCTTGAGCTTGTCCATGCCGCCGCTGATGGTCACCGACAGCCGCCCGACCAGCGACGGCTCCAGCGCCTCGACGGCATCTTTGAGGCCGGCCAGCATGCTGCCAGCGAACTCCGGCGCGCGCAGCGCCATCACTTCATCGCGGGTCTCTTCGACCAGTTTTTCGGCCTGCTGCAACACGGCGTCCAGCGTGCGCTGCTCCTGGCTGCCAGGCTGCAACCGCATCAGAACGGTATCGCAGCGCAGGATCATTGTGTGCATGCCCTGCAGCAGGTTGTCATGCAGGGTGCGGGCGATGCGCTGCCGCTCGCCCAATCGCGTGGCCACCTTGTCCGCCTCGCGCGCGGACACCGCGGCGATGCGCCAGCGGTAAGCCAGCACCAGGCACAGCAGGCCGGCGGCGGCCACCAGCAGCCGGAACCACACCATCTCCCACACCTGCGGCTGGATGGTGAAGGTCACGCTGGCGCCCTCCAGATTCCACACCCCATCTTCATTGGCGGCGATAACCCGGAATGTGTAGCGGCCCGGCCCCAGGTTGGTGTAGCGCGCCGAGCGGTCGCCATGCGGCACCTGCCAGCCCTGGTCGACGCCGCCGAGCTGATAGCGGAACGCCACGCGCTCCGGCACCGACAGCGCGGTGGCGGCGAAGCGGATGTCGACCGCGCTGGTGCCGGGCGCAAAATTGAGCGCGCTTCCAGGGCCATAGGCCGCCTCGCCCGCGCGTACCGTATCGATCAGCACCGAGGGAGCGGTCCGATTGCGGCGGATGCTGGCCGGATCGATCCAGCCCACCTGCGACAACGTGGCATACACCACCCGTCCATCGCCGGCCAGGGCCAGCGTGGGCAGCGGCCGCAGTTGCGCCGGATGACCATGAATGCCGTCTTCAAAATTGAATACTTCCCAGTTCACGCGATGGCTGAGGTCCGTCCAGTAGGCCGACAGCTCGCGCTTTTCGACGTGAAAAATGCCGTCCAGCCCATGCAGCCACAGATCGCCCGCGCGGTCCACCATCATGCCGGAGATGCCGAGCAAGGGGTTGTCGCGCGCCGCCCGCAACGGCCGCAGCTGGGCGCCGTCCAGCCAGGCCAGGCCCGCCTCCCCCGCCGCCAGCAAGTGACCGTCCACCTCCAGCAAGCTGAACACATTGCCGATATTGACGTCCTTGCCGTCCGACACCCGCCGCACCGTGTTGTCGACTATCTCGGCCAGGCGACCGCCGACGAAGCCGATCCAGGTCCGCCCCGACGGCCCGGTGTACAGAAACACCGGCGTGGGGTCGCCGCCGACCACCTCGGTGCTCACGTGCAGCCACTGTTCGCCGGCAAGCCGGTACAGCCCCTGGCGCAACACCGAGATCCAGACGGTGCCGGCCTTGTCCACGGTCAGGGTTTGCACCTGGCGTCCCGGCGGCGTGCCTTCGGGCAAAGGCCAGGTTTTGACGCTGTCGCGCGTCATGTGGGTAATGCCGGATGCCGATCCGGTCCAGACGCTGCCGGCGTTCTCGCGCCATATCGCCATCACGCCCGGCAGTTCGGCACCGGTCTGGTAGCCGTCGCCGGTCAGGCGCAGCAGGTGTTTTTCGCCGTCGCCGGCAACATAGATATCATCGTCCAGTCCGCGCTGCGCGTAGTAGAACATCCAGTCGCGCGGCACGCCGGCCTCGTGGATACGCTGGGCCCGATAGCGCTCGATGCCGTTCGCGGTCGCCACCCAGAAGTTGTTTTCGCGGTCGACAAAGGTCCGTGTCACCAGACGCCCCAGGCTGCCGCCGGCCTCGAACGACTGCGCCACCATCAGCTTGCCGTCCTTGTCTTCGCGCAGCAGGCACAAGCCCGCGTCGTCGCCGACCCAGGCCCAGAGCGTGGCGTACGGCCCTTCCCACAGTCCGTGCGTTCTTTCTTTTTTTGCGGGAACCTGCAAGAACACCGGCGGCTTGCCGACTTCCGCGAGGGCGGATTTGAGGCCGATTTCAGCCGAGAGCTTGCCCAGCACCAGATTAGGAACGGCGCCGTAGGGCACCGCAAACGCCAGCGTAAAATCGGTGTCGCCGCGCGCGCGGCTGTAGACGTTCCAGTCGACCGTCACCCATAAGGTCTGGTCGCGGTCGATGACCACGGAATTGATAACGCCTTCGGGCAGCGATTTTCCCGGCAGTCGGCGCCATGACTTGCCGTCGAACACCGCCATCGCCCGCTGCGTGCCGACGTACAGCAGGCCGTCCGGCGCCTTGGTGATGACGCGCACGGTACCGGGCGGCAGGCCGTCGGCATCGCCGTAGTCCCTGGCGGCGCGGCTGGTCAGGATGGACATGCCGCCGAATTGGTAGCCGACCGCGATCCCGCCGTCGACCGCTTCGACCTCTACTATATTATTGGAGCGCAGGCGGTGGCCATACACCGTGTCCACACGCTGGAAGCGCTCGCCGTCATAGCGATACAGGCCGTTTCCTGTGGCAAACCACAGCAGGCCATCGTCGCTTTGCGCAATCTTCCAGACCGCAGTCGGCGCGCCTTCAGCCTGCGTCCAGCTGCGCCGCTGGAAACTCAAACCGCCGTCCGCCGGAGCGGCTGCCGCAGGGGCCCAGCAAAGCCACGCTGCAAGCAGCAATATCCAGCGACAGACCATTCGATATCCTTCCAACAATAAAGTTGTGGAAGGATACCTGAGGATGAGTTTATGCGCGACAGCTACTTGTAGAGGACGATGGCGATTTTCGTCATTCCATCAAGGCTTGGGCGGCCGCTACCTGGCCACGGTAGGCATCAAAGATTTTCTTCAGCGCGTCAGCCATGGTGGTGGTCGGTTTCCAGTCCAGCTCTTCGCAGGTGTTGGTGATTTTCGGCACGCGGTTCTGCACGTCCTGGTAGCCAGCGCCGTAGTAGGCGCCCGAAGTGGTTTCGACGATCTGGACCTTGGCGGCGCCTTCGGCGTACTCAGGGTATTGCGGCGCCAGTTCCAGCATCATGTTGGCCAGTTCGCGGATCGAGAAATTGTTGACCGGGTTGCCGATGTTGTAGATCTTGCCGGTGGCGGCGCCGTTCTTGTTCTCGATGATTTTCATCAGCGCATCAATGCCGTCGTCGATGTCGGTGAACGCGCGTTTCTGCGCGCCGCCGTCGACCAGCGAGATGTTCTCGCCGCGCACGATGTGGCCGAAGAACTGGGTCACCACGCGCGACGAGCCTTCTTTCGGCGTGTGGATCGAATCGAGGCCGGCGCCGATCCAGTTGAATGGACGGAACAGCGTGAAGTTCAGGCCTTCCATGCCGTAGCCCCAGATCACGCGGTCCATCAGCTGCTTGGCGTTGGAGTAGATCCAGCGTGGCTTGTTGATCGGGCCGCAGATCAGTTCCGAGTTTTCCGGATCGAACTCGTCGTCGTGGCACATGCCATACACTTCCGAGGTCGATGGGAACACCAGGTGCTTGCCGTACTTGGCGGCGGAACGCACGATCGGCAGGTTGGCTTCAAAGTCCAGCTCGAATACGCGCAGCGGCGCTTTCACGTAGGTCGATGGGGTCGCAATAGCAACCAGCGGCAGGATCACGTCGCACTTCTTGACGTGGTACTCGACCCATTCCTTGTTGATGGTGATGTCGCCTTCGAAGAAGTGCATGCGTTCATGCGACAGCAAATCCGTGATGCGGTCGGTATTCATGTCCATGCCGTACACGTGCCAGTCGGTGGTTTCCAGAATGCGCTTCGACAGGTGATGGCCAATAAAACCATTCACGCCCAGGATAAGAATTTTTTTCACAGCTGCACCATCTGGTTGATCTTGAGAGCCGGCGATTGTGCCAGACCCTTCATTAACAGCGCATTAAAGGTTATGCTAAGCGCTTCAGTTCAACCGGAGCCGATTCACCATGATGCTGCATATCCCAGAAGTTTTGCCCCGCGATCAGGTTGCCCACATCCGTCGCCGCCTCGACGAAGCCGATTGGGTGGACGGCCGCGCCACCGTCGGCACGCAAGGCGCCAAGGTCAAGCAGAACCGCCAGTTGCCGGAAACCTCGCCAGTGGCGAAAGAACTGGGTCAAATCGTGCTGGATGCGCTGGCCGGCAATCCATTGTTCTTCTCGGCCGCGCTGCCGCTGCTGACCTGCCCGCCGCTGTTCAACAGCTACGCCGGCGGCGAACATTACGGCAATCACATTGATGGCGCCATGCGCCGCATCCCGGCCACTGGCCAATGGCTGCGCACCGACGTCTCCAGCACCTTGTTCCTGTGCGATCCGGAAGAATATAATGGCGGCGAACTGATCGTTGAAGACGCTTACGGCGTGCATGAAGTCAAGCTGCCGGCGGGCGATCTGATCCTGTACCCGTCCACCAGCGTGCACCGCGTTGAACCGGTTACGCGTGGCGCGCGTGTCTGCTCGTTCTTCTGGACCCAGAGCATGGTGCGCGACGATGGCCGCCGCGCATTGCTGCTGGAACTGGACCGCAATATCCAGTCGCTGCGCGCGCGGCTGGGCGACTGTGACGAAATGGTCGGCCTGACCGGCCACTATCACAACCTGCTGCGCCAGTGGAGCGAAGTCTAACGCATCAATTCTTGCTGCACGCAGCGCAGCGGGAGACCACCACCAGCTCCTGCTGCATGTCGTAGCCTTCGTGTTCGGCGGCGGCGGCCAGCTGGGTCGCCAGCGCTGGTTCGGCCAGCTTGCGCCGCCGTCCGCAGATATCGCACTCGAAATAGCAGGCACGCTTGTGCTGCGGCCCCAGCTTGATTAAATAACACGAGCGGGTGCCAAGCGAGTTGTGATGCCATTCGCGTTCCACCAGCGCATGCTGCTCCAGTTCCTTGAGGATGCGATACACCGTAGCCAGACTGGCGCTGCTGCCCTGCTCCGCCATTCCCCGCAGCACCGACTCGGCATCGATCGGCGCATGGGCCTGCACCAGCACGCGCACCACCGCCATGCGGCCGATCGTCAGCCGCAGCGAGGTTTGCCGCAACCACTGCTGCACGCGCTGACCAGCCGGGTCGTGGTCCCATTCGGGAGGTATTGCGCACGGTAAGAGCATGAATGACTTCCTTTCCCTCCTTTGCCAAGCGAAACGCAAAAAAGGGAACTACTTCAGCGGCGATGTGACCACGACGATGCCATTGCCACGCGCGCGCTCGATCATCGGCAGGCCGCGCAGCCGCATCACGCCGTACAGATCCTCGCGCACAATCGCATATTGCGGCACACCGCGCCCGGCACTCAACAGCCAGCGCGCGTAGAATTCATCCATCGACGCCACGCCGCGCCAGGACTCCTGCTGCAAGCCGAAATCCAGCTCGCCGCTGTAGGCTACCGGAATCACCGTGTGGCCCATATAGAACGTCATCGACTGCTCATAAGTGCCGACCGAATACACCGGCGTGTCGTATTTCAGCTCGGCGCGGATCGCCAGCGCGGCGTCGCGGCCGGCCTGCTGGCGTCCGTGGGTTTCGTAGGCGGTCATGCTCAGTTGCGTCAGCATCCAGCCGCCCAGCGCTGCCAGCACTACCATGGCGGTGCGCTGCCCACGCCATTCCGCCATGCCGGCCGCCACGCCGCAGACAATCGCCGCGCCAAAGGCGCCGCCCAGCAACGGCAGATTAATGATCGGGAAGATTCGCATGCATACCACGCCGGCAACGCCAACGATCACCAGCAAAGCCGGCGCACTCAAGGCAGCAATGCGCGAGGCGCGGTCCAGATAAACACCGGCCAGCAGCGCCATCGCCGGGAACACCGGCAACATATAACCCGGCAGCTTGGAGCTGGAATAGCTGAAGAACAGCAGGATGAAGATGGTCCACACCAGCAGCAAGCGCGCCGGCTGGAAGCGGCCCTCCACGCGCTTGCGCGCTGCGGCCAGACTGGCGGGCAAGGTCGCGAGCCAGGGCATGGTGGCCGGCAGCAGCAGCACCAGGAAGTAGTACCACGGACCATCGCGATGATGCGTCTTCAGGAAAAACCGGTCCCAATGCTCATGGATGAAGAAGAACTGCGGCTGCTCGGGATTGCGCGCCGCCACCAGCAAGAACCAAGGCAGCGCCAGCAGCAGGAACACCAGCAGCCCGGTCACCGGATACAAACGGCGCCAGACGCCACGGTCGCCGCTGACCAGCGCATAAATGAACAATACGCCGCCCGGCAGTACGATGCCGATCAGCCCCTTGGCCAGCAGCGACAGGGCCATGGCGGCCCAGCACACCAGCATCCAGCGGCGGCGCTGCGCCATATCGGAGCCATCATGCTGGGCGATCAGCAGCGCGCACAAGGCCAGCGCCATGGTGGCTGCCACCGGTAAATCCAGCGAATTGAATTGCGACGCCGCCGCCCAGAACAGCATCGAACCCAGTACCAGCGCGGCATACAGACCGGCGCGGCCGCCAAACACGCGCCGTCCGGTGTAAGCCACCATCAGCACGCCGAAAATACCGCAGACGCCATTCCACAAGCGCGCCTGCCAGTCGCCGATGCCGAACAGGGCGAACGACACGGCGCTCATCCACGTATGCAGCGGCGGTTTTTCAAAATATTTGATGCCGTTGAGGCGCGTGGTGACCCAGTCGCCACTCAAGAGCATCTCGCGTGCCATTTCGGCATAGCGGCCCTCATCCGGCGGGATCAGCGTGCGCAGGTTCAGCACCAGCAGGGACAGCAGAATGAAGACGGCAGCCAAAAGATACTGCGCTGTCCTGGAACGGAAAAAAGCAGGCATGGAAAGGGACGCAAAACGAAAATATCGCCGCAGTCTAATGCAACTAGTATTAACAGTGTGTTAAAGCATGCGCCAGAGGCAAAAAAAAGCCCGCGTCAACAACGCGGGCTTTCGAAATTACGGCAATTAATACTTGAAATTGGCCGTCAGGGTCGCGCTGCGGCCAGGGCCGACGCCGGCGTAGTGCGGCGACGAGACCTTGTCGAAGTACAGCTTGTCGGTCAGGTTCTGGATATTCAGCTGCACCGTGATGTGCTTGTTGACGTCATAGCTGGCCATGGCGTCGAAGCGGGTGTAGCCCGGCGCGAACTTGGTGTTGTTGATATTGGCATACACCTTGGACACGTAGTTCAAGCCACCGCCCACCACCACGCCCGGCAGCACCGAGTACGAGGTCCACAGCGACGCGCTGTTTTTCGGCGTGGTCGGGAACACGTTGCCGTTGTACGGCGACGCTTGCCATTTCGGCACCGCGGTGGTGCCGACATTGACGAAGCCATTGTCATCCACTTTGCCGTCCAGGTAGGTGTAGCCGCCGAAGACTTGCCATTCCTTGGTGATGTTGCCGCTGACGCCCAGCTCCACGCCCTTCATGGTTTTCTTGCCGACGTTTTGCGTGGTGCCATCCGGCGCGGTCACGCGGGCGTTGTTCATCTCGCTCTGGAACACGGCTGCGCTCAGCGACAGGCGGCCGCCCGGCAGCACTTCCCACTTGGTGCCGAGCTCGTAGTTCTTGCTGTCCTGCGGTTGCAGGTTCTGGATGGTGGAGCTCAGCGAATCCAGGCCATCGCCGCCGTCATTGCCCGGTGGCGTGGACGAGGTGCCGTACGACACGTAGATGCTGCTGTTGGTCGATGGCTTGTACACCAGGCCGGCCTGGTAGTTGGTGAAGTTGGACTTCACTTCGGCGTGCGAGGCGGCCGTGGTGGCGCCGTTCAGCGTGTACATCGGCACATCCAGCACGCTGCGGTAGTCGTCCCAGCGCAGGCCGACATTCAGCAGCCATTGCGGCGTGAACTCAACGGTGTCGAACAGGTAGGCCGAACGGGTGTTGGTCACCACGTTGGTGCGCGCCGGCGAGATGCTGCGGGTGTAGGCCCACGGATCGTTCGCATTCGGGTTGATGGTGGTGGTGCAGTTGTACAGCGTGGCGGCGCCGGAAGTCGGGCAGGTGGTGGTGCCGGTCAGCGGATTGTTGGTGCCCGGCGTGAACAGGTAGCTGCTACGGTCGGTTTCTTCGCGGCTGAGTTCCACGCCGCCGGTGTAGCTGTGCTTGATGCCGGCCGCAACGAAGCTGCCGCTCAGGCTGGTGGCGTTGGCCAGCGAATCGGTGCTGGTGACGCGGGTGTTGGCGCGACGCCATACGGTGCCGTACAACATGGTATTGCCTTTCGAGTCATCCGGCTGGGTCCAGACGTAATCGTTGTCGGTCTTGCCGTAGCGGATCACGTTGCGCAGCACCATGCCGTCGGCAAAGTCGTGGCGCACGTCGATGGTGCCGATGTCGCTCTGGGTCTTGCGGAAGTCGCGGTCCACCAGGCCGTAGAAAGTCTCGCGCGGGACGCTGATCGGCGTGCCGTCGCCGTTCTTGCTGACGTTGGTGCCGGTGGTGAACGGGTTGTTGAACGGGATGCCGGTATCCGGCAGTTCGTCCGACTGCATGTGGTAGTAGCTCAGCGTGGCCTTGGTGCTGGAGTGCATGCCCAGCGTGATGCTCGGCGCGATGCCCCAGCGGTTGCCGTTGACTTCGTCGCGGCCGGCGACATGGGCGTCGTGGCCCATCACGTTCAGGCGCACGGCGACGTCGTCATTGATCACGCGGTTGATGTCGACGGTGCCGCGGCGGTATTGCGCCGAACCCAGGCCCAGGCTGGCGTTGGTGAAGTTTTCCGCTTTTGGCGATTTGCTGACCAGGTTGATGCCGCCGCCAGCCGACGAGCGGCCGCCGTAGGCCGAATTCGGGCCTTTGACCACTTCGATCTGCTCCAGGTCGAAGATTTCGCGCGACTGCGAACCGGTGTCGCGGATGCCGTCGATATAGGTGTCGGTCTGCGCGTTGTAACCACGGATGAACAGATTGTCGCCGACAGGATTGCCGCCCTCACCCGCGCCGATGGTAATGCCCGGCACGGTGCGCAGCGCGTCGGTCAGCGACACGGCGCCGGTCTGCGAGATCACTTCCGAGGTGATCACGGTCACCGATTTCGGCGTATCCAGCAGTGGCGCGGTGAATTTTTCATTGGCCGACTTGGTGGTCTGGAAGTCGCTGGTGCGGGTCGCATCGACCACCACTTCCGGCAGCTTTTGCGGCTGTTCCGGCGCTACTTCCGCGTGCAGCGCCAGCGGCACGGCCAGCGTAGCCAGGGCAGCCAGGTGCAGGCGGCTCAGGGTTGGGGTCTCGTGCTTGCGGCTTTTGATGCCGGCGCTTTTTTCTGTCGATTTCATAATCTTCCGTAGGTCAGTCATAGTTGTTGGCTGGCTGAGGAGCGCGGCTCCCGGCTGGCTGTATAAGAAGTGGTCAGGATTGCCCAGTGCTCGGCACGCAGTCGCGGCAGCGCGCTGGAATCACAATGTCGGTGTCCAGCGCATAGCCCTCCAGCGCGGCGACGCTGGCCAGTTGCGCCGCCAGCACCGCATCGGCGATACGCTGTTGGCGCTGGCAGACATCGCAGCGGAATACATAGGAACGGCTGGGCGCCGGCGTACCGGCGATGGAATACGCGGCTTTGACGCCGCTGGAGCTGACATGGCGGTCGCGCAGCACCAACCCGTCCTCCTCCATCTGCTTGAGAATCCGGTACACGGAACCCAGGCTGACGTCCTCGCCGATCTCCAGCAGGCAGCGGAACACGACTTCGGCGCTGACCGGCTGCGCCTGCTCCAGCAGCACCGCCGCCACGCTGGCGCGGGCGCGCGTAACGCGTAACGGCGACTTGCGCATCCATTCCTGGACGCGCAGCTGCTGCGCTGATTCATGGTGTGACGGCTGCATGTGGGTTCCCTCTATCGCTGTGCAATGGTCCTGTATCTACCTTGCCAAACGAGCTTTAAAAAAGGGAACCGAAATAAGAATTATTTTTATTATTCTTCTTAGAAACGACTGTGCAGGCTGATCCGCACGGCGCGGGGCGTGCCGGGAGAAATATTGTTATCGTTATAAGACGAAGCGTAATAGCCCCGGTCGAACAGGTTTTCCACCCGCAATTGCAGGCGATTGCGCGGACTGATCTGGTAGTACAGCGAGGCATCCAGCCGCGTATAGCCCGGCAGTTGCACCAGATTACTGGTGGAACTGAACATGCTGCTGCGCGCGATCACACCTAATGCGCCCTCCAGCCCGGCCGCCAGCGTGTGGGTACTCCACAGCGACAGCGACTGGCGAGGCACATACGGCATCTGCGCGCCGGCCTGCGAGGAGGCGGACTGAGTGGCCGTCAGGCGCGAGCGCTGCCAGGCGTAGCCGGCGTTGATCGTCCAGCCGGGCGTGATCCGGCTGGCCAGTTCCAGTTCCGCGCCCTGCCCGCGCTGGCCTTCCACCAGCTCGTTCTCGCCGGTATTGACCGGGTCGGCCACCAGCACATTGGCGCGTCGCAGCTGATAGACGGACAGGCTGGCCGACAGTTTGTCACCATCCTCCCAGCGCGCGCCGACTTCGCGGTTACGGACGATCTCCGGCGCTAGATCCTGATTGGCCAGCGTCAGCGACGCCAGTTGTTCGCCCACGCGCAGCGCGTAGGCCTTGCTGGTGCTGGCGTACAGCGATAGCTTCGGCAGCGGACGGTAGATCACGCCCAGCCGGGGCGACAGCGGCCGGTCATGGCTGGCCAGTTGCAGGCCGTTGCGGATGTCGCGGAAATCGACATCCAGCCGCTCGGCACGCAGCCCGGCTACCACCTGCCATTGCGGCGACAGCGTCAGCTGGTCTTGCAGATACAACGCGGCGTTGGTCGCCGTGCTGGCGTTGGCCATGTCGGTGGCCGACGGGCGGAAGCTGACCGGCAAGTCGAAGGTTGGCTGCGCCAGCGGCACGGAAACGAAGCGTACGTCCGTACCTAGCGTATCGAAATAGCCGGTGGTGCGGGCATTGTCGGCGCGCTGGCGGCCCAGCTCGATGCCGGCGCTGAGATGGTGACGCAGCGTGCCGCTGTCAATGGCGGCATCCACGCCGGCCTGATAAAACAGGTTGCTGCGGCGGGTGCGCGTGCCGTAGCCCAGCATGCGCACATGGGTGCTGTCCTCCATACCGCCGGGGAAGACGTTTTGATAGTACTTATCGTAGACGGCGTAATGCAGCTGGCTGCTGAAGCGCAGCGCCGGCGCCAGCTGATGCTCCAGCCGCAAGGTCAGGCTGTCGATATCGACACCGTTATGGCTGTTGACTGGGTCGCCGAAGAAGGTGGACGGATCGCTGGCCACCGGCCGCCCGTTCAGCGACGGCACGCCACGGTCGGTGCTACGGCGGTCGCGGAAGTGCTCGTAGCTGGCCTGCACCAGCGTGGCTGCCCCATCGCGCCAGGCCAGTGCGGGATTGATGCCGTAGCGCCTAAGCCAGGCGCTGTTGCGGAACGAGCCGGAATCCTCATCGACCGCGTTCAGCCGCCACGCCAGTTGCGGGTTCAGCGCCGCGCCGACATCCACGCTGGCGCGCCGCTGCCTCCACTCGCCCAGCAGCACGTCAGCATCTCCAATCTCGCGCCATTGCGCCTGCTTGCTGACGCGGTTGACGGCGCCGCCTGAACCGCCGCGTCCCAGCGCCATCGCGTTCGGGCCTTTCAGCACCTCGACCGTTTCGATGTTGTAGAAGTCGCGGAAATACTGGACGTCGTCGCGCATGCCGTTCAGGTAGAAGTCGGCGCTGGAATTGTAGCCTCGGAAGACAGCATTGTCGCGGTTGCCCTCACCCAGGCTGGGCTGCACGCCGGGCACATAGGCCAGCAGGTCGTCCATGCTGAGCAGGCTGCGGTCGCGGATCTGGTCGGCCTCGACGATGGTCAGCGCCTGCGGCGTGTCGCGCAGCGCCGCGCCGCCCTTGACGGCGAAGCGGCTGACGGCGTCGTACAGGGATATCGGCTCGGCGTGAGCGACGATTTCGGGCAGGCGATCCAGCGCCTGGATTTCGGCCTCGGAAGACGGCGGCGCCGGCGGCAGCGGCGCCACCGGCATGGCGCGTAGCAGATAGCTACCATCCGGCTGGCGCACGGCTTCCAGCCCGGTGCCGGCCAGCATGCGCGGCAGGTCGCGCTCCGGCGCGGAAATATCGGCCAGGCCGGGACTGTCCACGCTATGCGTCAGGCGGCCGTCGGCCGTCAGCAAGGCGCCGCTGGCCAGCATCCACGCGCGCAGCACCTGATCCAGCGTGCCGGCGGGTATGACTGGCGCCGCCATGGCCAACGACGGCAGCAGCAACAGCAAGGACAGCTTCTTCATGATCAGCGCGGCGTGACGGTAACCCACCACGGCAGCGTGCGCTTGACCTGCACCGGCAGCGCCGCTTGCAGCATGTCCAGCGCCTGGTCGGTGTCGCCCAGCGGATAGCTGCCGACCAGCCGCATGGCGGCCAGCGACGGATCGCAGGCCAGATGGCCATGGCGGTAGCGCGCCAGCTCGGCCAGGAAGTCATCCAGGCGCATCTGCGTGGCGATCAGCAACTTATGGGACCAGGCCGTGCTGTCTTCATAAGACGGCGTCATCGCGCCCGGCAGGCCGTCGATGATATCGACCTGCGCGCCGGCCGGCACCACGCTACCGCCGTTGATTGCCACCGCGCCGTCATACACCGACAGCCGCGTGCCCTGTTCCAGCAAGCGCACCGAATAACGCGTGCCCAGCGCGCGCAGACGGACGCCGCGCGCCTCCACCACCAGCGGCCGCGACGGCGCATGCTGGTCGGGACCGCTGTGCAGCAGGATTTCGCCCCGGCGCAGCACGATCAGGCGCTGGCTGTCGTCGTAGGCCAGGTCGGCGGCGCTGTCGGTATTCAGCCAGGCCTGGGTGCGGTCCGGCAGCGGCAGCAGCGCCACAGCGCCGACGGCGGTGCGATGCTGCGCATTGAACGCGGCCAGATAAGTCAGCGTATCCTCGCGCCGCGCCAGCAGCGCGCCGATGCCGCCGGTGGCTGCCAGCAACAGCATGGCTTTCAGTGCGCGGCGGCGCTGGCGTGGCGGTGCAACCAGCGCGGCCCGCACCGGGCCACCGGGCAAGGCATTGATACGGCTATGGATGTCTTCGACGCGGCGCCACGCTTCGCGATGTTCCGGCGCGGCTTCCAGCCAGCGCTGCCAGGCCTGCTGCTCGGCAGGCTGGACGTCGGGCGCGCTGAGGGCGGCAAACCATTCGGCCGCCTGCTCCAGTACGCTGAATTCCAGTACGGCGTTCTCAGGCATCGCCGTTACTGATCAACAGGCATTCCAGCATCGCCTGCGCCATGTATTTCTTGACCATGCGCTCCGACACCTGCAACTGCTCGGCGATGACGGCGTACGTCAGTCCCTCGATCTGCGACAGCAGGAACGCCTCGCGCGCCTTGGCCGACAGCTTGCGCAGCATGGCGTCCACCTGCATTAGCGCCTCGATGGTCAGCGCGCGCTCTTCCGGCGACGGCGCCAGGGCCGGCTCCTGCTGGGCCAGCACTTCCAGATAGGCCCGTTCCAGCGTCAATCGGCGCCAGTGATTGACCAGCAAACCGTTGGCGATGGTGCTCAGGTAGGCGCGCGGTTCGCGCAGCGCGTCCAGCGGCTTGGCGCTGAGCAGACGCACAAAAGTATCATGCGCCAGGTCAGCGGCACCGTCGCGACAGCCCAGCTTGCGCCAAAGCCACTGATGCAGCCAGCCATGGTGGCTGCTGTACAGTGTTTCTACTGCATCGGCGTCGGCGGAAAGATCGGGCATGGACCAGAATAATAATGAGAATCGTTCCCATTATTCCATAAATCGCCCGCAGTGCCAACTTCAGGGGAAGAGCACGGTCACGCTGAGACCTTTGCCGTGTTCGCCGTCGTCGAGGCGGATATCGGCCTGGTGGTGGTTGGCGATGTTGCGCACAATCGACAATCCCAGCCCACAGCCCCAGACTTCATTACCGTCCGGACGGAAGAAACGGTCGAACAGGCGGGCCCGGTGTTCGGGCGCCACGCCGGGGCCGTTGTCGCGCACGCGCAGGAACGGTTTGCCCTGCTCCACTCCGGTCAGCAGGTCGACCCGGCCGCCCCGTTGCGTGTAACGCAGCGCGTTATCGACCAGGTTATTCAGCAGCACCCGCAAGCCTTCGCGCTCCGCTTGCAGCACCAGCGGCGCGGACTCCTCGACGCCAAGGTCGATATCGCGGCTGTCGGCCAGCGCCGAATGGTCGGCCACCACGCTGGCCAGCAGCGCGCCCACATCCACCGGCTGCAACTGTGCCACACCCTGTTCGGACTCGTGCCGCGCCAGACTCAGCAGCTGCTGCACCAGATGGCTGGCGCGGTCCAGCCGTTCATGCAGCTTGGCCAGCGCCTGCGCCCGCTCGGTGGCGGTGCCGGCCCGTTCGGCCAGTTGCAGCTGCAATTTGAGGGCGGTCAGCGGCGAACGCAGCTCGTGGGCGGCGTCGGCGACAAACGTCCGTTGCGCCGCCATCGCCTCCTCGAATTTGCTCATCAAGCCGTTCAGCGCGATCACCACCGGCCGCAAATCCGGCGCCATGCCGGCGGCGTCGATCGGCCGCAAGGCAGTGGCCGACTGGTCACCCACCGCATCCGCCAGCCGGTACAGCGGACGTAGCGCCCGGCCGACTACGGCCAGCACCAGCAGCGCGAAAATCAAGGCAATCGCCAGCAACGGCCGGCCGGCGCGCCAGGCCATGCGCCGGGCCAACTGGTCGCGCGCGGCTTGCGGCTGGGCCACCTGCACATAGCGCCCACCAACCTCCTGCCCGTACAGCCGCCAGGTGGCGTCCTTCCAGATAACATCCTGATAACCTTGCACATCAAAGCGCGGCAGCGGCGCCAGTCCGCCGGCGCTGGCCATGTCCAGCGCGCCGCTGCTGTTCCAGACCTGCAATACAAACGCTTCTTCGGGATCGTGACTGCCCTCCGGCGCGCCACCCGGCAGCGCGATCGCCAGTTGCCGAAGTTGCAAGTCGGCCAGTTCATTGGTCTCCGCCAGCAAGGAGCGGTACAAGGTGGTGCCGGCGCCCAGCACGCAGGCCAGCGTCGCGCACAGCAGGCCGATTAACAGTTGTTGACGTATGGTTTTCATGGCGCGGGCTTGACCTTGTAGCCGACGCCGCGCACGTTCTTGATGAAGTCGGCGCCGAATTTTTTGCGCAGCCGGTGCACGTAAACGTCGACCGTGTTGCTCTCGACTTCGGTATTCCAGCCGTACAGTTTGTCTTCGAGCTGGGCTTTGGAGATCACGCTGCCGGGATCGTCCAGCAGCACCCGCAGCAGCGCAAATTCGCGCGCCGACAGTTTGACCGGCGCGCCTTCAAACTGCGCCTCGTGGCTGGCCAAGTCCAGCGTCAGCGCGCCGTGCACCACCAGCGAACGGCTGCGGGCGACGCGGCGCCGCAGCAAGGCGCGGATGCGCGCCAGCAGTTCATCCAGGTCGAAGGGCTTGACCAGGTAATCGTCGGCGCCGCCATCCAGGCCTTCGACCCGCGCCGGCGTGCTGTCGCGCGCGGTGATGATCAGCACCGGCAGGCCGTCGCCGCGCGCGCGCAAGGTGGTCAGCACGTCCATGCCCTGCTTGCGTGGCAGGCCCAGGTCCAGCAGCAGCAAGTCGTAGGGAATGGTGGCCAGCGCCAGATCGGCCGCCTGGCCGTCGCGCACCCAGTCCACGGCGTAGCTTTCGCCCAGCAGACCATCCTTGATACTCTCGCCGATCATCGGATCGTCTTCCACCAACAGCAGGCGCACCGGATTTCCTCCAAAAACCTATAGTGTACAGCCCGGCGGCCGCAGGCAGTAGCCGGCGCCGGGCACGGTCTGGATCAGCGCCGGCTCGCCGTCGCGCTCCACCTTGCTGCGCAGGCGGTGCATATGCATGTCGATGATATTGCCGCGCGGGTCGAAATCGTAGCCCCAGACCGCCTCCAGCAGCATGGTGCGGGTGACCACCTGGCCGGCATGGCGCATCAGATACTCGAGCAAGGCGAACTCGCGCGCCTGCAACTGCAAGGCGCGGCCGCCGCGCTGGACGCTGCGGGTCGCCATGTCCAGGCTCAGGTCGCCGACGGTCAGGCCCGGCTGGCGGCGGCTGGCGTCGTTGCGCCTTGCCAGCGCCTCGATGCGGGCCAGGATTTCGGCAAACGCATACGGCTTGGCCAGGTAATCGTCGGCGCCGGCGCGCAGCCCTTCAACCCGCTGCTGCGTGCCACTGAGCGCGCTGACCATCAGCACCGGCAGTTGCGGGTCGCGCTGGCGCAGCGCGGTCATGAAGTCGATGCCGTTCAGGCCCGGCATGCGCCGGTCCAGCACCACCACGTCGTAGATGCCCTCGCCGGCCATGGCCAGGCCGTCGGCGCTATCGGCCACATGGTCGGCCACATGGCCGCTCTCGGCCAGCCCGCGCAGCAGGTACTGCGCCGAGCGCACATCGTCTTCAATTACCAGTAATCGCATGCTGCATCAGCCTCCGACATGAACTATTTTTAATGTTGGCGAGAACTGCTCTTGGCCTGCGCTGGGGCATAATACCTAACATAGTAGCGCACTAAAGCGCAGTTGCGGGAGGCGGCCGGCATGGCAAAGGTACTGGTAATTGAGGACGACGAACAAACCGCGCAGGAATTGCAGGCGGCGCTGTCGGATGACGGCCATCAGGTCGAACTGGCCAACAATGGCCGCCAGGGCCTGCTGCGCGCCGCCGGCGACACCTTCGACGTCATCGTGCTGGACCGCATGATGCCGGGCGGGCTCGATGGCCTGGCGGTGCTGTCCACCTTGCGCACGGCCGGCGTGGTGACGCCGGTACTGATCCTCAGCGCGCTGTCGGCGGTGGACGAGCGGGTGCGCGGCCTGCGCGCCGGCGGTGACGATTACCTGTCCAAGCCATTTGACTTCATCGAGCTGACGGCCCGCCTCGACGCCCTGCTGCGCCGCCGCGACGGCCCGCCGGCGGCGGTCACTGGCTTCCAGCTGGGGCGGCTGACCATGGATTTGCTGACGCACACCGTCAGCCTGGCGGGCCAGCCGGTGGAATTGCAGCCGCGCGAGTTCCGCCTGCTGGAGTATTTCTTCCGCAACCAGGGCCAGATCCTGACCCGCACCATGGTGTTCGAGGCCGTGTGGGACTACCGCAGCGACGAGCGCAGCAACGTTATCGACGTCCACATCAGCCGGCTGCGCAAGAAGATCGACCCGGACGGCAACGCGCCGTTGATCCACACCGTACGCGGCTCCGGCTATGTCTTCCGTGAAGCCGAATAGCCGCTGGGGCTTGCACGAGCTGCGGCGCGCCTCCAGCTTCCGCATCGCGCTGCTGTTCCTCGGGCTGTACAGCCTGATCGCGGCGCTGCTGTTCGCCTTTTTATACCAGCAGATTTCCAGTTACGCGCTGAGCCGCATCGACGACTGGCTGCCGCGCGAACGCAACGCCATCCTGCGCAGCGCGCCGGCCGACTTGCAGGCGCGCGTGGCCTACCACGCCCGTCTTGATCCCGACAACCAGCGGCCGTTCGGCCTGTATAGCCCGGATGGCATCCGTCTCGCCGGCGCCTTTCCCGGCCCGCGCCCTTCCACCACCCAGCTGGAACGACCCTATACGCTAACGCTCGACACGCCGGGCCATACCCGTCACCTGCGCGTGGCCGCCTATCCGCTACCGGACGGCCAGTTGCTGGTGCTGTCGCAGGATTTGAACGAAGTCCATGAATTCAACGAAGTGCTGGTGCGCGCGCTGGCCTCGGCGGCGCTGCTGGCGCTGCTGCTCGGGCTGGCCGGCGCGGTATGGATCGGCCGCCGCGCCGTGCACCGGTTGGACGCCATCACCACCGCCATCCAGGCCATCGTCCAGGGCGATTTGAGCCAGCGCTTGCCGCAGCGCACCGCTGCCAGCGACGATCTGGACCGGCTGGTCAGCGTGGTCAACCGCATGCTGGACGACATCGAGCGCCTGATGCATGAAATCAAAGGTGCTTGCGACGGCATCGCCCACGACCTGCGCACGCCGCTGGCGCGTCTGCTGGCCGGGCTGGAACGGGCCCAGCGCCGCGCCACCAGTCCCGACGACTACCGCGCCGCAGTCGATGCGGCGATTGCGGAAACGCTGTCGCTGCTGACCACCTTTAACGCCATGCTGCGCATCTCCGAGGTGCAGGATGGCGCGCGGCGCGCCGGCTTCAGCGCCATTGATCTGGCCACCATCGCCGACGACGCGGTGGAGTTCTACGAACCCAGCGCCGACGACAAGCAAGTCACGCTGGTCTACCAGCGCCCGCCGGGACTGCGCCTGCCATTGCGCGGCGATGCCAGCCTGTTGTTTGAAGCCATTGGCAATCTGGTCGATAACGCCATTAAATTCACCCCGGCCGGCGGCCGCATCACGGTCAGCCTGGCCGAAAGACAGGGGGTGATGCAGTTCGACATCCACGACAGCGGCCCCGGCATCCCGGCCGCCGAGCGCGAAGCGGTGTTCCTGCGCTTCCACCGCGCCGAAAGCAGTCGCCATCTGCCTGGCAACGGCCTTGGGCTGAGCCTGGTGGACGCGGTGGCGCGCCTGCATGGCATGCAGGTCACCATCCACGATAGTGCGCAAGGTTGTCATATCAGCCTGCGCCTGCCGCGCCTACCTTAACGATTGTTCATATTCGCTAGATACGGCGTTAATCGCCCCTCCCGCAGAATGTCCTCAAGGCTGGCGGCATCCCGTCACCGGCCAGCCGACATCTATGGGATATCGACATGCGAGTTCAACAAAAACACTTACTCTCCGGCGCCGTCGTCGCCGGATTGCTGGCAACGCTGGCCGGCTGCAGCAAACCCGCCGCCACCCCGGCCGCCGCGCCGGCGCCGGCGGTGGGCGTGGTCACCGTCCATCCATCCAACGTCCCGATCAGCATAGAACTGCCGGGCCGCACCGCGCCATACTTGGTGGCGCAAGTGCGCGCCCGCGTCGACGGCGTGGTGCAGCAGCGCGCTTACACCGAAGGCGCCGACGTGCGCAGCGGCCAGCTGCTGTACACCATTGACGATGCGCCTTACCGCGCCGCGCTGGCCAACGCCCAGGCCGCGCAGCAGAAAGCCGCCGCCAACCTGGTCGCCGCCAATGCGCTGGCCGACCGCTACAAGGCGCTGGTTGGCGGCAACGCCATCAGCAAGCAAGCCTACGATAACGCCGTCGCCGCACAGGGCCAGGCCGCTGCCGATCTGGCTGCCGCGCAGGCCAGCGTGACCACCGCGCGCATCAATCTCGGCTACACCAAGGTCAGCTCGCCGATCGCCGGCCGCAGCAGCGTGTCACAAGTGACCCAGGGCGCGTATGTGCAGGCCAGCGCGGCCACGCTGATGACCACCGTGCAGCAGATCGATCCGATCTATGTCGATGTCACCCAATCGAGCGCCGCCGGCCTGCAACTGCGCCAGGCCATCGCCAGCGGCCAGTTGCGCGCCGACAGTAGCGCCCAGCCGGCGGTGTCGCTCAAGCTGGAAGACGGCAGCAATTATCCGTTGCAAGGCAAGCTGCAATTCAGCGGCATTACGGTTGACCAGGCCACCGGCTCGGTGACGGTGCGCGCCGTGTTCCCGAATCCGCAGCATGTGCTGCTGCCAGGCATGTTCGTTCGCGCCAGCCTGGTGCAAGGCACGGCCGCCAACGCCTTCCTGGTGCCGGGCGCCGCCGTCAGCCACGACCCGCAAGGCCGCGCCACCGCGCTGGTGGTCGATGGCGGCGGCAAGGTGGCGCAGCGCACGCTGCAAGCCGATACCGTCTCCGGCGCCAACTGGGTCGTCACCGGCGGCCTCAAGGACGGCGAACAAGTCATCGTTGACGGCTTGCAGCAGGTGAAACCGGGCATGCAGGTGCGCGTCGCCGCGCCGGCAGCACAACCCGTGGCCGCCGCTACCGCTGCCACCAGCGCGCGCTAAGGAGCATCATCATGGCCCAATTCTTTATCCGACGTCCGGTGTTTGCCATTGTGCTGGCGCTGCTCATCATGCTGGCCGGCATACTGGCGCTGACCAGCCTGCCGATCGAGCAGTTCCCGCCGGTGGCGCCGCCAACCGTGCAGATCAGCGCCACCTATCCGGGCGCTTCCGCCGTCACCATGCAGGACACCGTGGTCCAGGTGATCGAGCAGCAGATGAGCGGCATCGACAACCTGCTGTATATGTCGTCGACCACCGATGACACCGGTGTCTCCACCACCTCGCTGACCTTCGCCACCGGCACCGATCCCAATATCGCCCAGGTGCAGGTGCAGAACAAGCTGCAACTGGCCACGCCCTTGTTGCCGGCGCCGGTGCAGCAGAGCGGCGTGCAGGTTACCAAGTCCACCAACTCGTTCCTGATGGTGGTCGGCTTCGTCTCGACCGACAACAGCATGAACAAGTTCGACATCGCCAACTACGTGGTGTCCAACGTCCAGGGGCCGCTCAGCCGCATCAACGGCGTCGGCAATATGAACGTGTTCGGCACCCAGTATGCGATGCGGGTCTGGCTCGATCTGGCCAAACTCAACAGCTACTCGCTGTCGCCGCAAGACGTCACCGCCGCGCTGACCGCGCAGAACGTGCAGATCTCCGGCGGCCAGCTGGGTGCGGCGCCGGCCGTGCCTAACCAGCAGATCAACGCCACCATCACCGAATCGACGCTGCTGCGCACGCCGGCCGACTTCGGCAACATCCTGCTCAAGGTGCAGCCGGGCGGCGCGCAAGTACGCCTGCGTGATGTCGCCCGCGTTGGTCTCGGCCCGGAAAACTACAACGTCGACAACAAGTACAACGGCGGCCCGGCCAGCGGCATCGGCATCCAGCTGGCGCCCGGCGGCAATGCGCTGCAAACGGCCAACGCCATCCGCGCCCAGTTGGATCAGCTGACGCCCTACTTCCCGCACGGCCTGAAGGTGGTGTATCCAAACGACGTTACGCCATTCGTCAAGATTTCGATCGAGGAAGTGGTCAAGACCCTGATCGAAGGTATCGGCCTGGTGTTCCTGGTGATGTATCTGTTCCTGCAAAACCTGCGCGCCACGCTGATCCCGTCGATCACGGTGCCGGTGGTGTTGCTGGGCACTTTCGGTGTGATGTCGGCCTGCGGTTTTACCATCAACACGCTGTCGATGTTCGGCATGGTGCTGGCCATCGGCCTGCTGGTCGATGACGCCATCGTGGTGGTCGAAAACGTCGAACGCGTGATGCATGAAGACGGCCTCGGGCCGCTGGAAGCCACGCGCAAGGCCATGGGCCAGATCAGCGGCGCGCTGATCGGCGTGGCGCTGGTGCTGTGCGCGGTGTTTGTGCCGGTGGCATTTTCCAGCGGCACGGTGGGCGGGATTTACCGCCAGTTCTCGCTGACCATTGTGATTTCGATGCTGCTGTCGGTGTTCGTGGCGTTGTCGCTGACGCCGGCGCTGTGCGCCACCCTGCTGAAACCTGCCGCCGCCGAGGACCACGCCAGGCAGAAAGGTTTCTTCGGCTGGTTCAACCGCACTTTCGACCGTGGCCGCGACCAGTATGTGCACGGCGTGCGCGCCGTCGCCGCCCGCTCGGGCCGTTGGATGCTGATCTACGGCGCCGTCATCGCGGCGGTGCTGGTGATGTTCATGAAGCTGCCGACCTCCTTCCTGCCGAATGAAGACCAGGGCTTCATCTTCGTCCAGGTGCAAGCGCCGGTTGGCGCCACGCAGGCCCGCACCGGCGCCATCCTCGACCGCGTCGACCAGTACCTGCGCACCCAGGAAAAATCGGTGGTGGAGGCTACCTTCATGGTCAACGGCTACAACGACGCCGGCCGCGGCCAGAACCAGGGCCAGTTGTTCCTGCGCCTGAAGGACTGGTCGCAGCGCACCGCCGCCGATCAGAGCGCCGCCGCCTTGAGCGACCGCATCACGCGCCATTTTGCGCATGACAAGGAAGCCGTGATCACCACCATCAGCCCGCCGCCGATCCGTGGCCTGGGCAGCGCTGCCGGCTTCGACTTCGAATTGCAGGACCGTGCCGGCCTCGGCCACGATGCGCTGGCCAAGGCGCGCGACCAGTTGCTGGCCATGGCGGCCAAAGACCCGGCGCTGGCCCAGGTCCACCTGAAAGGCCAGACCGAAAATCCAACCTTCAAGGTCAATATCGACCGCGAGAAAGCCGCCGTGCTGGGCGTGGCGCCGGCCGATATCGACCAGGCGTTCTCGATCGCCTGGGGCGCCAAGTACGTCAACAATTTCCTCGATACGGATAACCGTATCAAGAAAGTCTATGTGCAGGCCGATGCGCCATTCCGCATGAATCCGCAGGACATGAACCAGCTGTACGTGCGCAACAACACCGGCGGCATGGTGCCGTTCAGCGCCTTCGGCAGCGCCGCCTGGACTTACGGCCCGCCGCAGCTGCAACGCTACAACGGCGTTGAATCGATGGAAATCCAGGGCCAGCCGGCACCCGGCTACAGTACCGGCCAGGCCATGCAGGCGATGGAACAGCTGGTCGCCAAGCTGCCATCCGGCATCGGTTATGAATGGACCGGCAGTTCGCTGCAACAGAAGCAGGCCAGTTCGCAAGCGCCGCTGCTGTACGGCCTGTCGATTCTGGTGGTGTTCCTGAGCCTGGCCGCCCTGTATGAAAGCTGGTCGATTCCGATCTCGGTCATCATGGTGATTCCGATTGGCGTGCTGGGCGCGTTGGCGGCCACTTCGCTGGCCGGGCTGACCAATGATGTCTACTTCCAGGTCGGCTTGCTGACCACCATCGGACTGTCGGCCAAGAACGCGATCCTGATCGTGGAATTCGCCCGCGAACTGCAGCAGCAGGGACGCACGGCGCTGGAAGCGGCAGTCGAATCGGCACAGATGCGTTTGCGCCCTATCGTCATGACCTCGATGGCCTTCCTGCTCGGCGTGCTGCCGCTGGCGATATCCAACGGCGCCGGCTCGGCCAGCCAGAATTCGATTGGCACCGGCGTTATCGGCGGCACCCTGGCCGCCACCTTCTTCGCCACCTTCATGATCCCGATGTTCTTCATCGTCGTCATGGACAAGCTCGGCAGCCGCAAGGCCCCGGCAGAACAAACCGCATAGGACCCGATCATGAAAACTCTGACTCTTACCGTGGGTGCGCTGCTGGTGGCGCTCACCACCGGCTGCTCCTTGCAGCCGGTCTACCAGCGGCCCGACAGCAGCGTGCCGGCCGTCTACCCGGCGGCCCAGGGCGCGCCGGCGGAACGCCCTACCGCCGCCGCCACCGACTGGCGCCAGGTGCTGACCGACGCCCGCTTGCAGCGCCTGGTCGAACTGGGCCTGCAAAACAACCGCGACCTGCGCGTCGCCATGCTCAATGTCGAGCGCGTGCAGGCGCAGTACCGCATCGCCCGCGCCGCGCAAGCGCCGCAGATCGGCGCCCAGGCCGGCATGGACGCCGCCCATACGCCCAACGGCATCGGCGGCAAGCCGGCCTCGACCAGCCGCAGCTATTCGGCCGGCCTGACGGCGGCGTGGGAGCTCGACCTGTTCGGCCGCCTGCGCAGCCAGTCCGATTCGGCGTTCCAGCAATACCTGGCCAGCGACCATGCGCGCCAGGCGGCGCAAATCCTGCTGATCTCGCAGATCGCCGACCAGTATTTCGCCACGCTGGCGGCTGACGCCCAGCTCAAGCTGACATTGGACACGCATACCACCGCCGAAGCCGCGTATCAGCTGGTCAAGCTGCAATACGACACCGGCACCGTGGCCGAACTGGACCTGCGGCTGGCCCGCACCACGGTCGACCAGGCGGACGCCAACTATCAGGCCCAGCTGCGCCAGCGCGCACAGGCGGAGAATGCGCTGGTGCTGCTGGTCGGCCAGGCCTTGCCCGCTGATCTGCCGCCGCCGGGCCAGCTCGGCGACAGCCTGATCATGGCCGATATGCCGGCCGGGCTGCCGTCCGATCTGCTGCTGCGCCGGCCGGACATTTTGCAGGCCGAGGCGCAGTTGCGCGCCGAGCATGCCGACATCGGCGCGGCGCGCGCGGCGTTCTTCCCGAGCCTGTCGCTGACCGCCACTGCGGGTAGCCAGAGCGCGTCGCTGGGCGGGCTGTTTGCCGCCGGCACCGGCGCCTGGACCTTGCTGCCGGCATTGACAATGCCTATCTTCAACGCCGGCGCCAACCAGGCCAATCTTGATGTCGCCATGGTCAGCCGCGATATCGGCGTGGCCCAGTACCAGAAAGCGGTGCAGACCGCCTTCCGCGAAGTGGCCGACGGTCTGGCCGCGCGCAGCACCTACGGCGCCCAGCTGGCGGCCCAGCAGCGCGAGACGGCCGACCAGCAGCGTCGCCTGGAGCTGGAGCAAATGCTGTATAAAAACGGTATCGACAGCTATCAAAACGTGCTGGCGGCGCAGACCGCGTTGTACAGTGCCCAGCAGTCGCTGTTGACCGCCCGCCAGAACCAGCTCACCAGCCAGGTCGATCTGTACCGGGCGCTGGGCGGCGGCTGGCAGCCGCAGTCCTGAGCGCGCTCAGGCAGGAAAATGGACCGACACGCGCAGCCCTTGCCGCTGCGCGGCGTCGGTCCAGTCCAGATGCACCGTTGCGCCGAAGCGCCGGGCGATTTCGGCCACGATGGATAAGCCCAGGCCGGAGCCAGACTGCTCCCTGCCCAGCACGCGGAAGAATGGATCGAATACCCGCTCACGCTGTTCCGGCGCAATACCCGGTCCCCGGTCGATAATCTCGATGATGACCTGGCCCGCCTCTGCGCGCATGCACAGATCCACCTTGCCGCCGGCTGGGCTATAGCGAATGGCGTTGTCGGCCAGGTTTTTCACCAGTGTCAGCAAGTCAACCGGATCGCCGGTGAGGCAAAAATCGCCTGCCGATTCCACGCCGATGTCGATCTGGCGCGCTTCCGCCAGCGGCATCAAATCCTCCAGCACGCGGCGGAAGATGGACAGTACCGCCACCGATTCGGACTTGCGCTGCAACACCGTTTGTGCGCGCGCCAGGGCCAGCATCTGGTCCAGCAGCACGCGGCTGCGTTCAATGCCGAGCCGCAGCGCCGCCACCCGCCCCTGCGCCGGCGGCGCCAGCATCGTGCTGGCCAGCGCTTCGGCCTGGAGCGACAGTGCGGTAAGCGGTGAACGCAGCTCATGGGCAGCGTCTGCGACGAAACGGCGCTGCTGCTGCATGGACTTCTCCACGCGCGCCAGCAAGCGGTTGATGGCGACCACGAACGGCCGCAATTCCAGCGGCAGGAAGTCCGGCGCCAGCGCTTGCAGTTCGCGCTCGCTGCGCCGGTCCGCTTCGCGCGCCAGCGCCGCCACCGGCAGGAACAGCCGCCGCACCAGCAACGCCACGAGCAGCGGCAACAACGGCACCAGCAATAACAGCGGCAACAGCGTGCGCAAGGCGCTGTGGTTGGCGATTTCGTCGCGAAACGCCACCGCCTGGCCGACCGCCAGCCGCACGCCGGGCGACACGGTGCGCAGCAGCACGCGGCAGGCGGCGCCGTTCATTGTCGCCAGGTGCATGCCATCCGGCAGCATCGCCAGTGCGCCCGCCGTGACGGCCGTCGCGTCGCGCCGCAGTCCAAGGATCATCACCGGCGCTTCGTCATCGCCCACGAGCTGAATCACGCCGTCGGCGGCCTGTAGACGGCCAGCGCCGTATAGCGCGCCGATCTGGCGCAACGTCTGGTCCTGCATTTCATTGGCTTCGTCCAGCGCGGACAGATAAGATACGGCGGCGGCCAGCGCCGCCACCAGCAGCATGGCCACCGTCAACCACCAGGACAGCCGCCATTGCAGCGACAATCTCAGGCGCTCCTGGAGACCATCCATCCCACACCCCGTATGTTTTTGATCATGCCGCTGCCCAGCTTCTTGCGCAGCGCATGAATCAGGAATTCAACGGCGTTGCTCTCCACTTCCTCACCCCAGCCGTAAATGCGCTCCTCCAGATCGGCACGCGACAGGATCGCTCCCGGCCGCAGCAACAGCGCCTGCAACAGTGAGAATTCCCGCTGGGTCAGTTGCACCGGCGGCACGCCGGGCGCCGACGCCTCATGCGTGACCGGGTCGAGCGCCAGCTCGCCATTGCCCAGGATCGGCGAACCGGCGCCGCCGTGACGGCGCAACACCGCGCGCATGCGCGCCAGCAGCTCGGCCATCTGAAACGGCTTGAGCACATAGTCGTCGGCGCCCGCATCCAGGCCGGCGATGCGGTCTTCCAGACTATCGCGCGCCGTCATGATCAGCACCGGCACCTGGTTGCCGCCGGCGCGCAGGCTGCGCAGCACGGCCACGCCGTCGAGCTCGGGCAGGCCCAGATCCAGCAGCACCGCGTCGTAGCGCTGGCAGGACAGCGTATCGAGCGCCGTCCTGCCGCTGCGCACCCAGTCGGATGCGCAGCCGGCTTCCTTCAGCGCGGCATGCATGGCGGAGCCTATCATCGGATCGTCTTCAACCAGCAGCACGCGCATGACGCCTAGTCCTTATCGTCTTCCTTGTCACCGCTATCGATCTTGTCCTCGACCGACGACAAAACCTTGCCGCTGGCGGCATCGACGCGCACATCGAACACCTTGGCGCCGTTGACGACTTCGACTTCATAATGCGGGCCTTTCTTGTCCACTTCGAACTCGGCGCGCGCGGCCTTGCCGCCGGCGCTCTGCTCGGCGACAGTGACAGCCTGGATCAGCGAAGTCTGGGCCTTGGTGACAGCGACCGCGTCGTTTTCCTTCATATCGGATTTCTCCGCAAAGGCAAAACCACCGGCGCCGATCAGCGCCGCCGCCAGGGCCGCAATATACATTTGACGTTTGTTCAGCATGACATGCTCCAATCAGGTAAAGCGCGAATCTGCGCTGAATACCAGCTTGACGCCGCACACTTAGCGCTCACTGAGCAAGTCGATGTGCAGTTGGTGCCGCATCGCCAGCGCCAGCCCGTGGCACCAGCAGAACGCCGCGCACCACCCGGCCAGCACATCGGACGGATAATGCACGCCCAGGTACATGCGCGAGACGCCAACCAGGAAAACATACGCGACGCCCAGCAACAGCAAGCCGCGATGCCGGCCCGGCCGCCGGATCAGCCACAAGGAAGTCACCAGCGCCATGGTCTGCATCGCATGCCCGCTGGGAAAGCTGTAGCTGGTTTCGTGCACCAGCGGTTCCCAGTAGGTGGGCCGGATGCGCGCAAAGCCGTGCTTGGCAGCCACATTCAGCAAAGCTGCACCGGCGTTCGCCAGCAGCAGATACAGCGCCGCATGGCGTTCGCGCCGCAGCCGCCACAGCAATACCGCCAACAGCGGCACCACCGCCCAGGCGGAACCCAGCCATGTGATGATCTTCATGGCCATATCCAGCGGCCCGTCCGACCATCCGCGCAGCCAGTGCAAGATCGGCCCATCGAAGAAAATATGCTCGCCTTCGGCCACATCCTCCGCCAGCATGCCGAACAACAGCAGCGCCGTCAGCAAGACCACAAACAGCAAAATGGCGCCGGTGTAGCGGGCAACGCGTGGCGGCGCGTCCAGATCCATTTGCCTATTGGTCATTCCGGTCCATCGCTTCCAGCAAGTCCGCCATGGCGCGCTTGCACTGGACCGGGTCCGGCTTAGCCGCCCGCAATACCGACAGCGCATGGTCGATGGCCTTGTCCACCACATGCCAGCTGGTCGCCGCGCGCGGCTTCAGGCCCGATTCCGCCTGGTCCCAAGTGGTTTCCAGATCCTTGATGCGCGTTTTGGCGCCGGCCAGGTCGCCTTTATCGACCAGCGCCGACGTGTCGCGCGCGATGATCTGGAATTTGCTCAGGTCGCCCAGCCGAGAATACGTGGCCGCGTGGGCGGTGGCGACAACATTAAATGCCGGCACTTGCGTGGCCGCCAGTGCCACCAGCATGGCGGCAGCGATACGTGGACGAGTCATGATTTTTCCTTTGCGTTGAATTGTTTAAAACTGACCAGGCTGGCAATCACCAGCAGGAACGCCACGCTGGTATTGATGGTTCCCCAACCGATGCCGCCGTATTCCTGCGATTGCGACAGCAGGTCGCCTAGCGATGCGCCCAGCGGGCGCGTCAGGATGTACGCCAGCCAGAACGCCAGCACCGGGTTGGCGCCGAAGCGGGCGGCGAGATAGATGGCGGCGATGCCAACGCCAAAGACCACCACGCCGACCCGGAAGCCCAGTCCCAGCGCCTCGGTCGCCAGGTCGCCCGCCGCCGTGCCCAGCGCGAAGGTCAGCAGGATCGCGGCCCAGTAGAACAGCTCGCGACGGAGCGTGACGATGCTGCGGATATCCAGCGTGCGTTCGCGCCAATACCAAAGAACGAACACCACCGCCAACAACACGCTGAACACCGCCGTGCTGGCGTACAGGCTGACACCCAGCCCGTCCGTCAAGGCATCGGTGATCTGCGTGCCGACCACGCTCAGCAGCACAACCGTCAGCCAATAAATCCACGGAACGTAGCGCTGCTGGCTTAGCTGGTACAGCAGCGCGACGATCAGCAGGCCGCCCATCAGCGCGCCGGTATAAGCTGTGCCGAGTCCGGCGTTGACGGCCAGGTAGTCGGCGCCGGTCTCGCCCACCGTGGTGGAGAGGATCTTGATCAGCCAGAAAATCAGCGTGACTTGCGGCACCTTGTTAAAGGATCGGGGATGGATGGGCATACGACGGCTCCGTGCGGAATGTAAGTTATCGACATTACAAAGCACGGATCATTAAAGCCGCATTAACGCGCGCCGGCCGAGCATCCGGCGGAAGGCGGCGAACAGCTTGTGCATCGCCGGTTGCTTGTACGGAAACAACTGCGGATTGTCCAACGCATGCACCGCCATCGCCGTGCCGATCTCGAACACCAGCAGGCGGCCGTCGGCGGTTTCGGCGCAATCGATGGTCAGGTAGGCCAGTCCGGCGCGCTGGTGGATCTGCGCGATGGCCGCCTCGTGACGCCGTGCAAAACCGGTGTCGAAATCGTCCATGCGCGCCTCCTCTTCGGCGCGTTTCTCTGCACTTTGCTCCATGCCGGCGTTGAGGTAATGGATCATCCAGTGCGTGGAAATACCCAGGTGGCTGATGAAAGGCCGGCCATCGATCAGTGCAATCCGGTATTTGCGATACAGTCCGTCCGCGCTGCGGTAGTCGACAAACGGCGACAGGTAGAACTCGGCGGCACTGACGTGGGCGAGATAGTGCGGCAACGCGCCGGCATGCGTCAGCAATGCGAGGTCGCGCCCGGCATGCGAGTCGATCGGGCGGATGATCAGCGGATAGCCGTCGGTCGGCATGTCCTCGCGGACGAGACGCCAGGTGGGCGGCATGGCGATGCCATCAGCGCCGGCCAGCAGCGCGCTGACGCTGTCCCGCGACAAGGCGGCGATGCGGTCGGGGGCGTTGATAACGGGACGCGGCCAGTCCGGCATGGTTTCCGCCAGCCGCAGCAGCAAAGGCCGGTTGGTGTCGGATTCCGCCATCGCCACCAGCATGACATCGTGCTGCGGCACCGTCTCCGGCCACGGCTGGGCAGCCGTCAGGTATTGCAATTCGAGCGACACGCCGGCGTCTTCCAGCAGCAGTTCCACCGGCGTATTCCACATCAATTCGCCCGGCCCGAGGATGACCATCAGCACCAGCTCGGGCGTGGCCGCCGGCAGCGTGTAGGCGGTTTGCAGCGCCAGGGCGCGCTCTTGCAGCAACAGTGCCGCATCCGCCTGCCCGATCAGTTGCAGCACCATCGACCCATCCAGCAAGCCGTGGGCGTCATCCGGATGGTCGCGCACCCGGCGCAGCAAGGCCGCCGCCACCGGCGCCAGATCGTCGCCGCGCATCGCATGGCGCATCGGCAGGGCCAGCCCGATCAGCGGTCCAAACGGCAAGGCCGCCATGCGCAACAGCTTATCCATGCGCAACTCCCGCCAGCATGGCGCGGAAGGCAGCAAAGACCTTGTCCATCTGCACCTGCTTGTACGGGTACATATCGGCCGAATCGGTCGCATGCACGAAGCTGACGTTGTCCGCTTCAAAGAATAGCAGTTGCCCGCCGGGCGTCTCGCCGCAGTCGATCACCACGTAGTCGAGGCCGATGCGGCGGCCGATTTCCTCCAGCGCGGCGGCATGGCGCAAGCCGAAGCCGTGATCGAAATCCGCCATGAAGCGCGCCTCTTCCTCGCGCCGCCTGGCCGATTGCTCCATGCCGGCCGACTGGTAATGCACCACCCAGTGCGACGAGATGGCGTAGTGGCAGGCGTACGCCTTGCCAGCGATCAGCACCAGCCGGCATTTGCGATACAGCCGGTCGGGGCTGCGGTAGTCGATGTAGGGCGCGAGATAGAACATCGGCTCTTCCTGCGCAGCCAGATACTCGCCGATATCGTTGACGCACTCGAGTCGCGCCAGCCCTTTGCCGGCCTGCGAACGCAGCGGCCGCACGATCAGCGGGAACCCCACATCTTCCTGCATGGCCAGTTGTTCAAGCTCCGCGCGACTGACCGAATAGGTGGGCGGCACGATCACGCCGGGGATATCGCGCAGCAAGGCGTTCAGCGTGTCGCGCTCAAAGCCGAAGTCCGGCCGTGGCCGATTAAGCACAGGAACGCTGGCCTGCGCCAGCAGCGGCACGATACGCTTGAAGATCGGCAGATGCCGCTCAAAATGGCCGGCGGCGACGAACACCACATCGTGTACCGGCAAGACCTCCGGCAGCGGCGTGCTCTCGGTGACGTACAGCAGCTCACATGCAATGTTGCTGCCATCGATCAGGAAACCTACCGGCGTGTTGTCCAGCATGAAACCGCCCGCCAGGATTACCAGCACCTGCAGCGCGGTAGGCTGGATGTCGGCTGCCAGGTGATATAGCTGGCGGTGACGCAACGCTTCGTTTTGCAGCTGAGCGGCCTCGGCCTGCTTGTTGAAAATCTGGAACAACTGCGCCATGCGCATCAATAGTTGGCCAGTGTCCTGCTCTTCGCCGGCAGAGTCGAGCAGCTGTTCCAGTGAGTGCCCGGCGTCCAGTAGACGCACGAGTTTAATCATGCTGATGTAACGATTCATCACTTCCATTCCTTGCCATGAGACGCTGAAAGCGCTCATTAAATCGGCCGGAAGATTAAGGCTGTGTTAACAGCCGCCACTGGCTTTCACATGAATTTTTTTTAATGCGGACGAGACTGCGCGTTAGTGATGAGCGCTGCAAGATGGGCGATTTCATGGACGGGAATCTGATGAAACCACTGCCGAAATTGAGCGCCCTGTTGATGGGCATATTGCTGGCAACATCGGCCATGGCGGCCGAGCCGCTGCACCTGTTGTCCACCACGTCGCTGCCCGATGTCAGCGGCGGCGACTTCGACCATTTTGACGTCGACCTGGCGCGCAGCCTGCTGTACGTGCCGACCGAGGAGTACGGATCCATCGAAGTCTTTCACCTGCCGGACGGCCGCCATCTGCGCAGCGACCGCACGCTGGCGCGCTCGCCGCACAAGCTGCTGTTGACGCATGGCGGCAAGGAATTATGGATTGCCGACGCCGGCGCAGCCAGCCTGAAGATAGCCGATACCGCCAGTTTCAAGGTCACGCACAACATCCCGATGGAGGCGCAGCCGGATTCCGGCATCGTCGACGAGAAGCGCGGAATTTTCTATCTGGGCAATGGCGGCAAGACCAGCGAAGACCATGCGTACATCAGCCTGATCTCGCTGGCCGACCACGCGGTGCTTGGCCGCATTGCCGTGCCGGCGAAACAGGTCAAGGCCATGGCCATCGACCCGGCCACCGACCGCCTGTTCGTCAACTTCCGCGACCGCAATGAAATCGGCGTCATCGATCTGGCTAACGGCAAGCTGGCAGGCATCTGGCAAGTTCCCGGCCCCAGCCGCAATTCGGCGCTGGCCTTCGATCCGCAGACCAACCGGCTGTTCGTCGGCTCCCGCAAGCCGGGCAAGCTGTTCGTGCTGGATGCCGCCGACGGCAAGCTGGTGCAAACGCTGGACATCGTGGAGACGTCGGACGAAATCATCGTGGATGATGAGAACCGCCGCCTGTACATCGCCGGCGCCGGCGGGCTGGACGTGGTCAGCGCGGCAACGCCCGACCATTACGCCATCGAGCAGCATATCGACACGCTGGGCGGCAAGACCGCGCAGTACGTGCCGTCGCTGCACCGCCTGTACGTGGTGCATACCAAGGGACCACAGGCGGCGCAGGCGGGATTGCAGGCGTTCGACGTCGCGCCAGCCTCAGCTGTCGGCCCACATGCGCAGTAGATTGTGATACACGCCGGTCAGTGCCAGCAGTGATGGGTCGGCAGGGTCCTGGCCGCGCAGCTGCATCAGGTTGCGGTCCATCTCGAACAGCAGTTCGCGCTGCTCGCCGCTGCGCACCATGCTTTCGATCCAGAAGAAGCTGGCGTAGCGCGTACCCATCCGCACCGGCTGCACGCGGTGGATGCGGTTGGCCGGATACAGCAGCATGTCGCCGGCCGCCAGCCTGACGCTCTCGTCACGCCATTGGTCGGCAATCACCAGTTCGCCGCCCTCATACTCGTCCGGATCGCTCAGGAACAGCGTGCACGACAGGTCGCCGCGCACGCGTTCGCCGCCGGCCGTGTAACGCATGGCGACGTCGATGTGGTCATCCAGATAGCTGCCAGCCTGATAGCAGTTGAACAGCGGCGGTCCGATTTTGCCCGGCAAGGCGGCCGAAAAAAACAGCTGGTTACGGCGCAAGGCCGTCAGCACGATTTCCTGCAACTGACGGCTGGCGGCACCCTGCTCCGGCAACTGGCGGTTGCGTTTCAGGTCCGCAGGCTGGCTACCGGAGGTGACGCGGCCATCCACCCAGTCGGCCCGCGCCAGTGTCTCGCGCATGTGTCGCAACTCGTCCGGCAGCAGCACCGATTTCAGGTGCAGCATCATGCGCCGGCTCCAGCGAAGGCCGGCTCTGAGGCCAAGGCGCGCAAGGACGCCACGGCATGCGCCGCCAGCCAGCCGCGCACATTGGACAGAAAGGCCGGGGTGGAAGCCACCGGTATCCGGCGCAACACCGCACAGGCCTGCTCCGCAAGCCCGCGCTCGGCCAACAGACGGCCGTAATTGAAGCAGCCGCGGAAATCCCCGCCTTCCGCCGCCTGCTTGTACAAGGCAAACGCCTGTTCCGCATCGGCCTCCATTTCCCATCCTTCCTCATGAAAGCGGCCGACGATGTTGATCGCCTTGGCGTGCCGCAGCGCGGCCGCCTGGCGGTACAGCTGCAATGCGCCGGGCCGGTCGGTTGGCATGCCACTGCCGTTCATCATCAGATTGGCCAGGTTGTACATGCCCCAGTCCAACCCGCGCTGCGCTGCCAGCCGATACCAGTAGACCGCCATCTGCACATCCACCGCCATGCCCCAGCCGTTTTCATGGCAGCGGCCCAGCATGTTCATGGCGTCAACATCGTCGTTGTTGGCGGCCAGACGGAACCAGTGCCCCGCCTCGCCGGGGTCGGCCATCACGCCGTCGCCGGCCAGCAGCCGCTGCGCCAGGATCGCCTGGGCGCGCGGCACGCCGTGACGCGACGCCAGCCGCAGGGCCGCCAGCGCTTCGTCATCACCGGCTGCCAGCAAGGCGTGCCAGCCCTCGGCATCCAACGCCAGCAGCATGTTCAGGTCAGTCTGCGCCATGGCCCGCACCTCAGAAGTTCATATCGGCGCTGAGCGTCACCGTGCGGCCTGCACCCGGGACGCCATACAACTGGAAGCCGTCCAGCGAAGCGCCGATACGCGACCAGTAGAACTTGTCGAACAGGTTTTGCACGTTCAGGTTCAAGGTCACCATATTGTTCACGCGGTAGCGCGCGGCCACGCTGGAGACCCAGTACGACGGCGCCTTTTCAGTATCCAGCACATAAGTCGGCGCCAGGCCGGCCGAACCGCTGACGGTGCTGGCGTTGTTGTTCTGGCCGCCGACATATTTGCTGTCCGTGTAGCGGCGTTCGCCAACGTACTGGGCGCCGTAGCTGAGGAACAGCCCCTTGGCCGCTTCGTACGAGGTCCACAGGTTGAGCGTCAGACGCGGCACGTTCTTGGCTTCCGAACCGTTGTTGGCGCCCTTGGTCTGCTTGCTGTCCATGCGCGCCAGGCCGCTGTAGACCGACCATGCCTCGGTCAGGTTGCCCTGCAAGCCCAGTTCCAGCCCGTTGACGCGTTTGGCCGGCAAGGCGCGCACCGGCGAGGTATCGGTATCGCCGTATTCCCACGAATCGCTGACGGCTGTGTGGAACAAGGCGCCGGTCAGCGACAGGCGATGATGCAGCACATCCCACTTGGCGCCCAGTTCGGCGGTCTTGGAGACGGCCGGATCGTAGGCCGCAGCGGCCGCCGATCCGTAAATGGCGTTGTTGGTCGACGCACCCATCGCCGATGGCTGCGCCGCCTGCGCATAGGCCAGATAGATGTTGACGTCTTCCTGTGGCTTGTACATCAGACTGGCGCGGCCGCTGACGGCACCGTCGCTGCTGTCGGCCGAAGTGACGCCCTTGGTGCTGGTGACTGCGCGCCAGTGATCGTAGCGCAGCGCCGCCAGCACGCGCCATTGCGGCGTGATGCGGATGGTGTCGGTAGCGTATGCGCCGGTATTGCTGATGCGCGACAGCACACCGGCGCTGCCTTTCACCGTCGGTACTTCCTTGAACGCGGTGACCGGATTGGCCAGGTCGAACCACAGCGTGCCGGACGGCGCCATCACCGTGCGCTGCAAATCGCCATAGGTTTCGCGGAACAGGTCGACGCCGGTGACCAGTTCATGTTGCAGCACGCCGGTGGCGAACTTGATGCTCAGGTCGGTCTGGTCGGCAACGATGCGGTAACGCTTGGAGGTGCCGTAATCGGCGCCGCGCAGCACCGCGTATTCGCTGGCGGTATTGGTGTAGTCGGTATAAGAACGGATGCCGGCCGCCGCGCTCAGGCCGCCAACGCCGGCATAGCCCAGCGAGGTGCCAAGCGACGCGCCGGCGGCCGTGGCCGCATTGAAACGGGCCGGCGCCAGCACTTGCAGGTTGTCGGTCTGTGCCCAGCGCAACTGGCTGCGGATCTTCAGCTGGTCGCTCCACGCGTGTTCCAGTTTGGCAGTGACGGCGTCCGAGCGGGTTTGCTGGGTATAGGAGTCCGCGCCGTACCAGGACGAATGCGAGACGAACGGCATGGTCTGGCCGCCGGTGCCGCGCTGGATCGGCAGGCCGCCGTCCGGCACGTTGTGGTCTTCCTGATGGAACAGATCGAGGAAGAAGTGGGTATTGCCGTCCAGGCCCAGGCCCAGCGAGGTAGCCAGGCCGCTACGCTCAAAGCGCACCTTGTCGCGGCCTTCCACCCCGTTCTGGTGCTGCATCAGGTTGATGCGCAGCGCACTGCCGGCGCCCAGCTGGCGATTCAGGTCGGCGGTAGCGCGGCCGTAATCGGCGCTGCCGGCGCCCAGCGACACATGGTAGAAGTTGTCCAGCGTGGCTTCCTTGCTGACCAGGTTGACCGTGCCGCCCACCGACGCCGTGCCTGACTCGATCGAGCCGGTGCCCTTGAATACTTCGACCTGCTCCAGGTTGAAGGTGTCATTGCGGCTGGACATGCCGGCATCGCGCATGCCGTCCACGGTAATGCTCTGCTCCGACGAGAAGCCACGGATGGTGAACAGGTCGCCCCAGCCGAGGTTGCCTTCGCCCGAGGTGAAGGTAATGCCCGGCACGTTCTTCAGCACATCCTGCAAATTCTGCGCATTCTGCTCGCTGAGCACTTGCTTCGGCACCACGGTCACGCTTTGCGGCGTATCCAGCAGCGGCTGGCCGAATTTCAGCGAACTCAGGTTTTCAGGCTTGTAGGCCGGCGCTTCGCGCTCAGCCTTGACCACCACTTCCTTCAGCTGGGCATCGGTGGCCGGCCGGTCCGGCGCGCCCTCTTGCGCCAGTGCCTGGGTGCTCATGGACAGCGAACCGACGGCCAGGCCGACGCCTGCCGACAGCTTGCCATAGGTGGAAAAAACGGTTTCGATTGCATTTGCGGTACTGCGGTCAGCCATCACAACTCCCTCTTATAGAATATAATGATTCTCATTTGTAATTACTATAAAGACGGGTTTGGGGGCTGAACAGTGCTCAAACCGGCAATATGTAATGGAATGTGTTGGGCGTTTTTCCCATCACAATCGATTACAAATCTCTTATGAATCGACCAGACCGCATTCTTATCGTCGACGACGACGCCGACATCCGCCAGCTCCTCTCCGACTACCTGGGCAGCAACGGCTACCACCCGGTATGCGCCGACGGCGGCGCCGCCATGCGCCAGGCGCTGGCCAACGACCGCATCGACCTGGTGATCATGGATTTGATGATGCCCGGTGAAGATGGGCTGGAACTGTGCCGCGAACTGCGCTCCCGCCGCAACACGCCGGTGATCATGCTCACCGCGCGCGGCACGCTGATCGACCGCATCATCGGCCTGGAAGTAGGCGCCGACGATTACCTGCCCAAGCCCTTCGACCCGCGCGAACTGCTGGCCCGCATCAAGGTGATCCTGCGCCGCGCGCGCAGCTTCCCGGAACAGCACGAGGCCGACCAGCTCAAGCACATCCGCTTCGGCGGCTGGCGGTTGGAAACGCAGGGCCGCCAGTTGCTGTCGCCGGCCGGCGTGACGGTGGCGATGGGCAGTTCGGATTATCTGGTGCTGCGCGCCCTGCTCGACCATCCGCAACGCACGCTAAGCCGCGACTTCCTGTGCCAGATCGTGTTCGGCAAGGACAGCCAGGCGTTCGACCGTTCGATTGACGTCTGTATCAGCCGCCTGCGCCAGCAGCTGGAAGACCAGCCGCGCAGTCCGGCGCTGATCAAGACCATCCGCAATCTCGGCTACATGCTGACGGCCGACGTCAGCTACGACGCATGAAGCGCTGGTGGCCGCAGTCGCTGTCGGGAAGGCTGGCCATCATCCTGGTCGGCGGCATGCTGGCGGCGCAGGCGCTGACCGGCACCATCTGGTACGACATGCGCTATGGCAAAGCGATTGAAATCCCGAGCCGGCTGGCCGCAACCCGGCTGGCCGATGCCTTGCGGGTGCTGGACCACACTGCCGCAGACGCGCGCGCGCCGCTGATGAACGCGCTGTCCGGTCCCGGCCTGCAACTGCAAGCCATCACCGAACCCGACGAACGCACCGCGCACCTCGACCCCAACCAGGCCGCCGCCGCCCGCCTGTTCGAGCAGGTGCTGCGTGCGCGCCACGCCGGCATTCCCGACTTGCGCATCCTGCGCGCCGACATAGACGAAGGCGGAGCGGGCAGCCTGCGCAGCATGCTGCTGGAGCCGTATCCCACCGGCCACTTCGTAGTACAGGCGGCGCTCGGCGACGACAGCTGGCTGCAAGCCGACATCCATGAGGGCCAGGCCGGCATGAGCACCGCGCCGCTGGCAGCCACCAGCGATTACCTGCTGCGCATCTACGTGCTGCGCGCCGCCGCCATCGTGCTGCTGGCGTGGCTGGCCGTGCGCTTGGTGATGAAGCCGCTTCAGCGTCTGGCCGAAGCAGCGGAACAGCTGGGCGACAACATCCATAGCCCGCCGCTGGATACGGGCGGCCCGCTGGAAGTGCGCAAGGCGTCGCTGGCATTCAACGCCATGCAGCGCCGGCTGATCAACAACATCGCCGAGCGCACGCGTTTTCTGGCGGCGGTATCGCACGACCTGCGTTCACCGATCACCCGCCTGCGGCTGCGCACCGAAATAGCGGTGGCGCCGGCGCAGCAGGAACGCTTCCGCAAGGATCTGGATGAGATGGATGCACTGATCAGCGCCACGCTGCATCTGGTGCAGGACAGTGATGTGCATGAACAGCTGCAATTGGTCGACGTGAACAGCCTGCTGAGCAGCCTGCGGCTGGACTTCGGCGAGATTGGCGCGGTGGTCGAGGTCAGCGGCGTGGCCGCGCCGTTGCAAGGCTACGCGCACAGCCTTAAACGCTGTCTGCAAAACATCATCGAAAACGCCATCCGTTATGGCGAGCAAGCCACGGTGGAGGTCATCGACACGGCGGAACAGTTGCGCATCGTGGTGCGCGACCGTGGTTCAGGCATTCCTGAAGACGAGCTGGCGAAAGTGCTGGAGCCGTTTTATCGGCTGGAGCCCTCACGCAGCGCCAGCACCGGCGGCTTTGGCCTCGGCCTGAACATCGCACAGACCGTGGCGCAGGCGCACCATGGCCAACTCACTTTGCGCAACCTGCCGCAGCGAGGACTGGAAGTGACGCTGACCTTGCGTCGCCCGGCTGGCCGCGCCTGACGCTTACAGTGGCCGGGGCTGGCAAGTCACTTCGTAGCGCGTGCCGAGCCGGTCACACACGGCGCGGGCATCGTACTGGTTGACGCCATTTGGCGGCCGCTGCTTGAACATGCGCACCACCACGTCCGGCCCCGGCTGGGCGCTGGCCTTGCCGTCCGGCGCCGCCAGCGTAAAGTGACTGTAGCCCTGTTGCAGCGTTAGCTCCGCGCTGCGCAGCAGGGAGAAATCCTGGATCTGCTGCTGCAGCGTGTACGGCGTTGAAGCAAACTTGACGCGCCACACACCCGGTTCGATCGGTGCTTCGCTGTAGCCCCCTTCGCTATTATGCGGTTGGTATTCCGTGGCGCAGCCGGCCAACAGGGCTGCACACGCCAAAATGAAAGTGAGCTTGGTTTTCATGCTTTACTCCTCAATAGATATCCTCTATGCGGCTAGCAGCATTACGCTACTCTACGCGATTACAGCTGCTTGCGGAAACAGTACTGTCACCACCAGTCCACGATCGCCGCTACCGTTATGCAAGCTCAGCGTGGCCTGGTGCGCATCCGCCACGCTCTTGACGATCGACAGGCCAAGGCCGCTGCCCCACACCTCGTTGCCGTCCGGGCGGTAGAAACGGTCGAACAATCGTTCGCGGCCCGCTTCCGGCACGCCGGGGCCGTTGTCGCAGACCCGCAGAAAGGCGCGGCCCTGCTGCTGGCCGACCATCACGTCCACCTGGCCGCCCTGCGGCGTGTAACGCAGCGCGTTATCCACCAGATTGCTCAGCATGATCGCCAGCCCCTCCATATGCGCGCTCACCCGTACTGATTGCGCGTCGGCGCTGACGCCGAGATCGATCCGCCGGCTGTCCGCGTAAATCGTGTGATCGGCCACCACCTGGCGGGCGATTCTCAGCAGGTCGCAGTCGATGCAAGCTGGCGGGACGGTGCTTTGCTCCTGCCTCGCCAGCGTCATCAACTGCTGCACCAGATGGGTGGCGCGGTCGAGCCGTTCGTGCAGTTTGCGGAACGAAGTCTGGCGGCTGGCATCATCGGCGGCGCGCTCGGCCAGTTGCAGTTGCAGTTTCAACGCGGTCAACGGCGAACGCAGTTCGTGCGCCGCATCCGCCACAAAATTGCGCTGCGTGGTGATGGCGTCCGCCACCTTGCGCAACAGACCGTTGAGCGCCGCCACGATCAGCAGCAGTTCCGGCGCCAGGCCGTCGTCTTCGAGCGGCTGCAAGGCGGCCGGCGTGCGGCCACGCACCGCCTGCGTCAGCCGTTCCAGCGGTTTCAGCGCGCGGCCGACCACGACCCAGATCAGGATCGCCATTGCCGGCAGCAGCAGCAACAGCGGCGGCACGATGCGCAGCGCCATCTGCGCCGCTACCCGCTGGCGGATCGCAATCGGCTGCGACACCTGCACATGGTAGCCGGCCACCACATCCGAATACACGCGCCAGCGTTCGCCGCGATAGCCGACCGTTACATAGCCCTGCGGTTGCGGCACCGTCAGCGCCGGTGCGTGCTGCGACACGTGCACCGGCTGCTGCGCAGCATTCCAGGCTTGCACGTCGAACTGGTCTTCCGGGTCGCTCTCGTGCGGCAGCCGCCATGGCACCGGCGCCTGTAACGGCAACGACCACGCCAGCTGGCGCAGACGCTGGTCCGACTGTTCGTCGGCCTCGTGGTCGGCCAGCATGTACAGCAGCATCATGGCGGCCAGCGTGCACCCCAGCGCGCCGGTCATCAGCCCCAGCAGCAGACGGGTGCGGATGGTTTTCATGCGCTGGCCAGTTTGTAGCCGACGCCACGGATGTTCTGGATGAAGCCGGTGCCCAGCTTCTTGCGCAGATGGTGAATGTAGACGTCGATGGTGTTGCTCTCGATTTCCTCGCCCCAGCCGTAGATGCGCTCTTCCAGCTGGCTCTTGGACACCACGCTGCCGGGCGCGTCGAGCAAGGCGCGCAGCACGGCGAATTCGCGTGCCGGCAAATGCAGCGGCACGCCATGGAAGCTGGCGATGTGGCAGGCCATGTCGACCTGCAGGCCGCAATGGTGGACCACGGCCTGGTTAGGCGCCTTGCCGCGACGCAGCAGCGCGCGGATGCGGGCCAGCAGTTCGTCGACATCGAAGGGTTTGACCAGGTAGTCGTCGGCGCCGCCGTCCAGGCCTTCGACACGGGCGGCGGTGGCGTCGCGGGCGGTGACGATCAGTACCGGTACGTCGCCGCCATGGGCGCGGTATTGGCGCAGCACTTGCATGCCCTGTTTCTTCGGCAGGCCGAGGTCCAGCAGCACCAGGTCATAGACGTTCTGGCGCAGCGCCAGCAGGCCATTGTCACCGTCGCGCACCCAGTCGACTGCGTAATTTTCCTTGCGCAGCACTTCTTCCATGCTTTCGCCGATCATGGGATCGTCTTCTATCAACAGCAATCGCATCACTGCACCTCACTTCATTACGTGCTGGCAGTGTACGAAATGCTTTATTAAAGGCGTATTAACGCCAGGCTTTAATAATCGTTTAACGCTCAGCCGTTTAGCATCGGCGGATGCTGATACTCAAACGTCCCCTGCTTCTTGCCGCGCTGCTGTTGGCCGCCGGCGCTTCCCTGGCCTACGCGCTGCGTGCCAAGCCCTCCACCACGGCTGTCGCCAAGCCGCCGCCACTGGTCAGCGTGACCGTCGCGCGGCAGCAGGATCTGCCGCTGGAATTGATGGCGCAAGGCCATCTGGTGGCGCTGAATCAGGTTGAAGTGCGGCCGCAGATGACGGCTGTGATTGTCGGCATCCATTTCAAGGAGGGTGACGATGTGGCGGCCGGCCAGTTGCTGTTCACGCTGGACGACACCGACGCCCGCGCGCAGTTGCAGCGCAGCGAGGCGCAGGCGGCGCAGATTCGCGCGCAATTGGCCGATGCCAAGCGCGATTACGGCCGTTCGTCGGAGTTGGTGAAGTCGAAGTTCATCACGTCCAGCGCAGTTGATACGGCCGCCAGCAAGGTGGAGGCGTTGCAGGCGCAGTTGAAGGCGGCGCAGGCGGATATCGACAGCGCGCATGTGGTGTTGACGCATACCCGCATCATGGCGCCGGTGGCGGCGCGCACTGGCGCGGTGGCGGTGCATCCGGGCAGCCTGGCGCAGACCAGCTCCGCTGCGCCATTGGTGACACTGGTGCAGTTCGCGCCGATTGGGGTTGAATTTAACTTGCCGGAGCAGTATTTACCGGCGATTCTGTCAGCCCGTGCACTAGGTCCGCTGCGCGTGCAGCTCGACGGCCCGGATGGCACGCCGGTTAATGGCGAGCTCAGTTTTATCAACAATGTGGTCAATACGGATAGCGGCACCATTAGTCTGAAGGCCACGTTTCCCAATCCGCGTCGTAACTTGTGGCCGGGGGCGTACGCGCGCGTGACGGTGCTGGCGGGATCGGACCGTAATGCGGTGACATTGCCGCCGCAAGCGGTGCTGGAGGGGCCGGACGGCAGGTTCGTCTATCTGGCCAGCGCGGAGAACAAAGCGGTTCGGCAGGCGGTCAGCCTGCTGCGGGTGCAGGATGGGCAGGCGGTGGTGTCCGGCCTGGCCGGCGGCAGCCGCGTGGTGCTGGAAGGCGGCGCCAACCTGCGCGCCGGTGACGCCATTCGGATCGACGCGGCCGCGTCGGCCAAGGCTGCGGGCGGCAAGCCATGAGTATTGCTTCCTTTTGCCTGCAACGCCCCATCGCCACGCTGCTGGCATGGTTGACCGTCATCGTCGCCGGCATCGCCTGCTGGCTGCAACTGCCGCTGGCCGCGCTGCCCACCTATGACACGCCCACTATCCAGGTCAGTGCGCGCCTGTCCGGCGCCAGCCCGGAAACCATGTCCAGCTCGGTGGCGACGCCGCTGGAAAAGCAGTTCACCTCCATTCCCGGCCTGTTGGCCACCACCTCCAGCAGCATCCAGGGCGAAACCCAGATCACGCTGGAATTCGACGCCAGCCGCAACATCGACGCTGCCGCCGGCGACGTACAAGCCGCACTGTACCGCGCGACCCGCTCGCTGCCGGCCGAAATGACCACGCCGCCGTCCTACCGCAAGGTCAATCCAGCCGACGCTCCCATTCTGCAAATCGGCCTCGACTCGCCGTCGCTGCGTCTGTCCGAGCTGAACAGCTACTCCGACAACCTGATCGTGCCGGCACTCTCCACGCTGAGCGGCGTGGCGCAAGTCACCGTCAACGGCCAAAAGCGCTACGCCGTGCGCATCGAAGTCGATCCCGACCGCCTGGCCGCGCTCGACCTGACGCTGGACGAAGTCAGCACCGCCCTCAAAGCCGCCAACTCCAACGCCCCGCTCGGCCAACTGGACAGTCCACGCCAGATGATGACGCTGCACCTGCCGCCCGGCCTGATGAAGGCAGCCGACTTCGCGCCCCTGATCGTCGCCAGCCGCAACGGCCGCCCGGTACGCCTGAGCGACTTCGCCACGGTGCAGGACAGCATCGAAAACACCCAGAACAGCAGCACCATCAACGGCCGCGACGCCATCTTGCTGCAAGTCCAGCGCCAGCCGGATGCCAACACCGTCGCCACCGTCGACGCCATCCGCGCCCTGTTGCCGCGCCTGGCCAGCCAGCTGCCCGGCTCGGTGCATATCCAGCTGCTGAACGACCGCTCGATCTCGATCCGCAACGCCATCCACGACGTCAACCTGACCATGCTGCTGACCATCGCGCTGGTGGTACTGGTGATCTTGCTATTCCTGCGCCAGCTGATGGCGACGCTGATCCCCGCCATCAGCCTGCCGGTGTCGCTGCTCGGCACCTTCGGCTTAATGTTCGCGCTCAACCTGAGCCTGGACAATATCTCGCTGATGGGCCTGACCATTGCAGTCGGCCTGGTGGTTGATGACGCCATCGTGGTGCTGGAAAACATCATGCGCCACATCGAAGACGGCATGGACCCGCGCGCCGCCACCATCCAGGGCACCGGCGAAGTGGCGTTCACCGTGGTGTCGATTTCGGTATCGCTGATGGCCGTGTTCATCCCGATCTTCTTCATGCCCGGCACTATTGGGCTACTGTTCCATGAATTCGCCATCGTCGTGGCGCTGGCCGTGCTGGTATCGGCCGCCGCCTCGCTGACGTTGATTCCCCTGCTGGTGCCGCGCTTCATCAAAGTGGCACAATTGCACGCACCGGCCCCGGCCTGGAGCCGCGCCTTCGAAGCGGGCTTCGCGCGCCTGCTCAACGGCTATGCGCGCCTGCTGGAGCGCGCGCTGAAGCATCGCACCCCGGTGCTGCTGGTCGCGCTGGCCACCTTCGCGCTGACGGCCTGGCTGTACACCAGCGCACCGCGTGGCTTCTTCCCGCAGGAAGACACCGGCCAGGTATCCGGCAATGTCGATGCGCCGCAGGATATGTCGTACGAAGGCCGGCTGGTGGTGCTCAAGCAGCTACAGCAAGCCATCATGGCCGATCCCGCCGTACGCGACGTTGCCGCCAAGGTGGATCACGACACCACCAATTTCTACATCACGCTGCACGACAAACACCCGCCGATGGCGCAGGTGCTGGCGCGGCTGCGGCAGGAGACCAGCTTCCTGCCCAATATCAAAGTGTTTTTCAGCCCGGTGCAAAACCTCAAGGTCGGCGGCCGTTCATCCAAGAGCACCTACCAGTACACCCTGCAAGCCGTCACGCCTGGCGACCTGAACCAATGGGCCAAGCGATTGATGGATGAGCTGAAACGCGGCGATGTGCTGGTCGGCGTCAACAGCGACGCCCAGTACGACGGCATGGACGCGCAACTGCACGTCGACCGCGAACAGGCCGCCACGCTCGGCGTGGACATGGCCACCGTACGCAACACGCTGTATGCCGCCTACGGCACGCGCCAGGTATCGACCATCTACGCGCCGGAAGACAGCTACCAGGTCATCATGGAACTGGCCGACCAGTACCGCCGCGACGAGAGCAGCCTGGCCAAGGTCCATGTGCGCAACGCCAGCGGCGCGCTGGTGCCGCTGCGCGCCTTCACCGACGTGGGACGCGGACGCGGCACCATGGCCGTCAACCACCAGGGCCAGCTGCCGGCGGTGACCATTTCCTTCGATCTCGCCCCCGGCAAATCGCTGTCCGACGCCACCGCCGCCATCGCCGATGCCCAGCAGCGCATCGGCCTGCCGTCATCGATCTTCGGCACCTACGCCGGCGCCGCCGCGCTGTTCCAGCAATCGCAGAGCAGCCAGCTATGGCTGATCGCCATCGCCATCGCGGTGATCTATGTGGTGCTGGGCATGCTGTACGAGAGCTGGGTGCATCCGATCACCATCCTGCTCGGCGTGCCGTCGGCGGCGGTTGGGGCGCTGCTGGCGCTGCGGCTGGCCGGACTGGAACTGAGTTTCATCGCCATGATCGGCATCCTGCTGCTGGTCGGCGTGGTCAAGAAAAACGCCATCATGATCATCGACTTTGCGCTGGCGGCGCAGCGCGATGGCGCCACGCCGGTGGACGCGGTGCGCCAGGCCTGCCTGCTGCGCTTCCGTCCCATCATGATGACCACGCTGTGCGCCATCATGGGGGCGTTGCCGATCGCGCTGGGCCTGGGCGCTGGCGCCGAGTTGCGTCAGCCGCTGGGCATCGCCATCGTCGGCGGCCTGCTGTTCTCGCAGCTGATCACGTTGTTCATCACCCCGGTGCTGTTCCTGGCGTTTGAGCGGCTGGGCTCGGCGCCGCGCTGGCGCACTGATTACAAACAATGCTGATCACGGCCGACGCCAGTCCCTGATCGAAACCGCCGGTGCGGGCGTGGCGCTGCAACGCGTCCGCCAGCGATTTGTCCGTCACGCTGTGGCTGCGGCCGCAGGACGGACACACCATCAGGCATGACGCCGGCGCCTGCCTGGACGCCGCCAGCACGTAGTGCGACTTGCCGGCCGCGTCCAGCGCATGCCACTCCTTGTGCACCAGGCCGCGCTGCTCCAGTTCACTCAACACCCGGTAAATCGTCCCCAGGCTGACGCTGATGCCCATGGCGATCAGCGCCAGGAAGATGCGCTCGGCCGGCAGCGATTCCTGCGCATGTTCATTCAGCACCTGCAAAACGCAGACGCGGGCGCTGGTCGGCCGTAGCCCCAGCTTGCGCAGTTGCGTGAACACCAGTGTTTCAGCGCTGGCGGATGGTGCGTTGTCCATAACTCTCTCGTCTCAAGGTTGATGCGGCTGGCCGCGCAGGTGGCGGATGGTAGCGAAACGAGAATTAACGCAGTATTAAAAAGTTGTAGGTCCACCACGGATGTCAAAAATATAATTTTTCGATTGTTGTCATCTCGATCCGCAAACAATAATGCGATTCGTTCTCATTTATATTTAGATTGAATTGACATGCAAACCACTCTCACTCTCCGCTTGTCCCCGCTGGCCCTGATGTTGCACCTGGCGTTCGCCCCCCAGGCCCACGCCGCCGAACCAGCCGACACCACCCTGCCGAGCGTCACCGTCAATGGCCAGGCCGCCAAGGATGACTACCTGGTGAAACGCACCAGCGCCGGCACCAAGACCGATACCGCCATCCGCGACCTGCCGCAAACCGTCACCGTGATCAACCAGGCGCTGATCAAGGACATCAACATGCAGAGCATGGCCGACGTTGCCCGCTACGTGCCGGGCATCGGCATGGCCAATGGCGAAGGCAACCGCGATGCGCCGATCTTCCGTGGCAGTTCCAATGCCTCCGGCGACTTCTACATCGACGGCGTGCGTGACGACGTCGAGTACTACCGCGACCTGTACAACGTCGAGCAGGTGGAAGCGCTGACCGGCCCGAATGCCATGATCTTCGGTCGTGGCGGTTCCGGCGGCGTAATCAACCGCGTCACCAAGCAGGCCAACTTCGGCGCGCCGGTACGCGCCGCCGACCTGACGCTGGGCAGCTACCAGAACCGCCGTCTGACGCTCGATGTCGGCCAGGCCATCAACGACACCGTGGCGCTGCGCGTCACAGGACTGGTGGAAGACTCGGAAGGCTACCAGCGCAACGCCACGCTGAAACGCTCCGGCATCAACCCTACCGTGGCCATCCGTCCGAACAAGGACACCAATATCGTGCTGGGTTTCGAGCACTTTGAAGACAAGCGCGCCGCCGACCGTGGCGTCCCGTCGCTGAACGGCGTGCCCATGGACCTGCCGGTGGACGCCTTCTTCGGCGACGCCAGCGCCGACAGCCGCCCTACCCGCCTCAACTCGAACGCCTTCAGCGCGGTCATCGACCACGATTTCGGCGGCGGCGTGCACCTGTCGAACAAGACCCGCTACACCGACTACGACAAGTTCTACCAGAACTACAACGCCGGCGCGGTCAATGTAAAAGCCAGCACGGTGCCGATTTCGGCCTACAACAATCACCAGTGGCGCAAGAACCTGTTCAACCAGACCGATGTCACCTTCGACCTCGACGCCGGCGGCATCAAGCACAAGATCCTGACCGGCCTGGAGCTGGGCAAGCAGGACACCGACTACCTGCGCAAGACCGGCCTGTTCTCCAATAACGGCACCTCGATCAACGTGCCGCTGGCCAGCCCGGACGGCTCGCTGCCGGTCAACTACGTGCTGGGCGGCGGCAGCGCCGACCGCGACGGCAACAGCACCGCCAAGATCGCCGGTGTCTACATCCAGGACCAGATCGAACTGACGTCGCAATGGCAACTGATCGCCGGCCTGCGCTACGACAGCTTCAAACTGGATTACCACAACAACGTGGCCGCCGGCCTGCGCGCGATTCCGGCCAGCGCCGCCGATCTGTCCAGCAGCGATAGCCTGGTCTCGCCACGCGTCGGCCTGCTGTACAAGCCGGTGCCGGCGGCGACGCTGTACGCCAACTACAGCGTGGCCTCGTTCCCACGCGGCGGCGACCAGCTGAGCAGCCTGACCAGCGTCAACCAGGGCCTGAAGCCGGAAAAATTCACCAACTATGAAATCGGCGGCAAGCTGGAAATCACACCGGACCTGCTGGCAACGGTGGCCGTGTACCGCTTGAACCGCAACAATGTGGCGGTGGTGAATCCGGCCACCGGCATCGCCGACAGCCTGGTCGACGGCCAGCGCACCAACGGCGTGGAGATCGGCATCAACGGCAAGATCACCAGCGCCTGGAGCATCAACGGCGGCTACGCGCATCAGGACGCCAAGCTGCTGGCGACCGCATCGGCCACCGCGCTGAATGGCGCCATCGTCGGCATGGTGCCAAAGAACACGCTGTCGCTGTGGAACCGTTATGACTTCACGCAGGCGCTGGGCGCCGGCCTGGGCCTGATTCGCCGCGACGATATGTTTGCGTCGACCAGCAACACGGTGGTGCTGCCGAGCTACACGCGGGTGGATGCGGCGCTGTTCTACACCATCAACGCCAACTACAAGCTGCAGGTCAATGTCGAGAATCTGACCGATAAGAAGTACTACCTGTACGCCAACGGTGACAACAACATCACCCCAGGCTCGCCGCGCGCGTACCGCGTCAGCCTGCACGCCAACTTCTAACCACCCCGGACGAAAGGGTCTGACCCCGTACGGGGTCAGACCCTGGCCTTAGCGGTGTGCGGGTTTCGCTGGTGCCGCAAAGTAAGTAGCAACCACAGTTGCGAATGAGTCTCATTTGCAATATTATGAGCGTTTTTCCAATCAACGCTCACCTCATGACCCACACCACTCGCCCTCGTTTCTTCTATCTCTTCTTCGCCATGCCGCTGGCTTGCGCCCACATCCCAGGCATGGCCCAGACGGAGGACGAGCAAGTCCTGAAGGCGGTGCAAATTACCGCCGCCCGCGCCCAGGGCTTCACGCCTAACACGGTCGAGGCCGGCAGTTTCCGCGGTTCGGACGTGATGGAAGTACCTTCCACCGTCAACGTCATCACGCGTGAAGTGCTGGACCTGCAAGCCGCCGGCGGCCTGTACGACGCGGTGCGCAACACCGCCGGCGTGACCCGCCAGCAAAACGGCGGCGACACCTGGGACCAGCTGGTGATTCGCGGCATCGCCGTGGAAAACCGCACCAACTACCGCCTCAATGGCTCGGTGCCGATCATGAACTTCTCACAGGTGCCGATGGAGAACAAGGAGCGCGTCGAAGTGCTGAAAGGCGCCTCGGCGCTGTACTACGGCTTCACTTCGCCGGCCGGTGTAGTCAACTTCGTCACCAAGCGCGCCGGCAATACACCGGTCACCAGTGCCGGCCTGACGCTGGATGACAAGGGCACAGCCGTCGCCAATGTCGACGTCGGCCGCCGCTTCGGCGAGCAGAACGAATTCGGTGTGCGCATCAACGCTGCCGGCGGTTCTCTCGGCACCTTCCTCGACAACGTCGGCAACGGCAACCGCCAGTTCGCTTCCGCCGCGCTGGACTGGCGCGTCAACAACCGCCTGCTGCTGAAAGCCGACCTGGAATACGATCACCGCAAGGTCACCGAGGAAGCCGCCGTGACGCTGCCGACCGCCGTCAATGGCGTCATCACGCTGCCGCGCGCGGTCGATCCTTCGCGCCTGGTGGGTCCGGAGATGGCCAAGTTCGACGCCACCAGCAAGTTGGCAGCATTGCGCGCCGACTATTCGCTGGGCGACGGCTGGGCGCTGACGCTGGAAGGCGGCCACTCGGAAGTGGCGCGCGACCGCAACCTCGCGATCTTCCGCTTTACCAGTAACGCCACGGTCGCCACCGGCGCCGGCCGCATCACCGGCAACCAGCAGCACCACGTGGTCGGCTCGGACAGCCTGCGCGCGGAACTGTTCGGCACCGCTGTCACCGGCCCGGTCAAGCATGAGATTACCTTCGGCGTCAGCCGAACCGAGAAGAGCCAGGACCCGATCTACCAGAGCAACTACACGGTGGCAGCACAGAATCTGTACGATCCGGTGCCGATTACCACCATCACCTACGGCGCCAAGCCAACCACGCCAACCACGGCGGCGCTGGATACCAGCGATACCGGCGTCTACGCGCTGGACCGCCTGACTTTCTCGCCGCAGTGGCAAGTCATCGGCGGCGTGCGCAAGGTCAATTACAAGAGCGATCAGGGTGTGAACCACTACACGGCGGACAAAAACACGCCGATGGCGGCGGTGATTTATCGTCCGCTGGCCGACCTGTCGTTCTATGCATCGGCGGCGCAAGGTCTGGAAGAAGGCGAACCGGCGCCAACCGGCACCGTCAACCAGAATGAGCGCATGGCCCCGGGCGTCAGCAAGCAGAAAGAACTTGGCATGCGCTGGCGCGCGCCGGGTGGCACGCTACTGTCGGCGGCGCTGTTCGATATCAACCGTCCTGGCTACTACACCAATACCGCCAACGTGTTTGTGGCTGATGGTGAGCAGCACTATCGCGGAGTGGAGTTGTCGACGCAGGGCCAGTTGACGCGCAACCTGGCTTGGCAGACCTCGGCGCAGTTGCTGAATCCGGAGTTCCGCAAAATCAGCGATGCCTACAACGGCAAGCTGCCAGAGAACGCTTCCAAGCAAACCGGCAGCGCGTTCCTGTCGTATGCGTTTGACGATTATGTGCCGGGCTTCTCGCTGAACACCGGCGCGTATTACACCGGCCGTCGTCCGGTCAACGATCTGGATCAGGCATTCCTGGGCGGCGTGACGCTGTTCACCGTCGGTGGCCGCTACATCACGCAGACGCTGGGCAAGCGCACCACCTGGCAAGTCAACGTTGAGAATCTGGGCGACAAACAGTACTGGGCAGCAGCCGGCACCCGCCTGGCAGCCGGCGCACCGCGCACCATCAAGCTGACCATGAAGGTGGACCTGTGATCGCGCGCCGCACACTCGCAGCAATGATGCTGGCTGGCGGCCTGGCGCTGGCCGGCCATGCTAGCGCGCAGCAGCCGGCGGCACCGGTTGCCGTGCCCCTGGCGTCGAAGCCCGCGCCCTTCCCCGGCAAGAAGATCATGCTGGTGGTGCGCGTCGAGGGCAAGAGCTTGCCGTTTGACGAGAAGATCAAGGAGCATCTGGAAGCGCGCGGCTACAAGGTCACGCTGCAAAGCCAGTATGCGCCGGTGCAGCAGGCGCAAGGCGCGGATCTGGTGATTCTGTCGGCCACCATCCGCAGCCGCGACCTGCTGGGCGCTTACCGCGACATCAAGGCGCCCCTGATGACCTGGGAAATGGATCTGCTGGACGACCTGGGCATGACCGGCAAGCGCGCCGGAACGGACTACGGCACGGTAGAAAAATCGCGCTACGTCTGGCTGGTCAACGCGCCGCACCCAATGGCGGCAGGCCTGCCGGCCGGCGTGGTCGATATCTATCAAAAGCAAGCCACCATGAGCTGGGGCAAGCCCGGCCTGGGCGCCACCACCATCGCGACCATTTATGGCGAACCTGAGAAGGCCGCCATCTTTGGCTACGAGCGCGGCGCCACCATGGACTACGAAAGCCTGGCGCCAGCACGCCGTGTGATGTTCTTCCTGGATAACGAGACGTTCACCAACCTGTCGCCAGCAGGCGGCCAGTTGTTCGACGCCGCTGTTGACTGGGCGCTGACGGCACCGCAAGGAGCGAAATAATGACGTCGCCGAGCCGCCTTCGTTCGCGTCTGCGCTTGCTGCTCGGCTGCCTTCTGGCCGCCAGCACGGCCAGCGCCTGGGCAGCGGATGCCAGCCGCCCGCTCGACGCCACCCTGCCCGCCTACCAGCCGCAGCCCGTCAGCATCGCGCCAGACGCCAGCTACCTGACGGCCGACGGCGCGGTGCAACTCTCTGGCGCCGAGCACGTCCAATACATCGTCGAACGCTTCAACACACTGTTCACCAGCAGCCATCCCAACATCCGCTTTGCAGTGGACGGCAAAGGCACCACCAGCGCCGTGCCGCTGCTGATGCACGGCAAAACTCTGTTCGGCGCCATGGGCCGCGCCATCAACCCGATTGAAGCCGTCCCATACCGCAAGATCGTCGGCGCCAACGCGCTGGAAATCCGCGTCGCCCGCACCAGCGACGACACCAGCGGCCATCTGGCGACCACGCTGGCGGTGTATGTCAACCGCAGCAATCCGCTGACGCAAATCAGCGCGGAAGATGTCGCCCGCATACTCTCCATCGGCAATCCGAACGGCGACTACTCCGCCTGGGGCCAACTGGGCCTGAAAGGCGAATGGACGCAACGCGCGATCCACCCATACGGCACGCCGGAATACACCGGCTTTGGCGACTACCTGCAACAGACTCACCTGCACGGCCGCCAGCTCGCACCGCTGCACGAACAACTGGGCAACACCGAAGCCATCCTCAAACGCATCGGCAGCGACCCGGCCGGCATCGGCATCGCGGCCATCGGCATGGAGAACCAGCAGGTCAAGCAACTGGCCATCCTGAACGACGCAGGCCACGTCACCACCGGCACACCGGCCGAGGTCTCGGACGGCAGCTATCCCTATGGCCGCTGGCTGTATTTTTACGTGCGCCGCCTGCCCGGTAAACCAGTCGATCCGCTGGTGCGCGAGTATCTGCGGCTGGTGCTGTCGCGCCAGGGCCAGCAGATCATCGCCGACCAGCCACGCGGCTACATCCCGCTGAGCGCCGCGCAAGCAGCGGCTGAATTATCGAAACTGGATTAATCGCCATGCCCAAACAATTGACCTACCGCGTGCTGCTGGCCGCTGGCGTACTGCTGTGCGCCAGCCCGGCCAGCGCCGCTACGCCCGCCCCGGCGCCGTATGTGCCTCAGGCCGTTACTGTCGCCGCCAGCCAACCGTATGTGCTGCGCGACGGCAGCGTCGCCATCGTCGGCAACGACGGACTGGAAGACGTCATCCAGTCACTGAATGCGCTGTTCACCAAGACGCATCCCGCTGTCCGATTCAACCTGCGCATGGAAGGTTCCTCGGCCGGCATGCCTGCGCTGACCGCCGGCGCCACCGCCTTCGCACCGCTGACGCGCGATATGTGGCCCGGCGACCGCAGCGCCTTCCGCCAAGTCTTCGGCTACGACGCTACGCCGATCCGCATCGGCTACAACGGCCATGGCCCGCGTTCGCCGAACAAGACGCCGCCAGCGGCTTACGTGAACGTGAACAATCCGCTTCCCGGCCTCAGCATCCAGCAATTGGGCCAGATCTTCACCGCCGGCTCGCCGCAGGGCGATCTGAATACATGGTCGCAACTAGGCTTGAATGGCGAGTACGCGCAACGCCGCATCCACGCCTACGGTCTGCGCGACGACGGCGGCTTTGCTACCGGCATGCGCGTCGCCCGCTTCGGCGGCCGGCCGTTCGCCATCAAATATGAAGCGTTGCCCAATCGCGAAGCCGTGCTGCGCGCCGTGGCCGCCGATCCGTTTGGTATCGCCCTGCTGGGCTGGGTGGACGCCGCCAAGACCACCAGTCAAGTGCGCGTTCTGCCGCTGGCCGCCAACACCGGCGATGCCTATCACACGCCAGCCTACGATGAAGTACGGCGCGGCGAGTATCCGCTGTCGGCGGCTGTGCAGTTGTATGTGAACCGGGCGCCGGGCAAGCCCCTGGATCCGCTGGTGTATGAATATCTGCGCCTGGCACTGTCGCGCGAAGGACAGGACATTCTGGCACGCCAGCGCGATACGGAAGAAGGCTATGTGCCGCTGAGTCCTGAAGACCTGGCGCAGGAACTGGCGAAGTTGAAGCTCATGCAGGTTCCACAGTAACCCACCACGGCATCACCCGCTGCACCCGCACCGGCAGCGATTTTTCCAACGCTGCCAGGATGCGGTCCAAATCATCCAGGGGATAGCTGCCGGTCAGCAGCAAGTCGGCCACGGCGGGATTACAGCCGAGGTGGCCGCGCCGGTAGCGTGCCAGCGTGGCGACAAAATCGCCGAGGCGCATGCGGTCGACGCTCAGCCGCTTGCGCGTCCATGCGCTTTGCTGCTCGTCGGCTGCTTCGGCGGCGCCGATCCAGTCTGCGCCGAAATGCCTCTGCGTGCCTGCCGCTGCGATTGTCGAGTGACCCGAATCCAGCTCAATCCGCACCGATCCGTCAAATACGGCCAGCCGCGCAGTGGCGCCGGAGCGGAACACGCCAAAGCGCGTGCCCAAGGCAGTCAAGCGGCCGCCCAGCAGATCGACCACCAGCGGACGCGCCGGACGAACCGGATCGCGTCCACTGTTCAACAGGATTTCACCGCGATGCAAGGCCACGCGGCGCAGGCCGCCAGCAAAGTCGATATCCACTGCGCTGTCGGTATTCATCCACAGATCGGAGCCATCTGCCAGCGCCAGTCGGCGCATCTCGCCGACGGCGGTGCGCTCACCGGCCGCCAGCGCGGTCATGTATTCACGGCTGTCGCGCCGCGCTACCGCAGTGCCCAACGCCACCGTAGATGCCAGCAACAGGATTTTCTTGGCGGCCGAACGGCGCGTGTAAGGAGTTTTCAGCGCGGCCAGCGTCGGCTCGGCCGGCAGCATGCCGAACTGCTGGTTGACCGCTTCGATTTTCTGCCATGCGAGCCGGTGCTCGGGTGCCGCCTCGACCCAACGCCGCCATTGATCGCGCTCTGCCGCACCTGCGTCATCGGCATGCAAGGCCGCAAACCATTCCGCCGCTTGCCGCAGGACGGCATGCTCCTCTGTCGCTCCGCTGGTGGTGGAACTCATGCGGCGTCGGCCGGCAGCGCCAGCGCGCATTCGAACATCGCTTGCGCCATATATTTTTTGACCATGCGTTCTGAAATGCCCAGGCGCGATCCGATGGCGGCGTACGGCAAACCTTCGAGTTGCGCCATCAGGAACACTTGCCGCGCTTTGGCGGACAGGCGTTGCAGCATGGCGTCGAGCCGATACAGGGTTTCCATCATCAGCGCCTGTTCCTCGGGCGATGGCGCCAGCAGCTCCGGCTGCGTCGCCAGCGCGGCCAGATACTCGCGTTCCAGTCCGAGATGGCGCCAGTGATTGGCCAGCAGATTATTCGCCACCCGACTGAGATAGGCACGCGGTTCGCGCAGGCCGCTGGCGGCGTCGGCCGTCAGCACGCGGGTGAACGTGTCCTGCGCCAGATCGGCCGCGCCGCTGCGGCAGCCCAGCTTGCGCCAGAGCCAGTTAAGCAGCCAGCCATGATGATCCCGATAGATATGGGTGAAGGCATCGTGGGCGGCAGGACGAGGTGCGGTGAACACAGCAGCGTGATTTATCAAAGTTAATGATAATCATTCTCACATAAAACACGCTGCGTGTAAATCCCTGCCGTGTCATTCGATACGCAGGCTTAGCACGGTAAAGGTGTCTGGATGGAATATTGGATCGCGCTTGGCGCCGCCCGGCGGCGTGGCGGGCTGGGTCACGTCCATCGTCAGCAGGTACGCCTTGCCGGCGCGCGGGTCGTAGGCCATGTTGTGGGCCCAGGTGCGGGTCGCGACGTAGCCGAGCGGCGTGTAATGATCGGCGTCGTCCTGGCGCACCAGCGTCAGGTTGCTGTCGGCGCCGCTTGGCCCGAGGATCAGCCGGCGGCCGGCGTCATAGGCCAAGGCATTGACGGCGTGGCCAATCGGCAGCGACGCTACTTGTGCCCCGCTATCCAGGTTGGCCACCACCAGCACCGGCCGCTCGCCACGGCATGCGATGAACAGACGGCGCTGACGCTGGTCCACGGCCAACGCGCTCGGCTGCTTGCAGTCCGGGTAGCTCCAAGTGGACTGCACCGCCAGCGTGTCGCCGGCCAGCCTCAGCAGCTTGCCTTCGTCGCGCATCGGCACCATCACCGAACCGTCGCCCAGGGCCAGCGGCGGATCGATTTTCTTGATGTCGAAGTCGTGCTGCGCCACGATGCTGTCGCTTGCCGGATCGAGCACATACACGGTCGAGCGCGACGCCCGGCGGCCGCTGGTCAGCCACACTTTGCCGCTGACCGGCTCCAGCATGGCGGTGTTCAGGTTGGCGTCGCTGACGGCCAGGCGGCGCAGCTGGTGCATGTCCGACAGTCGCACGATGCCCAGCGTGCCGTCGGTGTTGGCGACGTAGGCGCGGTCCGCGGCCGGCACGAAGGCCACGCCGTTGGCGCCGGCGCCGCCCTCCACTGTGCTCACCGGCTTCTGTTTGGCGACGTCGAACACGGTCAGACCGTTCTCGCGGCGGGCGATCCACAGGTAGGGCCGCGACGGGTCCAGCGCGGCGAAGCCCCAGCTGTGGCCGCTGCCCGGCAACACGGCGCTGTGTTCGATGCGGGCCAGCAGGCCGTCATCGGCGTGGGCTGCCATTCCGGCCAGGCCCAGCATCAGGCCGGCCAGCAGCCGGGATACGGTGATGTGCAATGCGGTCATGACGGCTCCTTAAAAGTCCAGCGTGGTCAGCAGCGAAATCTGGCGCGCATCACCCACCGAGACAAAGTACTTGTTGACGCTGGATGGGTAGTAGTGGCGGTCGAACAGGTTCTTGACGTTCAGCTGGAAGCGCACGCTGCGGCCGCCGATACGGGTATCGTAGGTCGCGAACCCGTCGGCCACCGTATAGGCCGGCAACATGAAGCTGTTGGCCGAATCGCCGGCGCGCTTGCCGACATAGTGCGCGCCGATGCCGGTACGCAGCTTGTCGTCGCCGAACACCGCGCCGGCGTCATACGCAGCCGACAGCGAGGCGGTTTGGCGCGCTACGTTCCACAGGCGAAAGCCTTGGTACAGCGGGTCTTTGGTGGTGATGGCGTCGGTGTAGGCGTAGCTGCCGATCAGGTTCCAACTGCGGCTCAGGCGGCCCGAGATATCGGCCTCCAGCCCGCGCGCGCGGGCCGCGCCGGCGGTGCGCCAGTCGGTCAGCTTGGTGATGTCGTTGAACTGCGAGACCAGCACATTCTTCTTGTCGATATTGAACAGCGCCACGCTGCCCGAGAAACCGGCCGGATTGGCCAGCTTGACGCCCGCCTCCCACGCCTTGGCCTGCTCCGGCAGCACCGCCGAGTCGATCACCACGCCGGTGCTCAGCGGCGCGATGGTCGATGCCGGCTTGAGCGATTCGGTATAGCTGCCGTACAGGGACCAGGTCGGCGACAGCTTGTACACCACGCCGGCTTTCGGCAGCCACTTCGAACTGTCGGTATTGGTGTTGGCCGTGAATGGACGGCCACGGCCGGCGATCTGCTGGTAGTCCTGATAACGCGCACCGGCGGAAACGATCCAGCGGTCGGTCAGGTAGATGCTGTCCTGCGCGAATACCGATTTGTCGTGCAGCTGGTCGCTCTGGTCACTGTCACTGGCAGATACGGTGGCCGACGGCGCCTCGGTGCCGTAGACCGGATTCAGGTACGAGAAGGTGCTGGTGGTCGCCTGACGCAGCAGGTCGGCGCGGAAGATGCGGCGGTATTCGATGTCGCTACCGATCTGCATTTCGTGGTGCAGGCCGGCCAGGTTCAGCGACCCTTGCAGGTAGAACAAGCCGTAGCTGTCGGTGGAAATGGCGCCGTGCGTGGCGTCGTTGCTGCGCACCAGCGTGCCGGTGTTGAGGTTGACGCCATTCACGCGCAGCTGGTTGGCGTCGTAGACTTCGCGGTTGTAGCTGACGCCAAGGTGGGCCTTCCACTCCTTGTTCAGTTGCTGGTCGACGGTCAGTTGGCCGAGATCGGAGCGGCCATCCATCACATTGAATGGCTCGTCCAGGCGGCGCGTGATCGGAATGTCCAGCGGCGCATTGGTGCGCGGGTCGAGCGCCGTGCCGCGATCAAACGGGTACAGGAACTGTCGGTGCTCGTACGACAACACTACCTGCGTATCCTTGGCATACCAGGCCAGCGACGGCGCGAACAGCGTCTCGCGATGGCGGCCGAAATTGCGCCAGTAGTCTTCGTTGACGTGATCGACAATGACGCGGTACGCCAGGCCGGCCGTACCGATGGCGCCGGTACTGTCCAGCGTGACGCCGCCACCGTTCTTACCGTCACCGTAAGTCGAAGCGAGTACCGACAGGCTGGTGCTCTGCTCCAGCAACGGCTTCTTGCTAACCACGTTGACCACGCCGCCCGGGTCCATAATGCCGTACAACAGCGAGGCCGGGCCTTTCAGTACTTCCACGCTTTCGGCGGCGGCGTTCATCCCCCTGCCCTGCACTAGCGGCATGCCGTTGTGCATGATGGAGCCGTCGCGGTTGCCGCCGAAGCCACGCTTCATGATGGTGTCCTGAGTACCGGCCAGCGTGTTGCCCTGGGTGATGCCACTGACATTGGCCAGCGCGTCGTCCAGATTGCGCGGCCGCTGGTCGCTGATGACCTGGGCGGCCACCACGTTCAGCACCTGCGGCGCATCCAGCGTGCTCATGTCCGAGTGCAGCGCGGATTTGCTGGGTACGGGACGGTAGCTGCCATCCGCTTGTGTCGACCGCTCGCCCAGTACGACCACTTCCGCCATGACCGCCGGTTCCGTGGCGGCCGCCGGAGACTTGATACCGGGCGCTGGGGTGGCGTCGGCCGCGCGGAGCACGAAGCTGCCGTCGGCCTGCGCCACCGCCGCCAGGCCGCTACCGCTCAGCAACTGCTGCAAGCCCTGCGCCGGCGTCGCCACCGCGTGCAGGCCGGGGCTGTTCTTGTCCTGCGTCAGGCGCGCGTCCGACGACAGCAGAATGTTGGCCTTGTCGGCAAACTGGCGCAAAGCCACGCCCAGCGGCCCGGCGGGAATGTCGAAACGCTGCGAGGCGGCGACGGCAGCCGGCATCTGCGCCGCAGCAGCGCCGGCGAGCGCCAGCCCGATGCAAGCCAGGTGAATGGACAGGGTCAAGGGGCGTAGCAGAGGAAAACGTGATGCGAACATGCTGAAATCCATTTCGTGTCAGTTGATGATTACCAGCCTTGACACGCCAGCGCGGCAAAAGGGAACCTCCACCGAAAAAATATTTCGCTCCGCAGTCGCCCTGTTGCGTCATCGCTCGCTAAACAAGGCCGGTAGGCGGCTAAAGGCGTCGCAGACGACGGTCCCGATGCTAATATTTACTGCTGCAAAACTATTCCCTATCGGACTGTCTTCTATGGTGAGAAGCTATTCCCGTCGTGACTTCATGAGCCACAGCGCGGCCATGATGTTGCTTTGTCGCCCAGCGTCTGCCGCAGGCCGCGCGTTACCCGCAGGGCCGGCGCTACAGCCAGCGCTGCACAGGTTCAGCTATCAACAGGTGCAGTTGGGCGATAGCCGCTTGCTGGAACAGCTGGTCCATAACCGCAGCCTGTTCATGTCGATCAGCGACGATAAGCTGCTCAAGCCGTTCCGCGTTCGCGCGCGCCAGCCCGCGCCGGGAGAGGACATGGGCGGCTGGTATGACGCTTCCGATGATTTTCATATTGACGCCCGCGACTACGGCAGCGCCAACTGGCATGGCTACATCCCGGGCCACAGTTTTGGCCAGTACCTGTCCGGACTGTCCCGCTGCTACGCGGCGTCAGGAGATGCCGCCATCCAGCGCAAGGTCGCGGACCTGGTGCGGAAATATGCGGCGACCATCCATCCACTATTCTTTGCCGGCTATCCGCTGCCGGCCTACACCTACGACAAATTGGTCATCGGTCTGGTCGACGCCTATCAGTATGCCGGGGTCGCGCTGGCGAAACCAACCCTGGACCATCTGACCGACATCGTCATGCCGTTTCTTCCCGAAAAAGCCCTGACACGCGACGAGCGCCGGGCCAGGCCATACACGCAGGAAGCCGAAATCTGGGACGAACCCTACACGCTGCCGGAGCATTTATTTTTAGCCTGGCAGGCGGGCATGGGCGAGCGCTATCGCCATCTTGCCGCCCGCTACCTGCAGGACCAGGCCCTGTTTGACCCGCTGGCGAGCGGCCACAGCCCGCTCCAGGGCAAACACGCCTACAGCCATGTCAATGCCTTGAACTCCGCCATTCAAGCCTACCTGGTGCAGGGTGACCGCAAATACCTGGACGCCGCGCGGAATGGTTTTGCCTTCGTGCAGGCCCAATCGTATGCCACCGGCGGCTGGGGGCCGAATGAAGAACTGCTGGCGGCGGACGACACTGAAACCCTGCCGGCCTCACTGGACGCCACCCACCGCTCCTTCGAGACCCCGTGCGGCGCCTACGGCCATTTTAAAATCGCGCGCAGCTTGCTCCAGATTACCAAGTCAAGCCACTATGGCGACAGCATGGATCGGGTACTCTACAACACCATTCTGGGCGCCAAGCCCACCGAGGCAGACGGCCGCACTTTTTACTACGCCGATTACGCGCATGTCGCCCGCAAGGTATTTCGCGGCGAAGCCTGGCCTTGCTGCTCGGGCACCTTCATTCAGTTGGCGGCGGACTATGCGATCAGCGCCTATCTGTATGAGGAGGACATGCTTTACGTTAACCTGTACGTGCCATCCAGCGTGCGGATGCGGGTTGCGGCGCACGAGGTCAGCGTGCAGCAGAGCACCACTTATCCCCTATCCCCTGCCAGCAGCCTGACCGTGCACGCGTCCGCCCCCACCCGCTTCACCATGCAGCTGCGGATGCCCGCGTGGGCCGGTCCAGGCACCCGCGTGCTGGTCAACGGCCAGCCGCTGGAACGGGCGATCAGTCCGGGCGCCTTCGTGCCGCTCGACCGTACCTGGCAGCCGGGAGACCGGGTCGACATCACCTTCGATATGGCGCCGCGACTGGAACCGATCAACCCGGCCCATCCGGAAGTCGCCGCGCTGCTGGTCGGGCCGCTGGTGTTGTTGCCGCTGCTGCCCGCTCCCGAACGGATGCGGCGCGAAGAGTTGTTAAACGTGCAGCGCGTCGCGCAATCGACGTGGCAGGTCGCGACCGCTAGCGGCCCGTTCCAGCTCAAGCCGTTTATGGCGATCGGCGACGAAAGTTACCGCTTATATAGCCGATTGCACACCGACCGCCCATTGGCGTGAGCAGTCGGCATACAGGCTGGAGATGGCCTGAGCGGCGCTGTCGTGCATCGGTCACGTGCCTACCAGTCGATGGCAGCCGACAACTGCACGGTGCGCGGCGCCGCCTGCGAGATGGTGCCGTAGGACGCCACCCCGCCCCAATAATGGCGGTCGAATGCGTTCATCAGGCCGCCGCGCAGCGTGGTCGCCTTGCCGGCGATGACGGTACGGTAGCGCAGGCCGAAGTCGGTTTTGGTCCATGCCGGCACCGCCTGGACATTGGCCTGGTCGACATACTGTCTGCCGGTGTAGATGACGGCGGCGGTTGCGGTCAGGCCCGGCTGGAACGGCAGATCCCATTCGGCGCCCAGATTGGCCATGGCGTCCGGCACGCCCACCGGCCGCTTGCCGATGGTGGCAGCGCTGTTGGTCTTCACCAGGCGGCCATCCAGCCAGGTCAGGCCGGCCAGCAGGCGCACGGCGCGGCTGGCGGCGCCGGACAGGTTCAACTCCACGCCCCGATTGCGCTGCTCGCTGTCCATGCTGTAGGTAGCGCCGTACAACTGGCCGCTCGGCTTGCTCACCTGGAACGCCGCCACCGTCGCCAGCGCCACCCCCAGATCGGCCTTGGCGCCGACTTCGTATTGCTTGCTCTTGTACGGCGCGAACACCTGGCCGGCGTTGGTGGCGATATTCGGCGCGATATCGCCTTTGCTCAGGCCTTCGATGTAGTTGGCGTACAGCGACACATTGCGCTCCGGCTTGAACACCACGCCGACCAGCGGCGTCAGCGCGCCCTGCTTGTAGTAGGTGGTGCGCGCACCGGTGGCGGCGCTGTAGTTTTTCGATTCCACCAACTGGCGGCGCAGACCCAGCGTCAGCTCGACATGCTGGTCCGGCAGTTCCAGTGTATCGGCCACCGCCGCGCTCGACAAGGTGGAAACCGACAGCTTCGGCACCCGCAGCGGCGCCGGCACCCCAGTATCGGCGACAACAACCGGCACATAGATATTTGAGTTGATCGCCTTGGCCGAATTGCTGATACTGCCGAATTCGTCGTGATAGACATTCCCGCTCACCACCAGCGCATGCTGGATAGTGCCAGTGCGGAAGCGCGCGCGCAGGCCGGTGTCGGCGGTCGAACGGCGTACACGGAATTTCCAGTTCATCGGCGTCACCGTGATGTCGCCGGCGGCGTTGAGGATGGTCAGCGTCTGGTCCGAATAGCGCGACACATCCGAGCGCGTGCCACCGGCGTCGGCAAAGACCGTCAGGTTATCGTTGAGATCGTATTCCACCTTGCCCAGCGTGGCCAGGTCGTTCGACTTCCACCAGCCCCATGGCTGGGTGATATTGCGGCGGCCGTCCGGCGCTTGCGGCACCGCCAGGCCGGCGGCCAGCAGGAACGGCCGCGTCGGCGCATCGATCCACTGATACTGCTCGACGATATCCAGCGACGCGCGGGTGCGCTGGCCGCGATAGTCGAACGACACCGCCGCCACCTCGGCGCGCGAGGTCTGGTTGTCCAGCGGCGTGTCGCCGCTGCGGTGCAGGACGTTGAAGCGGATGCCGAAACGGCGCTCCTCGCCAAACCGGCGGCTGACGTCGAGCGCCGCGCCCAACTGGGAAGACGAGCCGTAGTCCAGCGTCATGCGGGTCAGGTCGCGCGGCAGCGAGCGTTTTGGCACCGCATTCACCACGCCGCCGACACCGCCATTGGGCGACATGCCGTACAGCAGCGCGGCCGGCCCTTTCAGTATTTCCACGCTTTCCAGGTATTCGGTGAACAGGTGGTAGTTGGGCGACACGCCATACACGCCGTCGAAGGCGACCTCGCTCAGGTTGCCTTCATTGAGCGGAAAGCCGCGGATGAAAAACGAATCGGTGACGCCGCCCACCTGGCCGGTGAAGCGGGTCGACGGATCGCCGGCCAGCACTTCGGCCAGCGTCAGCGCCTGCTGGTCCAGCATGCGCTGACTGGTGTAGCTGGCCACGCTGAACGGCGTGTCCAGCAGGTTTTTGTCGCCCAGCATGCCGGCGTGGGCGTTTTTGGCAATCTGCCCGCCGGAATCAGGCTCGGATTGCCCGCTGACCAGGACGGTCTGCACGGGCGTGTCGGCGGTTTGGGCCATGACGGAGCTCGCCAGCGGCATGCCGATCAGGCCGGCCAGCGCAATACGGGAGATGCGGGAATCAGGATACATGGGATGCATTTCAAGTTGTCGGAAATATCAATATTGCCGGCATCATAGCATCAAATCTAAATGAGAATCGTTTACTTGTTTGTATTTAGGCACCCTCTTGGCCGCGCCAGCATGCCGCCGGGACTATTAAGCCAACGTTAAACAATGCGGTATTTTGGGCATGTGAAATGAAATACCACACTCGGCTTTTTGATTGAAAGCTTGTCATGTAGCCGACATAAAGCCTCACTAACCTCTGCTGTTTTTCATCCCCAGGCAAAGGACGTTTTATGTACATCACTGGCTTCAAGATTCCACCGCGCTTCGCACTCGCCCTGTTGGCGGGCATGCTGCAAGCAGCCTTCGCACACGCAGCCGACGACGGCGCTGCCGACGCGCCAGGCCCGACGCAAACGGTGGAAATCCGTTCGACGCTGAATACCGCCTCGTCCAGCGCGCCGTCGAAAGGCTCGCTGGATGCGCGCTCGGCGCTGTCCGAAGTCAGCGACCAGTTCGTCCGAGACTTCACCTCGCCGGTGGCCGACTACAGCCAGGTACTGCAAATGGCGCCCGGCATGTTCAGCTACAGTTCCAACGGCGTCGGCCTGGGCGACAACAAGACCACCATGCGCGGCCTGTCCGACGGCAACAGCGTGATCGCTTTCGACGGCATTCCGTTCAACGACACCAACGGCGTCAGCCACCACGCCTGGGTGTTCTTCCCGAGCCAGTTCACCGGCGGCGCGGTGATTGACCGCAGCCCCGGCTCGGCCGCCACCATTGGCCAGGCCACGTATGGCGGCTCGATCAACCTGCTGTCGCGCGACCTCGACAACACGCAGCGCACCAGCGTCACCGGCTCCTACGGCACCTGGGCCACTTCGCTGATCGGCGTCGAACATGCGACCGGCCAGTTCGGCCCGAACGGCAGCTCCAACCTGCTGGTCAACGTGCAGGAAATGAAGTCCGACGGCTACCAGACCTACAACAAGCAAAAGCGCGACGCCGCCTCGCTCAAATACCGCTACCAGCTGAGCGACGACACCGCCATCACGCTATTCTCGTCGTGGCTGAACCTGACCAACAACACGCCAGCCATCAAGGGCGTGACCCGCGCCAATGTCGAACAGGGCAACTACAACACCCTGCTGAGCGGCGACCCGACCAAGGGCAACTACTGGGGTTTTAATTTCTACGATATTTCGACTGCCTTCAACTACCTCGGCGTAACCAGCAACCTCGGCGGTGGCTGGAAGCTGGAAGACAAGGCCTATGTCTACCGTTACTGGAACAAGCAGAACTACAACAACAGCACCACCGTCATCAGCACCAACAGCGCCATCGACAAGCTCAACTCTTACCTGACCAAGGGCAATCTGCTGCGCCTGAGCCAGGAGTCGTCGCTGGGCGTGCTGCGCACCGGCGTCTGGTACGACTACGCGAAGAGCTTCCGCTACCAGATCCCGAGCGATCCGCGCACCTGGGTCAACCAGGCCGCGCCGAACTTCAGCGAAACCTACCAGACCACCACCGTCCAGCCGTACGTGGAATATGAGTTTCACGTGACGCCGGCGCTGAGCATCACGCCCGGCGTCAAGTACGCCTCGTACAAGCAGGACTTCCGTCACCTGCAGGACAACGGCGGCGCGGTCGGACCGCTGGGCGGCGTGTACAACAAGGCCACCGGCACCATCACGGGCGGCGCGCCGTATATCGACAACAGCGTCAAGTACACCGACACGCTACCGTCGCTGGACCTGCATTACCAGATCGCGCCGACCTGGACCGCCTATGCGCAAATCGCACGCGGCGACCAGATCCCGTCGACCGGCGTGTTCGATACGCTCGGCGCCAAGGTCGGCGCCGTGCCGAAAGCCACCAAGTCCACCACCACCCAGGCCGGTACGGTATGGCAGTCGGACAGTCTGAGCCTGTCGGCCGACGTCTACCGCATCCGCCTCGACAGCCCTTACTCGTCGTCGCCCGACCCGGTAACGGGCGAACCGGTGTACTTCTTGAACGGCAAGGAAATCAGCCAGGGCGTGGAGGCGGAAGGCACGGTCATGCTGGGCGGCGGCTTCAGCCTGTACGCCAACGCCACCGTCGGCACCACCAAGTACGACACTGGCAAGTGGGTTGCCGGCGCGCCGGGCGATACCGAGACGCTGTCGCTGAACTACCAGCACAGCGGCTGGAATGGCGGCCTGTTCGTCAAGCGCGTCGGCAAGACCTATGCGGACAATGGTTCCACGCACGAGGCGTTCGGCATCGATCCGGTGACGCTGGCTAACCTGTTCATCAACTACCGCCTGAAAAACCCGGCGCCGTTCGCCAAGCTGGCCAAGCTGCAAATTGGCGTCAACAACCTGTTTAACCGTCACAGCATTGTCGACGTCGCGTCCGCCGGCACCAAGATCAGCTCCAGCGCCGCGCCGTCGCCGGCCGACCTGCTGACGGTGCTGCCTGAACGCAGCGTATCGGCCACCCTCACCATCGATTTCTAAACCTGAAAGCCATGACCATGAAATATTCCATCCTCCTGCTGTCCCTTGGCGCCGTGCTGACGCAGCAAGCCTTTGCCGCCGAGCCGATTTTTGCAGGTCCGGCGCAAACCCATGCGCAACTGATCCTGCACACGCCGCCGGCCGCCGATTCCGATATCACCAAGGCCGAACTGGCCGAGCTGCACCGCCTCCAGTCCAGCCGCACCAGCGCCGAGGAAGCACAGGCCAAGGCTGACGATGTGGAAGAATCGCTGTTCATCTACCGGGGTGTATTGGGCGAGAAATTCAATCCGGCGGCGCTGCCGCTGACCACCGCTTTCGGCAAGCGCGTCAAGCACGACGAGGGCATCAACGCCAATCCGGCCAAGCAAGCCTTCAAGCGCATCCGTCCCTACAACCTGGACAAGAGCCTGAAACCGGTCTGCAAGACCAAGACCATCGACGACTCGTATCCAAGCGGCCACGCCACGGCCGGCTACCTGGCCGCGCTGACGCTGGTGGAGATGGTGCCGGAACAGCGTGACGCGATTCTGGCGCGCGCAGACGCCTACGCCCACAACCGGCTGGTATGCGGCGTGCATTATCCGAGCGATATCGCCGCCTCCAAGCTGCTGGCCTACACCACCCATGCGGTGATGGAGACCAACCCGCAATACCAGGCCGAACTGGCAGCCGCCAAAGTCGAACTGCGCCGTCAGCTGAATCTGCCTGCCGCCGACTAAGCGGCCGGAATACGGTTCACCAGCGCGTCGCCCCGCTCGAACGCGCTGATGCTGTCGATGGTGGTCTGCATGATCTGGCCGATCGCCTCTTCCGTGAAAAACGCCTGGTGGCCGGTCACGATCACATTCGGGAACGACACCAGGCGCTGGATCACGTCGTCGCAAATAATGGTGGACGACAGATCCTGGAAGAACAGATTGGCTTCCTGCTCGTAGACGTCGATCGCCAGCCCGCCCAGCTGGCCCGTCTTCAGCGCCTCGGTGGCAGCCTCGGTATCGACCAGGCCGCCGCGGCTGGTGTTAACCAGGATGCTGCCGCGCTTGGCGCGCGCCAGCGATTCGGCGTTGACGATGTGGCGCGTCTCCTCGGTCAGCGGGCAATGCAGCGAGACCACGTCGCTGCTGGCCAGCAGTTCATCCACCGACACGTAGCGGCCACCCAGCGCCTCGAACGCCGCCGATGGATAACGGTCGTGGCCCAGCAAGGTGCAGCCGAAGCCGCCCAGGATGCGCGCAAAAATGGTGCCGATCTTGCCGGTGCCGATCACGCCCACGGTCTTGCCGTGCAGGTCGAAGCCCATCAGGCCGTCGAGGTCGAAGTTGCCTTCGCGCGTGCGCCAGCTGGCGCGGGCGATCTTGCGGTTGACCGCCAGCAGCAGGCCGACGGCAAACTCGGCCACCGAGTACGGCGAATAGTCGGTCACCCGCACCACGGCAATGCCGAGACGCTCGGCAGCAGCGGCGTCGATCTGGTTGTAGCCGGTGGAACGCGTGGCCACCAGCCGCACGCCTAGCTGCGACAGAATCGCCAGCACGTCGGCGTCGACGGTGTCGTTGACGAACACGCACACGGCCTCGCAACCGGCAGCCAGCGGTGCGCTGGCTACGGTCAAGCGGTCTTCCAGGAAACGCAACTCATGACCGGCGGCGGCATTGGCCCGCGCCAGCATGGTCTTGTCGTAGCGGCGCGCGCTGAATACGGCTGTCTTCATTTTCCGCCCTTTCGCATTATTCAATTAGAATTCCGTTAACAATATTCTAAACGAAAGCTTTTGGCCCATGAGCGAAATCAGCGCGTTTCTTACCGGCCAGCCATTGCTGGCCCTGTTCCTCACCATCGCCATCGGCTATTTGCTGGGCGCGGTGAGCGTCAAAGGCTTGTCGCTGGGATCGGGCGCGGTGCTGTTTGTCGGCCTGGCGGTCGGCGCGGCGGCGCCCAAGCTGGTGCTGCCCGGCCTGATGGGCAACCTGGGTCTGCTGCTGTTCCTGTACGGCGTCGGCATTGCCTACGGTGCGCAATTCTTTCGTGGCCTGACCACGGCCGAAGGCATGAAAGCCAACCTGGCGGCGCTGATCGCGGTCGGTGCCGCGCTGGGACTGACGCTGGCGGCGGCCCACTGGCTGCCCGGCATCGACCTGCCGCACGCGCTGGGCGCCTTCGCCGGCGCCGGCACCAGCACGGCCGCGCTGCAAGCGGCGCTGGCGGTATTCGGCGCCGCGCCGGCCACCGGCTATTCAATGGCCTACCCGATCGGCGTGGCGGTGCCGATCCTGCTGCTGGGCCTGTACAACGCCTGGCGCAAGCCGCGCCTGTCCGCCGTCACGCCGGCCGCCTTGCATGTGGAGGAAATCGATGTCACCGAGTTTTACGTGATCGGCATGACGCTGGCCGCCGCCGCGCGCAGCTTGCCGGCCGGGATTTCCATCGTCGCCATCCGCCGCGGCCATCACAACCTGGTGGCCGAGGACAGCATGTGCCTGGAGCGCGACGATGTGCTGCTGGTGGCCGGCAACGACAGCGCGCTGCTGCACGACGTGGCGACCCGCTTCGGCCCGGCGCATCCCGGCCGCATGGTGCATGACCGCAAGGATCTCGACTACGAACGTTTCTTCATTTCCAGCGCCGCCGTCGCCGGCCTGCGACTGGGGCAATTGCAGATCCCGGAGGAACTGCAAGCCCGCATCCTGCACCTGCGCCGCGCCGATGCCGACCTGCACCTGACGCCGCAGCGCATGCTGGAATTCGGCGACCGCATCGGCGTCCTCGCGCCGCGTGCCAGCTTCCCAGCGCTGCGCAAGCTGTTTGGCGATTCGGTGCGCGGCACCGGCGAAATCAGCTATCTCAGCATTGGCGTCGGCGTCACGCTGGGGCTGGCGTTCGGCGCCATCCACTGGCCGCTGCCGCTGCTGGGCCATTTGTCGCTGGGCTTCGCCGGCCTGTTGCTGGTGGCGCTGCTGCTGGGGCGTCAACGCCGCACCGGCATGTTCCAGTGGGCGATGCCGATCTCCGCCAACCTGGTGTTGCGCAATTTCGGCCTGACCTTGTTTCTGGCGGTGGTCGGTATTTCGTCCGGCGCCACTTTTGCCGCCACCTTTGCGGAAAGCGGCATGCTGTATCTGCTGCTGGGCAGCGCCATCGTTTCGGTGATGGTGATCGTCACCATGCTGGTGGCGCTGGCGGTGTTCCGCCTACCGTTCGACAGCGTGGCAGGGATTGTGGCCGGCGCCACCGGCAATCCGGCCATCCTGGCGTTTGCCAACCGCATCGCCCCCACCGACCGGCCGGATGTCGGCTACGCCATGATCTTCCCGTCGATGACGGTGCTGAAGATTTTACTGGTTCAACTGGTAGGCATTCTGGCCCAGTAGCGCGCGCTGGCTGCCGCGCAGCAGGTACACGCCGTACAGGCACAGCGGCAGCACGGCCAGCAGCGCCGCGTACGGCAATATCGACGCCTCGTCGCCCGCCGTGGCGCCCTGTATCGACGACACCAGCGCAAAGTCCCACACGCCGTGCACCACCATCATCGGCCACACTGAACGGGTGCGCAGGCGTATCGCCGCATAGACGATCCCTTGCAGGAAGGCCGCCGTGGCCTGCCACAACGCGCCGCCAAGGTCGCCCGTGGCCAGGCCGTTGGCCGTGTGCACCACGCCGAACAGCGCCGACGACAGCAACACGGCAGGCCAGATGGCGTAACGGTCAAGCAAGCCTTGCAGCAGGATGGCGCGGAACATCAATTCTTCCGACAGCGCCACCAGCGCCGCGTTGCCGGCCACCAGTAGCAGCGCCTTGGGCGGCGGCCAGCCGCCGGCCCACGCCACCACCAGCATCAGCAGCGAATACAGCAATGGCGGCGAGACCAGCCACCAAGAGCGCGAAGGCGATGGCGCGTGCAGGCCACTGGTACGCCGCTCGTTGCCGGCCAGCGAGACCAGCAAGGCAAACAGCGCCGCCAGCAGCCAGGACAGCCCGATGCCGCCGGCTTGCAGCTGAACCAGGCCCAGCGTCAAACCCAGCCAGACCGCCAGCACGATCAGCGCCAGCGGCAAGGTGATATGGATTTTTTTCATCGGTTCACCAGTAGCCCAGCAGTTTCCACCAGGCGCCGCCGACCACGGCAAACACCAGCAATTCCAGCACGCACATGACAAAGCCGACGCGCCACCAGTTGCCCATGGTGACGTAGCCGCTGCCGAAGATGATCGGCGAGGTGCCGGTGGCGTAATGGGTCAACGTCATCATGATGGCCGAGCCGGCCGTCATCAGCAGCAGGAATGGCACCAGGTATTGCGGCGGCAGTAGCTGCGCGCCGACCGACAGGAAGGCGAACAGCATGGCGCTGATGTGGGCGGTGGTGCTGGCGAACAGGTAGTGCGAGAAGACGAAGGCCAGCAGCAGCACGGTGGCCACCGGCAGCCACCCCATGCCGCTGGCGACGATGGCATCCTTCATCGCCAGCGCGGCCCAGCCGATCACGCCCAGCTTGTTCAATTGCTCGGCCAGCATGACCAGCGCGCCGAACCAGATCAGCGTATCCCAGGCGCTTTTTTCGGATAGCACATCGTCCCAGTCCAGCGTGCCGGTAATGATCAGCACAAACAGGCCGAGAAAGGCAACCACGGTCGGGTCCAGCGTCCAGGCCGGGCCGAGGATCATGGCCGGCACATTGGCCCACAACACCAGCAGCAGGCCGAAGGTGCCGAGCATGACTTTCTCTTTCGGCGCCAGCGGTCCCATGCGATCCAGTTCGCCGCGCGCGTATTGCACCGCGTCCGGCGTCGCTTTCAGTTGTGGCGGCGACAGCAGGTAGATCACCAGTGGCATCAGCAGCAGGCAGACCAGCCCCGGCAGCAGCATGCACAGCGCCCAGGTGGTCCAGCTCAGATGAAAGCTCTGGTTGCTGGCCTTGGCGACGAAGTCCACCACCAGCGGATTCGGCGCGGTGGCGGTGAGGAACATGGCGGAAGTAATGGGATTGGCGTGGTAGTTGACCAGCGCCAGATAGGTGCCGACCTTGCCTTCCGTGCCCTTGGCGGGATCGGAGTCGAAGGCATTGGCGATCGACTTCATGATCGGGTGGACGATGCCGCCGCCGCGCGCTGTATTGCTCGGCGTGAACGGCGCCAGCACCAGTTCGCACACCGTCAGGCCGTAACCGATGCCGATGGTGCGCTTGCCCAGCATGGCGATGAAGATCAGGCCGATGCGACTACCCAGCCCGGTTTTCTTGAGGCCGCGCGAGATCAGCACGGCCACCACGATCAGCCAGATCAGCGGGCTGGCGAAGCTGCTCAGCGCATCGGTAATCGCGCCCTTGGATGAGTTGGAGGTGACTTGCGACAACGCGACGATGACGATCGCCATCAGCGCCATCACGCCAATCGGCATGACCTTGAGGATGATGGCGACAATCGTGGTGAGAAAGATCGCCACCAGCGCCCAAGCCTTGGGATCGAGGCCGGCGGGACAAGGCAGCGCCAGCAATACAAACAGGACAGCGGTGGCAATCAGCGCCGGCACCAGACGAAACGGCACGGCGCTATTGAAGTAGCGGAACATGGCAGACAGCTTGGACAGCATGGACAACCTTTCACTCACAAGATCATCAAATCATACAGGAGTGAAATGTTTAATAGGCAATATTTACGCCGTTACTTGATCCAGGCGCTTGATCTTAGCGATGCAGCGCCTGCGCGATCCAGCTATCGAACAGCTGCTGGTGGTATTTGATCCAGCCGTCGGTATGGCGGGCGATGTCGGCCTGCGAGTTTTCGCCGTCGCGCATGCGCTGGTTTTGCGCACTGATGTCGGCAATCGGCAGGCGCATTACCTCAAACAGTTTGACGGCGGCCGGATTCTGCTCGGCCCATGCGCGGTTGACCACGATGCGCGTGGTGTTGACCGCAAAGCCATAGTCGCTGCCGTCATCCATCCGCGTGCTGGTGTGCTGCGGATTGGACGAGAACGGCACTTGCAGCCAGACCACGTCCTTGCCCGGCACCAGCACCCCGCTCACCCAGTATGGCGTCCACGTGTAGTACAGGATCGGTTCGCCACGCTGGTGGCGGCCGATGGTGTCGGCCATCAGGGCCGCATAGCTGCCCTGCACGTGCTTGACCGTGGCGCGCAACTGGTAGGCGTCCAGATGGTTTTCGATCATCGCCTCGCAGCCCCAGCCGGGATTGCAGCCGGTCAGGTCGGCCTTGCCGTCGCCGTCGTGGTCGAACAGCTTGGCCAGGCCGGGATCGCGCAACTGCTCGATATTGGTGATGTTGTACTTGTCGGCCGTGGCTTTGTCGATCATATAGCCTTGCGCGGCTGGACCGGCGTACTGGCCGGTGCGCAGCAGCTTGGCGTCGCCGCCGGCGTTGTTGTAATAGTCCTGGTGCAAAGGGTCCCAGTGCACCGCGAGGAAGGTGGCGTCGCCATTGGCGATGGCGATATGCGCGGCCGGATAGTCGACTTCCTTGATCGGCTGCGGCTCGTAGCCCAGCTTTTCCAGCGCGCGGTCGACCAGCATGGTCTGGAAGGTTTCTTCGGCGATCGAGCTTTGCAGCGCCTGCACCTTGATGCCCTTGCCGGGCAGGCTGTCGTCCGGCGTTTGCGCCATGGCCAGGCTGGTTGTCAGCACCAGCACGCACAGCGCCAGCATCGACAGCCATTGGAACTGGCCGCGTACCGGGCCGTTGCGCACCAAGCGCAGGATCAGGCCGGCCGGGCCGGTCTGATACCAGTGACGCACGCCGCGACGCGGTTGTCCCATCGCTTGCGTCAGACGGTCCAGCGTGATGGCCAGCAGCACGATGCCCAGTCCGCCGACGGTGGCCAGGCCCATATCCAGCCGGCCGATACCGCGCAACACCATCTGGCCCAGGCCGCCTACCGCAATCATGGAAGCGATCACCACCATCGATAACGACAGCATCAGCGACTGGTTGATGCCGGCCATAATCGACGGCATGGCCAGCGGAAACTGCACGCGGGTCAGCAACTGCCACGGCGACGCACCATAGGCGCGTGCCGCTTCGATCAGGTCCGGACGCACCTGGCGTATGCCAAGATTGGTCAGGCGCACCAGCGGCGCCAGCGCAAAGATAATGGTAACGATCACGCCCGGCGCATTGCCGATGCCGAACAGCATCACCACCGGCACCAGGTACACAAAGGCCGGCGTGGTCTGCATCGCGTCCAACAGCGGCCGCAGGATGTTCTGCGCGCGGTCGCTGCTGGCCAGGAAGATCCCTAGCGGCAGGCCGATCAGCAAACAGAACGCTAGCGAAGTCAGCACCAGCGACAAGGTGATCATGGCTTCCGGCCACACGCCCAGCATGGATACCACCAGCAGCGCCAGCACGGTGCCGACCGCCAGCGCGCGGCTGGTGAACTGCCAGGCCAGCAGGCCGATAATGGCGATGACCATCAGCGACGGCGCCGCCAGCAGCAAGGCGCCGACGCCGTTCAGCGTGGCGTCGATTGGCGCCCGCACGGTCTGGAAGAATGGACGGCAATGCGACACGACCCAGCCCAGGCCTTGATTGATCCAGGATTCCAGCGGCAGCGCGCCGTCAAAAATTTGTGTCAGGTGCAAGCCGCCGGCGTGCTCGGGGGCGACGGCCGGTTTGGCGGCGTCAAGCCAGGCGGTGTCGGCCGGCGCAGATGGCAGCCATGGGTTGACCTGAGCAGCGTGCTCAACAACAGGTTCTACGGCGTTAACGGTGCTTGGATTCATGCGAGTCCTTTCTGTGTTTGTGGCTCGGCAATGGCGGGCGTATCGCGGTCGAGGAACTTCAGCAAGGTGGTCCTGCTGATCGCGCCGTGGAAGCTGCCATCATCGGCCACCACAGGGACGGCGTAAGGCAGCTGCGCCACCTGGCCGAACAGGCCGGCAACAGGATCGTTGGCGTTGATCGACTGCACTTCCGGCAGATACGCATGGGCCAGGCCCAGCGGACCGGTGTGTCCATCCAGCGCGCCACGCAGCGAATCGGCCGACACCAGGCCGAGGAATTTACGCTTGGGATCGACCACATAGGCGTAGCTGCGGTCCTGCTCTTCCAGCATCGACAAGGCCGCCCGCGCACCGCGCGTTGGCGACTCCGACACCACGATCTGGCTCTTGCGGGCAATATCGCTGGCCTTGAAGACGGCGGCGGCATCGACCCCGCGCACAAAGCTGCGCACGTAATCGTTGGCCGGCTTGCGCAAGATTTCTTCCGGCGTGCCCACTTGCACCACATGGCCGTCCTTCATGATGGCGACGCGGTCGCCGATGCGCATGGCTTCATCAAGGTCATGCGAAATGAAGACGATGGTGCGGCGCTTGATCTGTTGTAGGCGCAGCAGTTCCGATTGCATTTCGGTGCGCATGATCGGGTCCAGCGCGGAGAAAGCCTCATCCATCAGCAGGATCGATGGATCGCACGCCAGCGCGCGCGCCAGGCCGACGCGTTGCTGCATGCCGCCGGATAATTCATCGGGATAGCTGCCGGCATAGGCGGCCAGGCCAACCTGTTCCAGCGCCTGCCGCGCCAGCGCGTGGCGCTCGGCTTTCGGCATGCCGGCCAGTTCCATGCCGAAGGCGGTGTTGTCGAGCACGGTAATTTGCGGCAGCAGCGCGAACGACTGGAACACCATGCTGATGTCCTTGCGGCGCAAGGCGCGCAGCTGCGCGTCCGGCAGCGTGTTGATGTCGTTGCCGTCGATCAGGATGCGGCCGGCGGTCGGCTCGATCAGGCGGTTGAGCATGCGCACCAGGGTCGACTTGCCCGAACCGGACAGGCCCATGATGACGAAGATCTCGCCGGCTTCAATGGTAAAGGTGGCGTCGAACACGCCGATGGTGCATTCTGTCTGGGCAAGAATGTCTTGTTTGCTGGCGCCTTTGCGGACCAGCGCCAGTGCCTGTTCCGGCTGGTCGCCGAATACTTTAAAGACCTGGTCAATAATGATTTGTTTAGCCACGATGTGGTTCTCCTTCGTTTTGGCGAATGGAATGAAACCTCGCTGGCCGTAAGCCTGCGATGGGAATCAGCGGGATAAAGGACAAGGGTGACCGGAGCGGAGCCGGTATGCCGGAATGTCAAATGCGTGCCAAAAGAAGCTGGGGCTCAGGACTGTTAGCCACGCTGGGGTGGGCGCTTGGCCCATGAATGTTGTAAAAACGCATCAATTATACTTGAAACCCTTACAGAAGTCCATTGACTTTCCAGATTGAAATGCGTAGACAATGTTCGCCAGCGAACATAGCAGTGCAAAATATTGGATAAAAATGAAGGTTACGCTGGTCATGCTGGACGGGGTGCAGGCGCTGGATGTGGCGGCGCCGTTGGATGTGTTTGCCGAGGCAAACCGCTTTTTGCCAAAGAAGGACCACTATCAAACCACGCTGGTCGGTGAGCGGCCGGACGGCGTGACCAGTTCCAGCGGCATGGATTTCAAGGTCCATTACGACTACCTGAATTTTCACGCGGACAGCGATCTGCTGCTGGTGGCCGGCGGGCCGCGCTATCAGGACTATCGCCCGGCGGCGGCGCTGGCCGACTGGCTCAACCTGCATGCGCGCCGCGCCAAGCGCTTCGGCGCCATCTGCAATGGCGTATTCTTGCTGGGCCACGCGCGCCTGCTGGACGGCCGCGAAATCACCACCCACTGGGATCACGCCGAACGGCTGGTGGCGCAGTTCCCCTCCTCCATCGTCCGGCCTGACAAGATCTTTGTCCGCGACGGCAACCTGTTCACCTGCGGCGGCGTCAGCGCCGGCATCGATCTGTGCCTGGCGCTGGTGGCCGAGGATTGGGGCCATGAACTGGCGCTCAAGGTGGCCAAGCGGCTGATCGTCTACATCCGTCGCGACGGCGGCCAGTCGCAGTACAGCCCGTACCTGGCCGTCGGTCCGGACCAGGACTCGCTGGTGGCGCGGGTGCTGAAATACGTCACCGACCACATCACCGAGCCGCTCAGCATTGAAGAGATCGCCGACGCGGTAGGCGTTAGCCGCCGAACGTTCTCGCGCGCGTTTGCCAAGCACGCCCACGTTACGCCGTCGGTGTTTGTCGACCAGGTGCGGATTGACTTCGCCCGCAAGCTGCTGGAAGAGACCGACGTGCCGCTGAAAACCGTCGCCTTCCGCTGCGGCTTCAACACCGCCGAAAAGATGCGGCTGATTTTTTCGCGCCAGCTGGATACCACACCCAAGGCTTATCGCGAACGTTTCCGCTCCCCTGCGCCTGACGCTTGACGTCTTTCGGGACAGCTAGCACGCGTTTGGGGACAGCACGTCCCGCCCGCCCGTTTGCTCGGGCAGAATTCCCGCATCCACTCAATCACGGGGAACCATTATGGAATCTGCCCACGAAACTTTTACCACGGCGACGCTGCCGTCCACGCGCAACCTGCCCGTCAACCTGTTCGGCTCGGTCATGAGCGTGGCCGGGCTGGCGCTGGCGTGGCGTCTGGCCAGCAAGCGCTACGGCGTTGGCATCGCCATCTCCGATAGCATCGGCATCGTCGCCCTACTTCTGTTTGCCGTGCTGGCGATGGGTTATCTGCATAAACTGATACGGCACACGGCGGCCGTGCGACAGGAATTCGACCATCCGGTGATTGGCAGCTTTTTCGGCACGATCGGCATCAGCATCTTGCTGCTGTCCAGCGTAGTTGCCAGTTACAGCAGCGGCGCGCAGTGGCTCATGTGGAGCATCGGCGTCGCTGTCACGCTAGCGCTGAGCGCCGTCATGATCGGCCGTCTGCTGAACGGCAACGCCGCGCCGGCCAGCGTGGCGCCGGCCTGGCTGATAGCCGGCGTCGGCAGTCTCGATATCGTTGTCACCGGGGGCAGCCTGCCCGGTCCGTGGGCGCGTGAAATCAACTTGCTGGCGGCGGCCATCGGCGGCGTCAGCGCCCTGGTGTTCTTCGTGCTGATCTTCTCGCGCCTGGTGCATCAGGCGCCGATGGCCGATGCCATGCGGCCGTCCAAGATGATCCTGATGGCGCCATTCGCGGTGGGTTTCGTCGCCTACGTCAACCTGATGCAGACGGTGGACAGGTTTGCCGCGCTGCTGTTTTACTTTGGCCTGTTCCTGTTTGTGATCATCGCTTGGCGCCTGGTGCGCAAGCCGCCGCCGTTTTCGTTGTCGTGGTGGGCGATTGGCTTTCCCATGGCGGCCCTGAGCAGTGCGGCGCTGAACTACGCCGGCGCAGTCGGCGGGCTTGGGCTGGAACTGCTGGCGGTGACCTTGCTGATCGTGCTGTCGCTGACCATCATTGCGCTGGCGATCCGCTCGCTGTGCGCCATGGCGGAGGTGCGCGCATGAACGCCGCCCTCAACCTGAAACAGAATCTGGACGATTACGACGACTTCTACGACATGCTGACCGAGTCGCACCACGACCTGAGCGAAGCGCAAAGCAAGATGCTGGACGCGCAGATGGTGCTGCTGCTGGCCAATCACATCGGCGACCTGGCGGTACTGCGGCAAGCTTTCGCCCTCGCCCGCGTGACCGTGGAAGCCAGCAGCTAGGTGTATCATACCGGCCATGAATAATATCGACTTACCTTTCAGGGCCACCACTGAAGAAGCCTGCGCCTGGCTGGCGCATCAAACCAGCGGGCCATGGACCTTGGCCCGCCTGCTTGAGCACGAACTGACGCCGGTGGTATGGCTGGACTACGATGCGGCCTATCCCGAGCTGTTCGGCGACGCCAACGGCGGTTACGCCGCGCCGATTTTTTTCCAGGACGACATCGCGCGCCTGGCGGCCGGCAGCGAAGACGTGCTGATCACCTTCACCAAAGACGCCTACAAACTGCCGGCGCGATTACCCGAACCGGGCTTCCGCCGCCCTCTCGACCAATTGCGCTTCCAGAAACGGGATCTTGAGCGGCTGGCCGCTAAGCTGAAACAGGATGCGCAAGCGGCGCTGGCACCACCGCCCAAGCCGCCGGAAACGCAAGAATCACAGGCCGGCATTAGCAAGCAAGAGGTGCTGCTGGCGTTTGCGGCCATGGTGCGGCTGGACCTGGACCGTTCGCTGGACGATGCGATCGGCATCTTCGGCGATGATGGCGCGCGGGTGAAAGCCAGCGCCAAGAAATCCAAGCGCAACGCGGTCTGGAATCCCGTCACGCTGGCGCTCGGCCTGCATGATGTGTATCGCACGCCCATCGGGCCGCTGAAACGCGCCTTCAAAACGCACGACTTCCTGCATGCCTGGCAGGGCAACTGGGAAGAATCGCTGCGCTTACTCGGGAAGTAAACGCCGTTCGCGTATCCATTCGTACACCCGTTGCCGCACTTGCGCGGCCATGCGGGTTGGGAAGCGGATAAAGCCGTGCGGTGCTTCCGGCATCAAATGGCATTCCACCGCAGCCACGGCGCGCCAGCGTTCGGCCATCAGTGTGGTGTCGTCGCGCAAGGGGTCGCGCTCGCCGGCGAACATCAGCACCGGCGGCATACCGGACAAGTCGCCATACAGCGGCGATAGCGGAGCTTCGCGGCGCTGTTCATCGGTCAGACCGGGCGTGAGCAGGCGTAGCGAATCGAGCATACTGGGGCCGTGCAGCACCAAGGTGTCGGCGCCGGCCTGGCGCACGCTGGGCGTACCCGCCAAATCGTACACGCCGTAGTACAGGATGGCGCCGTCGATGCGGCGCAGCAAATCAGGCCTGCGCTTGAGCCGCAACAGCGTCGCCGCCGCCAGATGGCCGCCTGCCGACTCGCCGAGGATGTAGACCGGCAAGCCATCAAATTCAGGAAGTCCGCCGTCCAGCAGCCAGCGCGCGGCTGCCAGGCAGTCATCCATGATGGCGGCCAGCGGCGCAGTCGGCGCCAGCCGGTAATCCACCGATATCACCGCCACGTTGCAGGCGCTGATCAGGCCGGCGTTGAGCTGGTCGTTCATTGCCGCATTGCCGATGGCCCAGCCGCCGCCGTGAAAATCCAGTACCACGCCCCGCGCCGGCATTGCGCCGCGCAGCACGCGCACCGGCACCTTCAATCCGTCTGCGTGCGCCGAGTAACTGGCGACCCGGATGCCCTCACGCGCCAGTTTGCCATCGGCGCCGAACTGCGACAGCCGCAGCAGCGACTGGATCACCAGCGGAATCACACGGTTGTTGATCTTGAAGCGCGGCGCCCAATGCAGCTTGCGGTTGAAGCTGCGCGCGTCTTCCAGCGTTTCGCTATCCCACGCCAAGGTCATGGCGCCAGGTCTTCCTTGCGGCATGCATCCGCCAGAATTCGCTCGACCACATCGCGTGGCACCTTGCGGAACAGCAGAAAAGCGGCGGCGCTGCGCTGGCCATAGGTGCGCGACCACTCCAGGCCTTCGCGAACGACGGATGCCTGTTGCGCATCCGAACGAGGTGTCATTTTAATATCCATGACGAACTATCGCATAAATGCCCTGGAGACATTGTGCGACTGCACACGGACTCGGCAATCGTCCGCTGGTGAAAACGAAAGAATGGTAATTTAATAAAACAAAAAAGCACCATCGTTCGTTTATTTGTCTTCAAAGGAATATTTTGACTCCCCTACCCTACACCCCAGACATCGAAGTCATCGACGCCGAAGAAACCGCCTTGATCACGGAAATCGTTGAACAAATGGCAGCATCATCGCGCTGCGCCTTCGAACGCCACCGTCACGCCATTCGCGACGCGCACGCCAAGTCAAACGGCCTGCTCAAGGGCGAACTCACCATCCATGACGACTTGCCGACGGAATTGCGCCAGGGCGTCTTCGCCCGGCCCGGCACCTACCAGGTGGTGGCCCGCCTATCCTCGGCGCCAAGCGATATCCACTCCGACAAAATCCCGGCGGCGCGCGGCTTCGCGCTGAAGATTATCGGCGTCGATGGCGAGAGGTTGGCTCCCGAAATTGGCGGCAACAATCAGGATTTCCTGATGGTCAATTTCCCCGCGCTGGCCTTCGGCACCATCCCCAAGTACAAGCGCATGCTGACGCTGCTGGAAGCCAATTCCCACGCGCCGGACACCTTCCAGCGGCTGGTGGCAGGAACGGCACACGGCGCCAAACAGGTGCTCGAAAGCGTGGGCGGCACGCCCGGCGCGACGCTGGACGGCCTGGCCCGCGACAACCATCATCCGCTGGGCGAGACTTACCACACACAAGCGGCCATCCGCTTCGGCGCCTACATCGCCAAGTTGGCGTTGGAGCCGAGCTCGGACAGCGTGCGCCGCCTTACCGGCCAGCCGGTTGACGATGTCGGCTACGCCACCTTGCGCGACGTGATCAGTGATCACTTCGCCGAGCACGGCGCGGAATACACGCTGAGCGCGCAACTGTGCACGGACCTCTCGCGCATGCCGGTGGAAGACGCAGCCATCGCTTGGCCGGAAGAACTGTCGCCGCACCGTCCGCTGGCCACCTTGCGCTTCGCGCCGCAATCGACTGCGCACCCGGCGCGCCAGGTCTACGGCGACGACGTGCTGTCGTTCAATCCGTGGAACGGCATCACGGCGCACCAGCCGCTCGGCGGCATCATGCGCATCCGCCGCGCCGCCTACGAACGTTCGACCGCCTTCCGCCACAGCATGAACGCGCAGCCGCGCGTCGAGCCATCCCAATCTTCCGACATTCCCGATTAAAGGACCACCATGACCGACCACAATCCCGACCCGCGCCTGGCCGACGAAACCAGCCTGGAAGCGATCCGCCGCAAAATCGACGCCGTCGCCCACGACGCCCCGCACCTCGCCAAGATCGCGCTGGAGGCGCTAGTGCGCAAGCATAATCCCGACCTGAAAGGCACGGCCAATTCCGCCGGCCGTGTCGGCAAGCAGTCCGGCAACGTCTCGGAACTGACCGCGATCGCGCCGCTTAAGCCGGGCGGCGCCGAACGCCTGCGCCGCATCTTCGATCTGACCAACGGCAATATGGACGGCGCGCAGCGCGTCTCCACACTGCACGACATGCGCTTCGTGTTCTTCGATGACGATACGCGCATCCTGTTCGCCACCACCTACGACGGCGACTGGGACAGCTATATCAACGACTTCGCCACCAAGATTCCCGAGCTGATGGATCTGCTGTTTGCCAACATCGAAGGCTGGCCGGGCATCGACAGCCCGGCCGTGAAGGACTTCATCGCCGGCCACCAGATTGACGCCGCCGGCTGGTTCGTCGCTAATCCGCAGGTGACGGTGGTGGACACGCGCCGCTTCCAGCGCATGGACAAGGCGCTCACCGCCTTCCTCGACCAGATGTCGGCCCACCCGCCGCAGGACGAGACCACGCGCGAGGCGCTTGAGACGCTCAGCGCAGCGCTGGCGCAACCGCAGGGAGTGGACTACTGATGACTTTCCTCACCGACCTCAAAGCGCGCTTCGTGCGCGAACACGTGACGCTGGCGCTGGACGATATCCAGGCACTGATTTTGCGCGCGCGGCCAGAACCCTATGTCGGCATCCACGCGATGCTGCACATCGACGACGCTGCCGGCGGCCGTGACCTGATCCGCCGCATGGCCGAGCACATTCCCTCGGCAGCCGGGTGGACCGACGACCGCGATGCCTGGATGGGCATGGCGCTGAGCTTCCAGGGTCTAAAGGCGCTCGGCGTGCCGGAGTCTTCGCTCAGCAGCTTCCCGCTGCCGTTCCAGCAAGGCATGGCGCAGCGCGCCGAACAGTTGCGCGACGTCGGCAGCAACGCGCCGGAGCATTGGGACGACGTGTTCCAGCCGAGCGCCTGCCACATCGCGCTGACCATCTACGCCCGCGACGAAGCGGCGCTGGACGTGGCGATCGACAAAGCCATGGGTGAACTGGAACACTCGCACGGGGTCACGCTGGTCGGCAAACACGCATTTGGCGCGGACGAAGAGGCGAAAAATCCCTTCGGCTTCCGCGACTCGATCTCGCAACCGGCCATCGCCGGCAGCGGTGTGGCGCCGCTACCCGGCCAGGAGCGTTCGATTGCGGCAGGCGAATTCATCCTCGGCGAAAACAGCGAAACCGGCGCTCCGGTGGCCATGCCGGAGCCGCCAGAACTGGGCCGCAACGGTTCGTTCGTGGTGCTGCGCAAGTACGAAAGCCAGGCCGGCGCCTTCAACGATTTCATCCGCAGCCAGGCGCAAGATGAAGCGGCGCAAGACCTGCTGGCAGCCAAGCTGGTCGGCCGCTGGCGCAGCGGCGCGCCATTGACGCTGGCGCCGGAGCATGACGATCCGGAGCTCGGCGCCGATCCCAAGCGCAACAACGATTTCGATTTTTCAAAAGACCCGCGCGGCCTGATGTGCCCGCACGCCGCGCACATGCGCCGCCTGAATCCGCGCGATAGCCAGCTGACCATCCTCACCGACGTCAACATCCACCGCATCATTCGCCGCTCATCGACGTTCGGCCCGAAATGGCGGCGCGAGCTGACTGCCAGCGACGATACCGGCGAGCGCGGCATCTTTTTCATCTTCATCAGCGCGCGCGCCTACGACACCATCGAATTCTTCCAGCAGGAATGGATCAACCGCGGCAACTTTATCGACCTCGCCACCGAACGCGATCCGATGGTGGGACTGCACGAGACGCCGGGCAGCTTCACCATTCCGGAAACGCCAGTGCGCCGCCGCGTCGATGGCGTCACCACCTTCAACCAGCTGCGCGGCGGCGAATACCTGTTCATGCCGTCACTGAGCGCTTTACGTTGGATTGCAGAAGCGCACTGAAGCATTATCGGCGCGCATCGCCCTTGGCCATTTGACCAAACACCTCGTCGCGCCGCACCCATGCATGAAACAGCGCCGCGCCGAGGTGGCCGAGGATGGTGAAGAACAGCACATAGGCCAGCACACCGTGCAGCGGACGCAGCCAACCGTAGATCACCGGGCTGTGCGGCAGGATGGCCGGCAAATGCACGCCGCCGAACATCGGTATCGGGTAGCCGCCTGCCGACAGCATGGCCCAGCCGATCAGCGGCATGGCCAGCATCAGTCCGTACAACAGCCAGTGCGACGCGTGCGCGGCGAATTTCTGGATGGCCGGCAGATCGGCCGGCAGCGCCGGTATCGGCCGCGTCAGGCGATTGACCAGACGCACGATGGCCAGCAGCAGGATGGCAATCCCAAGCGGACGATGCAGGGCCAGCAACTGGTCGCGGTACTGCAACGACACGACCATGCCGGCGCCGACAAACAGCATGCTGAGAATGGCGATGGCCATGGCCCAGTGCAGTACCCGCGCCAGGAGATTGAAGTGTTGTGGGCGATTCATCGGGCGCTCCCGTTCTGGACGTTAGGATAGGCATTCTTGCCTTCGCTGATCTCGCGTTCGCGCCGGTTGAACGACACCGAGTACGCTGCCGAGCGCGCATGCAGGATTGGATCGTCGCTGGCGGCGATACCGGTCGGCAGGATCAATGGATCGAAATTCAGGTCGCGGCATGGGCCGTTGGCCTGCGGTTCGGCATGCACCAGGGTCAAGGTGGCGATGTTGACCTCCTGCCGGGTATCCGGCCAGGCTTGCGACGGATCGGTGATCGGGTCACCCGGTGCGGCGATTTGCACCACCATATCCCATACCAGCGGGCCGGCCGCGAGGCGTTGATCCAGGTCGGCGGCGAGGAAGTTGACGTCAGCCGCCTTGAGCTGCTCGGCGGTCATCGCTACCACCGGCGTGCGCGGCCGCATCGACCAGCGCACCATGCGCTCGACGCCCTGTGCATCGGTCAGGCGAAACGCGTTCACGCCGTTGAAGCGGGTATTCCCCAGGCTATCCGACTTGGGCGCCGTTTTTGCCCACGCCATGAAGGCGGCGACCTCGGGATGGTCAGCCAGCAAGGCTTTCATCTTATTCGGGTCCGGCTTGCCGGTGGCCGGGTCGGGTATCCCCGCCTCGTTCATCTGCTGGAACCCCTGCGGCGTCGAGGCGGCGAAGAACGGGAAACTGTTCATCGCAATGCGCCACTCCTGGCCGTCGTCCGTTTTGATCTGCACCGCCATGCCGCGCACCGGCGACGCGCCATCGGGTGCGTACGGGTTATTGGACGAGGCGGAAAAACGGCCGATGACCGCGATCGACGGCTGCGCGAACGCGCGCGCCGTCGACAGCTTGGCCGCCTCCGCCGTTGGCGCGAAGGTGCCGGCAAAGCAAATACCCTTGCTGTGCGCGCGTCGGAAACCCGGCTGTTGTTTGCCCGATGTCTGGGCCAGGTCCATCATTTGTTGCGGCGTCAGGTCGTGGTGGCCGATCCAACCGCCGACCCACGCGAACAGCGCGACGATTAGGGCCAGGATGAGCGCAATCGGCAGGAGCAGCAGCATGGAGCCGCGAGAGGTGGGTATGGGCATGGCTGTCTGGCTTTCAGTGATGAGATGGCTAACAACCGGGATTGTCGCATGGCTAACGACCACAGCGGCGCGCCAAAGCCCCCTCTTTGGTCGTACAAAAGTCCGGCACATGCTGTATTGTTGTCTTTTCCGTACTGAGGACATCGCATGAAACGTTTGGTCGCTGTGATTTGTGCCGCATTTTCCGTTCATGCAGGAGCCGCCGATGTCTCTGGCGATGTCACTGCGTTTCTGAAGCAAACCATGCAGGAGCAGCGCATTCCCGCCTTGCAGGTCGCCGTCATCCGGCACAACAAGATTGTGAAGCTCGATGCGTATGGCACGGCCAATGTCGAAAACGCCGTGCCGGCAACGCGTGACAGCATTTTCTCGATCAACTCCTGCACCAAGGCGTTTACCGGCGTGGCCATCATGCAGTTGGTGGAAGCCGGCAAGCTGGGCATTGACGATCCGATTTCCAGGTATCTGGACGACCTGCCCGACGCCTGGCGCGCGATCACGGTCAAGCAGGTGCTGACCCACGTCTCCGGCCTGCCGAATATTATCGACAGCAAAGAAAATCCAATCGGCGACGGCAGCGATGCGTCGGCGTGGGCGACCGTAAAAACGCTGCCGCTGGAGTTTCCTGCGGGCGAACGCTTTAAATACAATCAAACCGGCTACGTCATCATCGGCAAGATCATCGATAAACTGAGCGGCCAGCCATTCGCCCGCTTCATCGAAGAGCGCCAGTTCAATGTGGTCGGCATGCCGCATACGCGCTTCGGCGATTCGTCCGACGTGATCCCGCATTCGGCCGGCGGCTATTCCTACCTGCGCAACGACAACGGCGAGTGGAAAACCGGCGACCGGCTGTCTGCGATTTATGTCTCGTTCCCCGGCTACTTCAGGACCGCTGCCGGCATTCTCTCCAACGCCGAGGATATCGCCCATTGGCTGATCGCGCTGCAAAGCGGCAAGCTGTTGAAGAACAAGTCTAGCCTGGACGTGTTGTGGTCAACGGTGGTTCTGAACGACGGCAAGACCGGCGGGATGAATGCCATGCTGAACGGCTCGGCGCTGGGCTGGCCGGTGACGACCAGGGCCGAGCATCCGGCCGCCGGGCCCATTGGCGGCATGCGCTCGACGTTCTTCGTCTATCCCAAGGATGATATGTCGGTGGTCTTGCTGACCAATCTGCAAGGGGCGAATCCGGAAAACTTCGCCGATGAAGTCGCCGCCTACTACATTCCCGAAATGCACGCGTCGAACGGCTTCGGCCTGCCGCCGCAGATCAAGACGCTGCGCACGGCCTTGCTGCGCCACGGATTCAATCACGCCGCCTCGGTGTATGCCGACCTGAAGCGCGCCAACGCTGCCTTCAATCCGAGCGAAGAAGAAATCAATGACTGGGCTTACCTGCTGTTTGCCCAAAAACAGCCGAAGCAGTCAATTGCGGTACTGACGCTCAATACGGAACTGCATCCGGCCAGTTGGAACGCCTTCGACAGTCTCGGCGAAATCTTCCAGAAGGCGGGCGACACGACGAAGGCGATCGAGAACTACCGCCGCTCGTTGAAGCTCAATCCCGACAACACCAACGCTACGGTGCATCTCAAGGAAATGGGCGCGGCGTAGCGCAACGACATTGATGGACACAACCACCCAATTCTGGCGCGACGCTGCCCTGCCCTATGCGGAGAGCCGTCGCGCCTGTATCAGCCGCGCTTGCTACAAGCCGCATAGCCATCCGACGTATTCGGTCGGCGCTATTGATCAGGGGCAGAGCCTGTTCTCCAGTGAAGGCGGAACGCCGGTCATCCTCGAACCTGGGACGCTGGTACTGGTTCCTGCCGGCCATGTTCATTCGTGTAATCCCCGGCCCGGATTGACGTGGAGCTATCAGATGCTGTACCTGAGCGCTGCGTGGCTGAGCGAGGTTCGCGCCGAGTACGACGGCCGGCAGGAAGCGGTTCGCCTGATACGCAATCCCGCCATGTATGCCAAGTTTTGCGCCCTCAATGCGCTGCTGTTTTCAAAGAACGATGTGCAGGAAAAGGAAGCGGCACTGGTCGAGTTTGTCGGCGATTGCGACGCCTATCAAGTGACGGAGATGGATGACTTGGTGCCGGCTGCGTCCGCGTCCCCGCAACAATTGCTTCCGGTATTCGAGATCCTGCGGGCAGCGCCAACAACCAACTTCCCGCTGGAATTGCTGGCGCGGTCGGCGCGCATGAGCCGCTACCAGTTGATCCGCGCCTTCCGCTCCGCCACCGGCCTGACGCCGCACGCGTGGCAGCTGAATCACCGCATCAATCTCGCCAAAGAACTCATTCGCGCCGGCGAAAGCAGTGCCTGCGTGGCACATACGCTGGGCTTTGCCGATCAGGCGCACTTCCAACGCGTATTCAAAGCCTATGCCGGTATCACACCCGGAGGTTTCCGGGCCTGACCGGCGCTGCAATTTCATTCAATACTTTCTGCGCCGGGGTCGGCATCATCGATGAAAACAACTTCGATCGATACTCCCCATGGAACAATTCCTCATCATCGCTGCCGCGCATTTCCTGGCGGTGCTGTCGCCGGGCCCTGATTTTTTCCTGATCACCCGGACCTCCGTCACTTCCGGATGGCGGGTTGCCAGCGGCGCCTGTCTTGGCGTGGCCGCTGCCAATGCGGTATTCATCGCCCTGGCACTGACGGGCACATCGGGATTGAATCGCCACAGCACGTTCTTCCTGTGTTTGCAGCTTGCTGGCTGCGCTTACCTGCTGTATCTCGGCATAGCGTTTATTCGCTACGCTGGCGCCACTTCGCTGGCGGCCGCTTCAGGACCAGTGCCCCTGCCGCGTGCCGAGTGGATGATCAGTGCGTGGCAGCGCGCTGCGGCGATGGGCTTCGCCTCCGGCATTCTCAATCCGAAAAATGCCCTGTTTTATGTCAGCCTGGCGGCCATGCTGTCAGGTCCGCTGGCCAGCGCTGGCGGCAAGACTGTTCTCGGCGTCTGGATGTTCAGCGTCGTGCTGCTGTGGGATGTGCTGGTGGCTGTCATGATCGGCAATCCGGCGGTATTGCGGCGCTTTGCTCATGGCTTGCTGTGGCTGGAAAGAATCTCCGGGGCCGTACTCATTCTGCTTGCGATGGGCATCCTGTTCGCTTTATGGATCGGGCCAAGTCAGGTGTAATACCCGCGTTAGGCTACAATCCCGGTTTCCCCTGGAGCCGCAGAAATGATTTTCAAGCTGCGATGCATGTGTTTTGCCGCTTGCACCCTGTTTATATCGGCATCTTCAATCTCGGCGCCCGTGCCGGCATCCAGCATTGCGCCGCTTGAATTACGGATCGCCGTGGTGTCGGATGGACGTGCCGACTACTTCGTTCGTCTGCTGGAAGAGTCGCTGAAGTTGATTCAACAGCCCTATCATATTCAGTATGTGAAGGACATCCCTGCCCGCCGCATGTGGTGGATGCTGGGCCGGGGCGACATCAATCTTTTCTACGGCATGCAGTCAAAGGAAAAGGATAACGACAAACAACTGGTGCCGGTGCGGAACGCCTTGACGAATGGCTTGATCGGCCAGCGCGTGCTGCTGATACGCCGCTCCGACACGGACGCCTTCCTGCCAGTCCGCTCCGTGGGCGATTTAAAGCATACCGGGCTGATCGCCGGGTTCGGCGCCGGCTGGGGCGACGCCAGGGTGTGGAAGAGCGCCGGCTTGCCACTGTACGAGCATGCCGCGCCCTGGAATACGATTTACGCGATGGTGACGGCTGGAAACCGCCACGTCGACTATCTGCCGCGCGGCGTGATTGAGGTGCTGGCAGAGGCGCGCGCGCATCCCGAACTGGCGGTGGAACCGCGCCTGCTATTGGAATACCCGGCCGACTTTGGCTTCTATCTGAGTCCATCGGTCGCCCATTATCGCCCCATCATCGAGCGCGCCTTGCAAGCAGCAGAAGCCAGCGGACTCAAAGCCCGCCTGATCGACGAAGCATACGGCGCCGACATCAAGGCGCTGAACCTGAACCGCCGTTTGCGCCTGCGCCTTCCTGCCGCGCCGGACTGACCTCACGGCGCGGCATGCATGCGGTACAAGGTACGGGCGGCGAGCGCGTCACGGCGTGGCGTCAGCCCGAACATGCGCACATATTCGCGACTGAACTGAGACGCGCTCTCGTAGCCGACATGGAACGCCGCACGCGTCACGTTGGCGTTCTCGGCCCCATCAGCCGCTTGGCCTCCAGCAGCCGCAGCTGCTTCTGGTATTGCAGCGGCGTCATCGATGTCAACTGCTTGAAATGATGGTGGAACGACGACACGCTCATGCCGGCGGTGACGGCCAGCTCGTCGATGCGCACCGGCCGCGCGAAATCGCAGCGCAGCATATGCAAGGCGTCGGCGACGCGGCGGGTGTCGACCACGTACAGTCCCAGTCCATGGTCGGCGCCGGACGGTGGCGCCGGCGGCAGTTGCCGCATCGTCTCGATCAGCAGCGGCACGTCCAGTTCCAACGCCATCACCAGCAAAGGCCGCTCAGGGGTGGCCTCCAGTACCCGGCCCACACCGGGCAACTCGACGCTGGCGACCAGCGCCTGCATTTCGCGGTAGTCCAGTGCCACGTCGCCCAGCATCACCGACTTGACGCCTTGCACGACCACGCACAGTTCCGGGCGGTAAATCAGGTGGTTCGGCAGCGATGTATGGCTGGCGCGCATCAATGTCAGGCCGTCGATGGCGGTACGGAACAGCCCATCGCCACCGCCGTTGCCGTCGATATAGCGGGCCAGCGCCTGTTGTAGTTCGACGCTCATCGGCGCTCCGGAAAAATCACCCAGCGCCCGATTCTACCCCATCCTGCACACCACGGCCCACCGGCAATTTGGAGGAATAGGCAGGAATTCCGCAAGTTTCCCCGTTTCTTCCGTGGCTGGTCCGCGCGACACTGACGACATCGCAACGCTCACCCACGCAAGGAATCTTCACCATGAAAATGCACGACAACACCATCCTGATCACCGGCGGCAGCTCCGGCATCGGCCTCGAACTGGCCAGGCAATTGATCGCTTTGAACAATACGGTCATCATCACCGGCCGTGATGCGGCCAAGCTGGAGGCGGTGCGCGCGCAGCTGCCCGGCGTGCACACCGCGCTGCACGAGCACATTGCTGCCAGCCATCCCGGCATGAACATGCTGATCAACTGTGCCGGCATCATGCGCAAACTCAACCTGCACAAGCGCGGCGCGACGCTGGAAGACGCGACGCGCGAGGTCACAACCAACCTGAACGGAACCATCTGGACAAATTTGCAGTTTTTGCCGATGCTGAAAAACCAGGCCAACGCGGCAATCGTCAACGTTTCGTCGGGACTGGCGTTCGTGCCCATGCCGATCTCGCCGGTCTACTCCGCGACCAAGGCGGCGATCCACTCGTACACGCTGTCGCTGCGGGCACAGCTGAAAAACAGCGGCGTGCGGGTATTCGAGCTGGCGCCGCCGGCCACCGAGACGCCGCTGTTCCACAATGACTTCACCAAGGAGGACGTGGGCGGGCTGGTGCCCATGCCGGTGGCGACCCTGGCCAAGCGCGCCATCGCCGGGCTGGCTGCCGATGTGGCGGAGATCCGGCCGGGCCTGAGCAACATCCTGAAAATCGCCAGCCGGCTCGCCCCGGACTTCATGTTGCGCCAGCTCGGCAAGTCGGTCGATCTGATGCTGAGCGCGGACAAAAACCGCTGAGACCGTCAAGCGCCGGGCTGCCGTGTGCTAAGCCAGCAAGCGCTGCGCCGTGCCAACAATGGCAGTGCGCAACACACGCGTAACCTGCGTCTGAATATTCCACTGGTGCCAGTACAGGGGCACACTAATCATGTTCTTCTCCTATGGGCATCTGTCCGTTCTGGCCGGAAGCGCGTGGTTAGGTGTGTGCTTCTACACAAATTACAGCAGATGGATGATGTTCTCGGATGGTATCAGGGGCACCCTTAAGGTCATCCCCGTCGTCGATTGAATAGGTGAACCGCGAAACAGCTGCCCCGGTATGCGACTCAAACTCGCCCTCGGACAGCACGCCAACGCCACACCAGACAGTCGCACCAGTGGCATTGCTGACCTGTAGTGCGTTCTCAAAACCGTTATTTGTAATTGCTAAATGCCCGTCTTCATAAATATGTCGTTTTCCGATTCGTCCTCTACTGGCCGATTGGCGGCGATGGGCTAGCATAGCATTGTTGCCTAGATGGAAAATCCTCAGATTCTAACGCTGCAGGAATGCACTAGTGATGACGGCAGCGCATAGTGGAGCTCCAACACAAGGAGGTCCATCATGAACACACACTTCCGCTTCCGGGCGCGGTGCGCCATGGAACAAGGTAAGCTAGTGGGTCAGAAGGCGCCGCTGCGCATCAGTGAGGTCTGGGCTATTCGGGTCAGGCTTGAAATCTACGGGCGCCGGCGAGATCTAGCACTTTTCAACCTCGCGATAGACAGCACCAGAAAAAGCCTGCTTGAATGGATTGATGCGGCCGGATTACGGCACAACGATTTTCTATTCCCAAGCCGAATCGGTAAATCCCCACATATCTCAACCAGGCAATATGCACGGATAGCATATCAATGGTTTGATGAAATACGCTTGAAATGGCTGAACAAACTGATGCCTGATATAGCCACGTGGACGCGCACCGGGGGCTGGTCGCGTGCACCAACAAAATTCGCCCAAAAGATTGAGTAAAAAGTGAAAATGAGTTTTTTAAGAAAAATGCAATGTACATCGTACCTGCACCATGGCTTTTTTTGTCGAGCGTGGAATTCTGGATGGCGACCCATTACGGTGGCGATACGAAGTACATTGCAGGAGTTGGTTTCGGCTGTTTTGCAATGCTGTTCTATCTTGGTCAGAAGCGCCGTTATGAGGCGCTCTTGACTCGTTGGAGTTGAAGCGCGCGTTGGTGGCTCTGGCGCACGGTACGGCGGCGTACAGTGCGGTGGGTTCTTCCAGTACACTGCGTAGCTCGAATACAAAGCCAGGAAAAAAGACGATGTTACATTTGATGTTGCCACTGCTGGCCTGCGCGCTACTGGGCGGATGCGCCCTTACCCGCGTTTCCGACGCCACGCTGGCGGCCGAAGCGGACCAGCTGCAAGCGGTCGGCCTGACCATGGACGCGGCCAGAAAGGTCGCCACAGAACACGGCTTCGAGTGCCGTCCGTACATCGATCGGGACGTCTCGGTATCGACCCCGCAAGGCACGCGCAAGACCGACATGCTCGAATGCAGCAAGAAATCGCTGGAACTGGTCTGCCCGCAGCGCCGCTACGTGGTGTTTAATATCGAACCATCTACCGGCTTGGTGCGATCGGTTGGCAAGCGGTTCAACCAGAATTCATGTTTTTGATGTTCAGCTCAGCTGGCAACCTCAACTTTATCTTCACTGATGCGGAACTATTATTTTTTAAGAAATCCTATTTGTCATGGCGAGAGAGTTAAGATGAGCACGACGACTACAAAGCTCCGTTAGGGCCTTGGGACGCAAAGACCGTCTCATCGTGGCTTAATGAGGAATACGGCAACCTTGCTCCGTCGGCCGAAGTCGCAAAGCGGCTCGGGCTAGTCTAGCGACCGGATCTCGGGCGGGTATCTCTGTTTCCGAATGGCTGCTCGGGGCGTAACCAGCCGCTTCAAGGCAGCGTCGAGAAGTTCCGCAGCAGGAAGATTCGCACACATTGAAGTTCGCGGTATAGTTGCCGGATCGTGTGGACAACAGCGGAGGTGGGCGTGTCGTCGGGAACAATACTGATCGCATGGAGCGGTCGCTACATCGCGACTATCACGCAGTCGCTGGCGCGCGTCCTGCTGGACGGTGGCATCTTCGCGACCAAGGCACTGCTTCTGCTGCTGGCCAATGCCGGCATTGCCGCCGCTGCCGATCCGGTGGCGGCTCAGGTCGACCAGTACGTGGCCACGCAAATGGCGCGGCTGCATATTCCCGGCATGGCGGTGGCGGTGGTGAAAGATGGCCGCATCGCGCTGGTGCGCAGCTACGGCACGGCCAACGTCGAATTCGGCGTGCCGGTGGCAGACGACACGGTGTTCGCCATCAATTCTGTCACCAAGGCATTTACCGGCGTGGCGGCGATGCGTGAGGTGGAACTGGGCCGGCTCGACTTGACGGCGCCGGTCGAACGCTACCTGCAAGACTTGCCGGCCAGCTGGCACGGCGTCACCATCCGCCAACTCCTGAGCCACACCTCCGGCCTGCCCGATGTGTTGCGCGCGCCCACCGTGGAAACCGATCAGGCAGCTGCCTGGGACTGGCTGCGGACGCAGGCTCCCTTGTTCGCACCGGGTGCGCGCTTTCACTACTGCCAAACCAACTATATGCTGGTGCAGCGCATCGTCAACCAGCTGGAGGGACGCGCGCCGGACGCCCCGTTGGCGAATGAACAGTTGCGCGCGGCCGGCATGACCAGCACCGCTTATGGCGATACCTACAGCGTCATCCCGCGCAAGGCGCCCACCTATCGCTGGCAGTGGACAGGCCCCAAGGTGCACGGCTACCCTGCTCCCACTGCCGCCGAGTCACTCCAGGCCGACGGGAATCGCACCCTCACGGCCGTCTCCGAGCGCTTCCCGCCCTTCCGCCACGCCGCTTCCGGCATGAACAGCGACGCCACCGATATGGCGCGCTGGCTGATCGCATTGCAACAAAACCAGATGCTGAAAGACACCACGCTGAACCTGATGTGGACGCCAGTCGCCTTTAACAGCGGGCGCCTCGGTCAATGGGGCATGGGCTGGCAGATCCTGCAGCGCGGCGACCATCGCGCGGTCGGCATGACCGGTGGCGGCCGTGCCGCCTTCTACCTTTACCCAGAAGACAAGGTCGGCGTGGTTATCCTCACCAACCTGACCGGCAGCTACCCGGAGGACATGATCGACAAACTAGCCGCTCTCTACATTCCCGACCTGCCGCTGGGCGGTGTGCCCGGCCTGCGTATTGCCTTGGAATCGCGCGGCTATGAACAGGCGGCCCAGGCTGCCGCCGACGTCGAGCGCAGTTACCCGGGCCAGCCATGGCAGGAGGACGAACTGAACGACTGGGGCTACCGCCTGCTGGCGGCCGGTCGCCCGGCAGACGCGCTGGCCGTGCTCAAGCTGACCGCCGAGCGCTTCCCTGCCAGCTTCAACGCCCAGGACAGCCTGGCGGAAGCGCTGGCGGTCAACGGCCAGCGCGAGGCGGCAAAGCGCGCCTATCAGCGCGTATTGGAACTGCATCCAGGCGACCCTAACGCCCTCAAGCAGCTGGAGTCGCTGTAACGCTTCGCCGCACCATCAACGCACACCAAGCCGCCTTGCCATGAGAATCACCAAATAGCTTTAGCAGAGGCATCCTTGATCTGTGCCTTCCAGGCGTTTTCGATCAGGGTCACGACCGGCGCCGGCATCGGGATGTAATCCAATTCGGTAGCCATGCCGGCGCCGTTCTTGAACGCCCAGTCCATGAACTTCAGCACTTCCTTGCCCTTGGCGGCATCATCCTGGTTCTTGTGCATCAGGACGAAGGTGGCGCCGGTGATGGGCCAGCTTGCCTTGCCCGGCTGATCGGTCGACACCACGGCGAAGCCAGGCGTATGAGCCCAGTCGGCGCCGGCCGCCGCAGCCTTGAAAGTACTGTCGTCAGGTTGCACGAACTGGCCTTCCTTGTTCTTCATCTGGGTGTAGGCCATCTTGTTCTTCTTGGCGTAAGCGAACTCGACGTAACCAATCGAACTCTTCAGGCGCTGCACGTTGGCGGCCACGCCTTCATTGCCCTTGCCACCCACGCCCACCGGCCATTTGACGGCGGTGCCGGCGCCGACACTGCTCTTGAAGCTGGCGTCGACTTTCGACAGGTAGTCGGTAAACAGGAAGGAAGTGCCGGAGCCGTCGGCGCGGTGCACCACGGTGATGTCGTCGGCAGGCAGCTTGACGCCCGGATTCAGCGCAACGATTTCCGGCGCGTTCCACTTGGCGATCTTGCCCAGGTAGATGCCGGCCAGCACGGGGCCGTTCAGTTTCAGCTGGCCAGCCGCGATACCGTCCAGGTTCACCACCGCCACCACGCCGCCCATTACCACCGGAAACTGTACCAGGCCTTCTTTGTCCAGTTCTTCGGCCGACAGCGGCATGTCGGAAGCGCCAAAGTCCACGGTCTTGGCCTTGATCTGCTTGATGCCGGCGCCCGAGCCGATCGACTGATAGTTCAGACCGGTGCCGCTGGCGGCCTTGTACGCCTCCGCCCATTTGGTGGCGATCGGATACACGAACGACGAGCCGGCGCCGGTCATGTCGGCCGCCAGGACTGGCAGCATCAGGGTGGCGCTCAGTACAGCGGCGACTGGTTTCAGCAGGGATTTGAATTGCATGGTGTGTGTCCTTCAGTGGTCAAAAGCGGGCAGTCTAGGCAGGCTTTATGACATCGGCGTGACATTCAAAATATAGTTGCCGCCAAGGGTTAAGTGGTCAAAAATTAAGGATGAGTTAAGTACATTTTGGCATACTCCGGCAGCTGCATTTGGCCTGCTTTTACTCATATAAATCCATATTCATGCATGTCCTGTTGATCGAAGATGATGCGCTGATTGCCGACAGCGTACGCCAGGCCCTGGGCCACGTCGGCATCCAGGTCACCTGGCATCGCAACGGTGCCGGTGTGGTCGCGACGCTGGCCGAAGAACGGATCGATGCGCTGCTGCTCGACCTGTCCCTGCCCTGCCAGGACGGCATCGACGTGCTGACCACGCTGCGCCGCGCCGGCCACGACACGCCGGTGCTGATCCTGACCGCGCGCGACACCGTCGCCGATCGCGTGCGCGGCCTGAACGCAGGGGCCGACGACTACCTGGTCAAGCCCTTCGATCTGGATGAGCTGTTGGCACGCGTGCAGGCGCTGGTGCGGCGCGCGCGCGGCCGCCAGCAGCTGGCGTATCTGCACGGTGACGTGGTGATCGATACCGACGCGCACCAGGCCACGCGCGCCGGCCAGCCACTGGTGTTGACCAGCAAGGAATGGACCTTGCTGGACTTATTGGTGATGCGGCCCGGCATGATCTTCTCGCGTGGCAAGCTTGAACAGCTGTTATACGGCCATGCCGCCGACATCGACAGCAATGTGGTGGAGGTGCACATCCACAGCCTGCGCCGCAAGCTGGGACAGGAAGTGATCGTTAACGTGCGCGGCCTGGGCTATATGGTCGCCAAGAGCCGATGACCGGTATCCGGCGTCGCCTGCTGTCGCTGCTCGGTACGCTGATCGTGGTGGTCAGCGCGCTGCAGTTTGGCGTCTCGTTCACCGCCGCGCTGGACCAGACCAACCGCCTGTTCGACGAGCAAATGCGGCAGATCGCCCACACACTGCGGCTGTCCAAGGACGGCACGGTGTTTGGCGCCGATCAGGATTTCCACACCGAGTACGACCTGGTGATCCAGATGTGGCACGCCGGTCAGGTCACCGTCTACGAAGAACGCCAGCACCGCATGCTGCCATTGCGCGCGCCGTTCGGTTACTCCAACATTACCCTGGCCAATGGCGAATGGCGGGTGTACGCCGCGCAGTACCACGGCGGCGTGGTGCAGGTGGCGCAAAAGCTGTCGATGCGCCGCCAGGAGGCCGTCAACCTGGCCCTGCACACGCTGTGGCCTATGCTGCTGTTGTCGCTGGTGCTGCTGGCCGCGATGGGCTGGGCGGTGCGGTTCGCGCTGCGGCCGCTGGACGCGGTGCGTGCCCAGATCGCCAGCCGCGACGCCACCGCGCTCGATCCGATCGCGCTCGATGCCGCGCCGGCCGAAGTGCTGCCGCTGCTGCAGGCCCTGAACGATCTGCTGGCGCGCGTGGCCGACAACGTTGGCCTGCAGCGCCAGTTCGTGGCCGACGCCGCGCATGAACTGCGCTCGCCGCTGACGGTGCTGCGCATGCAGATCCAGATGCTGGGCGGACAACAGGCCGAACCCGAACGCCTGGCCTCGCTGGCGGCGTTGACGGCCGCCATCGGCCGCAGCAGCCGCATGGCGCAACAGCTGCTCGGCCTGGCGCAGCAAGACGCGCTCGACGAGAGCGCCAGTCCCGCTGCGATCGCGCTGAACGAATTTGCCGCTGCCGCCATCGCCGAAATGGCGCCATTCGCGGCCGCGCGCCAGATCGAACTAGGCTTCCTCGATGCCTTGCCGGTGACCGTGCACGGCCATGCCGACAGCCTGATGATCCTGCTCCGCAATCTGCTCGACAACGCTGTCCGTTACACGCCGGCCGGCGGCGCCGTGCACATTGCCGTCGACAGCCACCACGGTCACGGCGTGCTGACGATCGCCGATTCCGGCCCCGGCATCCCTGAAGCGGAGTTGCCACGCGTGACCGACCGCTTCTACCGGGTGCCGGGCAGCGGTGACAGCGGCAGCGGGCTTGGCCTCTCCATCGTCGCCGCCGCCGCGCGCCACCTGAACGCCCGGCTGGAGCTCCGCAATGCCAGCAGCGGCGGCCTGGTCGCCAAAGTGGTGTTTCCGTGAGACGCGCCCTGTCCATCGCCCTGCGTGCCCGCATAACCAAGCACCTGCCCCGCCTGGCCTGGCAGCCTCCGCTGCTGGCCGCCGCAGGCATCGGCGCGCTGGGCGCACTGTGCACCATCGGCTTCCGCGAAGGCGTGCTATTGCTCGAACAACTGGTCTACGGCCGCAGCGGCAGCCTGGTCGGCATCGCCGGCAGCCTGCCATGGTGGCAACGCCTGCTGGCGCCGGCGCTGGGCGGAATCGCCGCCGGCCTGCTGCTGGCCTGGGCGCGCCGCTACCAGGCGCGCGGCGACGACTATATGGAGGCGGTGGTACTGGGTAATGGTGACCTCGGCGTACGCGCCTCGCTGCTGCGGGCGCTGTCCTCGACGGTCACCGTGGCCAGCGGTGGCGCCATCGGCCGCGAAGGCCCGATGGTGCAACTGGCGGCCTTGACCGGTGCGCTGTTCGGCCGATGGCGCGCGCTACCGGTGCCCCGCCGTCGTCTGTATGTTGCCTGCGGCGCCGCGGCCGGCATCGCCGCGGCCTACAACGCGCCCATCGCCGGCGCCCTGTTCGTGGCCGAAATCGTACTGCGCTCCCTGGCGGTTGAAAGCCTGGGGCCGCTGATCGTGGCGGCTGTCGCCGCCAAGCTGGTGGTGGCGCAACTGTTCGGTTTCCGGCCGGTCTACCACATGCCTGCCATGCGGCTGTCCGGTGACGGTCCAGCCATGGTGCTGGGCCTGCTCGGCATTGTCGCCGGTCTGCTGGCGCCTGCCTACCTGATCCTGTTGGACGGCAGCCGCACCCTGTTCCAGCGCTGGCGTGGCAGCGCGCCCTGGCAGCAACTGGCGGTGGGCGGCTTGCTGGTGGGCGTCATCTCCATTGCCAATCCGGCAGTCTGGGGTAACGGCTACAGCGTGGTGAACTCGGTGTTGCAGGGCGGTTGGCTGTGGCAGCCACTACTGGCCTTGCTCCTGCTAAAACTGCTCGCGGTGGCGGCCAGCGTCGGTTCCGGCGCAGTCGGCGGCATCTTCACCCCGACACTGTTTGCCGGCGCCGTCACCGGCGCGCTGTTCGGCAGCCTGTTTCACTGTCTGTGGCCGGGCCTGGTGCCAGTGCCGGCCGCTGTCGTCGTCGGCATGGGCGCTTTTCTGGCGGCGTGCACGCATGCGCCGCTGATGTCCATTCTGATGATTTTCGAGATGACCGACAGCGACGACCTGATCGTGCCGCTGATGGCGTCCTGTGTGCTGGCATATGCGATCTCGCATGCGCTACGGCCGCAATCGATCTACGCTGGCACCCATGGCAGAGGCCAGTACATGCCGGCGCTGGCGATGGCATCCGACCTGCTGCGTACCGATCCGCCGCGCATCGCGATCGGCCAGAGCTTGGGCGAACTGGAAGCCGTATTCGTGCGTTTCCGCTGGCAGCACGTGTATGTGATCGAGCGCGACGGCACCTTCCTCGGCGCCGTGTCGTTGCATGATTTCGGTCCGTATCGTCAGACCAACGCCGACACAGCGGCGCCATGGCCAGTGGCGATGATACGGCGAGACTATCCGCGTGTGCTGGACACTGCGCCAATCTGGCAGGTAATGGATGCCGTTGGCGGCCATCCCGGTGAGCGATTGCCAGTGCTGGACCACAGCGGCAGCTTGCGCGGCTATCTAACCAAGACCGACCTGATGCTCATGTTTCGTGGCCTGGAATCCGTTGGCGCCCATTGACTGCACCGTCCAGTCAAGACATCAATTGCATGTCGGCTCGACTGCGGCGGCCATCGATCCGGGGTCAATGATTGAGGGGGCGACTCTCTCCGGCATCCGCCCCAGTGCGCGCCTGCTTACGCGACTGCTTCGACCGCAGCGAAGTGCTGGCCAAGCCTGTGGTTGAGCACGCCGCAACCAGCTTCAGCGCGGGCATCAACTCGCTGAAGCCTATTTTCGACGCGAGCACCAGGCTCTCCGCGGAGGTCGGCAATTCGGTCGAGAACTTGCCTTCGATATCCAGCACACCCACCTCATGGATCTGCAATTCGAGGGCGATAGATTCCTGGCTGCTGCTCCTCGCAACCTGCCGGCCGTTGATTTGCAACGTCATTTCAACCGCGCCGGTATCGCGCGAAAATGTCACATGAGCAGTTTTCATAGCATTCCTCGTTTCAGACTGGCGAAGCAAATTCGCGTTCATTCGACGTCAAGCGTACCATTTCCGGGCATGTCAGACAACATTGCCACAACCTCAGCAGATGCATCAGCCGAGTGCTTCATTGTGCGCTCAGTTTCGCCAGCGCGCCGGCCACCACTTCCCGCTCCTGATCGAGCAGTATCTGGCAAGCGATGCGCAGCAACAGGCTTTTCTTGATCTTGCCCCCCTCACCCAATTCATCGCGCAAGACTTGTAACGCCTCGTGTTCCGATGCCGGCAAGGCGACCGTCCATTTCACCGGTTTCGACGGCTTGCCCCTGGCTGGTTTAGGCTTCTTGAGCTTTTCATCGGGTGCCGGACTGCCTTCGACGCCGGCATTTCCGCTGCCGGCCAACACCTGTGCTCCGGTCTTGCGCAATGATGGCGTCGCGTCTGTACCATCAACAACCACTGCGGCGGATGTGGGCAACGTCTTGGATTTCATGGCGTCCTCCTTAGTTGAGGAACCAGCATACGCTTGAGTCCCTCCCGCACATTTGCGCGGGACTAGATCCATGTCAAATGATCGTCACATCAGATCCGTTCTTTAAGCGAGTGCAGTTTAATGCTCAGAACTCGACCCAGTCCGCCTCGGCGCCTATCTTGCCAGACTTCAGACCGGAAGCTTTTGTCGTGACCAGCGAACGTTGCGGTTCACCCTGGCTTTGACCGGCTTTTTTGACGGCCACAATTTTAGGTTGAAACGCGGCCTTTACCATGGGGCGCGCGGCACTGCGCTTCACATCGGCAGGATGCAACACGAATTTCGCGACCACGTTGGAAAGTGCAACGGCCTGATCCTGCAATGATTCGGCGGCAGCTGCAGACTCTTCAACGAGAGCGGCATTCTGTTGCGTCACGCCATCCATCTGAATGATGGCCTCATTGACTTGTTCGATACCCAAGCTTTGCTCCTGGCTGGCCGCGGTGATTTCCGTGATGATGTCACTCACTCGCCGGACGCTGTCCACCACATCGCTCATCGTCACCCCGGCCTGGTTGACCAACAGCGAGCCCGCCTCTACTTTTGATACCGAATCGCTGATCAGGGTTTTAATTTCCTTCGCCGCCGCCGAACTGCGGTGCGCGAGGTTGCGCACTTCTGTCGCAACCACCGCAAAGCCACGACCTTGTTCGCCCGCGCGCGCAGCCTCTACGGCAGCATTCAAAGCCAGGATATTTGTCTGAAACGCAATCCCGTCGATCACACTGATGATTTCAACGATTTTCCTGGAGGCGTCATTAATGTCACCCATCGTGCTGACCACGTCAGCGATGACGGCGCCACCCTTGCTAGCGACGTCCGAGGCAGTATGGGCCAAGCTGCTGGCTTGACGCGCATTGTCTGCGTTCTGCTTGACGGTGCTGGTTAATTCTTCCATCGATGATGCAGTTTCCTCAAGCGAGCTGGCCTGTTCTTCGGTGCGCGAGGACAGGTCCAGGTTACCTACGGCAATCTCTTGCGAGGCCGTGGTCATGGTTTCGGTGCCGTTTCGCACCTGGCTGACGATCAGTTGCAAACTGTCATTCATCGCCTTCAGCGCGCTTAACAGCAGGCTGGTTTCATCGGTCCCGCGCACCTCGATGTCGCTGGTCAAGTCGCCTGCGGCCACCGTCTGAGCAATCTCCACCGCACGATTGATCGGCACCGTGATGCTACGTGTAATCAGCAGCGCCAGGGCAATCCCGAGTGCGACAGCAACCACAGCCAAACCGACAACCATGTTGCGCGCAAAAATATACGAGGCATCTGCTGCCACAATCAGCTCTTCGTTTTGCTTACGCTCGGATGCCACCAGGGACGCCAGGCTTGCGCTCCATTTATTCTGTATGGTGCGCAAGTCGCCCATCAAGAGCTTTACCGCCTCGGCGTTGTTGTTGGCCAGCCCAAGCCCCTGCACTTTTTGAATCAATGGCTGAGCCGCCTGGCTACTCTCCTTGATGTCGGCTAACAGCTTGGACTCGTCGTCCTGGATGCCATACACCACGAAAGTGGCGCGCAGCTTTTCTTCCGCAGCGTCGTAAATCTCACCTTGCTTGGTGATGCGCTCAACCTGCTGCTGCATCTGCTGCGCATCCTCCAGGAGCACAACATTGCGCAGCGCGATCATGCGATCGTCAAGACTGAGCTTCATGTCCGACGCGAGATTGGCCTCAACATCGTTTCCTTTTGTGATCTCTTCCATTGCCCGTTGGATGGACGCCATCCGCGACAAGCCCACAATGGAGACACCGATGAGCATGACCAGAACGATGATGAAAGCCCCAATAAGCCGCGAACCTATTTTCAAATTTTCGATTTTCATTTTGCTGTTCCCATAGAGGAAAAATCTTTCGCACTTTGACGTACGCTTGGAATATGACAGCGGCGGGCATGGGCCGGAGAGATGTTGCGTTGGTTAGCAACGGTGATTTAGGCAAGACCTGCCATCAAATCGGAGAGCAACAGTGCTGCGGAGTTGGGAAGCACTAAGCGATGAAATAAGTGTACATTAATTTCCAACAGGAAATTAATCCTTTCCAAAAAGATAGGTCGCAACGTTTACAGGGACGATTGTGGCCGGCAATGCCGGCCTTGCAAGGCTCAATCTTCCATCACGCGCTGAATGCGCGGAAAGTCGCTGCCATCGCACTGAATCGGGCTAAAGGCGACTTTATCATGCTCGGTGAGCGCTATCGCGCGCGGCGCATAGGCCGTCGCATACTTGCGCAGGCGCATGGGGCCGTACTTGAGGTCGACAAACCGGCCTTCCGCCAGTTGTTGCGGCGTCAATGCCGCGAGGCAGGCCGGCAGTTTCGCGGGCTTTTCGCCCACCGCATACACTTTGCTGACGTAGCCATGGCGGCCTTGTTCAGGTTTACGGGTGGCGCAGCCGGCAGTGACCAGTACGGCGGCGACGGCAAGCATGCATGGCAGTTTGTTCATCTCATTCTCCTTAATCGACAGACCATAGGGCGTGCGCATCCAGCTGGACACGCGCGCTGGATGCCAGCGCGGTAATCTGGGCAGTTTGCGCGGCCAGCGCCGCATCGAGCGCCTGCCTGCGGCCCAGCAAGGCATCGGCCAGGCTGGACTCGCCGGACTGGTAGGCCCGTTCCATCAGCTGCGCCTGCCGTGCACTCTGCTCGGCCACCGCGCGCAAGCTGGTCCAGATCTGATAGCTGTGCCGCTCTTCGGATACGGCCCGTTGCGCATCCAGCTGCACCTTGTTGCGCACCTGCGTGACACGTTCGTCGGCCATGCGCGCGCGCACGGTGGCGGCGGCCGCTTCGGACGAACGCAGCTGTCCCGGCAGCGGGATCGACAGCATCAGTCCCAGCGTGCGTTCCTGGCCGTCGCGCTCGCGCGTGGCGCGCACCGCGATGGTGGGATCTGGCATGCGCTCGCTGGCGGCGCGGCGCGCTTTCAGCCCGTACAACTGGGCTTCGGTCTGCGCCAGCTCCAGTTCGTGATTGTCTTGCGTGATGCGGGCAACCCGTTCCGGCATGGCGTCCTGCGCGCGCTGCGGCTCGGGCAGGCGATCCGGCTGAGGAACCGGCAACTGCTGGTAGGTCGTCGACAACAAGGTCACGGCCTGCGCCACATCCTGCCGCGCTTGCTCGACCAGCGCCTCGGAGCGGCGCAGTTCGGTATCGGCCTGCATCACTTCCAGCGCCGGGCTGTCGCCGGCCTTGACCCGCCGTTCGGCCACGGATTTCAGCTGCTGCACCAGCGCATGCTGTTCGGTCAGGCGTTGCAGCGTGGCCTGCGCGCGCAGGGCTGCATACCAGTCCTGCATCAGGGTACGGCAGCTTTCATGCCAGACATCGGCGCGCTGCGCCTCCGCCAGCGTGATGCCTTTCTCGCCGATGGCGCGGTCCTGATCGGCCTTGCCGAACCAGCGCACGCCACGCTCCAGTCCAAACTCCTGTTCGCGGTAGCGCTGTTCGCCCGCCACGCGGCGCTGCGACGCGCCGGCGCGCACCAGCCACTCGTGCGGCCCGGCGTTCAGCTTGCTCTGCTCGGCCGACGCCAGTTCGTTATTCATGGCGCCGATGCGCAACTGCGGCAAGGCTTCCAGCGCACGGCGCACCATCGGCTCCGGCGGAAGCGCGTACAGCAGATCGCCCGCCAGCGGCAAGCCGGCGCCGCGCGCGCCGATGCAGGCAGCGGCAATGGCGGCGGCCAGCGCCAGCTTCGACAGCACGCCTGTCATGCCAGCCTCCCGCTGGCCAGCAGAGGGCTCAGCCAGTACGCCACGTCCGGCGCCGGCATGTCATCAGCCAACGCTTGCACCAGCTGTTGCAGATCGGCCTGCACGCCGGGGATCAGCACCAGCTTGCGGGCGCTGCGGCCCTGCACCAGTTCCATCGCCGATTGCAGCGGCGCGCCCTGCCCCATGCCTTGCGCGGCCAGAATCGAAAAGCCGCTGGCCCACTTCGGATGCAACAACAAAAAGTCCATAATGTCTTCTTCAAGGCTGACGGGAATCACCAGCGTCAACAGGGTATCGTTGGGTAAGGTTTTCATGCGGTTTCCAGTTTTGCGCTGCCGGGCGCGCCGAAACGGCGGAACAGCAGCGGCAGCAAGATCAGGGTCAACAGGGTGGCGCTCAGCAGACCGCCGATCACCACGATGGCCAGCGGCTTCTGGATCTCCGAGCCGGGGCCGGTCGCCAGCAGCAGCGGCACCAGGCCCAGGCCGGTGATACTGGCGGTCATCATCACCGGGCGCAGGCGGCGCAAGGCGCCCTGCACCACCACCTCGGCCAGCGGCACGCCGCGCGCCACCATCTGGTTAAAACAGGTAATCATCACCAGCCCGTTCAGCACGGCGATGCCCATCAGCGCGATAAAGCCCACCGAGGCCGGCACGGACAGGTATTCGCCGGTCACCGCCAGCGCCACCACGCCGCCGATCAACGCAAATGGAATGTTGACGAACACCAGCACCGCCTGCCGCACGCTGCCCAGTGTGCTGAACAGCAGCAGGAAGATCACCGCCAGCGCGGCCGGCACCACCACCGCCAGGCGCGCCGCAGCCCGCTGCTGGTTCTCGAACTGGCCGCCCCACGACAGGCGATAGCCGGCAGGCAGCTTGACCTGTTGCGCCACCGCCGCCTTGGCCTCGTCGACAAAGCCGACCAGGTCACGCCCGCGCACATTGGCGCGCACCACCGCCAGGCGGCTGCTGTTCTCGCGTTCAACCTTGACCGGGCCGTCCACCGCGCGCAGCGTGGCGATCTGGCTTAGCGGCACCGCCGCGCCGTCGGCCAGCGGCAGCCGCAATTGCCGGAACAGTTCCGGCGACATGCGCATCTCGTCGCCACCGCGCAGCAGCAGCGGCAGGCGCTGCACGCCATCGATGACGATGCCGGTGGTACGGCCTTCAATCATGGTGCGCAGGTCGTTCTGCACCTGCTCGGCACTCAGCCCCAGGCGGCCGGCGGCCACGCGGTCAATATCGACCTGCATATACTGCACGCCTTCGTTCTTGACCGTCAGCACGTCCTCGCTGCCGTGGATGGTCTGCACCACGCCGACAATCTGTTCGGCCAGCTCACCCAGCTTCTGCGTATCCGTGCCGAAGATCTTGATGGCCAGGTCACCGCGCACGCCGGACAGCATTTCGGAGGTACGCATTTCGATCGGTTGCGTGAAGCTGAAGTTAATCCCAGGGAAGCCGGCGGTGGCCTTGCGCAAGGCATCAATCAGCACTTCTTTATCCGGGTTGCGCCATTCAGCGCGCGGTTTCAGCACCAGGAAGGAATCGGTTTCGTTCGGCCCCATCGGATCAAGGCCCAGTTCATCGGTGCCCAGGCGGGCCACAATGCGCGTCACCTCCGGCACTTCGGCCAGAATGCGGCGCTGTATCGCCAGATCCTGCGCAGTCGACTCCTGCAGGCTGACCGACGGCAGCTTCTCGGCCTGCATGATCAAGTCGCCCTCTTCCAGCACCGGCATGAAGGACTTGCCAACCACCATGAACAGGCCCACCGCCACCACCAGCGCCGCCGCAGCCATGCCGACCACAATGCGTTCATTGCCCAGCGCACGGGTCAGCACCCTCTGGTAGACCGCCTCCATCCACACCACCATGCGCGGCGCCGGACCGTGATGCGCCTTCAGCAGGAAGGACGCCAGCACCGGAATCACCGTCAACGACAGCAGCAGCGAGGCGCCCAGCGCAAAGATAATCGTCATGGCCACCGGCGCGAACATCTTGCCTTCCAGCCCCTGCAAGGTCAGCAGCGGAATGAACACCACCATGATGACCACCATGCCGGCCGTGACCGGCACCGCCACGTCACGCACCGCGCGGTAAATCACATGCAGCCACGACATGCCGGATTGCGCCTTGCTGCTATGGGCTTCGATATTCTCGACCACCACCACGGCGGCATCCACCAGCATGCCGATGGCAATCGCCAGCCCACCCAGCGACATCAGATTGGCGCTCAGGCCAAACTGGCGCATCAGCAGGAAGGTGCCCAGCGCCGACAGTGGCAGAATGCACGCCACCACCACGGCCGCCCGCACATTGCCCAGGAACACGTACAACAGCACCACCACCAGCACGGTCGCCTCCAGCAGGGCCTTGCTGACCGTGTTGACGGCGCGCTCAACCAGACTGCCGCGGTCATAGAAGGTGCTGATGGTGGTGCCCGCCGGCAGCGATTTGCCAATCTCGTCCAGGCGCTCGCGCACCTGGTCCACCACATTCAGCGCGTTGGCGCCGCGCATCGCCAGCACCAGGCCTTGCACCGCCTCGCCCTTGCCGCTCTGCGTCACGGTGCCGTAGCGCGTCAGCGCGCCGGTGCGGAGCCGCGCCACCTGGCCCACCGTCACCGCGACGCCGTCGCGGCTGGTGATGGCGATGGCGGCCACGTCCGCCAGCGTGCGCACGCTGGCGTCGCTGCGGATCAGGAACGATTCTTCACCGCTGACCAGACGGCCGGCGCCGTCGCTGCGATTGTTGGCTTGCAGCGCTTTTTCCAGCTGTTCCAGCGACACCTTGCGCGCCGCCAGCGCGGCCAGGTCGGGGATCACTTCGAAGCTGCGCACTTCGCCGCCCAGCGAGTTCACATCAGCCACGCCGGCGATGTTGCGCAGCTGCGGGCGGATGGTCCACTCCAGCAGCGTGCGCTTTTCCATCAGCGACAGCGGGCCTTCAATGGTGAACATGAACACATCGCCCAGCGGCGTGGTGACTGGCGCCAGGCCGCCGCTGGCGGAAGACGGCAAGTCCTTCAGCACCGCCGCCAGGCGTTCGGTGGCTTGCTGGCGGGCCCAGTACATATCCGTGCCTTCCTGGAAGTTCAGTGTGATGTCGGCAATCGCATATTTGGACTGCGAACGCAGCACCGACTGCTGCGGTATGCCCAGCAGCTCCTGCTCAATCGGCGCCACGATGCGCGTTTCCACCTCTTCCGGGGTCATGCCGGGCGCCTTCATGATGATCTTGACCTGCGTGCTGGAGACGTCGGGGAAGGCGTCTATCGACAGTTCGCCAACCGCCTTGGCGCCGGCCAGCACCATCATCACGGTCAACACCAGCACCAGCAGACGCTGCGCCAGCGACAGGGCAATCAGACGGCCCAGCATTATGGCTGTCCTTTCGCTTCAACGGCCGGCTCGCCAAGGCCGCTCCAAGCGCCCTTGATGGCCACCAGGCCACGCATTGCCACCGGCGCGCCGGCGCGCAGCGCGCCGCGCACCCAGACCTGGTCGCCGGCGGCGGCGCCCGGCTGCACCGGCACCGCCTGGAAACCCTTGGCGTTGCGGACGAACACGTAGCTGGCGGCGCCACGGCGCACCAGCGAAGCGGCCGGCACCGCCATCGCACCGGCTTGCGCACGCGGCCGCGCCAGTCGGGCTTCCACAAATGCATTGAGCTTCAGGCAGCCATTGCGCTCGACCTGCTCGGCGCGCACCAGCGCGGTCTGATTGACGCCGTTCACCAACGGCGAAATGGCGCTGACTTTCAGCTGGCAGCCTTCCGCCACCAGCAGCTTGTCGCCCACCGACACCGACGCCAGTTGCTGGCGCGATGCTTGCAACTCCACCCATAGCGGACCGTCGCGCACGATCCGGGCCACGCTGCTGCCCGGTTCAGCCTGCTGGCCCACCGACAGCGGCAATTCCACCACCGTGCCGGCCGCTTGCGCGCGCACCGTCAGCAAGGGACTCAGTTGACGCTCGTCCGGCAGCCTGACTATCGCTGCCTGGGGCATGCCGCCGGCCCGCAACGCTTGACCGCGCTGGTCAGCCGCCAGCCGCGCCAGATGGGCGGCGGAGCGGCTTTCCTCCAGCCGCACGCGGGCAATGATGCCGTCGGCGTAAAGGCTTTCATCGCGGGCCAGCTTGTCAGCTGCCAGGCGCGCCTGCGCGGACAGTTCCACATACTCGCGCTGCAATTCCATCCATGGCTGACTGAACAGCGTGACCAGCGGCGCGCCGGCTTTCACCGCCTGCAAGGTCGCGACATGGACTTCCTGTACCATTCCGCCCCAGACGGCGCCGCTGACGACTGTCGCCGTGGTCGGCGGCACCACCGTGCCGGACAACACGATGGCGTCGCCGCCGGTCGCGCCATGCTCCGGCAGTGTAGCCAGCGCCGGCGTGGTAACGATGCCGGCGCGCGTGATCTGCTCCGGCGTGATGAGCACCTGCTCCACTGCGGCGGCGGGCGCCGCAGCGGCGGCAGACAATAAGAGAAATGCATTCAACATGTCGGGACGGGTTCCATAGTGGGACGAAATGCCGGCGATGTTGCTAAGAAGTTCTTAAGAGGTTCTTAACAAGTTGTTCGTACGATCCAGACATCTTTTTTCAGGCTTGCCCCCATGCGTATTTTGCTCACCGAAGACGATCCCCAACTTGGCCGCGCCACCCAGATCGGGCTGGAGCAGAACGGCTACGCGGTCGATTGGGTCACGTCGGCCGAACATGCGCGGACAGCGGCGCGGCTGCACGACTACGGCTGCGTGCTGCTGGATCTCGGCCTGCCCGACCAGGATGGCATGCAGGTGCTGGCCGGCCTGCGCGACACCGGTTACCAGGGCGCCGTGCTGGTGGTGACGGCGCGCGACCATATCAGGCAACGCATCGCCGGCCTCGATGCCGGCGCTGACGACTTCATCATCAAACCGTTTGACCTCGACGAACTGGCGGCCCGCATCCGCAGCGCCAGCCGGCGCGCCGCCGGCCGCCTGCGCGAACAGCTGGTGCATGGCAACCTGGTGCTGGACATCGCCGACCGCCACGTGACCCAGGCCGGCCAGACGGTCACGCTGACCATGAAGGAATTCCTCATCCTGCAAATGCTGGTCGAACAGGCCGGCCGCGTGCTGAGCCGAGAACAGCTGGAAAAGAATCTGTATAGCTGGGGCGACGAAGTGGAAAGCAATGCCGTGCAGGTGCACATCCATCACTTGCGCCGCAAGCTGGGGCGGGAGCTGATCCGCACCGTGCACGCGGTCGGCTACTGCATCGATAAGCCGGCGGCCCCATGACCGGCAATGTGTTCGGCAAGCGCTGGTCGCTGAAGCGCACTTTGCTGGCGTCGCTGCTCGGCCTGACATTGACGCTGTGGGCCAGCAGCGCCGCCATCGTCTACGTCGACGCGCAGCAGGAAAGCGACGAACTGTTCGACCAGTCGCTGGTGGAGACGGCGCACCTGCTGCTGTCGCTGGTGGAAAACGAAGTCCGCGAGCACGGGCTGGCACAGCCGATCAGCCTGCCGATGAAGGGGCACGCCAATCCACACCGCTACCTGCTGTTCCAGGTGCGCGACATCAACCAGCGCGTGCTGTACAAGAATGACGGCGCGCCTGGCGACGTGTTCTCGCCCGAGGCGCCAGACGGCTTGTCGTGGACGCGGATCGGCGGCAAGCGCTGGCGCCTGTTCACGCTGTGGGACGAGCGCCACGAACTGGCGCTGGTGGTGGCCGAGCCAACCAGCCACCGGGAAGACATCAGCAGCCGCTTCTTCTACAAGATCATCATCTTTGGCACGTTGCTGGCAGTGCTGGCGACGGTGGCGATCTGGTGGAGCATCAGCCGCGTGGTGCGCGCGCTGCAGGCATCGGCCGACGAGGTCACGGCGCGCACGCCCAACGATCTGGCCGAGGTCAGCCTGAGCGGCGTGCCCAGCGAGGTACATCCACTGCTGCAGGCGATTAACCGCCTGTTCGGCCGCGTCAGGCAAACCATGGAGCACGAGCAGCGCTTTACCGCAGACGCGGCGCACGAGCTGCGGACACCGTTGGCGGCCATCAAGACGAATCTGCAAGTGCTGAAGCGGGCGCGCAGCGCGGAAGAGCGCGACGAATTCATTGCCGGCCTGAGCGCCAGCGTCGATCGCGCCACCCATCTGGTCGGCCAGTTGCTGACGCTGGAAAAGATGGACCCGCAATCGGGGGTAACCACCACACCGGACGCGGGCGACCTGGCCGATTTGCTGCGCGAACAAAGCAGCCATTGGCGGGAGCAATGCCCACAACTTGATGTGCAGCTGGGCATCGCGCCCGCGCCGTGCGCATTGCATGTCGACAGCATGCGCATCCTGCTCCGCAATCTTGTTGAGAACGCGATGCGCTACACGCCGTCGCCGGGCACGATCATCATCAGCTGCGGACAGCGTGACGGTCGCAGCTTTCTATGCGTGGCAGATTCAGGCCCCGGCGTACCCCAGGAAATGCAGGACCGTGTGTTCGAGCGCTTCTTCCGCCTGGGCGGCGCATCCCAGCCTGGCAGCGGACTGGGGCTATCGATCGTGGCCCGTATTGCTGACCGTCATCGCGCGCAAATCCGCTTAAGTCCCGGCATCGCCGGTAGAGGACTCTCCGTCACCGTGACCTTGCCATAACCCCGCGAGCACGAGCCGATCCATGCTTCGCGCCCTAACACAATAGCAACTCCCTGAGATCGAGTTGAGCCCGAGATTGTTGCAGTGACAAACCGCGTACTTTACACACAAGCAAGATGCTATCCTCACCATCTTGGTCCGTCTTCGGCCAGAAGCAATGGGATGGACTCCTCCTCACCTATCGGCGTCTAGGCGCCTAAACTGGGAGTTACCACACAACCAGTTAAGAGAAGGAGTCCACGATGAAGATTATCCGCGTCGGCGTCGATCTGGCCAAGAGTGTCTTTCAGGTGCATGGGGTGGATCGTTGCGAAAAAGTTGTTTGGCGTAAGAAGCTGGGCCGTGCAGAGTGGTTATCGGCGCTGCTGGAGAAGATAGAGCCAGGCTGCGAGATTGGCATGGAAGCCTGTGGCGGTGCGCACCACTGGGCGCGGCAATTACAGAAACGCGGCTTCACCGTGAAACTGATTGCGCCCCAGTTCGTGAAGCCGTACGTGAAGAGTAATAAGAACGACGCCAACGACGCGGAGGCGATCTGCGAGGCGATGAGCCGGCCGAGTATGCGCTATGTCGCCGTCAAGTCAGTCGAGCAGCAGGACCTGCAGGCGATCCACCGGATCAGGGCGGAGCTGGTGAGTCAGCGTTCCGCCAAGGGCAACCAGATCCGTGGGCTGTGCAGCGAATATGGCTTGGTGGCTCCCAGGGAAATGATCCAACTGCGCGCCGCCATTCCGCTGTGGCTAGAGGACCTGGAAAATGGATTGACGCAACGTTTCCGGCGTATGCTTCGCGGCTTGTGGCTCGATCTGTTGAACCTGGAACTGCGAGTTAAAGAACTGGATCAGGAAATAGAAATCGCGGCGGCCACGGATCCTGTCGCCACCAGGTTGCAGCAACTGCGCGGCGTTGGCCCGATCATCGCGACCGCGCTTGTGGCCAACGTCGGTGACGCCAAGCAGTTCAGCAGTGGCAGGCAGATGGCGGCATCGTTGGGGCTGACGCCCAGGCAAAATAGCTCGGGCGGGAAGGAGCGATTGCTGGGGATCACAAAGCGAGGAGATGCACAGCTACGCACGTTGTTGATTCACGGTGCCCGGTCCGTGTTGCGCACGGCGGCCAGCAAGAATGACCGGATGAGTCGCTGGGTAACGCACATCGCCCAGACTAGGCATCACAACATCGCGGCGGTTGCACTGGCCAACAAGATGGCGCGTATTGCCTGGGCGATGATGACCAAAGGGACCGATTATCAGCCTGGGCTGGTGGCGGTCTAAATAGTAGCGTAATCAGTACGTAAAAAAGAGTATCCAACCACGATTGCGAAACATGCCGATGATGGCCAACAGGTCGAACCGGCGCTGGCAGAACCCGAGAATGTCTGCGGCCTTCGAGCCCGAAGAAGCGATAGGGAGCCAGCGCGCGAATAGCCCATTATGGTCATTGCCCGAAAGCGGGCAATGTAGTTAGAGACCGAATATACGTGAGCAGTCGTACCTGAAAGTCAAAGACGGAATGTTTGCAAACGAGGAGGAGTCCATATACGGGCTGTCCGGTCGCGTGCGCCCACAAAATTCGCCAAAAAATTCGGGGGAGAAGTGAAAATAAGTTTCTTTAAGAAAAAAACAATCTACATCGCTCCTGCACCGTGGCTTTTTTTTGTTAAGGCATCCCTGAGCGTGAAGATCACGGCAGCCCTTATTCCTTTTCGTGGTGAACTTTCTGTACCCATGATGGGGTTAAGACCGCTTGACGGGTCCTATGACCTCGACACCATTCATTGATAAATTTTTAGCAGCTCAAACGAGGAGTTTATGAAAGCAGTTCGCTTCACCGTACTGGTAGTCCTTGTCCAATTGCTTCTGGCCGCTTGCGCAGCACAACCGCCTGTTGACTACAAGAGCTCAGCGGCCCCTGCTGACAAGCCGGAGCTCGACAGCGCAGCCCTGATTTCCGATTTGCGCACCTTGTCTTCGCCGGCGTTCGCTGGCAGATTAGTCGGCAGCGACGGCAGCCGCCTCGCGCAGGAATACATCAAGCGCCGCTTCGACGAGATCGGCCTGGCTCCCCTCGGCGCCAGCCACCTGACGCCGTTCACCTTCACCCGCCCTGCCAGGAATGGAAAGGCAGAGAAGACGTATCCATATGCGGCCAACCTGATCGGTCAAATACGCGGCAGCGTCAGTCCCGAGCGCTACATGGTGGTGTCGGCGCATTACGACCATCTGGGTGTCCGAGACGGTAAGGTTTATCTGGGCGCCGACGATAACGCATCGGGTGTGGCGGCGATGCTGGCGGTTGCCGCGCATTTCAAGAAGTATCCTCCGCACAATACGATCATCTTCGCTGCTTTCGACGCCGAAGAGGGGGGCGCCGATGGCGCGAACTATTTCATCAATTCGGCGCCAATTCCGATCGAGCAAGTGGCGGTAAACCTGAACTTCGATATGGTCAGCCGCAACGACAACAATGAGATTTTCGCCGCTGGCACCAGCTATACGCCTGCCCTCAAGATATTAGTGGCAAAGGCGGCGGCGACCAGCAGTGTCAAGGTCCGGCTGGGGCACGACAGCAAGCCAACCGGCGCGGCGCCCGATTATGACTGGACGACCCAGTCGGACCACGTCAAGTTCCACGAGCGGGGCATTCCCTTCCTGTATTTTGGTGTGGAAGACCATGTCGATTATCACAAGCCAGGCGATTCTTTTGAAAAAATCAATCTGGTGTTTTATGCCGAGGTCACGCGCCTGCTCGTATCCACGGCCGAGATCCTCGACCGTAATCTGGACACACTCAAATAGCGAGGGCAAGCGGGGCCACAGGAGACCCCATCAATAGGGTGCGCCATGGACTGTGAGCGGCCAGGACTGGCCAGAGGCAGTAAAATGAGCAATGGAACGTCGGCTTAGGGGCGAAAACAGACCCAGGCAGTTCTTACCGACCTCAACCGCAAAAAGGGCAGCCACATGGCTGCCCTTCTACATTTTGGAGCGGGGGAAGAGTCTCGGCCTCTCGAACTCTACCTTGGCGAGGTTACGCTCTACCAACTGAGCCACTCCCGCATGGAGCTTTGGAGGCGATGATAGAGTCGAACCGACCTAGACGGCTTTGCAGCCGCTGCAAAACCGCCCAAAGACCGCTCGCTAAGTCAATAATGCCTTGATCTAAATCGTGAACGCCGTTGATAACTCAAGCGACGCCCATAAATAAGTCCACTATTTCACTTTAAAATCATGGACTTATAGCGAACCCCTCACTCCCACTCGATTATTAATGGGGCCGGTAAGCTGTTGAATTCATGCACAATAATTCATGGCCGCCAGCGCAGTACCATCAAAAATACCATCAAAAAAAAGGCTAGGTGGAAGCGATGTCGAGATGTTCTGCGCATTGAACGTTGTCTCAGATTATAGCTCCAGCGCTATTTTCGGCGCCACCACGGAAGGTACGCCGTTGCCCTTTCCACTTACCACAGTAGTCTTTCACGCAGGCCTTGAATCGCACGAAGCGGGTTTGTCTGCTGCTGAAAGACAACCGGCGATGGCGCCTCCACGAAGGCCGCATTTGTTGGGGAGATAGGAGTCTGCTATGCCAGCCTCATTAAATTGCGCCCGCATTTGAATAAACTCGCCTACCACCTTGGCAATCTGGGAGGTGATTCGCCAGTACTGGAATCAAGAAAGCATGAGCGCCAAGGAAGCCGCGCGCCGGCTGGCGCAAGCGACGCGCGCGCCAACCTCACATTAAACTTCGTCGAGGATAGCGACGGCCCGGTTCCAGCGGGCAAAAGCGCGGCGGATTTTGTGGGGAAGCAGCTGATGGTGACGCCGGTCGGCGGCGGCGCTTCGAGATTATGCCTCTTTTCAAGGTGACTGTACTCTGGGTAGCGCTGGACGGCGTATCGAGTTCGGGGGCGGCGCGCCTGATCGAGTGTCTGGCGCCCAGCAGCGCCGTTGTCGGCTACGCGATGATGAGCGGGCAAAAAACTACCTCGGGAGACCTGATCATACCATTAAGAATGCCATGAAAAAACATCGCTTAAACGTGCTCATCGTTGTCAGACAGCGCTAGGGGAAATAACAATCAAGCCCGTGAAATCACGGCTTGGGTGTATTTCACTGCCTGTTAGTGCAAGTAATTGTTAAACATCAGATCATTCCCACCAGCACATACTTGATGTGAAAGCGGTTCGCCAGCCAGTCGCCGCCGACCACGCCGATGACCGCGCCAAAGTTCAGCACCTTCACGAAGGTCAACGCCGAGTCCAGGCTGTAACCGACGCCTGCCATCAGCTTCGCTAGCCAGGAACTCAGCGCATTCACCACGTCGCCAGCGCTACGTTGAACGGCAAGCCGCTGGCGCAGACATACCTGCGCCACGAGCAGATTACCGCCGGCGGTGATCTGTCGCCATGGCGAAAGAGCCGAACCAGGAAAGGGGCAAGGGCTCTAACTCCCGTGCTTATACCGATACCGCCTACTAGGCCGACAGGCGCAGCACGCGCTCGTCCGTCAGACGGAAGGCGCCGACTAGGCCGGTCATTTGGCAGGCCTCATGCTCCAACGCTGCTGCGGCCGCGGCCGTTTGCTGCACCATGGCGGCATTGGCCTGGGTCATCTGGTCCAATTGCATGACTACTTGATTGACCTGTTCGACACCGTGGCACTGCTCGGCGGCAGAAAGGCTGATCTGTTCGATGACATCAACCACCTGATCGACGCTGGCGACCACCTCCTTCATCTTTGCGCCGGCCTGTTCCACCAATCTGCTACCGGCCGCGACATTCGTCAGCGACGTGTCGATCAGCGTCTTGATCTCCCTGGCCGCTGCGGCGCTGCGCTGGGCCAGTGTGCGCACCTCGCTGGCAACGACGGCAAACCCCTTGCCCTGCTCACCGGCTCGCGCCGCCTCGACCGCCGCGTTCAGCGCCAGAATATTGGTCTGGAAAGCGATGGCGTCGATCGTCGTCAGGATCTGCGCGATGTGTTGCGCACTGGTGTCGATCGCGCCCATGGTATCGACCACGCCGGCCACCACTGCTGCACCGTCGCGCGCCACCTGCGATGTCGACATCGACAGCACATTGGCTTTTTGCGCGGCCACAGCCGTTCCCTTGATGGCAACCGTCAGTTCCTCCATTGATGCGGCAGTCTGCTCCAGGCTGCCGGCCTGCTCCTCGGTACGTTCGCTAAGGTGGGCGTTGGCACTGGCGATCTGCGTTGCACCCGACGCGACCGACAGCGCGGCCTGCCGTACCTGGCCAACTACCGTGGCCAGCGCCCGCTGCATTACCGCCAGCGAATCGAGCACGCTGCCGGTGGAGGCGTGCTCAATGGCGATATTGCGCAAGTCGCCGTCCGCGACCTGGCGCGCCGCCGCGCCCAACTGCGCCGGTTCGCTGCCCAGCGAGCGCTGCAGCGTGCGCGCTATCCAAACGCCGGCCAGAGCCGCCGAACCGAATGCCGCCAGGCAGACCGCCACCAGCAGATTGCGCTGGTGGGCGAACGCTACCGTTCCGGCCCGCTCGCGGCTGGCGGCGCGGGTCTCGGCATGTTCTGCATAGTCTGCGGTGGCCTGGCCCAGCTGCGCCAGCAACGGCTGACATTCGCGGCGCAGCTTGGTGATGGCTTCGCCATGCTGACCGGCCAGCGCAAGCTTGACGATTGACATGGCGACCTGGCCGTAGCGGCTCTCCAACGCCTGGATGCGGGCGATCATGGTCGTGGCGGTTTCAGTGATTTCGCTCGACTGCTGAGCGCTTTGCTCCAGTTGTCGCAGGAAGAACTGCACCGCGTCATGCGACTGAGCGACCCGCTCGGCCGCATCGCGGATCTCTGCCGCGTCGTCGAGCAATACCATGTCGCGGGCGCTGATGGCGCGGCGATCGACCGCTTCCCGCAGCTTGGTCATCAGTACCGCGCGGGCGTGGCTTTCGGCCAAGAAGCTGTGGAAGCGCGCATTGGCATCCAGCAGCGATGTTATCGCGATGGCGGCCACCAGCAGCACCATGCATGCTAGCAGGGTAAAGGCCAACGCCAGCTTGCCTTTGACGGTATGAATTTTCATCGCTGAGTGCTTTCTTCAAAATAAGTTGGAATGAATGTCGACGGCGCACGCGTCGCTGAACACCACGCGGTTCTTGCCGGCCTGCTTGGCCTGGTACAGTGCCTCATCGGCCCTGCGCATGGTGTCGGACAGGGAGTCGGAGCGCAGCAGGCAGCCGCCAATGCTGATGCTCATGCGTCGCTCGGCCACCGTGGCGCCGCTCACCGCCCGCAGCAAGGACTGGCCCACCTGGGACGCTTGCGCCAGACCGCCGCGCACCACCACGGCAAACTCCTCGCCGCCGAGCCGGCAATGCGGCAGGCCGATCGCGGTATCGGCAATGATGGCGGCAATTTTCTGCAGCACGGCGTCGCCGACGTCGTGGCCTGCCTGATCGTTGATCTTTTTAAAGTCATCGACATCGATCATCAGCAGGTAGCCGTTTAACTGCTGGTTTTTCAACCCAAGGTTGACCGCCTCCATGAACCAGCGCCGGTTGGGGATGCCGGTGAGATGGTCCTTGTAAGCCATCTGCACCAATCGCAATGTGCACAAATGGTTGAAGACGCGCAGGCGGAACAGGAAAATACTCAGCATTAGACCGATCACGACCGCCGACGCCATGTATAGCGTCGACCACCAGCCATCCGGCCCGGACAGATCAAGGTCCAGCAACAGCCAGGCCAGCACCATCATGAAGCCATACATCAACGGGCCGCTGACAATCACGGCAACCGATGTCGCAATCAATCCGCTGAGCGGCAGCGCCCAGTAGTCGCTGCGATCGTACGCCGCGAGTATCAAGCGGAATCCGACGCACACTGAGGCGATGGTCAGGCAGCCGCCGACGTTCAGTGCGCGCAGGTTCCGGCTGGCGTAGCTGATCAGCAAGCCGGCGAGGATACCGATCAGGCAGGCCGGATAGAAACGCAGCGGTGTACCCGGCACAAGGTCGGGCGCCGTAGCTTCGGCGGCGATCAGGCCGACCAGCGCGATGCATTGCAACGACAGACTGGGTGTTTTCAGTTCCCGCAACGCGTGCTGGTACGGCGGTTGGGCGCTGATATCAAGTTCAAGGATGCCGGATAGCTCGTGAATTCTGCGCGCGATGATCATGCGTGGCGCCTTTCTTTGGTGCACTCATGAACTGAGTATTGTAAAAAATATCGTTGGTATTTCCATTTGGAAATCGTGGGGGCAGCTTACGCGGGCATTCCGGTGCGAACTACTACACCATGGTTCTATTGATCTATGTTCATGCGGCCGGTACTATCGCCGCACCTCGTTGACAGGAATTACCAATGCTCATGCTGCGTTTTTGCGGCGCTGCCTTACTGGCCGCGTTGCTGATGTTATTGATGTGCGATCAAGCGAGAGCGGGCAATGTGGACCACGACGTGGCGCGGGAAGAGCAACTCGGGTTGGTGCTGCGCTATGAGTTGTTGCCGGACCCTTCCGGATCGCAGGGACTGACCGAAGTACGCAACACTGGCGGCTGGAGCTATGTGAGCGGCCGTTCGCCGCATTTCGGCTTCACCAAGTCCGCTTGGTGGCTGCGACTAGGACTCAGCAATTCCGGTGCGCAGTCCAAAGAGGTGGTGCTGGACATGCGCACGGCGCTGCAGGACTATGTCGACTGGCATGTGGTCGATGCCAGCGGCCGGGTGAGGCAGACTGTCCTCAGCGGCGACCGGCGCGCCTTCGACTTCCGGTATCAGCGCCATTACACGCTGTCGCTGCCGTTGACACTGCAGGCCGGTGAGCGGCTTACGCTGTATATACGGCTGGCCTCCCACGACGGCGTGCTGGAATCCACCGCGCTGACCTTGATGATGGCCGATCAGTTTTTTGTCCAGCAGTCGCAGCGCAAACTATGGATGGGCATGTATTTAGGCGCGCTGCTGGCGTTTTGGGTGTGTGCGTTCTTCCTGTATTGCCTCACCACGGAAAAGATCTACTTGTGGTTCTCGCTGTTCCTGTTGCTATTCACTGCCACCAGCGTGGTGTACCACGGTGTCAGCGCGGAGCTGATGCTGAGATCGTACACAGCCGTGAACAACGCGCTGGTCCTGATTTTCTTCGCCCTCGCTGCAGCGGTTTTTTATCTTTTTGCGCGGCGCTTCCTGCGCTTGTCGGGCAGCGCGCCTGGTGTGCTTCTGAAAATTTACGATGTTCTCATCTGCGCGGTGCTGGCGTCGGTACCGCTGGTGCTGTTGATCGGCTATTCGCTGGCCTACATGGTCAGCTCGACGCTGATTTTGATGAATACCATGCTGTTGGTGGTCATCGGAATCAAGTTGTGCATTCGTCGCAATGTGGACGCGATGTTTTTCTTTATCGCTTTTTTGCCGATGGGCTTAGCGCTGACGTTCAAGCTGCTCAGCCTATACAAGGCGTGTGTTTGCCAGATGCTGCTGGAACGGAATTACTATCTGGCCGAGACCAGCATGTTCACCGTGGTTGCGCTGGGTTTTTCGATCGCGCATTCAGTGCAGAGCTGGCGCACCGCCATGCGGGAGAATGAGTTGAAAGTGCTGCACCTTGGCCGCATTACGTTGGCCGGAGAGATGACAGGCACGCTCACGCACGAACTGGCCCAGCCGCTTAACTCCATCCTGAACAATAGCCAGGCGGCGGAAAGGATGATCAAAGACCGGCGCTTCGATCCTGCCAGGCACCTGGAGATCATGCTGGACATTACCCATCAGGCAAAAGTGGCGACCAGCATCATCACTCACGTGCGGCGCCTGCTGCTGCCGGGCGAGCGCACGGTCGAACGGGTGGCTGTGTGTGAGAAATTCCAGACCGTGCACAAGCTTTTGAGGCACGACTTGAAGCGACGCCAGATCCGCCTGCGGCAGGAATGCGAGGCCGGGCTGCAGGTGCGCGGCGACCCAGTGCAGCTGCAGCAGGTGATCGTCAACCTGGTGATGAACGCCACCGATGCGGTCAAGGACTTGCCGGAGGAGCGGCGCAACATTACCTTGGCCGCCAGGAGCGTGGGAGGCAGTCACGCGCTGTTATCGGTGAGCGACACCGGCTGCGGCTTCCCCACCGATTGCCAGGATGAGATCTTCTCGGCGTTCTTCACTACAAAGGAAGGCGGCATGGGACTGGGGCTGAACATCTGCAGAAAGATCGTGGCGGCCCATGGCGGCGAGATCACCGCCAAGTCCAACCAGGCGTGCGGCGCGACCGTGGAATTTACCTTGCCTCTTGACCATTATGTTTAAACCCCATTGTATTTTCCTGGTCGATGACGATGAGTTCATCCTGCGCTCGATCGAACGGCTGTTTTACGGCTCGCGCCACGAGGTACAGGCATTTGCGTCGCCAAGAGCGTTTCTTGCCTGCGCCGACCTGAACCGGTCTGGCTGCGTGGTGCTAGACCTGTCCATGCCGGAAATGCCGGGCTCCGAGCTGCAACAGCATCTGCTGCAGGCAGGCTCGCTGCTGCCGGTCATTTTCCTCACCGGAAACGGTGATGTTGCCAACAGCGTCGCCGCAATGAAGCTGGGCGCGTCGGATTTCCTCACCAAGCCGGTAGACGCAGACGTGCTGTTGGCGGCTGTCGAGCAGGCGTTGACGCTGAATTTCAAGCGTCGGAAGGATCGCGCGGTGGTCGCCGACATCGAATCGCGCCTGGCGTTGCTGACCAAACGCGAAACGGAAGTGATGGAGCTGGTGGTACAGGGCCGTCTGAACAAGCAGATCGCCGCCGCGCTGGGGACGGTGGAGCACACCATCAAGTTGCACCGGGCCAGCGTGATGCGCAAGATGCGAGCCGAATCGATTTCCGACCTGGTCACCGTCGTCAATACCCTGCGCATGCTGCGCCCGCGCTGACGTCCCGCGGGCGCTAGAGCGGCATCGTGTATTGATACGCGAGCCTCAGACGCCATTCAGGGCCGGCGCGGGCTTCGCTGTGCAGCTTGAGCCGCGCCGTGATATACACAGAAGCACTTAGCGTTTCCCAGTGTAATTTGCTTGAGCAGGACCGCCCGTTCCACCGGCAGCAGTCCCGATGTGCTGATCTGCCTCTGAACACGTCACTTAAAACAGACCAGAATGAACCTGACCGCACCGGTATATCGTGCGCAGTGCCGAATTCGGCGCGAACGAGCACTTGCCCAGCTCGTACAACCATGCTACGACCTGATCGTAAAGCATACGATAATGCAACAGGGTGACCCGAACCCGCGTGATCCAATAGCCGCCCGCCCGTTCCCAGCCCACCATCCCGGCTTGGTACTCATCAACCGAAAACAACTATTACAAAAGGTCCCCCCTCTCGGAAAGGACAATACTCGACATGGAAAACGCCGAGAGCTCCCACGGCGATTCGCGATCAGTGCCCGCCATGTCGCGTGGGACCTCCAGGAAGTCGATCAATGGATCGAGCGCCGGCGTCAAACTGCAGGTCAGCTTCAAGCGCCGCGGACGGATTTGCGTACCAAATAGTCAGGTCAAGCCGTCACACCTACCCACTCATCGATCATATCAGCCTACTTCTGCAGCATGTCACAGCGCTGCACCGCATACTCCGCCTTGCTGTAGACAGATCTGACGCCCCGCTGCTTATGCGCCAGGCACTTTTCTATCCAGTCACTGTTAAAGCCCGCGTCGTGCAAGAGTGTCGATTTGGTACGCCGCAGATCTTGGTCGGTGAACGGCGCTAACTGGCGATCATGCGTCCATGCCTGCTCCTCCACCGCATACACAATCCTATTGAGCGTAAGGTGCGAGATAGGTTGATCGGGATCGTAGCGGGAAGGGAAAATAAGATCTAACCCGCCTGCGCAGATCTTCAAGGCCAACAGTATTTCTAACGCCTGGCTCGACAAATACACATGATGGGGATTTCGGCGTTTCATCCGCTCAGTGTTCGTTTGCGCGCAGAGTCGACCCGGTATGATTGACCCGCCTTTGCACCGCAAACATGGACAGGATGCTTTACGCCTCAAATCGTATGGGTCATCTGGCACCACAAAACTATACCTAAGGTTGGGTCATAATCTCTCGCAAATCAACACGCAGAGGATACAAAGTCTTCCAACCGTTCAAATCAGTTCGTATCCATCATTAATCATTGAAGCCCCCGCAAAATGGTGGTAAGCGCCGCAAAGCGGCCACTTATGCTTCTCGCAGCGCCACTAGTCTCGCTCAGCGTGGTCAGCGATTCCTAGCCGCGCAATGATCAAGGACGAGAAGCTCCTGACTCCGACTCGGATGCTTTCTTCATCTACTTGAAAATCCGGAGCATGGTTCATTGCAATGAGACCTTTCTCGGCATTTGATCCGCCGAGGAAAAAGTATACACCCGGAATTTTCTGCTGAAAGTAGGCGAAGTCATCATTGAAGAATGGTGCCTGTCCAAAAGCTGGCTTGACCGTGCCAACTCGGTTGCTTCGCTCCAGTGTGCGGAGGGCAAAGCGAGTCAGTGAGGCGTCGTTGAACACAGTGAGATTCTTTTGCACGTAGGACACGGAGATCAGTTTGCGTTTGTGGCCGCTGGCATCAATCACGCGCTCGATGCTAGAAATGATTCCCTCCAGCTTCGATGCGTTTGTTTCATATAGATAGAACTCCAGAACTAGCTCGTCGTTTTCTGTGCGAGTATCAAAGGTGGCATCCATGATCAGGTAGTCCTGAAACGCAGTATTCGGGGACGTCACTCCGATCACAGGATCGGCAATATTCTGAATCTCCCAAGGCTTTGCGCCAGCCCTGCTCCGAAACAGCTCACTGTTCACATTCTTCGTCAACTGCACTATATCCGCCTTCGACAATGCGTTTTTCAGGCGGATGCTGACTCGCCGCTGATATGCGAACATTTCATTCGGCTTGACCACAATCTGCCCAACAGGCAATGCCGTCACGTGCACGCCGTAGATCTCATCCGGGATGAGTGATGAGAAAACGCCCCGATCGATCAGGCCCTTGGCGCCCTTGAAGGTCTCCTCTTCCGACTGAAACACGAAGACAACCGTTCCATGCAAGAACTGCCGCTGCTTCGCAAGAACCTCGGCTATTCCTAGGGCGATTGCAATGTGGATATCGTGCCCGCAGGCATGATGAACACCGGGATTCTGCGACCTAAAGAGTGCGGGATCACGGAACTCGCCAGGAAGCGCATCAAGGTCGGCTCGCCATGCAACCGTCTTTCCCGGATGCCCGCCTCGCAGTATTCCGATAACACTGTGGCCGAACTGACCAGTCTGAACTTCAAGACCCATTTCTCGCAGGTGCGCGCTGATTGTCGCTGAAGTTCGAGATTCCTCGCCCGCCAGTTCAGGGTGCTGGTGGATATCTCGCCTCACGGCGACTAGCTTTTCGAAAAGGCCATCAGTCTGCAAATCAACCGCATCCGGGCTAGTGCGCTGGCTTTGGTTATATTGGCATCCGACGAGTAGCAGTCCGCAGACACTTGAGAAAATTATTAAAAGTCGCTTCATGGTTCTCGGTTTCATGATGGTGGGGTGAAATTGCGTCGATGACCTCGAACGTCATTCCTGAAATGTTGCCCCGACGTTCTCCATGTAATGTGGGGCGGGCTATTCAAATCGAGTATGTCACATCGTCAATTCACGTCGCGACCCAATTGCGATGAACTGCAGCTCGATCAGATGAACTGCAGTTTGCTGCGATGAAACCCAGGAAGATGCTGTTACTGGAATGATTCCGATCGGATGATTTGCTCACGGATAGTTGCATCAGTTGCCTACCCACCGTCAGTTCGCCGTACTGTTCATTCGAGACACCGACGTTGGAGCGGCGATTGAACAGGCTGCTGTTGTTGTTGCTCTGGCCGTCATTGGTGCCGAAACCGATCTCCAGATGAGCGACGCCGTTCCAGCCGTCGGTCAGCGGCGTCTTCAGGGTCAGGCCCCACCACAAGGTGCCCCATTGATTGGACGCCACCTGCACCCGGCTGCCCTGCAAGCCGGAGTTCATGATGTTGTTTGTATAGTCGATGCCGGCCACCACGCGGGCGTACGGGGTAATCCATCTGCAATAAACTGGCATTCGAACCTAACTGCGAATTTGACGGATGCGCGCGCGGGCGTATCGGAGTGGCCAGCAGGAAACCCGAGGCTGCGCGATCGCGCAAGCAGCGGCGCACGCTCAAACAGATCCATGAGGAATTAAAGGAATTGGGATTCGGGGAATTTTGCGACAGGGTCGCGCCGTCCGCGTGGAGCTGGGGAGAGGTCAATTCGACAGGGGCAATCCGGCCAGTAAACGAACAGTAAGCAGAAATATTCCCTTTGCGCTGCAGCTGACCAGGGTTCTTGACAACCAGATCGAATCGATCAAGACAGGCAGGGACGGCGCTGAGATATTGACGATGTACGCCGTGCACGAAGTTCGTTTTACCCTTCCCTTAAAGGAGCTGCCCGACACGCTTGCGTGAATTAGGACGCTTGATGAATTGTTTCGCTGTCATACCTGCGTCATCATCCGCGACTACACTAGCAAGCATGTCTCCCAATTGAATTTTTCTGCCTCGCTTGAGGCAGTTTTTTTTAGTCGAAGCTGCGCCGCAGGACACCGTGGCTAAGACGCGCTTTTATGGAATAACTGCCGCAGCGTTCGCGCGGCACGCTGGAGTGAGAAATGGCCAGAATAGAAATCCCTTACTATCTCACGCCCAAGCTGGGCATCGAGATGAATTCCGGCTACCAGCTGGTCAGCGTGGAACTGCGCGATGGCCGCTTGATTACCAACCTCGTGGTAAAGCAAGACCGTTACATCACCGGGCGCCGGGATGACCCCGACGGTGAAGGTCCCCTGCTATTTTCCAGCATCGATATCTGCGACATCCAGCCACATGCGTTCGTCTTTGCGCGCGCCATGATGACGTAATCGTGACCGAATATTGCCGCATGGGGCACGAGGAACACTTGGGATGCTGCGACTAACCCGGCAGTAATTTTGTGCACAGCGGGGTCAACCTGGGCCTGCATGCTCCACGCCGTCTTGATGCGCCGTGGCGGCGCCAGCTACCATACTGCCTAGCCAGTTGTTCGACTGCTGCCTTCGCGGCAGATGCAAAATTCGCCGATAGCGCCACTGAAGGGGAAAGCGGTTTGCCCATGCGACCGGCCCATTTCCTGGTGGCGGCAAGCATGTGCGGAGTCAGACATTTTCCAGACGCGAACCCCCGCAGGCCGAGTGCTGAAAAGACCGGCAAGTCGTTTTTATGCTGGCAAGCCGGGCAGGCGAAAACCCAACGCTCGCCGAGCTTGAGCGGAAAGATGAAAAGGCGGTTGACACGATGACCTCAGCGTTTGCAGATGCATCTGTACATAGGTAATCCTCGGCACGAGGGACGCGTGAGACCCGCTGCCATTCAGGGAGCGGAGAGAACAGCCTAGCGCTGGTTTATGACGGGCGTTTGACATCCGGGAGATTGGTCGGCGCCTCGGCTAGCTTGCCGGCGCAAGCCGGAAGACGACCAGGAAGTAGCATTGGAGCAGTACGGTGAAGGCAGACGGAATGGCAGTTTGGCAGTTTGACTTGTATCTCGCAGCAGGAATTGAAAAACTACCGGATATCTTGGATGATGGCTGGCAGCCACCGATCTTGGCGGAAGACAGCGTGCAGCATGCGCGGCGGCTGCTGGAGCACTATCTGGGGCGACACTGGCGGCTGGCGGAGCGCTGGCAGGTCTTCGGCCCCGAAAATGGCAACCGCATCGACCTGATTTCAGAGACCCCATCGACGACGTCGGTCGTCGCACGGTTTGACCTGCGCGACAGCAGCATTCAATTCCAAGGGCTAGTGTGCACGCTGGCGAAGACGCTGACGTGCGAACTGTTTTCACCCGACCTGAATGCGATTATTCAACCAGACCGCAACGCTTTGCGAATGGCGCTAGCCGACATTTGCGCAGCCTCGCATTAGAAATTTCTGCAGCATACCCGGCGTCAAACAGGCGTTTGACAGTCGCTTGGGATGGCGGGGCCTGGCCAGTATGGCGGCATCAGCTGCCAGCCCGTGACGGTGACGACACACCAAGCCGTGAGTTCTACGTAATGTCGCCCTACCTTTTGCTGCCATCGTTTCTTCCAGTCCCGGTACCGCTGCGGCGAATGCATGCTACCCCGAACGTCAGGAACTCGACGATGCACTTGACGAGCTTTTCCATCGATTTGTGGCCGAACCATGGATGCGGCACAACCGACGACACGCGAATTTCCTGACTACCCAACACGCCAACCCCGTCGGAAAGACCGCAGCTGCTTCCTCTAGTCACGCTGGTAGGAGAAGTGAAATTTAGCCTGCACCACTGGGCTGCCTATCAGCATCCGAATTCAGTCTGTTAGGCGGACAGCGCTTGCTGCGGTTGCCTTGACCCGCCTTGGCGATGCCTCGTCGCCGCAAGCAGAATTGGTTCTTGCGTACCGTCGATTTTGAAGAAGCTGACCACTTGCGTAAGCGTGCTGGCCTCCTTATGCATGGCCTCGGCCGTGGCGGCCGCCTCTTCGACCAGCGCGGCATTTTGCTGGGTAACCGTATCGATATCGCTGATGGCGCTGTTGACTTCATGAATGCCGGCCTCTTGCTCCGAATTGGCTGAGCCTATTTCGGCCATGATTGAAGTCACCCGCGCGATGCTCGCCACGATTTCCGACATCGTGTCACCGGCGGCGTGTGCCAACGTTGTTCCGGCATCAATCCGGCTGGCGGAATCGTTGATCAGCGTTTTGATTTCCTTCGCCGCCGTTGCCGACCGCTGAGCGAGGTTGCGGACTTCGGTTGCGACCACTGCGAAGCCGCGCCCCTGCTCACCGGCGCGCGCAGCTTCCACGGCCGCATTCAACGCCAAGATATTGGTCTGGAACGCGATGCCGTCGATGACAGCAATGATATCGACGATTTTTTTGGCGGAGGCACTGATTTCATCCATGGTCTGCACCACCTCCTCGACCACACTCCCCCCCTTGCTCGCCACGGCGGACGCCGATCGGGCCAGTTCGTTGGCGGTACGCGCGCTGGCGGCGTTGTGTTTCACCGCCGACGTCACCTCCTCCATTGAGGAGGCAGTTTCTTCCAGTGCACCGGCTTGATGTTCGGTCCGTCGCGACAGGTCCAGATTGCCCGCTGCCAGTTCTTTCGATGCATCATCGATGGTATGGGCGCCGTCCCGCACTTGCCTGACCGTGATGGCCAGGCGCGTGGTCATATTGTGTAAGGCGTCGAGCAGTTGGCCAATCTCATCCATCCGTTGGTGCTTCTCAAACGTACGCAGGTCGCCTTCGGAAACGCGTGTCGCCAGATCCACCGCGTGCTGCAACGGCAGCACAATGCTGCGTGTAATAAACCATGCCAACGCGGCGCCCACTGCTAGCGCCAGCGCGCCGAAGCTGAGCAGCGTAGCGCGGCTGCTGCGATACTGACCAGCTGAGGTCGCCGCAAGTGCTTTCGCCTCCTTGCTTTGGTAGCTCAGCAATTGCTCAAGCGCCGTGGTGTAGCTGGCGAACGTGGCTTTGAACGTGGTGTCGGCCATTTGCTCGACCTCCTGGGTCTTTCCCAATTCCTTGAAGCCAAAAATTTCCTTACGGACTGCCAGATACGCCTTTTCCTTCGCGGTCGCTGAACCTAGCAGCGTATTCTCTTCCGGAGTATGCGCCAGGCTCACTAACTGACTTTCCGTTGTGGCAATCAGCTTGTCGCCTTCGATAAGTTGCGCTTGAAAGAATTCGCCCACCTCCAGGCTGTCGCTCTTCGCGATGGAGAGCGCCCGCACGCCATTGAGCTTGGCAGCGCCCAGCCAGTCTGCGGAAAGCTGCTGTTTGGCGAGCTTGTCATTGACGAGAAACTCGGTGGTCTCGTTCGCGGCATGCAGGCGCCACAATGCAACCGCCGTGATGCATACCATCACGAGTAACACGATGGCGAACGAAGACAGGACCCTTGGGCCCGTTTTAAGTGGAAGCGATAGCATGATTTCTGGCAGACCTATAACCTTCGAGGGAGGCGCTCAGAATACTCACCAATTATTTCACCGTAATTACATTAATGAAATAATGTTGTCCACGTTGAAATCGGCTGAGCATCACCAGTCGCATCGCTCAACTGAATGCATGGCGGTCCAGGATTTGTCGGCCATGCTCATCGACATCAGGCTGCAAGAATCTATGGGGTAACCCATCGCCACCCAGGTTGACAAGCGCTGACTTGTGCGCACACACCGGACAGACAAAAAACCAATTGCTGCCTGCTGATTCCGGCGCAATTGCTACCCGGCGCAGCGCGCGCCCGCAAAACCTGTAAGTGCATTTGAATTGGGTCTGCGACGACGTTGAAAAGTTCATTGGGTGCTCCTGGACTGGGACTGCGAACGGAAAGTGGGCTCGGCAAACAGCCATGCTAGGGAATGTGGTGCAGGTATATTTCCCGACCGTCTGCGCCGGTAGAGCGCCCGTTACCTAGCGCCAAATTGCAGTTCTCCCGAACCGGACTGCATCGTAGCGCCGAATTGTGACGGGCGTTTGACGTCGCTCAAGAGGTTGCTCAAGCACGGCCTGGCATGCATAGCGTTGCCATGCGGGCGTAACCGCCGGAGTAGATTCCGTCGCTTTTGCAACGACCATATAAAGAAAACCTAAGCCTTGTCTTCAGGCCAGGAAAAAGCCATCGCAAGCAAGATAGCAACGCCGGCGGCGGAAACGCCTGCAACGGGACATATCGCCTACGTTCCAGTTACCCCGGGCGCAATACGGTGTGCGCCTGGCGCTGGAGCACAAGCGACATGGGACGTTAGGGTATGAGATCAAGGCCGTTGTTGAAGAACGCAGCCTGCATCCTGTTGAACCGGACTCTTTCAACGATGACGGCCGCATTCGCGAAAGTGGCTGCTGAATAAATCCAGCCAGCGAGTCCGCAGTCGAGCGATTTCTGTTAAGGTTTCGCGGAGCAGCCGTGGGCCGAAGATCGCCACGCCCCTGCCTGCCTTTTTTTGACGGTTTACCGAGAGGTCGCTATGAACTCAGCAAACGTATCGTTTTCACGCCTCGACGGAGCGGTTGTGATGGAACTTGCTATCGACGGCCACTTCATCCTACGCACCAGCAGCCAGGAGTCCGTGGTCCGGGAGCTTCACATGCATGGGGCGCGCGAGCTCACCATTGACGACCAGTTTGTCACCGAACTGCCGACCACGCTAAAAGCACTGCGCCTCGCAGCAGAAATTCAGTTCGACGAACTACTGGCGGCGTTGAAGCTTGTTGCCGCGTGCGCATCGATAGAAGAACTGGCGCCGGTTGCAAAGCCTGAACGGCGCGCCATTCCGCGGGCAGAAATAGCGCAACTGCGCCCGGCGCGTTAGCCCGCTTCCCCGCCGTCCCGGACACTGGAAGCGGACCGGCCAAGCGCCGAAGCCGCATGCAGTTTTGCCGCAGCGGCGAGCACCTCGGCAACGATACTGGGCGGCACTGCATTGGATGTCATGAACACCCACGCACGCGCCGTGCCCTCCGCATGAAAAATCTTCAGCCCCTCCTCGATCATTTGTTGAACCTGACTTCCTTTTGAACTATTCATTGACTACATCCTTGATGACCTCGCTACGCCTGGACAGATGGAAAAGGACTTGTCCGGGAACACAACGTACCGATAACACATAGCTTAAGCGCGGATTGTGACTGGCTACTGACAATCAGCTTTTGCAATTCAGCGGGCCGCTACAAATTTGTCTTGTCACACGCCGTCGATCAGCCGGTTGGTGCTACCGGTGCCGGTGCGCGCTGTGGCTTCGGTAGGAAATATCCGGCACCGCACCACATTGCCTGCAACCGTAGCACCCCGGTCATCTGCCACTGCTAGACTATCGTGTATGGAACAAATCTGCGTTAATTCATGGAACGAGTTCATGACTCTTTCAGCCCAACTCGACGGTTGGGCGTTTCGTGGTCAGCAAGACCAGCGCTGGCCGCTGCTGACTTCCTTATCGCGTTACCTGAACGCGCACTTGCCTGACCGCGCTAGCTGGCGCCAGCGCGAGGAGCGCGCGATACGTATTTTCCGGCGCAAGGCGCATAACTTCCTCGACAAGCCCGAAGCCTTGCTCAATGATCTGCGCTGCTTGGCGCTGATGCAGCACCATGGTGCGCCGACGCGTCTGCTGGACTTCACAAAGTCCCCGTTTGTTGCTGCTTTCTTTGCGCTGGAGCAGTCCAGCCGCGATGCCGCAGTCTACGCGCTCGATACGCCTCGCCTGTGGAGCGCGACGCCAGTCGGGCAGCCCGACATGACGCGCGACCACATCGACCCGCGCACCTCGGGCAACTTTGCCGGCCTGTTCCTCCCCAACACCAACAATGTGGTGTGGGTCGGCGAACCCACAGATATGGACCGGCGCCTGGTTGCGCAGTCTGGCACGCTGGTCGTCCCCGGCATGTTAGACAAACCGCTCGACGAAATCCTGCAGCATTACGATGAAAGCAGGTCCTTGCTTAAAAAGATTGTGTTGCCACATGCCATGCGCGGGGAATCCATGAAAGCGCTGTACCGCATGAACATCACCAACGCCACCTTGTTCCCTGACCTCGACGGTTTGGCACGTTCCATCGGCATGGAGCTGGAAATGGTGTGGCCGACCTGATAAGGCGCCTGTCTCCGCTGTGCGTCAGCCCGCACGCCTCACCGTCCTGGCGACCACCTGCAATGGTAGTCGCGTAGGCGGTAAAGCATTATCTATAAACCATAAAAAATTGCTTGCAATAATCCTGCAACAATTTCGGTGTACAGTGCGCTGATGATTATTCTGGCTGTCTTGATCGCAATAATATGGTTTCGTTCGGATGCGAGGCTGGTCTCCGGCTCGCTCGCCTCGTTGTATGGACGTCCAACAAATGCATGATGAGGTGATGGCGGTCGCCGTTCGCCACAGCAGACGCGCGCTGTTATGGCCGGCGATAGCGATATTGCTGGCGATCGGCTTATGGGTTTTCAGCTTGCTCAAGGCAAGCATCGAGACCCGCAACGCCCACCTCGCGGCGCGCAAAGACGCCAGCGCCTATGCCGAGGCATACGAGCAGTACATCACCCGTTCGGTCATGCAAATGGACCAGATCACCATGCAGCTCAAGCAGAGCTGGGAACAATCTGGCGGCAAACTCGACATTGCCGACCTCTACCGGGATGGCATGTTTACTGACCGTGCATTCCTGGCCGTCACTATTGCCGACAGCACTGGCCGCATCATCAGCGCCACCGGCCGGCGCCCTGCGCCGGGCGGTATCGCCAGCACGGATTTTTTCCGCTTTCATCGCAACAATAACTCGACCTCACTGAGCATCAACGTGCCGCTCCAGCAGCGCGATCCGATCCAACACGCGATTGAGTTCAGCCGCCGCCTGGACGGTCCCGACGACAGCTTTGCCGGCGTGGTGATCCTGACCGTGGCGTCAGACTATTTCACCTCGTTGTACAGCGCCCGCACGTTGGGCCAGGATGGCATGGTCGCCATGCTCAGTGAAAGCGGCACCCTGCGGCTAGAACAGCACGGCGGCGGCAATGCACAAGACGAGGCCTCACTCCTGCTGGGCCAGCCTGCACTGCCCGAGGATCACGGCAACGGCCTCCTCGCTGCCGGCAGCTTCAGCGACGGCAAGGCGCGGATATTCGGCTGGGCCAAGTCGCGCGCTTATCCCGTGGTCGCCGCCGTCGGATTGGCAGAACACGAGATCATGAGCGCGGCCGACGCCACCAACCTCAGCCGAATGCAAAATACCTTGCTGCTGACGCTGCTGCTGGTGTTCCTGGGCGCCTGGGCGCGCATACTCACGCTGCGCTCGCTGCAACGCCGCCATGATGAAGAGGAAGTCCGGCGCGCCTACCGCACCGCCACTGAAAGCGCCAATGACGGCTTCTATATGGCAATGGCACTGCGCAATGAAGAAGGAACAATCGACGATTTTGAAATCGTCGATTGCAACGAACGCGGCGCCTTCTTCTTTGGCGTCAGCCGGTCCGATTTGATCGGCCAGCGCGTATCGAAGATGGTGAATCACCTGTTTGCCGAGTCCTTGCTGCAAACCTACCTGACAGCAATGGCGAGTGGTTTTCTGGAGGACGAGCGCGAGATGCCTGCCGATAACAGGCTGAACATCCACTGGTGCCACCGGCGGCTGGTACGCGTCGGCAACGGCCTGGCGGTCACATTGACCGATGTCAGCGAACGCCGCCGTCATCAGTCGGAACTGCAACGGATGGCCAACGAAGATGCGCTGACCGGCTTGCCGAACCGTCACTGGCTGGAGGAATTTTTCAGACAGACCTTGTCGCAGGCCCATGCTGCGGACTTGGCCGTGGCCTTGCTGTTCATCGATCTCGACGAATTCAAGCACGTCAACGACACCCAGGGTCATGCCGCAGGCGACGAATTGCTGCGCCAGGCGGCCGCGCGCTTGAAATCGCTACTGCGTCCAAGCGATCGCGTGGTGCGCTTCGGCGGCGACGAGTTTGTGGTGGTGATCAGTCCCGCCGATTCCGACGCCCAAAGCGCCGCCGTGGCCGAGCGCATCCTGCAAGCGTTCTCGCAGCCGTTCATGATTGCCGGAGAAAAGCAGTCGGTCGGCGCCTCGATCGGCATCAGCGTGTTTCCGCGCGATGGCGCCGATGCAGAGACGCTGATACGGCATGGCGATATCGCCATGTATGCCGGCAAAACCGATGGCAAAGGCCAATACCGCTTCTTCGATCCCGCGCTGTACGAGCAGATCAAATCGCGCACCCGCCTCAAGCAACACCTGATCGACGCCATCGAGCGCCACCAGTTGCAGCTGCACTATCAGCCACGCGTCGCAACCCACAGCGGACAGTTGTGCAGTATGGAAGCGCTGGTGCGCTGGATGCACCCCGAACAAGGCATTATTCCGCCGCTGGATTTCATCCCGCTGGCGGAGTCGAGCGGACTGATATCACGGATCGGCGAACTGGTCATCACGCAAGCATGTGCCCAGCTGGCGCAGTGGCGCGCACAAGGTCTGCCTTTGGTACCCATCTCGGTCAATGTCTCGCCCAAGCAGTTTTTGCAGGGCGGCATCGACCGCCATCTGGCTGCGCAGCTTACAGAACATCAACTGCCAGCCAACTTGATTGAAGTCGAAATCACCGAATCCGCCATGCTGGGTGAACACGAATCCATCCTGTCGCAGCTGTCGGGCCTGCGCGAGCTCGGGGTCAAGTTGCATGTGGATGACTTTGGCACCGGCTACTCGTCGCTGTCACAGCTGCAGAAGCTCAAAATGGATGTGCTGAAAGTCGATAAGGCGTTCACCTACCAGTTGGGACTCTCGGCCGAGGGTCGGGTATTTTTCCAGGCCATCGTATCGATGGCCCATGCACTGGGCATGAGCGTGGTCGCAGAAGGCGTGGAAACTGCCGACCAGTGGCGCATCCTCGATGAACTCGGCTGCAATGAGGTACAGGGATATTTCATCGCACGCCCCATGCCGGCGCCGGACATGGCCAACTGGATGCGCCAGGCGCAAGCCGGCCAGCCTGCCCAAACCGTCGCCTAAGAACCGCATGGCAAGAGCTCACATGCCAGTTGCTGCGTCACTTCATCAGGACTGAGGTTATCGTCCGAAATCAATACCGGGCTGCGGTGACTATTGGATAGCCGCAGTCGCCAACCCATACCTGCCAGGTTGTCCATCTTGGCGAGCGCGATGGTGCTCCAGTCCAGCAACAGCCGTCTGGTCGGCGGCTGATAAATGGCCCCTTCCCCCCAATCGCTGCGGATGCCGGTGGCGTGATCCAGGTCGACTACGTACAGGCGAATGGCGAAGGCAAAGCGTCAATCGGCGCCCTGCACCGCGGAACGCTCCAGTACCAGCAGATGCCACGCATCGACGACCGGGATTTCGGACTCACCATTGTCGCCGCAGCGCCGCGTCGCCGGAACGCCTCACGAGCGCACGATCGGATGCGCCCATTGCGCCCTCGCGATCGAATCGGGCAGAGCGGCAAACTGCACCCTGCTCCGGCGCGGCTAGCGGGCCGTCACGATGCTGCGGTGCCTCCACGCCCGGCCACAGTGACTGGCCGTCGGGAGCAATCAACTGTCCCTCGAAGCTGAGATTGTTGCGCGGTACGCGCCATCGGCCACGTCCTGGCTGATGAAGGGGGATAAGATTAAATTAGTGCTGCCAGCGGCGTCAGCGTTGCAGGAACACCAGCGAGAGTGCCGGGTGTGCGGCGCAGTTCCCCTCCCCAGCGCAACCTCACCCGGCGCCATAGCTAAATCATGATTGGGGAGAGTAATTCGACTCCGTAGCCGGCGGAGGTGACGGATCTGAAAGTAGTTCGCCGGTATCAATGTCGTAACGGAATATCTCTTCCACATTCCCCGCAGTGACACGCAAAATACCGGCTCCGAGATCGTCCCGCACATGGACGCTCACCATTTCCTGCTGCGGGCATTCAACGATGGCGCCAGAGTCGAAACCTTTGCCCACAGGTCGGATCAGACATGGATCCATATCGGCGCGTCCCAGTCTCAGCCAGCCCTGTTTCGTAATCTCATGGGTGTAGGTCGGGCGCCCCTGTACATCGCGCGTGGTGAATATTTCACCACGCCCGAAGTTTTGTCCACGACCACCGATAGCCTTAATCCCCACCTCGTTACGTGCCAACAGACCTTGCTCGTCAATGTAGTAATGACCAATCTGCGTGCCTGCGTTGAGCGGCCAGCGTAAATGCATGTGTATATGCGGCGGCGCATCGGTATGCCCGTGCGGAAAATTGGTGTCGAATCCCATCACCTGTATCGCCCCCAATTTTTCATGCGCGACATACGCTCCCAGACCGGTGCGTCGTATCACTTCCCGCTGAGCAAATTCCAGGTTATCGGCAGCGCGTCGTTGCAACGCAGGAAAATCCCCCTGGGCATAGAAGCCAGCGCGGCGTGCCGGATCGGCATGCTCGAATCGCAACACCATGCCTGGTTCGACTATGTGTGTGGCAAATTCCCCCGCAGTCACCGCGTCGCGCGCCACCGGCGGCATATGCACAGTGATCATGTCGCCTTTCACGTCGAATTTGAGGTCACCACTTTCCAGCAACACGCGTTTGACGCTGGTGCCTGCGGTGCGAAACTGTAGATCAAGCGTGCGGCGTGCTGGGACCGACAGTGCCACCAAAGTCTCGCGCTGGTTATCCCGATCGAATGCGGGATCGGCAAGCAGTTGGCAGGTAATGCAACTGCGCTGCTCAAACGCCAGCGGAGACAAAGCCTGCACGGCACCGCGTTTGACGAACTTCAGGACTACTTTAACTTGCGGCTCGCCAGCCGCCATGGCTCCCATGACTACCGCACAAGCCAGACTCCCGATAACGCGGATGATGGTGTTCACAGATCGGCCTCGTACGTCAGTCCCACAAAGACGGTACGACCGACAGGGAAGTAGTTGTTCAACAGTTCACGGTGAACTCCCTGGCGCACGATAAATGGCGCTTTGTTCAGGTTTTGCCCCTGGATCACGGCTCGTAGCGAGCGGCTTATCTGATAACTACCTTGCAGGTCGACCTGGTTGCGCGCCATGGCGTACAGGTCGCGCTCACTTGTATCCTGGTCTACCGATTCCAGCGCGCGACCAATGCGGTTAAACGACAGCCGGACGTCAAGCGGGCCTGCAGCATAAGACAGCGTGGCGTTAGCGATAAAGTCTGGTTGATGTATCAAGCCCGGTGAACGACGCGATACCGGACTGCCGTTGGCGATGGCGGCGGCGCTCATCGGCTGGTTAAAGAAGCCTTTCAGCCAAGTCAAATTGGCGGAGAAGCCGATGCCACGCAAAGCGCGTGGCAGGAAGGTAAAGCGGTCGGCAACGTACTGAAGCTCGACGCCTTTCAGTCCGGCCTTGGCGGCGTTTAACGGCTGGGAAATCGTTACCTGCGAATAGGTCTTGCCGAGATAATCGGTTGCAGCGCCAACCGCACTGGCGGTAAATATCTCATTGCTGATGTCCTTGTAGAACAGCGCCGCCGAGACCAGGCCGCCACTACGCAGATACCATTCATACGACAGGTCGTAGTTCCAGGCTTCTCGCGGGGCCAGGTTCGGGTTGCCCTGATTGACAGTCAGGCCGCCGTCAGTACCGATCGAGAAGGTCTTGCGTGCCGCGTACTGGGCGAAGTCAGGTCGGCCGATGGTCTTGCTGATACCGCCCTTAAAGCGTTGATCACCGTCGGCTTGAAAGGTCACAAGCAATGATGGCAGCAGAAAACGATAGTCGCCATTGCGCGATGAGCGGGTATATGCCGCACTGCCCGCAGTGGTTGGCGCATCGTACCCCTCGACATGCACATCCGTGCGGTCTTCCCGCAAGCCGGCAAGAGCAGTCCAGCGGTCGGTCTGATAGATCCCCTGGATGTATCCGGCTTTGACTTTTTCTGTGTCGGTGTAGTCATCAGCATAGTTGTTGGCCAACTGGTTGGTCGCGACAAAAGAGGATGCCAGCGTACTGGTAAGCTGGGAAGCCAACAGACGGTCCGGCAGCAGATATGGTGCTTGCGGTGTCTCATAGGTCGCGAAGGAAGACGGAATGAGCACCGGCGAGAGCGAACCGATGGCTTGCTGCGCGGCGACGTCGCGTGGTACCGACTCTTTAAAACGTACATCCCAGGATTGCGTCGTCTTGGTTAGGTTGACGCCAGCGTTGAAGCCGAAGCCACGGTCGCCGGGCTTGAAGTTATGCTTGTAATCGGCGCGCAGAAAATCTACCTTGTTGTCCAGGTCACGGTCGATGTCACGCCAGTACATCCCTTTGTACAACGCTGGATCAGTGGCCGCCATCGGATTGTCGAAAGTGACACGCGGTATGCCTCCCGATACCGCGTACGAATATGCCAGCGACGGAAGGTACTGGGCGGTGGCAGAGCCAGCCTTGGGATTGGTGTCATATTTGATCATTTGCCGGTATTCGCGGTACGTCGCCTTGGAGGAAGACGCCGTCACACCCAATTCGCTGCTGGCGCCCATCTCGAACAAGCCGTCGAGAGTGAGCAAGTTAGTGCGGCGCTTGACCGGTTGATACGTAAAACCCTGCTGCACATCGCCGCTGGCAAAGTGGCCTCCAGACGCGCCAACCGATGCAGGCGGCGTCCCGGGACTGGTTAGCGTTTCGTAGCGGGTTTCGGTATCCTTGTCGGCATAATAGCCTGCAAACGCTGACAGATGGCTGCGCTCGCCAAAGCGATATTCCAACTTGCTGTTCAGGCTGGCGCGCTCGCGCAAGTTATCGAAGGCAAAATCCTGGCTGCGCACCGGCGCGATCTTGCCGTCCACCGACAAATTCTTGAAGGGTGTGCGTGCACCGGCCGCAGTGTAATAGGTCCAACCGGCGCCGGATGTATCGCCTGGTAATTCTGAGAATGCGCTCGATGGCAAGCGCTGTAGTTCGGCAGAAACCACCACCCCGAACTGGCGCCGGTCACCGAAGATGGCAGCGCCAGTCGCATCAGCGCGTCCAGACGTCTTCGCATCAGACAGGAACTTTCCGGCCGTAGAGTTACGCCCAGCAAACGCATTGGCGACAAAGAAGCGATCTTGATTCATCGCGAAGGCGCTGCGGCTGACTAAATTCACCTGTCCACCGAGCGCGTGCGGGTCATACTCCGCCGTCACCGTCTTGATGGCCTGAATTTGCGACACCAACCCGGCCGGCAGCATTTCCAACCGCGCGCCGCGGTACGTCTGGTCGGCGGAGGCTATCGGCACGCCATCGACGGTCACCAGGTTGTAGCGACTATCCAGACCGCGAATGGTGGCGCGCTGGTAGATGTCGCGATTCTTGGTGGCATCGCCGCCACCCACGACCGACAGGCCGGGAATACGGCGCGCCGCTTCGACAATATTGAAGTCGGGCAGTTGGCCAATATCATCCTGGCTTACCGCATCCATAATCTGGCGCGTCGCTTTCTTAGACTGTACGGTGGCGCGTTCGGCGGCGTGGAAGCCGCTGACCACGATAGACTGTATTTCGGCTTCAGGTGGCAGCCCCTCCTGCGCGCGCGCCGCCGGCATGGCGGCCATGACAGCCGCCGCCAACGGCAACAAGCGATACCTACGGTTCCACCGAATTCGATTGCACATTACTTTCTCCAAGTGATGAGTAAGGCCGGCTTGTTCCGGCACGTTGAGTTCGAGAAAGTTTAGCAACGTGCCGGATGAGAAAAAGTGCTTTCGCCGTCAGTTTTCACGGTGAAAAGTCGAGGATGAAGAGGGAGATGTACAGGAAGTTACGGGTTAGACTGACTTAATACGCACGCCCAGCACGCGTACATTGGTGCTACCGGAAGCCTGTAGTTCACACTGTAGCAATACTTCGAATGGCCGGAAACTACCGTCCGGCCGTATCGCTTTAACCAGTACTTCACGCATGCGTTCACGGTTAAACAGGAAATCTGCCGCAGCCTCGGTGCCGACCGACGAGGTACCACCCACCATCAAGATATGGCCATCAGCACTCAGGTTGGGGGTATAAGCGAGAATGGCGAAACCATGCTTCTCACGTTCGGCGCCACCAAACTCGTACAGCGCCTGCTCGCCACGCAACGGTGCATCATTGCGCACCAGCGATTTTCGACTCGATGGGTCCCAGTCGATATGATAATTTAACCGTTCACGAAACAGAGAAACCCAAGGATTAGCGTCGGCAGTGCCAACCAAGATCGCGTTCGCATGTTTAAGGTCATTCAACTGCATGTCACGCGCATAGCGAACGCGCAGGGCTTGCGGCGCACCAGCAGTCAGCTTGCCCAATTCAACCGCCAGCGTCACAGAGATAACACCGGTGTAGCGTCGCCAGCGGAACTGCGTTGACGCTGCAGCACCGTCGCCGGGAACAGTGGTGTCGAAACGCTTGGCAATATAGTCTCCCAGCACGATGCGATGGCCAATCGCCTGCTGATGCATCACCAATTCGGAATCGGCGGGAACAAACAAAGTTTCTCGATTGGTGTGCAGCAGGGATTTCCAGAAGACGTCAACTGGATCAGACGACCAGCCAGGCATGGCGACCGCACCGACCACCAAGACTGACACGATGGCTAAGCAGGCGCCAAAGGCGTTCCGCCACGGACGCATGGAAAACAGATCACGCCAGCCCGTAGTTGAGCGTGAATTGGGTGAAAGAATAGCCTCGGTGGAAGCCGCCTCCTGGTCCACTGCGACGGTCCGCGCTTCAGATGGTGCCTCGTTGCTGACGAATAACGGGCTATACGATCCACGGGGAATGGCGATGCGTATCGGGTCCGCCACGCCCTCACCCTCGTAATACTTGGTCAGCCGTTTGCGTAGCATGGCAGCGGTAGTTCGGACGATGGTGTCTTCCGCTGGTGCGTAATTATCCGGCCGCCCAAAAACGTGCACGCCGATATGCTGCTCGGTAAGGCGCAGACCCGATTGCGCCAGGGCCATATTGCATACATAAGAAAGGAATGACGACAGCCGCTCGCTACGTGAAAACTCAACGCTGGCCAGCACCCGCTCTAATGCCCGTCTCTCTGCCGGCGGAGGAGTGGATTCCGTATTCATCGGCGCAATATAGCAGCTGACGATGACCAGCACATGACAAGGACAGGGTTTGACATATACGCAAAGCGATCGGGTTTCGCAGGGGCCTCGCGCTTGCGCCTGGCCTCCTTAAGACCGGATGCCGCTGCAGCGAACTTTACTGGGCCCGAATCGGACCTGCAGTGTTTCGCATCAGGTGCCGCGCTGTGCGTGCTTGAATTGACCTTGGCGGCGCTGTAAAAGCTGTCGCGCCAAGTCGTGCCGGCCGGCGGCAGTAGCCACACGACCTCGCAACAATAGTCGCTTGCGGTATTCAGTGATGCGCTGAATTTTGACGGCTTCATCTACATGTCGCGCCCAACTCAATACCGAACGAGCGTCGGCGGCCTTCGATCGCGCCGATCCGCGACTGCACGCCGGACCCGGCCCAACTGATACTTGATACGCCGGCGTTTGTCGCCACAGCCGCCGCATTCAATATCGTCGCGGTACGAAAGAGACTGTCGCCGGCTCCCGCTGAGCAATTCACCAGTAATTCCACCAGTAATTCCACCAGGGCAAAACCGCCCTCTCCCCACTACGCCCTGACTACACACTTCTTTACCCCGTGCGACTGATGTTTCGAGTTGTATCTGCCAGTCGGCAACACCCAGAGGCTAATAGAAGAGCGCCAAAACGATATTCTTTATCTTGCCCTACGTTAAGCTGCACAGAAAATCGACCCATCTTACCGACGATTTGCAACGGAACCTGATCATCATCTAGCCGCCGCCGCTTCGGCCGAGCCGAGGAATAAAGTCACGGTACGAATCCGAACTTTATCGAGGAGGACGTCATGTTATTTGGTGGCATTGACCTCCATTCCAACAACTGCTTTGTCGTCCTCTCCGACGACAAGGACACGGTTGTGTATTCCAAGCGATTGCCCAACCATCTGGCAATTATCTGCACAGCACTCGGTCAGTATCAGCAAGAGCTATTCGCCGTATTCGCGGAGTCCACGTACAGCTGGTACTGGCTCGTTGACGGCTAGGTGGCACCACGATAATTGCTTCACATAACGAATACTACTGCAATAAAACAAGTTGAAGGTTTCAAGCATCGCGGTGCCGCCTCCGATGCCCGTCATCTCGCGTATATCCGGAGCCTTAAGGCTAAACCGCGTAGCAGCGACGCAATTTAAAGAAGATCCATGGGGACTTGAGACCGCTTGGTTATCAACGGGCATACGGCCACGGCGCGGCGGTTGCCAGGACCTGGAAGGCAGGTCAAACGGAGTTGGTCAATTCTTCGAGCAAACGAACACGTGGACAGCCGTTTGTGGCATGAATGCCAGAAAAATTTCTCAATTGCTTCTTTGTGCGCCATTTCACAAAGAAATTATTCGCATAAAGATAGATTAACAAAAGAAAGAAACGTTACGTCACAGTCAGGGGCTAAAAAATGAATAGCACGCAGATCACTGCACGTCCATGCCAGCAAAGCAGATCTGCACCCTGCACATCAAAAAAATATGGCGACGCGCAACTCTCATTCGAGTCGGTCTATGCATTTTCACATACTGCCATATTTTCCCACGCACTGCACATGCTAAGAAAAAGGGATGTCGCGGAGGAAATAGTGCAGGAGGTCTTTCTCTATGCCTGGATCAATTCAGAAAAGTTTGACGAAAGCCGAAGTAGCCTGCTCACGTGGCTGCTGATGTTATGCCGGAGCCGCGCGATTGACTACATGCGCGCCCAGACAGCCGGCAGCTGGCTGAGTTTTTTTGAGGTCGACGAGACTGCAGCTGGTCGGCAGGACACCACGCCCGAATCGCTGTACGAGACCGGTGTATACAATCGTGCGATTCACTCTGCGATCGAACTTTTGACGTCTGCACAAAGAGAAGTCATCGTCTTAAATTATTACCGAGAACTGTCCCATGGCGAAATTGCGGACGCTCTCAATATGCCGCTGGGCAGCGTCAAGACGCTGATCCGCAGGGCCAGACTACGCCTCGCGTGCAATTCAACGTTGGTGGATTTGTGCAGGTCTGCCCGCGAGAACACGATGCGCAACCGATATGGATTCTAGGCCTTAACGCTCCGCAGAGTGTCCTCGGCTTCCCTCTTCATTTTCTGCACCTGAACCAACTTGCCACATCGCCACGAGTGTCACGGTGTTCGATATTCGACAATCCACGCCAGCAGCGGAATGCGCGCCCGCTTAAGCTTCGCCACCCGATCCCGATTTGATGATTTGCTCGATGTCCTCAATGGCGATGGGCTTGGTCAAATGGAAATCGAAGCCGGCAATCTTGGACAACACGCGATCGTTGGCCATGCCCCAGCCGGTCAGCGCCACCAGCGTAGTCCGCGCTAGCCGCTGCGACTGGCGCGCTTCGCGGGCGACTGCACGGCCGTCTTTGCCAGGCATACCGATGTCGAGAAACGCGATCGTCGGCGTCACGGCGTGTAACAGCTCGCTAGCCTGCACGCCATCCGTGGCCACATGTACCAAGTGTCCCTGAAGACGTAACAGCGCCGCCAGGGTTTCAGCGGCATCAATGTTATCGTCGGCCACCAGTATGGTCTGTGCGGCAACGGCGTGCCCCACGTTCCGGTTATGTCGCGTGCCGGTCACCCAAGAAGCGGGCGCGCCGTCGATCAATGGCAAGCGGATGGTAAACGTGGCTCCCAGTCCTTCGCCGGGACTAATCGCTGCAACCGTTCCGCCGTGCAGCGTCAGCAATTGCCGGACAAGCGCCAGGCCGATCCCAAGCCCCCCCTGAGCGCGTGCGGTATCGCTGCCGACCTGGGTGAACATGTCGAACACGCCCGACAGGGCCGCCTGAGGTATGCCGATGCCGGTGTCGCTGATGGCGACCACGCCGTCCGTTCCGTCGCGCCAGGCACTAATGTCGATGCGGCCACCGGCCGGCGTATATTTGGCGGCATTGGTGAGGATATTGCTCAGTATCTGAATCAGGCGGGTGCGGTCGGCGTGGACAGGCAACTTTTCGGCCGGCAGGCGGGTCGACAAGTGATGCCGCGCCTGCTCGATGTGTGGCAGGCTGGTTTCGGCAGCTGCTGCGATCGCCTCGGCAATATCCATCCGCTCCAGTTTTAATTCGACCTTGCCATTATTGATGCGCGAAATGTCCATCAAATCGTCGATCAAATGCGTCAGTTGATTGACCTGCCGGTCCATCATGCCGCGCAGCCGCTCGACGGTTTGCGCATTGGCGCCGGCGATGCGCATCAACTCCAGGCCAGTGCGAATCGGCGCCAGGGGATTCCTCAACTCATGCGCAAGCGTGGCCAGGAATGCGGTCTGGCGCTCATGCGCCGCCGCCAACTGCTCAGCCATGCGCATCGATTTTTGCTGCGCATTGCGCTGTTCCGTGATATCTACGGCGACGCCGGCGAACCGCTTGGCGCCGGTCGCCTTCTCTTCAAACAGCTTGCCTTTTGCGGTGACCCACACCACCTTGCCCGATAGCTGGGGGATTCGGTAGTCAATTTCATATAACTCGCCGGTGGCGATGGAATGCCCGATGGCGGCGAGAACGCGCTCGCGATCATCTGGGTGAATCATGTTGGTAAAGCGCTCCAGCGCGGTACCACTTTGTGCCAACGCGGCATCCACCTGAAACAGTCGGGCGAAGCGTTCATCAACAAACGTGGCATTCGTCTCCGGATACCAGGACCATGTGCCAATATTGCCCGACGCGTCGAGGGACAGCTGCACACGGTCTTCGCTCTCGCGCAGCCTGGCCATGCCAAGGACGGTGTCCGTGGTTTCAACGATGGTGCACAAGACCCCGACCACCTCTCCGCCCTCATCGCGTATCGGACTGTAAGAAAACGTGAAATACGCCAGTTGCGGAGGACCGAACCGCTCCAGCAGAAACGGCCGGTCCGTGAAAAAAGTCGATTCACCGGACATAGCAGTGGTGGCGATCCGGCACGCCTCGTCGCGGATCTCGTGCCAGAGTTCCGCAAGCGGCAAGCCCTGCCCCAACGCCGCTTTGCTGCCGAGTATCGGCACGTAGGCATCGTTGTAGAAGAAAAAGAATTCAGGGCCCCACAGGACATACGACGGAAAACCGGAATCCAGTACCATGCTGAGCGCCGTGCGACATGCCGGCGTCCAGCTGCTGACGGCACCCATCGGATGTTGCGACCAGTCGGCGCGGGCGATCTGCCGCCCCGCCTCGCTGCCGCCATTCAGAAACGCGAAATTTGTTCGGCTTGTTTCCATGTCCGCCACTAGTCGTAATACGCTCCATCAGCCAACACTATCTGCTTGCACTGGTGATGCCTGTTCAACCGACGCGCCCGTTATGTCCCGTCAGACGGGCATTAAGTGGCCTCCAGTGCTAAGCCAAGCTCGCGGATGGCGAGACGGCGCCTGCCTTGTGTCTAAATTAGATATACAAAGTTCAATTGTATATCGATAGCGGCGGACACGAAAAACAATTGCTGCGGGCTTCCGCCAAGCGAAGTCGGTATCACCACCGGAACGCAACACGGTGCGTGCTCACGCCTCAACAGCGCGCCCCTTTTGGCGCCGCCATGCCAGCATAGGGAAAAACCTTCAGGGAGGACCTGTGCCCAACGTGAGTCACGCCCATTACGTTCCCATTGCAACAAATCGCAATAAGCTGGTGTTCAAAGAGTTGACGGTCGGCGTGCGCGCGCTCATCGACGTCGAGAATATCTATCCCCCGCATGATCGGGAGGTCTGGCACACCTGGCTTTGCACCGATGATAGTGAGGATAGCTCGGGTACCTTCTGGTATCAGGACGACGGCAAGGGCAAGCCCCAGAGACTGGGCAGCGCGGACGAAATGAGGACGAGTGCTACGCATGGCAAAGCACGCGAGAGTACGGACAGCGCAAACTGACGTGTCGAACTGCGCAGCACGCGCAACAATGAAAATCGGCTAAAAAAATGCCGGCCCTTGGCCGGCTGAAGTCCAATGCATTTGGCAATTGGAGGAGACAACGCCATACTCGCACAGGACCGCCAGAAAAGATAATTTCAGCTCGCAATAACCGCCATCAATGACTTGAATACCTGGCCTGTTGCACAGCCATGAGCTGCGCGTTGACCCTACCTTCGCCATCTCAGACTCAACGCCAGCGTGTCAGTGCCTGGGAGATCGCGTCCCGTCGGTGACTGCCCCCGTGACCTTATATTTGCGCGACTGCTTCGAGCGCAGCGAAGTGCTGGCCAGGCCAGTGGCCGAGCACGCCGCAACCAGCTTCAGCGCGGGCATCAATTCGCTGAAGGCTATTTGCGACGCGAGCACCAGTCTCTCCGCCGAGGTCGGCAATTCGGTCGAGAACTTGCCTTCGATATCCAGCACACCCACCTCATGGATCTGCAATTCGAGGGCGATAGATTCCTGGCTGCTGCACTTCGCAACCTGCCGGCCGTTGATTTCCAACGTTATTTCAACCACGCCGGTATCGCGCGAAAATGTCACATGAGCAGTTTTCATAGCATTCCTCGTTTCGGACTGGCGAAGCAAATTCACGTTCATTTGACGGCAAGCGAACCATTTCCGGGCATGTCAGACAACATTGCCACAACCTCAGCAGACGCATCAGCCGAGTGCTTCATTGCGCGCTCAGTTTCGCCAGCGCGCTGGCCACCACTTCCCGCTCATGATCGAGCAGTATCTGGCAAGCGGTGCGCAGCAACAGGCTTTTCTTGATCTTGGCGCCGTCGCCCAATTCCCGCCGCAAGGCTTGGAGCGCCACGTGTTCCGATGCCGGCAAAGCGACCTTCCATGTCACCGCTTTCGACGCCCTGTCCCTGACCGGTTGACGTTTCGTGCGATGTTCATCTGATGCCAGGCCGCGCTGGATGCCGGCATTTTCGCTGCCGGCCATCACTTGTGTTCCGGTCTTGCGTAACGATGATGTCGCGTCTGCGCCATCAACGATCCTCGTGGCGGATGTGGGCAACGTCTCGGATTTCATGGCGACCTCCTTGGTTGAGGAACCAGCATACGTTTGAGCCTCTCGCGCACATTTGCACGCTACTAGATCCATGTCAAATGCACGTCACATTCGACCGATAATCTGACGCCTGACCTTGGAAACAGGGCACTTCAGCACCACGCGACGGATGCTCTACCGGCGCCGGCGGTCGGGAAACATACCGGCACCAATTCACACCCCAGCAGCGGCAGGCGACGGCCCGCTTGGCGGCATTGTCAGCTGCACTCCCCGGCACAAAAAAAACCGCAGGCAAGCCACGCTGCCTGCGGTAAATGATCCGCGTGCTACGGATCAGGAGACACCCATTCCGCCCCCGTGCCACATGGCGTGTTCAAGCGATCGGAGCGCACTGAGGTCCAGCCTAGGCACAGCATGCCGCATCGTCTGTTGAGCAACACACGTTGCGACGCAGCGTGCTTGCGTTCGCCCATCGAAGCGCTGGCGCCCGCGTCGACGCCAGGCCAGCGTTAGTTGACGTACGGAGCGCACTGCGCGCGCGCCGCATAGTGGCCTCTCCGCCACGTGTGGACTCCACACCGCCACGCCATTGGCGGCATCCCCTGCCCCGACTTCGATAAAGGAATCACCAATGAAAGCGCTCGTTTACAACGGCCCTCGCGACGTACAGATCAAAGAAATGCCAGACGCCACCATTGAAAGACCTACCGACGTGTTGGTGCGCATCACCAGCACTAACATCTGCGGCTCGGACCTGCACATGTACGAAGGACGTACCGACATGGAGAGTGGCCGCATTCTCGGCCACGAAAACCTCGGCGAAGTGATCGCCGTCGGCAACGCTGTCGATCGCATCAAGGTCGGCGACATGGTCTGCCTGCCGTTCAACATCGGCTGCGGCTTTTGCGCCAATTGCGAACGCGGCCTGTCCGGCTTTTGTCTGACCGTCAACCCGGGCACCGCCGGCGGCGCCTACGGTTTCGCCGGCATGGGTCCGTATAGCGGCGGCCAGGCTGAGCTGTTGCGCGTTCCCTACGGCGACTACAATTGCCTGGTGCTGCCCGAAGATGCCAGGGAAAAGGAAAACGACTACGTCATGCTGTCGGATATCTTCCCGACGGGGTATCACGCCACGGAACTGGCCGGCGTCAAGCCTGGCCAGACCGTGGTGATCTACGGTGCCGGACCGGTCGGCCTGATGGCGGCCACCTCGGCCTTCATCAAGGGCGCCAGCCAGGTGTTCGTGGTCGACAGCCACAAGGACCGCCTGAAGCTGGCCCAGGAGATCGGCGCCACGCCGATCGACGACACCGAGGGCGACGGCGTGCAGCGCGTGCTGGACCTCACCAAGGGCCAGGGCGCCGACTGCGGCTGCGAATGCGTGGGCTATCAGTGTTGCGACCGCCACGGCAAGGAAGTGCCGAACCTGACCATGAACAATCTGGTGCAGACCGTCAAGGCTACGGGTTCTATCGGTACCGTCGGCGTGTTCCTGCCCAAGGACCCCGGCGCGCAAGATGCACTGGCCAAGGAAGGCAAGCTGGCGTTCAACTTCGGCGAGTTTTGGTTCAAGGGCCAGAAGATCGCCACCGGCCAGGCCAACGTCAAGGCCTATAACCGCATGCTGGCCAACCTGATCCACGTAGGGCGCGCCAAACCGTCAATGATCGTGTCGCACGAGTTGCCGCTGGACCGCGCGCCGGAAGCGTATGAGAACTTCGATAAGCGCAATGCCGGCTGGACCAAAGTCATTCTAAAACCCGGCACCTAAGCGAAGCGCTGACGTGGGGTGGGTTCGCCCTGTAATCCATGGCGCACCGGCTCGACGTCAGATTTTCAGCAGGTAGCGGTCATACAGCGACTGCGCGAACGCGTCGCAGGCCGCTGTATCGAATCCGGCCAACCTGCCGCCGCTAAACTCCAGCGAGAACGTCCCGGCGCGCTTGGTGATGTGCGCGATCGAAGACGAAGGACGATACTCGGGCCGGCGAGCGTACTCGTCGTTGGCGATCTCCAGCAGTTCCCCCAGATCCACCGCAACCTTGTCGCGCATAGTCAGCCTTGATGAAGTGAACAGGGATTGTTGCACCGATTTAGTCAAATACCAAATTTGATTAAATACCAACTACGTTGGCGGCACAATACGTGGCCCCTGCGGGCGCAAGCAGTATGCATCAGAATACACTGTTACGCCTGACGTCATCGTCCGTGCTACGCCGCCGGCTGGTGTCCTTGTCATGCGCAGGTCACGTCAACGATTTATACTGCTGACCTTCAGCATGGATTTTCTTTTACTGCCTCTTCGCGAGGCTTTTTTTTTGCGCGTTGCAGCGCCTGTTGCCGTCGAAAGAAGCGCAACGGCGTCGCGCACGCATTGGATGTGCAGTGAATATATTGAGCCCCGGTTACCATCGAGTCGACCTGTATCTCTTCAACCTCAGCGATCGACTTGCCGATATTGCCCGCGATGGCTGGCGGCCGCCGATGCTTACTCGATGGCAGCAACTGCGTGCATACCATACGCTGTCGGCCTATTTTGGTTCGCCTTGGTCGTTTGCTGATAGCTGGCTGGTCTTCGGGCCAGAACAAGGCTGCCGGATCGACATGATCGGCGATGAGTCGTCTCCCACAGTGGTAGCACGCTTCGATACCCGCAGCGAGAGCGTGCAGTTCACCACTTGCGTTTGCCGACTCGCCGAGCAGCTCGGATGCCAGTTGTTCTTGCCCGCCGCTGGCGCCATCGTTACGCCCCATCTGGCGGCTTTGAACATGGCCTTGGCCGACCTGCGAGCGCACGCGCCGGCCTGAGCTTGAGAACGATCGTGTGCTGGAAGCCATCGCGACAAGCGAGCGGCTGGATTACTCCGCCGTCGCCTGGTCAATCGCTGCCGCCAGGACGTCAAACGGCGAAGTCTTTTTGACGTGGAGGTCGAATCCGGCATGCAATGCCCGTGCCACCGACGCGACGTCGTCCCAGGCGGTAAAGGCGATCATATAGGGTTGTCTGATCGTGCAGTCGCGGCGAATGCGTGCGACCACCTCGTAGCCGTCCAGGATCGGCATGCCTATATCAAGAAACACAATTTCAGGCGCGAACTCGGAGACAGCCTGGAGTCCTTCCACCGCCCCATAGACCGCCAGTGCCGTGTGGCCTTGCAGTAGTAGGATCGATACCAGCAAATCTGCGGCATCGGGATGGTCATCGACCACCAAAATTTTTTTCAAGTCTCAACTCCCTGGGTGCGCCGCGAACGATGCGCGGCAGCGCACTGCGTACCATCCGACGGTCGCAGCGTTTATGTCATTCTAGACGTCAGGCGTTAAACTCAAGTAGGAGCGTCTGCCCTGCGCACGTAGGAGAAAGTCAGGCGGTTCGAGCGCAATGGTTAAACGCACTTGCTGGTTGCTCGCGCCGCCGTCCCTTGACGCCGATTGTTCGACAAAAGCAACATCGCTCCGGCAAGTACGCGGCTGCCCGGCCGGACGGCACTCAAATGGTGATGGACGCCGGGGCGTGGAAACGACAACGGGCCACTGAGAACGTTGCAGCTGGCGGTCACTCACTGAACAAGGACAGCCATGTGCTACTCAACCAAGGTATAGGCCGATTATCGCCTGTACATGAAAAAATTCGGTGCGCGCATCGACATCGACGAATTCGTACAGTTGCTGGCGCGGCGCCTGGCAGGAGCCAAGCTCATCATTCCCAGAGAGCTCACGGACGTGCTCAAGGACTTGCCGCAGACCGCCGTAGAACGGCATTGCAGCGACCTGATCCAGCGGTACTAAGCACAGGAAGCAAGCCGGTTGGAAGAGCAGCTAGTTACGCAACGGCGGCGGCTGGCGGACGCCGAGCGCGCGCTAGAGACCAAGACCACCAAGAAAGCCACCGAAGAGCGCCGGAGCGCCAGCAACAAAGTCACCTGGCTGCTTGGCAAGCTGAAGGATTTGCGCCGGCCTCCCGGCAGCGGGACAGAGGCCCGAATCTATCCCGGCGTTTTCTGCGCGGTCATGACCATGGATCGCGACGGCGGCTACGTCATCGTGCCGATGCGCTACCAGTGCCGCCCTGCCGGCAAGCCGGCCGCGTATGATCAGCGTTATCCAGGAACCTACAAGGGGCGGCGCGACAACCTTCGGGAGTTCTGACGGAACCAATACGGCACCTCACATGCGACCATCGCCGCCACCGCATTCTATGAGAACGTCGCCCGGCACCGGCTGGAGGGCCGAGAGCTGGACACAGACGAAACGCAGCAAAACAGGGTGCTGCAATTCGCCCCAGGTAACGGCCAGTTGATGTTGATTGCCTGCCTGTGGTCGCGTTGGTCGGGACCGGGGCAAGCTGACGTGCTGTCGTTCGCGGCGATCACAGACGAGCCGCTGCCGGAGATACAAGCGGCCGGCCACGACCGCTGCATCATCCCGGTCAAGCCGGGTAATGTGGCGACCTGGCTGGCAACTCCGGCGCCTGACGCCGTCGACTACGAAGCCATTCTCGACGATCGCGAAAGGCGTTTCTATGCGCACTTGCTGGCCGCGTGAGCAGAGCCAGGCAAGCCAGCTACGGCGCGCCCCCTGTCGCGGCGGGACCGCGCCGTTACTGACCGCCGGTCCGGCGCACCGTGGATTCGAGCCGGCGCAACAGTTCATCGAATCGCGCCGGCTTCAACAGGTGATCATCGAAACCGCAATCCAACGCTCGGCCACGAATGGTCGGATCGTTCCAGGCACTGTAAGCGATCAGGACCGGCTGCACAGGAACAGGCAGCTCGCGCACGGCCGACGCCACTGCGAATCCATCAACCACGGGCATGCCAAGATCAAGCAGCACCACGTCAGGGCCGAAAGCCGCCGCTGAACGGATGCCTTCTTCGCCGCCGTAAGCAACTGCCGTAACGTGGCCGTGCATGGTTAGCAGCTCGACCATCAGGTCGGCCGCGTCGCGGTTGTCGTCAACCACTAAAATACGCTTGGGGGCAAATTGGGAGGCCATGATGTTTCCGTTGAAGGCAGCGAGGCTGCATTGAATACGGCAAACATGGGGCCGATTTGGATGAAGCGGACGAATTTCAGGGGCCGCAGCATAATGATGTCATTATACGCGAAACCATTCCTGACAGAAATCCATCATGAAATACCTGCAACCCGTGCTGTGTCAGCGGCGCCATCATGCCGGAAGGCGGCCATTCTACGCCGATCCGATAGTACGGCAGGATACGTTACAACCGCTGTACAATTAGCATGCCCGCCCGACACCGCCCTGCGCCATGGAACATAGCTCCGTACTGACCGAATTTGAATCTCGACTGGATGCGCTGAAATCGACGAGCACGCCAGATGCCGACGAGATTGCCTCCTTCCGCGCCGTGCTGGACCGCGCCGTGGAAGACAAGCAGATTACCGTGCGCGAATGGCGCGCGCTGATCGAGCGTTGCTCTCACATCCGTCGCACCGTACGCCCCTGATATTTCTTTGATCGCACCCGGTCTCCGCCGCCTTCTGTCCTGCGGCACGCATTGAGTGCGTGCGACATTTACCATCAAACAATGCATCTGCACGCACCTGCAAGTGTCGATGACGCAGCTGAAAATACAGCAAGACCTCGGCCGCGCGCATGCCGGCAGTGCCGCACTCCGTGCACGGAAAGACATATTGCGTCTCAGCGACATCAACGCCCATCAGCACCTCGTCGCCGTCTTGATTGGTGACCAGAATACCTTGCGCCAGCAAACGACGCCTCGCGCGTTGATGGATAAGTGTTATCACACCAGCCGTCGATCAATTTGATTCTTGGGAATTCAAAACGCAACAACACGGTAGCACTACCAACGCCCCGGATGCGACACGGTTGGCTTGGTCGCAGTCGACGCAATGTATTTTCTCTGTTGGCAATAGCGCGTGCGTGACAGCACATACATACGGTAGTTGTCTCTGTAGCCTTTGCTCGGTATCGCCCATTCTTAACCGCTACCGACACAGGAGAACTGAACAATGTCCCGACAATTTGCCGTACTGACCGCCGCAGCTTTGGCGTTGACCACCAGCCTTGCCGCCCAGGCCGCACCTGCGGCCGACCCTCAAATGCAAAAAGTATTGGATGCGCTGGCATCCCTCGGCGGCAAGCCCATCGAAACGCTCAGTCCGGACGAGGCCCGCAAGCAGCCGACGCCGGCCGACGCGGTCAAGAAGGTGCTCGCCGATATGAAAAAGAGCACGGCGCCGGAACCTGGTGTCACCGTCAAGGACATGACTGTCACGGGTCCAGCGGGCAGCTTCCCGGTCCACATCTACACCCCGGAAGGCACGGGCCCGTTTCCGGTGATGGTGTACTTCCACGGCGGCGGTTTCGTCATCGCTGACACCAAAACCTACGACGCGTCGCCGCGTGCGCTGGCCAAACTGTCCAAGGCCATCATGGTGGCGGTCGACTATCACCGCGCACCAGAAAACAAATTCCCCGTTGCGCCGAACGACGCCTACGCCGCCTATGAATGGACGCTGGCGCACGCCAAAGAATTCAACGGCGACCCGTCGCGCGTCGCGGTCGGCGGCGAAAGCGCAGGCGGCAACCTGGCCACCGTGGTGTCTATGATGGCGCGCGATAAAAAGGCGGCCATGCCGTTGATGCAGCTGCTGGTCTACCCGGTCGTTAGCGACGATATGACCACCCCTTCCTACGTCAAAAATGCGGATGCCAAGCCGCTCAACAAGCCGATGATGGCGTGGTTCTTCAAGCACTACGCCGGCGATCCGGCCAATCCGTACGCGCTGCCGCTGAAAGCAGCTTCGCTTAAAGGCCTGCCGCCTGCCACCATCATCGCCGCCGAAATCGACCCGCTGCTATCGGAAGGCAAGACCTACGCCGACCGCCTGAAGAAAGATGGCGTGACAGTCTCGTACAAGGAGTACGCCGGCGTCACCCATGAATTCTTCGGCATGGGTGCGGTGGTCGATAAAGCGAAGCAAGCTGAGCAATTCGCGGCTGATGCGTTGACCAAGGCATTTGCAGCGAAGAAATAATATACTGCCCTCGGCCGCAGCGCTCTTTGCTGCGGCCGAGGGCAGTTATCGCCACACTTTCTTATGTAAGCTCAATCACATAGTGGTCAGCAGTTTCTTGCTACGATGATGTAACCGGGGAGGAACGGACAATTGGTGCCACGTCTGCCCGCTTCACAAGGTGCGGAGGTAGGAGAAGATGACTTTGGCCACCGACCAAAATCTTCAGGGATACGGCCTCTCGGCCACTTCCAAGGCGATGCTGGCCATCCGCGACCAGGTGTTCGAATATTGGCAACGCGAAGTACGTGCCAACATCAAGGGGGCCGGTGACCTGCCTGAGCCGGTACTGGTCAACACGCTGCCGACCTTTTACGACAATCTTGCGGAAGCAGTTACTGCCTCCTACCCACGCGAGCATGCGACTAGTAATAATACCGCCTCCGGCGCTCACGGCGATGAGCGGGCGCGCATGACTCATTTCCGCGTCGATCAGGTCATCCAGGAGTATCATTTGCTGCGCGAGGCCATCTGGGTAGTGGCAAATCAAGCCTGCGTAGTATTCAACGACGCTGAGTGGCAGGTGGTGGAACGCTCAATCGACCTCGCCGTGCGGGTCGCGGTAAAAGAATTTGCGGCGACGCGCGCGACACAACGCGAACGCCTCGCGGCCAGCTTGTCGCATGACATGCGTACACCGCTCGGGCTGGTTGTGACCGGCGCGCAGTTGGTGTCGCTTTCCTCGACGCTAGAGATGGCGCAACGTGCGGCGTTGAAGATACAGGCCGGTGCGCGTCGTCTGGAAGACATGCTTATTGAACTGACCGACACTTTTGCCTTCGAAGGCGGCGCGCGACTGCCATTGACGATTACACGCTTCGATATGCACGACCTCCTCACCGAGATTGGCAACGAGTTCCATGGCCAAGGCCATGACAGTGTCGAAGTCTCCGGTTCCTCCATCGTTGGTCACTGGTGTGAGAAATCGATGCGGCGGGCCGTCGAAAATCTGCTTACCAATGCCTTCAAATACGGCGATGGCGCTATTGTCCGGATTCACGCGGAGCAGATGCGCGGCCGTTTGCTACTAAGCGTGCACAATCGCGGCAATCCGATCGCCTCGGAGCTTCGCGAGCGCGTCTTCGACTATCTGCTGCGCGACGCCAATGGTGCCCAGGTGGAGGGATGGGGCATCGGCTTGCCGTTCGTGAAAAGCGTGGCACAGTGTCACGGTGGCAGCGTAGCAGTCGACAGTTCTGGCGCAGCTGGCACCACCTTTCTCATCGATGTGCCACTTGACTGTCGTCCTTTCGTCGCGCTCGCCGGGTCGTGGGACTAGTTCAGCCTGCCGACAAAAAAACTAAAAGGGCAAGCCTCCGCCTCAATACACGTCAGAATGAACCGCCCCATTACCGCCACGCCGATCACCCCTCCACCCGCATCCAATCAGGTAGGTCGCCGCCAAACGGGCCAGCCCTACCTTCCGCCAGATCAGCTTTTTTTGCCTCGATTTGTCGCAGCAAGTGAGCGTTATCCTCATCTGATAGCAAGCCGACGCCATGAGCGACTTCCAACAACTGCGTAATATCGCTGAGCTGCTCCTTGCACTCGAAGCTATGCGGCGTGACATTTTCTATCATTAACTGGAATTTCAGCGAGACGGACGACGGGAGGTCGAGAGGCAGTAATCGCGTCGGTGAAAGAGGAAAGATCATAGTTGCAATTTTGAGCAGTAAACTCAACAAAAAAAATTATGCCGCTTAATTGAGGAGTCGATTCCGTCGCCAGTCCGACAACCTCAAGCCGAGCGACGCGCCTTAAGAACAAGGGAAATAACGACGGGCCATGCTGCGGAATTTTTTTTTGTTGGATTTTACCCGTACATAATAAATTGATCGCACACACTTCTGGGTCCACTAAATAGCCTTCCATCGGCGGAGGTGTTATTTGCCTGGCAGTTTCATCGTCTAAGCCCGCGCGAAGATATGAAATTAAGTACTTTATTTAAGGTCCGACTGCTGGGCCGTCGGTGATATTTCGGCCCAGTCAGAACCCGCAGGGCTGTTCGGCGCGGTATACCTTCCCCCGCCATATAATCCATAGCCGGTCCCACGCCAGCTACTGCCGCCAATACCACGGCGTCGTCGATTACTTCCACAGGGCCATCCTTGCGCCGGTCCTCGGGACTGGAATTTTCATTATTTAATTGAGATGTCATGATTTAAATCCGCTCAAAATCCAGGGCTCCATGCGCTGCACCGTTACTACAAGGCGCTACCTCAAAGAGACAATCGGCACACCATCGGAACTTCATTTGTCGATACCTATACCGTCTCCGCTGCAAAGATGGCAATCTGGTCGATTCTGGCACCTGCGTAGCTGTCCCTGTGAGCTTGAGACCTGGCGATAGCAGCACTATCTTCCAGCGGCGCGGTATACCGCACGACGCAACATTGGAATCGCAAACCACAGCACGAGAAGCAGAACAAGCGTGGCCGCCGCACACACCATGCTCAAGGCGTAGGAGTCGGTTACCGCCGCCACCATCACATAAATATCCAACGCTACCCCAAAGGCCAGTGGCAGTAGCGCCGCGCAAATCAGGCCGGATGCAACGGACACTGTCTGGCAAGATACCTGATGGGGTTCCACAATACGGTACCAGGCAGCCGGCATCATCACCAAAGCAATCGCCACGACGACGGAAAGTAACGCGATCGTATGTGTGGTCTGGACGCCGCTAGCGAGCTCTTTGAAGCGTTGATTGAATACGGCGACTGTCTGGAACCCGAACAGCGCCTGGATTCCAGGCGGCACCATGCGCGCCTCCTCCAAGACATTGCGCAATTGGTCTTTAAGCGAATTATCTTCCGGTGTGCCGCGCATAATGTCGATTCTCTTGTTCACATCGTCAACTATGTCGATACGCATTATTTCGACGCCTGTGCGATCGCCAGGAGCGAAATTTACATTGTTAAATGCACGCCGCAGGACGTGCTTGCAAATCCTTTGCTTTGCCAACGTTGCTTTCTTCGGCCAGTCTGACACCATTCTTCACCGCGATGATTTCGGCGAGAATGGAGATGGCGATTTCCGGCGGCGTCCGGCTGCCGATATACAGGCCCGCCGGTCCGCGAAGGCGCGCCAATTCCTCCGTGCTCATGTCGAAGTGCTCCGACATACGCGCTACGCGTAACGCGTGATTACGGCGCGATCCCAGCGCGCCGACATAGAACGCCGGTGAGCGCAGCGCTTCCATCAAGGCCAGGTCATCCAGCTTGGGATCGTGGGTCAGCGTGATAACCGCCGTGCGCGCATCGGGTAACGCGGCCAAAATCATATCGTCCGGCATGACGCGGCTGATCTCGACGCCTTTGATATCCCAGTCCGCATGGAATTCCTCGCGCGGATCGCACACCTGGACGTCGAAGCCGGCGCCGATGGCGATGTCGCACAGATAGCGCGATAGCTGGCCGGCACCGATTACCAGCATGCGATAGCGGGCGCCGAGGCCATGAATCAGCCGTTCATCGGTCAGCTGGATACCGACATCCACCTCGCCGCACCGGTTTGCAGATGGAGCGTACGGGTTACTTGGCGGCGCTGCTCCAGCGCTGTGACCAGATCGCCGATGCCGCTATGCGCCTGCAATGGCTCCAGCACCAGTTCCAGCGTGCCGCCGCAGGGAATGCCGAACAAATGCGCCTGGTCGGACTTGATGCCGTACACGCGCGTCGACGGCGTAACGGCGAAGTCACGGGCGTCGCCGGCGCGCGCCTGCATTTCCATAATCAAATCGTCTTCGATACAGCCGCCGGAGACGGAGCCGATCACCGCGCCATCATCGCGGATCGCCATCATCGAACCTGGCGGACGGGGCGACGAACCCCAGGTGTGCACCACGGTGACCAGCACCACCTGCGAGCCAGCCGCCTGCCACCGCTGGCAGGCTTTAATCACATTCAAGTCGGCAGCTTCCATCTTCTCTCCCCGGACAATTTCAGTGCCCCAGTGTAGTGAAAATAGCCAGCGAGATCATTACTTGCAAAGCCACTTCACTGTTCACTTGAGATGAACAATATTCAAAATTGATGGAAGTCTGTTTCGTCTTTCAGGCTCGCCATCTCGATCACGTAGCGGAAGCGCGCCTCGCTGTCCTCAACCTTCTTGAAGGCCTTGTTGATGTCCTGAATGGGGATGATTTCGATGTCGGGGCCGATGCCGTGCTGCGCGCAGAAATCCAGTACCTCTTGCGTGTCGGACAGACTGCCGATCAACGAGCCAGCCACATGCTTGCGGTGGAAGGCCACTTCCTGATTATTCACCGGTTTCAATGGTTCCAGCGCACCGACTACGCACATGGTGGCGTCGCGCTTGAGCAGCTCGATGAATGGATTGATGTCGTGTTTCTCGGGAATGGTCGACAGGATGAAGTCGAAGCTGGATTTCAATGGTTTCAGCGCCTCCTTGTCGTCCTCGAGCACACCGTTCACACCCAGTCGCGCCGCTTCTTTCAGCTTGTCCGCCGTTTTGGTGAACACCGTCACGGTGGCGCCCATGGCCTTGGCCAGCTTGGCCGCCATATGGCCAAGGCCGCCAAAACCAACAATGCCGACCTCATCGCCCGGCTTGACGCCCCAATGCTTCAACGGCGAATAGGTGGTGACACCAGCGCACAGGATAGGCGCGGCCACTTCAGGCTTGAGTCCGGCGGGAATCTTCAGCACAAAGTCCTCGTTCACAACCAGCACGTCCGAGTAACCGCCGAAGGTATTGTCGCGTCCGTAGGAATTCTTGCCGTCCGGCGCCTTCTCAGCGGGAACCATGGGGCCGTTGTAGGTGGCGAGCCAGCTGTTCGGCCCCTCGCAATAGTTCTCCTCGCCAGTCTGGCACGGCGCGCAATGACGGCAGCTTTCGATCATACAGCCCACGCCGACGATATCGCCGACGGCATGCTTGCCCACGTGCGCGCCAACCCGCGTCACGCGTCCGACCACCTCATGTCCCGGCACGCAGGGATAGACCGTGTTGGACCATTCGTTTTTTACTTGATGGATGTCCGAATGGCACACGCCGCAAAACAGCACTTCGATTTCCACCTCGTGCGGACCTGCCTCCTCGCGCTCAAACGCGTATGGCTTCAGGTCGGTAAACGAATGCTTGGTGCCATAGCCTTTGGCTGCGATCATGGTATCTCCGAAAAGGTGAGTGAACGACAAAAGTTTCAGGCTACGCACCAGCTGCGTCAGCGTCTGTTAAACAGTTCACCGACCCCTTTCTATATGCGCCGTAGCAAAGCAGAACGCTGCATTCGGACATCGCGTATTTCCGGCGGTGCGCAAAATAGCCCGCTTGGTGACTGGGGGCCGGCTGGACCACGCCGCGCCACGAACCGTGCGGCACGTCCCAAGATTCGGTCGGCTGCCCAATCAGTTCGCTAAGCCAGGCGTGGCGCGTAGGCGTGCGGCGACCTGGCCAGCGTCAGATCCCCGCGCTTGATCAGCGGGGCGCGGCGACTGTCCGGCTGCGGCAACAGGACGGGGTCGCTAAATCCCGTCGTGACGTTGTCCATGGCAACATGGGCGGAATCGCATGGCGCCTGAGTGCGCTTACTGAGGCCCATTAAAATTTACCTCGCACAGCTTGCGATGTGTATCGGACAGGCTGCCATCGAAAAATATGGGACGATATGGCCGAATCAACACAACAAGAGCGAGCGGATTAGCGCATGGGATATGAAACCGACTTACATCGGGCCAGACGAGTGCATCGGGTGCTGGTCGTGGACGATAACGAAGACGCCGGCGCCACCCTGGCGGAAGTGCTGAGCTATATGGGGTACGAGACACGCTACTGCAATCGTGCACGCGACGGACTCAGGCTGGCAGCCGATTTTCATCCTGATACGTGCGTATCGGACATCGGCATGCCGGAGTTGGATGGCTATGGCTTTGCCAGGATGCTGCGTGAAAGCGGACGACACCCTGGCATCCGGCTGATCGCCTTGACCGGCTACTGTACGGATAAGGACCGTGCCCTTGCTGCGAGAGCTGGATTCGATTTGCATTTATCCAAACCCGTTGATCTGCCGAACCTGCTCGCAGGCATGGGCGAAACGTTGATTGCCGAGTCGACTGCAACACTTAATTCTCAAACGGCGCCCCCTTCCTGCACAACAGCGAACGATAGCGACCTGGCATGACCTACGACTTCACGCCGGCAGACCGGTTGTGGGGGTATTGCCGCAGGCTGTCATGGATGGAGAACCACGGGAGACGGTGACCAGTCTGCGTGTGATCGGCCGGCGCCACCGTTTGCGGCTGGTCCAGGCTCGCTATGGTGACGTCAATCTCTTGTGCCGTATTCAAATTTTGATAAGCGAGCGCCGTCCCGCATGCCGCGCAAAATGCCCGCGACACCTGTGCGCTGGAACGCAACATGGCCGGTTGTCCTTTGTTCACGCGAAGTCTGATACCGCTACCGATACCCAGGCCACCGCCGGAGCGCCGCTCACCCTGCGGCAGGTGGGACAGCGCCAAATCGTCGCGTTAAACAGATGACCGCTTAGTTCGTAACGGACCGCCCCGCAAAAACACCCGCCAGCAATCACCATCATGGTCTCCCATGCTTGTGGCAATGAGTGTAGGTGTTTGCCAGTGGCGCCGGCGCACGCGTCCACATTTCAGGCCCAGAAGAAAAAAGGAGTTGCACGCCCCCTGTGCGCTTGGCTTGTGCTGTATTTTTAGCGGTGCAAACCACCGATACCTGGTTCTGGCTGATGCGGCCTATGGCCTGCGCCAGCGAAGCCTCGTCGACGCCGCTGCGACTAGGATTGCGGTCAGTGCTCGGTGGCAGCGTCGTCGACGTCCTGAAACGACGAGGGCCTATCTGCGACGAAGCTCTATACATCCCTTTACCCCGTATGTCGGCAGGCCGCCATCCGCTGTACCATGAAAACGCCGCTGCTGTTACGTTTGTATCTGCCGCTGGTACCGCTAGAAACGCTGCGCCGGTGCTGGTCTGAGACGGGCGCCTACGCAGCGATGGAAAGCGGCCAGGTGCTGACCACGTCGCCGCTGGCCACGCACGCCGGGGTCCGAGCCGGCTTGCCCACCGACGGTGCCGCCGCCATTGCGCCGGACACCGTCCTGCTGGAGAGCGATCCCGCCAAGGAAGCGGCGGCGCCGGAAGCAATTGCGCTGGCACTACTGCAATTCCCCCAGAAGTAGTCTTCGATACCGACTTCAACGTCCTGTTCGATGGTGGCGCCAGCCTGCGTCTGTTCGGTAGCCCGCTGGCCCTGCGCCGAAGTATACGCTCCAGCATGGCCCGACTGGGCTTCTCGGCGGTGCTGGGAGCGGCCCCGTCCGCGCATGGTGCCTGGCTGCTGGCGCACGCGCCGCAGCCTCGCTGACTGAACGCCTCGACCGCTTGCGTTGCGCACTCGAGCCGGCTGCGCTGCCATATCTCGGGTGGCCGGACGGTATCGGTGCCAACCAGCTGGGCGCCCTGCGCCGCTGCCTCGTGCCGTCCTGTTGCGCCACAACGGCCAACACTTTCTGGCGGCGCTCGAGCACGCGTACGCCGACGCCCAGGAGCTGCAGCAATGGAAGGCCATCCCCGCAGCCTTCCCGGCGCATCTCGAAACGTTCGACCGCATCGAGCACGTCGAGGCACTGCTGCTCGGAGCCACCGCACTGATCCTGCAGATGAGCGGCTGGCTAGCCCACTTACGCTTCTTCTCTCGTGCGCACTTGGCGATGACCTTCGCCACCTTGCGGGCCTCGGTTCTCTCGTCTCGCGCAAACGCAACACGCTTCCTCCGCGTCGCGCCGGACTCCATGGGGAAAGCTTCATAGCACGTGCTTTCGATTTGATAGCAAATCGCTATCATACAACCCAACAAAATACGTAATAATATTCACAACACAACGCAGAGGCCGACCATGCCCCATATCATCCAAGAGCCGTACCGAGGTTGGGAGATCACGATTCGGTGCAGCCACATCGCCAGCAAGGTCAACCACCCCTCCCAGTACACAGCTATTGCCGAGGCAGAGTTGCTGCCAGGCGAAAACCCGGACCACTGGGTAGATCCGCGAATACAGGTGCTGACAACAGGCGGGCGCAGCTTTCCGACCGGCGACGAATGCATCGGCATCCTTCTTGGCGAAGCCAAGCAGCTGATTGATGCCCTGCGCCGTTAGTTTGTTGCAAAAAAATCGGAACCACTTTACCGCTTAATTTGCAAACGACACAATCCTGCTCGTGACATTGAGCGCGAAATGGCGTGATCGACGTGGCATTACTAGGCTTTATTCGCCGCTGGCACATTTGCGCGCGGATACCATTGAGAGAGCGATGGCCAAGCGGCTTCGCATCTCCAGAAACACCGTCCGACGCTACCTGCGCTCGGAAACCATAGAGCCTGCCTGTGCGGAGCGGAGTCCCACCCGCGCCATCGACAGTTCACTGGAACTAGGCTCCAGACATTCATAGATGCGCCCAGCCATTGATTCTGGCCGGGCGCATTCCCGGAATCAATCATCACGTAACGGTCTACCGCCGTACTCTCAAAATCGCCCAGTCCGCAAATAATGAAATCGGTTTCGGCTGATGCTACGGTGAAGCGCTAGCCACAGGCGCGCCCGGTGTAACAACGACTGGCGAACGCCAGCCGCACTGTGATGTTTCGATCAACAGTACCGATGGAATCCTGGTTGCGTCAACTACATGCTCTGCGGTGGCAATGCAGGCCGCTGCATGCTTGCATAACGTCGGCAATTCCGCCCGCGCCGGAACCTTCCGCGTCGCGGTAGGCCGGCCCATTCCGTTTGCCCCACAGCCAGCTCAAACGCGTCGGCGAGGCTGACAAAAATGCGCTGTAACCTCGCGGCATGCGGGATGTCTAGGACAACAAGCGCCCTGTTCTTCCTTCGACATGCGCACGTACAGGGCCGCCAATGTTGTTGAAGAACGTTCGGCTTAAGAACGTTCGGCTTAAGCTACTGGAGCCATTACTTTCTCGCTTGGATTCCCGACAGAACAGCCCGGCACATTCGACTTGGTCATGCGGCATCGAATAGCAAGCACTGCGCTGGAAAACCCCACAATCAAATCAGTGCGAAAACATGGGATAGAAAATGACGTAGCCAACGCCGAAGATGAATCCGCCGAAAATGACCATGCCTAAAATTGCTAATGACACCTTGATACAGGCTGTGATTATCCACGCGCCCAGCCTGACCGCTGCGTTAAACAGCCAAGCCAATAGACGCAGTGCTTGCCCCGTCAATGGCAACAACATCCCCAAGCACAGCCCAATCTCCGCAAAAACGCCCAGCCGTTGGTTCTGTATTCTTCTCATCGTCATGCTCCTTATGTCATCGAGGGCGCTGCTCGGTTCGGTCACGTTCGCGCGGCTTGCCGATTCCCTGTTCACACAAGGTGACCAGTCCCACGCCCAACTGCCGGTCCTCGCCGTCTTCGGCGCCGGCCAGTAGCTTTGCAACACTGGCATAGCGTTGCAACATCGCTTGCTGTCGCAACTGCGCTGCCGCCTTGACTACCGGGCTGGTGGCCCATGTCTGCGGGCCGCGCGCGCCATCCCGCTTACGCAGCTGGTAGACGCTTTGCGGCAGCCCTTTCTGCGCTTCGAAGCGTTCAATGCGGCTCGAAGCCGTTGCATCGATTCCGTGGTATCGCAATTGCTCGGCAAAGCGGCCGCGCCACCGCCGCAGATCCTCCTTGCGTGGATTGAGCCGGCGGCCATCTGGCGCCGTCTTCTTCACACATAGATGCACATGGGGATGGCGTGACGGCGTACGGCTGGGGTCATCCTCGTAGCGGTGCAGCACCATCGCATATTGGTGATCTGCAAATTCATCGTGCGCGAAATCGCGTACCGCCCGTAACAAAGCTTGGGCATCGGTTCCCTCCGGCATCGACAAGACAATATTCACGGCCTCGCGCCGGCTGGCTTCATCGGCGATCGGCACGCCGCCATGCTGCCATTCGTCTCCCATCCAGCGGACTTCCTCGCGTCCGAGATATACCTCGCCGTCCGGGCCTTCAACTGCCAGCTGCCCATTCCTGGAGATGTAGTCCAGGTGGGCGCGGATGTGCCGCATGCCACGGCCGCCACCGGAAATACGCACCATGGCCTGCGGCGTGCGCCGGACATTGCCGCGCAGCCGCTGGCGGACGGCGTCCGCGCTCGCCGAGCTGCCGGCGGCTTGTCCTGGCAGTGGCCTCGGGCCACGGGTCGCCACCCGCCTTGACTGCCGCTGGTTGAATGCCTGGTCCCATGCCAGCAGGAGGGCGTCTGTATGTTCCTTGTTCATGCCCGCTGCCATCTGGCGAGATTGCTGGCAAGCAGGCCGGATACTGTTTGTACATGCCCATTGAACTGGTGGTGCAGCGCGCGCAGCGTGGTCACCAGCTCAGCTGAGTGCGCGGACGTACTCATGGTGGTGTTCGCCGCAAGGCGATTCAGCTGGCGCGCGATGCCCAGCAAGATCAAATTCGAGCGCCCCAGCATTTCTATCTCCACAGCGACGAGCTGTGGCGCACCGTCCATCCGCGCGCGTATCAAGGCCACAATCCAGCGGTTGTCGGAAAAGCCTTGCAGCTTGGCGCACGATGAAACGTAGTCGCTTTCGGCTGCCGTCAGCCGCAGGATCTTCCGCGATTTTGGGCCTTGCTCTGCGGCTGGTGCGCGATGCGGTGCGACCTCGTCCTTCGCCATCAGCTTTGCCACGATCTGGCGAAATGCCTGGTTCGGTGTCACGCCGTTTTCTCTGCAGTACGCGAGCCACGCGCCCTTGTAGGGGCCAAGGTCGATATTGATGCGGTTTGGTCGGGTCGCCATGATGTGCCTCATGCAGATGAACTGCCACTCAGTTCATCCTACGCCACCAACAGTGGAGCACATTTGATCGGCGTCAGCCTATCCTGCAATAGCTGCTAAAAAGAGGTGTGCCTTGAAATTTTCAAGCGCCGCAGGCGTGAGAAGGCCAAGCTCGGCAATCCCCCCGGCGCTGCGACGTCTTCTCCAGCCTGCTTCAACCGAATCCATCCACCTCCGCTCTCAGACCAGTCCCAGCGGTCAACCGCCCGACTGCACCGGCCCAGCCAGCCACCGTTGCGCCTTTCATCATTGCGCCGCCACTGCCCGCACCCACGCAACCCAAACCGCCAGCGCCACCCCAAATGGTGCCCGGAGCACGCCAGCGTCAGCGCCTGCCGCTCCGCCGACAGCGACCGCAGCAGTCGGTTGATCGTCGCCGCCAGGCCACCACGCCGATTCAATGCCGCACACTATCCTCCGGCACGACGAAAAAAAAGCCGCGCCCGGCCAACATCGCCGGGCGCGGCCTGCCTAGGTGTCACTCGTCAGCGTCGACCTCGGCATTCTCTGCCAACGCCTGTGCTGCGCCGTCCACACCCGTCCCACCCAGCACCGCCGGCAACCAGCCGCTCTCGGCCATCGCCCTCGCCGCCGCCTCCGCAGCCGCCTGCTTGTTCATCCGTTCCAGCGGCACCGCCGCCGCAGGCGACGTCGCCTGCGCCACCACCGCTAGCAGATGCGCCTTCGGCACGTGCGCAAAATACGCCTGCGCGGTCGGCTGCCACCACTTGCGCATGTCCAGGCCCACCGCCTGCACCAGATCGGCCACTGCGGCCGGCGTCCGCTCATCCTGATGAACGCCGTCCACACTACTGGCGGTGCAGAAGGCGATGCAGTCGTCGATCACGCTGCGCGGTTGGCGGCGCAGCCACGCCATCAGGCCGGCGCTAGTGCCGTTTTCAGGCAGGATCGCAGCCAGCGCAGTCCGCTGCGCCTGCCAGCATTCCCACGCCACGCCGTCCTCGGCATCCGGCGGCAGCTGCGGCGGTTTGACGTCCAGTTGTACCGCTCTGCCGCCCCGTTCCGCATAGAACACCTGCCGCAGCAAGTGATGCGCCAGCACCCGCAGCGCCACCTCAGGCTGGCGCACCAATTCGGCCCGTAACGCCAGCGTACGCTGCGCGGTCAACGTGGCGGTCAAGCGCGCGCTGTGCGGACCGCGCACCCGTTCCTTTGCTTTGACACCACCTTCCAACCCCGCCGCCATCTGCGGCCGGTCCTGCGGGCGGATCAGGCCGCGCAGCACGCAGGCCTTGCCCTTGTCGTCGATGGTCACCAGGGCTCCGGCCAAGGCACGATCTGCACGGTCGGGCTGTTGCAGTGTGGCCCGCAGCTGCCCCTGTTCCAGTTCGACGGCGGCCAGCTCGCGCACGGCCGCCCCGCCCTCATCCGCGCCAGACGCTTCGGCGTGGTCGAGCGCGTCGCGCAGCTGAGCAACGCGCAGTTCCAGTTGCGCCAGCCGCGCCGCCTGTTCTGGTGTCGGCGGCAGCGTTTCCGTGCGCACCCGGCCATAGCCCGCTAACGCACTGGCATCAATCCGGCAGCGCACGTCGATCCAGCGCCAGCCCTCCTTGTGCAGCCGCGCCGCGACCCGGTCCAGCCGCGCCTGCGCCAGCCGGTCCAGCAGCGCGACGTCCTCGATGTAGCCCTGTTCCTGCGTGCTGAACAGGTCGCGCGTCACCAGCCCGCCGGCTTGCTGGTAGGCCTTGAGTCCGACGTAACGCGCCACCCGGTCCTGCCCCAGCGCCACGCAGTGCTGGGTCAGCAGGCGGCGCAGCCGCTGCGGTTGCCGCTCCCACGCGCTCAGGCTGTCCCATGCCGCCAGTTGCGCCGCATGGTCGTCACTGACCGCCAGCGCCGCCATCTGTTCGTAGCTGGCGCTGTCAGCCCGGTACAGGTCGAACAGGCGCGGCGCCACATTGGCCAGTTTCAGCCGTTGGCGCACCGTCAGCTCGCTGACGCTGAACACCAGCGCGATATCGGCCACGCTGCGCCCCTGCGCCGCCAAGCCCCGCATGCCGTCGAAAATGTCGGCGGCATGCATCGCCGTCCGGCCAAGGTTCTCGGCCAGACTGACCAATACCGCCTCGTCCTCGCCCACCAGCAAATAGGGCAACTGGTAGTCCTCGGGCAGGTCGCCCTCGGCGATCAGTTCGCCCACCACCTGCCAGCGGCCCTTGCCGGCCGCGATTTCCAGCAAGCCGGTCGGCACGCCGTCCCGCTGCTGCGCGTAGCACACCAGATTGTGCAGCACGCCCATGGCGCGCACCAGCCCCTTCAGTTCGCTCAGGTCGCGGGCTTGCTTGCGCGCGTTCGCCGCGCTCGGCACCAGCTGCCCATGCGATGCCGTCCCCATGGTCGCGTGCGCCAGTATGCGCTGCGATGCCTGCTGCAGGGCCTGCGCCATGGCGCTCGTCGGGTCGCTGTCGCCGGATTGGTCAGCGGCGCTTGTTTGTTCCGATTCATGCATGATGTTCTCCTTAGTCGATATCGATGGCGGCTGGCGCACCCGCGCCAGCCGCCTACCCGTTCAGTCCAGCAGCGCGACCAGCTGCCGCGCCTGCGGTTGCTGGCTGATGAACTCGCGCAGTCTGTAGAACAGGTCCGCATAGCGCGCCCCGCCGCGCATAAAGGAAAGCCGGTTGAGCGCCATGGCCGTCACGCCCATGCCAAGCAGCTTCGCCTCCATCCAGCCCGCGTAGCCCTTGTCCTCGCATTCCACGTGGTAAGCCAGTGCATCGGTCGGTGCCATGAATACGCCACCGTTCGACAGCAGATAGAACGCCCACCAGCCGCCGTTATTGCCGGAGCACAGTCGGCGCATCGTGTCGTAGATGGTGTTCTCGGCCAGCAGGAAGTGCGGGCCGAAACGCTGCGGCAGGAAACTCAACCGCTCTTCGCAGGGCACCAGCCGCGCGGTGATGAGGCCGCTTTCCGCCTCCGGTACTGCCATGACTTGTTGATCGTGATCCATGCTGTTCTCCTTGAGTGAAAGTTGACATCGAGGTGGACACGCACTTCATCCTGCAGACAGGTTTTGCGCTTTGCGTGGCTGATCCCCCCACAAGTCCCCCTCGCCCAACCTGGGGGACTTGTGGGGGGATTGGCGCAAAGCGCGGCCTGTGGCAGGTGCACGGGGTTGAGCAGCGCCGCAGGCGCCCCAGGGCGGGACGCGGCCGGCTTCATAGCGCAAGCGGCGGCTCAAAGGCCATGCCAGCGGCTGTATCGCTGGCGTGGCCTTTGAAAGCGTCACGCCCTCACTTCAGGTGGTTGGGGTTCAGGGGGTGCGGTGTGGCGCGCGCAGCGCGGTACGCCGGCATGGTGTCTGCCATCCGGGAGTGGCGTCAGCCTCTCCCGCATTTGCGCAGTGGCCGTTGCGGTGTGTCACGCGCAGCGCGGCACGCCGCCATGGTGTTAGCCTCCGGGAGTGGCGCAGCCTCTCCCGCATCACTGCAGTGGCCGTTGCGGTATGTCGCGCGCAGCGCGGCATGCCGCCCTGGTGTGCACCCACCGGAAGGGGCGTCAGCTTCTTCCGGCCAACCTGCCGTAGCGCTTGCAAATAAGCAACCAAAATGAAGTAGCAAAGAAATGGGGGTTGCGAGCGGAGGACTGGAGGCGGGCCGCAGGCCCGGTCCCGCAGGGACGGAGCGCAGCGACCCGCAAGGAGGACAGGCCCGCAGGGCCTCGCCCGGATCAATCGCAAGCACGATCACCGCGCGCCGTGCTACATTGCCAGCCTCACCCCACAAGGAGTCCGCATGGCCAGCTATGCCGAACTACAAGCCCAGATCCAGACGCTGCGGCAGCAGGCCGAAGCCGCACGCACCCGCGAAATCGCCGCCGCCAAGGACCGCATCCACGCGCTGATGAATGCGCATGGCCTGACACTGGCCGACCTGGCGCCACCCGCAGGCAAACGCGCAACATCGACGGTACGCTCCGACGCCAAGTACCGCGATCCGGACAGCGGCCGCACGTGGAACGGCAAGGGCCGTCCGCCAGCATGGATCGCCGGCAAAGACCCGCAGGGCTATCGCAGCAAATAGTAAGAAGCGCCCGCCGCGATCACCGATCCAGGGGCAGCGCCGCGTACCACGCCGCGTAGCGTGTATTGGCCGCCATGCGCCGGTTGTCATCCGGTGCGCCGTCATGCCACCACACCGGCCCGCGCTCGCCGAGCGCCGTCTTGACCCGGTCGACAGCCGCCCTGGCCTGCTGTTCGGCTTCGACATCGCCAGCGCGCCTGGCCACGCCCACGGCGCGCCGTGCCGCCATCAGGTCGCCCACCAGCCGCGTCCTCACCGCGGCCGGCAGCGCTGGATTGCTGAGCCGCCACAACCGCCCATTGACGACGAAATAGCGCCCATCGGGGGTGTGCGGGTATGCCACTGCCGCGTTCGCCATGAATCGGCCGTCAGCCCCACCTATGCGCGCAAATATTTGCGCACGTCCTCGGCCATGACGCCGACAGCGGCAACCGCCCGTGACAATTCGTCCGCTGTCACGTTCAGTTCCCGGGTCCAGTAGCGCAGTTCATGTTCCTCGTGCACGTTGATACGGACACGATCCAGCGGGCCGCGTTTGTTCAGGTCATCCGGCATGATGCGCTCCTTCTGCGAAAACCCCACCATAACGCCACGCCCATCATCGTACAGTTCGCTTCTTCACCGAGGCCAGCCTACGGACAAGACCTCGACGGCCCCGCCTCGGGCAAGGCAAGCCGCCAGGCGCCGCAGGTGTGTCTGAGCCGCGCCAACCGCGCCGAAAGATGCAGTTCGAGCAATTGGCTGTACACCAGCGTGTCGGCCGGCGTACGTTGCGCAGCCGCCCGCACCGCGTAGTCGAACAAGAACGCCGACTCGGCAACGGTGCAGCCTAGCAAGACCTCCGCCCCATCCTCGTCCACGACCAGCGCGCCGATCGCCCGCAAGTTTCGCCGACAGTGCTCGTTTATGAATGTCATGATTCATCGCCCGCGCTGATGCACATCCCCAATTCTGGCGCGGCCCGCCCCGCGACAATGTTAGCGCGCACACGGTGCGTCTAATTCCCGGAAACACCGTATGCGACCCGCCCCGCACCGGCGCGAACAGGTCGCCCCCGCGCCGCGATCGCGCTACACTAGCGGCTCACGATCCCGCCAGGAGCAAGCATGTGCGTCAACTACCTCACCGTCAGCCGGCAGATCGCCTTCGACTGGTTCCGCACCCCGATCGAAGCCAGCGACGACTGGCGCGAGGAGATCTACCGCGACCACCTGGCGCCGTTCATCGTCCACGACGACCACGGTCGCCGCAAGGGCATGGTCGGCAGCTATGCCTTCGTGCCGCAGCGGCACCGGCCGTTCCGCGCGCTGACCGCGGCCGAGCAGCAGCAGTTGGCAGCCGGTCGCGAGGTCCAGCGCAAGCGCATCCCGCTGGATACCATGAATGCGCGCGCCGAGGACGTCGGCAGCCGGCTCAACTACAAGCGCTTCTGGCAACAGCAGCAGCTGTGCATCGTTCCCGCCCAGGCAGTGTTCGAACCGAACTGGGAAACCGGCGTGCACGAGCGCTGGCGCATCGGGCTGGCCAGCGGCGAACCGTTTGGCCTGCCCGGCATGTGGCGCAGCTGGGAGGAAGCGGACGGCGCCACCGCCTACAGCTTCACCCATTTCACGCTGAACGCCGACCACCACCCGCTGCTACGGCGCTTCCATAGCGACAAGGAAAAACGCGGCGTCGCCATCCTGCGGCCGCAGGACTACGACGACTGGCTGGGGTCCACCAACCCCGAGTTTGCGCGCGCGCTGCTGCAACTCTACCCGGCCGATCTCTTGCAAGCCGAGCCGGCACCCAAGCTTCCTGCCAGCCGCCAGGCGCCCAAGGAAGTCGCCGCCGGGCCGACGCCGGACGTCCAGTTGAACCTGTTCTGACCCCGGTCGGCACCTGTGCGGGGCATTCAGGGCGGCAGCATGCCGGATGCATTGGCGGCCGGCGCCTCGCCGGCATCGCCTGCCGCCGTGATCACGGTCAGGCGAATGTCCGCCAGCAGGACCAGTTGGGGCGCATGCTCGTCTGCGTAGCGCACCCATGCCTGGCCCGCCGCCGGCGGCGCCATCAGCATCAATTCCAACACCCTGCCATCCAGGTATCCGAACAGTCGCACCGCACCGCCATTCCCCACCGCCGGCCGGCGCCCGGCGCGCCGGCGCGCGCTGCGCGCTGCGGCCGGCAACGCCGCGGAGCCTGCGTCAGAAGGAGAGACCGGTCCACCAGCGCGCGACAGCGCAGTCTTGCGCCGTAGTTCTTCCGTCATCGCCTCGATCGTCGCCAGGTCGACGTGCGGCACCGCCTCCAGACGCCGCTCCACCAACGCTGCATCACGCCGCATCAGCTTGCGCAACAGGTAGAGATAATACGGCGCACGGCAGCGCCGGCTATGGTACAGCTCGAGCAACAACGGCGGCGGCGCCACTGCCAGTGCCAGCAAATGGGTCACCGCACTGGGATCCATGTCCAGCCGTGCGGCCACGCCACGACGCGTCTCGCCCGCCGCCAGCTTGCGGACGATGAAGCAGCCCAGTTCGAGCGGCTGCAGCGGCTGACGGTGGGCATTCTCCGCCACCTGCGCATAATCGTCGAACTGGCGCTCATCCTCGGTCTCGACGTACGGGATGACCGCCAGGCCGGCGCGCAACGCGGCCCGGTAGCGGCGCGCGCCAAAGCGTATCCGCAGCCGCCCGCTATCCATGCGCCGCACCACCAGCGGCTGCAGCACGCCGCGCTGCCGGATATCGGCGACCAGCGCGGCAAACGCCGCGTCGTCGTCGAATTCGCTGCGCGGCTGGCCCGGATCTTCTTCAAAGTCGGCCACCGGCGCCGCCGGCGGCACCGCCCGCGACCGCGACAGCACCGGGCCTTGATCCAGACGGGACAGGTCGAGCGCCATCTCAGTCCTCGCGCAGCAGGCGCGCGGCAATGGCGTCGAACGACGGCTTGATTTCGCGCCAGGCATCGCGCGCCGCGCTCCGCACCGGCGTGCCGCCGCCCACCGGCTGCGCGCCAGCAGGACGCTGACGCAACTGCCACAGCGGCACGCCGGCCGCCTGCGCTTCCGCCACCGCGGTCCGGGTCGGAATATAGGCGTACCCCATGACGTCGCCGCGCGGCACCGGGATCAGCAAGCCCGGATGGTGCAGCACCAGCTGCTGCAGATTGGCGCGCTGGAACGGCGTGCCCTCCACCAGGTTCGGCAAAATCCCGATCAGTTCCAGCCTGGGATTCAAGACCTGGCGGACCTTGTGATAGCCGTAGCGCCGGTGATGCAGCAGCGTCGCGATGCCGTCGATCGCCTCCTGATTCAGTTGCACCGGCGCCAGCAGGAAGTCGGCGGTCGCCAGCGCCGCCGCGTAGCGCACATCGGGACTGGGATTGGTGTCCATCACGCACACCCTGAACCGTCCGGCCACCGTGGCCAGAAAGTGCTGCAGCGCATTGACGAAGGCATTGTGGCGCTCCGGCTGGCGCTCCAAGGCCGCCAGGTCCGGATGGCCCGGCACCATCACCAGCTGGCCGGGCGGCAGCTGACCGGCGCGCCCCTCGAACACATCCAGCATGGTGAACGGCGCGCACGCCACCAGGCCGCCACGCGCCATGCTGTCGCTGGCGTTCAATTGCTGGTCCAGCTCCAAGAGCAGCGTCGGTGCCCCCAGGCCAGACAAGCGAAAGCCGAGCTGGCAAGACACAAAGGTTTTGCCCACCCCGCCCTTCTGGGTCGCCACCGCCACGGTTTTCATCGCCACTCCGCGTAAATGTGCCATCTAGCTGCTGTTGTACGCCGCCCGCAGTGCGCCGGCATGCGGCAGATCAAGCCCCATCCGTTCACCAGGGCCAACCCAGCAGCGAAAAAACACGTGCTGTGCGGGATCAATCAATACGCAACAAAACAGCGGGACACGCAGCACATTAGCGCCAGATCAAACGCCCGTTGCGGCCGGCTTGAAGCGCCCCTGTCGTTGGTTTAGCCTACTCATTAAGTTATCCATAAATTAACGTTTATTTCCAACAAGAACATGAGTCCGCAAGGCCATTGCGCCACGGCTTTGATCCCCAGGGGAGACACCATGAACAAGCTACCGGCTTCGCGCCGCCTGTCCGCCAGCATCTTCGCCGTGTTGTACAGCGCCTGCATATCGGCCTCGGCGCAGGTCCAACAGACAAAAATCACGGAGAACTTGCAATTTGGCCTGAACCTGTTGATCGCGGCCTGTGTCGTCGTGTTCACAACCTTTTTTGTCATCGCCGGCATTGAAATTGGCGCGAGGCATAAACGAGTAATTGACGTATGGCACCTCCTTGTCGGAGCGGGTATTTCCGCAGGCGCAGGCGTGTACGCAGCGCAATTCGTCAATTAAGCACTGAGCGCGCGCCATGGACGACTTCGAGGACCCTTTCTTCCGCGGCTGCACCCGGCCGGCGATGCTGCTCGGCATCCCGCTGATGCCGATGGTAACAATCACGCTAGCTTGTGCCTTGGCAGGGGTCTGGCTGGCCTATCTGCTCACGCCCTACGCCCTGCTGCTCGCGGCCCTGGTCTACGTGCCGCTGGTGCTGGAGATGCGCGCCCTCACCAAGCAAGACGACCAGCGTCTGCGCCAGATATGGCTGCGCATCCGCATGCGCCTGCTTCACTGGTCGTCCAGACTGCGCTGGGGAGCCTACTCCTACAGCCCCCACAACTACCAACGCCGGAACTGACATGCGCGCCCTGACCGCACTGCGCCGCCGCGCCCACGCCGAAGCGGCGATCGCCGACCACGTCCCCTTCGGCGGCTGGATCAGTCCCGAGGTGATCCGGCTGCGCCACAACGGCGACTTGCTGGCCACCTGGCGCATCGCCGGCATCGCGTTTGAAACCGCCGATCCCGCCTTCATCGCCGACCGCAAACGCACCCTGCACAACTTCTGGAACGCGATGGGCGGCGGCCGCTGTGCCATCTGGGCGCACAAGGTCAGGCGCGCGGTCAACCTCGTCCCGGGCGGCATACCGGAACAGGCGTTCGCGCGCCACTTCACGCAACGCTACCACGCCAGCCTGACCAGCAACCGGACGGCGCCTGGCCCGCGCCAGATGGTGACCGAGCTCTACCTGTCGTTGCTGTACCGGCCGCTGAACTGGCCTAGGGCAGGCTTGCGCAAGCGCCTGGCGGGCGCCAGCCTCGCCGAGCTTCTGGCGGCACAGCAAAGCAATCTTGCAGCGATCGACGAGATGGGCCAACGGCTGGAAAACAGCCTGCGCAGCTACGGACCGGAACGGCTGGGCGAGTACCGGCACGCCGGGCATGCCTATTCCGAGCAGGCCGCATTCTACGGCTTCCTGCTGAACGGCGTGTGGGAAGAAGTCGCCTGCCATGACACCCGGCTGGCCGACTACCTGCCGGTGTCGCGCCTGCATTTCGGCGACAGCAACGGCATGCTGGAGATCTGGCATCCCGAACAGCGCCGTTTCGCCGGCCTGCTGGACTTCCAGGACTACCCCAGCACTTCCCAGCCGGGGATGAACAATGCCATCCTGTACAGCGACTACGAATACATCGAAACCCAGAGCTTCTCGATGCTGGGCAAGCGCGATGCCCTGCACGTCCTGGACCGGCAACGGGGCCACCTGTATGCGGCGCAGGATCCATCGACGCGCGAGATCGAAGAGATCGACGCCGCCATGGGCGAAGTCAACAGCGGCGATATCCAGATGGGTGAATACCATTATTCGCTGGCAGTGTTTGGCGACACGCCGGCGCAAACGGCGCGCCACATGGCGCACGCACGCACCGCACTACAGGACGGACCGGGCTTCAAGATGGCGATTGTCGATGCCATCCCCGAATGCGCGTGGTTCGCGCAACTGCCCGGCAACTGGCGCATGCGGCCGCGTGAAGCCGCGATCACCAGCAAGAACTTCACCAACCTGGCGCCGCTGCATAACTTCGCGCAAGGCAAACGCGACGGCAACCCCTGGGGACCCGCGCTGGCGCTGATGGACACGCCCAGCGGACAGCCCTACTTCCTCAACCACCATGCCTCGCCGGTGGACCAGGACTCCACCGACGACAAACGCCCAGGCAACACCATCGTGATCGGCCCCACCGGTGTCGGTAAGACCGCGCTGGTGAACGGCCTGATGACCCTGGCCCAGAAATATGCTGGCTACCACGCCATGTTTTTCGACAAGGAGCGTGGCGCCGAGATCTGCATTCGCCGCCTGGATGGCCACTACACCGGCTTCAAGCGCGGTGAACCGACCGGCCTGAATCCGTTCCAGCTACCGCTGACCGAACGCAACATCGCCTATGCCGAACAGTGGCTGCGGCTGCTGGCAGGACCGGCCCAGCCCGGCGACGCAACCCAGGAGGAAAGCGAAAGCAGCCACGCCGTGCGCACCGTGATGAGTGACGCCATCCCATTCGAACTGCGCCGCCTGTCGACCGTGTGGCAAAACCTCACCGTACGCCAGGGAGGACGCAGCCTGCGCGACCGGCTGCACAAATGGACTGCCCAAGGTCCGCTCGGCTGGGCCTTCGATAACCCGCGCCACACGCACGCGCTGGATCTGCAAGGCGTGAGCATCTACGGTTACGACTGCACCGAGATCCTCGATGACGCACAACTCTGTTCGCCCATCGTCGACCTGCTGCTGCACATGAGCACCGATATGATCGACGGCAATCCCTTCGTGTACTACATGGAAGAATTCTGGAAATACCTGGAAAACGACCAGTTCGCCGATTCGGTCTACAACCGGCAAAAAACCATCCGCAAACTGAATGGCCTCGGCGTGTTCATCACGCAATCCCCGGCCGATACCCTGCTGCACCGCATCAGCAAGACCATCGTCGAGCAGTGCGTGACCAAGATCTTCCTGCCCAACCCGGCGGCCGATCACGACGACTATGTGCTGGGCTTCAAGCTCAGCGAACAGGAATTCAACCTTATTCGCAACATGAACGAAAACAGCAGGCTGCTGCTGGTCAAGCAAAACCACCAGTCGGCCATCCTCAAGTACGACCTCAGCGACATGCCGGACATCCTGAACATCTTTTCGGGCTCACTGGACAACGTGCTGCTGCTGGACGAGATCCGCGCCAAAGTTGGCGATGCGCCAGAGGCGTGGGAGCCAGTCCTTCAACAACGAATCCGCCAGCGGCGCCAGAAACTCGCACATAAGGAGCACAGTTCATGAGACGCAAAGACCTTGTCATCCCACTGCTCCTCGCAGCAGTTTCGGTGGGCGCTTGCAATAGCGAGAAAAAAGGGAATTTGGACAGTAAAAAAAACGGAATGGAATCTTTCGTCTTCAAACCTCCACGTCCAAGTAACGCAGCTAGCGCCGCCCACCCAGCACCGAAACCGAATCCTGATTCATCTGCGGCTAACCCAATCAAACAAGATCAACCTAAATAAACTTAACCGCTTGACCAATATGGAAACCGCACAAAAGCTAGACGCTGCAGTCGATCTTATGCTGAACAATTTTGTCTCAGAAAAGAGCGCCACCATCTGCGTCGTATTGACTCCGATCGCCGTAGCCGCCATGACAATCACGTTTGTCTTCATGGGTCTGTCTGTCGCGCGAGGCCAGCATAGTGCGCCGATCAAGGAAACCTTCTGGCGCCTGGGCCGGACGAGCTTCATCCTGATGATCTCCCTCACCGCAGGAATCTATCAAACCTTTGTCGTCGACGGTCTGAACGACGTAGGCGCCACGTTCATTTTCGCTGTCTCGGGTGAAACCAGCTTCGCTGCGCTACTGGACAAAATGGAGGAGCCTTTCGCGGCGTTGGGTGACAGTTTATGGAGTCAGGCCACGACGGGGATTCTCCCGCACGTCGGACTGCTGTTCGCAGCCGCGATCGTATCGCTCGCCGACTCGGCAATTTTTTCGATATCCATAGGTTTTTATGTGCTGGCCAAAGTATCGGTCGCCATCGTCATGGCAGTCGGCCCCGCATTCCTCTTGTGCGCGGCGTGGACGCCCACCCAAAAATATGCGGAAAACTGGCTCGGCCAGGCCTTGAACTTCATCTTCCTGAAGGTGCTGGTGACGGTAACGGCCGTGATGCTGACTTCCTTCGCCAGCCAGTTCGCCGCCCACATGCTCACCGAGACCGACAGCATCAACGTCATCCGCGCGGTCGGTGCCCTGCTGATCAATTGTATCGCCCTGACCATCGTCGTCCTGTTCCACCCGCAGCTTGCCAGCGCGCTCTTCGGCGGCGCCTCCATTGCGGGCGTCGGCCGCGCGATCATGCACATGCTGCTCTGGACGCGACAAAGGCCTCCGTCGCACAAGCCACCGCCCACGACACCGAATCGTATCAACAGAGGCGGGCCGAGTGGGCCGTCGCCGGCCAACGGCAATGCCATGAGCAGATCGCGGCCGATCTACCAGAACCTGGCCTTGGCCAATCTTCGCCAACAACAATCAAGGAGAGCAGCATGAAACTACGTCCATTGATCATCGCAGCCGTCATTCTCTGCGCGCATGGTGCGTCACATGCCCAGTTCGCCGTCATCGACGGTGCCAACCTTGGACAGGCAATCAAGCAGGTGCAGGCATGGGAAAAGCAGTACAAGCAAATGATCGAGCAGCAAAACCAGTTGAAGCAACAATTGACTGCGGCAACCGGCTCGCGCGGGCTGGGCGGACTCGCCAACAATCCCTTGCTGCAAGCCACCGTCCCCTCCGAGCTCCCCGAAATCTATAAGGCGCTGCAGAGCCAGGGCTGGTCGGGGCTATCGGTCGTGGCGCAAGCCATCAGGCTCCAGAGCAAACTCTACAACTGTGAAAACCGCAGCGGTGACGCGCTGATCACTTGCCAGCGCCTGCTGAACAACGGCGCCCAGCAGCAGGCGCTGCTGCAACAGGCGCTCGCACTCACGACCGCGCGCAGCACGCAGATCCAGGCGCTGCAACAGCACATTAACGCGACCAGCGATCCCAAGTCGATCGCCGAACTGCAGGCGCGCTTGCAGGTGGAAACCACCCAGGTCGGCAACGACGCCAACCGCCTGGCATTGATGCGCGGCCTGGCGGAAGCCGCAGACCGCAGCGCCGAGCAGGCCGTGCGCGAAAAAGTCCTGCACAGCCTGACGCTGAAGACGAACGGCAGCGAAACCTTCCATTTCGTCCCGATGAAATAGCACCGCCTGTACGGAGCCCGCCATGTCGGCCGTCCCTTCAAGTGTCCAACCAGTCACGCCCAATCGCGCGCCCTCCGGGCGCCAGATGCCCGCCTGGGAAGTCCTGATTGACCATCAGCTGCGACGGTCCGAACGCCGCGCCTGGTGGGTGGCGGCGGTCGCCTCCAGCATTGCGCTGACGGCGGTCGTCTCACTGGCGGTCCTGGCGCCCTACCGCCGGGATGTGCCCTATCTGCTCGCGCTTGACCGCGTCCAAGGCAATGTCGAATTCATCGGCGTCATTGACGACCGCACCATCAAAGGCTATCAGGAAGTGCTCGATAAACACTGGGTTCAGCAATACATCGTGGCCCGCGAATCTTACTTCTACCGGCTGTTGCAGGAAGACTACGACACGGTACTGGAACTGAGCGAGGCCGATGTCGGCCGCGATTTCATGCACGCTTACGAGGGGCCGGCCGCGCGCGACAAGCAGCTCGGTGAGCATACCGAAATCCAGATCAAAATCGTCAGCATCCAGCTGGCGTCGAACGCTGTCGGCCAACAGGCGACCGTCCGTTTCAGTCGCACCTTGCGCCACCTCGACACCAATCTGGTCGAGCCGGTCCAGTACACTATCGCCACCATGGCCTACAGCTACCGGCCACGGATGTTCGGCAAGGAGCTATCGCTTATCCGCAATCCCCTGGGCTTCAAGGTGTCGGTCTACCGGATCGCCAACGAATTGACGCCAGTCGCCGTCAAGGACGACAGGTCGGCGACCGGCCAGAGTGGAGAATGACATGCTCCTGTCCATCTTCCGCTTGCTGCTTTGCCTGCTGCCTGGTCTGCTCCTGCGCCCCGCTGCTGCCGCCCAGCTACCGGTGCCGGCCGGTGGCGATGCGCGCGTGCTTTACCTCGACTACAAAGCCGACGACGTCGCGATCATCAAAGTACAGCGCGGGGCCGCCACCCGCATCGTGCTGGCAGCACAGGAGCACATCCTGCCTGACGGCGCGGCGACCGGCCTGGGCGCCGACTGCGCCAAACCGGAACACGAATGGTGCATGCGGGCCGACGCCGGCGGCAACCAGGTCCTGATCCGCCCCAAAGAACGTGCCACCGCCAACAACCTCGAACTGCGCACCGACAAACGGGATTACAGCTTCCGCTTTGAGGTCGTGCCCGATTCCACCAAGCAGCACAAGGGGGACGGCAAGCCGCGACACGCCGCTGCGCAACCGATGTACCGGGTCATATTCCGCTACAGCGACGCGCCAGCGCCATCGACGACCTCGCCGGCCGCGCGACCTGCACCCACTCCGTCCGAACTGGCGGACGCGGCACGGCCCAGCCCGCGCAACTGGCGCTACACGATGCAGGTGCTGCCTGGCGGCGAAGATATCGTGCCATCGCTGGCGTTCGATGATGGCCGCTTCACCTATTTCCAATTCCCGGCCAACCGCGAGATGCCGACCATCTACTTCGTCTCCAGCGCCGGCGAAGAGGGACGGGTCAACTTTCATATCGACCCGCTCGACCCCGCCATGGTGGTGGTCGAGCGCATGGGGCGCCGCTTCGTCCTGCGCCTGGGCGACGCGGTGGTCGGCATCTGGAACGAGGGCTTCGACGCCTACGGCGTGCCGCCCACCGACGGCACGACGGTCGAGGGACTGATCAGGATAATGCGCTGAGGTAGGCCATGGAAACGACAAACCCGACAGCCGACGCGCAAACCACGGCCGAGCGCATCGTCTCCGTCAACGACTATGGCGGCGCCGCGCGCCACACCTGGCTGCGGGTCGTGGCGGCGGCGCTGATCGTTACGGTGCTGGGTGCGGCGATCGCCTTATCAGTACAGCGCATAAAGGCCTACCTGCATGCCAAGAGCGCGTCGCCAGGCGAAGCGCAGCGGCAGAGCGCCACAGCCGACCACCAGCCCGGACGGCGTACCTTTCCTGTCACCGCGCCGCCCCCGGCCAGCGCGCCGCCTGCTGCGGACCAGACGCCAGACCTGCAGAAGTGCGCCGACAAGCTGCCAAGCGAACCGATGAAGGCCCGCGACGGCACCCTGATCCTGACCCCGACCGGTCTGCCGGTGCGGGTGTGCCATGACGGCCAGATCCTGATACCACCGCTGCCGATGCCAGCCCCGCAGCCGCCGTTGCAGGCAGGTGCCGCCATGCAGCAGCCCGCAGTGACGCCGGCCACCCGTGCTCCCGCCAAACGCGACGACGGCGATATCATGCTGCCGCAGCGCACCGCCGCCACCAGCGACAGCGGACAGGCTGCAGCAGCGCAGTCCGCGCCAGGCCAGCCCACCGCACCAGCGTTGGCAGACGCATCTCCGGGCGTGAACAGCGACGACGTGCCGAGTGCGCACGGTCCCCTGAAGGCCATGCTGCGGGCCTCCGCAACCACGGCGGTGCAGGCGCAGCGCATCGGCGACCGCCACATGACGTTGCCGCAAGGGCGCACGATCGACTGCAACCTGTCGCTACGCGTGATCAGCGACGTCTCCGGTATGGCGGTGTGCGTTGTGTCTTCCTACGTATATGGCGAGACCGGCGTGGTCGCCTTGGCAGAGCCCGGCTCGATCGCCACCGGCGACTACATTGCCTTTTCAGCGCAAGGGCAGCGTCGCCTGTTCATCAGCTGGGAGCGGCTGAGAACCACCAAGGGCGTCATCATCAACATCAACTCGCCTGCATCCGATGCGCTTGGCACTTCGGGCGTCGAGGGCTATGTCGACAACCGCTGGGCTGACCGCATCGGTGCCGCTGTGTTGCTGTCGTCGGTACAGGATGCGATCGGCTACCAGACCGCGCGCGCCGGCGCCGACCGCAACAACGGCGGCGGTGTCAACGTTTTCCCCAACACCACGCAGGCAGGCAGCCGCCTGGCCGAGCGCATTCTGGAAAGCACGATCAACATCAAGCCGACCATCTACAAACACCAGGGGGACCGCGCCAGCATCACCGTCGTGCGCGACCTCGACTTCGGGAGCGTATATGCCCTGCACACCAAATGAAGCGCTGCCGCTCGACACCTCGGTACGCGAGCTGTTCCGGCCGCTGGCCGGCTTCCTCGACATCCCGGGCGTGACCGAAATCGCCATCAACCGCCCCGGCGAAGTGTTCGTCGAGGCCGGCCCCCACTGGACCCGGCATGCAGCGCCCGGCCTGACGCTGGAGCGCTGCTGGAGCATGGCCACCGCCATCGCCTCCTACGCCAACCAACGGGTCGACAGCCAGACGCCCCTGCTGGGCGCCCAGTTGCCCGGCCTGCAGCGGATCCAGATCGCCGTGCCGCCGGCAGTCGAGGACCAGACCGTGGCCATGACCATCCGCATTCCGGACAGTGCCGTGCGCAGCTTCGCCGCCTACCAGGCCGAGGGATTCTTCAGCCGCTACCTGTGGGCCCGTCCGCCGCAGCTGGCAGCGCGGCGCAAGGACTTGGCTCCGGCCCAGCTGATGCTGATCGACAGCCTGGAAACCGGTTCACTGGGCGACTTCCTGATCACGGCGGTACGCCACAAATTGAACATCGCCTTTGTCGGCGATACCGGGTCCGGCAAGACGTCGCTGATGAAGGCGGCCTGCCAGTACATCCCTGACGAGGAACGGCTGGTCACCATCGAGGACGTGCGCGAAGTGTTCCTGCCGAATCATCCGAACCGGGTCCACATGCTGTACAGCCGCCCCGCCAGCGGCATGGCGGCGGTCACCCCGGCCGACCTGATCGCCTGCAATATGCGCATGAAACCGGACCGCGTGCTGCTGGCCGAACTGCGCGGCAGTGAAGCGTTCGACTTCCTCAAGCTGCTGACGACGGGCCACAGCGGCTCGCTGACCAGCTACCACGCCGAGTCCTGCGCGCTGGCCATCGAGCGCTACGTCCTGATGTGCAAGGAGCACGCCCAGGCGGCCATCTACGACGCCGACGCCCTGCGCCGGCTGGTGGCGCTGACCATCGACATCATCGTCCACATCAAGGTCGACCGCGTGTATGCGGACGACGGCGCGCCGCTGCGCAAGGAACGCTACGTCGCCGAAGTCAGCTACGATCCGGTCGCCAAGCTGCAGCACCGCTTCGGCGCCGCCAGCCTGGTGCACGCCGGAGGCCTGCCATGAGCCTGCGCACCGCCTTGCTGATCGTCGCAGTCGGCGCCGCGGCGCTGGCGGCCCTGGCCGCATGGGCCTACCTGGCCGGCTATCTGTATTTCCTGCTCAACAAAGCGCTGCCGCGCCACATCGACAGCGGCACCTGGTATCTGTACTGGCAGGCGTATGGTGCCGACCGCGCGCAACGGTGGCGCCTGATTGCGGCGGCGGCCGTGCCGCCGCTGCTGATGGCCGCAGCGATCGTGTTCGCCCTGGCCGGCAAGCAGCGCCCGCTATACGGCGACGCCCGCTGGGCCACCGAGCGCGAAATCCGCGATGCGGGGTTGCTATGAGCGAGATCATCGTCGGCCGCTACCGGGGCCGCTACCTGACCGCGAAGGACCAGCAGTTCGTGCTGGTGGCCTCCCCCACCGGCGGCGACAAGGGGGTCGGCATGGTCCTGCCCAACCTGCTCAACTATCCCGACTCGGTGGTCAATTTCGACCTGAAAGGCGAAAACTTCCGCTACACCTCGCTGTTCCGCCAGCGCCGCGGCCAGCAAGTCTACCTGTGGGCGCCGTTTGCCGAGGATGGCCGCACCCATCGCTGGAACATGCTCGACGCCATCGCCCGCGATTCGCTGTTCCGGGTCGGCGACATCCTGGCGATCGCCCAGTCCTTCTACCCCAGCGACTGCCATCCCAAGGACAAGTACTGGAACGACAACGCCCGCAACCTGTTCCTCGGCCTGGTGCTGTACCTGATGGAGACGCCGGAGCTGCCCTGCACCCTGGGCGAAGTGTTCCGCCAGTCATCCGGTGGCGGCAAGCCGGTCAAACAGCACCTGGAAGATATCCTGGGCTCGCGCCGCACCAGCAGCCGGCCACTGAGTCCCGAATGCATCGACGCCTTCAACCGCTTCCAGTCGGCCTCGGCCGAATCCGTCGGCAACATCATTTCCACCTTTAATGCGCCGCTGCTGATCTTCGCCAACCCGATCGTCGACGCCGCCACCAGCCACTCGGACTTCGACCTGGGCCAGGTGCGCCGGCGCCGCATGTCGATCTACCTCAGCATCCCGCCACACCGCCTCAGCGACGCCGGCATCCTGGCCAACCTGTTCTTCTCGCAGCTGATCGACCTGAATACCCGGCAATTGCCGGAAAACGACCTGACCCTGAAGTTCGAATGCCTGCTGGCCCTGGACGAACTGGCGGCGATCGGCAAGCTCGGCATCCTTGCCAGATCAAACTTCTACATCCGCGGCTACGGCCTGCGCCTGATGTCCAACCTGCAGAGCGTGGCGCAGGCGGTGGGGCTGTACGGCGAGGCGGACGCCCGCACCCTGCTGGCCGACCACACCATCCACATCGCCTACCCGCCCGCCGACCAGGCCGAGGCGGAGGAACTCAGCAAGATCCTCGGCTATCTGGGCCAGACCGCCGTCAGCACCAGTAACAGCAGCACGGCGGGCGGGTCGTCGCATGCGGAAAACCGCGCTGAACATGCGCGGGCCCTGATGCTGCCGCAGGAACTGCGCACCATGCAGCGTCACCAGCAGATCGTGCTGCCACGCTACTGCCGCCCGATCCTGTGCGACAAGGCGCGCTACTACGAAGACCACCGCTTCATCGACCGCCTCAAATCGGTCAGCCCGGCGCTTGCCGCGCTCGACCGGCACGGCTGGCGGCGCGCTGCACACATGCTGGGCGCGGCCCCCTGGTGCAAGGTCTACCCCACCGAAGCGCAGATCAAGCACGCCGCCTTCGTGCTGCGCGAACTGAGCGTCGAGGTGCCGCGCGCCCCGCTGGTATCGCGTCCGCCGGCCAGCACGATCCACCAGCCACCGCCGCCCGCCATGCCCGCACGCCCCGTGCTGCCCGTCTTCAAGGACGCCGAGGCCCCGACGCCGGAAGAAGCCAACGCCATCGTCGCGGCCTTCTTCGCCCAGTTGCCACTGTTCGATACCAGCGGCGACGACAGCGCCGCCGAGGCTGCCGAAGCCGAAAACGCAGCCGTCAACACGGCAAACGCTGCCCGGCAAGCGGCAGCATCCGCGCCTGGTGCAACCGCCGCCCAAGCGGGCAACGGCTACGCCGGCATCGACCTGTCCGCCCTCGACCCATGACCTGGAGGCCCCATGCGACACCTTCACCCGCCAACCTGCCTGTTGGCACTGCTACCCCTGCTGCATGGCTGCAGCAGCCCGCCCGGACCGCGCACGCCGGACGGCGCCAGCCGCACCTCGGTCAACAACATTGAGGCGATAGAGCGCTACCAGTCCCAGCAGCGACAAGTACTGCCCGCCCCGCCCGTCACGCCGACGCAACAGCGCATCTTGCAGCTGGAACAGCAAGTCGAAGCCTTGCGCCGGCAACTGGCGGCCTTGCAGCAGCCAGTCGTCGGCGCGAACCGCAACACGCCGCCACAGTCCGCGCTCACCGTCGTCGACGGCGTCGAGATCGAGGTACGTCCTGATCGCACCGTGCTGCGCTTTCCGCAGGCGCTGGGACAGGCCGGCTTCGCCCCGAGCGCCGGAATCGCTGCCCTGCTGCGCAACGGCGCCGCGCAGGCGACCCGCATCGCGGTCCGCGGCCGCACC
>NZ_WWCT01000019.1 GCF_009857605.1 Duganella levis | reverse complement strand
AGCGGCGAACCCGGCGGTGCGATATTGCCCAGCGCCGTTCAGCACGCCGCTGGGCGTGCATGGCGTGCAGGCGCCGGCCAATATCGCACCGCCGGGTTCGCCGCTGGCCAGTCCGGCCGGACTGGGCCCGAACGTGCCGGGCACGCCGATTCCGCAAGGCCAGGTGCCGGGCACCAATCTGATTCCGGCCTCGCCGACGCAAGTGCTCTCGCTGGGTAACCGCGCGCCGGCACTGGCGCCGGTCGCGCCGGCCGGCAACGGCGTGCCGGACAAGATCTACAGCACCTTGCCGGCCTACGAACCGCGCAGCGGCAGTGGCGTGCTGGGCGTGCCGGAAGCGGTGGGCAGCGCCGCGCCATCGGCCGGGGCGTCGCCGTTCTACTTCCTGAATGAGCGTTACGGCCAGCCGGCCGCGCCGGCGCCTTCCGAGCGGTCGCCGTACTACTTTGTCGATGCGGCGACGCTGCCGGGCGTTCCTGCCGCCTCGTCCAAACCGCCGCCGCCGTTCGACATCCACGCCATCCGCCGCGATTTCCCGATCCTGCAAGAACGGGTGAACGGGCGCCAGCTGGTCTGGTTCGACAACGCCGCCACCACCCACAAGCCGCAGTCGGTGATCGACCGCATCAGCTACTTCTACCAGCACGAAAACTCCAACATCCACCGCGCCGCGCACGAACTGGCGGCGCGCGCCACCGATGCGTATGAAGGCGCGCGCGAACGCGTCAAACGCTTCATCAATGCGCCGGAAGTGAACGAAGTCATCTTCGTGCGCGGCACTACCGAAGCGATCAACCTGGTGGCCAAAAGCTGGGGCGCGCAGCACATCGGCGAAGGCGACGAAATCATCGTCTCCAACCTGGAGCACCACGCCAACATCGTGCCGTGGCAGCAACTGGCCGCCGCCAAAGGCGCCAAGCTGCGCGTGATCCCGGTGGACGACAGCGGCCAGATCCTGCTGGACGAATATCGCAAACTGCTGAACCACCGCACCAAACTGGTGGCCGTCACCCAGGTATCGAACGCACTGGGCACGGTCACGCCGGTCAAGGAAATCGTCGAACTGGCGCACCGTGCCGGCGCTCGGGCACTGGTGGACGGCGCGCAGTCGATTTCGCACATGCGGGTGGACGTGCAAGACCTTGGGGCCGACTTCTTCGTCTTCTCCGGTCACAAAGTCTTCGGCCCGACCGGCATCGGCGTGGTGTGGGGCAAGCGCGAAGTGCTGGAAGACATGCCGCCATGGCAGGGCGGCGGCAACATGATCGCCGACGTCACGTTTGAAAAAACCGTATTCCAGCCGATACCCAACAAATTCGAAGCCGGCACCGGCAACATCGCCGATGCGGTGGGACTGGGCGCGGCGATCGACTACGTCAACCGTGTGGGCATCGAAAACATCGCCCGCTATGAGCATGATTTGCTGGTGTACGGCACCGAACAGCTGAATAGCATCAAAGGCGTGCGCCTGATCGGCACGGCATCGGACAAAGCCAGCGTGATGTCCTTCGTTCTGGCCGGCTACAGCACCGAAGAAGTGGGGCGCGCGCTGAACGACGAAGGCATCGCCGTTCGCACCGGCCACCACTGCGCGCAGCCGATCCTGCGCCGCTTCGGCGTCGAAACCACCGTGCGGCCGTCACTGGCGTTCTACAACACCTACGACGAAATCGACCGCCTGGCTACCGTGATCCGCCGCCTGGCCGGCCAGCGCTAACTGCAACTCCGGGGTCAGGTCCGGCATTCGGACACAAGCACAACCGTAGCGGCTGCTACGGTTGTGCTTGTGTCCGAATGCCGGACCTGACCCCGGGTTTTTCGCGGGTGCGGATGGCGTTGAGTTGTTTGAGTTCTTTGTCGCTGGCGTTGGCCAGCAGGGCTTCGTGGGCTTTGCCGAGTTCGACGTAGTGGGCTTGTTCGGGCGTCAGCGCCTGGCCGCGCAGTGCCCAGCTGGTCAGGGCGCCGGCGGCCAGGCAGCACAGCAGGACCAGCACCGTGTAGACGGCGATCCAGCCGCCGGTCTTGAATTGCAGCAGGTTCAGCGACAGGCTGGTCTTGCGCGCCGCTTCGGTGGCTTCCGCCAGGCGCGCGATCATGTCGCTGACCGCCGCCTGGGTGGCGGTGGTGGCGGCTGCGCTGGCTTGCACAGCGGCGGTGTCGGCGATGTGCTGCGCTTCGGCGCTGACCCGCACCGCCTCAGCAATTTTGCTGTCGATCTGGCTCAGGCCGGCATTCGCCAGCCGCACCAGCTTGTCGCAGTTGGCGATCTGCCGCGTGACGTTCGCTACTTCGCCATGAAAGCGCTCCACTTCCTTCGCGTGGGCGTCGAGCTTGTCGTTGAAGAGATCGAGTTCGGCTTGGTTCATGGCGAGGTCGGCGGGTGATCGATGCGCCTATCATACCGCTTGCGACGAATAAGCAAAATGCTGCCGCTTGCGAGCATGGCCTGTTCCGCCCGCCGGGTGCATACTGTACCCATCAATCAGGAGGACATCATGACGCAAGTAACCATTTATACCAGCCCGATTTGCGGCTATTGCAGCATGGCCAAGCGGCTGTTGGCCGGCAAGGGCGTGGCTGTGACCGAAATCGACGCCGGCAGCGATCCGCAAGCCATGCAGGAGATGATGACGCGCAGCGGCCGCCGCACCGTGCCGCAAATCTTCTTCGGCGCGCGCCACATCGGCGGCTATGACGACCTGGTCAAGCTCGACCGTGCCGGCGGTTTCGACGAAGCGCTGGCATCCGCCTAAGCGCCACCCAGCGCCTGTGCCAGCGCCAACGCCGCGCGGCTGGGTGGACGCTGCCGATGCAGCAGCAGCGAGAAGGGACGTGGCGGCAGGTCGAGGTTGACCTTGCACAGCAGCCCCGCTTGCAGATGCGGCGCCATCACCAGTTCCGACACCACCGTGGCGTAGGCGCCGGCCATGGCGGCGCTGCGCACTGCTTCGTTGGACGGCAGCGCCAGCGCCACCCGCAGTTGCGCCGGTGCTATACCCAGCGCCGCCAGCTGCGTCTCAAACGCCGAACGCGTGCCGGAGCCCGGTTCGCGCAGAATCCAGTCGGCCGCCAGCAGCGCCGCCGCATCCACCACCCGGCCATCGGCCCAAGGGTGCGATGGCGCCACCACCGCCACCAACTGATCATGCGCCACCACGGTGGCCGTCAGTTCAGGCGCATCGACGCCGTCTTCCACCAACCCGAGATCGGCCGTGCCATCACGCACCGCCTGCGCCACGCTGCTGGTGTTGCCGATAGTGAGGCTGAGTTCGATCTGCGGATACTGGCGGTGGAAGGCCAGCAGCAACGGCGGCAGCCAGTAGCTGGCGATGGTCTGGCTGGCGTGCAGCGCAACCGTGCCGCGTTGCAGGCCGGCCAGTTCGGCCAGCGCCAGTTCGGCGTTGCGGGCGGCCGCCAGCGTGGCGCGTGCCTCGGCCAGGAACAGCCGGCCGGCATCGTTCAGTTCGATGCGGCGGCCGACGCGGTCGAACAGCGGCGTGTCGTAGCGTTCTTCCAATGCGCGCAACGCGGCGCTGACAGCCGACGGTGTCAACGCCAACACCGCCGCCGCCTGGGTCAGGTGTTCGCGCTCGGCGACGGCGACGAAGATGCGCAGTTGTTCCAGCGTCATGCGGCTTCCTTAGGCGATGTGCAGAAAATGGATCAGGCCGAGGCTGATGGCGCACAGCACCAGCAGCGACAGCACGACCACCATGGTAACCCGGCCGCCGGCGCGCAGCACGCTGCGGGCATCGACACCCAGGCCCAGCGCCGCCATCGACATCACGGTGAGGAAACTGCTGGCCGCCTGGGCCGGCTTCAGCAGCGCCGGCGGCAACAGGCCGGCCGAGCGCAGCGCCATCAGCGCCAGAAATCCAGCGATGAACCACGGCACCAGCGCCGACAGCCGCAGCCTTTGACGTGGCGCGTCACCAGCCTGCGGGCCGAACAGCGACAGCAGCAGCACGACCGGTCCCAGCATCAGCACCCGCACCAGCTTGACCAGTGTGCCGACGTGGGCGCTGGTCAGCGACACCGCGCCGGTGGCGGCCAGCACCTGCGGCACGGCGTACACGGTGAGGCCGGCAAACACGCCGTACTGGCTGGCCGACAGCGACAGCAGCGGCATCGCCAACGGCAGCAGCAGGACCACGATGACGCCCAGCACGGCGGTGAAGGAAATCGACGCCGCCACGTCCTCGCCATCGGCATCGATCACCGGCGCCACGGCGGCGATGGCGGAATTGCCGCAGATCGAGTTGCCGCAGGCGATCAGCAGGGCCAGCTTGGCGGACAGGCCGCTCAGGCGGCCGATGGCGTAGCTACAGCTGATAGCCAGCATCACCACGCCGGCGATACCGGCCAGCAGCATCCAGCCGTTGGCCAGCAACGCGCTGGCGCTGACGGTCGCCCCGAGCAGCAGCACCGCCAGTTCCAGCAGGGTCTTGGCGCTGAAGTGGATGCCGGCGTCCCAGCGCGCCGACAGCGGCGTCAGCGTGCGCAGCGAGGTGCCCAGCAGGATGGCCAGCACCAGGCTTTCCAGCCAGGCGCGGCCGAACAGGGCCGCTTCGACGTGTTCGAGGCCGGCGGCGGCGGCGGTGACTGCCGCGCACAACAGCAGGCCGGGGAGGATTTTGCGGACCATTTCATACTCCTTATTACATTTCCGAATAAGTAAAGTATGAAACCGTCCATCATGTGCAGTCTATTGATATGTTTTGCACAGTTCGTTCGATTGAGACGAACGATTTAGCGCAATGCCAACTGGCGCCGACCTGCCACGCGCACCTGGTCGCTGGTGCGGAATACGCTGATGGCCTGGTTCAGGCGCGTGGCCTCATCCTGCATGCTCATCGCGGCGGCCGAGGCTTCCTCCACCATGGCAGCGTTCATGCGGGTGGCGTTGTCCATTTCGGCGATGGCCTGGTTGATGTTGTTCAGGCCGGCGCTTTGCTCGCGGGTGGCGGCGGTGATTTCGGTCATGATCTGCGCCACTTCCTTGATGGCGCCGACGATGTCGGTCATGGTGACGCCGGCGTCGTCGACCAGCTTACTGCCGGCGTTGACCTGGTCCACCGACGCGCCGATCAGCACGCTGATTTCCTTGGCCGCTGCTGCCGAGCGCTGCGCCAGATTGCGCACTTCCGAGGCCACCACGGCGAAGCCGCGTCCCTGTTCGCCCGCGCGCGCCGCTTCCACCGCCGCGTTCAGCGCCAGGATGTTGGTCTGGAAGGCGATGCCGTCGATGATGGCGGTGATTTCCGAAATGCGCTGCGAACCCTGCTTGATCTCGGCCATGGTGGCCACCGCCTGGCCGACCACCGTGCCGCCCTTGCTGGCCAGTTCGCTGGCGCCGAGGGCCAGCTTGTTGGCCTGGCCGGCGTTGTCGGCGTTGTGCTCCACGGTCGAGGTCAGTTCTTCCATGGCGCTGGCGGTTTCCTCGATGCTGGCGGCCTGCGATTCAGTGCGGCCCGACAGGTCGGCATTGCCCTGGGCGATTTCGCCGGCGGCGCTGGTGATGGTGCCGGCACTCTGCATGACGTCGCTGATCAGGCTGCGCAGCGCGATGTTCATTTCGCCCAGCGCTTCCAGCAACTGGCCGGCCTCGTCGTGCGAATCGCTGTGGACGTCGGCGGTCAGGTCGCCCTGGGCCACGCGGCGCGCCACGCCGATGGCGTAGTGCAGCGGGCCGACGATGCTGCTCTTGAGCGCCATGCCGCACACCACCACCACCAGGGCCAGCAGCACGGTCAGCGCCAATTGCAGGCGCAGGCTCATGGTGGCCGCCTGTTCGATCTCGATGGCGCTCTGGTCGATCTGTTCACGTTCAAACGCCACCAGTTCGCGCAGGCGCTGCTGGTAGACGTCGGCGGCGCCGATGAATTTGTCGTTGAGCACGGCGCTGGCGGTGTCGTTGTCGCCGGCCGCCTTGGCCTTGGTGATGGCGGCCTTGTGCACGTTGTAGGTGTCGCGCGCGTCGCTGATGCCCTTGAGCAGCGCGGTTTCCTTGTCCGAGGTCAGCAGCACGCCGACCTTTTTCAGGATCTCGCCGGCCTCGGTGGTGCCCTTGTTGGAGTCGGCGGCGAAGAACTCGACCAGGCCGTTGTCGCTGCTGCGGGCGATGGCCAGCGTGCGGCGGGCGCCGGCGAAGATGATGCGGTACCAGTCGCTGACCAGGCGTTCCTTGGTCAGGGACAGGTCCAGCAATTCCTTGGTGGAGGTGCGCATTTTGCCGAGCTGCCACAGGCTGACGCCGGTAGCCAGGCTGGACACAACCAGCACGATGCCGAAGACGAGGGTGATTTTTTTGCCGATGTTGGCATTTTTCATGAAGTTCATGGGTGTCCTGAAGTGCGCGCGAATGTCCACAATCTCAAAAAGGTTATCACCATTTTTCCGTATGGAAACACTACTAGTGGTAAAAGTTTTGTATCAGGATTGATACAATTTGTAATCTTCCTGCTGATTGCTTTGTGGAAATAATGTCGTAGCATCGACGGTTTTCCCCTGTGATCATCCGGAGCCCTGTCATGAGCGATACCCGCGATCAGCACCCCCGGCGCGACTTTCTGTTGCGTTCCCTGGCAGCCGGCGCCAGCGCCGCCAGCCTTCCTCTTGCCACTGCTACTGCCGCACCAGTGCCCGCGTCCGCCGCCGCGCCGGCCGGCTACCTGTGGCTGCGTCCCGACGAGCAGGTGTTTGTCGAGGCGCTGGTCAACCACATGTGCCCGGCGGACGGGCTGACGCCGGACGGCGTCACGCTGGGGTTGGCCGTGTTCTACGACCGCGCGCTGGGCGGCAACTGGGGCCAGGGCGACCGGCTCTATCTGCAAGGTCCGTTCAAGCAGGGCAGCGCCAACCAGGGCTACCAGCTGGGTATGACGCCGGCGCAGCTGTTCCGCACCGGCACCGAGGGCCTGGCCGACTACTGCCGCGCCACCCACGGCAAGCCGTTCGACCGCCTGCCGGCCGAAGCGCGTGAAGCGCTGCTCAAGGATCTGCAGTGGGGCAAGGCGGCGCTGCCCAACGGCGTGCCGTCGGCCGTGTATTTCGCCCAGCTATTGCAGATGTTTTACGAAGCCATGTTTGCCGATCCGATCTACGGCGGCAACCAGGACAAGCAGGGATGGAAGCTGGTCGGCTATCCGGGCGTGAACACGGCCAACAAGGTCAACATCGTCAAGTACGCCAACAAGCCTTACCGTCCCGAACCGGCCGGCATTGCCGACCTCAGCTGACAGGAGCACGCATGAAGACTTACAAGGAAGTGGATGTGGTGCTGGTCGGCGGCGGCTGGACCGGCGGTATTCTGGGCAAGGAGTTTTCCGAAGCCGGCATGACTGTAGTGTGCCTGGAGCGCGGCGGTCCGCATACGGCAGACGATTTCAGCGTGCCGCGCATGCGCGACGAGCTGGCCGTGGGCCAGCGCATGTCGATGATGGTCAACACCACCGACAACACGGAAACCGTGCGCAACAAGAGCGCCGAGACAGCGCTGCCGTATCGCCGTCTCGGCTCTTACCTGATGGGCACCGGCGTCGGCGGCGCCAGCACGCACTGGAACGGCCACACCTGGCGCTGGAACGACAACGATTTCCAGATCCGCAGCAAGTACGAGGCCAAGTACGGCAAGCAGTACATCCCGGCCGACATGACCATCCAGGACTGGGGCGTCACCTACGCCGAGCTGGAGCCGTACTACGACAAGTTCGAGAAGGTGGCCGGCATTTCGGCCAAGGCCGGCAATGTGCAGGGCCGCAAGATCGCCGGCGGCAATGTGTTCGAGGCGCCGCGCCGCAACGAATACCCGATGCCGCCGCTGGTGTACGGCTATGCCGGCGATTTGTTCGCCGAGGCGGCCCGCAAGATGGGCTACCACCCGTTCCCGCGTCCCACCGCCAACGCCTCGGTGCCGTACACCAATCCGGACGGCGTCAAGTTCGGCGAGTGCCAGTACTGCGGCCACTGCGAGCGCTTCGGCTGCGAGGCCAATGCCAAGGGCGGCGCACAGATGACGGTGATTCCGGCGGCGCTGCGCCAGAGCACCTTCGAGCTGCGCACCTATGCGTGGGTGACCAAGGTCGAGCGCGACGCCTCCGGCAAGAAGGCCACCGGCGTCACCTATACCAATACCGTCACCGGCGAGGAATGCTTCCAGCCGGCCAAGCTGGTGGTGCTGTGCGCTTTCGGTTTGAACAATGTGCACTTGATGATGTTGTCGGGCATCGGCGAAATCTACGATCCGGTGTCGGGCAAGGGCCTGCTGGGCAAGAACTACTGTTACCAGACCGGCAGCGCGGCCATGCTGTTCTTTGAGGACAAGCACTTCCACCCGTACATGGCCACTGCCGGCATCGGCGCCATCATGGACGACTTCCACGGCAACTGGGACTTCGACCGCGCGCCTTTCGGCTTCGTCGGCGGCTCGACAGTGGGCACCGCCATGTACGGCGGCCGGCCGATCCAGTGGCATCCGACGCCAGCCGGCACGCCGGCCTGGGGCAGCGCCTGGAAGCAGGAGACCGCCAAGTGGTATGACCGCAGTATGAACATCACTGCCACCGGCACCGTGATGCCGTTCCGCGGTAATTACCTCGATCTCGATCCGACTTACCGCAACCGCTTCGGCGCGCCGCTGATGCGTATGACCTTCGACTACCAGGACAACGAGCGCAAGATTTCGGCGCACTCCGCCGACGTCATCAACCGCATCGCCACTGCGCTCGACCCGACCCACCTGAGCAAGGCCACCGCGCGCCAGTCATGGAGCAGCGTGCCGTACCAGAGCACCCACAACACCGGCGGCACCATCATGGGCACCAACCCGGGCAATTCGGTGACCAACAAGTACGGCCAGGTGTGGCAGGTCGACAACCTGTTCATCATGGGGGCGTCGCTGTTCCCGCACAACTCGGCCTACAACCCCACCGGTCCGGTGGCGGCGATCGCCTACATGGCGGCCGACATCATCAAGAAGGTCTACGTCAAACAACCGGGGAAACTGATCCATGCGTAATTTACTGACCGCCGGGCTGCTGTGCCTGGCTGCTGCCGGCGCCGGCGCCCAGGACCTGGGCAAGAAGACTTTTGAACAGTGTGTGGCCTGCCATTCGTTGCAGGCCGGGGAGAACGGCGTCGGACCGACGCTGCATGGCCTGCTGGGTAGTACCGCCGGCACGGTCGAGGGTTTTCGCTTTTCCGGGCCGATGAAGCGCAGCGGCATTGTCTGGGATGAAAAGAACCTGGCCGAGTTCCTGCGCAATCCGCAGGCGCTGGTGCCGAATACCCGCATGCCGTTTTCCGGCCTCACGGACGAGGCCGCATTGAAGGCGCTGGTGGGCTACCTGGCCACGGCGACCAAATAGCCCGCCAGCGGGCGCTTAGCCCAGCGTCAGGGTCAGCGTGGCGCCGCCGTAGTTTGGCGTCACGTTGGTAAAGCCATCCACCGTGATGGTGGTGAACTTGCCTTTCAGGCTGCCGGCGGTGATGACGGTCAGCACGTCGCCCGCTTTCGGCTTGTAGCCGTTGGCGAACTTGATGCGCAGCGTGCCGCCGGCGATGGTGGCGGTGCCGGACACGGTCAGGCTGCCCTGGCTGCCGGCGGCTGCGCCGCCCAAGTCCAGTTCCAGCGTGGTGCTGCCGCTCAGCTGGGTGTACTTGCCGGCCAGCTTCAGTGCCGACGGCGCATTCGCCACCAGCGTGCCGCCGCTGTTGTAGACGTCGCCCGCGCCGAAGGCGGCGGCCGAGTCGCCTTGCAGCGTGCCGGCCGTCAGTTCGGTGCCGCCGGTCCAGGTGTTGGCGCCGGCCAGTTTCAGCGTGCCCGTGCCTTGCTTGACCAGCTTGCCCGCGCCGCTGATGTCGTTGCGCCAGCGATCCACGGCGTTGAAGCCGCCCTTGGTGGCGTCCATGACGATGGTGACGTTGCCGCTGAACGAAGCGTAGCCGTCAGCAGCCGCGAACAGGTTCAGGCGACCCCAGCCTTCAGCATCGTCCATCACCGGGTAGCCGGACGCCAGTGCCGTGGTTTTCAGCACCACGCGGCGCTGGTCGGGACTCAGGTAAGGCTGGCGGGTTTCCAGCAGCACTTCGGCGCCTTTTGGCACGGCGACGGCGGCGTTGGTGGCGGCGATCTGGGCGAAGCCGAAGGTGCTGCGGCGCAGGTAGTTGGCCTTGTTGGTGGCGTAGTCGGCGAAGCGGTCGTTGGCCACGGTGCCCGATTGCGCGTAGGCGGCAAAGGTGTCGGCGGTGGTGTTGGTGGCGGCCATCAGCGCGGTGTGCGCCTGGGTGACGGCGGCGGCTTTCTTGGCGGCGTTGGCCGGATCGGCCAGGTTGGCGGCGGCGCTGGCGATACCCAGCATGCGGCCGCTGATCACGTCCAGCGGCGAATGCATGCCGGCCAGAATGCGCATCTCGCCCAGTTCCAGACCACGGCTCAGCATTTCCTGATAGCGTTCCGGCACCGCGTAGGCCATGGCGACGGCGTCGCGCACGGCTTCGGCGGTGTGGCCGCTGGTGAAGCCGCCGTCGGTATTCGGGGTGGTGCTCTTGGCCGGGACCAGTGCCGGCAGCAGTTGCACGCTGGTGCTCCAGCGGAATGGACGGGCGTATTTGTAGAAGCGCTTGGCCGGTTCGGTGGAGGCGTTGTTGCCGACCAGGCCGACCAGATCGACCACGTTGCCGAAGCTGGCATTGGCGCTGCCGCCGACGCCGGTATTGTTGCCGCCGTCGTTGTACAGCGTGGTTGTTGCATTGTCCGCCACGCTGGTGATGGTGGTGGTCTGCTGGGCGGCGGTGCGGTAGGCATTGGTCAGCGGGCCCATGCCGTCGGTGACGCTGTAGCCCTTGCCGCGGCGGTCGTCCAGATAAGCTTGCACGGCCTGGTCGGCGGTGCGGTTGGTGGTAGCTTTGACCACGTAGTCGATATTGGCCTGGTGCACGGTGGCGTTGAGCACGGTGCCGTCCGGCGTGCCGTCGCCCGGTACGCCGGTCCAGGTCGATGCGACGACGGCCGGGAAGGCGCCGTTGGCTGGCGCGGTCACGCCGGCGTCGACGATTTGCGTCAGTGGTTTCCAGATGCTCAGGAAGCCGCCCAGGATGCGCACGCCGGCATTGGTGTCGAGCGTGGCGTAGCGGGCATCGCCGCGCTGGTTGGTGGCGACGGTGTCGACAAAGGCGGTGGCGGTCGGCACGGCGACGCTTTCCGCTGCGCCCTGGTCCGCCGGCGCGGCTGGAATCACCAGTGGCTCGTCGTTGGAGGAGCCGCCGCAGGCGCTCAGCGCGGCGGCAATGCTCAGGGCCAGGATCAGGGGGCGGGCAGGAAGCAGGTGCATATCGGTATCCGTTGTTTGGGGAGTTGGAAAAAGGCCACAGGGTAAAGAGCAGATATGACAAGGTTGTTACGCACCGTTGCTGGCAGCGCTTCCAGCTGAAAATATTATGGCTGGCGCGTAAAAGCTGATAGCTCGGCGGGCTGCTACAATGGCCGGGTGAAAAAACTCCTGCTCATTCTGCTGCTGACTATCCTGCCGATCCAGTACGCCTGGTCGATGGCGGCAGTCTATTGCCAGCATGAAGAGAATAAGGTGTCGCACTTCGGCCACCATGGCCATCAGCACCAGGCGCAGTCCGACGATGACACGGATCACAGCAAGCCATCCAAGCATGGCGATTGCGAAGTTTGTCATCATGCGGTGCAGGCGTCGGTGCCAGCCGCCGAGCCGCTCATGACGGTGGCGCCGGCCGCCGTGTTTGCGCCCGCGGGCGCGCCGCGCTATCACTCCTATATCGCCGACGGGCCGCCACGGCCCAACTGGACGCTCGTCGCTTAACGCGGCGAGGCCTGATCTTTTCCCTTTCACGTCTCGTCGAATTTCTGTTCTGTTAACTCGGAGAATTCGATGTACAAGATATTTTTGCCGCTATGGTTAGCGGCGTGGCCTGCGTGCGCGCAGGCCGTGGTGGAGCCGTGCGCGCCATTGACGCTGTCCGCAGCGCTGGCGCTGGCGGATACGTCTCATGCCGATCTGGCGGCGGCGCGGCATGCGCTGCTGGCGGAAGACGGCGTCGTGCAGCAGGCTGGCTTGCTGCCTAATCCTTCCCTGAGCGTGGAGCGCGTCGATACGCGCCGCGACACCCGCGAGACTACTTTACAACTGAGCCAGCCGCTGGAGCTGGGCGGCAAGCGCGCGGCGCGCATGCAGGCGGCGCAGCGTGGGCGCGAGGGCGTGGCGGCGCTGCTGGTGCAGCGTCGGGCCGAGGTGCGCGCTGATACGGCGGCTGCGTGGTTTGCGGTGCTGGCGGCGCAGGAGCAATTGCGTCTGGCGCAGCAGGCGTCCGAGCTGGCGCAGCGCGCGGCCAGTGCGACCGGACGGCGGGTGGTGGCTGGCAAGGTGTCGCCGGTGGAGGAGACGCGTGCGCAGGTGGCGGCGGCCACCGTCAAGCTGGAGTTGATACGGGCGCATAGCGCGCTGGCGACAGCGCGTGCGCGGCTGGCGGCGTTGTGGAGCAATCCGGCGCCGTGCTTTGCGCAGGCTGCCGGTGAGATGGCGGCGTTGCCGGAGTTGCCGTCGCTGGCGGCGCAGCGCGCGCTACTGGCGCAGGCGCCGGCCATGCAGGTGGCGCAGGCGGAGCTGGCGCAGCGGCAGGCGTTGGCGCAGGTGGAGTTGTCACGTCGCGCGCCGGATGTGGCGCTGACGGTGGGCAGCAAACGTTCGGAGGAACTAGGGCGCACGCAGGCGGTGTTTGGCGTGTCGCTGCCATTGCCGCTGTTTGACCGCAATCAGGGGGCGGTGCTGGCTTCGGCGCGGCGCGTCGATCAGGCGCGTGATGGGGTGACGGCGACGGGGTCACGGCTGGAGGCGGAGTTGGTGCAGGCGCGGGAAGAGTATGCGTCGGCACGCGCCCAGGCGTTGGCTTTGCAGGGTGAAATTCTGCCGGGGGCGCAGAGTGCTTATGACGCGGCCAGCACTGGCTTCGAGTACGGCAAGTTCGGCTTCCTTGATGTGCTGGATGCGCAGCGCACGCTGTTGCAGGCACAGTCCCACTACCTCACCACGCTGGCCGATGCGCATCGCGCGCAGGCGGCTATCTTGCGTTTGACCGGAGCAGAATATGAGTAAGAAGCAGACTATTATCATCGCCGTCATGGCGGTCATCGCGCTGCTGTTAGCGGCGTTCATTCTTAAACCGCGTGGCGATGCGCATGGCGACAGCGCGCCGCCAGCGGCAGCCCACGCTGCGGGACCGGAGACCATCGCGCTGAGCGAGGCGCAGGTCAAGGCGGCTGGCATCGTGCTGGCGACTGCTGCGCCGGCGCAGATCAGCACCATCCTCACGCTGCCGGGCGAGATCCGCTTTAACGAAGACCGCACCGCGCACGTGGTGCCCAAGCTGGCCGGCGTGGTGGTGGCCGTGCACGCGGAACTGGGGCAGACCGTCAAGCGTGGGCAACTGCTGGCGGTAGTCGCCAGCAGCGCGCTGTCCGAACAGCGCAGCGAACTGCTGTCCGCACAACGCCGGCTGGCGCTGGCCAGCACCACGCTGGAACGCGAACGCAAACTGTGGCAAGACAAAATCTCCGCCGAACAGGACTACCTGCAAGCCCGCCAGGCGATGAACGAAGCCGACATCGCCGTCCAAAATGCCAAGCAAAAACTCAGCGTGCTGGGCGCCGGTGCGGCAGCGGGTACGCAGCTCAACCAACTGCAACTGCGCGCACCGTTTGATGGCGTGGTGATGGAAAAGCACCTCGCGCTGGGCGAGGCGATCAAGGAAGACGCCAACGTCTTCACTATCTCCGACCTGTCCACCGTGTGGGCCGATTTCGCCGTGCCGCCGCAAGACCTGAACCGCGTGCGGGGCGGCGAAAGCGTCATCGTGCGCGCCTCGGCGTTTGACGCGCAGGCCAGCGGCAAGATCAGCTACGTCGGGTCGCTGCTGGGCGAAGAAACCCGCACCGCCAACGCTCGCGTGGCGCTGGCCAACCCGCAGCGCGCCTGGCGTCCCGGTTTGTTCGTCAACGTCGACGTGCAATCGGGCCTGAGCGAGGCCGCCGTCACTGTGATCGCGGGCGCATTGCAAACGGTCGACGGCCAGCCCGCCGTCTTCGTGCGCACCGCGCAAGGCTTCGTGGTGCAGACGGTGAAGCCGGGCCGCAGCGACGGCAAGCTGACCGAAATCCTGCAAGGCCTGTCCGCAGGCGCCGTCTACGCCGCCGCCAACAGCTACGTGCTGAAGGCGGAACTGGGCAAGGACAGCGCGGAACATGAACATTGATGCGGGAGCCGACCATGTTTGAACGACTTATCCGCTACGCCATCGACCAGCGCTGGCTGGTCCTGCTGATGGTGGCCGCGATGGCGGCACTGGGCATCGTCAGCTACGGCAAGCTGCCGATCGACGCCGTGCCGGACATCACCAACGTGCAGGTGCAGATCAACACGGCGGCAGCCGGCTACTCGCCGCTGGAGACCGAGCAGCGCGTTACCGTCCCGCTGGAGACAGTGCTGGCCGGCCTGCCGCGCATCGAGCAAACGCGTTCGCTGTCGCGCTATGGCCTGTCGCAGATCACCGTGGTGTTCAAGGACGGCACCGACATCTACTTCGCGCGCCAGATGGTCAGCGAACGGTTGCAGGAAGCGCGCGTGCAGCTGCCGGCCGGGATCACGCCGGCCATGGGCCCCATCTCCAGCGGCCTCGGTGAAATTTATCTGTGGACCGTGGAAGCCAGGCCAGATGCGAAGAAGGCCGATGGTATGCCCTACACGCCGACCGACCTGCGTGAAATCCAGGACTGGATCGTCAAGCCGCAGCTGCGCAACGTGCCCGGCGTTACGGAGATCAATTCCATCGGCGGCTACGCCAAGGAATACCAGGTAGCGCCGCAGCCACAGCATCTCGCTTCCTATGGCCTGACCTTGCAGGACGTGGTGCTGGCGCTGGAACGCAACAACGGCAACGTCGGCGCCGGCTACATCGAAAAGCGCGGCGAACAGCTGCTGGTGCGCGCGCCGGGACAAGTGAAGTCGCTGGAAGACATCCGCAACATCGTGCTGCGCAGCGTGGACGGCGTGCCGGTGCGGATACGCGATGTGGCCGATGTCGATATCGGCCGCGAACTGCGCACCGGCGCCGCCACCGAGAACGGACGCGAGGTGGTGCTGGGCACCGTCTTCATGCTGATTGGGCAGAACAGCCGCGCCGTGTCGCAGGCAGTGGACAAGCAGATGGCCGTCATCAACCGCAGCCTGCCGCCCGGCGTGCAGGCGATCACGGTGTATGACCGCACGGTATTGGTGGATAAAGCCATCGGCACGGTGAAGAAAAACCTGCTGGAAGGCGCGGTGCTGGTGATCGCGGTGCTGTTCCTCTTCCTCGGCAACCTGCGCGCGGCGTTGATCACCGCTATGGTGATTCCACTGGCGATGCTGTTCACCTTCAGCGGCATGGTGGCGTACAAGGTCAGCGCCAATCTGCTGAGCCTTGGCGCGCTGGACTTCGGCATCATCGTTGACGGCGCGGTGGTCATCGTCGAGAGCTGCGTGCGGCGGCTGGCGCATGCCCAGGCCACGCTGGGCCGGCCGCTGACGCGCGCGGAAAAATTCGATGAGGTCTTTGCGGGGGCCAGGGAATCACGCAGGCCGCTGCTGTTTGGGCAGCTGATCATCATGGTGGTGTATCTGCCGATCTTCGCGCTGACCGGCGTGGAAGGCCGCATGTTCCATCCGATGGCGTTGACGGTGGTGATGGCGCTGGCCGGCGCGATGATCCTGTCGGTGACGTTTATTCCGGCGGCGGTGGCGCTGTTCATCGGCGACAGCGTAGTGGAGAAGCACACGCCGCGCATCGACCGCTGGTATGGCGTGCTGCTGGAACGCGCACTGGGCAACGCGCCGGTGGTGCTGTCGTTCGCCGGCATTGCGGTGGCGCTGTCGCTGCTGCTGGCGACGCGCATGGGCAGCGAGTTCGTGCCGTCCTTGAACGAGGGCGATATCGCCATGCAGGCCTTGCGCATTCCCGGCACTAGCCTGACGCAGTCGGTGGAGATGCAGAAGCAGGTGGAGTTGACCTTGATGCGCCAGTTCCCCGAGATTGAACGGGTATTCGCGCGCACCGGCACGGCGGAAATCGCATCTGACCCGATGCCGCCGAATATCTCGGATGGCTACATCATGCTCAAGCCGGAGGCGCAGTGGCCCAAGCCGAAGAAATCGCATGCGCAGTTGCTGGCGGCGATACAGGCGGCGGTGGCGCAGTTGCCGGGCAATGCATACGAGTTTTCGCAGCCGATCCAGTTGCGCTTCAACGAGTTGATTTCGGGCGTGCGCAGCGATGTCGCGGTCAAGCTGTTTGGTGATGACGATGCGGTGCTGAACGCCACCGCCGCGCGCATCGCGGCCATGCTGGGCAAGGTCGATGGCGCGCAGGAGGTCAAGGTGGAGCAGACCAGCGGCTTGCCGGTGCTGACGGTGGATATCGACCGCGCGAAGACGGCGCGTTACGGCCTCAATGTCAGCGATGTGCAGGAGGTGGTGGCAACGGCCATCGGCGGCAAGGACGCGGGCACGATGTTCGAGGGCGACCGGCGCTTCGATATCGTGGTGCGGTTGCCGGATGCGCTGCGCAGCGATCTGGAGGCCGTAAAGCGTTTGCCGTTGCCGCTGCCGGGCGATCGCAATTTCATTCCGCTGGGCGAGGTGGCAACCTTCACGATCGCGCCGGGGCCGAACCAGATCAGCCGCGAGAATGGCAAGCGGCGGGTGGTCATTAGCGCCAATGTACGCGGGCGTGATATGGGATCGTTCGTGGTGGAGGCGGAGCAGCGCTTGCAGGAGGTACGGATTCCGGCAGGTTACTGGACTACGTGGGGCGGGCAGTTCGAGCAGTTGCAGTCGGCGTCGCAGCGCTTGCGGATTGTGGTGCCGGCGGCGCTGGGATTGGTGATGCTGCTGCTGTTTGCGATGTTCGGCAATTTGAAGGATGGGGTGCTGGTGTTCAGCGGGATTCCATTTGCGCTGACCGGTGGGCTGGCGGCGTTGGCGATGCGCGGCATACCGTTGTCGATATCGGCGGCGGTGGGGTTTATCGCGTTGTCCGGCGTGGCGGTGCTGAATGGGCTGGTGCTGGTGTCGGCAATTCGCAAGCTGCGCGAGGAGGGACGCGGTATTGAAGAGGCGGTGCGCGAAGGGGCGTTGGCGCGATTGCGGCCGGTGTTGATGACGGCACTGGTGGCGTCGCTGGGGTTTGTGCCGATGGCGATTGCCACCGGCACCGGAGCGGAGGTACAGCGTCCCTTGGCCACGGTGGTGATCGGGGGGATACTGTCCTCGACTGCGCTGACGTTGCTGGTGTTGCCGCTGCTGTACCGCTTCGTCTACGCCCGGCTTGTCAGAGCGGTGTAAAGCGAATCGCCTGGCCGCCGCCGGGAGCCAGTTTGAGTTGCAGCACCGTTTTCGCCGTCACGGTCTGCTTCTCGATGACGATGTCGAAGCGGTGGCTGCTGCGATAGTCTGCCTGGTCGCCATCGCGGTAGATCTCGGCCACGTAACGCTTGCCGGCGTCGAGGAAGTTCAGCGACAGCGGCAGCGTGCGTGCCTGGCCATCCGTGATCGAGCCGACATACCAGTCTTCCGACCGGCGATCCTTGCGCGCAATCGTCACATACTCGCCCAGCGCCCCATGCAGCACCCGCGTGTCGGCCCAATCGGTCGGCACGTCCTTGATAAACTTGAACGGTCCCGGATACTTCTCATAGTTCTCGATCAGGTCCGCCGCCATCACCACCGGCGAATAGATCACCACAAAGCTGGCCAGCTGCTTGGCCTGCGTAGAGTTGATCGGCCGGCCCTTCACGCCTTCCAGGCTCAGGATGCCCGGCGTGTAGTCCATCGGTCCACTCAGCATGCGCGTGAAGACCAGGTTCACTTCATGATCCACGCTGTTGATCGGATTGCCCCAGGCGTTGTATTCCATCCCGCGCGCACCTTCGCGTGAAATCCAGTTTGGATAGGTGCGGCGCAAGCCGGTGTCCTTCACCGGTTCATGCGTATCAATCGCCAGCTTGTAGCGCGCCGCCTCGGTCACCGCCTTCAGGTAATGGCGCACGCCTTCCTGCGAATCGGTATAGCCGAAATGCGTGCCGCCGCCCGCGCTCGGGAAAATCGCCGCGCCGCCATCGGTCACATAGCCGGACTTGATGCTGTCCACGCCCAGCTTCGCGTACAACTGATAACCTGCATCCATCTGCTGCTCGTAGCGGGCGATATTGCCGCCGGTCTCGTGGTGGCCGATCAGCCGCACGCCTTTCTGCTGCGCGTAGGCCGACAGCGCCGGCAAATCAAAGTCCGGATACGATTGCGTAAAGCTGAATGCTGAACCGCTGCCCGACCAGTTGCCATCCCATCCCAGGTTCCAGCCTTCCACCAGCACGCCACGGAAGCCGTTGTGGGCGGCGAAGTCGATATAGCGCCTGGTGTTGGCCGTGGTGGCGCCATGCTTCGCACCCGAACCCCAGGTACTGTGTTCCAAATGCATCTCCCACCACACGCCGACAAACTTGGACGGCTTGACCCACGATACATCGCCCAGCTTATTCGGTTCGTTCAGGTTCAACACCAGATCGGACATATACAGGCCAGCCGCATCGTCGGCGATCTGCATGGTGCGCCATGGCGTGGTAAAGGCGCCGCGCCGTTCCACCGGCGGACCGAAGGCGGATGGCGTCAGGTGCGCGCGCAGCGTCTGGCCATCCACTTTGCGCAGCCACATCGAGGCGTAATCGACCAGCGCCGCTTCGTGGAAGGCGATGTGCGTGCCGTCCTGGGTGCGGATGGTCAGCGGCGTGTTGGCGGTGCCTACTTCGGCCAGCGGGGTTTTGCGGGTGGCATATTCCAGCGCGGCCTTCTCGCCAGCTTCCTGCCACCACGCAGTGGATGGCGGCGCCACGACGAATTCAGTCAGCTCATCGCTGATCTGCGTGACAGGCAACTGCTGCTGGTCGGGGAACTCGTAGCGGAAGCCGACGCCGTCGTCGAACACGCGGAATACCAGCGCCAGGCGGCGGTTGTCGAGCGCTTTCTGCACCAGTTCCAGCCGCAGCTCCTGATAGTGGTTGCGCACGTAGCGGCGCTCGCCCCATGGCTGTTCCCAGGTGTCGTCGTGCGAGGAGACGGCTTGCCGGGCCAGCGTAAAGCCATTGTCCAGCTGCGGCGCATTGGTCAGCAGGAAGCCGAGGTGGGACGGCGCGATGAGCTGCTTGCCGCGCCGCTGCACGCTGTAGGCCAGGCGGCCGCCATCTTCCAGCTGTACCTCCACGCTGATTGAACGGTCGGGCGACGAGACGCTGCCCAGCACCTCGCCGGCACTGGCGCTGGCGACGACGCCGAGCATCATGCAGGCGGCGGAGATCCAACGGACTTGCAGGGAATTGATATGCACCACTACTCCTTAAAACTTTACAGTTGACGCGCCGCGCAGTTGGCCGCGATGAAGGCGGCGTGCGACGGCATTTGATCGACACAATTGCTGATGACCGAGGCGATGTCGCTCAGGTAGTCGCTGACTTCTTTTTCGGCCATCAGGTCCGCCAGCGGATGATGGCCGGCCACCGGCACGCGCTGCCCGTGCAGCACCTGCAGCCAGCCTACTTCCGCAAACAGTTCGTTGTCGACGCGGACAATGCGGCCGCGCGTGCGCCACAGGTCCATTTTTTCGCGCAGCGTGTCCGGTATCTCCATGGTCCGCACATAGTCCCAGAACGGTGTGTCGTTACGTTCGGTGGCGTGGTAGTGCAGGATGATGAAGTCGCGTATCCGCTCGATCTCGAAATTACATTGGCGATTGAACTCGGCGATGTCCGGCTGGCTGAATCCCTTGTCCGGGAAAAAGCTGATGAGGCGCGCGATGGTCGACTGGATCATGTGGATGCTGGTCGATTCCAGCGGCTCCAGGAAGCCGGACGACAGGCCCACCGCCACCACGTTCTTGTTCCACACCTGTTTGCGCTTACCGGCGGTGAAGCGCAGCAGTTTCGGTTCCGCCAGTGGTCGGCCGTCCAGGTTGGCCAGCAGCAGCGCGTGCGCTTCATCGTCGCTCATGAATTTGGACGCATACACATGGCCATTGCCGGTGCGGTGCTGCAGGCCGATGCGCCACTGCCAGCCGGCCGGCCGCGCGGTGGCGCGGGTGTAGGGCAGCAGGCCGCCGCCAAGTTCGCACGGCACCGCCCAGGCACGGTCGCAGGGTAGCCAGTGCGACCAATCTTCAAAACCGGTGTGCAGCGCCTGTTCGATCAGCAGGCCACGGAAGCCGGAGCAGTCGATGAACAATTCACCGCCAATCAGATCGCCGTTTTCCATGCGCACCGCGTCGACATGGCCGTCGCTGGCGCGCGTCAGCGCGTCAACCACCTTGCCTTCGATGCGGCGCACGCCGCGCTGTTCGGCATAGCGACGCAGATAGCGCGCATACAGGCCGGCGTCGAAATGGAAGGCGCTGACGATGTCGCCCAGCGGCGAGTTGCCGTGCGAGCGGTCGGCGCGCATGAATTTTCCGGCATTGGCCGCCATGCGGTTGATGGAATAGTTCTCCAGGTCGGGCGCCTTGCCTTGCTGGTGCATGCGCAGCCAGTACTGGTAAAACGGCAGCGTCGCCAGGTCCTGGCCGAAGATGCCGAAACCATGCATGTAGTTGTCGCCGATCCGGCCCCAGTCGCGGAATTCGATGGCCAGCTTGAAGGTGGCCTGCGTCTCGCGCACGAATTCATTCTCGTCGATGCCGAGCACGGCATTGAACAGTTTGATCATCGGGATGGTCGATTCGCCGACGCCGACGGTGCCGATGTCCTCCGATTCGATCAGCGTGATCTGCACCTTGTCGCCCAGTACCCGCGACAGCGCGGCTGCGCTCATCCAGCCGGCGGTACCGCCGCCGACGATGACTACTTTTTTGATGGTCTCCATCTACTCTGCCTTGGTCATGATTTTATAGCTCCACGGCGCCATGTCGAACTGCGTCGACTCATCGACCTTGACCGGCTCGCCGCTGGTGAAATCGCGGTAGCGGCCAAGGTGCAGGTCATCGCGGAAGCTGGTTTTTACCGGTTGCGCGCTCAGGTTAAACACGGCGAACACTTTATCGCTGGCGTTTTGCCGCACAAAGCTGAACACCTGTTTGGGCGCGTTGTTCGGCACCTGTTCCATCCTGGCGCCCCACTCGCCGTTCCACAGCGCGGTGTGCTGCTTCTTCAGCGCGTTCAATTGCGTGTACAGCGCGGTGTAGGGCGACGCCTGCCACTGTATCGCATCGCGTTCGAAGAAGGCCAGCCGTTTGCGGTTGCCGGCTTCCTGGCCGTTGTAAATCAGCGGCATGCCTTCGCTGACGAAGGAAAACACGATGGCCGCATCCACCGCCGGGCCGAAGATCTCGAACTCGGTGCCGTCCCACGCGTTCTTGTCATGGTTGGTGGTGTACAGCATGCGGTAGGCCTGGCGCGGGTAGAACTTCTGGTTCCACGCATAGTAGGTGTACAGCGAGGTGGCGTCGGCCTTGCCGTCGGTGACGGCGCGCAGGCCATCCCACCAGCTCCACGCGTAGCTGGCGTCGAAGGCGCGCGCGTGCATGTCGCGGCTTTCCCATTCGGCCAGCATGAACACCGGCTTGATGGCGCGCAGTTCGGCCGCCGCGTGGTCCCAGAAGTCTTGCGGCACCAGGCCGGCGGCGTCAACGCGGTAGCCGTCCACGCCCACTTCGCGCACCCAGTAGCGCAGCGCGTCGGTCATGTAGTGGCGCAGGCCCGGCTGGCTGTAATCGAGGTCGATGATGTCGTCCCAGTCATACCAGGGCGTTGGATGCGGACGGCCGTGGCGATCGCGTTCGTACCATTCGGGATGGCTGGCGTATAGCACGTTGTCCCACGAGGTGTGGTTGCCGACCCAGTCGAGGATCACGTGCAGGCCAAGGCCATGGGCGGCGTCGACGAAGTGCTTCAAGTCGGCCTGGGTGCCGAATTCCGGATTGACGGCGAGGTAGTCGCGCACCGCATACGGGCTGCCCAGCGCGCCTTTGCGTTTGGCTTCGCCGATGGGATGGATGGGCATCAGCCACAGGATGTCGACGCCCAGCGCCTTGAGGCGCGGCAGCTGCCGTTCGGCGGCGCGGAACGTGCCTTCGGGCGTGAACTGGCGGGTGTTGATCTGGTAGATGCTGGCGTTTTTGGTCCATTCGGCGTGCTGGAACTGCACGTAGGGTTCCGCCGTGGCGGCGCCGCAGAAGGTGATGAGCAGCGCGGTCAGAAATAGTTTGATCATGTAAGCAGCTAAAAAAAACGGATGCCCTGCCAGGGGACGGTAGACAGGGCATCCGGTAAAAACACCTAGAACTTGTAGTTCAGGCCAAAGGTGTAGGTGCGGCCGTACACCACCTTGTTGGTGATCTGGTTAGGATCCGTGGTGTACTCCTGGAACGGCGTATTGGTCCAGTTATGCCCTTGCAGGAAGACCGACGCGCCTTTCAGCCAGCCTTGCTGGAACTCGTACGAGGCTTGCAGGTCGACGATGGTCTCGCCCTTGATGAAGGTGAACTGCGAGTCGCTGCGGTAGTCCAGGATCTGGCCGACGAAGCTGGAGCGGCGGTGCGCGGCCCACGCCAGTTGCAGGCCGTGGTTTTCGTAGTAGACGCGCAGGCTGCTGACGTTTTTCGACAAGCCGGGCAGGCCGATCTCGCTGACCGAGCCATTGAACACCGGCGCATTGTTCGGCGAGACGAAGCCGCTGGTCGGCAGCCGCACCGAACTGTCGGTGAACGAGTAGTTGGCGGCGACGCCGAAGCCGTCCAGCCATTGCGTGGCCAGCGAGAACGGCAGGTTGACCGCCAGTTCGTAGCCATGCATGTTGCCGCCTTGGCCGTTCTGCGGCATGGTCAGGAAACCGATGGTGGAACCGGCGAACGGCCCGCTGGTCGGCAGCGGCGTGGTGGCGCTGGTGTAGGGCTTGAAGTCGAACTGCATCGGCGCGTTGATGATGTAGTTGTCCAGCTTCTTGAAGAAGGCGGCGGCGCTGATGTAGCCTTTCTTGCCGAAGTATTTTTCATACGACAGGTCCAGCGAACGCGCCTGGTAGGGCTTCAGCTGCGGGTTGCCGGCAAAGCCGCTCAGCGCCGGCGACACCGAGGTGGCGTTCTGTACCGAGAAGTCGAGGCCGGCCTTCATATTGTCCAGATTGGCGCGCGAGATCTGCTTGCCGGCGCCCAGCCGCAGTTTTTGCTCGTAGCCGAGGTCGAACGCCACGTTCAGGCTTGGCAGCACGTTGGTGTAGCTGGTGCCGTCGGTACGGATCTTGTACGGGCAGGTTTCCACCGTGATGCCGGTGCAGTTGGCCAGGTCGACCTGGTTGCCGGTGGCCTGCTGTTTGGTGTGGACCACCTGGAAGCCGAGGTTGCCGGTGTACGGTACGGCCCACAGGCGGCCGTCGAGGTCGGTCATGGCGTAGGCGGTGGCGACTTTCTCGCCGACGGTCCAGTCGCGCGCCAGCACGGTGGAGTCGACCCAGCGGTTCAGCTCGTAGATCGAGCCCAGCGTGCCGGTCGGATCGAACGAGGCCACCATGATGCCGGAGGCGCCGGCCGGCGCCACTTCGGTGCCCGGCACGGCGGCGCTGGCGTAACCGTCGCTGCCCTTGACCGACAGGCGGCCTTCCTGGCCGGTGCGCGACTTGTCGCGCTTGGTGAAGTTGGCGCCGAAGTGCAGGTCGGACAGCGGCCCCCAGTCCAGCACGCGGTGGGCGGTCAGGCGCGCCGAGTTGACGGTGTCCTGGATGGTCGGCAGCGCCACGTAGCCGGCCTGCGGCGAATTCGGTCCGCCGCCCCAGCCGTCGACGTCGGTCAGCCGCGTCACGGCGCGGTCGGCGTAGCTGATGCTCGGCGTGTACTTGACGTCGGAGAAGTTGGTGCCGTTGAAGCCGGTGTAGCTGATGCTGGCCAGCTGCGCGGCCGGCGTGTTGCCCGGCTGGCCGGCCGTGGTTTCGTAGTTGGAAATATTCTTGACGCCCTTCGAGTGCGAGACGTCGGCCTCCACCCGCCATTGCTCGTCCAGCTTCAGCTCGTTGTTCCAGCCGATCGAGGTCAGCTTGTCCTTGCTGCCGTACAGGTGATTGCGGACGTCGCCCTTGTAGTTGCTGATGGTGCCGCTGGTGGCGATGCCGTTGACCACCACCGCGTTGCTGAGCACGCCCACCGGATCGTACAGGCCGGTACTGCCGGCCACGGCGCCTTCGATGCCGGTTTTCTTGGTGGTTTCGTCGCCGCGCGAGTAGAACAGGTCCAGCGTCGAGCGGAAGTTCTGGTTGGGCTTGTATTGCAGCGTGATGGCGGCGCCGTCGCGGTCATTCTTGCGGCGCGAGGTTTCGGACAGGAAGCCGCTCGGCGCCTTGGCGGTGCCGCCGTTGTAGGCCATGTCGGTGGTGCCGCCGCCCCAGCTGTCGAATTTCAGCTCGCCGCCGTTGTCTTCCTTGAAGCGGGTCAGGCCCAGCGACAGGCCGATGGTGCGGTTGGCAAACTGGTCGACATAGCTGAAGGTGGTGCGGTGGCCGGAGCCGAGGTCGGAACCGGAGTCGAAGCCGATGCGCTCCTTGCGTACCGACGCGGCCAGCACGCGCTGGCCGAAGTCCAGCGGCCGCAATGTGCGCAGGTCGATGGTCGAGGCCAGGCCCTGGCCCATCAGGCTGGCGTCCGGCGTCTTGTACACCAGCACCGAGCCGGTCAGCTCGGACGGGAACAGGTCGAACTCGGGGCTGCGGGCGTCGCTGGTGGAGGCCTGTTCGCGGCCGTTCAGCAGCGAGCCGTTGAAGCTCGGCGACAGGCCGCGCACGCTGACGTCGGTGGCCTTGCCGTTGGTCTTGTTGCGCTGGGTGGTCACGCCGCTCAGGCGCGAGATCGACTCGGCCACGGTATTGTCGGGCAGCTTGCCGATGTCTTCTGCGGAAATCGCCTCGACGATGGAGCTGGAGTTTTTCTTGATCGAGATCGCCGCTTCGACGCCACGGCGGATGCCGGATACGGTGACGCTGGTGACGCCATCGTCATCGGCCTTGGCCGGCGCCTGCGTGGCGGGATCATTGGTCTGTTGGGCGTGGCTGGCGCCGGCGGCGCTTAGCAGCAGCGCGCAGGCGGCCGCCATCGGACTCAGCCGAAATAGGGTGCTGGTGGTCATACATCTCCTTTGTTTTATTGTGAACTGCAGGATGGATGGTGTAGCAGCGCTAAAACAGGGTCAACAATCTCGTCAGACTAACCTGAAGAAAGCCTGAAGGTTGGACGCCAAGTGTCTGATTTACCGATACTTCAGCGATTGTGGCGTTTTGCCTACGTTGGCGTACTTAAACTACAAAGCCAGCTAAACTGGGGGCCATGAACATTCTGATGATTGAAGATGACCTGGCCATCGGCCGCGCGCTGCTGGCGGTGTTGCAGGACGAAGGCCACCTGGTGGTATGGCTGCGGCTGGCCGACGGCGTGCTGGCGCGCCTGCAACAAGAAAACTTCGACGCCGTGCTGCTCGACCTCGGCCTGCCGGACGGCGACGGCGCCACGCTGCTGCAGCAGGTGCGGACCGCCGGCCTCAACGTGCCGGTGCTGATCATGACGGCGCGCGACAGCTTGCAGGATCGCCTCAACGGCTTCGACGCCGGCGCCGATGACTACCTGATCAAACCGTTCGAGATTCCCGAACTGCTGGTGCGGCTGCGCGCCATCGTGCGGCGCGCCAGCGGCAATGCCGACGACGGCGGCTGGCGCTTCGGCGAACTGGTGCTCGACGAGCGGCGCCTGCAGGTCACGCGCGGCGGCGTGCCGCTGGCGCTGTCGCGCACCGAGTTCGCCTTGCTGCTGGCATTGGTCAAGGATTCCGGCCGGGTGCTGACGCGCGCCGAACTGGAGCAGGGCGTGCTGCCGTACAGCGAAGGGCAGACGCTGGACGTGCACATCTCCAACCTGCGCAAGAAAATCGGCGAGCGGCTGATTCGCACCGTGCGCGGCGTCGGCTATTTTGCGCAGCGGCCGCATGAATAAGCCGTCGTCGCTGTTCCGCCGCCTGATGCTGGGCTTTAGCGGCGTGATCGCGCTGGTGGCGCTGGCCGGTTTCACCTATGTGGCGGTGGAGGCCAAGTTCACCCAGCGCGCGCGCACCGCCAGCGAAAACGCCGCCCACGCGCGCGAGGTGCTGCTGCATCTGCGCGAGATCGCCGGCGAGCCGCTGCGCATGCAGCAGGCGGCGGCCGCGCTGGAGGCGGTGCGGCTGGCCATGTTCCATGATCTGGACTATCACTCGCGGGTGCGTTTGCGGGTCTGGCAGCATGGCGCTCTGCTGTACAACTCGTTACCACTGCTGCCGGACCAGTTGCCGACGCCGGGCAGTGCCGCCGCGCGCGACAGCAATGCCTGGGTCAGCGCGGTGCAGCGCGATGACGCCAGCGGGCTGATCGTCGAGCGCAGCCACGAAATCGACGATAAATGGATGCAGAGTTTTTCCGGCGTCAGTTTCCTGTTGTCGTCGACGATTTTCAGTTTGCCCCTGCTGTTGCTGCCGGCGTGGCTGATCGTGGGGATCGGCTTGCGGCCGCTGCGTTCGATCGCCGAGCAGATCGAGGCGCGCGCGGTGTCCGACCTGACGGCGTTGCCGGAATCCAAGTACCGCGAACTGTCGCCGCTGGTGGATGCGATCAACCGGCTGATGCTGCGGCTGAGCGCGCGCATCGAGCGCGAGCATGAATTCCTGACCGATGCGGCGCATGAGCTGAAGACGCCGCTGGCAGCGATCCAGATCAACGCCCACTTGCTGCTGAGCCGCAGTGCTGCCGGCGCCGGCGCCAGCAGTGCGGAGGCGGCGCAGGGTTTGCGTGACGGGGTGGCGCGGGCCACGCATATGGTCCATCAATTGCTGGCGTTCGAGCGGGCGCGGGCCGAGCCGGGCAGTGAGCCGTTTCCGGTGACCGAACTGGGCGGATTCGTGCGCAGCCGGCTGGCGGCGGCAGCGCCGCTGGGCTTGCAGCGTGGCGTCGAGCTGGAGTTTCAGTCGGCGGCGGAGTGCCGGCTGGCGGTGCACATGGAAAGCATGGCGGCGCTGCTGGATAACCTGATCAGCAATGCGGTCAAGTATTCGCCGGAGAACGGGCGGGTGGTGGTGCGGCTGGAAGACGGGCGGCTGACCATCAGCGACCAGGGGCCGGGCATTGCGCCGGCGTTGCAGCAGAAAGTGTTTGAGCGGTTTTACCGGGTGCCGGGACAGGAGCAGTCCGGCAGTGGGCTGGGATTGGCGATCGCCGAGCGGGCCGCCGAGCGCAATGGCGGCCGCATTACGCTCGACAGTGATGGCCAGGGACTGACCGTCACTGTCGAGTTTGCAGCAATTACTCCTGAGGCGTCAGCGCCAGTGCCGCGCTGAAGTCGCCCATCGGCTTGGCGCCGTTGGCGGCCAGCGCCTTGTCGCGCACCGTCAGGCCATCCAGTACCGGCAGGTTGAAGCGGTGGGTAATCGCGCGCAGGATCGAAGCCGAGTCATACTGGGTATGGTCAACCGAACCTTTTTTCACGTATGGCGACACAATGATCGCCGGTACGCGGGTGCCTGGACCCCAACGGTCGCCTTTTGGTGGCGAAGCGTGGTCGAAGAAGCCGCCGTTTTCATCGTACGTGACGATGACCAGCATGTTCTTCCACTGCGGGCTCTTCTTCAGTTGCGCGATCACGTTGGCAATGTGCGCATCGCCATCGGCCACCGACGCGTAGCCGGCGTGCTGGTTCAGGTTACCCTGCGGTTTGTAGAACGCCACTGGCGGCAAGGTGCCCGCTGCTGCGTCAGCCACGAACTGGGTGTCGTAGTCCTTCAAGTGCGCCGCGCGGTAGGTCGGGTTCTTCACCGGGTCCATATTGGCGAAGTAGTTGAACGGCTGGTGGTGGAACTGGAAGTTAGGCGGGTTGGCAAACGCGCCGCGGCTAGCCGAGGTGGCGTTGGCGGTGCTGCTGGCCCAGGCGCCCGAGTACCAGGCCCAGTCGACGTTCTTGCTGGTCAGCATGTCGCCGATGTTCTTCTGCGTCTGCGGTGGCAAGGTGGTGGACTTGGTGGTGTCGGCAAACAGACGGGTGCTGTCGCTGCCGGCCGGCGCATTGCTGCTTGGCTGGTACGGCGGCTGCATGGTGTTGACCGCGTAGAACATGCCGGTCGAATCAGCTGGCGTGATGGCGCCGTCGTTGGCGTAGGCCGGTGCGCCGTTCAGCACGCTAGCCGGGGAGGTCGACGATGGCGTCAGGCGCACGAAGTTGCCTTTGCTGTCGACGTCGATCTTGGAGATCGAGCTGGCCGCGACCGAGGTGTCGGCGTTCGGGTACTGTGGCGCGCAGGCGCAGATCAGGTACTGGTGGGTCAGGAACGAACCGCCGAAGGCGCCGATGAACAGGTTGTCGGCCAGCGCGTATTGCTTGGCGATGTCCCACATCTTCATCTTGCTGCCGTCGTAGTAGCCCATGGTCAGGCCGCCAGCGTCCGAGTAGGCTGCGAACTTGTCGTTGGCGCCGCCGTTGATTTGCATCTGGTTGTTATAGAAGCGGTGCACCAGGTCGCGCGAGATGACCGATTGCGGCATCGAAATCGGGCTGTTGGCGTCGTCGATCTGGAATGGCTTGTTCGCCAGGCCGGCGGTTTGCGCCTGCGTGATCACCAGGCTCTGGCCGGCCGCAGTCATGCCGCCCCAGGTTGGCGGCAGCACTGGCAGCGTGCTGTTGTCGATGTCTTTCTGCGGCACATAGGCGCTGGTCGAGGTCGGGTTCACGCCCGGCACGCCGTTGGCACCTGGGAACAGGCCGTACAGATTGTCGAAGCCACGGTTTTCCGCGTAGATGACGACGATGTTCTTGATGTTGCCCAGCGCGGCGCCGGCGCTGATGGCGTTGGCCACGTCGGCGTTGGCGCTTTGCGTGCCGGCGGCGGCGATGACAGCGGTGAAGGTGTCGTTTTCGGTTTTCAGCTTGGCCTGGTCGTCGCCCGATACTTTGTTGACGTCGGCCAGCAGGTTGGATTCGCTCACGCCGATGCGTGCAGCCAGTTGAGCGCTGGCTTTGGCGAAGTCGCCGCCGTTGGCGTCCATGATGGCGGTCAGCTCGGTGCTGATGGCGTCGATGATGCCGGTATGGCCGTTCGGTGCGCGGAATACCAGTTTCTGCGTGACCTTGGTGCCGGCGTCGCCCAGCGCGTCGTGGCGGATGGCATCGGTTCCAACGGTGACCAGCAAAGCGCCGCTATTGGTGCCGGTGACTTTGAAGGAGCCGTCGGCGCCGGTGCGCACGGTGCCCGAGTTGCTGTCGCAAGTCAGCTTGGTGCTGCTTTCCAGGCAGACCACGGCGTTTTCATAATAGCTGCCGACCACCTGGCCGGACACGGACGGCACATCGCCGTCGGAAGAACTGCCGCAAGCGATCAGTCCGGCGCCGATGCCGGTAGCCAACAGCAACAGCGGCACAGGGCGCAGTGCCGTTTTCAAGTTTGTTTTCATCATTCTGCCTTGAGGGTGGTGGGTGAAAGCGGCTCATGCTATTTAGTAAATATGTCAGGACGATGAAATGAGGCAATTGCAAAAGTATCGTTTTGTATCGTTCTCTCACTGTCATGTAGCTGTCACGTCATTTTGCTAGGCTGCGCGCATGAAAATTATTTATACAGTTGCCGTGGCTGCACTGCTGAGCGCGTGCCAGCCATCCCCGCCTGAGCATGCCGCCGTACCTTCCGCCACTACCGCCGCCGCCGCCGATGCGCCGCGCGCCGCCTACGCGCCGCCGGTGGGCCGCCGCCCGACCGTGCCGGAACTGACTGCGCTCGGCCGTGCCATGTTCAATGAGCCCAGCCTGTCGGCGTCGGGCAAGCTGGCCTGCGCCAGTTGCCACAGCCCGGCCAATGCCTACAGCCCCAGCAACAATCTGGCCGTGCAGCTGGGCGGTACGGACGGCCATACCGAAGGCACGCGCGCGACGCCGTCGCTGCGCTATATCCAGAACGTGCCGGCGTTTACCGAGCACTATCACGACGATGACGGCGACGACAGCGTCGATGCCGGCCCGACTGGCGGCCACAACTGGGATGGCCGCACCCAGACGGCGCACGAGCAGGCACTAGGGCCGCTGCTGTCGGCGCGCGAGATGGGCAACAAGGATGAAGCGGCCGTGGTGGCCAAGCTGAAAGATGGCGCGCTGGCGCCGCAGTTCCGCAAGGTGTTCGGCGACGATATCTTCAGCCGTCCCAACGCCGCGCTGCAAGGGGCGCTGATGGCGCTGGAAGTATTCCAGGAAAGCCCGACCGATTTCTATCCCTACACCAGCAAGTACGACGCCTACCTGCGCAAGCAAGTCACGCTGAGCCCGCAAGAGCAGCGCGGCCTGCGCGTGTTCAACGATGAGACCAAGGGCAATTGCGCATCCTGCCACATCAGTCAGATTTCGCAAGGCGGCGTGTTCCCGCAGTTCACCGACTACGGCCTGATTAATATCGGCGTGCCGCGCAACCGCAAGCTGGCGGTGAACGGCGATCCGGCGTATTACGACCTCGGTTTGTGCGGGCCGGACCGCACTGACCTCAAGGACCACAAGGAATACTGCGGCGCCTTCAAGACGCCGTCACTGCGCAATGTGGCCACGCGCAAGGCGTATTTCCACAACGGCAGCTTCAGCAGTCTGGAAGAAGTGGTGCGCTTCTACGCCACCCGCGATACCGCGCCGAAGAAGTGGTACAAGGGCCGCAAGTTCGACGACCAGCCGGAAGGCATGGACGCCAACGTCAATATGGAAGCGCCATTCGGCGGCAAAGTTGGCGACAAACCGATGCTGAACGAACGCGACATCGCCGACATCGTCGCCTTCCTCAAAACACTGGATGATGGTTATCAAGTGAAAAATTAGCAAATTTGTCATAGAATGCGGATTCCATTGCTCTAAAGAATTGCCATGAAATCCAAGTTAATCATTGTCGCCGCCGTGGTGGCGGCGCTGGCCGCCGTCGGCGTGGTGTTGCGCAGTAAGCCGGGCGCTGCGCCGGCTGCGTCTCCGGTATCGGCTCAGGCCGCCGCCGTGCCGGCCTTGCAGCCGGAACTGCAAGCGCTGCTGGCCAATTACCGCAAGATCATCGTGCTGCTGGCCGATGAGAAAACGCTGAACGACGCCGACCGCAAGGCTGCCAACCAGGTTGGTCAGTCACTGTTCCATGAAAACCTGGAACGCCTAACCCGTATCCAGCCGCTGCTCGCGCAAACGCAGGCGCTGCCGCCGGCCCAGCGCGACGCCGCCTACGATGCGCTGCTGTCGTATATCGAATCGGCGTCCGACCTGTTCGATGCGGACCGGCTGGCGTTCCGCGAAGTGCTGCTGTCGCTGCAAAAGCTGGCGGCTTCCGACCAGACGCTGCCGGCCATCAAGCTGCACAAGCGCGTCAGCGAAGACCTGGCGGCGCTGGAAGATATCGAGAAGCAGTACGACAAGGAAATCAGCGATATCTTCTCGCGTTTTGAAGCACGCGCGATCACGCCCAAGCGCGAGAAGTGGGATGACTACGTCGCCCATCTGCGCAAGCTGTACACCCGCGAGCAGATCATGAAGGACTACGGCGTCATCGTGCCATATCCGGAGCCGCCGGCCGCCGCTGCCGGGGCCGCTGGTTCTGCTGCCGCGCCGGCCAAGGAAATCTTCGGCAACACGCTGCCGCCGAAAACCGTGGTGCTGACCTTTGACGACGGTCCGCATGGCACGTACACGGAAGAAATCGCCGCCATCCTCAAGCAATACAATGTGCCGGGCGTGTTCTTCGAGGTCGGCCAGAACGTCGGCCGCTACAAGAACGAGAGCAAGCGCCTGATCGACGCCGGCCACACCGTGGGCAACCACAGCTTCAGCCATGCGCTGCTGTCGAAGCAGAGCGGCGACAAGCTGTACGGCGAAATCGCCAACACCGACAGCGCGCTGAAGGCGGCCGATGAGCGCCGCTCGCCGCTGTTCCGCTTCCCGTACGGCGCGCACAACGCCGAGGGGCTGGCCATCCTGTCCAAGCTGGGCCTGCGCTCGGTGATGTGGAATGTGGATTCGATGGACTGGGCCGATCCGGTGCCGAGCTCGATCGCCAACCGCGTGCTGGGTACGCTGGCCAAGGAGCAGCGCGGCATCATCCTGTTCCACGATATCCACGACCGCAGCGTCAAGGCGCTGCCGATGGTGTTGGACAAGCTGATCGCCGACGGCTACAGCTTTGCCGCCTGGGACGGCCAGGAGTTCAAGGTCGCCAAGGGCGCCAAGCCGGCGCCGGAGCAGGTCGCCATCAGCACCGGCTACGCCAACAGTTACGCGGTGGTGATCGGCATCAACGATTACCAGAAGTGGCCCAAGCTGCAATACGCGGTGCAGGACGCCAAGGCGATCCGCGACACGCTGGTCAACCGCTTCGGCTTTGCCGGCGAGCGCGTGTTCACGCTGACCAACGGTGAAGCGACCCGCAACAGCATTCTGGCGCTGTTCCACGACAAGCTGGCCGAAGCCAAGCTGAAGAAGGATGACCGCATCTTCGTGTTCTTCGCCGGCCACGGCGCCACGCGCCAGCTGTCGTCCGGCCGCAACCTCGGCTACATCATCCCGGCCGACTCCGATCCGCAGCAGGTCAGCGTCGACGCCATTCCGATGACGGATTTGCAGAATATTGCCGAAAGCCTCAACGCCAAGCACGTGTTTTTCGTCATGGACGCCTGCTATAGCGGCCTGGGCCTGACGCGCGGCGGCGGCAGCGAAGCCTTCCTGCGCGACAACGCGCGCCGCGTCGGCCGCCAGATGCTGACCGCCGGCGGCGCCGACCAGCTGGTGGCCGATGGCGGCCCCGGCGGTCACTCGGTGTTCACCTGGACCTTGTTGCAGGCGCTGAACGGCAAGGCTGACCTCAACGGTGACGGCATGATCACCGCCACCGAGCTGGCCGCCTATGTGGCGCCGGCGGTGGCCAGCGTGTCGCAGCAGACGCCGGCGTTTGGCAGCCTGCCGGGTTCGGAGGGCGGCGAGTTCGTGTTCCAGCTGCCGGTCGAGGCCGAGTTCCTCAGTGCGCAGTCGACGCAATTGCCGGCCGACGCCATCGCGCTCAACAGCAAGCTCGATAGCGCCCGCAGCCAGCAGGCCGAAGGCAACGCGGTAGTGGTCAAGAACCTGAACGGCGGCGAACAGAAACTGGCGGCGCCGAAGCCGGTCGATGTGTCGGCGCGCCAGCTGGCGCAGCGCGCCAACGACCGCGGCATGCAATTGTATAAAGAGAAGCAGTATGCGCAGGCCGAGGCGGCGTTCACCGAGGCGCTGAAATTCCGGCCGGACTTCGGCCTGGCCGCCAACAACCTCGGCTTCGTCTATTACAAGCAGGAGAAATATGCCGAGGCGGCGCGCTGGTTTGAAAACACCTTGCAGATCGACACCTCGCGCGCCATCGCCTACCTCAATCTCGGCGACGCCCGCGCGCACCTGAACGACAACGAGAAAGCCAAGCAGGCGTACACCAGCTTCCTGGCGCTGGCGCCCAACCACCCGAGCGCCACCTATGCGCGCGAACAGTTGAAAAAGCTGTGACGACTTAGTCGCGGCGCCAGTCGTAGTCCATCAGGTGCGCGGTGCGTTCGGCCAGTTCCTGGCCCGCCAGCCGCGCCACCAGGTGCAGCGACATATCGATGCCGGCCGAGATGCCGGCCGAGGTGACCACGCGGCCGGTGTCGATCCAGCGCCGGCCGTCCGCGACCTTGACCTTGGGCCAACCCGCGCGCAACGCGTCCAGGTCGTCCCAATGGGTGGTGGCTTCCAGTCCGTCCAGCATGCCAGTCTCGGCTAGCAGCAGGGCGCCGGTGCAGACCGACGCGGTCAGTTCGGCGCGACTGGCGCTGGCGGCAATCCAGGCGATGACTTCCGGCCGCGCCAGTTCGGCATCCACCACGCCGCCCGGCACCACCAATACGTCAATGTGGCCAGCATCGGCAAAAGCGGTTTCCGGATGCAGGACCAGTCCGGCGCGGGCGCGCACCGGTGCACGGCTGGCGCCGATGGTGCGCACGGCGAACGGCAGAGGCGCATCCGGCGCCATCTTGGCCGCCATCCGGCTGGCGCAGGTGAACACCTCATATGGGCCGGCGAAGTCCAATACTTCCACGTTGTCGAAAATGTAAATGCCTACGGTGCGTGTCATGGCGATCTCCTTTAGCCCATGTTTGCATGGCGGCGATTGACACAAATGACATCCATGGTGGAATATCTGCCAACATGAAACCAATCCCGATCTGGCTGCTGGTGTACCCCGGCTTTTTGCTGCTGGACGCCACCGGCCCCGCCCAGGTGTTTTCCACCGCCAATGACGAGGCGCGTGACGCCGGCCTGCCATCGCCTTATCAAATCAATATGATTGCCGCCGAACCCGGCCTGGTGATATCGACCGCCGGTGTCGCCGTGCAGGCCGCGCCGTTGCCGCAACCGGCCGAGCTGGCCGGCAGCACGCTGATCGTGGCCGGCGGCCGTGGGCTGGAACTGGGTCCGGCCGGCAGTCCGGGGCTGGACGCGGCGCTGACCGACTGGGTAGGGCAGGCCGCAAACCAGGTGGCGCGTTGCTGCTCGGTGTGCACCGGCGCCTTCGTGCTGGCGCGCGCCGGATTGCTGGACGGCCGCCGCGCCGTCACCCACTGGCAGGACGCCGCCGCGCTGCAAGCGCAATATCCAGCCGTCACCGTGCAGGAAGACGCCATCTATATTAGAGACGGCGCGCTGTACACCTCGGCCGGCATCGCCGCCGGCATCGACCTGGCGCTGGCGCTGGTCGAAGAGGACCAGGGCCGTGCCGCCGGGCTGGCGGTGGCCAAGCGGCTGGTGGTGTTCTATAAGCGGCCCGGCGGCCAGCGCCAGTTCAGCACGGAATTGCTGGCCCAGGCCGAGCCGCAGGGCTTGCACGGCCGCCTGACCGCCTGGCTGCGGCCGCGCTTGCAGCAGCAGCTGGATGTCGAGCAGATGGCGGCCGCGCTGGCGGTATCGGTGCGCACCCTGCACCGCCATCTGCAACAGGAAGCCGGGCTGTCGCCGGCGCAACTGCTGCTGCGGCTGCGCATGGAGGCGGCCTGCGGCTTGCTGGAACAAGCCGGCATGACGGTCAAGCGCGCCGCCCGCCAGAGCGGCTTCGGCAGCGAGTACAATCTGCGGCGCGCGTTTGCCGCGCAGCTGGGCGTGGCGCCCAGCGACTATCAATCGCGCTTTGGATGAGGACAGGATGCAGGCACTGGAAAAATGGCTGGCCCGGGTATTGTTGCTGAACAGCGGGCTGGCGCTGGCCGTCAGCCTGGGCCTGCTGGGCGCGGCGGCGCCGACCGGCGACATGCTGCTGCACGGGGTGGCGCTGCTGGGTTTCCTGGCTGGCGTGCTGTCGCTGCGGCGCTCGCGGTTCGGCCTGTGGGGCGGGGTGCTCTATTATAGTGTGCAGCTGATCAGCTATTTTCCGCATGGCGACGGCCCGACCTTGAGCGTCAAGGCCGGCGTCAGCCTCGGCGTGGTGTTGCGATTCGCCACCGCCACCGTTGTCATGAATGCATTTGCGCTGGTGCTGCTGGCCGCCACCCTGGCGGTGTTGTGGTGGCGTCGCCATCCGTCCGCTGCAGCGCAATAGAAAATTTCCGTAGGTCATCATCGCGTCACATCACTGAGGCAAAGTCTGGCCTTATCCACCCCCGTTCGCCATCGTAGACAAATCAACATGGTTGATAGCCTCTGAACATTGTTATTTTGAGCGTGGCGGCGTGGCGACAGGCTTGCAAATAAATTCCTTGTGGAAATTTATTACGCTATACTAGCCCTCCGTAGCAAGTTTTTTACGCCGTTTTACACACGTATCAAAGAAAAATTTGAATGATTTCAACGACTTGGCGAATTTCGGTCAACAGATGAAAGATTTTGTGAGTTTTTTTTCCGTATGGGAATAAGTTTACTTAGTGGAAGACTGCTGGCGGTCGCCTTGTAAGCAAGCAGGCCGACTTTCCGGGTGTTTTTCGGGGTTGGAAATAAGCAATAAATCTTCTTGGGTTTACTCAAGTTGAGCAAGATGTTGACGTTAAGAATGTGTGCGCACGCGGTTTTGCGTTCGCGGCAGTAAGTACCCAATACGTAGTTAAACGGCAAATATGCCACTGGCGGAAGACGCGGATGCAACGGTAGGGCCGTGCACCAGATGTTTTCGGACAGCAAATCGAATCAGCGCCCTTCTAGGAGAAATGCAATGAGCGTCATTACCAGTATGTCCACCAATCAGCTTGCAAGTCTGAGCACCCAACAAGTGGTGACCATCTCGACTGCAGATATTGCGGCGCTCAGCACCGAACAGATGGCGGCGTTGACCACCGAACAGTTCCAAGTCCTGAGTTCGACCCAAGTTGGCGCCATTTCGAGCGCCAATGTGCCATTGCTGAGTGCGACTAATTTTGCCGCTTTGAGTACCAACGGCGTCCTCGGCCTGACGACTGCCCAAGTCAAAATCCTGACCACCGAACAAATCGTCGCGCTGACCACCAACCAGGCTGGCGCACTGAGCAGCCGCCAGTTGAGCGCGCTGACCACCAACGCCATCCATGCGCTGGAAACGGAAGACCTCGCCGCGCTGAAGACCGCTACTTTCTCCGCCCTGAGCAGCACCCAGGTCGCCGCCCTGACCACCGAGCAAGTGGTCGCGCTGACCACCAACCAGGCCGCTGTGCTGAGCAGCGCGCAAGTGCGCGCGCTGACCACCGACGCGATCGCCGCGCTGGAAACCGAAGACCTGGCCGCGCTGAAGACCGCCGCGTTCGCCTCGCTGAGCACCAATCAGGTCGCTGCGCTGACCACCGAACAGATCCAGGGCCTGACCAGCGGCCAACTGGCTGCGATGAGCACCCTCGACGTCGCGTCGGGCCTGACCACCAACCAGATCGTGGCACTGACCTCGAACCAGTTCGCTTACCTGACCACCGCGCAAGTCGCGGCATTGTCGAGCAACAACCTGGCCGCGATCGAAGCCGGCGACATCAGCAGCATCACCACCGCTGGCATCGCTGCGCTGAAATCGAACCAGATCACCGGCTTGACCACCGAGCAGATCGGCTCGCTGACGTCGAACCAGGCTGCCGCCATCACCACCGCCGCCATCAAAGCGCTGACCACCGACCAAGTGGTGGCTCTCACCACCAACCAGGCCGCCGCCCTGAGCAGCGCGCAAGTCAACGCCCTGACCACCAACGCCATCCATGCGCTGGAAACGGAAGACTTCGCTGCACTGAAGACCGCCACCATCGCCGGCCTGAGCAGCAGCCAGGTCGCCGCCCTGACCACCGAGCAAGTGGTGGCCCTGACCACCAACCAGGCTGCCGCGCTGAGCAGCGCCCAAGTGCGCGCACTGACCACCGACGCGATCGCCGCCCTGGAAACCGAAGATCTGGCCGCGCTGAAAACCGCGTCGTTCGCCTCGCTGAGCACCAACCAGGTCGCTGCGCTGACCACCGAACAGATCCAGGGCCTGACCAGCGGCCAGCTGGCTGCGATGAGCACCCTCGACGTCGCTTCGGGCCTGACCACCAACCAGATCGTGGCGCTGACCTCGAATCAGTTCGCCTACCTGACCACCGCGCAAGTCGCAGCACTGTCGAGCAACAACCTGGCCGCGATCGAAGCAGGCGACATCAGCAGCATCACCACCGCTGGCATCGCTGCCCTGAAATCGACCCAGATCACCGGTCTGACCACCGAGCAGATCGCCGCCCTGACGTCGAACCAGGCTGCCGCCATCACCACCGCTGCCATCAAAGCGCTGACCACCGACCAGGTCGTGGCGCTGACCACCAACCAGGCGGCCGCCCTGAGCAGTGCGCAAGTCAACGCCCTGACCACCAACGCCATCCATGCGCTGGAAACGGAAGATTTCGCCGCACTGAAGACCGCCACCATTGCCGGTCTGAGCAGCAGCCAGGTCGCCGCCCTGACCACCGAGCAAGTGGTGGCGCTGACCACCAACCAGGCTGCCGCGCTGAGCAGCGCCCAGGTGCGCGCGCTGACCACCGACTCGATCGCCGCTCTGCAAACCGAAGATCTGGCCGCACTGAAAACCGCGTCGTTCGCTGCCCTGAGCACCAACCAGGTCGCCGCCCTGACCACCGAACAGATCCAGGGCCTGACCAGCGGCCAGCTGGCTGCGATGAGCACCCTGGACGTTGCTTCGGGCCTGACCACCGAACAGATCGTGGCGCTGACCTCGAACCAGTTCGCTTACCTGACCACCGCGCAAGTCGCAGCATTGTCGAGCAACAACCTGGCCGCGATCGAAGCCGGCGACATCAGCAGCATCACCACCGCTGGTATCGCTGCCCTGAAATCGACCCAGATCACCGGTCTGACCACCGAGCAGATCGCCGCCCTGACGTCGAACCAGGCTGCGGCCATCACCACCGCCGCCATCAAAGCGCTGACCACCGACCAGGTCGTGGCGCTGACCACCAACCAGGCCGCCGCCCTGAGCAGCGCGCAAGTCAACGCCCTGACCACCAACGCCATCCATGCGCTGGAAACGGAAGACTTCGCTGCACTGAAGACCGCCACCATCGCTGGTCTGAGCAGCAGCCAGGTCGCCGCCCTGACCACCGAGCAAGTGGTGGCGCTGACCACCAACCAGGCTGCCGCGCTGAGCAGCGCCCAGGTGCGCGCGTTGACCACCGACTCGATCGCCGCCCTGCAAACCGAAGATCTGGCCGCACTGAAAACCGCGTCGTTCGCTGCCCTGAGCACCAACCAGGTCGCCGCCCTGACCACGGAACAGGTCCAGGGCCTGACCAGCGGCCAGCTGGCTGCAATGAGCACCCTGGACGTTGCTTCGGGCCTGACCACCGAGCAGATCGTGGCGCTGACCTCGAACCAGTTCGCTTACCTGACCACCGCGCAAGTCGCAGCATTGTCAAGCAACAACCTGGCCGCGATCGAAGCCGGCGACATCAGCAGCATCACCACCGCTGGCATCGCTGCGCTGAAATCGACCCAGATCACCGGTCTGACCACCGAGCAGATCGCTGCACTGACGTCGAACCAGGCTGCCGCCATCAGCACCGCCGCCGTCAAATCGCTGACCACCGACCAAGTCGTGGCGCTGACCACCAACCAGGCTGCCGCCCTGAGCAGCGCGCAAGTCAACGCGCTGACCACCAACGCCATCCATGCGCTGGAAACGGAAGACTTCGCTGCACTGAAGACTTCCACCATCGCTGGTCTGAGCAGCAGCCAGGTCGCCGCCCTGACCACCGAGCAAGTGGTGGCCCTGACCACCAACCAGGCTGCCGCGCTGAGCAGCGCCCAGGTGCGCGCGCTGACCACCGATTCGATCGCTGCCCTGCAAACCGAAGATCTGGCTGCACTGAAAACCGCGTCGTTCGCTGCCCTGAGCACCAACCAGGTCGCCGCCCTGACCACGGAACAGGTCCAGGGTCTGACCAGTGGCCAGCTGACGGCGATGAGCACCCTCGACGTCGCGTCGGGCCTGACCACCAACCAGATCGTGGCGCTCACCTCGAACCAGTTCGCTTACCTGACCACCGCGCAAATCAGCGCGCTGTCGAGTAACAACCTGGCCGCGATCGAAGCAGGCGACATCAGCAGCATCACCACCGCTGGTATCGCTGCCCTGAAATCGACCCAGATCACCGCGCTGACCACCGAGCAGATCGCCGCACTGACGTCGAACCAGGCTGCCGCCATCAGCACCGCCGCCGTCAAATCGCTGACCACCGACCAGGTCGTGGCGCTGACCACCAACCAGGCCGCCGCCCTGAGCAGCGCGCAAGTCAACGCCCTGACCACCAACGCCATCCATGCGCTGGAAACGGAAGACTTCGCTGCACTGAAGACCGCCACCATCGCTGGTCTGAGCAGCGGCCAGGTCGCCGCCCTGACCACCGAGCAAGTGGTGGCCCTGACCACCAACCAGGCTGGTGTGCTGAGCAGCGCCCAGGTGCGCGCGCTGACCACCGATTCGATCGCCGCGCTGCAAACCGAAGATCTGGCTGCACTGAAAACCGCGTCGTTCGCTGCCCTGAGCACCAACCAGGTCGCCGCCCTGACCACGGAACAGGTCCAGGGTCTGACCAGTGGCCAGCTGTCGGCGATGAGCACCCTCGACGTCGCCTCGGGCCTGACCACCAACCAGATCGTGGCGCTGACCTCGAACCAGTTCGCTTACCTGACCACCGCGCAAGTCAGCGCACTGTCGAGTAACAACCTGGCCGCGATCGAAGCCGGCGACATCAGCAGCATCACCACCGCTGGCATCGCTTCGCTGAAATCGACCCAGATCACCGGTCTGACCACCGAGCAGATCGCCGCACTGACGTCGAACCAGGCTGCCGCCATCAGCACCGCCGCGATCAAGGTGCTGAGCACCGAGCAAGTGGTGGCCCTGACGACCAACCAGGCTGCTGCCCTGAGCAGCCGTCAAGTGGTGGCGTTGAGCACCAACGCGATCGCTGCGCTGGAAACCGAAGACCTGAACGCGCTGACCACCGCGGCGTTCGCGTCCCTGAGCACCGCTCAGGTCCGTGCCCTGACCACCGAGCAGATCAATGTGCTGAACACCAACAGCGTCCAGGTCCTGACCACCGCCCAGATGATCAGCCTGACGACTGACCAGGTGGTGGCGCTGAGCACCAACCAGGCCGCTGTGCTGAGTTCGGCGCAGGTCGCCGCCCTGAGCACCAACTCGGTCCACGCGCTGGAAACCGAAGACCTGGCCGCACTGAAAACCTCGTCGGTTGCCGCCCTGCGCACCAACCAGGTGGCCGCGCTGAGCACCGAGCAGATCATCGGCTTCACCAACGGTCAGCTGGCAGCCCTGAGCACCGCTGTGATGGCTTCCGGCATCACCACGGCGCAGATCGTTGCCCTGTCGAGTGAACAGCTGAACTCGCTGACCACCGCCCAGATCCGCGCCCTGTCCACCAATGGTGTCCAGGCGATCGAAACGGTGGATCTGGCTGCGCTGAGCACCAACACCATCGCGGCACTGAGCACCGCCCAGTTCTCGCGCCTGACGACCGAACAGATCGCCAGCTTGGGTACTAACCAGGTGCACTCGTTCACCACGTCGCAGATCCACTCGCTGACCTCGTCGCAAGTACAAGCAATGAGCACCGACCAGATCGCCGCGCTGCCAACCTTCACGCCGCTGGTACTGGACCTGAACAATAACGGTATCCAGACCATCAGCTCGGCAGCAGGTGTGCAGTTCGACATGCTGGCCAATGGCAACAAGGTCAGCACCGGCTGGGTTGGCGGTGGCGACGGCCTGCTGGTCCTGGACCGCAACGGTGACGGCACCATCAACGATGGTGGCGAACTGTTCGGCTCGGGCACCACGCTGGCCAACGGCAGCAAAGCCTCGAACGGCTATGCCGCCCTGGCGGAACTGGATACCAACGGCGACGGCGTGATCGATGCCAAAGATGCCCAGTTCTCGAAACTGCAAGTGTGGGTCGATGCCAACGGCGACGGTGTCAGCCAGGCTGATGAACTCAAATCGCTGAGCGATCTGAACATCACCAAGCTGAACCTGGATGCCAAGCACAACCCGTCGCTGAACAACGGCAACATCGTCGGTCTGACCTCGACCTTCGAGACGGCCGATGGCGCCAGCCACGAAGCAGCGGACGTCTGGTTCAGCGCCGGTGCCACCAGCACCAACCTGACCAGCTCGGTAAGCAACCTGTCGTCGGCGCTGTCGAGCTACAACAGCCAGCCAGCCACCAGCGGCACCACCAAGCTGGAAGTGCCGACCAGCAGCAACGGTTCGGTGGCCGCCCTGGCCAGCGCCATTGGCAGCTACGAGAACAAGCTGACCGCGGCCAGCCACTCGGCTGCGACGGAAGAGACGCTGCGTCTGAAAGCACTGCAAAACGGCGCGCAACACGGCCTGCTGGCAGCCAAGTAATCTGACAGCGCGGTAACAGAAACGGCAAGGCCTGCGGGCCTTGCCGTTTTTTTTGCGCGGTCATTTTGCGGTGCGCCATCGCTGGAACAGCGGGGTAAACCGGGTTGTGCTTCCAAACAACAAATTCACACGAGGAAGGCGTGCACTGGGTTAAAATCCCACAGCTGGAACGAGCGCGTGCGCGTGTCGGCTTGGTTCCCGCTTTTTACCCACATCGATGCCTATGCAAGCTAAATTTCCCCATACCGCGATCCAATGCCTGACTGCGATCGCCCAGCATCATGGTCTGCAGATAAGTCCGGAACGCCTGATCGATGAAAACGCGCTGCGTGCCGAGGAACCCGGCGTCGGCGCGCTGCTGCGCATCGCCTCGGATATCGGTTTGAAAGCCAAGGCCGATCAGCTGACCTGGTCGCGCCTGATGGCCCAGGGCGGCGTGTTCCCGCTGATGGCGCGCCTGGTGGACGGCAACTCGGTGATCGTGGTCGGCGTCAAGCCGGGCGAGAACGGCGGCCAGGACCATGTGGCGGTACTCAATCCCGCCAGTGCCAACGCCGTGGTGGTGCTGGTCAGCCGCAGCGACTTCGAGCAGCGCTGGCAGGGCGATGTGCTGTTCATCAAACGCCAGCACAAGCTCAGCGACCCCAACCAGCCGTTCGGCCTGCGCTGGTTCATTCCCGAAATCCTCAAACAAAAAGCCGCCTTCCGCGACATCTTCATCGCCGCCATTGCCATGCAGCTGCTGGCGCTGGCGTCGCCGATCTTCTTCCAGCTGGTGATCGACAAGGTGCTGACCCACCGCAGTGTGACCACGCTGCAGGTGCTGGCGGTCGGCATCATCATGGCGCTGGCGTTCGACGCCACCTTCGGTTTCCTGCGCCAGACGCTGACCCTGGCGGCCAGTAACAAGATCGACATGCGGCTGACGCGCCGCGTGTTCGGCCACCTGCTGTCGCTGCCGATCGATTTCTTCGAAACCACCAGCGCCGGCGTGGTCACGCGCCACATGCAGCAGCTGGAAAAAATCCGCAACTTCCTGACCGGCCGGCTGTTCTTCACCGCGCTGGACGTGATCGCGCTGCTGGTGTTCATTCCAGTGCTGTTCAGCTACTCGGTCAAGCTGGCCATGCTGGTGCTGTTCTTCGCCGCGCTGATCGCCGGCGTGGTGCTGGCCATGGTGCCGACCTTCAACCGCCGCCTGCAGGCGCTGTACTCGGCCGAGGGCCAGCGCCAGGGCATGCTGGTGGAAACCATCCACGGCATGCGCACCGTCAAGGCGCTGGCGATCGAGCCGTCGCAGCGCCGCGTGTGGGACCAGCGCTCGGCCGAAGCGATCACCATGCACTTCCGTGTCGGCCAGATTTCGATCGCCGGCAACGCCGTTACCGACTTCCTCGGCAAGCTGCTGCCGGTGCTGATCATCGTGGTCGGCGCCGCCGACGTGTTCGACAACACGATGTCGGTCGGCGCGCTGATCGCGTTCCAGATGCTGTCGGGCCGCGTCACCCAGCCGCTGATTTCGCTGGTCGGCCTGGTCAACGAATACCAGGAAACCGCGCTGTCGGTGCGCATGCTCGGCGAGGTGATGAACCGCGCGCCGGAAGGCCGTGCCGGCGCCAACGGCCTGCGGCCGGTGCTGGAAGGCGAGATCAAGTTCGACGCCGTGACGTTCCGCTATCCGGGCGCGCAGGCGCTGGCGCTGGACAAGGCCACCTTCACCATCGAGCAGGGCACGGTGGTCGGCATCGTCGGCCGCAGCGGCTCCGGCAAGACCACCTTGACCAAGCTGATCCAGGGCTTGTACCCGGTCCAGGAAGGCATTGTCCGCTTTGACGGCATCGATGCGCGCGAGATCGAACTGGCGCATTTACGGCGCCAGATCGGCGTCGTGTTGCAGGAGAACTTCCTGTTCCGCGGCACGGTGCGCGACAACCTGTCGGTCACCAAGCCCGACGCCACCTTCGAAGAACTGGTGGCCGCCGCGCAAGCGGCCGGCGCCGACGAATTCATCGAACGCCTGCCGCAGGGCTACGACACCGTGCTGGAAGAAAACGCCGCCAACCTGTCGGGCGGCCAGAAGCAGCGCCTGTCGATCGCTCGCACGCTGGTGGCCCGCCCGCGCATCCTGATCCTGGACGAAGCCGCCTCGGCGCTGGACCCGGAATCGGAAGCGATTTTCATCAGCAACCTGGCAAAAATTGCCGTCGGCCGCACCGTGGTGATGATTTCTCACCGCCTGTCGACCCTGGTCAACGCCGACAAGATCATGGTCATGCAGCAGGGCCGTCTGGTCGATGCCGGCCGTCATGAAGAATTGCTTACTCGCAGCGAAACCTACCAGCACTTATGGAACCAGCAAACAAGTCACCTGTAAGCCGGGCGCGCCGCGCCAAGGACGAGACCGAAGTCGAATTCCTGCCGGATGCCGACGCCATCGAGCGTGGGCCGCTGCCGCGCTTCGTGCGCATCACGCTGCATGTGCTGCTGCTGGCGTTCGCCGTCTTCATCGTCTGGGCCAGCGTGTCGCCGATCGACCAGATCGTCATCGCCCACGGCAAGCTGGTCAATCCATTGCCGAACATCGTGGTGCAGCCGCTGGACACCTCGATCATCCAGAGCATCGACGTGCGCGTGGGCCAGGTGGTGCGCAAGGGCCAGGTGCTGGCGACGCTGGACCCGACCTTTAACGCCGCCGACGAGAGCCAGCTGCGCAGCCGCCTGGAAAGCCTGGACAACCAGACCGCCGGCCTGCGCGCCGAGCTGTCCGGCCAGCGCAGCGCGGCCGTCGAGGGCGGCAAGAGCAGCGCCGACGCCCAGCTGCAAGTGCAGCTGTCGAGCGAGCGCCAGGCCAACTTCGCGGCCCAGCAGAACAAGATGGACCAGAACATCGCTCGCCTCAAGGCCAGCATGCTGACCAACAAGCACGACCAGGTGATCCTGGCCGAGCGCGTCAAGTCGCTGCGCGAAGTCGAGGCCATGCAGGAGCAACTGATGGCCGAGCAGTTCGGCGCCAAGATGCACTTGCTGGAAGCGCGCGACCGCCGCCTCGAAGTCGAGCGCGACATGGACATGCAGCGCAACAAGGCGGTCGAACTGGCCAGCGAACTGGCCTCGGCCGAAGCCGAGCGCGCCGCCTTCGGCAAGAGCTGGCGCCAGAAGGCGATGGAAGACTTGCTGAGCGCCTCGCGCGACCGCGACGGCGTCACCGAGCAGCTGGCCAAGGCCGACCGCCACCTCAAGCTGATCCGCATGGTGGCGCCGGCCGACGGCGTGGTGCTGGAGATCGGCAAGCTGTCGGTCGGTTCGGTGGTGCGCGAGGCCGAGCCGCTGTTCACGCTGGTGCCGCTGGGCGCCGACCTGGAAGCCGAAGTGCAGATCGATTCGGTCGACATCGGCTACATCAAGCAGGGCGCCGACGTGCACCTGAAGGTGGACGCCTTCTCGTTCATGAAGCATGGCATGCTGGAAGGCAAAGTCCGTACCATCAGCCAGGATTCGTTCAAGCGCGAGACCAAGGACAGCAGCGGTGGCGGACTGGATGCCTACTACCTGAGCCGGATTCCGTATTCCGGCAAACTGAACCGGCTGCCGCCCGGCGTGCGGCTGCTGCCCGGCATGACCGTGTCGGCCGAGATCGTCGTGGGGCATCGCACTGTGATGTCCTACCTGCTGTATCCGCTCACGCGCGCGCTGGACGAATCGATCCGCGAACCCTGATTACTACCCATTAACTTGTCGGAGCCCGGCTACGTGTTTACCATCATCATCCCCACCCATGACCGGCCGGTGCTGTTGCAGCGCACGCTGGAATCGCTGATCGCGCAGACCTGCCAGGACTTCAAGATCGTGATCGTGTCCGACAGCGCCACGTATATCCCGCCGTATCATCATCTGGCGCACTTCAATGGCCGCTTCGACTATGTGCTGCGCTGCAGTGGCCGTCCCGGTCCGGCGCCGAGCCGCGACATGGGCCAGGCCATCGCCACCGGCGACTACATCATCTTCCTCGATGACGACGACACCTTCATGCCGGATCACCTGGCGCAGCTGAAGGCGCGTCTGGACCAGGGCGACCGTCCGGAACTGCTGTTCTGCGACCTGCAGGTGCAGTTCGAGAACCGCGCGGTGACGCCGCCCGAGCCGCAAGGCCCGACCCACAAGGTATCGATCGCCGACGCCACCGACGACAGCGTCTACATCCGCAACCGCATCCCCAACAGCTGCATCGCTTACCGCCGCGATGTGCTGGACGGCATCACCAACAATCCGGAGATGGTGATCTACGAAGACTGGGATTTCCTGCTCAGCGTACTGCAGAAAGGCTGCACCCTGACGCACGTGGCCACCGACGGCGTGGTGATCCACAAGACCCCGGCCGATGCACCGGAAAATATGCGGCGCGGTAACACCAATGAAGAGCTGGTGGTCAAGGTGATGATGGAGCTGTACCTCCGCCATCCGGCGCGCAATATGGAAACGCGGCTGGCGCGCCAGGCGCTGTTGGCCAGCGCCAATCTGCATTTCGACCTGTCGCACTTCTGACCGGGCGGCGACGCCATGCACACCGCAGACTACCTGTTCCCGCGCGACCTGGAAGTCAGTCCGACCGGGCTGAAGAAGATGATTGTGATCGGCTCCTGCCTGTCGGAAGCCTACACCAGCGAATTCAAGAAGCTGAATCCGCAGCTGGAAGTCGACAACATCATCTTCGGCAACGCCATGCAGCTGCCGGAGAAATCGCGCGAAGAACTGGCCACGGTTGACCTGCAATACATCCAGCTGCCGCTGCGCAATGTGCTGACGGACGGCGTGATCCGCCCGCCGGCCGGCGGCGCCAGCGACTGGCTGGAACTGGGCAAGGCCAACATCGACTTCCTGCTCAAGTACGCGCTGGCGTACAGCGGATCGCTGCTGACCATCGTCTCCAATTTCGTGGTCCCGCAAGGCAAGCTGGCGCCCAGCTTGAGCGACCAGGACAGTGCGCTGGACCTCACGCGCATCGTCACCGAACTGAACTTCTACCTGGCCGACGCGCTGCGCAAGCTGCCGAATACCTATCTGGCCGACGTCAACATGATCGCCGCCTCGATGGGCAAGAAATACTTCCTCGACGACGTGGTGTACTTCTTCACCCATGGCGTGCCGCTGGGCCTGGATGAGTTCATCGCGGCCGAGCAGGAGTTTTCCGGCGACGCGCCGAACCGGCTGGACGGCAATCTCGACAAGGTGGCGCGCTACGACGGCAAGGTCGGCGAATTTTACGGCGCCGTGTACCGCCAGGTGGAAACCATCCACCGCGTGATCCACCAGACCGATTCGGTCAAGCTGGTGATCTTCGACCTGGACAACACCATGTGGCGCGGCCTGGTCGGCGAGCATTACGAGCCGCAGGGCGCGTGGCCGCAGATGTTCGGCTGGCCGCTGGGCGTGTGGGATGCGATCAACCAGTTGCGCCGGCGCGGCATCATCGTCTCGCTGTGCTCGAAAAACGACCAGGCGGTGGTGACCAGCAAATGGCGCCAGGTGGTGCCGCTGCCGTTCATTGAATTTTCCGACTTCCTGGTGCCGCAGATTAACTGGCAGCCCAAGGCCGAAAACGTCGCCACCATCATGCATGCGCTGTCGCTGACGGCGAAGAATGTGGTGTTCGTCGACGATAACCCGGTCGAGCGCGACGCCGTCAAGTCGGCCCATCCGGAAATGCGCGTGATCGGTGCCGATCCGTTTGCCATCAAGCGCATCCTGACCTGGGCGCCGGAAACGCAGATCGCCCGCCTGAGCGCCGAATCGGCCCAGCGCGAAGCCTCGCTGATCGGCAAGGTCAAGCGCGATGAAGAGCGTGCCGCCATGCCGCGCGAAGCATTCCTGCGCCAGCTGAATACCCGGCTGGAAATGGTGGAGATCCACAACCGCGAGGCGCCGCAATTCTTCCGCGTGCTGGAGCTGGTCAACAAGACCAACCAGTTCAACACCGTCGGCGCGCGCCGTGCGGCCGAGGACTATGACCAGCACTGGGCCCAGGGCGGACGCGTGTTTGCCTTCTCGGTCGGCGACCGCTACACCGAATACGGTCTGGTGGGGGCCTTGTTCACGCTGGGTAACTGCATCACGCAATTTGTCATGAGCTGCCGCGTGCTCGGCATGGAGATCGAACTGGCGGTGCTGCGCGAAGTCATCGCCGTACTGCTGGCAGCACAGCCGGCGATGGTGGTCTCAGGCCTGGTGCTGAAGACCGACAAGAACACGCCGTCGCAGGGGGTATTTGCGGCCGCCGGCTTCGTCGGCACGGATAACCCGCAAATCTTCCTCCGCACCGCCGCGCCGACTTCGCCGCTGGCGCCGCATGTGCCGGCGACGTGGGTCTGACCACCTTCACCACGAGAAAACCATGATTGTTCAACGAATTCAGCAGGACGTGATGTTTCATGACGAGACATTGACGCCGGAGCTGGCCGCGCGGCTGCCGCTCAATGACGTGCTGGGGCTGGTCAGCAATTTCGTCTACAACACCTTCATGCATGAGATGTTCCACATGAAGGCGCTGTTCTACCCGCAGCTGGACGCCATCCTGCATGAACTGGGCAGCAAGCTGTATGACGGCGTCGCGCCGTTCCCGGCTGAAAACGACTTGCACCTGATCATAGGTTCGCAGTTTTCGAATGTCGGCGGGCATAGCCGCATCGCGCGCGATTTCCTGCAACTCAAGCGGCACAATCTGGTCGTGGTGACCGACGCCTTCAACGACCAGAATGATGAGCAGCGCCAGGAGATGATGGACTTCTTCCATCCGGCGCCGGTGCTGTTCCTGCCGCGCGGGAATATGGCGTTCAAGGTGCAGCACCTGGTAGCATTGATTACCAACCTGCGGCCGAGTCACGTGTCCTGCTTCAACCACCACGTCGATCCGATCCCGGTGGTGGCGACCCTGGCCGCGCCGGTCAGCAAGAAGATTTTCCATCATCATTGCGACTACCGGCCGTGCCTCGGCGCCAGCCTGGGCGAGTATTCGCACGTTGACACCACCACCGAATTGCAGCGCCTGTGCTGCGAGCGTGCGCCGCGCCACGAGAGCGTGGTGCTGAATATTCATGACACGCTGATCAACACCGACGTGGTGTCGCCGGCCTACCAGCCTGGCTTGCCGCTGAATACCATCAGCGCCGGTGGCGCCTCCAAGTACCTGTTCGCGGCCGAGCCGGCCGAGGCGTCCTATCCTCACGTGGTTGCGCAACTGTTGAAGCAGGGCGCCGGCCAGCACCACCATTTCGGCAGCCTCGGCGATGCGGAACGGGCGGTCATCCGCGCGGCCATGGCGGCGCAGGGACTGGCGTGGGAACGCTTTGTCTACCACGGCAATGTGGCGTCGGTATCGGCTAGCACGGCCACCATCCAGAATGCCGTGTACGTGCCGAGCTTCCCGGTGGGCGGCGTGCTGGTGCTGGTGGAGGTGTTGTGTGCCGGCGCGCCGGTGTTGTTCAATGATGCGGTGGCGACCGACGGCGAATATGATTTCACCGTGGAAGCGCACAAGACGCTGCTGCCGGAACAGTACCTGCGCTGGACCGCGTCCGACCAGCTCGGTGCGCTGCTGGCGCAACTGGCGGCCGACTATCCGCGCTATGCCGCTTCCAGCCGCGACAGGTTCCTGAGCTCACATGCAACGCCAGCCTTCCTGGCGGACCTGGCGACGCTGGCTTAGTTTGCTTCGCCGGCTTCCAGGTAGCGCAGGATGCGCGCTGGATTGCCGGCCACCACCGCCAGCGGCGGCACCGAACGGGTCACCACCGCACCCGCGCCGACCATGGCGCCGGCGCCTATCGTCAGGCCCGGCAGGATGGTGGCGCCGCCGCCGATCGAGGCGCCCGGCTCCAGCACCGTCTGCGGGAAGCCGTCCGGATATTGCTTGGACCGTGGGAATTTATCGTTGGTGAAGGTCACATTCGGGCCGATGAACACACCGGCGCCGACGCGCAGGCCATCCCACAAATAATTGCCGCATTTGACGGTGACATTGTCGCCGACCACCACATCATTTTCGATGAAGCAATGGGCGTTGATGTTGCAGCCCTCGCCAATCTGCGCGCCTTGCAGGATCACGGTGAACTGCCACACCCGCGTGCTGGCGCCGATATTGGCCGACTGCACGTCGGACAGCGCATGGATATTGCTCATGACCACTCCTTAGCGCAAGATCGCATGCACGGCTTCGACCACCTGGGCGGCATCGTCGGCCGTCATGGTCGGTCCCATCGGCAAACTCAGCACTTCGCGGTGGATCGCTTCCGAGATCGGGAACTGGCCTTCCTTCAAGCCCAGCTCGGCGTAGGCCGGTTGCAAATGCGGCGCCACCGGATAGTGGACGATGGTGCCGATGCCGCGCTCAGCCAGCTGTTCGGCGAGGCGGTCGCGCTGCGGGTGACGCACGGCGTACACGTGCCACACCGGATCGGCCCAGTCCGGCACTTGCGGCAGTGCCAGTTCCGGCACCCCGGCCAGTTCTTTCTGGTAAATCGCGGCAATCGCGCCGCGTTGCTGGTTGAACTGGTCGAGCGTGGTCAGCTTGACGCTGAGCAAGGCCGCTTGCAGTTCATCCAGGCGCGAATTGTAGCCCTGGCGTTCGTTGCGGTATTTCTGTTGCGAACCGTAGTTGCGCAGCACGCGCAGCGCATGCGCGGTGTCGGCGTCGTCGGTGGTGATGGCGCCGCCGTCGCCCAGCGCGCCGAGGTTCTTGCCGGGATAGAAGCTGAAGGCGGCGCCGTCGCCCAGGTGGCCGGTGCGCACGCCGTGGGCGCGGGCGCCGTGGGCCTGGGCCGCATCCTCGATCACTTTCAGGCCGTGGCGCTGCGCCACCGCATTGATGCCGACCATGTCGGCCGGCTGGCCGTACAGGTGGACCGCGATGATGGCGCGGGTGCGCGGCGTGATGGCGGCCTCGATCAGCGCAGGGTCCAGGTTGTAGGTGGACTCGATCGGCTCGACCGGCACCGGCGTGGCGCCGCAGTGGCTGACCGCCAGCCAGGTGGCGATATAGGTATTGCTCGGCACGATGACCTCGTCGCCGGGACCGATGCCGTAGGCTTTCAGCAGCAGGAAGATGGCATCCAGGCCGTTGGCCACGCCGATCGCGCTGCTGCTGCCGCAGTAGGCGGCAAAGGCGGCTTCAAACTGCGCCACTTCGCTGCCCAGGATGTACCAGCCGGAATTGAGCACGCGCGAAAACGCTTGCTGCAAGGCGGCTTCCTGTTGCAGGTTGATGGCTTTGAGATCGAGAAAGGGAACTTTTTGAGGGACGCTCATGATAGGCCTGTGGGAAATGCGGAACGAGGTTAGTTATGCCAAGCATGATGGCCGATTTACGCGCAGGACACAATAGTGCAAGCCTCGCCTGGGCCGGCAAGTGGCGGACAGCGGCCTGCTGTGATACTGTGAAACTTGCACGGCAGGATAGCTTGCCGATGTTCCAGCACACCAGACGGAGAGAAGTTATGCAGTTAGCAGAGACAGCCATTGTGCAAGCCGGTGCGCGCGTCAGCGCCACCGCGCGCTTGGGCGACTATGTGAAGGTCTACCTGGGCGCCAGCGTCGGCGACGACAGCGTGGTGCATGGCATGACCCAGCTGTGGCCGGGCGCGCAGGTCGGCGCCGGTGTGATTGTCGGTCCCGGGGTAACGCTGGCGCCGGCAGTGGGCGGCGGCGACTGCGGCATCGTGCTGGAAGACCGCTGCGAGGTCGGCGCTGGCGCCACCTTGCTGGCCGGCGTGAATATCGGCACCGGCGCGCGCGTCGAACCGGGCGCCACCGTGGCGCAGAACGTGCCGGCCTATGCGATCGTGTCCGGCACGCCGGCGCGCATCACCGGCTACGTGGAAAAACTGACGCCGGACGACAACGCCGGCTGGTACCGCCAGGCGCGCTTCCCGGCCACGCCGTCGACGGTGGTGCTGGGCGTGGGCGGCGTCACGCTGCACCGCTTCAAATACCTCAACGACCCGCGCGGCGACCTGTCGGTCGGCGAGTTCCTCAACGATATCCCGTTCCAGCCGAAGCGTTATTTCCTGGTTATGAATGTGCCGAGCGACAAGACGCGCGGCGAGCATGCGCATCACCGCTGCCACCAGTTCCTGGTGTGCGTGAAGGGCAGTTGCGCGGTGATGGTGGATGACGGCGAGACCCGTTGCGAAGTGCTGCTGGAATCGGCCGATATGGGGATTTACCTGCCGCCGCTGACCTGGGGCGTGCAATACAAATACTCGGCCGATGCGGTGCTGCTGGTGTTTGCCTCGGAATTCTACGAGGCCAGCGATTACATCCGCGACTACCGCGAATTCAACGCCGTGCTGGCGCAGTCGAAACTGCAGCAACCAGGCTAGCGTGGCTTGTGGCCCGTGGGCGCATGCGCGTGGGCCGCAATGACGAACTCGTCGTAGTCGTGATAGTAGTCTTTTGGATCGTACAGCGTCGAGGCCATCACCAGGCACACGGCGCCGGACGAGAAGTTCTCGACCTCACGCCACATCATGCCGGGCACGTACAGGCCGTAGTAGGAGCGGTTCAGCTGGAACTTCTTGCGCTCGTAGCCGTCATCGACAATCACGTCGAAGCTGCCGGACATGGCGATGAACAGCTGCTGCAGCTCGATGTGGCCGTGGCCGGCGCGCGCCGAGCCGCCCGGCACGTCGTACAGGTAGTACACGCGGCGGATATCGAACGGAATATGGATGCCGCCCTCGACCACGGACAGGTTGCCGCGCTGGTCATGGCGCGGCGGCAGATCGATGATGCGGCATTGGTCCATCATGGCGCTACCTCGGCGGCCGGGGTGAGCTCGGCCAGCACGCCGTGGTAGCGCTGCTGCGAACGGGCGAACATCGGGAACACCGCGTTGAAGCGCAGCGCGGCGGCGTCGACCTGAAGCTGCATGGAAGCCAGTTCCTGTTGCGTGACGATGCCGAGGTCGGCGCACTCGATCAGCAGGTCGACATAGTCGGAGAAGCAGTAGCCAAAGTTGGGATTACTGCTCGGATTGCTGTTCGAGTCGAGCTGGATATCATGCCGGAAATACGACAGTTCCTCGTCCACATAGAACACCTTGCCACCCTCGGCCAGGTTGAAGTAGGCGGCGATGTCGGCCAGTCCCAGCGAGCAGTCGTGGCGGTGGAAGGTGAACAGCCGGGTGCCGACTTCCCACAGGCGCGAGCGGCGGAACATGATGGTGCTGAATTCGCCGATGAAGTTGCCCATGCTCAGCACCATGCTGCGCATCATGCCGTGCGCCGGCAGGCTGCCCGAGGCCTGATAGGGGCGGCGGGTCTCGGTGCCCTGGTTCTGCACATTGATCACCTGCGAGGCGGAAAACACCAGCTGCACTTCCGGGTCCATCTGCATCGCCGCCACCATGCGCTCGATGCAGAACGGGTGCAGCACGTCGTCGTCGAACAGCGGCTTGATGAATTCGCCCTTGGCGCCGAACAGCGACGACAGCACGTTCTGTTCGCGGATCGCGACGTTGCGCTGGTAGATCACGTGCGGCGCGTACTTTGCGCAGATGTCGCGGATGGCTTCGGTCGGGCAGTTGTCGCTGACCAGGATCTCGATATTCGGATAGCTCTGGCCCAGCGCCGAGCGCAGGCAGGTTTCAAAATGCGCCGGCTTGTAGGACGGGATGACGATGCTGACTAAGGGAAGACTCATGCTGTCAAGCTCCTGACGGGGTTAGGCGGCGACCGCGATGACGAGGTACTGCCACGGCAGTGCATCCTCGACCGCGACCACGGGATCGATGCCGCTGGCGCCGGCCATCAGGCGGATCGCCGGCAGGTATTTTTCGCGCGCCGGTTCCTGCAGAATGCGGGCGCTGCCGCCACTGATCTGGAAGCCGGCCGCCTGCAGCATCTCCAGCGCGGCGCCGCGGGTGAACAGGCGCTTGCGCTTCATTTCCAGGCCGTCGGCACCGTAGCGGAGGTCACCGGCGTTCAGGCGCGCCTGCAGGCTCCAGTGCTGGAAGTTGCGGATGGTGAGCACCAGCTTGCCGCCGGGGGCGATATTGGTGCGGATCTTGCGCAGCATGCGCCACGGATCGTCCATCTGCTCCAGCGTTTCGTCGAACACCCAGGTATCGGCGTGGCGTACGTGGTCCCAGAAGTCCGGGCCGGCGTGTTCCAGGTCGTTGTTGAAGACGAAATCGCAGTGCGGGCGGGCGGCCTGCGCCAGCGCCGGGTCGGCTTCGATGCCGGTGTAGTTGCAGATCGCATTGCGCTGCTTGTAGGCCTTGGCGAAGGCGCCATCGCGGCAGCCGACTTCAACGATCTTGCGCGCCTGCGGCGGCATGAAGTGCAGCAAATCGGTGTTGATGGCGGTGGTGGCGCTCGGCAGGTCGTAATGGTAGCCGCCGGTGCGGATCACCGTGCCTTGCCAGTCGTGCTTGAGGTAATGGCGTTTCGGCTGTTTGGCGAAGTCTTCGTTGACCCACGGGATGTTGGCCACCAGGTGGCTGGCATCGGCCGCGTGCAGCGCCAGCATGGTCGGGATCATCGGCGCGCCGTGCTTGATCGGCAGCGGCCACTGGCGCACCACGTCGATATTGGTCAGCATGCAGGCCGGGTACAGATACGGCACGCTGCCGTCATCCGGGCGGTCGTTGCCCAGCAGGTCGACCGTCAGCACGCAGCCGACGCCGTACATGCCGGGACGCAACTCGGCGTGCATCGATTCGAGGAAGCCGGCTTTCAAGATCTCGACGTCGGAATCGAGGAACAGCACCTCGCCCGACAGGCCGAGGTGGTTGATCGCCCACGCCATGCCGGGGCCGTGGTGGATGTTGTAGCCGAACGGGACGAATTCGACATTGTCATAGCCGGCCGTGACGGCGCGGATGGTTTCCGCCACGTCCGGATTGGAGCCGTCGATCACGTACACGCGGTTGGTGTAGAACTGGCGCAGCGTACGAAGCAGGCCGTCGATCAGGTCCGGCGTGTTGTACGACACGGTCACGATCGGGATCTGGTCGATGCGCACCGGCGCCGCCTGCTCCGACGGTTCCTGCGGCCGCACCGCATGGTCCGGCGCGGCCAGGCGCGGCGCGGCCGGCTTGGCGACTTTTTGCAGCGCCGCTTCCATATTGCGGACGAAGCGCGGGCTGTCGAACAGCGCCGAGTTCAGGCGGTTGGCGTGCAGCTGGCGCTTCATCGAGGCGATGCGCTGCGGATGGCTGGCCAGCTCGACAGCTTTCTCTTCGTAGTCGGCAAAGTTGTAGGTGATCAGCTGCGGCAGGTCGACCGCGCGCAACAGGCTGCCGGCCATGCGCGAGGCGAAGGTCTGGCCGGCGCAGGTCAGCAGCGGCAGGCCGGCCCACAGGGCGTCGCTGGCGGTGGTGCCGGCGTTGAACGGGAAGGTATCGAGGAACAGATCGGCCAGCTGGTAGCGCGCCAGGTACTCGGCCGGCACCGCGCGGCCGTTGAAGATGATGCGGTTGCGGTCGATGCCGGCTTCTTCGGTGTGGCGGTACAGGTTTTCGCGCACTTCCGGATGGTCGGCCACCAGCCACAGCACCGAATTCGGCACGCGGCGCAGGATGTTCATCCAGACGCTGAACAGGTCCGGCGTGAACTTGAAATTGTTGTTGAACGAGCAGAACACAAACGCGTCTTCCGGCAGGTTGACCGAGGCGCGGGTCGGCGTCGGCGCGATGGCGCGCTGGCGGTCGTTGATCTGGAAGCAGTCCGGCAGGTGCAGCGGCTTCTCGGTGAAGAACGGCTCCATCTCCTTGGTGATCAGGAACTCGTCGGAGATCACGTAGTCGATGCCGGGCAGGCCGGTGCTGCCGGGGAAGCCGAGGTAGGTCAGCTGCACCGGGGCCGGGCGGTAGGCGATGATCTGCGGCCGCGCGCCCAGCGTCAGGCCGTGCAGGTCGACCAGGATATCGATCTCGTGGGCGCGGATGGTGCGGGCGGCCTGCTCATCGGTCATCTTGTCGATGCGGATGTAGTGGTCCATGGCCTTGACCACGCGCGCGCGGATCGGCGAACCGTCTTCGCGGCTCCAGCTGAAGGCGTAGACCTCGAACTTGCTGCGGTCGTGCAGCTCGTACAGCTCGGCGGTCAGGATCGACACCGCGTGCGAGCAGAAGTCCGACGACAGATAGCCGATGCGCAGGCGCTGGTGGTTATAGCCGTGCTGGCCGGTGAGCGGCGCCACGGCGGCGTTGATCTTCTCGTTGACGAAGCGCTTGGCGGCGGCCAACTGGTGGGCCGGATCGGCCGAGGCGCTGAGCATGGCCAGCGCCGAAGTGCCTTCCATCATGGTGGCGACCGAGACGTTTTCCAGGCCGCTGTAGACCGGCCACTCGCACTGCTTCTGGCGCAGGTGGACCCAGTGGGTCATCACATTGGCCTGTTGCGGATCGACGCGCAGGCTGGTGGCCAGCATGGCTTCGGCTTCCGGGTAGCGCTTCTGGATTTCCAGCAGACGGCCGAGGTTGTTCAGGGTTTGCACATACAGCGTGCGGTTGGACTTGATGTCCGGCTCGATCGGATCGGTCAGGACCGACTGCCACATGGCCAGCGCCTCGACCGGCCGGCCGATGCGTTCCAGCAGCGTGCCGAGATTGAGGCGGGCTTCGACGAAATGCGGGTTCTGGGCGATGGCCTTGCGCAGCACCGTTTCTGCGCCGGCATCGTCGCCGCTGTTCGACAACACCACGGCCAGATTGAAGCAGGCGGCGTAGATCAGCGGCGAAGGCGTGTGCTCGATCCAGGCGCGGTACAGGCCGATGGCGGCGGGCACCTGGCCGCTGTCTTGCAGCACGGCGGCGGCGCCGAACAGGTCGGTAATGGACAGCTGGCCCTTGACGGCCATGGCCATGACGGAGGCCAGCGGGCTGTTATCGGTAGAAGTGGGTGCGGCAGATGCTTGAGAGGTCATAGCAGAGCATAAAGTGGAATCAGTCCGAGCCCTATCATACCTTTTTGTCGCTGGGCGAGGGGCAACTTTTGGCTCTGGAGCAAGACTGTAAATCCGGGGTCAGGTCCGGCATTCAGACAGGAGCTCAACCGTAAGCTTAGCTACGCTTGTGCTCGTGTCCAAGTGCCGGACCTGACCCCGGAGTGGGTTAGCGTTTAGGGATGGCGAACCATTGGCTGGCCTGCTCTTCAAACGCGGGCTTGGTCGGGCCGGTGGCGGCGCCTTGCAGGCTGTGCTTGGCGCGGTAGTGGTCCAGTGCCGCGGCCAATGGCGTCGCTGTCGCTGCTGCCGTCGTGGCCGACGGTGGCAACGTCAGTTGTTGCGCTGGCGCCGCAGGGGCGGACGCGTAGCTGGCCATGGCATTGGTCAAGCCGCTCACTTGCTGTTGCAGCGAGGCAGTGGACGTTGCTTTGTCGGCCAAGAACCAGGCGTCGGCGCTTTGGTGCACGCTGCCGTCGGTGCTGGTGTAGCTCGACGTCAGGCCGATCACGTTGCCGTTCTGCTGCGTCAGCGCGCTGTTCGCTTTGGTGCTGATGCTGGCAATGCCCAACTGCGCCAGGGTCTTCAGCTCGTCGGCCTGACTGATGCCGTCGCCATTGCCGTCGACCCACACCCGCAGCGCGCCGTAAGCACTGTCGGCGGCCGTGATCTGGCCGTCGCCGTTGCTGTCGAGCGCGGCCAGGGCGGCGTAGCCATCCTTGGCTTTGCTGCCGTCGGCCAGTGTGGTGCCGCTGCCGAACAGTTCGCTGCCATCGTTGATCACGCCGTCGCCGTTGCGGTCCAGGGCCAGCAGGCCGTCGTGGGCGTCGACCCAGCCGGTGCTGACTTTCTGGCCGTCGCCGCGGATATCAAATTGCACGCCGGCCGTGATGCTGCGGGTCTGCACGCCGTTGCCGTCCAGGTCGAGGATCAGCGGCGTGGCGTAGTTGACCGACGACGAGTTCAGCGCCATGGTCTGGGCGATCGACATCGAGGCGATCTGGGTCGCGGTCAGGGCATTCGCCTGCGCCACGCTCAGCACGCCCAACTGCGTGGTGCTCAGCGCCGGCATTTGTGCTGCCGCCAGCGCGCGGATCTGGTTGGTGCTGAAAGCCACTAGCTGGCTGGTCTTGAGGCCCGTGATCTGCGTGTTGCTCAGGCCGGCGATCTGCTCGCTGGACAGGTAGCCGATCTGGGTCGCGGTCAAGGAACCCAGCTGGCTGGTGCTCCAGGCCGCCAACTGGTCGGTGCTGAAGCCGTACAGCTGGGTCGCATCCAGCGCGGCGATCTGCGAATTCTTCAGCGCCGCCATCTGGGTGGTGCTTAGCGCCGCCGCCTGCTCACTGGCCAGCGCGAACAGCTGGTTGGTGGTCAGGGCCTGGATCTGCGCCGTGGTCAGCGCGCGCAACTGGTCGGAACCCAGCACGGCGACCTGGTCGATCGTCAGCGCGGTGACCTGGCTGAGCTTGATCGAGGCGATCTGGTCGGTGCTGAGCGCCTGCACTTGCGGCGTCGACAGCGCGGCCACCTGGGTGGTGCTGAGGTAGCCGACCTGGGTGGTGCGCAGCGCGGTGATCTGGCCGGTGCTGAAGGCGACGAACTGGTCGACGGTGAGGGCGCCCAGTTGCACGCTGGTCAGCGCCTGCACCTGGTCGGTATTGAGCCCGCCCAGCTGGCTGACCGCCAGGCTGGCGATCTGCAAGGTGCCCAGTGCGGCAACATCGGCCGTGGTCAGCACGCCCAGTTGGGCGGTCGACAGCGCAGTGACGGCGTTCACGCTGAGCGCGGCGGCTTGCTGGGTGCTCAGCGCTTGCAGCTGATCGCTGCTGAAGACGCCGATCTGGGCGCCATCAATGGCCGCCACTTGCGCGGTTTTCAACGCGCGCACCTGGCCGGTGGTCAGCGCCATGGTCTGGCTGCTGGACAGGCCGATGAACTGGCTGGCGCTCAAGGCCGCCACGTCCTGGGTTTCCAGCGCGGCGATCTGTTCGGTACTGAACACGGCCAACTGGTCGGAACTCAAGGCCGGCAACTGGGCGGTCGACAGGCCGGCGATCTGCTCGGTGGTCAGCGCAACGATCTGGTCGCTGCTGAGCGAGCTGGCTTGCTGCGTGGTCAGCGCGGCGATCTGCGCGGTACGCAGCGCCTGGATCTGGTCGCTGGTCAGCGCCGCCAGGCCGTCCAGCGTCAGGCCGTAGGCCAGCTGGGTGGTGGTCAGGGCACTGATGTGGTCGCTATCGAGCGCCACCAGCTGTTCGGTGCCGAGGCCGTACGCCAGCTGGACGGTGCTCAGCGCGGCGAATTGCGCGGTGCTCAGTGCGTTCAGTTGCAGCGTGCCCAGCGTCGACACTTGCGCGGTGCTGAGGGCGTTCAGCTGGCGCGTGGTGAGTGCGTTCAGGTCGACGATTTCCAGCGCGGCCAGCTGGTCGGAGCTCAGCGCCGCCACTTGTTGCGTGCTCAGCGTGGCGGTCTGGTCGGTGCTCAGTGCAACGATCTGGCTGCTGGTCAGGGCGGCGATCTGCACCGTGGCCAGGCTGGCGGTTTGCGCGGTGCGCAGCGCGCCGATCTGGTCGGTGGTCAAGGCGGCGATGGCGTCGGTGCCGAGGCCGTAGCTGAGCTGGCTGGTGCCGAAGGCGCTGATGTGGGCGGCGTCCAGCGCGGTCAACTGCGCGGTGGTCAGGCCGGCGGCCAGCTGGGCGGTGGTCAGCGCCGCCAGTTCGGCCGTGGTCAGGCCGTTCAGCTGGTCGCTGTTCAGTGCGCTGATCTGGTCGCTGGTGAGGGCGACCATCTGGCGTGTGCTGAACACGGCCAAGTCTTCGGTTTCCAGCGCCGCCACCTGCGCGGTGGTCAGCGCGGCGACCTGGCGGGTGGCCAGCGACGCCGCTTGCGCGGTGGTCAGCGCGACGATCTGGGCGGTGCTCAGGCCGGTGCTGATCTGGTCGGTGGACATGCTGCTGATCTGCGCGGTCGACAATGTCACCAGCTGCGCGGTCTGCAGCGCTTGCAGCTGGTCGCTGTGCAGCAGGTTGAACTGGGCGGTGCTTAGCGCCGCCAGGTCCACGGTTTCCAGCGCGGCGATCTGGCCGCTTTGCAGGCCGGCCAGCTGGGTGCTGGTCAGCGCACGGATTTGCAGCGTGGTGAAGGCGACGATCTGGTCGCTGGACAGCACGCCGATCTGGTCGGATTGCAGGTTGCGGATGGCGCTGGTGGCCAGCACGCTGAACTGGTCGGTATCCAATGCCCCCAGCTGGCCGGCGCTCAGCGCGGTCGCCTGCGTCGAGGTCAGCGCCGCCACTTGCGCGGTGCTCAGGTGGGCGAACTGGCCGCTGGTCAGCGCGCCGATCATGGCGGTGGTCAGGCCGGTGAAGGCGGCGGTCGACAGCGCGTTCAGCTGGCTGCTGGTCAGCGCGGCAAACTGCGCCGTGTTGAGCGCGGTCAGCTGGTTGCTGCGCAGGGCGACGAAGTCATCGGTGCTCAGCGCGCTGATCTGGTCGGTGCGCAGGGCGCCGATCTGCGCTGCGCTCAGCGTCACGACCTGGGTGCTGCTGAGGGCGGCGATGTTGTCGCTGCTCAGTGCGGCGATCTGGTCGGTGCCCAGGCTGCTCACCTGCGCGGTGCCCAGTGCACTCACCAGGTCGGTGGTCAGCGCGGCGATGTTGGCGGTGGTGATGGCGGCGATCTGGGCGCTGTTCAGCACGGCAAAGTCGCCGGTTTCCAGTGCGTCCAGCTGGTCGCTGCTCAGCGAGGCGATCTGGGCCGTGGCCAGGGCCGCCGTCTGCGCGCTGGTCAGGGCGACGATTTGTCCGCTGGTGATGGCGCCAAACTGCACGGTGCTCAGCGCAGCGAGCTGGTCGGTGCCCAGGTGCTGCCACTGGTCGGTGGTCAACGCTTCCAGCAGGCGGGTGCTGAGCGCGGCGATCTGGGCGCTGCGCAGGGCCAGCACGGCGTCGGTGCTCAGTGCTTGCAGCTGGTCGCTGCTCAGCACGTTCAACTGGGCGCTGGCCAGCGCCTGGATTTGTTGCGTGGTCAAGGCGGCCACGCGGTCCACGCTGAGCGCTTGCAACTGGTCGCTGCCCAGGGCCAATACTTGCGCGGTCTTCAGCGCGGCCAGGTCGACCAGTTCGATGGCTTCCAGCTGGGCGGTGGTCAGCAGCGCGACCTGCGCCGTGCTGAGCAGGCCGAATTGCTGCGTGGTCAGGGCGATGATCTGGTCGCTGCCCAGCGATTGCAGCTGGGCGCTGCTGAGCGCGGCCAGTTGCGTCAGACCCAGCGCTTGCAGCTGGATGTCGCGCATGATGTTCAACTGGTCGGTGCTGAGGGCGGCGATCTGCGCGGCTTTCAGCGCGGCCAGGTCGTCGCTGTTCAGCGCCACCAGTTGGTAATTGGTCAACGCCTGCAGCTGGCTGGTGGTCAGCGCCTGGGTTTGCGCGGTGGTGAGGATGGCGATATGGTCCGGCGTCAGCGCCTGGATCTGGTCGGTGCTGAAGCTGGCGATCTGTGCCGGACGCAGCGCGACAAAATCTTCCGCTTCGATCACGCTCAGCTGGTCCGAGGTGAGCGCGGCCAGTTGCCGGGTGCCGAGCACGGCGAATTGCGCGGTGCTCAGGGCGACGATCTGGTCGGGCCGCAGCGTCTGCACCTGCGCGCTGCTGAGCGAGTTCATCTGGACCACGCTCAGGGCCTGCACCTGCTCGTCGCCCAGCGCCTGCAACTGGTCGCTGGTGAGGATGCTGATCTGGGCGGTGCGCAGGGCGGCGATGTCGGCGCTGCTGAGGGCATGCATCTGGTCGCTGCTGAAGACGGCGATCTGCTGGGTCGACATGCCGCTGACCTGGGCCGAGTTCAGCGCCTGGACTTGTAGCGTGCTCAGCTGCATCAGCTGGTCGGTGCCGAACGCCACAATCTGCGTGGCTTTCATCGCGGCCAGGTCATCGGTTTCCAGCGCGCGCACCTGGTCGCTGCCGAGCACGGCCACGGCGGCGGTGCTGAGCGAACCGATCTGGCGGGTGGTCAGGGCGACGACCTGGTCGGTGGTCAGGGCGGCGACCTGGGCGGTGCTGAGGCCGGCGATCTGCACCGGCGTGAGCGACTGGATCTGGTCGGTGGTGAGCTTGATCAGCGTGCCCAGCGCCGCCAGCTGGGCGGCACTCAGCGCGGCGAAATCGGCGGCGCTGAAGGCGCCAATCTGTTGTTCGCTCAGCGTCGACAGCTGGGCGGTCGACAAGGCGGCCACCTGGCTGCTGGTCAGTGCGGCGACCTGATCGGTGCTGAGCTGCTGGATCTGTGCCGTGAGCAGCGCGTTGACCTGGGCGGTCCGCAGCGCCGCCATTTCATCGGTGCTGAGCGCGGCCAGCTGGCCGTTGGTCAGGTTGACGATCTGGGCGGTGACCAGCGCCGAAACCTGGCGGGTGGTCAGCGCGGCGATCTGCTCGGTCAGCAGCGTTTGCAGTTGCGTGGTGCTCAGCGCAGCCAGCTGGGCCGCAGTCAGCGCCTGCACCTGGTCGCTGCCGAGGGCCTGCAACTGGTCGCCGGTGAGGATCACGACTTGCGCGGTGCGCAGCGCGGCGACGTCACGGGTTTCCATGGCGCGCACCTGGTCGGTGCCGAGCGCGCTCAATTGTTGCGTGCTCAGGCTGGACACTTGCAGCGTGCTGAGCGCAACGATCTGGGTCAGGTCCAGCAGCGCAATCTGGCTGCTGGACAGGGCGGCGAGCTGGACGGTGCGCAGCGCGGCGAGATCGGCGGTGGACAGCGCCGCCAGTTGCGCGGCGCTCAGCGATTGCAGCTGCGCCGTGCTCAGGCCGCTGGCCTGGAGCGTGGTCAATACGCCGATCTGGTCGCTGCCCAGTGCGCCGAACTGGCTGCTGGTCAGCGCGCTCAGTTGCGCCGTGGTCAGCGCGCGCAGCTGGTCGCTCGACAGGGCGTCCAGCTGGTCGGTGCTGAGCGACGCCACCTGAACGGTGCGCAGCGCGGCGATGTCGGCGCTGGAGAAGCCGAGCAACTGGGCGGCGCTGAACGCCTGCAGTTGCGCAGTGCTCAGGCTGCTGGTTTGCAGCGTGGTCAGCGCGGCCGCCTGGCTCGGGTTGAGACCAGCGATTTGCGTAGTGCTGAGGACGGCGATCTGGGCGGTGCGCAGGGCGGCCAGGTCCTGGGTTTCCAGCGCGTTCAACTGGTCGCTGCCGAGGGCGGCGAGTTGCTGACTGGTCAGGTGGCTGACTTGCAGCGTGGTCAGGGCGATCAGTTGCGCGTTATCCAGCTGGGCGATCTGCTGGGTTTTCAGCGCGGCGATCTGCTGGGTTTTCAGCTGCGCCAGCATGGTGTTGCCGAGCGCGCTCAACTGGTCGCTGCTCAGCAGGCCGATCTGGGCGGTGCCGAGGTTCAGCACTTGCGCGCTGCTCAGCGCGGCGATCTGTTCGGTCGCCAGCTGTTGCAGCTGATTGCTGCCCAGGGCCAGCAATTGGGTGGTGGTCAGCGCCCGCACCTGCGTGGTGCTGAGGGCGTTGAGACTGTCGCTGCCGAGGCTGGCGATCTGCGCCGTGCGCAGGGCGGCCAGGTCGCGGGTTTCCAGGTCGTTCAGCTGGCTGGCGCTGAGGGCCGCCAGCTGGCGCGTGCTCAGGCTGCTCACCTGGGCCGTGGTCAGGGCGATGATCTGGTCGCTGCTCAGTACGGTGATCTGGTCGGTCGACAGGGCGGCGATCTGCTGCGTTTTCAGCGCCGCCAGCACATTGGCGTCGAGCGCCTGTAACTGGTCGTTGCTGAGGACGCCGATTTGCGCGGTGCCCAGGCTGCTGGCCTGCAGGGTGCTGAGGGCGCTGATGCGGTCGGTGCCCAGTGCCAGCACTTGCGCGGTGGTCAGCGCGGCGATCTGGCGGCTGTTGAGGGCGGCCATGTGGGGCAGGTCCAGCGCCACCACGGTGGCGGTGCTGAGCGCGGCGATCTGGGCCGAGGTGAGGGCGTTCAGGTCCTGCGTTTCCAGCGCGTTCAGCTGGGTGGACGACAGCGCGTTCAGCTGGCTGGCGGCGATCTGGCTGGCTTGCGCGGTGGTCAGCGCGACGATCTGGCTGGTGGTGACGGCAGCCAGTTGTTCGGTGCTGAGGGCGTTGAGCTGCTGGCTCTTCAGCGCGGCCCAGTCGGCATTGGTCAGCACGGCCAGCTGGCTGGCCAGCAGGTAGCTGATCTGCAGCGGGCTGAGGGCGCCCATTTGTTGCGTGGTCAGGGCGCCGATCTGGACGCTGCTGAGCACGCGGATCTGGTCCGAGGTCAGCTGGCTGACTTGTTCGGTCTTCAGCGCCGCCACCTGGTTCGGCGACAGGATGGCGATGCTGTTGGTGCCCAGGCCCAGCAGCTGGCTGGTGCGCAGTGCGGCAAAGTCCTGGGTTTCCATCGCGGCCAGCTGGGCGGTGGTGAGGGCGTTCAGCTGCACGCCGCTCAGCGCGTTGGCCTGGGCGGTGGTCAGCGCGACGATCTGGTCCAGCGTCAGCTTGCTGATCTGGTCGGGCGTCAGGGCGGCGATCTGCACCGTCTTGAGGGCGGCGAAGTCGCGGGTTTCCAGCGCCACCAGCTGTTCGCTGGACAGCGCGGCGATCTGGCGCGTGGCCAGTTGCGTGGCTTGCTGCGTGGTCAGCGCGACGATCTGGTCGGTGCCCAGCGCGCCGAACTGGGCGGTGGTCAGGCCGTTCAGCACGGTCGAGGTCAGGGCCGACACCTGGGTGGTGGTCAGCGCCGCCACGGCGTCGTTGCTCAGCGCGGCTGCCTGGCGCGAGCTGAGCGCGGCGAGGTCGCGGGTTTCCAGCACGGCCACCTGGTCGCTGCCGAGCGCTGCCACCTGGGTCGTGCCCAGTGCCGCCACTTGCTGCGAACCGAGGGCGATCAGGTGCACGCTGTCCAGCGCGGCGATCTGGTTGGTGCCGAGGGCGGCGATCTGCTGGGTCTTGAAGGCGGCCAGGTCCTGGGTTTGCAGCGCGTTCAGCTGGTCGTCGGTCAGCGCGGCGATCTGGCGGGTGGCCAGCGCCATGCTTTGCAGCGTGCTCAGCGCAACAATCTGGTCGGTCGACATTGCCGCGATCTGGGCGGTGGTGAAGGCGTTGACGACCGCGGTGCTGAGGGCGGCGATCTGGCCGGTGCCCAGGGCCTGGATGTTGTCGATGGACAGCGCCACGGCTTGCCGCGTTTGCAGGCCGGCCAGCGCCGCCGATTGCAGCGACACCAATTGCGCGCTGCCCAGCGTGGACACCTGCTGCGTGGTCAGGGCGGAGATTTGCAGCGAACTAAAGCTGCCGAAATGGCCGGCGTCGAGCGCACCCAGCTGGGTGCTGGTCAGTGCGGCGACCTGGGCGTTTTTAAAGGCGGCCAGGTCGCGGGTTTCCAGCGCGGCCAGCTGGGCGGTGCTCAGTGCGGCGATTTGCACCGAAGTCAGGGCGGCGGCTTGCGCCGTGGTCAGGCTGACGATCTGGGCGTCGTCCAGCGCCGCCAGTTGGCGGGTGCTGAGCGCGGCGATTTGCAGGGTCGCCAGCGCGGCGATCTGGTCGGTGCGCAGGGCGGCGATCTGTTCGGTGCTGAGGCCGCCGAGCTGGCTGGTGCGCAGCGCGGCCAGGTCGGCCGTTTCCAGCGCGCCCAACTGCTCGGTCGACAGCACGGCCAGTTGTTGCGAGCTGAGCGCATTGGCCTGGACCGTGCGCAGGGCCGCAATCTGGGCGGCGGTCAGCGCGCTGACCTGGGCCGTGCCGAAGGCGTTGACTTGCGCCGTGCCCATTGCTGCCAGGTCGACGGTTTCCAGCGCGGCCAGCTGGGTGGTGCTCAGCGCCTGCACTTGTTGCGTGGTCAGGGCGGCCACTTGCGCGCTGCGCAGCGCCACGATCTGGTCGGTGCTGAAGGCGCGCAGTTGCGCGGTCGGCAGGGCGGCGATCTGCGCGGTGCTCAGCGCGGCGATCTGGCTGGTGCCCAGCATGGCGGTGATGCCGGTACCGAGCGCGGCCAGTTGCTGGGTCTTCAGTGCGGCCAGGTCTTGCGAACTCAGCGCGCCCAGCTGCGTGCTCGACAACAGGCTCAGTTGCTGCGTGGTCAGCGACTGGATTTGCGCGGTGGTCAGCGCGACGATCTGGTCGGTGCTGAGGGCGGCGAACTGGGTGGTGGTCAGGGCGGCGATCTGCTGGGTTTTCAGCGCGGCCAGGCCGCTGCTGCCCAGGGCGGCCAGCTGTTCGGTGCCGAGGCGGCCGATCTGCGAGGTCGACAGGCCGGCGGCCTGCGCCGTGCTGAGCGCGGCCAGCTGGCTGTCGCCGAGGGCGCTCAGCTGGACCGCGTCCAGCGCATTCAGTTGCAGCGTGGTCAGTGCGGCCATCTCGCGGGTGGTCAGGCTGGCGACCTGGTTGCTGGCCAGCGCGACGATCTGCTGGGTCTTCAGCGATGCCGTCTGCGCCGTGGTGAGCGCTTGCAGCTGGTCGCTGCCGAGCGCGCGCAGCTGGGCGGTGCTGAGCGCGACCAGTTGCGCGGTCTTCAGCGCGGCCAGGTCCTGGGTTTCGATCAACGCCACCTGGGCCTGGTTCAAGCTGGCCAGCTGCGCCGTGGTGAGCGTACTGAACTGGACGGTGCTGAGACCGGCGCTCAGCTGGTCGTCGCTCAGCGTGGCAAACTGCGCCGTGGTGAGGGCGGACACTTGTCGCGTCGACAGACTATTCAACTGTTGCGTACCCATGGCATGCAAGGTGGCCGTCGTCAGCGCGCGCAGCTGCGCGGTGCCGAGCCAGCTGAGCTGGGCCGTGCTGAGCAACGTCATCTGCAAGGTGCTGAGCGTCGCGGCTTCGGCCGTCGTCAGCGAAGCAATCTGTGCCGATTGCAGTGCCTTGAGTTGGTCGGTAGTAAGGTCGGATAAGTTGAATGACATGTCTGATAATCTCCCACGGGAAATATATCTTACCGTCAATATGGTTCAAACCGGGAAAAAAGACCGTATTAGGCGTCAATTCTTGGTCTGAAAACAATGACTTAGCGCTCATCTTGTCATCGCGCGGTCATAAATTTCGGCGTGCAAAATAACTAATCAGGAAACACTGTAAGATGCTGTTTCGCATTAAACCTTTATTCTCCCTGCCATGCTGCAAACTCCCGCCACATTTCAGCCTGTTATCCGGCCGCAACAACACGACCAGCCTGTGACCTTTGTCTTCCACCGTGGTGAGTTGCTTTTGCGCAACAACATCATGGGCTTGCCGGCGGCGGATGAGCTGGCCGGGCTGCCGCTGGCGCCGGAACGCATCCATCCGCTGGGCGTGTGGGAAGGCCGTTATTACCAGGCGGCATGGCTGGACGAGCCGCTGCTGCCGGGCGCGGAGTTCGGCTACCACGGCCTGCGCTCGCTGTTCGGCGTGCTGGACGACGGCTTCCTCGGCCTGGCCGGGCGCGCCTTCCAGCTGGTGGAGTGGGCCCGCACCCATCGCTACTGCGGCGTCTGCGCGACCCCGATGCAGCTGCTGGCGGGCGAGCGCTGCTACAAGTGTCCACACTGCGGCCACAGCGCCTATCCGCGCATCTCGCCGGCCATGATGGTGCTGGTGCGCAAGGGCGACCAGGTGCTGCTGGCGATGCACACCAACTCGCCCTACAAACGCTACACGGCGCTGGCCGGCTTCGTCGAGGCCGGCGAGTCGGTCGAGGAAGCCATCCACCGCGAAGTGTTCGAGGAAGTCGGCCTCAAGGTCCACAACCTGCAATACTTCGGCAGCCAGTCGTGGCCGTTCCCGCATTCGCTGATGATTGCCTACACGGCCGACTACCTGGACGGCGAGATCCGCGTCGACCAAAGCGAAATCGCCGAGGCGCGCTGGTTCGGCGCGGGCGACGACTGGCCGGATCTGCCGGTCAAGGTCTCAATCGCCGCGCGCCTGATCGACGCCCACCGGCCCCGGTAAGGCCCGGCCATTTTCTGTATACTGTCGGGCAATTTAGAAAAAAGGTGTTTCATCATGTCTCAAGAATTTACGGAAAACGACTGGCGCCGCCTGATTGCCAGCATTGGCGAAGACCCTGATCGTCCTGGCCTGCTGGAAACCCCGGCCCGCGTGACCAAGGCGTGGAAACACTGGACCTCGGGCTACGGCCAGGACCCGGTCACGCTGCTGAAGGCGTTTGAAGACGGCGCCGAGCAGTACAACGAATTCATCATCGTGCGCAACATTCCGGTGTACAGCCACTGCGAGCACCACCTGGCGCCGTTCTTCGGCAAGGCCACCATTGGCTACATCCCGAACGGCAAGATCGTCGGCCTGTCCAAGCTGACCCGGCTGGTCGACTGCTTCGCCAAGCGCCTGCAAGTGCAGGAACGCATGACCATGCAAATCGCCAACGCGCTGCTGGAAGTGCTGGAGCCGAAGGCGGTGGGCGTGATCGTCAAATGCCGTCACCTGTGCATGGAAAGCCGCGGCATCCGCACGCCGGGCGAAGAAACGGTGACCTCGGCCATGCTGGGCGAATTGCAGCCCAACCTGGCGATGCGCACTGAATTCCTGGCGCTGGCGCGGGACTGAGCGCGATGGCGACGTTGGAGTGGCTGAACAGCGGCCTCGACGCCGCTTTTGCGCTGGCCAAGGCGCAGCAACGCCCGTTGTTCCTGTACTGGGGCGCCGTGTGGTGCCCGCCGTGCAACCGGGTTAAATCCGATATCTTTGCGCGGACTGAGTTCGCCTCGCGCGCTGCTGGCGTGCTGTGCTATCACCTCAATGGCGACAGCGCCGGCGCGCAGACGCTGGCCGCGCAGTATCAGCTGCGCAGCTATCCGACGCTGGTGCTGTATGCGCCGGACGGCGACGAAATCACGCGCCTGCCGTGCGAACTTGATGGCGAACTGTTCGTGACCGCCTTCGACGCCGCGCTGGCCGTGCATGCGGCCGGCTCATCGGCAGCGGCGGCGCTGGACGCGGCGTTGAGCGCATTGCGTCCACTGAGTGCCGACGAGTGGTCGCTGCTGAGCCACTATTCGTGGGACACCGACGAAGGCAAACTGCTGGGTACGCGCGCACTGGCGCCGACCCTGGCCGCACTGGCAACAGCCAGTACCAATCCGGATGCGGCGGTGCGCTTGCAACTGCACGCGCAACTGGCGGCCGGCAGCGTCGACGCGGCTTTCCTGCTGACGGTGCTGGCCGATGCACGGCTGGCGCGTTCCAACATGGACATCTTCAACAACAGCGGCCTGAATCTGATCAAGATCGCCAGCCGGCGGGAAGAACTGGCGGCCGCGTTGGGCAGCGTAGCGGCGCAATGGGCCGACGACTTCTGGCTCAACGCACCGGACCGGTTGATGGCGGTGCGCCTGCAAATGCGCTTGGCGCGCCTGCTGGCGCCGACGCAGGGCTTGCAGGAGCAGATCCTTGAACGGGTGGAAGAAGCCCTGGCCGAATCGACCGACCCCTACGAACGTCACACGCTGGTCAACACCGCAGTGAGTGCGTTGAACGATGCCGGCTTGCCGGCGCAGGCCGAGCAAGTGCTGCTGGCGGAATTGCCGCGTTCGCATTCACCGTATTACTTCATGTTGAGTCTGGCGGCCAGCGCCAAGCGCCGCAACGACGTCGCGGGCATGCTGGACTGGTATGGCAAAGCGTGGCAGGCATCGGTAGGCGCAGCAACGCGGCTGCAATGGGGCGTGACCTATCTGAACAGCCTGATCGACCTGGCGCCGCAAGACAGCGCCCGCATCGAACAAGCCGCGCAAGGCCTGCTGGCCGACGTGCGCGCGGCCGGCGCCGACGCCCACCAGCAGCGCAACCTCAGCCAGCTACACAAGCTGGCGCCGAAACTGGCCAGCATCCCCGCCGGTCCCCACACGGCCACCCTCGCCGCCGCCCTTTAAAAATCCGGGGTCAGGTCCGGCACTTGGACATGAGTTCGTGTCCAAATGCCGGACCTGACCCCGAATTTGACGCCGGATTAACGGCGCTGGAACTCGGCGCCGTCTTTCCACTTGGGCTGGTCTTTGCCTTGCGCGGCCTGGTAGCCGGCCTGGAACAGCAGGGTGATGTCGTCCACTGCGCCGCTCATGTTCCAGTTTGGCTGCACGGTGTCGTGCACGGTGTGGAACTGGTGCGCGGTGTAGTTCAACAGCTTGCTGGCGCTGCTGCGCAGGTAGATGGTCGGCACGCCGGCGCGCGCGAATTCCAACTGGTCGCCACGATAGTAGCTGCCGTAGCTGATGTTGCTGTCGGGCTTGACCACGCGGCCCTGCCTGGCCGCAGCCGCCGCCACCAGATCGTCCGCCGTCGATTTGCCCATGCCGCTCAGCTCGACATCGCGGGTGCGGCCCCACATGTTCAGGCCGTCGATGTTGATGTTGAGGATGGTCTTGCCGATCGGGACCAGCGGATGGCGCACATAGTATTGCGCGCCCAGCAGTCCGCGTTCTTGCGCCGTGGTCGCCACGAACAGGATGGTGCGCTTGGGCGCCGTCGGCAGCGCTTTGTAGGCGCGCGCAATTTGCAGCAGCGCCGCCACGCCGCTGGCGTTGTCCACCGCGCCGTGGAAGATTTGCTGGGTACGCGGTCCGGGCAGGCTTTCGTCGATGCCGAAGTGGTCCCAGTGCGCGCTGTAGATCACCACTTCATTCTTCAGCAGCGGATCGGAACCGGTGATGCGCGCCACCACGTTGTGCGAGGTGACGTCGCGCGTGGCATTCAGCGTTGACAGGTTGATCTTGATGCCCAACGGCACCGGCTTGAAGCCGCGCGACTGCGCCTGGTCCTTGAGCTGCTGGAAGTCCAGCCCGGCCGCCTTGAACAGCTCGCCCGCGCGCTCGTGTTGCAGCCAGCCCGGAATGGCCGGGTAGCCGGCATCCGGCGTCTTGCTCTTCAGCGCGAAGTTTTCGCGGCCCCAGCTATTGACGACGAATTCATACGGGTAGCCGGCGGTCTTGTTGTCGTGCACGATCAGCGCCGCCGCCGCGCCCTGCCTGGCCGCCATCTCGAACTTGTAGTTCCAGCGGCCATACCAGGTCAGTGCATTGCCGCCGAACATGGCCGGGTCGAGCAGCTTGGGATGCCTGGGATCGGGGATCGGCGGGTCGTTGATCAGCATGATCAGCGTCTTGCCCTTCAGGTCCGCGCCCTTGTAGTCGTCCCATTTGAATTCCGGCGCCTGGATGCCGTAGCCGACAAACACCAGCTCGGAATTGGCCACGTCCAGCTGCTTGTCGGCGCGCGCGGTCCAGGCGATGTAGTCGTCGCCGAAGCGCAACTGGATCGGCTTGCCGTCCTTGCCGGTGTAGCTCAGCGTCGGGTGGCTGGAGATGCCGACCAGCGGCACGGTTTGCAGATAGGTGCCGTCCGCATTGCCCGGCTCCAGGCCGAGCTGCTTGAACTGCTGCTGCAAATAGTCGATGGTCAGGGTTTCGCCCTGGGTGCCGGGTGCGCGGCCTTCGAATTCATCCGAAGCGAGCGTGGTGATTTGTTCCAGCAGCCCCGCGCCGTCGATTTTCGGCAATGCCGTGGCGTGGACCTCGCACGCACACAGGGCCAAAAGCGTGGTCGACAGGAGCGATTTCATATGGATGAACGATTGTTAATATTAAGCCACCATTCTGACACATTTTTGTTGCTTGCGGACACATTTCTAGTGGCAGGGATAGATTGGATAAACGAATCATTCCAAGCAGATAATCGCGCTTTTTAATCGGAATTTTTAATACTAAGATGACTCCATCGACCTTCCTTTCAGGAGCATCACCATGAACACCAAAGCCCTCTTCGCTGCCGTTGCCCTGCTGGCCGCCGGCAGCACCTTCGCCGCCGACACCAATGAAGCCAGCTTCGACCAGACCTTCCTCAATGGCGGCAAAAGCACGCTGACCCGCGCCCAGGTCAAAGCCGAGACCCTGGCTGCCCGCAAGGCCGGTCTGCTGGATACCAATGAAGCCTATCAGGACGTCGCCTACATGGCGCCGCGCGCCAAAAGCGCTGCAGTGAAAGCGCAACTGGCCGCCAAGCCAGCCGCACAAGGCAACACTGCCCACTAGTTAACAAGCCGGGCTCGGCGCCAAAAGCCGAGTCCGGTTGTATTTGCGGATAAACCACAAGAATTAAATTTGTTGCACGCTGCAAGGAGCTTTGGGGGTATTCTAGTTTCCATAAGACAATAGGAGACACTCCCCATGAACAAGTTGTCCTTTCAGCAGAAATTGTGGGTACCGCTGGTCTGCAGTCTGCTGTGCATCACCGCGATCTTCCTGTTTGAAACCATTCAAACCCGCAACGTGCGGATCGAGGAACGCAGCAGCGACCTGCGCAATGTCGACGACATGGCGCTCAATATCGTCAAGCAGTTCGGCGACAAGGCCGCTGCTGGCACGCTCAGCAAAGAAGACGCGCAGAAGCAGGCGATGGACACCATCAAAAACCTGCGCTACGCCAAGGATGGCTACTTCACCATCAGCAGCGGCACCATGTCTCTGATGCACCCCATCAAGCCGGAAAACAATAACAAGGACCTGGTCGATCTGAAAGATCCGAAAGGCACCTACGTCTATCGCGCCATCGCGGCGGCCGGCGCACAGCCGGAAGGCGGCGGCTTCGTCAATTACTACTGGTCGCGTCCGGGCTCGGCCGAGCCGGTGCCGAAGATGAGCCGCGTGGTGCATTACGGGCCGTGGAACTGGGATCTGACCACCGGTGTCTACATGGATGATATCGACGCCGCCTTCCAGGCCTCGCTGCTGAAATCGGCCGGCTGGCTGCTGGCGGTGTGTGCGGTGCTGTGGGTGATTGTCAGCCTGGTCAACAAGAGCCTGCGCCACACCATCGGCGGCGCGCCGGAGTATGTTGGCGAGGTGACGCAGCAGATTGCCGATGGCGATCTCAGCGTGGTGGTCAAGGTGCATGAGGCTGACAACAGCAGCATCCTGTATTCCGTCAAGGTAATGCAGCAGCGTTTGGCCGAGACCATCGGCGAAATCCGCCGCAGCGCCGACACCATCGCCACCGCCTCCAGCGAAATCGCGTCCGGCAATATGGACTTGTCGGCGCGCACCGAATCGCAGGCCAGCTCGCTGGAAGAGACGGCCGCGTCGATGGAAGAATTGACTTCGACCGTCACCCAGAACGCCGACAACGCGGTGCAGGCCAACAAGCTGGTGCAGTCGGCCTCGGAAGTGGCCGAGCGCGGCGGCAGGGTGGTGTCGCAGGTGGTGCAGACCATGGATACCATCAATGACTCGTCGCGCCGGATTGTCGACATCATCAGCGTGATTGACGGGATCGCCTTCCAGACCAACATCCTGGCCTTGAATGCGGCGGTGGAAGCGGCGCGCGCGGGTGAGCAGGGCCGTGGCTTTGCGGTGGTGGCGTCCGAGGTGCGCAACCTGGCGCAGCGGTCGGCGGCGGCGGCCAAGGAAATCAAGGAACTGATCAACGCGTCGGTGGACAGTATCGGCGCCGGCAGCGCGCTGGTGGCGGAGGCGGGGACCACGATGGACCAGGTGGTGACCAGCGTGTCGCGGGTAACGCAGATCATGTCGGCGATTACCGATGCGTCGAGTGAGCAGAGCACGGGCATTGGCCACGTCAACATGGCGATCACGGAGATGGATTCGGTGACGCAGCAGAATGCCGCGCTGGTGGAGCAGGCGGCAGCAGCGGCCGGCAGCATGCAGGAGCAGGCGGCGATGCTGGCCACGCTGGTGGCGCGCTTCAAGCTGAATGGGGATGCACAGTATTCGGCACCGGCCGCCAGCAAGCCAGCAGCCCGCCCGGCGCCGCGTCCAGTCAAACGCCAGATGGCGCTGGTGCGCTAAAACTCCGGGGTCAGGTCCGGCACTTGGACATGAGCTCGTGTCCAAGTGCCGGACCTGACCCCGGATTTATTTGGTATCGGCAGGGACGGTTTCTACGACGGCGGCTTCGTAGACGAACTTGCCGCCATCGTCGCGGAATACGCCCATCAACTCGCCGCCGTCGCCTTTGACGTCGGCGTACAAGGTGCAGGTTTGCGTTTCTACCTGCCACATCTCTTGTCCGGCGCGCAGCGTCCAGACGTTGTCGCCGGCGGACAGCAGTTCGATTTCCACTTCATCGGCCGGCATCTCGGTCAGTTCGATGCGGCGCAGGCAGTCGGGCAGGCGCTGCATGATCAATTCCACCCGGCTGTCCTTGCTCCAGAAGTGCTTCTGCGCCCGATGAATCGTCAGTGCATGGTTGCCGACCGGGCCGTCCGCGTAGTACGAGGCGCTGTCGTCAACGCATGCCGCCAGCAGCAGCGGCATCAGGAGGAACAGGATCTTGCGCATGGGCTTTCCGTGGGTGGCTATCGATTTACCCCATTATAGCCGCCCCACCTGACGACCCGATCAGAAGCGGTAGCCGATACCCACGCCTAACAGCACCGGGTCCACTTTCACGCGGCTGGCCTTGGCGCCGCTGATCATCACGTCGCTGCGGATCTGCACTTTCTTGATGTCGAAGTTGATCGACCAGTTCTTGTCGATCGCCACATCGGCGCCCGCTTGCAGCGCCAGGCCGAAGCTGTCATGTTCCAGGCTGCCCGCGCCGCCCAGCAGGTTCACGCCGGAGAAGGTGGTGTAGTTCACGCCCGCGCCCACGTACGGACGGAAGGTGGCGTCCGGCAGGAAGTGGTACTGCACCGTCAGCGTCGGCGGCAGGTGTTTGATGGTGCCGATGTTGGCGCCGTCCAGCGAGACGTCGTGTTTTTGCGGATAGGTCAGAATCAGCTCGGTGGCGATGTTCTTGGTGAAGAAGTACGAGATGTCGACTTCCGGAATGGTCTTGTTGCTGACGTGGATGCGGTCGGAGGCGCCGACGCCGCCAACGGGATCCGATTTGTCGGCGGTGTCGATGTGGACCGCGCGCACGCGCACCAGCCACGGGCTTTCTTGGGCCATCGCGTTGCCGGTCATCAGGGTCAGGGCTGCCAATACTGCTGCTACGGACTTACTCATTTTACTTCCCTCTTTTTGTCGTTAAGTAACGTGAGGAAGTCTATTGATGCGGTGCAGTAAAAACATTGATCCAAGTCAAAAATATCCGACTGTGAAACGGTGGTAGTATGACCAGCGACCGATTTTGGCAACCTCTAAACAGGAGACTTGGATGGCAAAGCTCAACGTCAACGGCGCAGTCATGCAATACGAAGCGGAGGACGATACGCCGCTGCTGTGGGTGATCCGCGAACAGCTCGGATTGACCGGCACCAAGTACGGCTGCGGTGTCGCGCAGTGCGGCGCCTGCACCGTGCATATCGATGGACAGGCAGTGCGCAGCTGCGTCTATCCGGCATCGGCGGTCACCGCCGCGCAGAAGATCACCACCATCGAAGGCCTGTCGGCCGACGGTTCGCATCCGATTCAGAAAGCATGGGCGGCGCTGGATGTGCCGCAGTGCGGCTTCTGCCAGTCCGGCATGATCATGGCCGCCGCCGCGCTGGTGCGCGACAAGCCCAAATGTACCGACGCCGATATCGATGCGGCGATGACCAATATCTGCCGATGTGGCACCTACAACCGCGTGCGCAAGGCGATCCACGTGGCGGTGCGCGGCGGCGATCCGGCCAGCGCCGGCCTGGCGATTGAACGCATCGCAGGGAGCAAGGCATGAACGCGCCGCATTTTGCTGGCACCTCGCGTCGCAGCTTCATGAAGATGGCTGGCGGCCTGGTGGTCGCCTTCCATATTCCGTTCGATGCGATGGCGGCGGAGCAGACGCCGATCGCCAAGGGCGCATCCCACGCCACGCCGGAAGTCAACGCCTGGGTGGTGATCAAGCCAGATGACAGCATCGTGATCCGCATCGCCCGTTCCGAGATGGGGCAGGGCACGCTGACCGGCCTCGCGCAGTTGGTGGCGGAAGAACTGGACGCCGACTGGAGCAAGGTCACCACCGAATACCCATCGCCGGGACAGAACCTGGCGCGCAAGCGCGTGTGGGGCAGCTTCTCCACCGGCGGCAGCCGCGGAGTGCGCGAGTCGCACGACTATGTGCGCAAGGGCGGCGCCATCGCCCGCACCATGCTGGTACAAGCCGCAGCCGATGCGTGGAAGGTGCCGGCGTCCGACTGTGTGGCCGCAGCCAGTGTGATCACGCACAAGCCGACCGGCCGCACCATCAGCTACGGCAAGGTGGCCGATGCCGCCGCCAAACTGACGCCGCCGACGGAAGTGGCGCTGAAAGATCCGAAGGACTGGAAGCTGGCCGGCAAGCGCCTGGCGCGTCTCGATACGGTGGACAAGACCACCGGCGCGCAGATCTACGGCATGGACATCAAGCTGCCCGGCATGCTGAACGCCGCCATCAAGGACTGCCCGGTATTCGGCGGTACGGTGAAGAGCTTTGACGCCGCCGCTGCCGAGAAACGTCCGGGCGTGAAGAAGATCTTCAAGCTGGGCGACACCGCCGTGGTGGTGGTGGCCGATACGTGGTGGCGCGCCAAGTCCGCGCTGGATGCAGTCACCATCGAGTGGGACAAGGGACCGAACGCCAAGCTGTCCAGCAAGGACATCGCCGCCACGCTGAAGGCCGCGCTGGATGCGCCGGAGGCGGTGGTCGGCAATGCGAACGGCGACGCCAAGGCGACCATCGCCTCCTCCAAGCGCAAGATCGAGGCGGTGTATTCTTTCCCTTGGCTGAATCACGCGACGATGGAGACCATGAACGCCACCGCGATCTGGACGCCGGAGCGTTGCGAGGTATGGACACCGACGCAAAACGGCGAGGCCGCACTGGCCGCCACCGCCGAAGCAGCCGGCCTGCCTGCCGCCAAGTGCGACGTCTACAAGATGCATCTGGGCGGCGGCTTTGGCCGGCGCGGCGCCACGCATGATTGGGTGACGCAGACGGTGAAGATCGCCAAGGAGTTCCCCGGCACGCCGATCAAGTTGATCTGGACGCGCGAGGAAGACATGCTGCACGGTCGCTATCACCCGATCACGCAGTGCAAGCTGACGGCGGGGCTGGATGACAAGGGCAATGTGACGGCGCTGCATATGCGCATTGCCGGCCAGTCGATCCTGGCGTCGTTGGGTTCCACGCTGAAGGATGGCAAAGACCCTGTGGTGTTCCAGGGCTTGAATGCGCCGGGGCCGGAAGCGTCGATCGGCTACAGCTTCCCGCACCTGCTGGTGGATCATGCGATGCGCAATCCGCCGGTGCCGGCGGGCTTCTGGCGCGGCGTGAACCTGAATCAGAATACAATTTACCTCGAATGCTTCATGGACGAACTGGCCCACGCGACCAAACAGGACCCGCTGGCCTTCCGCCGCAAGCTGATGGCGGAACATCCGAAGCATCTGGCGGTACTGAATGCGGTGGCCGAGAAGATCGGCTGGAACAAGCCGGCGCCGAAGGGCGTGTATCGCGGGCTGGCGCAGACCATGGGCTTCGGCAGTTATGTCGCCGCCTGTGCCGAGGTGTCGGTGGACCGCAAGACGGGCAAGGTCAAGATCCTGCGCATCGTTGCGGCGACCGATCCGGGATATGCAGTTAATCCGCAGCAGATCGAAGCGCAGGTGGAGGGCTCGTTTGTGTATGGGCTGTCCGCCGCCTTGTACGGCGAGTGCACGCTCAAGGATGGGCAGATGGAGCAGTCCAACTTCGACACCTATCAGGTGATGAAGCTGGACGAGATGCCGAAGGTGGAGTCGATCATCATGCCGTCCGGCGGCTTCTGGGGCGGCGTGGGCGAGCCGACGATTGCGGTGGCCGCGCCAGCGGTGCTGAACGCCATCTTCGCCGCCACCGGCAAGCGCGTGCGCGATCTGCCGTTGAAGAACCACAGCCTGGTGAAGAAGGCTTAGCATGAGGGCGCGCGGCAGCAGCAGGGTAGCGAGGGCGCTGGCCCTGGCCGCGCTGCTGCCCTGCGCCGCCTTCGCCGATGACGGCATCGCATCCCCGCTGCCCGGCGCTGTGACGGGCGACGCGGCACGCGGCCGCGCCATCGTCGCCAACCGCCAGCTCGGCCTATGCCTGCTGTGCCACTCCGGCCCCATTCCTGAAGAACGCTTTCAAGGCAACCTCGCTCCCGACCTGCAATGGGCCGGCCAACGCTGGACCGCCGCGCAACTGCGCCTGCGCATCGTGGATGCAAGCCATATCAATCCCGCCACCATCATGCCCGCCTACTACAAGACCGACGGCCTGACCCGCGTGGCCGCCAGCTACCAAGGAAAAACCATCCTGACCGCACAGCAGATCGAAGACGTGGTGGCCTGGCTGCAAACACTCAAGGAGCCCGCATCATGAAGCGCCGCGACCTGCTGGCCGCCGGCGCCGGCCTCACCATGCTGGCGCTAGTCCGCCCCGCATCCGCCACGCCGGCGGAGATGGCCGCCGCCATCAACAGCTTCACCGGCGGCGCCAAACCGCAAACGGGCAAGGTGAAGTTCGACATCGCCCAACTGATCGACAACGGCAACGCGGTTCCGGTCACCATCTCGGTGGACAGCCCGATGAGCGCTGCAGACCATGTCAGCGCCATTGGCATCTTCACCGAGCGCAATCCGCAGACGGACGTAGTGGTGTTCACGCTAGGCCCGCGCGCCGGCAAGGCCGAAGTCTCCACCCGCATCCGCCTCGCCACCTCGCAGCGCTTGATGGCCGTAGCGCGCATGAGCGACGGCAGTTGCTGGTCGCAGGGCGTGGAAGTCATCGTCGCACTGGCGGCGTGTGTGGAAGGCGAGGCGCCCTGATGGCCCGCGCCCTGATTCACATGCCGGCCAGCGCAAAGCGCGGCGAGATCATCGAAATCCGCGCGCTGATCGGCCATCCAATGGAAACCGGCTACCGCGTCGGCGCGGACGGCAAACTGCTAGCGCGGGACATCATCCGCAAGTTCGCATGCCGCTACAACGGCGAACAGGTGTTCGGCGCAGAGCTGCATCAGGCCATATCGGCCAATCCGTATATCGCCTTCTCCACCGTGGCGACGGACAGTGGAACGCTGGAATTCACGTGGGAGGGCGACAACGGCTTTGCCCACACGGAGAAAATGAACCTGACGGTGAGCGCATCATGAAGTGCTTACTGGCGTTGGCGCTGGTAGCTGCATCGGCACTGGCTGCGGACGACCGTCGCTCCGGTGCGGAATTCATGAGCGCCGCCACGCAAGCCATGCAGCGCGATGATGCGCAGAATCCCGCCATGCTGTGGGTCGCCAACGGCGAGGCGGAGTGGAACAAGTCGTGCGTCAAGTGCCATGGCGATGCGCGCAGCAGCATGCGCGGCGTGGCGGCGCGCTTTCCAGCGTTTGATGCGGCGAGTGGCAAAGTGGTCAACCTGAGCCAGCGCATTAACCTGTGCCGCGAGCGCAAGCTGCATGTCGCGCCACTGCGTTTGGAAAGCGAAGAGCTGCTGGCGCTGGAGGCCTATCTGGCGATGCAGTCGCGCGGCATGCCGGTGACGCCGCCGCAGGATGCCAGTACCCGCGCCGCCGCTGCGCGTGGACTGCAACTGTACAACCAGCGCATCGGGCAGCTGAATTTGTCGTGCGCGCAATGCCATGACCAGCAGTGGGGCAAGCGTCTGGCGGCCAGCACGATTCCGCAGGCGCATGCGGCGGCGTATCCGATCTACCGCCTGGAGTGGCAGGCCATGGGATCGCTACAGCGCCGGCTACGCAACTGCATGAGTGGCGTGCGCGCCGAAGTGCCGCCGTTTGGCGCGCAGGAGTTGACGGAACTGGAGGCCTGGCTCGCGGTTCGGGACCAGGGAATGAAAATGGAATCGCCGGGAGTAAGACCATGACATTGAAGCTTATGCTTATCGCCTTACTGGCCACAGCCAGTGTAACGGCGGCCGCTGCGCCAACTATCTCCGCCGGCGCGCGACTCGCCGCCGCCTGCGCCGCCTGCCATGGCACCAACGGCGATACCCACGGCAGCACGCTGCCGCGCCTCGCCGGCCAGCCGCAGCAAGCCCTGTCGGCCAGCCTGCATGCCTTCAAGACCGGTCAGCGCGCCTCCACCATCATGATGCAGATCGCCAAAGGCTACAGCGACGAACAACTCGATCTGCTGGCAGCCTACTTCGCCGTGCAAAAACCGGGAGCCGCCAAATGAAGCGCCGCCAATTTCTGCACGCCGCCGGCGCCAGCGCCTTCCTCGCTGGCTGCACCACCATCACCGGCCAGGCCAAGCCGCAAGTAGTGGTCATCGGCGGCGGCTACGGCGGCGCCACGGCCGCCCGCTACATCCGCCTGTGGAGCGACAACAGCATCGACGTCACGCTGATCGAACCGAACGCGCAGTTCATTTCCTGCCCGTTGTCCAACCTCGTGTTGGGCGGCTCAAAGCAGATCGGCGATTTGACCATGTCGATCAATGCGCTGGCCGACAAGCAGGGCGTGCGCATCATCCGCGACAGCGTTACAGGAATCAACGCCGACAAACGCACGCTGGCGCTGGCCGGCGGCCAATCGCTGAGCTACGATCGCCTGATCGTCTCGCCCGGCGTCGACTTCATGTGGGATCAGTTGCCCGGCATGCTGAAACCGGGTGCGCAGGACACCATCCTGCACGCCTGGAAAGCCGGAGCGCAAACCGTCGCCCTGCGCGCGCAGCTGGAAGCGATGCCGGACGGCGGTGTCTACGCCATGACCATCCCGCCGGCGCCATACCGCTGCCCGCCCGGTCCCTACGAACGTGCCTCGCAAATCGCCTTCTACTTCAGCCGTCACAAGCCGAAATCCAAAGTCCTGATCCTCGATGCCAACGACGACGTGGTCTCCAAAGGCCCGCTGTTCAAAAAAGTATGGAAGGAACGCTACAGCGGCATCATCGACTACCGCCCCTCGTTCCGCACCGCCGACATTGACGCCGCCAGCCGCACCGCCATCTCCGAACTGGGCGACAAGGTGCAGGCCGATGTGCTGAACGTGATCCCGCCGCAGCGCGCCGGCAGCATCGCCGCGCAGAGCGGCCTGGCCAACGTCAACGCGCGCTGGTGCGGCGTCGACTTCCTCAGCTTCGAATCGACGCAAAGCAAAAACATCCACGTGCTGGGCGACGCCATCGCCGTGGCGCCGCTGATGCCCAAGTCCGCACACATGGCCAACCAGCACGCCAAGGTATGTGCTGCGGCGGTGGTGGACCTGCTCAGCGGCCGCGCGCCGGATACGCAACCGGTGCTGACCAACACCTGCTACAGCTTCGTCTCCGACCAGGATGTGATCCATGTCGCCTCAGTCCACGTCTACAACGCCGAGAGGAAAACGCTGCTGGTGGTACCCGGTTCCGGTGGCGTCTCCAGCGCCGCCAGCCCGCTGGAAGGCGCATACGCGCTGAACTGGGCACGCAATATCTGGGCGGACACATTGGGCGGCGCGTGACTATTTGATAGTTTTTCTAAACGGCAATTTGGTAATATAGGTAAATCTATGTAAAAGTTAACTTATCAAAACACTATGGCCGACGACTACAGCGCGAGCATCATTACCACTGGCAAACTGACAGTCGGCGGCAGCACCACCGGCGTGGTGGAAACCAATTACGATACCGACTGGTTCAAGATCTCGCTGACGGCCGGCACCACCTATCTGTTCTCCGTCGCCGGCAATGCAAACAGCAGCAGTGCGCTGAGCAATTTCAGCAACATTGACTTATCGATGTACGATGCCCAAGGGAACGTGGGGTCGTACATCTCAACCTATAGTAGCGCCACGGGAGCCGTGGGGCAGTTCACCGCACAGAGCAGCGGCACCTATTTTTTCAGCATGCGCAGCTACTACACGGGTGGTTACACCGTCAAAGCAGTCACGCCTGCTGCGGACGACTACCGCGCCGATGTGCAAACCACGGCCAGCCTGACCAACGGTGTGGCGGTCTCCGGCGTCTTCGAGCGTCTCGATGATGTCGACTGGTTCAAATTCCACGCCGATGCCGGCCAGGTCGTCGGTTTTACCGGCGCCGGCGTCCTGGCGAATGCGTCTTACTATACCCCGGTGGTGTACGACGCCAATGGCAATTACCAGACCTCGGTCGGTCAGTCGCCGTTCGTCGCCACCACCAGTGGCGACTATTACCTGGCCGTCAGCGCCGGCGGGCGCACCGGCGCCTACAGCCAGACCATGCAAATCATCGCCGACGACTACGCCAACGACAATACCAGTTCCGCCGAGCTATCCGCCGGCGGCCAGATCAGCGGCAGCATCGACTATTATTCCGATGCCGACCGTTTCAAGATCAGCCTGGAGGCCGGCAATATTTACACGCTGACCTTGAAGCCGCACGGCACTGCCGCCGGGGCGCCCTCGCTGAACGTGTATCTGCCTTCCGGTGCCTATGACTATGGGAATACCGGCAGCACGGCGAGCGATGGCAGCATTACCCTGCGCTACCAGGCCACGGTAAGCGGCGTATACGGCATCGGCGTCAGCGGTACCGTCGTGCAGTCTTACGTGCTGGCCGCCTCTGCTGGCGAACTCGACGATTATGGCAATACCCAGGCTACCGCCACCGCCCTGACGCTGGGAAGTGCGGTCAACGGTCTGCTGCAAGGTGCGCGCGATATCGATATGTTGAAGGTTGACCTGAAAGCAGGCGTCACCTATAAATTTGATCTGACCAGCGACGCCCCAGCGGGCTACAGCATCAACAGCCTGCTGCTGGATGCCAACGGCCAGCAGTTGGCCAGCCTGGGCTACGGCAACACGAATACCAGCTACAGCTACACGCCCGGCAAGGACGGCACTTATTATCTGTCCCAGACCAACTACTATGCGAGCAACAGCAACACCGCCTTTACGCTGACCGCCAGCGCGGCCACGGACGACTTCAGCGCCAATAGCGGCACCGCCGGCCGCCTCAACATCGGCGGCGCCACCAAGGGCGTGATTGAAAGTGGTGGCGACCGCGACTGGTTTGCCGTGTCGCTCAATGCCGGCGGCTATTATTGGTTCAAGCTGGACGGCGCCGCCGAGGGCGGCGGCACGCTGAATTCGTCCAGCTACGTGTCGTTCAAGCTGCTCGACAGCAACGGCAACCAGGTGGCCGGCACCTCGAACTATAGCTATGGCACCGGCATCACCGTCCCGTTTACCCCGACCACCAAGGGCACGTATTACGTGGAAGTCGGTTCCACCAACTCTAGCGGCAGCTATACGGTCAAGGCCCAGCTGGGCAAGGCCGACGACTATGGCAATGACCAGGCGCATGCCGCCGCGATGGCGCCGGACAGCGTGGTCAAGGGCGAACTGGAACTGACGACGGACAAGGACATGTTCAAACTGAGTGTCGTCGCCGGCATGACCTATTCAGTGGAACTGACGCCGCAAACCGGCACTAACTACTATGCGCTCAACCTCGATGTCAGCGGACCGGGCTACCTCAACGTCCGTTATGTCAGCAGCAGCGACAAGGTGGTGCGCCTGTTTGAAGCCAGCGCGAGCGGCGATTATTACGTGGGCGTGTCGGCCTCGTCCGCCTACAACTGGAGCGGCGCCTATACGCTGGTGGCCAGGTCGATGGGGATCGACGACTTCAGCGCCGACACCAAGACTACCGCCATGCTCACCCCGGCCGCGCCGCTGCACGGCGTGATCGGCGTGGCCGACGACCATGACTGGATCAGGGTCCACCTGGACGCCGGCCGCAGCTATGTGTTCGACCTGAAAGGCAACAAGAGCGGCGGCGGCACGCTGGACACCGGCATTCTGTATGGCAGCGCCGCCAGCATGACCCTGTTGGCAGCCAACGGCAACAGCCTGGCCTATTCCAGCCTCCCTGACGCCAGCCACGGCAGCGACCCGCGGCTTCAGTATTGGGCCGCCACCAGCGGCGACTATTACCTCGATGTGCGCGGCAGCGGACAGGCCGGCAGTACCGGCAGCTACACGGTGGTGGAAGTCCAGGCCAACCTCGACACGACCGGTCCGAAACTGCTGTCGAGCAGCATCGCGGCCGGCGCCACCGACATCGGGCTGAAGCCGACATTCTCGCTGACCTTCGATGAAACCATCATGCTCGGCAGCGGCGTCACGCTGACCGACGGCTATGGCGCGGTGGTGCAGGGCGCCAACGGCCCGCTGCTGGCCACGGTGGCCGGCAACACGCTGACGGTCGACCCGCGCGCCACGCTGATGCCGGGCATGACCTACACCGTCAACCTGCCGCAGGGCATCGTGGTGGACCTGGCTGGCAATAGCGCCGGGTCGCAAAGCTTCTCGTTCACCACCACCAAGCCGGTCAGCGCCGGGACCAACGGCAATGATTACCTGATCGGCAGCGGCAACGGCCTGACCCTGGATGGCGGCGCCGGTACCGACACCGTGTATTACGCTTCCTCCCGCAGTTCCTTCAACATTTCCCGCGGCAGTGATGGCAGCGCGGTGGTCAGGGACTACCGCAGCGCCACCGGTGACAAGCTGGCCGGCGTCGAGCGCCTGCTGTTCAGCGACGGCGGGTATGCGCTCGATACCGACGGCATCGGCGGCCAGGCTTATCGCTTGTACAAGAGTGCCTTCAACCGCGCACCAGACCAGGAAGGGCTGGGCTTCTGGATCACGCAAATGGACCACGGCATGAGCTTGAAGGAGGTGGCCAGCCTCTTCCTCACCAGCCCGGAATTTGCCCGCACCTATGGCAGCGCGACCAGCGATGCCGACTTGGTCAAGCTGATGTACCAGAACGTGCTGGGGCGCGCGCCTGACGCCGAAGGTAACAGTTTCTGGTTGTCGCACCTGCAGAGCGACACCACGCGTGCCGAGCTGCTGACCGCTTTCAGCGAAAGTGCGGAAAACCAGGCGGCCGTCGCCCAGGTGATTGGCAACGGCTTTGCCTACACGCCTTACGGCTAAGCCGGCGCTACCAGCCGCCGCCCGCCGCGCGGAAGGTGGCGACGGCGGCGCGGGCGTTGTCCGCGTTCACGCGCGCCATCTGGTCGCGTGAGGTCAGTAGCTGGCGCTGTTCTTCCAGCACCTCGTACAGGCTGACGGCGCCGCCTTTGTAGGCCAGTTCCGACGCGTCGCGTGCGCGCGCATGGGCATCCACTTCCTGCGCCAGTTCCGTGTGCTGGTCTTCCAGTTGCGTGAGCGTGACGACGGCGTTTTCCACATCTTCGGCAGCATGCAGCACGGCTTTGCGGTAGGCGGCCAGTGCTTCGGCATTGGCGCCCTTGGCGCGAGCGACGTCGGCGTCGATGCGGCCGAAGTCAAATAGCCGCCAGCGCAGGCCGGCGGCGGCTTGCGGTTGCAGCGAAGCTGCGGTCAGCAGACCTGTGGTACCAAGGCTGCTGAGGCCCAGCAGGGCGGACAGCGTCACCTTGGGATAGTATTCCGCCATCGCCGCGCCGATTTGCGCATTGGATGCAGCCAAGCGGCGCTCCGCCGCAATCACGTCCGGCCGCCGGCGCAGCAGATCCGCCGGCCCTTGCGACAGCGAGATGGCCGGCACGCGCATTTCAGGCAATGCGGGTGCCGGCAGTTCGGCTGCGTAAGTGCCCGGCGCAGCGCCCATCAGCACATCCAGCCGGTTCAGCTGCACTTCCAGCTCGATGCGCAGTGGCGGCACGGTGGCGCGGGCTTGTGCCACCAGCGCCTCTGCCTGCGCCGCCTCGCGGCTGGACGCCAGACCATCCGCCAATCGCAGTCGCACCAGCTCCAGCAGACGACCATTGGTGGCGATCTGCTCCTGCGCCAGCGCGATGCGCCGCTGCGCGCCACGCACGCGGAAGTAAGCATCCGCCGCTTCCGCCGTTACTGACACACGCACGCCGAGACGATCCGCCTCCGCCGCCTGCGCCTCCGCGCCGGCCGCCTGCGCGCCATGCTGCAAGCCACCCGCCACATCCAGCTCCCAGCTGGCGCCAAGTCCGGCGTCATACAAGGACTGCTCACGGTTATAACCAGGGAAGCTGCTGGCGATCTTGCCGATCGGGCTATTCACCGACTGCCGCTGATGCGCGGCGCTGGCTGTGAGCGAACCTTCCGGCAGTAGCCGTGCATCGGCCATGCGCGCCGCCGCCCGCGCCTGATCTACCCGCGCCATCGCTGCCGCCAGGTCCAGATTCTGCGCCAGCACCCGTGCCACGATGCGCTGCAAGGCCGGATCGTCGAAACCATCCCACCACGCGTCCAGCGCCGGCGCCGGCAGCGTCGTTGCGCGCCCGGCCAGCGCATCGGCCGAATGATAGGCCGCCGCCAGCGGCGCGTCCGGCCGCTGGTACGCCGGCCCGGTCGCGCATCCCGCCAGCGCGGTCAAGGCCAGCAGGCCGGCTCTGGCCAGCCAAATTGTCTTGTCCATTTTGCACTCCCTTAAAAAGTCTGTTGCAAGTTGATACTAACAAGTATATGCTTGTTTTCATGATGATCGCAATCAATAAATTTTAAAGGACCAAAATCATGCTGAAGACGAATCTGAGCGCCATGCCATGTCCAATCGCGCGCAGCCTGGACCGGGTGGGCGAGTGGTGGAGCATCATGATCCTGCGCGAATGCTTCTACGGCGAGACGCGCTTTGACGGCTTCAAGAAAAGCCTGGGCATCGCGCCCAATATGCTGACCCGCCGCCTGAACGACCTGGTGGAATCCGGCCTGCTGGAGCGCCGCCGCTATTCCGACAAACCGCCGCGCGACGAATATGTGCTGACCGAAGCCGGTCGCGATTTCCGTCCGGTGATGCTGGCCATGCTCGCGTGGGGCAACAAGCACTTCGCGCCGGAAGGCAAGACCATCATCCTGCGCGACAGCGTGACCGGGGCGGAAGCCGATCCGGTGCTGGTGGACGCCAACACCGGCATCCCCATCGACCGCGCGCGCCATTTCACCGCCGCCGGCCCGGCTGCCACCGAATCCACCCACCTGCGCATGCAGCGCGCCGCCGAACGCCGCGCCGCCGCCACTTCCGGAGAACCAGCATGAGCACCGCACCAAACCGCAAACGCCTGATCACGCGCGTCGTGATCGCCGCCGTCGCCATCGGCGTGGCGGGCTTCGGTTATCACTGGTGGAGCAACGGCCGCTTTGTGGAAGACACCGACGACGCCTACATCGGCGGCAACGTAACGGTGGTCGCGCCCAAGGTGGCCGGCTACATCACGCGGCTGGAAGTCAGCGACAATCAGCAGGTGCACGTCGGCGACGTCATCGCGCGACTGGATGACCGCGACTACCGCGCCGCGCTGGCCAAGGCGGAAGGCGTGGTGGCGGCCGCGCAGGCGTCGCTGGCCAACCTGGACGCCACCCGTCAGTTGCAGGACGCGGTGATCGGCCAGGCCCGCGCAGGCGTCTCCGCCAGCAGCGCCGAAACCTCGCGGGCGCGCGATGACCAGACGCGCTACCAGAACCTGTCCGCCAAGGCCGCCGTGTCGCTGCAAAGTTCGCAGAAGGCCGATGCGGAATACAAGCAGGCGCTGGCCGGCGATCAGAAAGCGAAGGCGCAGTTGGTCGCCGCGCAGCGTGAGCTGGACGTCATCGGCACGCGCAAGCAGCAGGCGCAGGCCGCGCTTGAACAGGCCATCGCGGAGCGCGACCTGGCCAGGCTGAATCTCGAATACACGGTGCTGCGCGCGCCGATCGATGGCGTGATCGGCAACCGCCGCGCGCGTGAAGGTGCGTATGCCACGGTGGGCAGCCAGCTGCTGGCCATCGTACCGTCGCAGGGCTTGTGGGTGGACGCCAACTTCAAGGAAGGCCAGCTGGCGCGCTTCAAGCCGGGCCTGCGCGCGACGGTGGTGGCGGATGTGATGCCGGGTCACGTATTCCATGGCACGGTGGCCAGCCTGGCGCCGGCCACCGGTGCGCAATTCAGCGTGCTGCCGCCGGAGAACGCCACCGGCAACTTTACCAAGATCGTCCAGCGCGTGCCGGTGCGGATTGTGCTCGACGAGGCGGATGGTCGACTGGGTGTGCTGCGTCCCGGCCTGTCGGTCAACGCGGAGATTGATGTGCGCGTCGCCGGCGGCCAGCAATGAGTGTCACCATGCCTGCCGCCGCTGCACCATGGGCGCCGCCGCAGCTGACCATGAACCGGAAGGTGCTGGCCTTCGCCACCATGTGCGTCGGCATGTTCATCGCGCTGCTGGATATCCAGATCGTCTCTGCCTCGCTGCGCGACATCGGCGGCGGGCTGTCGGCCGGCGCCGATGAAACGGTGTGGGTACAAACCAGCTACCTGATCGCGGAAATCATCGTCATCCCGATGTCCGGCTGGCTGTCGCGGGTGTTCTCCACGCGCTGGCTGTTTGCCGGATCGGCAGCCGGCTTCACCGTCGCCAGCATGTTGTGCGGCATGGCGTGGGACATCAACAGCATGATCGCCTTTCGCGCGCTGCAAGGCTTTATCGGCGGCTCGATGATCCCGATGGTATTCACCACCGCGTTCTACTTCTTCGCCGGGAAACAGCGCGTGATTGCTGCCGCCACCGTCGGCGCACTGGCCTCGCTGGCGCCCACGCTCGGTCCCACCGTGGGCGGCTGGATCACCGACCATTTCAGCTGGCACTGGCTGTTCTTCATCAATCTGGTGCCGGGGATATTTGTGGCCGTGGTGGTGCCGATGCTGGTCAAGATCGACCGGCCCAACCTGAACCTGATCAAGGACGCCGACTACTTCGGTATCTTGCTGATGTCGCTCTTCCTCGGCTGCCTGGAATATACGCTGGAAGAAGGCCCGCGCCTGGACTGGTTCGGCGACCATGTGATACTCACCACCGCGTGGATTTCCGGCCTGGCCGGCGTTGGCTTCATCTGGCGCACGCTGACGTATGCGCATCCCATCGTCGACCTGCGCGCACTCAAGGACCGCAACTTCGCGCTGGGCTGCTTCTTTTCCTTCATCACCGGCATCGGCATCTTCGCCACGATTTATCTGACGCCGCTGTTCCTCGGCCGCGTGCGCGGTTTCAGCGCGCTGGAAATCGGCCTGGCCGTGTTCTCCACCGGCATATTCCAGATCATGTCGATCCCGCTGTATTCGTGGCTGGCCAATCGCGTCGACCTGCGCTGGCTGATGATGGTGGGACTGGCCATGTTCGCCGTCTCGATGTGGAACTTCGCACCGATCACCCACGACTGGGGCGCGGACCAGCTGATGCTGCCGCAAGCCTTGCGCGGTATGGGCCAGCAGTTCGCCGTCGCGCCGACCGTCACGCTGACGCTGGGCGGGCTGGCGCCGGATCGCTTGAAGCTGGCTTCCGGCCTGTTTAACCTGATGCGCAATCTGGGCGGCGCGATCGGCATCGCCGCCTGCGCCACCATCATCAACGACCGCACCAACCTGCATTTCCAGCGGCTGGCCGAGCATCTCAACGCCAGTAACGAGGCGATGGGACAGATGCTGTCCTGCGCCGGCAGCAACCTGCTGGCGTGGGGGCTGGACAACGGCAGCGCGCAAGCCGGCGCCTTGAGGCAGCTATGGACGCTGACGCTGCGCGAGGCGCAAACGCAAACCTTCGGCGATGTGTTCCTGTGTGTGATGGTGTGCTTTGTGCTGGCGTTTGCGATGGTGCCGCTGATGCGCAAGATCGCGCCGCCGAAAGCACCGTCAGCCGATGCGCACTAAGGCTTAGCGGTAGCGCGCCAGGATCTGCTCGACACTGCCATCCTTGATGAGCGTGTCGATCACCCGCGAAATTTCGCTGAACGGTACCTGCGACTTTTGCGAGAACGCGCACTGCGCCTTGTAGGCAGAAAACACCAGGTCGCCGCGCACCTTCATGCCGGGGTTGATGCGGTTCTGGTAGTTCAGCGTGGTCTCGCTGATCATCGTGTATGGCACTTTACCGGCGATCATCTGCTGGATGTTGGCTTCCATGTCGGGCGCGTCGACGCGACGGAAGTGCTGCCCCAGCACCTGCTCCACGCGCTGGTAGCGGTAGCCGATCACCGTGCCGACCGGCTTGTCGCGCAGGTCTTTGAGGGAGCGCAGGTGCGGCATGTCGACGCGGGCGGCGATCATTTCGGCGTCCGGGAACAGCGCCACGCTCCAGTGGTAGTCGCCGTCGATCCAGAACGGTGTCACATAGCACATGCCGTCAGCGCGGCCGCTGCTGAGCGCCGGCTTGACTTCCGGGCCGTCGGCGTTGACGTAGACGGCGCGGCGGCCCAGGCGCTGCGCCAGCACATCGCCGAAATCCTTGACGATGCCGCCGGCCACCGCGCCGTTCTGGAAGCGCGCGATCGGCATGGCCTGATCGGTAGGCGCCAGCATCACCAGCTCACCCGGACCGGCATAAGCGCCGGCGCACAGGGCCCAGAGGGCGGCGGGGAGGAGGCATGATGGTAAGCGCATGAGTCCATTATAGCGGCTGTATGTTGGACCCCGCACATGCAAGCGCGCGCGCCTGTGTCACGCTGTGACTCCTCAATGACAAGCATGGAGCACACTCATGACCAAGGCATTGCAAGACAAACGCATCGCAGTCCTGATGACCGACGGCGTGGAACAGGTGGAGTACACCGGCCCGCGCGAATTCCTGGAGCAGCAAGGCGCCAAGGTAACGCTGATTTCGCCCAAGGCCAAAGGCGAACAGGTACAGGGCTTTAACCACGCCGATCCGGCCGACAAATTTACCGTCGAGCTGACCGTGCGCGACGCCCGCCCCGGCGACTTCGACGCGCTGGTGCTGCCGGGCGGCGTATCCAATCCGGACGCGCTGCGCCTGGAGAAGGACGCCATCAAGTTCATCCGCGACTTCGGCCGTGAAGACAAACTGATCGCCGCCATCTGCCACGGCCCGTGGACGCTGATCGATGCCGAGCTGGTCAAGGGCAAGCAGATCACCAGCTGGCCGTCGCTGCAACGCGACCTGCAAAATGCCGGCGCCGACTGGCGCGAAGAGCAGGTGGTGATTGACGGCAAGTTGATTACCAGCCGCAAGCCGGACGACATTCCAGCCTTCAACCAGGCCATCCAGCAGGCGCTGACCGCCTGACAATTTCTGCGCGGCAAACGGGCGCTCATTGGCGTCCGCTCGTCGTAGACTTAGCTTGAACATCGAGCTCATGCGCCTAAACATAGGGAGATCATCATGAACCACACTCTGGCAGCTGTATTTGAAACCCGCGCCGAGGCCAATCTGGCCAAGGACGAACTGGTCCACAATGGCTACGACGCCAACGGCATCCAGATCCACGATTCCGGCAGCGTCGCCGGCACCGCTCGCATTGACGACAACGAGTCCATCCTCGGCCAGGTCAAGCAGATGTTCAGCGGCCTGGTGGGACGCGAACACGCCGACCGCCACGTGTATGCCGAAGCGCTGAACCGCGGCCATACCGTGCTGTCGCTCGACACGCACTCGCTGGAATCGGCCGAACGCGCCGCCGACATTATTGAGGACTTCAATCCGATCGACATCGACGAACACGAAACTATGTGGCGCGCCAGCGGCTGGGGTGCGGACGTGCTGCGCAGCGGCACCGGCCCGCTGCAAACCAGCGTCGGCATGCAGCAAGCGGCGCCGGAGCAGCATGGCATCCGTCCACGCGAGGACGCGGTAGTGTTTGCGCGTTCCGAACAGGTGGTGCTGGCGCCGGGCGCCATGCAGCGCGGCGAAGTGGGCAGCGGCAGCGTGCCGGCGGCGTCGGAAGCGGCGGTGGCCGACATCCAGAACACCGTGCAGCGCAGCGGCATGCGCATCTACCCGCGCAACGAGCCTAACCAGGACACACTCAACATCCTCACCGGCAACGAGCAGGATGAAGACGACTACTTCCGCTCGCACTGGGAGAAAACCTACACCGGCGGCACGTTCCAGGAATTCGACCCGGCTTACCGCTATGGCGAATCGATGAAAGGCAACCCGGGCTACCGCGATAAGGAATGGAACGACGTCGAACCGGAGCTGCGCGCCACGTGGGAGAGCAAACAGCCGCAGTCCAGCTGGGACAAATTCAAGGACGCGGTGAAGCACGGCTGGGAGCGCATCACCGGTTAAACCCGGAGATGGGACAGGATCGGCGATAATGGCTGCTGTATAACCTTTGGGCAGCCTCGCCTTTCTTCATGCATTACACCGTAGACGACGTTCGCCATGGCTTTGATCGCGCCACCTTCAGCCGTGGCGCGAGCTATTTCGACAGCGGTATGGTGCAATCCGTGGCGCTGGATGGTGACGTGCTCAAAGGAAAAGTTGCCGGCAGCTCAAGCGATTTCTATCAGCAGTCGATTACGCTGGTGCAGCGCGAACGCCAGGTGCGCTTCAAAGGCGACTGCACCTGCCCGATGGACTACAACTGCAAGCATGTGGTGGCAGTCCTGCTAGCCGCCGACAAGGCCGGCTTGAATACCGAAGAGGATGCGGATGAGGAAGCTCCGGCCGCCGAGTTGCCATTCGCCATGTCGCAGTGGCTGGCCAACGTCTCTTATCTGGCCGACTCGGCGCGCCGCCAGCACAGCGTGGGCAAGAACCTGCGCAAGAACGATAGCCGCGCCATCTACGTGTTGAAATCGCAAGCCGATACCGGCCACATGCGGGTCAACCTGTACAAGGGCAAGATCACCGCAGACGGCGAGATCCGCTCGGCCACCGCCATTCCCGACCTGCCAAACTTTCAGCACAAGCCGCCGGCTTACCTGCGTCCGGAAGACCGTCCCATCGCCGCCATGTTTGCCGGACTGATGAACGGCATGTGGGGCAGCGGCACGTTGGATGTGGCCGCTGACGGCGTGGCTGCCTTCCTGCAATCGACCACGGAAGCCGGCGTGCTGTACCTGGCGACCGACAACGACGCGCTGCGCGGCCGCCTGCGGCAATTGCATGCCGGCCCCACTCGCGGCGGACGCCTGGCCTGGCGCGCCGAGAACGAGCGCCTGCATCTGGGCTGGGCGTTTGAAGACGGCATGGCGATCGACTACCTGCTGCCGAGCACGCCTCCGGCCTATGTCGCCGGGGAATTCATCGGCCAGCTGGATTTGCCCGCCGACCTGACCGTGCTGCCGTTGACGCAATGGCTGACGCTGGTCGAACAGGCACCGGAACTCTCCACCGCCCAGGCCGCATCGCTGGCAGAGGAATTGCTGGCCGCCGGCCTGGAACGCCTGCTACCGCTGCCACAAACCAGGAGCACCTTGCTGACCGGCCTGAAGCCAACGCCGGTGCTGACCTTGCAAACCAATGCCGGCACCGGCAGGGACGTGGCCTTGCTGGGATTCGACTACGAAGGCCAGCGCGTCGGCGCCGATCCGCGCCTGCAACTGGTCCGCATCAGCAACAGCGGCATCGACACCATCGAGCGTCATACGCAAGACGAAGCGGCGGCATCGGCCGCGCTGCAAGCGGCCGGCTTTACGCCAGCACCGGCCGGCGCGACGCCCGGCACGCTGTATCTGCCGTCCGACCGCGCCTGGCTGGACTTCGTCAACAACAGCGTGCCCGCGCTGCGCCAACAAGGTTGGCAGATCGACCTGCTGCCCGGCTTCCGCTTCGACCTGGCCGGCATCGACGACTGGTACGCCAACGTCAATGACGGCGGCGAAGGCTCCGCCAATAACTGGCTGGAACTCGAACTGGGCATCGTGGTCAACGGCGCGCCGGTGCCGCTGCTGCCGGTGCTGCTGCAACTGATCCGCCAGGCGCCGCGCGACTTCGCCCCGGCGGCGCTGGACATCCACGGCGACGACGAAGCGCTGCTGGCCGCCTTGCCCGACGGCCGGCGCGTGGCGCTGCCATGGGGCCGCGTCAAGCCGATCCTGCGCACGCTGGGCGAACTGTACTTCACCGACCGCGTCGGCGACACGCTGCGAATGACGCAACTCGACGCTGCCCGCCTGGCCGAACTGGAAACCGGCGCGCAACTGCGCTGGATGGGCGGCGAGCGCCTGCGCACGCTGGGCCGCAAGCTGGCCGCGTTTGAGCAGGTGCAGCCGGTGGCCAGCCCGGTGGGGCTGCAAGCCAGTCTGCGCCCGTACCAGGCCGATGGGCTGGCGTGGATGCAGTTCCTGCGCGAATACGGCCTGGCCGGCATCCTGGCCGACGACATGGGCCTGGGCAAAACCATCCAGACCCTGAGCCACATCTTGGTGGAAAAAGAAGCCGGTCGCCTGACTTCGCCGGCACTGGTGGTGGCGCCGACCAGCCTGATGGTCAACTGGCAGGCGGAAGCGGCGCGCTTTACGCCAGGCCTGCGGGTGCTGGTGCTGACCGGGCCGGAACGCCTGCAACGCTTCGGCGAAATGGCCCAGGCCGACCTGGTGCTGACTTCCTACGCGCTGCTGCCGCGCGACGAGGACGTGCTGCGGCAGCAGCGCTTCCACCTGTTGATCCTGGACGAATCGCAGTACGTCAAGAACCACCGCTCCAAGGCGGCGCAGACGGCCGGCCTGCTGAAGGCCAGCCATCGCCTGTGCCTGACCGGGACTCCGATGCAAAACCATCTGGGCGAACTGTGGGCGCAATTCCACTTCCTCATGCCCGGCTTGCTGGGCGAGGAAAAAACCTTCAATACGCAATTCCGCAAGCCGATTGAAAAGCAGGGCGACAACGAGCGCAACGCCTTCCTGATCCGCCGCATCAAGCCTTTCCTGCTGCGGAGGACCAAGGACAACGTGGCCAAGGAGCTGCCGCCGAAAACCGAAATGGTGCGCATGGTGGAACTGGCCGGCGCCCAGCGCGACCTGTACGAAACCGTGCGGCTGGCGATGGACAAGAAAGTGCGCGACGAAATCGCCCGCAAAGGCGTGGCGCGCAGCCAGATCGTCATCCTCGACGCGCTGCTCAAGCTGCGCCAGGTGTGCTGCGATCCGCGCCTGCTGAAAACCGCCACCGGACGTAAGGCCGAGGCCTCGTCGGCCAAGCTGCACGTGCTGCTGGAGCTGATCGAAGAACTGCTGTCCGAAGGCCGCAAGCTGCTGGTGTTCTCGCAGTTCACCAGCATGCTGGCGCTGATCGAGGAGGCGCTACGCGAACGCGGCGTGCCGTATGCGCTGCTGACCGGCGACACCACCGACCGCGCGGCGCCGGTGGCGGCCTTCCAGGACGGCCAGGTACCGGTCTTCCTGGTCAGCCTGAAGGCGGGCGGCGTTGGCCTGAACCTGACGGCGGCCGATACCGTCATCCACTACGACCCGTGGTGGAACCCAGCGGTGGAAAACCAGGCCACCGACCGCGCCTGGCGCATCGGCCAGGACAAGCCGGTGTTCGTCTATCGCCTGATCGCGGCTGGCACGCTGGAGGAAAAAATCCAGCAACTGCAACGCGCCAAGGCCGGCCTGGCCGACGCCGTGCTGGCCGGCGGCGACGCGCAAGGCTTGCAGATCACGCCGGAAGACCTGCTCAGCGTGTTGTCGACCGGGATTACCTAGCGTCTTGTGTTTTCTCAAAGAGAACGGATTCGCCCCGTGACATGATCGGCAACCTGGGCAGTCCGGATGGTCGGGCGCCCATCTTGCGATGGACGTCACGATGGAAAAACTGCTGCCCTACTACGAACGCGAATTAAGCATGCTGCGGCGCGCCGGCGCCGAGTTTGCGGGGCGTTATCCCAAGCTGGCGGGCAGCCTGCAACTGCGCGGTGAAAGCTGCGCCGATCCCCATGTGGAACGGCTGATCCAGGCCTCTGCCTTCCTCAACGCGCGGGTGGGGAAGCTGCTGGACGACGGCTACGCTTCCTTCACCGACGCGCTGCTCGGTATGCTGTATCCGCATTATTTGCGGCCGATTCCTTCCTGTTCCATCGCGCGCATCGACTACAGCGGCGCCAGGGCCAATGAGGTCAGTACCACCAGCGTGCTGCCGCGCGGCGCGGCAATGAAATCGCTGGGGCAGGGGGCGTTGCTGTGCCGCTTTCGCACGGTCTACGACGTGATGCTGGCGCCGATCAGCATCAGCGCGGTGGGCTTTGAAACGTATCCGCAGATCCCCGCCAGCTTGCCGCTGCCACCAGGCGCCGGCTGCGCCATCAGCATACGCATCGCCAGCACGGCCGCTGGGCGCGCACTGGCGGCGCTGGACGTCGCCACCTTGCGCGTGTACCTCGATGGTGAAGCCTCGCTGCGCGCCACATTGCGCGACGCCATGTTCATGCACACCGCCTGCGCCTGCGTGGCCGCAGAAGGCCATTGGCGCATGCTGGACCGCGTGCCGCTCACGCCCGTCGGTCTGGCGGCCGAAGAGGCGCTGCTGCCGGCCGCTCCATCCGAACACGCCGCTTACCGGCTGTTGAGCGAATACTTTGCCTTCCCCGAAAAATTCGACTTCGTCGATATCGACCTCGCCGCGCTGACCGCCGCCGTGCCGGAAGGCTGCACCGAGCTGACATTGCGCCTGCTGCTGCGCGACGTGCGTCCGGATACGCCATCCGCCCGTATCCTGCGCACGCTAAGTGCCGACAACCTGCTACTGAGCTGCACGCCCGTCATCAACCTGTTCTCCCAGCCGGCCACGCCGATCCGCATCACCCATACGGCTAGCAGCTATCCGCTGATGGTGGATGGGATAACGGGCAGCGCCTGCGACATCTACAGCATCGACAGCGTGCAGGTGGTGCGCAAGACCGAAGACGGCAACGCGGTGACCGACTTCTTCCCCTACTACTCGCTGCGCCACGGTGAGGCGGAAAGCCGCAAGGGCCACTACTGGCTGGCGCAGCGCGAAGAGCTGATGGCGGCCGGTCATGAATATTCGCTCACGCTGGTGGACCGCGACTTCTCGCCGTTGCAGGCGGACGACGGCACCGCGTCCGTACGCCTCACCTGCACCAACCGCGATCTGCCGCATGGCCTGCAATACGGCCGTGCCAGCGGTGACCTGAATACCGAAAGCGCCATCGGCAACCTCCCCATCCGCCTATTGCAGCGGCCGACCTTGTCGTATCGCCTGGCCAACGACGCACGCCGTCAGTGGGGACTGATTGCGCATCTGGCGCTGAACCACCGATCGCTGACACAGGAGGGCCTGCCGGCGCTGACCGCCATGCTGCGCCTGTATGCGCAACAGGACAGCAGCGTATCGCAACGGCTGATCGATGGCGTGACGGCGCTGTCCCACCTTCCCGCCACGGCGTGGATACGGCAGGCGCAGGGCAATGCCTACCTGCGCGGGATTGAAGTGCATGTCTCGCTGGATGAAGAAGCGTATGCAGGCGTGGGCATCCACGCGTTCGCGCAAATTCTGGACCAGCTGTTTGCACTGCATGTGCATCTGAATAGCTTTACGCGACTGGTAGTGCTGTCGCACGTGAGCGGAAAGGAGTTGCTGCGATGCCCACCTCGCAACGGCGCATTGGCGCTGGCGTGATCGGCCAGCTGCTGGCGACACCGCAGCGCTACGCCTTTTTCCAGGCGGTGCGGCTGGTGGAGCAGTGGCGGCCGGGCAGCGCGCGCTTCCGCAACCGGCTGGCGATGCGCTTCGCGCCGAGCGACATCGAAAACATCAGCGCCGATGACGATGGCGTGCGGATTACGCCGGCGTTCATCGGCATGTTGGGGAATCAGGGCGTGCTGCCGCTGCATTACTCGGAACGCATCGCGCGGCACGAGAAGGATCACAACGACGGCGGGCCACGGGCGTTTATGGATCTGCTATCGCATCGGCCCGTGCAGATGCTGTACCAGGCATGGACGCGGCGGCGGCCGGAGTCCATGGAAGATGAATTCCTCGACATGCTGAATGCGCTGTCCGGAAAACAGATCAGTGACGAAATCGTCGATCGCGAAACGCTGGCCTTCTACGCGATGCAGATAAGCAGCCGCACGCTGTCTGCCCCGCTGCTGGCGGGGATGTACACGGAATACTTCGGCGTGCCGGTCGCGGTGGAGCAGCTGGTTGGCCGATGGAGCGCGCTGCCGGCCGGCGACCAGGCGCAGTTGGGTCGCGCGAATGTGGATCTGGGCGGTGGCGTGATGCTGGGGGGCCGCATCTACAACTGCGATGCGCGCGTGCGTCTTCATATCGGGCCGCTGGACAAGACCCTCTACGAGCGCTTCCTGCCCGGCCACACCAGCGCGCGGCATCTACAGGCGATGCTGGAACTGCACTGCGGCGTGGGCATGACGTGGGAAGTGCATCTGATCCAGCATGCGCAGGACATGCGCGGCGTGCGGCTCGACGCCACCAGCCGATTGGGCGTGAATGCCAGGCTGTTGAGCCGTCCCACCACGCAGGATCACAATGAGTTGATGTATCTGCTGCATACCTAAGGAGCGACTGTGGAAAGCGACAGCGATTTTTTCAGCTTCATGACGGCGGCCAAGGAGCTGGTCACCGACAACCGGCCGTTGCGGCTGCGGCTCGACCTGCCCGGTGGCGTGAATGACGACATGCTGCTACCGCAGCGGGTGTTCGGCTCCGAGAGCATTTGCGGCGGGATTGAATACCGCGTGCTGTGCGTGTCGGCCAATGCGCAACTACCGCTGAAGAAGATGATCGCCGTGGCGGCCCAGCTGGATTTCGTTACCGATCGTGGCGACTTACGCAGCGTATGCGGCATCGTCACCGAAGTCAGTTCGGGCGACAGCGATGGTGGCTTGGCGAGCTACCAACTGGTGCTGCGCGACGCGCTGGCGATACTGGAAAAGCGCACCAACACCCGTGTGTTCCGCAATATGGATGAAGTAGACATCGTCCAGCGCATCCTTAACGAATGGCGACAGAAAAGCCCGGTGCTAGGCGTCTGCTTCAACCACGAGACGGATGAGGCCTTCGACCTGCGCACCTATCCAAAGCGCGAATTCACCATGCAGCACAACGAGTCGGATGCGGCCTTCATCCGCCGCCTGCTCAAACGGCGCGGCATCGGCTGGTACGTCCGCGCCGGCGAGATGATGCACACGCTCGTATTGTTCAACAATGCCGAAAGCCTGCGCCAGAACGCTGCCGGCACCATCCGTTACCACCGCGACGCTGCTACTGAAGAACGCGACACCATCACCGCCTGGAGCGCGGTGCGCAGCCTGCAACCCGGCACGGTCACACGGCATAGCTGGGACTACATGAATCCGCAGGGCAGGGACTTCATGCTGGTGTCGACCAACAGCAGTAACAACCAAGGCGTCAACGGCAACGAACTAGCCGCCACGCTGGACGACTACCAGATCCTGCCGCCGCACGCCGGTGACGACAACGAGGACCTGTTCAACCTCGGCCAGCTTCGCATGAAGCGGCATGACTACGAATCCAAATGCTTCCACGGCGAAGGCAGCGTGCGCGATCTGTGCTCCGGTGAATACTTCACCCTGGCCGAGCATCCAGAAGTGGACCAACACGAAGCAGCAGAACGCGACTTCATCGTCACCGATTTGCAGGTGACAGCACAAAATAACCTGCCGAAAGTCTTGGCCACGCGCGTGGAACGCCTGTTCGCCCGCAGCCGCTGGATGCACGGCGCCAGCGATGTGCAGATGCAGCGCGATGTCGCTGACAAAGTGGCAAGCGGCCCGCTGCGTATGCACATCCAGTTCACCGCAGTGCGCCGAGGCGTGACCATCGTCCCGGCCTTCGACCCGCGCGTGGACGTTCCACAAGCACAAATGCAAAGTGCCATCGTCGTCGGCCCGGAAGGCGAAGAGGTCCACTGCGATCAGCTAGGCCGCGTAAAAATCCGTTTCCTCGGCACCCGCCCAGAAGACCACGAAGAGGCCGCCGGTGCTGGCGCATCAGATACCACCACCGACTCCGCCTGGGTGCGTGTCGCCTCGAACTGGGCTGGCAACGGTCCCGGCGCACAGCAACAATGCGGCACGATAGGCCTGCCCCGCGTTGGTTCAGAAGTGTTAGTTACCTTCCTCGGCGGTGACCCGGACAAGCCGGTGATCGTCGCCCAACTCTACAACCAAGGTGGTGCCCCAGCTGCACTGAGTAGTGCAGGCGACTTACCGGGGAACCGCTACCTCTCTGGAATCAAGAGTCGCGAAATTAACGGTGGTCGAGCAAACCAGCTACGGCTGGATGACACCGAGGGACAAATCAGCGCGCAGTTGGTGAGCGCTCATGGTGACTCTCAAATCAACCTGGGATTCATCGTGCAAGACAGATCCAACGGCACTGCCAATCCTCGTGGTGAGGGTTGGGAGTTGGCTAGTAGTGCTTGGGGTGTGGCCCGCGCGAACAAAGGAATGCTCATTACGACGGAGAGTCGACATCCAGGAGTTTCTCCCATCAAGGACTTGGGAGAAACCCTCCAACGACTGAATGCCGCACAAGGCCAGCATGAAACCCTTGCGAAACTAGCCCAAGGCGCCAAGGCACAGGTCGAGGAGGAACAGGCCAAGGTGGCAGGCATTGTCAAAGTCCAGAATCAAGATATTCAAGGTGGCACATCAGGAAAATCTACCCAATTACGCAAACCCCATTTGGTGCTTGCAAGCCCCAGCGGCATCGAGACATCAACCAGCGGCACTACCCACATCGCCAGTGATCAGCACACTGCACTCACTACAGGGCTGGACCTATCCATCGCCAGCGGCGGCAGCTTGTTTGCCAGCGTCCGGCAAGCATTGAAAATATTTGCGCACAAAGCAGGTATGCGTCTCGTTGCCGCTGGAGGCGACATTGATGTGCGTGCATTGTCAGACAGCGTCAACATCCTGGCTAAACTCAAGATTACCCAGACAGCGACCACAATCAACATCAGCGCCCAAGAGGAAGTCGTGATCAATGGTGGCGGAAGTTATGCCAAATTTAGTGGAGGTGGCATCGAGCTGGGTACGAGCGGGAACCTTGTCTCACACGCTGCCCAACATCGTCTGGTCGGCCCCAAGACCATGGATATGGCAAACGCGCAGCCGTCTCAAGAGACGCTCGACGGCGCCGGCACATTCCATTTGAACAGCCATCCAGCTGCCGGCGGCCGTGCCAACGGCGGCTTGCCCTACAAGCTCTTTAAAGATGGTGCACTGGCAGAGGAAGGTACTTTCGATGACGACGGCAACATGACCTTCAAGCACGATCTGGACAAGGAATCTGACTACCATCTGGAGCTACCCAATGGCAGCCGCTTTTCCATCCCCTCGAATACGTATGATGAACAGCATGAGGTCAGTTCTGGGATTGGCTACCACGGCTACGTAAATGAGGGAGGCTCCCTGAACGACGAACATGCTTCACTGGAGCAAAGCCGCCTTCTATCCAATCCTGCCATGAGCGGCGATGACGAATCGCCGGACAAATAATTTCGCTTGAAAGGACAAGTGCTATGGCCAGCATGAACGCTAACGCGGACCTTTACAAACAAACCTTATCCTATCGAAAAAAGTCTGCACCCAATCAGTGCCTTGCGCAGTCATGGTTTGTGCGCGTGCCGAAGGAACTTTACTACCCACGCTATCGCTGCTTGATCGAGCCTTTGATCTGCGGGCAGGATGTTTTTGAAAAAATCCAAGAGGACTTACTCAGCGCGCGTCATAGCGTAGACATCATCACATGGGGTTTCGATCCTGGCATGGTGCTTGTCCGTAAGGCTTCCGCAGAAGACGGGGTGCGTTATGGCGATTTATTGAAAAATATTGCGACGCGAAAGGAAAATCCAGTCAAAGTGCGCCTGCTTGTCTGGCATGACGATGCTGCATCCCACGCGCAGATGAATAACAATCCTGGCTATTACGGCATACGATTTCCATTGATTGACCGTGCTTTCACGGACTTTTACAGTGAGCAGCATCAAGCTTACAACGATGAATGGTACAAACAGGTATGCGCAAATGAAATCCCGAACATCCATTTTCATGTGCGGAAGGTTCCACTGGAATTTGTCGATCAGGCGCTATCGGACGAGTCAGCGCCATCGAACGTCATGGCGCTGATCGCCAAAAGATATCCCACGCACCATCAAAAAATGCTGTTGGTCGACTACGAAATTCCCAAGTTGGCCAAGGGTTATGTAATGGGACATAACTCCATTACGGATTTTTGGGACACCAAGGAACACAAGTTCAGGGACATACATCGCGAGCGATTTTATGAAATGGATCATGCAAAGTTACAGAGGAAAGCATGGGAGAGCGTCTCCGAGTACCAACGGCGTGCAGCGGATGAGGTAGCGCAAGCGTACATTGATGCGAGAAGCCATGTTGCCAAGCCGTACCAGGATGTTTCGTGCAGGGTACAAGGCCCAATTCTCTACGATCTCAATCACAATTTTTGCCAAGCCTGGGAGGAGTCCAAGCGGCCTAGTAGCCTATTCCGCGAGCTTTGTTGGCTAACTTGGCTGCCGGGATTGAAAATCCATGCCATGGTAGCCGAAAAAATTGTTGATTCGCTCCATCATGAAATGGATCCCGGCTTCATTGCGCGACGTAAAGCCTTACCCCTGAGCGCTTTTAATTTGCCGGATGCGCGACATAATTTGCAGCTACTTCGCACTCAACCACTGCACTGCGAGAAGACCATAAAGGAGTGCTACGCAAACCTTACCAGACAGATGCTGCACTACATATTCATCCAGAACCAATATATTCAATACAAACCTTGGGCTGAGCATCTGATTGAATGCTCTGGGCGTTTGCGGGGAGCCGGCTATCTCAAGCCGCTTTACGTATTCATATTGACATCGACGCCGGAGAGTGACGGTATGGACAGGCCGACCTACGACGTTGCTGGCGGTATCGGCATGAGCACGACGATGCGCGTTGAGCATGAGGAGGCTGTGGCAAATGCAAAAAAGAATGGGGAGCGTCTTCCGTTGGATGCTGAAGAGCTAGCGGCGAACGGTCTGCGCGTCTTCATGGGTTCGCTCTGGACATGTGCTGATGAAAAGGGGCAATTGAGCTCGACGGATTATGAAGAAATTTATATTCACGCCAAAGTAGCAGTTGTGGATGACGCGGCATTCACTATCGGGTCAGCTAATCTGAACTTGCGAAGCATGGCACTGGACAGCGAACTCAACGTGATAAGTGACGCATTTGACGTAGCGTATCAGTTGCGCGCCGACCTGTTCAGGCAATGTACTAAAGACCCTGGCCCGCCGCAATTTGAAGATATGGGAGATGCATTCAAAGAATGGAAGGGACTGGCATCTAAGAATTACGGTGCAAAAGAATCTGGAGGCAAGCTCATTGGAGAGCTACTTCCATTCCATGTCGACAGGAAACCCGGTTCCCCGGTGTTGTAGTCATGAGCAGCTTGAGAACACGTTCAGCAATCGTCGTTTTGGTATGTGCCGGTTTGGCGATGGGAGCTACGTTCATTCATCGTTACTTGCAGGAGAGAGCCTTGCATTCATTACCTTATGGGTTCAAGAAATTTAGCTTGTCTGATCCTATTCCTTTATGTGGGCGGTGGAAAGAACATATGCCCTCAAAGCGCGATCCAGTGGCCTACAATTTATATATTGAAGCGAGGAAGGTCTGGCGGAGCAAGATTGGATGGCAGCTTACTCGTGCAGAAACCACTCGCATACTGACTGATGTCGGCAAGGCTGCGGAACTCGGTGATTGGGGAGCCCGCGCTTTGTTGGCCCGATTTTATCTCTATGGGCTAGGGGTTCTTGAATCAAACCATGTGCTTGATGCTGCACCGGAAAAGGGTGTCGAAATTGCGCGCATGGCGGCTGCCGAAGGTCAGCCGTGGGGAGTCTTTGATTTAGGCGTCGCATACGAACATGGTTACGGTGGAGCTGTGCACGATCCAACTCTTGCTTGGGCCTACTTTTTGCGAGCGGCGGAGCTTGGCAGTCCGGAAGCCCAAATGGCGTTGGCTAGCGCTTATGGCCAGGCTGGACGACTTGCTGATGCGGAAGCCATGCAGCAATGTGCATACAAGCAAGGACATGGACTCGCCGCCTACGAGTTGGGTATTAAAGCGGAGCTAAAGACGCGGTATATGGATGCAATCAGGCTTTATCAAGAAGGAGTTAAATTTGGAAGCAAGGAGAGCGCTGCATCGCTTGAACTACTTTTCAAGGATGGGTACAGCCCAGGTGCAACAGACGAGGAAAAGGTAGAGTTAAGGCGGCTGGGCATTCGAGCTGATCCGGAGAGGAAAAGCCGGTACAACGTGATTTACGATGCACTGGAAATTAATCCAGACTTGAGACTAGGGCGCTTGGATGAAGTACTTCCACTTCCACCTGCCAAGTTGCCCCGCTGGTCTAATGTAAATGACGCAGCCGAACCTGAATCGGACGGACCGCCGACCTACTAAAATTCGGAGTACACCATGCCATTGAAAATCATAACGGTGGGCGACACGACAGATCATGGAGGAAAAGTCATCACTGGCTCGCCAGTTCATGACATAGGAGGCAAAGCAATCGCGCGTCTTTACGACAAGGTCTCTTGCCCTCAACAGGGGCCCAAGGAAACGTCGTAGCTATACGAAATTCTTTGGAAAAATATCAAAAAATCTCCTCTGAGTCAGCTAGAATTAAAAAAATTTTTGGTGTTTTACCTGCAGAAAACTGCACAGAGCTCAAGAATACCTGCGTAGCTTTTTTAGAGCATGTAGATGTTGAGTTCAATAAAGCAAACCATCAAAGTGAAGAAGTTGCGTTCTTTGTGTACAAGGTGCGAAATCAGCTTATCCACAATTTTAGAAGAACTGGAACGGGTAGCTCTCAATTGAAGCAGATCATAAGTGAGCTCGAAGAACTTGTCCCTCGCTTAATATATGAGTTTGGTTTCTCACGTCAGATACCGGTTGTTGCTGCATAAAAAATGCCAGCTATTGCTGGCATTTTCTTAATTTAAACTTCTGTAGCAGGAACCATATACCGAGATTCCTCACCCCGACAGATCGGGTCTTTTCAGGGGGAAGGAAGAATCTCATGAGACATTAAGAAGCATAATTTGAGATTCGCCGCCCCATTGATGTAGCCATGTACTCTTAGGGCGACGCTCGGTCGAGCATCGCCCGTGGACGTAGCTTGTCAGCATAGACGCGCCGCGTCCGGCGACAAAGACGTTGCGACCTGGACTTCTAGCCTCAAAACAACCCGGATCTAAACCCAGTCCGGCGAACCATTTCATACCAGGTGCTGAGAGCGATACAAGCTAATCTGGCGACGCCTCAGCCGGCAGGATCTTGCCAAGATCTGTAAACGAAGAAAGCCCACCTGAGGCGGGCTTTCGCTTGCTGTTTGCCAAATACACGAGAGGCGACTAGAACCTGATAATGCAGGGGATGAGGCCTATCTGACAGATCCCCGAGTTTACTTAGGTGCCACCGGTACGTCAAGGATGATCAGCCAGAAACGAACTTTACCCCATCAGCGCGAGTCAGCAGTCCGACAATGCACGGCCCAATCATAAGCATGGCGGCTTTGGACAAGTAGCTGCCATGCAACTGAATGTGTTCGCTTGACTCTCCCTGATGTAAGCACGTGGTCCGGCCGGCGTTGGCAATACACTGTTCTTTAACAATTTAAATGCGTGAGGGCGATAGGTCCAATATGGAGGTGTTGCATCCGCATCGGACCTATCGCCGACAGGCGCGCCGCTGGCCTGCTCATTCGCACTGGGCTAATGAATGAGTAAACAGCGGCACCTTACCAAGGTTGTTCGAGGTTGCTATGCTGCTCCTTTTCCTTAGCAGGTAGCCGTTCAGCGGACATGAGCACGTCTTCTTTAGCCCTTGCGCCGACTATGGCCAAATGACCTAGATCAGCGATTCGAATCAGTCCGCCTCGCATGATTCCATGAGGTAGGCTTTTTGCACCTATCAATTCGATATGAGGAAGCAGGCGAGATAGAGCGGATGATTTCGTTCCCATTGCCCGCGCTAAATCTGCGAGTGGGAGATAATTTTGACGAAATGCGAGAAGCTGATGCGGCAACACGATACGACAAGATTGACCACGGCGTTGCACCACTTCGGAACTGAGTAATCCTTGATCCACCCAGTGTGCGATGCACTCCCATTTCCAGTTGGTTACCCTGGCCAGCTGCTGAATCGACATACCTGCTTCTATCAGCGGCATGCCGAAATATCGCGACACATCAGACCGTCGGAAAAGTAATCTGCCGAGATTTTTGGCATGTGAGACGGCTCTCACGTCTCCTCTAACAATGGCCTTCATCAGCGATTCGATAGCTTGCTTCTCTCCCATGCGACGGCTGGTGAATTCTGCCCAGGTGACGGTGACATCGTCAAGCATCGAGGTTGGATCCGCCAAGCGACTCACGATTTCGAACAGATCCGCTAAGGACTGCTGATTGACTGGACCTGCTTTCAAAATGTCTTCCCGCCATCGAACGTCTGATTGAATGACACCGGCCGATTTCATGCGGTCGAGTACCGCAGGAGAGATCTCAGCCATCTTGGAAGCTTCGGCGTCAGAAATCCATTTTGCACGCTCTTGTTGTATGCGCTGGACTTCACTGCATGGCACTTCGTATATTTGGCCACGGGTTCCAGTTCGTCTTGCGCGATGTGTGCATTCGTTGGTCAGAATCGACTCATGCAATCGCGAGAGGCTTATGCCGATGGCTTTAGCAGCCTCTGGCGAATGCATGTACCCAGTTGTGGATTCGGCCATCGCCTTGGCCGAGTCCAGACCAAGGACACATTCTGTTTTTTCTGAGGCGACATCGATGACGATTTGAATAAACTCCTCAAAGGCCGTGCCTAGGGCAAGTTTGCGCAGTCGAATATACCAATCGCCGAGCAATGTATTTAGTGTCCTGGCGTCTTTTCGACCGGCCGAAATGCGTTGCTCGACATGTGCCTTGAAGCCCTTTGGCCAATCAGCCAACTGGGCTTCTATCGGCGCAAGGAATTTCAACGCCTCAACGATGGATTTCGGCGCATGCGCGACGCGCTGCAGTTTGGGCTTAGCCGGATCAGCATACAGGCAAAGGATCTGTATGATCTTCGCCAATACGGTAATTTCGACGCCGTGGAGAACCGGCGCTATGTCTCCAGAATGCTCGCCATTATTAGCAATAAGCGTCGATAGCCACTGCTGTGTACGAGTCGCCGGCATACGTGGCAAGTTGGTTAGATTGTGCCCACATGAACACACCCCTACATGAAGGCGAGCTCCAGATAACGCTAACCCGCAGACGTTACACTTATCTATCAGTTGTATCTGATGCCTTGGGCAAGCGGTGGCATATGCGTGTCCCCAGCTATGTCGCAAATGCAGTGACTCGTTGAGACATTCAGGACATACAGCATCGGTGTGAGTGCGATATAGCGTTCCCCAGCTTTGGCAGAGCAGTTCCTTTTGTTTGGCTTGCTCTGCCCACGCCGGCTCCAGACCGAGGTTCTTAGCTACCTCATCTGTACGCATTAGTAGCTGGCGTCGATTTCGGTCAACGCCAGCTGTATCTGTAAGGTCACGCCAGCTGGAGAAGCCATTGTCTGAGGCGAGACGCCGGTAGTAGCCAAAACCAGCTTCTTCGTTTCTGGGTGCGGAAGTGACGACCAGGCTCATTGTTTGATACCTTCCTTTTTGCGAATGGGCATAGGCATTGTGTTGCTGCTCAAGACATGGGCATATGCCTGTGTAAGAGCAGCTGGTTGCAATTTATTGTTGTTCGTTGTTGAATCATGGAAAGCCAATTTATGGGGAGAGCCCGCGTGACTGACTTCCTCTAGTGCCCGAACACAATCAAGATAGGTGACGGGACGGGGCGTTTCTTTTTTTAGCAAGCCGGCTAATTCCCGCATAAAGTCGGTGAGCACTCCCACTAGACCACCGGACAACAGAAAGGTTTGTTCTGTCAGAATTCGAGGGTGAACTTGAATAGGATAGCCGGCCGAGGCGAACAGCTTTGCATAACTAGTGACGCATGAGGCGTATGCAGCCATTTGCTTATCGTCGCTTGGGTCGTAAGGGTAGAAATTTCGGGCTGGCCGGGCACGGCGACGCAGTTGCTCATTTGCTGAAAAGAGCCGCTCCAGCCGTGGAATCCCGAAGAGAATCAGGGTGATGTCCAGGGTGTCGGTTAGAGCTTTCAGCCAGTCACTGGCTGCGCGCGGAGGGACCCGGGACCCTTCATCAACCAGATGTGATATCTCGTCAAAAATGATCACTCGGGTACCGGCAAGGCGTAGCTGCGTCAGCATCAGGCTGAACATTGCGCCGCCGGTGGTGCTCGCGGCAACTTTGATACCTAGTGCAGCCAGTACGCTATTTGGAAGAAGTTTCGCTGTTGCAGATTGAGGAACTCTTACGATAAGTACTGGCACATAGCGCCGTCCATCTACTCGACTCTCTGGATATTTCCGAGCCAGCGTGGTGACGATGGAGGATTTCCCCACACCGCTTGGGCCAGGAATGCGTTCGATTTTTGGCGCGAAGCCAGCAAGGGAGTCGTTGATGCGTTGCTCAAGCGCTGAGAGATGATCGACGAAAAAGGGATGTGGAAGTTCGCATGCTTCGATATCTTTGCGTAGTTCTTGGGCGGTATTCATAGCAGTTGTTCTCCAGTGTTTCGATTCACAATGGTCATTGATGGCACGTTGTCGTACCAGACGTTATCCAGAACTTCACATTCGGCATCTAGCGGAGGTGCTGTTGCTGAAGCGAATCCGAACGGCGCGGATGAATGAAGCGGATTGTCAGTGCTTCTTTTAACCGCAGCGTGGTTCTTCGCCCGTTGAGTGGTCTCTTTGTTTTCTTCGCGTTTGTTGCGAGATTTTGGTTTTCGAGGGTTGTTGTTTCCAATGGCGGCATCATCCAGGTCATGCAGGAACTTGGCCCTTGGTGCGGGGATGTCCCAGTTTTCCATGTCGGCTTTAAAGCGCTCCTTCGCCTCATCGAAGGTCCATGCAGGGGTGTCTGGGCGCACGTGTTCATGCGTGAGTGTGACGAGCGGAAGGTCATCATCCTCGTACACATATGCCTGGCGAAAATCGTCGGGGTCATAAAGGATGTGAAGCGGAGCGTGATCGCCGTATTTGGATAGCAAGTACGACATCGCCTCGCCCTTGTAGCGGAACCCATGTGCCACGGTGATACCTGACTTCGCGCTGAGCACACACTGTTTGTGTTCGTAGACTGCCGCCATCCATTTCTGCCGTGGTGGTGGCATGGTGATGGGGTGTCCCATCTCCTGCGTCAGATAAGCAAGGCGCTCAAGCGGTGTTTTTCCCTTGACCGAGCTTTCCAGTAAATCTTCCCAGCGCAAGCGATCGAGAGGGGAATTGGCCCAATCATCATAAAGCCAGCGAACAATCCATTTCTCGAGCGCGTCGACGGTCATCAGCTGATCTCCCAACGCCTCGGGGTCTCGCTTGCCATCTTTTCCATCGAAACGCGTGCAGCCAGGTAAGGTCTGGAGCGCCTCCTTAAGTGCGCGGTTCAGACGTTCGATGAATGGCTTACCTTGAGCTTCCTTCGCTTTACAATGTTTGATGTCAATCTCAATCAGCTCAAGACGGATAATCCGTCCACCTTTACACTCCGGGCCATTATCGAAGATGATTTGTGCCGGTGTACCGTACAAGTTGATTGCTTCAGTAATGCCAAATTCTTTGAAGCGCGTTATTTTGGCTGGCGTAAGGTACATCTCAATGCAGGAGATCGAGTCCATCTCGCGTGGAGCCCCTATAACAATTCGCCATCCCACTGGATATCCGGTGCATACATCGATTGCATGTACTAGATAGACGGTTCTGGATATGCCGTGAGGGGTTTGCACGACGAAAGGCAAATGCACTGCGTCCTGCTCAATGCGTGCGAATGCAAACGGCGCCCGGATTCGTCGCTTTGCGTATGACTTGCCGGCTACCCGTTGGAGCGGATCCATGCGGTCATAGTCAGCATCGACGCTGAGATTGTGAATCCTCGCCGCTACTAACTTACGACTAATCTCCTGCTTAGCGACGTGCAGGCAACGGCGCCGAGCTTCGCGATTGATGTATTCCGTCAGATATCCGAGCGTCCATCTGGATTCAGTGACCAGGTATTCATCATTGATGGTGCTTTCGATGAATTCCACCAGGTCTTGCGAATACCGAGGTCTCGAATTGCCTTTGTTCTTGTCCCCCTTGAGTACAGTCAAGCCGAGTAGCTGATTCTTGCGGGCTCGGAATAATGTTGCGCGCGAAGGGAATGCTGCAGCTAGTACATCGCCAGTGTTCTCTTCCATGTAGGCTGTGCGAGCAACTGGGATTGCAGCACTAAACGAAAGACTGCATTTTCTTTGAATGGAGTCAATGCGCCTCAAGGTGTTCTGAATAAATCGCACCTTTGCCTGGAAAGCTGGATCGTCATGCTGGCTGACTACGCCGACGCGGGCCATGCCTTTTCGATGTAGAACGATTTCGCCTTTCGAGAGGCCACTTCGAATTATGGCCTCTTCGATAAATCTGGACTCGCGCCTTTCAGCATCGAAAATTTGGAGTGTGCCTGCATGAATACGGCCGTCCAATATCTCAAAGTAATTGTCGGGCTTACCGGCGGTGACTAGCCTATCTCCTGATCTCAGATCGGAAATCATGATCTAAGCTCCTCGATCAAGCAAAGGTGACTCAGATCACCGAACGCCGCCGATAACTCAAGTGAGTTATGAATACGGTGATGGGCCATATTCGCTCGGAGGACCCCTATGGCAAGTAACGGCGGGATCAAGCTGGTTGAAATTTGAATGTCAGCGCAAAGGTCTCGCTGTAAAACCGGGCCCGATTCACAATAACGCTCAACTCGGTTCACCAGGTCTGGCGTCAGATATTCTTGAGCTCGCGTTAACGCCGGTTTGAGCAGCTGGGTGTTGATGAGCAGGGGATGTCGCTCGTCCGCTGGGACGACGACCGTGAACAACGAGTAGCCGTATGCCTCTATGACTTCCCGAGCCCGCTCAATTTTCTCCTGATAGCTGCCGTCGCCCTCGTAGCCTTCGATTTTGACCTCGTAGACATACTGCAGGCCGTCGATCTGGACTGTAGCGAAGTCCGGGGTATATGTCAGGCTTCCGGCAAGACCTTTTCTTGCTTTACGCCCCTCGACGATCTCTTCACGGGTGTACAGCAAGCGCTTGCTGTGCAGATCAACGGTGAACGGCTGGGGTTTGAATGAACGCACCCGGGGATCTATGCAAAGCATATGGGCGACGATGCGTTCTGGTTCTGATTCGACGGTGATGTGGCCACTGGCTTTTTCGGCATAGGTGCCAATCCGGGCTTTGCCAAAAGTCCTCGCTGTTATGCGGACGCCAGCATTTGATCCGAGTTTTCGGCTACGTACGCCGTAGGAAGTAGAGCTTCTCATTTTGCCCTCCTCACATGGGCAGAGCGCTGGCATGGCGCCGTGCGTTTTTGATGCGTATCCATAGGTTGCTCCAATTCGCAGGGTGAGCGAGGCCACATCACTCTCCGGCGATGAAAATTTTTGGCAAAAAGTGGCCCGTTCGCTGTGTGTAATCACAACGAAGATCGGAATGGGAGCTTGACCAGGTGGGGATGAACGACGGATACTGAGGTTGTCAACGCAGTACCGAGGTTCAAACCCTCACCGGGCCGTCACTCTCATTTATTGGGTTTGGCGGCTTTGTCTTATAGGCGTCCTTTCATTTCAGCTGTACATAGGTCACACTGCCCGGATAGAGGCCGAGCAGCTGCTTGGCGTCGGAATGATTCATCACCATGATCACCACTTGGCCAGGCATGTTCGCTGCGTGCTCAAACGCGCTGTATCCTTCTACCAAGGTGCTTTCTAGCGCTTGAAGCTCTGCACCGCTGAGATCTAATGCGGAAGCGATGGCCGCACGAATAGATAGCGAGGGGATCGGGCGCCGGCCAGTCTCTAGGCGGCTGATATATGAAACGCTAAGCTGCGCTTGGTGCGCGAGCCACGCCATGCTTTTTTGACGCTGCTTTCTCAGACTGCGAAGCCGGAAGCCGTATGAATGCTGAGTCACGATGTTGATCCTCATCTAGCCGCTATCTTCATTCTGCTAACCTTCCGAGTGCTATACAAGGCAGTAGCTCATATGGCGCATGAGCGATGAAGTTACGAAAGGCAGCAATGGACTTTGGCCCCCACAGGGGAGGCTGGCGGCAGCGTTTCGGCGTGTAACTATGGGATGGAACAAGTAGCTATAGAACTGCACGGTAATTAAATTTTTCTATCGTTGCTTTTACGCCGCGCTTTGCCAGCTTCTGACGTCCGCGGCCCCTCTATCTAATCGCTATGTCCAGGATCTATCTGTACAGTGATCCGCGCGGCCATCTCGACTATCTCGTTGATTTAATCAAAAAGTAGTGCCGTCTCGCAATAATCCTGCGCGGCGAACTCGACTTGAATCGTCCTGCATGTGGGCGCAAAGTGTCTTAGTCGTTTGAGGTTGGACGGATTCCAAGGAGCCACGATACAGATATCGAGGAGCGCGATGACAACCTGTTTGGTTAGGAGTTCGAGAGTCGAATTTGCAATTCCGCGTGGCGACATGCCGGCGGCTCCCGCACTACCAACTTAGGTGGGATGTTTCGATTGAATATCTAGTTGGGAGGTAATGCTCGCTCTATCGTTTGCGGGCTGAGTACATCGCCAAATGCGGCAAGGGGAGCCTTGGGTGGTGAGAGCTACCGATGCTGCGTCGTTCTGGTATTTTCCCAAGGGATGTCGAGGCATTCGATGGAATGTCTGCAGATATTCCGCCGCCCTACGAGGCGCCTGGAGCGCATTTCTTCGGGAGCCAAGTCTTGAGCGATTTGACTTCACGCCTGCAGCTAAAGGCGGCGTTTCGTGGGTGCCATCATATTTGGTGCTGCTTTGAGGCTTACGCATCGCATGTGGCAGGGACTTGATAGCAGGATAGGCGTGACCATCGCCCTGCTGGAGGGCATCTTGAGTTTTACAGACTTAGTTACCTAGCAGGACGCTCAATGCCTTTTTCTGGTCTGCGCTCATGTGTTGCAATGAATTGATAATATCATTATCAATGGCATCAAGCTTATCGGTACTTATGGCCGTTATATATGGCTTTTTCACACCAGTAAAAAGCCAGTTCATGTCGATTACCCGATTTCTTCGACTCTTCAAAATTTCCGCTGCGGCTAGGATTTTTTCATGGCTAGGGAGGGCTTTGCCGTCACGAATTGCATAGAGTGTCGATGGATTAGAATAGCCCAGCTCCGCCGCCGCTTCAGCGAGCGAAAGCCCCAGTTTCTTTTCAAGGACATAGATGAATCGATCGCCGATCTTGCGGCATTCATCAGGGTATTTGCTTTTCGTTCTAGGCATGATAATATCAATTCTATCACTCAGATTCAGATCAACACAACCACGAAAACGGGCATCGGATGAAAAGCACCAGAAAGGCGTTAGGGCAGTACATGACTCCTGGCGACGTTGCGCGCTTGATGGCTTCCTACATACCCGCTGGTACCACTGCAGTGATCGATCTGGCGGCTGGTGATTGTTCTTTGCTGCGAGCGGTCGCAGCTATGCATTCGTCAGTGGCGTTGTACGGCTGTGAAATTGACGATGCCATACATCGTAAGGGGCAGAGTAGCCTGCCGGCGGCCAGAATACGTAGCGGCAACGGGCTTGAAGTCCGACTTCAGATACGTGCGGCTGATAATTCCCAGGTTTCGGTTGTCGCCAATCCACCGTATACCGAGACTGAGGTAACCCCCTCCATGACGCGCCTGCTATCACTCGCGTTTCCCGACGTTTCGACAAAGCTGGGTTATAAGCGCGCTGAGTTGTACTTCCTCGCGCGCTCGCTGCTACTGGCAAGGAAAACTGGCGGAATTGTATCGATACTGATGCCGATGGGCTTTGGAGATGGCGATATTTATCGGTATTACCGCAAGTCCTTGATGGCGAATTACGCGCTGCTGGAAGCAATCGAGGTTCAGGCACGGGTGTTCGGCCAGACGGAAGCTCGAACTGTCTTGCTTGTAATCGACACCAGCAAATCGGTTACGCGCAAAGTTGAGATTTCGCGGTTCGATGCCGAGTCCGGCAAGAAGGCCGTCATCTACCGCGGACACCTTGATGCCGGGGAGCGCCTGGATGCACGTTATCAAGAGGGGCGAGTTTTCGCGGCAAGCGCGCAGTGTCGGTTGGCTGATCTGGGCGTTACCATTGTCCGCGGACGGGTCTCTTATAAGGAGTCGCGCGATCTAGCAATGCCAGCCGTGCATACAAGCGATCTGTCCCGGGCACGTCGAGGCAAACTCGATATCGAAGTCCAGACCAAGAAGAATGCTGAAGAAAATGCGTTCTTCAGTGAGATCGTCGCCGAAACCGGCGATATTCTCTTGTCCCGGACCGGCACGCGAGTGAGCTGGAAGCCGATAGTTGTGAAGTCAGGGCGAGCGCCGATCACCGATCATGTGTTTCGGATACGAGTGCCAGCCAAGCAAAAACAGAGAGTGGCTCGTGCCTTCAAACATCCTGCGTTCGAATCCTGGCTCGCATCAGTCTCCAAGGGAGTTTGTGCAACAGTGATCACTAAAAAAGACTTGATGGCGATGCCAATTTTTGAGTCCACTATTAAGCAGGCAGCGTAACGTCATAAACATGCCAGCGGCGCAGCAGACGCGAGCGGCCATCCTTTTTCTGCGGATGATCGTAGATTAGTCCGGCTCCGTTGTGTTCAGCGTGATTGCATAGAAAGAGCGCGGCTGCAATCGCGTGTGGCTTGGTGCCGATTGGCGCAATGACGGTTGGAATATCCGACCCACCCTTTTGTTTGAATATTTCCAAAAGCTTGTGGTAGCAGTCTGTCACCGAGTTCGCGCCGGCGTAGTGAACGTGATAGGTTTCGTTAGTCATACCGCTGGCATGGTTGGCGAAACTATTCAGCTCCCAGCCGGCACTAAAGGCGGGCACACCGAATATGGCGTACTTGTCAAACTTGATGAGATTTTCTTGTTGCGTCAAGAGCATCGCCAATCTGTCTTCTTCATATCCCAGCAGGAAAACCACTTGGCCTTCCTCGTAGAGCGACAGATCAAGCGCTACACCGTGGACGCCGGAAAACTGCCGGTCTCCCGTGAGATTGAAGCGGGTTGCTGTCGACAGCCCCTCTTTATCGTCTCGCGCATATTCGCCCGGCTCCGCATACAACAGGTAAAGACTCTTGATATTTTCTTTGCGTGCTGCACGCAGTATGAAAATAATCTCGACTACGCCCAAGGTAGTGCAATCGATCAAGATGCTTTTCTTGCTTCGTAGTTTAGTGCATAGCTTACCTAAATCGATAGACGTGCTATCCGCGAAGTAGGAATTCTGACGGTATGTTAAACAATGCGAGGTCGATGCCTGTTGCTCACAGACACTGATCGCTGCTTTCCCTCGATCATCAACGGGAACGCCAAAAAACGAGATCGGAAATTTTTCGACTTTGCCAAAGTCCGGATCAGTTTGGGATGAGCGTGTCTTGATAAGCATCACTGAACCCCATCAATCAACGACATTTGATCGGAATCGAGGCGCCAGCTTCGCTCAAACTCTCGGATGACTTTGGTCGCTTCCATATCGTCGCCTAACAAGATCTTATCGGCGGTCGCCGCCGCAAGATCCAACTTACGTCCGGCGCGATATGAGATGCCATAGGTCGGGGAGAAAACGGGGTTGAGGTAGTACTCTTGCGATTCGTATTTCAGGCCCTTTACTTTGGTTTCCTTGCGGCCGACTAATACCCCCCATTTCTCTGCTTCCTTGAGAATGGCAGCGGCACTATCCGACGTGTTGCCGTTTGTTACTGCAAAGTGATTTTTCTCAGGTTCGCTTTGCGCAGGCCGTTGTTGGTGCAGTTTAAAGATCTGGCCGATCGTGGTTGCGACTTGGTAGAGTTGCGTACCATAGTTGCCTGAGCCTTTAATGTCTTCCAAAAATTTGGCACTGCACTCTCTGGCAGCTTCCGCCTGGTCTTCAACGCTCACAGTGATCTGTCCGTTCTCCTGAGCCGTGCCTTTTCTGCCAACGCGACCAGTGGCCAAGAGGCAAAGCTCGAGGAAATGCCTGGCATTGCCCTGGGCAAGTGATATGAATGTCTGGAAACCGCTGTAGAGGGGGCACGAACGGGATAACGGCACATAGATGAAGAGTAAGGCGCCGAATAAGAAGTGGTGTGTCCATTCCTCAAAGGAGGACGATTTGCCCGTTGTGAGCTTTTGGAATTCGGCATAGACGTCTGCTGATTTTTTGCGCTGATGCAGTAACGCAGCCACGACGATTGATGCTTCCGGGAACTTCTCGTCGACAAAGTCCGTTGGCGTTAATGTGCCTGGGTTGTTGCGAACCAAACCCGCATCAATGGTCTCAATCAAGCGTTTTTTGAGGGATGGCTCCTTGAGCACGCCGGCCGCAATTTCACTGATGCTCACCGATGGGAGGACACGCTCCATTACTGACCGTAGTGCAGCGCGATACGATGCATTACCGCGTCGGTCGTTCAGTTTTGCCGGATCGCGCAACAATGTCGGATCAATAGGGTTACCATCCAGAGAGATATTTTCTCTGATGAGTCTGAAGAAGAACAGCTCCGCAGCAAACATTTCAAAGTCATCGCCCTGCTCTTTTTCGATGTCGATAGTACGAAAATCGGCTGGATCTTGAATGTATTCCGGTCCGGTGGTGCGGCGATTTGGCATGCCATTGCGTTTCATGGCAACGTGGAACACGAGCGGCGGCTGGCTGAGCTTTAAAAGCGAGTTGACGAAGACTTGCTGATAATCCAAGAAGCTTTCGTATTCATCGACGAACACAGAGAATACTGATTCCTTCAGATAGGGAAGCGTGTGAATAGTCTCGATTAATGCACCAATAAACGTACGAAGCGGATAGAAAATTGGTGCCGGAATCTCAGACGAGAGGTTGTTGATCCAGCTCGATAATTTAAAGCGCGATTGCTTGATGTGTTTATGCATCGAGCGAAAATCTGTAGGGATCGCCGCATCAAAAGCTGCCAGGGCGGAAAAATCCAGATCTTCAAGATGCCCGTACTGGTCAGTGCGTTCGGGCGTGCAGTTGATGGTGGTCAGGCAGCCTAGCAATTCATCGGCGACCGATAAGCACAAGGCATGCTCGAAGGCCCTCTTCCATTGGACGTCATCAATGCCAGAGCCGACGAATGAGCTCAGGAACTGGATGTCGGTACGGATATACAGGCCGATTGTCTCAAATACCTCAGCAGGGAGCTCAGTGCGGTTTTTTGAGAACTGCGAATGATAAGACCAATAGCGCAGCAGCGTTGTTTTCCCGCAGCCGCGGCCGCCCACAATGACATATGGTTTTCTGACATGCATTACCGGCAGCCGGTCGAAATATGGCGGCACTACGAAGTCGCCCCAAAGGTCAGCGCCCATCTCTTCAGCACGATTACGGGAAAAAGCTTTGACAAGGCTACTCATACTTATCGATCCAGAAGGGTTGTCCAGTATTCGGTTTCATACCAATAAATCGGTAGCGTATTGTTGGGAGTGCTATGTTCAAATGCATAACACACTCCTTGCTGCTTATAGCCGAAGGGATGAACCTTTCCATTTGGAGGCATCCCAGCTTTTTTAAGCAACTCCAAATATTGTTCTTTCAATTGTGCGGCTACATTCGTCCGATAGCGCGAGTTGAGCCTGGTTCCGTCAAACAAGTGAAAATCGTCCGTAAGCACATCGCCGCAGATGATCTCGACAAACGAGAAATCTCGACGAAGTATGTCGATTCCCGATTGATGTGCGGCTGCGACCAGATAAACTATCCTCAACTCTGGTCGATCCTTGTGCAACTGGCTCAGGTTACTGAGACTGACAAAATCCGAAAACTGGTCGCCGGAACCAAGAAAATCGTCGACGACGATCAGGGTCTTGACGCTCTTCGGTATTTCCGCGAATCGCTGTGGCCAGGCCAGCCAGTCGTCTTTAATGCGATACATGCGCTGCAGCAGTCGTAGCACGTAAAATCCACTCTTTGTGGGCGGCTGCTCCAGTGAAATGGCCGGCGCTAGCCGTACCCCAGGATCCTTTGACCTACTTAAAATCCCAACAAGCTCGCGGTCGTGTTGCATGTCGACGCACAATTCGGCGCATGTCATCAACGTCGACAGCATTGCCTTGAACTGTGGTTTTGATTTGAGGATCAGATTGTCCAGCAGGACCGCTCCAAGTAACTCAGCATCGTATTGTTCGAACTGGCGAATCCAGTTTGTGAGTCTTGCCTCTTCGACACTTTGCCAGATGCCTGACTGAATGAAATGATGCGCGCGATTGTGTACCTGCGAAATAAATAAGCTCGAATCCTGTAACACACTCATGCACTTCCTCGCATTGGTTTCCGACGGCGTTGTTTGCTTGATTATCTTAGCGTCAAATAGAACGGATACATATTGAACGAATTATGCTGTTGAAAATGCGTAAAATGTAACAATTATGTGCTTATCGCAATTTTTTTGTATAAGCGATAGTCCTTGTTGTCCTGTTAGAACCTCAATCACCTAGCGGGTTAGCTAGAGTCCTTCAACTCTGCCTCCACCTGGCGCAGTATTTCCGAAGGAGCTGTACCAAGTGCAGCAGCCAGTTTGAAAATCATCCTCAGCGCCGGTTGGTTGATGCCTCGCTCGATCAGGCTGACATAGTTCCGCTCGATCCCGGCCGCAAGAGCAAGTTGCTCCTGTGTCAACCCAGCTTCCTTGCGAAGCTGGCGAAGAACCCGACCGAATAAGACCAATGGATCCAAAATTTCTCCCAATATATTGGGAGAAATGGTGGGCTCACAGTATCATTAAGTCTTCACAGTATATTGTGAATTTTTAAGGAAAATACAATGACGGCAAGCGATGGGGTTTGGTACTTCGTGATGTATGGAGGCGGGGGAGCGCTAGTTTTATGGATTATTTGGGCATTTATCCGGCATGATCTGGCGCAGCGGCGCCTCCTTGCAGAGCTCCTTGCTGGTGGTTTTAGGATTGATCATCGGGTCCGAAGCACAACCGTCGTGGTTTTTGATGACACCCTCCGTGAGATGGCGATCATCGTCGGGCCAATGCTGCATCGTTACTCTTATGCCCAGATCGACGGATGGACTTATGAGTACCTCGACCGAAACGGCAGACAGATTCGAAACAAGCTCGTGATCACAGTGCTGGACACCCAACATCCTCGGCATGAAATTGACGTCTCCGCAACAGAGGCCAAGTTGTGGCTTGCCAAGATGCGCGCTATTCTGGTCCAGTAATTCAACGTACCTGATCGGTCTCGTCATCATGCGCCTACTCATTCTCTCTGATCTACATCGCGAATTCTGGAAGAAGCACCAGGTTACATTCGCTCCCGCCGAAAGTCAGCCGGACGTCGTTGTCCTGGCTGGCGATATCGATACAAGTGGCGTACGGGCCGTACAATGGGCCGCCGAGGCGTTTCATGGCACGCCTGTCATCTACGTACATGGCAATCATGAAGGTTACGGCCATAACCTCGATAACGAAATTGAAAAGATCAGGGAAGCTGGCGCCGCAACCGACAATGTTAAGTTTCTCGATTGCGATGAGCATGTCGTCGGCAACGTACGATTTCTGGGGGCCGCCTTATGGACCGACTTCAAATTATTCGGCGATGACCAGCGATACTTTGCCATGACAAAGTCGGAAGAAGTGATGACGGACTACCGGCGCATCAGACTTGCCAGCAAAGGGTATGGCAAGCTTCGAGCGAGGGATACGGCGTATTTTCATGAAAAGCACAAAGGCTGGCTCGCTGAAAGGCTCGCCGAATCGCATGCCGGCCCAACCGTGGTGGTCACCCACATGGCACCTTCTATGCAATCGGTACCAAGCCAGTACGCGAACGATCTAACTTCGTCTTCGTACGCATCGAACTTGGACGATGTAGCCTCGAAGGCGACTCTATGGGTGCATGGACATATGCACGAATCTTTTGACTATAAGATTGGCCAATGCCGTGTGGTGTGCAATCCTTTCGGATACATGACTAAGGACGGAGGCCCAGAAAACGAAAGCTTCAATCCGAGCTTTGTCGTCGATATCGGATGATCACTAGTAAGCAACTCGCAAATTCAAACCGGGTAACCCCACCCTTTGGCAAGGCCTTACTGTCAGATCAGATCGGAATTACTACACATAAAAACAATTAGCTTAGCTCCCACTTCCAGACATGCGTGCATGAAACCGCTCAAAAGCCAGAATGCTTAGATGACGTTTAAATCCGCGTTGCCCAGCCGGCGCTGCAGCGATGACTCTAAGGGGAAGCGGAGGGGGACTATGTGCGTCCTATTGCGCTCGGTCATCCGGCACCGACCCACATTCAAAACTCGCCAGCAATTCGCATTGCTAGTGCGATGGAGTGGTAGGATTCAGGTCCTAATGTGTGATCGTAGGCGTCGCCGCAATGGGCGTTAATCTGCAGGTAGGTTGCATGGCCGGGGGGATATTTAGGCTGCTTTTGGAGTTTCGTGTCGTTTCAAATGCGCCTCCATTGCGCGCGTTGAACCCATCAGCGCGGACTCTACGCGCTCCGACAAAGGCTTCCAAGCCTGGTAGCGTGGCGGATATAGTCGGTCCAACTCAAATCGAACAAGGGCTTCTTTTGCATGAAGCAGACCATCAGTGGCAAGTCCTAGGAATGCATTGAAAATATTCACTGGCAATTGACCTTCTCGCTGCCACCAATCTTCGACGCTTCGCTCCAGTGCCTGAAGTGCGTCATAAAACACAATCAACGCGATCGCATCGTCACCGGAGAGATCGCGAAACTGTGGCGAGTCCGGATACAGTGTCGGCATATGTGGGATAAAGTCCTCTTGTTTGTCGTTAGGCATATCACTTTGAGTAGACGCGCAAATGAAGTTTGCACACGCCCTTTGATGTATAAAAAGCATTCGTTCGACTGCTCTATTTAGCTCAGCTGCTAAGTAACGACGCGCATCAGCCTCCCGGCGAACTTTGTCTGACGCATCTGCTTTCTTCTTGTTAAATTCGGTGATGCCCGCGCCCAGCAACGACGCTGCGGCACCGAACAAGGCGCCAGCGACTGTCGGTACAACGTTCGTTATAAGTAGGATGCCGCCAGCACTGAATAGGCAGCCGGACAACGTAATGTGTGGATTTCGTGTCCCCATGGCGGCAATGCGATTGATGGCATTTTTTGCTTTAGATCCTTGTTTCTGCATTATTTCCACGCACTCCTGGCAGGGCTTTCAGATAGTCTTGATTGATTTTCAAAATAGCATTCCTATGCTTCTTCGGGCGTCCGCGCTAGCTTAACTTCTTAAACGGAGTGCCATAAAGGTCAAGGTAGTTCATTGCCTTTTTGGTATGTTCATAAAGCTCGGCCTCGTTCAGTATCGTAGTGACGAAAACGGGAATTTCGAAGTTGACGGCTTGCTCAGGCGACGCCGAAAATTCGGCGGCCGCGTCGACCTGATTCAAAGAGTATGCAGCACGCTAGGGAAATCGCGCAGCGCTTCGGACATCTGGTCTGCCGTCTTTGCGACACGAAGAGGGTTACCTTTGTCAGGTGATGGATGATAGGTAGACGTAAAGCAGTTCATATGCTTGCCCAATAATTTCTAATTGACCCAGCCAATAATACCGCTGATTCACCGCGAGGTAACGGCCATTTTTCGTGCCCGTATCGAGCGTCGAACGCCTGGAAAGAATTCACCAGGACTTTGAAACTGCGCCTAGGGATGCTGCACTCAGATCATCACAGAACTGCCGAGACACCATTGCACCTCTGAGCGTTGTTAGAGTTCGTTAGCTCCTGGCCAGCCTACTAACAGCAGGGCGATTCAAGTTGCCATAAAAATATTTTCATGTCAGGATAGCCATTACTACCTGCAACCAGTGGCCAGCCCGTCTCACCTGCCTGCGGTGCCGCTCTAGAAAGATGCTATGACAATGGAAAGCTTTTCCTACTTGATCGAGAAAATTTCAACAAAGAAACATAGGCAATTTTACGAACACGGCCTTCGCGAGCGTGCAGGCGACTCAATTCAACAATTTAACTGGGCGCGAGAAGCCGCCATTTACGGACTTCCTGAAGCAATGGAATGGGTAATTAATGCATATAAGCAAGGATTCGGAACAGAACCCAATGCAATAATGGCGTTTGAATGGTTAAAAAAAGCAGCTGATCAAAAATATGTTTGGGCGTACTTTGAACTGGCGATCGCATACCGAGATGGTAGCGGGACGCTGCCCAACATTAAAGATTTTAGAGATTGGATGGAAAAAGCTGCGTCTGCACCCGACGGGCGGGAAGCCATGCGAGTATTGTCAGAAAGCTATCAAAAGCCGAAATACGGAAAGCCAGATGCCGGTAAAGCTAGCCATTGGACGAGGTTGATGGCCGAAGCTCAGGGAGCGGTCGCTATGATCGACCTCTCCAGGGACTATGCGACGGGCCGTCATACTTCACGCGATATTAAGCTTCAATTGAAATGGGCTGAGCGTGCAGAAAGTGCCGCCCGTGCTGAACTTGCTGATACAAAAAAACGCGATGGTGCATCAGAAGATCTTCCTCGTGCCTTAAAGGCTCTCTCTGATGCCTACAAAACAAATCAGCGGCCATTAAAAGACGCAAACAATATTTTGAGGGAAGCAGCTTCTGCTGCTCTACAGGTCTTTTCGGATGCGGAGGCCGCCGCATCTGACACTACATCCAATCAAATTCTTGAAGAAGAATCTAACGTTCCAGAAGACCTTCTTTTCATTATTTTACAATATAAAAATACTCTTCGAAAAGGAAGCAAGCCAAGATTTAATTGGCTGAAAAAGATTGTTCATATCATCGACGTAGAGTATTCAAATTCAGCAAGATCATTTCCTGAATTCGCAAATGTGGTTTTTGAGCTAGCCGAAGCATTCAGGGATGGCATAGGTGCCAAGGTGGATAAGGTTCAATATCTAGATACCTTGAAACTTGCTAAAAAAGTTCGCCATCCAAACGCAATGTATGAGTTGGCAAATAAATCGTCACCTACATATGCTGCACAATTGCAGGATGCGGCAGACGCTGGTTCAGATGAAGCTTTTTATCGACTACAAATTCGTGAGTGCGATTTTTCGTCAAAGAAAGCAAATGCAATCCAAGATGCATTAGTAGAGTTTCGGCGACAAGTATATGAGTACCGCGAAATAAACCACTCCGTAAGCGAGGAAGATGCAAAAGATGGCATTGCTCATTATACAGGCAATGCTGCACTTGAAGGCATGTTAGATCCATCCACGGAAGAGAGTAAAAACTTAATGCGAATGTATAATTTCGCTTATTTCAATGACCCGAAAGAGGGACGCCGACTATATTTGGACTTGGATTCTAACAATCCATTAAAAGAATTTGGCCCAGCAACTTTTTATAAAGATGACATTCTTACTGAAGAGCATTTTGTTTATATAGGTTCTTTTTCACTTGCCCCAGATCAACTCGACCTATGGCGGGCCTATACTGATAATGGAAAAGGTTTTGCTATAGTCACGCCTTTTTCCGTTTTCCCAAAAAACTCGGACCATTCATTAATGGAAACTTGGGCAAACAAGAGAAAGCTTAGCGTTATGCCTACACTATATAAAGTGCTATATAGTGACCAAGATGCAAAAAATGTTCTTGAGTCGCTATCACCACAGCTTGAAATAATTAAGAAAACATTGAGTAACGTCCCTACAGAAAAGAAGGAAAAAATATTTAAATTAGTGAGAACCATTGCAAATGAGTTACTGTTCCTCTACAAGAGCGAAGATTACAAAACAGAAAGGGAAGTTCGATTTGTAAAAGCGCAAAAATTAAATAGCCCTGAAGTTAAGCGAGACAGCAGTCGCTTTCCCACCAGATTGTATATGGAAACTCAGACATTATTTTTTTCCACGCCTAGCTCTAAAATAATTATTGGGCCTACTGTTGAGAATAAAACGTCAGTAGCTATGGCGCTGAGACATGCGCTAACAACCCGAGGTTGGGAAGGTGCTTGTGAGGTAGCATACTCCAATGTTAACTATCAGATTGCACCATCGGTCGGGAGGTAGTCAAGAAGATATCGAGCTATCATTTGTGCTAGTGGAGTCAAATCGTTAGAGTATTTTATTTCTTCAATTTGAGACACTTCTAATAATATCTGCTTTACTCGACGGTTTATATATTCAATATCTCTGTCCTGTGATGGAAACGCTTTTATCCAATGTAAAATTACCGAAAATACATACAAGGCATGAAGTATGCCGGAAGAATTACGCCGCTCTCCCTTCCACGGTGAAAAATATCGTTCCGTATCACCGATAATTAAAGGCATACGCTCTTCTAACAAGGTCAGTTGGAGATGCATGCATTCATGGATGATAGACTCTGCAACCCGTATTTCAATATTTTCAACTCTATCACGAGGAATGGATATAAATATAGTAAAGGGTATCTTGGGGGAGCTGTAACTAGTATCAGAAAAATTATCTTGAGGTTTTAAAAGAACAATATTTTTTGCGAGCAGCTTCGTACTTTCATACAAGCTCGGAATTATCCGTATTTTCTCGAATGCTAAAAATATCACTTCTTCTAGTTTAAGGCGTAAAAAATCTTCATTAGTATAGAATTCCAAACCATTTTCCGACAGTTTTCTCTTCGAATTATCAGCGAGAAATTCCATTTTCGTGACACATGGGGCGCCGTCGTCAAGTGGCGCACTAATATGACTGGTTTCTTTATTTGAATAATCTAGCGCTTTTAGAAAAAAATCAGTTGAGTAATTTTTTTCTGTTATACCAAGGCTACACAGAAACTCCCATTTATCGTTGGCTAATTTCTCGGCTATACCCGGCCACCAAGGTGGTAAAGCGTAAAATTCGAAATCATTTTTTTTAAAAAGCATTTTATTTTTCGAAAAACGAGAAAACTAATGTAAAACGTTCACCGTCGTGTATGGTTGAAACCGCATGGAGAGATTTTTTTGAGATTTCGAAAGCCACGCCACTATTGTGGGCTGGCCGGTATACTTTTTTTATGTCAGTAGGATTCATGCTGCCAAATAGCATTAACATCCCACCATTTTCATCTTTCCAACCACGATTGAATTGAATAAGAACTCGATGAGTTTCTTGTCCAGGAATGAAATCGTTATGTATTCGTATTGTTTGACCCGGAACAAGTTTATGAGCTGTGACATCAACCTTGTCTGATAGTGAAGCACAGAACCATTTTTCAACTAACAGAGTGAGGTGCTGGAGTGACTCTTTAGATAGTAATGGAGCAATATCAAAAGGAGCAGTCACATCTTTGAGACTGAACTCGTACTGCTCATAGAAAGATTCCTCTACAAGTTTCCAGGGTGCACTTGTTTCAAACCAGTGCAATATTTTCTCTGCGTCGTCTGGGTTAAGTGCTTTCGGCGAAACGGCATGAGGAAATGGAGTTTCGAAATTTTGCAAAGAGTCGAAGAAGTTGAGACTCAAGAAATTACTCCTTCTTCTTTAAGACGAGTGTTGATTTTCTGAATAAGATATTTTTGATCGTTGCAATATACGGAAGGATTATCATAACCATTCTTATCATGCCATCTATGAAGAGGCATGCCACCGCCGCATGATGCTAGTTGAGGACAAGTCTTACACTGAATTGCACTAGGAACCTGTAGCCGATGGTATTTTGAAAATTCTTCGGTTTTAACAATTTTTGACAATTGATCATTGCGCACGTTCCAATGAGTCTCAAACTTATCAGCTCCATCAAATGAGCTTTTCAACGTGTCATTCTTGGTCAATGCCCCATCAGTTTCGACAATCAGGATGCCATAGCTCTTTTGACCGATACCTTCTTTGACACCTCGTCCTCCCATTGAAATCTTCATTAGGTCATCAAGAAAACGGATCTTAATTGGCGAGGTATCGGATAAATAGGTATCAAAAAGCTCCGAGAGCCATGTTCCATACTCCACTGATTCAAAAGATTCTTTCCCAAACGGCAAATTGCTATGATTGCCGTCTCTATGAAGAAAGTCGACCGATGGTGCTCCGAGTTTTTTTAAAAACCAATAGACCTCTGCAGGATCTGAAAGCGGATCAATAACGGCAAGCAGGCCAGAATAGAGTTGTGTAGCTTTAGGATGGTTACGAAGCCTATCAATACCAGCTACCAACTTTTCGAAGGTACTTTCGCCTTTGTGGCCAATGCGGAATTTATCGTTAACCGGCTTGGGGCCGTCAATGCTGATGGATATCGCTACATGATGGGCCGCACACGTGTCCAGGATTTCGTCGGTGATCAGAGTGCCATTGGTCTGAATGCACAGTGGATGTGTCAAAGGCAGCACACCGCGCAGTTTTGATAAGAGGTATGCCAGTCGCCTAGCCCCCATCATGAGCGGTTCTCCGCCGTGCAGAACGGTGGCAAACGGGGTTGACTGATCGGAGCAAAGTGTCTTTAGTGCAGATGACAATGCTTCTATCGTTTCTTGGGACATGAGGGCTGGCATATCTTTCCAGCCGTCATCTCCCATGTTGTAAACGTAGCAGTAGCTGCAATTGATATTGCAGCGACTTGCTACCTTTACTAAGACGGTGTCAACTTCCACAAGACTTTATGAGCGATTGTGGCGATTGTGGGCGCGGTCATACGAACCCATGGTGTTGCCTTCGTCATTCTTAACTTCTGCGAGCAAGCGCACCAAAGTAGGGTTTGCGATGAGCGAGAGGTCAACCGCAAGGTTGGCTTGTCCTACGCGGACGTTGGACTGGACCTCTGGAGATGTAGATGTCTGCATGATTTTCCTCGTGAGCTGTGGCGGATGCCACTTGTTCAATTATACGACGTAACTGATTTCCAAAATAAATTTAAATTTCCGTTTAAAATCAAATAGATAGAAGAAATGTTAAATTTTATTAAATGCCAAGAAAATTAAATATTTCTTTTAAAAACAATAGCTTACAAAATAAAAAATAGGCCGAAGTTATGCGCCCGAGCCGGGAGAAGGATGACGTGATCGGTAGATGTCACAATGCTGCGCCTTAACGACGTCTGGCGGCTCCGTGCCAGTGTTGCAAATTATTGCTATGTGGATAGTTGAGACTCCACGTAGGAATAGTCTTTCTTGAAGGCTACAATAGTCCCTCCTACTGAACGTTAGTTGTTTGCCGCAGTCGTACTGGACTTGTACCCGGTTTGATAGAGGTGCGAATCTTTATTAAACCAGCGCGAAAGCGCCAAGGAGTAACTCCATGAGCAGTGTTTCTCAAAGTGTCATCAAACATAAAGTCGGCTTGCTAAATTTAGCAACCGAACTGGGTGATGTGTCCCGTGCCTGCAAGGTGATGGGATTTTCGCGAGACACGTTTTATCGCTATCAATTAGCCGTAGAAGCCGGCGGCGTCGATGCTCTGATTGATGCAAATCGCAAGAAACCCAACCTAAAGAATCGCGTGGAAGAAGCCACGGAGAGCGCCGTTGTAGAGTTTTGCCTGGAGCAGCCGGCCTTCGGGCAGTCCGTGCCTCCAACGAGCCGCGCAAGCGCGGCATATTCATTTCTCCATCCGGCGTCCGGTCGGTGTGGCTGCGCCGCGATCTGGAGTCTTTCAAGAAGCGTCTCTCGGCGCTGGTACGATTTGCTTGAGTGCCGCGTCGACATCCGTCAAAGGAAGAATACGGCATCAGCTGACGCTTGAAGCGAGTCTAGGGATGCTCGCCGAATTGCTCTGCATTCCAAAAACGCTGCATTGCTTCGAATGCTTTTTGCTCAATTTCCTGCATTTGTTTCAGGGCATGAAAATCGGGAGCTGGGCGGAAGCTTGAGGAAAGTTGTTCAACATCTCGTCGAGCGGCATGCCAAGCCTGCAGTAAAGGCTGCCACTGTCGATCCCAGTGAGCGAAGGGTCTGGAGTCTGGAGACGACACTTTACGTAGCATTTTATGCATTACGATTCGGGCGGTGCGCGTCGGGTCATCCCATTTAACCGGAACGCTCCAACCGGAGTCGCTGACGCTACTAGCACTCCGAAGGTCTTATATCTTTAAAATTGTGTACATTGTGATTTAGGGCATGCCAGTCTGAAGGGTCTGTGGGAGCGAATCCCGAGGGTCAGCCTATGACGACATGCCCGATTCTATCAATCCCGAACAGTTGTCAGGGTCTGAGCCCGTATCGGTAAGAATGGGAGATGAATCATGGATAAGCAGTTGAAGAAGGTATTCATTGGTATTGATGTGAGCAAGAAAACGTTGGACGTAGCTTGCGATGGGGGGGTGTTTTCAGCGCAGTTTTCAAACGACGAGGCGGGATACCCAAAGCTCATTGACGCAATCGGTCAGCTGTCACCTAGCCTGGTGGTACTTGAGGCGACAGGCGGATTCGAAACGGCAGCGGTGGGAGCCATGGTCAGCGCGCAGTTGCCGGTGGTGGTGGTTAATCCCCGTCAAGCGCGTGATTTCGCCAAAGCGATCGGCTTGTTGGCCAAAACGGATCAGGTTGATGCGTTGATGTTGGCACGTTTCGCGCAAGCGGTCAGTCCACAGCTGCGGCCCTTCAAAAGCGAAGAAACGCGCGAGCTTGAAGCCGTTCTGACGCGGCGGCGGCAACTGGTGGACATGGTCACTGCCGAGCAAAATAGAAAGTTGATGGCACCAGCGCGTATTGCGAAAGAAATCGATCAGCACGTACAGTGGCTCAGGCAGCGGATCAAGGGAGCAGATACGGATTTGGATACTGCGATCAAATCGAGCCCTGTCTGGCAGGCCAAGGCCGATCTGCTGGCTTGCGTGCCTGGCATTGGTCCGGTCACGATGGTCACCCTGCTGGCCGAGCTTCCTGAATTGGGCACCCTTGACCGAAGGGCGATTTGCGCTTTAGTAGGTGTGTGCCCGTTCAATCGAGATAGCGGAAAGTTCAGAGGGAAACGACGGATATGGGGCGGGAGGGCCAGCGTCCGCGCCACGCTTTACATGGCGACACTGGTGGCGACAAGACACAACCCCGTCATCAAGCAGTTTTATCAAAAACTGCTTGAGGGCGGAAAATTGAAGAAAGTCGCTCTCGTCGCCTGCATGCGCAAGCTTCTGGTGACTCTGAACGCTATTTTGAAAAACAACACAACTTGGTCAGCAATTTACCTCACCTGATAAGACAGTTGCTGATCCCTGCATTGCAACGGGGGCGCCCACAACAGTTCCTAATCCGAAGAGCTTGTGATCAATTCGGTCACCTTCCTCGAGTGGGCAGTTCGATCCATCCATCAGACTCTCCTATAATTTATTGGTTTTTGTTAGCATTGCAAAACCATATCGTACCACCCCATAGATACCGGCTGAAGTCCTGCCGGCGTATGTGAAGCACTGACAAACCTTATCGCCGAGTAGTTGAAGTTTGTATGGTCTCGACAGTAAATTTACAAGGACGGCTCGGAAATGGGCATTTTGATTCCTGCCAAGCGGCTTTATTATTTGCCGAAAGAAGTGCGCCTAGCGCACGAGTATTGCTTCTTCGTCCATGACGAGTTTGTCAGGATGCTTGCTGAATACGAGGCAGCTGAAGCGCACATCGTTTCGTTTGAGTTTGAGAACAAAGCCCAAAGTAAGAGGTTCACAACTCTCGCTAAGAATCGCGATGCTGTGACCGCGTTGAGAGAGTTGGGGCTACATCATCAAGCCCGTAGAGTCGTGCTCAACACTATAACCATGGCTATGGTCGCGGACTGCGGTCACCACATCTATGAATCTCTTCGCTGTTTCGAGAAGCGAAAGATTGTTCCTGCCTTCAATCTTCTGCGCAAGCCGTTGATTGATAACTTGATGTATCTCTCATGGATGGTCGCTGACGAGGATGGGTTTTACAACGCGTTTTCTTCAGGTGATCCAACAAAGATTACGCAGAAGATTATGGGGAATCGCCGCAAGGAGATACTTGCTAAAGCGATCAGCGAAACAGAACTTGTAGACGTCGTAACCGCTGATGAGATCCACTCAATTGTTTTCGAGCCTAGCAATAGCTATGGACTCTACGGTTTTTTCCAGCATGCCGTGCATCTGGTTACCACCGACCGAATTGAAATTAGAACTTCGCCTGAAAATTTTAATTTTATATTCAAAGATCCCGCAGACGATGACGTTTATTCGTTGTTATACACCTCGTTACCCACGATGTTGTTGTACATGGCCCATCTGATTTTGGCCTTGTATGAACGAATAAAGCCCATGGATCAGGGTGGAAAAAAAGCTTTCGTATTTCGATCTATACATGGCCACGGGCTATTGAAATCGGAAAGTTACTTTGATGCTCTCGCCAAAGGCATGAGCAATGCTCTTGGTACTCGCATAAAATGTCCAACCTGTCATACGCCTTTAAAGTCTACTCGACATAATGCCGCGCGGTTACTGCTGAGTGAATCATTTCGATGCACTCGCTGCCGGCGAGTTCAGCCTTTCCCCTTTTCTTGGATAATTTAATTGCGCCAACTTGTCCGGTTTCGCGATGGGTTCTTCAGCGTGAAGATGGATATAGCGTTGCAGGATTTGCACCGACTTGTGTGTGTTGATAGCAGCTACACGCTCTACATGGGGAGAAGTGAGGCTAACCTATGGTCTTCACCAGTACAGTGGATGGGAGAGGACTTTCTAGGCCTGCAGCGCCTGTTGACCACGCCGTTCAACGCCAACCTTATCTAATTTCGCTGAGCTACCGTGCTTGAGTGCCATTCAGCTTTCTGCTGACCTGGACGGTAAATCCTTGGTGAGGATGCCGGCATTATCGCCAGATGATGCGCTATGCCCTAGGCAAGACATTGTTTTATGGAAATGTTTTTGTTAGAGTTGAGCCAACATCAAATTGGAGATCTACATGAAAGCGTTGCTTGGAATCCTGGCCGTAGCGAGCGTCAGTTTAACTGCCGGGTTCGCAATCGGGAAAAACAAAGGCGTACACGAGGGCTATGTGTCTGCCAGTGCTGAATACGATAATTGGTCGACTGGCATGATGTACCGCGACCCCAACACCCGACTTGATGCGATCCTTCTCGCGCCAAATGGTGCACGAGTTCAGGTGCCGAAATGCGATGATGACGAAGAGCTCAACGCGATAGCCTGGTCTAGGCCAACTTCAGGAACTTCGATTGACGCTAAATTGATGCGGGACGGCGGTTCGCTCACGCTAAGCATGTCAGGCGAAGGCAGCGAGAACGCTAGAGCAGCAGTAGTGCTAGGCTGCAGAAAAAAGATACTGTCGCAGAATGTGCTAGACCTTACTAAATCCTGGGAGCTGCCGGCCACGCTCCGGTAAGATCGCATAGATCCAACCCGACAACAGCAGGCAGGTCTTTTCGCAAAGCTGCACTGCGCCGAAGTCATTTGGGTCGCCTGTCATTTACTCGGAGGACACAGAACCTCGCGCACCGCGCCCTGCGCTCTCGCCTCTATTTCAACCAACATCAATAAAACTGCGAGGCATTTGTGCAGCTTTTTCCGCGACGAACGGCCGATCTACGCCGATATAGATTGATCAATTGGCAGACCGTCGTAGTCGAGTTTGTTGAACTCCAGCTCCAGGCGGTAGTGGAACAAGCCAAGCAGGACGGCCATTATGAGATGCTCTACGTCCGTCAAGATAAGTCGCACCGGTCGATTCAGCTGTTCTTTGGGCAGCATCCAGCTGGCCCCATTCCTGGTAGCGCAGAAGTTGCGCACGAGCACGGCGCAGCGCTCGTGCTCTCACAGGGGGCGACTGGCGCCGTGGCCATATTCCTTTATCCGTATCAATCAGAACTTAGTCGACGAAAGGAAAAACTCATCGTTTGGGGTGTCTTCGATGATCCGCTCGATATCACCAAGGATGTGCTAAAACGCGCCATTGCTGACTTCACTTGTTATGCGCGTGTTTCAAGCGTCCTTGATGGCGGCACGTCAGCTGAGAAACGGCGCATAGATCGCTTGATTAAACGCGACCATTTCCAGTCGGAGGCAAAGGTAGATGCGGCCAAGCGAGTTGCGGAAGCTTCGCGGGAGAAGAAAGAAGAGCTGCCAAGCTGGGGCTCACGTCTTCCAAACTGGCCTCCGTATGTCTACGCAGGCGTCATCGGCCTCGTTATTACCATCGTCGGCGGCTTGCATTCGTTCTCCGATCAGCTCCATGAATGGTTCGACGACATACTGCCGTCCTTTAGAAAGGCGACCGATGCAGCGATGCCCGTCATCAGTGGTTCGTATACTTTCTGCCCGCAGGATGATCCGGAGGAGAACCCCAGAATCGTTGACCTGCTCTACGACATCGGGCAACAAGCAGGTAAGGTTGCGTTCTTAGACGTCCATGTCAGTGTTGCTTGTGTTATGGGTACCACCTTCACCTTGTCCACGCCTATCGCAAGAGAGGTAGAAGAAAACTCTTTGACATACAGTTTCAACCCAGGAAGCGCAAGCAGTTCCCTTGTCGACGGCGAACGGGATAATGCGAAGCTATTACATTTTCTACCCGAAAACGGGGCACTCGTTCGTGTACTTGATGACAGTAGCGGGCGAAATGCCTTGACCATTCTTGGCATCAATCTAGAGGGGAGCGACGACAGGCTTTATGGGCCGTATCAGATCAAGGCAAAATGGGAAGATGCAAGCGTAAGCCTGGAACTGAGTGCACCTATACTCGACACCGCGATGCAGGCCCGTGCCTCGGCCATTGACCGGCAACGCCATCTCGTGCATGAGAATGAACCGCCTCCAAAAAATCCTCCCCAGGCCATTTCGCTAACCGCAGACCAACTGCGCCTATTACATGAGCATCCTACATCGCCAGCCAAGCCAGTCGTGCCCATGGCGCTTCCGCCAATTCCATTGCCACCGCTCGGTGGAAAATGGGATGGCAAGTCGCCCCTTCCTCCTTTGCCGATACCACAACCGGACTCCCCTTTAATGAGAGCGACAGACACCCGATGAACGTCCCATGGTAGAAAAAATGTGTCAATCGCTTTAATCATAATTAATCAAATTGATTTTTCCGTCTAGTTGATCGTAACTATGCCATTAGTGCGATCACCATCAGGCGCGTGAGATTTTGCGTATTTTCCACATTGGCAACATGCTATCCTTAGCCGCATTAATCAAGTTAGGTCAGGAAAGCTCGTTCAGTGAGGATTTTCTGGTCCGTTTCAAGCTGTTGTCGGACGATCAAACTTGGCACGCAATACGGCAGACACTGGCCTATGTTCAGAGTGCTCAACGCGCCTCTATCAATAAATGATGTAGGCGCTGCGCGCCATAAGGCAAGAGGGAGCAGCAATGCAATGGATCGACGAAAAGGCCCTTGAGACCTGGGCCAAACGCGCTTTTGATCGGGAAGGTCATATATCCTCACATGTTAGTTGTCATGTGGAAATGGTACATCAACACCTTCTCGTGGAGGACTGTAAAACTTACCACTCCGTTGGCTAGTTTGTTGCAATTGGAGAGAATGGTGGGGTGTAACTTACGGTAATATTTTCCAGCAGTTAAAACAACGAAATGTTTCTGTCCAGCTCATCTCACCGGAGGTATGTATGACAAATGCTTATGTGGAATATCGCCCAAAATCCAATGATCAGACGCATGGTGTGACTCATCATGTCGTCATCGTAAACGAAGCTGAGGTCCATAAAACTAATACCCAATTGGAAGCAGAGAAATGGGCTTGCCAGAAGGGATACACTGTGCATGTGGCACGCGAGCGCCACCGGCAAGACCGCCCAAATCCAGCGCATTGGCGCAAGGCTGATTGCTAATTAAAGGACGTGCCACCCCTCGATTGGGTATGGATTCAAAAACTGAGCTGATCGAGGGGATACAGTCATCCGGCACACTAAGCCATTCCATACCAAGTGCTGAGAGCGATACAAGCTAATCTGGCGACGGTTTAACCGGTGGGCCCTCAGCCGACAGGATCTCGCCAAGGTCTGTAAACGAAGAAAACCCAGTGCGTTCAGATTTGGCTGATCAAGCCACTCGGATAGAATGGCTGGCATCTGGAGGCGCTAAGGGAATGCGATGCTGATTTTAATGGACTTGAAGGCCGATTTTAACCAGCTGACTACGAACGGCCTCCTTGGCTTAGGGTACATACCAAACCCGTCGCATGACGCGGTTACGCGATATAACTTGCTCCACACGCACACTGAGCGGATGGTTTTGCCGGTCCCTTACAAGATCGCGATCTCCACTCAACTTGCCGCGAACCCCCTGTTCACGGCGCTCTCAGGTGTCATCAATGAAATTACTGCCCGGCTGAAAGCCGGCACAACGGTTGCGCCTTACCTTTCGACCTTAGCGAAATTAGGCGGCCAGCGCGACAACCTGCTGACATATTGGGGGATTCATCACCTTCACCTAAGCAGCATCTGTACGCTTGACGCCAAAGGGAAAGTGAAACGCGCCGATTACCTTTTGTTCGTCCGCTTCTATCAGGGCGTTGCGCACCTCATCCAGATTGAGTCGCATAAGAAGGATGATAGTTTCGAGGACGTTAAATTACTCGAAATCGCTGACTCAAACTGGCCCTATCTTCACGATGTTTTTCGCGAAGTGACTGTCGATAATCACGATGCCGCCACTATCAAAACGTTGCGAAAGAAAAACATTAACCATTACCTGAAGGTAAATGGACGTGTCCTCTCGCCGACCTTTGGAGTTATGGCTAACGGGTTCTCAGCGGAGGCGCTTTGGCATTTTGACTCACAATCCATCCAGCTGGATCGACTGGAGTCGGAGATACGTCGGAATTACCTTCACTACTTTAGTAACCGAAGCTGGATAGCCCACGTCGCATTGTTAGGTTTTGATGCTGAAGGATTCGATCTCTGTGAGAAGTTCAGCGGCCAGAACAACAAGGCGCTAAGGGGGTAAAACTGGCATCTAGCGCCAAATATCCCGCAATTTTTCAGCTTCTCACTGTGCCAAAAGTCCCGCGAACGAGTGCCAAATCCGGCGCCGCGCTACATTGTGCAGCGAGCCGGTAATGAACCGGTGTAAGGCCGTATGTCAATCACAGCCAAATCCTTTAATCATGCGGGTTTAGGCGAGCTGTGCGATTTTTTTGAGGGGTGCGGAGTTTCTATAGAAGCCATGCTGCATGACAGTACTAGCCGGCGCCCCTCCATCATTCAGCTTGGCGTCAGGGATAATGCTGCCGGGAATTTCCCCATTTGACCCGGAGTACATCAATATGTCGCAAGAAGTTGAAGCTGTGCTGGAGCGCCTGCACGCAAAAAAGGAAATCGACGGAGCTTCGACGCAGACCGCATTAGCGAAGGCAATCACGAGGATAACGAATGGCCTGCGCTGGATCGGCGGTGGCGGGTTCTTGCTGCTGTGCGCCTTGGCGTTGATGGTTCGGCTGTCGCACTCCAGCAACGAGCTATGGCTGACGGTCGCCTTGGCGCTTGCGGTGATTCAGTCGACGGCAGCGCTCGCGTGGATGATTCTCGACACGATCCCGAGCGCTATTTTCCTGCTGCTTTTCAAGTCCCATATGTTCCGTCAGGGGCTGCTGGAAATGGCGCACGATTTCGCTCACGCGGAAGACCTTCACCAGTTCGGGCTGGCGACGCTGAAGCAGGCCGAGCAGTGGCTGTCCATCCGTATCGACCGCATGAAAAGCCGCCTTATATTCGGCGTAGGTGGCTCGGACAAGGTAGCTGTGATCGCCATGCTCGCGGGCGCATGGACGGTTTGGAACAACTTTCCCAAGGCGGGCATGGAGTGGATGCAGCAGACCTATCTGATCGGGAGCGCGGCGATAGGAGGCTTGGCAATCGGAGCAATGTTCGCCAACGCCCTCATAAAGCAGTGGACCTATCAGAAGGAACTGCTCGCTATCGCCATTTTTCAGCTGGAGGACGAGTAGCAAGACGCTTACCTAACGAAGGATGATAGGACCACATGAAAGTCAAAAGCCACCCGAAGGTGGCTTTTAGACTCTATACCAAAGTGGCATCACCGGCTTTAGGTCCCTTCAATAAGCAGGGGCGGGAGAGGGGGCACGATGGGCTACAGCTTTATTATACAGGCATCCATTTCAGCTTAGTAGGCTGTGCCGCCTCAAGCTATCGAAACGCATCTCTGGATGAAAATCTCAAAGGATGCGTCTCAAAATCTCAGGTTATGGCTCCTGCTACAACTTCTTTAAACGTCAATGTTCCCCGCGCGCAGCGCATTGTTCTCAATAAACGCACGGCGTGGTTCCACATCATCACCCATCAGCGTGGTGAAGATCTGGTCCGCAGCAATCGCATCCTCAATCTGCACCTTCAGCAAGCGGCGCACGGTTGGGTCCATGGTGGTTTCCCACAGCTGTTCCGGGTTCATCTCGCCCAGCCCTTTGTAGCGCTGTTTCGATACCACGCGTTCCGATTCATCACGCAGCCACTGCATTGCCTGGTGGAAGTCGACCACGGCCGATTCCTTGGTGCGCTCGCCTTCGCCGCGGCGCACGTAGGCGCCTTCGCCCAGCAGGCCGGTGAAGGTGGCGGCGGCTTCGGCCAGCACGCGGTAGTCGGCGCTGCGCACGAAGTCGGCGTCGATCGAGCTGACTTTGACGTTACCGTGGTGCATGCGCTCGATCCACAGCAGGTGCTGTTCGTTCAGTTCGTCCGAACGCACCGAGACTTTGACGGCGATGTCGTTGATGTTTTCTTCCAGCGCGCGCGCCGAGGCTTCGGCAGCCTCTTGCGTGCCCAGGTCCAGCGTCACGCCGGTCATGATGGCGGTCAGCGCGGCGCGGTCGATCATGCGCGTCAGGCGCGTCATGATGACGTTGGCCAGGTTGAACTGGCGTACCAGTTCGCCCAGCGCTTCGCCCTGGATCGGCTCGGCGCCTTCGCGCGGCGTCAGCACGGCGGTGTTCAGCGCCACGTTCATCATATAGGTCGCTTCTTCCGCGTCGTCCTTCAGGTAACGTTCGTCGCGGCCGGCCTTGACCTTGTACAGAGGCGGCTGGGCGATGTAGATGTGGCCGCGTTCGACCAGTTCCGGCATCTGGCGGTAGAACAGCGTCAGCAGCAGGGTACGGATGTGGGCGCCGTCGACGTCCGCATCGGTCATGATGATGATGCGGTGGTAGCGCAGTTTTTCGACGTTGAATTCGTCCGGGCCGATCGAGGTGCCGAGCGTGGCGATCAGCGTGGTGATCTGTTCCGACGACAGCATTTTTTCAAAGCGCGCCTTTTCCACGTTCAACACTTTACCGCGCAGCGGCAGGATGGCCTGGAACTTGCGGTCGCGGCCTTGCTTGGCCGAGCCGCCTGCGGAGTCACCCTCGACGATGTACAGTTCGCACAGCGCCGGGTCGCGTTCCTGGCAGTCGGCCAGTTTCGACGACAGGCCGAGGCCGTCCATGACGCCTTTGCGGCGGGTAAGGTCGCGTGCCTTGCGGGCCGCTTCGCGCGCGCGCGCCGCTTCGACGATCTTGCCGCAGATGATTTTGGCGTCGTTCGGTTTTTCCTGCAGGTAGTCCGACAGCGTCTTGGCGACGATCTCTTCGACCGGGCCGCGCACTTCGGACGACACCAGCTTGTCCTTGGTCTGCGACGAGAATTTCGGCTCAGGCACTTTGACCGACAGCACGCAGGTCAGGCCTTCGCGCATGTCGTCGCCGGAGATTTCCACTTTCGCCTTCTTGGCGAAGTCGTGCTCGTCGATGTATTTGTTGATGACGCGGGTCATCGCCGCGCGCAGGCCGGTCAGGTGGGTGCCGCCGTCGCGCTGCGGGATGTTGTTGGTGAAGCACAGCACCTGTTCGTTGTAGGCGTCGTTCCACTGCATCGAGACGTCGACCGAGATGTTGGTGTTCTGGTCCGACATGCGGTCGCCGGTGGCCTGGAACACGGTCGGGTGCAGCACGGTCTTGGCTTTGTTGATGTATTCGACGAAGCCACGGGTGCCGCCTTCGAACGCGAACAGTTCTTCCTTGCCGGTGCGCTGGTCGGTCAGCTTGATGTTGACGCCGTTATTCAGGAACGACAGTTCGCGAATCCGCTTGGCCAGGATTTCGTAGTGGAATTCGACGTGGGTGAAGATTTCTTCGTCGGCCCAGAAGTGGACGTCGGTGCCGCGCTTGTCGGTTTCGCCGATGACCTTGATCGGCGAGACCAGCACACCGTCGCGGGTTTCCAGCTGGCGGTCTTGCGCCACGCCGCGCACGAATTCCATTTCGTGCACTTTGCCGTCGCGGCGGATGGTCACGCGCAGCAGTTTGGACAGGGCGTTGACGCACGATACGCCGACGCCGTGCAGGCCGCCGGAGACTTTGTACGAGTTCTGGTCGAACTTGCCGCCGGCGTGCAGTTCGGTCAGCACGATTTCAGCGGCCGAGCGCTTCGGCTCGTGCTTGTCGTCCATCTTCAGGCCGACGGGAATGCCGCGGCCGTTGTCGGTGATCGAGATCGAGTTGTCGGAGTGGATGGTGACGTGGATCTCGGTGCAATAGCCGGCCAGCGATTCATCGATCGAGTTGTCCAGCACCTCGAACACCAGGTGGTGCAGACCGGTGCCGTCCGAGGTGTCGCCGATGTACATGCCGGGACGTTTGCGGACTGCTTCCAGACCTTCCAGGATCTGGATCGAGGAGGCGCCGTATTCATCATTCTTTACCGCGGGGACTGCATTCTCTTCGGACATGTGCTGCTTTCTCTGTTATCGATTACTAAGGTGCTCAGACGGTCTAACTTAAATGCGCATCGGCATGACGACGTACTTGAAGTCGGTATTTTCCGGGATCGAGATCAGGGCCGACGAGTTCGAATCGCCCAGCGCCACGTTGATCTGGTCGCATTTCAGGTTGTTCAGCACGTCCAGCAGGTAGGTGACGTTGAAGCCGATGTCGACGCTGTCGCCGCCGTAGTCGATTTCCAGTTCTTCCACGGCCTCTTCCTGGTCGGCATTGGTCGAGCTGATCTTCATGACGCCCGGCGCGATGATGCAGCGCACGCCCTTGAATTTGTCGCTGGTCATGATGGCGGCGCGTTGCAGCGAACGCAGCAATTCATCGCGGCCGATCGTGAATTCGTTTTTGTAGCCCTTCGGAATCACGCGCGTGTAGTCGGGGAACTTGCCTTCCACCAGTTTCGAGATCAGCTCGATGTCGGCGAAGGTCAGCTTGACCTGGTTGGCGGCGATGTCCAACTGCACCGGCTCGTCGTTTTCTTCCAGCAGGCGCTGCAGTTCGATGATGGTCTTGCGCGGGATGATGACTTCCTGGCGCGCGAACGATTGCTCGGTTTCCACCTGGCAGAACGCCAGGCGGTGGCCGTCGGTGGCCACGGCGATCACGTTGTTGCCGTCCAGAACCAGCAGCAGGCCGTTCAGGTAGTAGCGGATGTCCTGCTGGGCCATCGAGAAGTGCACCATGTTGAACAGGTGCTTCAGGGTTTTCTGCGGCAGGGTGACGGTGGCGCTGTAGCTGTCGGCCTGCTGCACGGTCGGGAATTCTTCCGCCGCCAGGGTTTGCAGCGCGAAGCGCGATTTGCCCGAGGCCACGGCCAAGCGCTTGTTTTGCAGCGTGATGGTGACGTCGCCCGATTCCGGCAGCGCGCGCAGGATGTCGAGCAGCTTGCGCGCGGCCACGGTGGTGCCGGTGACGTCGGCGCCGGAGCCGATTTCAGCGATGGTGGTGATCTGGACTTCGGTGTCGGTCGACAGGAAGGATACGCTCTCGCCCTCTTTGCGGATGAGGATATTGGCCAGAATCGGCATAGTGTGCCGACGCTCGACAATACCACTCACGATCTGCAGTGGCCGGAGTAGCGTATCACGGGTGGTTTTGACCAATTGCATAGCTTATCCTCAGTAAAAATTTAATGATGTTTTTTGATACTTTTGCCTTGTGAGCAGGCGGACAGGTTTGACTAAATGATAAAGCCAAAGCCTGTCTGCGGCTAGCCCTTGAGTGTTTGCTCCAGAACGTGCAATTCGTGGTTGCATTCCGGATTTTTGGTGCGGTCGAGGGCGATCTTGCGCACCGCGTGCAGCACGGTGGTGTGGTCGCGGCCGCCGAACAGTTCGCCGATTTCCGGCAGCGATTTCTGCGTCAGCTCCTTGGCCAGGTACATGGCGATCTGGCGCGGGCGGGCGATATTGGCCGGCCGGCGCTTGGAATACATGTCCGCCACCTTGATGTTGAAGAAGTCGGCCACGGTCTTCTGGATGTTTTCCACCGAAATCTGGCGGTTTTGCACCGACAGCAAGTCTTTCAGCGCTTCTTTCACGATGTCGATCGTGATGTCCTTGCCGTGGAAACGCGAGTACGCCAGGATCTTGCGCAGCGCGCCTTCCAGCTCGCGCACGTTGGAGCGCAGGTGCTTGGCCACGAAGAAGGCGACGTCATCCGAGAAGGTCACGCCTTCCTGCTTGGCTTTCTTGAGCAGAATCGCCACCCGCATTTCCAGTTCCGGCGGCTCGATGGCGACCGTCAGGCCGGAATCGAAGCGCGAGATCAGGCGGTCATCCATGCCGGTGATCTCTTTCGGATAGGTGTCCGAGGTGATGATGATCTGTTTCTTGGCGGCGATCAGGGCTTCAAACGCGTAGAAGAATTCTTCCTGGGTACGACTCTTGCCGCCGAAGAATTGAATATCATCGATCAGCAGCATGTCCAGCGAGTGGTAGTAATGCTTGAAGTCGTCGAAACCCTTGCGCTGGTAGGCGGTCACCACGTCGCGCACGTACTGCTCGGCGTGGATGTAGCGGATGCGCGCGCCCGGCTGGTCGGCCATCACCTGGTTGCCGATGGCATGGATCAAGTGGGTCTTACCCAAGCCAACGCCGCCGTAGAAAAACAGCGGGTTGTACGACACGCCCGGGTTATTCGCCACCTGGATGGCGGCGGCGCGCGCCAGCTGGTTGGCCTTACCGGTGACGAAGCTGTCGAAGGTCAGGTCGGTGTTGATGCGGCTTTGTTCGCGTCGCGGCTGGGCCGAGGCCGGCATTTCCGGCACCGACGGCGCCGGATCGGTCAGCGCCAGGCGGGCGTTGTTGCTCGGCGCGCCGCCGTTGACATCCGGCACCGGTGCGGTGGTCGCGACTTTTTTCGGCGCCGACAGGCGCGGATCGAGCACGAACTGCACTTCGGTCGGCTGCTCCCAGTACTGGCAAGCAAGCGCCGTGATGCGGCTGGCGAACTGGGTCTTGACCCAGTCCAGCTTGAATCGGTTGGGCGCGGCCACGCGCAGCTTGCCCGCCTCGTAATCGAGGGGGATAAGCGGCTTAATCCAAGCGCTGAATTGTTGCGGCGTCAGCTCCAGCTCCAGCTGGGCGGAGCAGGTCTGCCAAAAATTTTCCATGAATCTACTATCTGTGTTCTTACTGTATAAGGGTGTGGGCAACTTTGAAGTTTTTCACACGTAACGCGCTATTCTACTCTCGCTCGCCTAAGTTATCCACAGGCACGTCAGGATTTTTTCGCCGCCGCCGGCCGCCGGCGATGGTTGGATGGGGCAGTCAGTTGTTGACAAGCGGGGACGAAATGCTGATAATTCAGGGTTCCCCGCCCGTATTCCTTGTTTCTTCACATGGATAGCGATATGGAGTAGCGAGGATTTAGCGGGCGATGAGATGGACCCAGCTTGTGCCGGATAGCGTTGGCATAGGTGCGCGAAGTGTCATTGGCACCAAAAACTGACGGGCCGTCTGACCCGATTTTGCATTTTTTTTGCTTTAAGCGAGACCAACATGAAACGTACTTACCAACCTTCCGTTGTACGCCGTAAGCGTACCCACGGTTTCCGCGCACGCATGGCTACCCGTGGTGGCCGCCAAGTGCTGAACGCACGCCGCGCCAAAGGCCGCAAGCGTCTGGCTGTATAAGCCATTAGCTTGTTAGCTGATCGCGTGGACAGCTGCATCAACAGCGGCTTGACAGGCGAAGGTTCACACGACTTCGCGCGCGCTCGGCGTATCGTTAAAACGGATGAATTTTCATCCGTTTTTCGTTTGCGCCCTAGCCAAAAAAGCGCGCACTTCGTGCTGTACACCTGTCCCAACCAATTGCCGCATGCGCGGCTGGGCGTCGTGGTGGCCAAGCGCTTTGCGCCGCGTGCCGCCACCCGCAACACGATCAAGCGCGTGACCCGCGAACTGTTCCGCGTGACCGGTCTGCCGGCGATCGACTGTGTCGTGCGCCTGGCCAAGCCGGTCAACAGCAAGGATGGACCGGCCACCACTGCAAAGCTGAAAGCAGCCTTGCGGGTGGAATTGACGCGCCTGTTCGCTGCCCAGGCCAAACTGTCCGGCAAACCGGCCTTGCCTTCATCGCCGCCGCCTCCACCTAGGTCGCCATGAAAACCGTGCTTCGCTTCCTCTTGCGCTTTTATCAACTGGCCATCAGCCCGATGATGACGCCGAGCTGCCGGTTTTATCCGAGCTGCTCGAACTATGCGCTGGAAGCGTTGCAAGTGCACGGCGCCGGCAAGGGCAGTTGGCTGGCCGTCAAGCGCGTCTGCCGCTGCCATCCGTGGCACGAGGGCGGGCTTGACCCTGTGCCCCCGGCCGACGGCAAATCGAATTCTTCAACGACCGCTTGCGGTTGCAACCACTCCTGAAAATACCTAATGGATATCAATAAACGTACCATTCTGTGGATCGTGTTCGCGGTGTCGCTGGTTGTTCTGTGGAACAACTGGCAAGTCTCGACCGGCCATCCATCGATGTTTGCACCGGCGCCGCCGGCCGCCAAGGTGGCTGAGGCGAAAAAAGCCGACGCCTCCGCCAGCGCCGCCGCCGCCGTGCCAGGAGCGGCCGCCGCAGTTGCCGGCGCCACTGATGTGGCGCCGTTCAAGGCCGAGCGCATCACCATCACTACCGACGTGGTCCGCGCCGACATCGACACCCAGGGCGGTGTCATCAAGCGCCTGGAACTGCTGAAGTTCAAGGAAAACGGCCATCCAGGCTGGTTCGGCGGCTGCGGCGGCCTGTTCAAATGGTGTGAGCCGGGCGACAACACCAAGAACGTGGTGCTGTTCGACGTCGATGCCGGCATCGGCAAGACCTATCTGGCCCAGACCGGCTTGTACGGTCCGTCGGGCGCGCTGCCTAACCATACCAGCCCGTTCGTGGCCAAGCCAGGTCCGCGCATGCTGGACAATGGCAACCAGGTACAACTGGTGCTGGAATCGGAAGAGGGCGGCGTCAAGCTGACCAAGACCTTTACCTTCAAGCGCAACGACTACGTCATCGATGTACGCCATGACGTGACCAACGTCGGCGCCGCACCGGTCACGCCGACGCTGTACCTGCAACTGGCGCATGACGGCAACAAGCCGGCCGGCGATTCGTTCTTCAACAGCAGCTACACCGGTCCAACGCTGTACACCGAAGAAAAGCACTACGAGAAGCTGAAGTTCGACACGCTGGAAAAAGAAGCGGCCGAAGCGGCCAAGACCGGCAAACCGATGGTGCAGGACCACGCCGTCAAGGCCGACAACGGCTGGATCGCGATTTCGCAGCACTTCTTCGTCTCGGCCTTCATTCCGCAGCCTAAGCTGACGCATGAAATCGAGACCTCGAAGATTGCCAGCAATGTGTACGGCATCGCCGTCAAGCAGCCGCTGGGCACGATTGCACCGGGCGCCACTGTCAGCAATGACGCCAAGCTGTTCTCCGGCCCGCAGGAAGCCAAGCTGCTGGACGAGACCGCGCCGGGCCTGATCCTGGTGCGCGACTACGGCTTCCTGGCCATGATCGCCAAGCCGATGTTCGCCGTGATCAACTACATCCACTCGCTGCTGGGTAACTGGGGCTGGACCATTATTGTGTTCACCATCCTGATCAAGCTGCTGTTCTTCCCGCTGTCGGCTGCCGGTTACCGCAGCATGGCCAAGGTCAAGCTGGTGACGCCGAAGATGCAAGCCATCCGCGAGCGCTACAAAGGCGACCCGGCCAAGATGAACCAGGCCACGATGGAACTGTACAAGGCCGAGAAGATCAATCCGCTGGGCGGCTGCCTGCCGATCCTGGTGCAGATGCCGGTGTTCATTTCGCTGTACTACGTGCTGCAATCGGCGGTGGAAATCCGCGGCGCGCCATGGATTGGCTGGATCACCGACCTGGCCCAGCACGATCCGTATGCGATCCTGCCGGTGCTGTACGCGATTTCGATGTTCATCACGACCAAGCTGAACCCTGCGCCGGCTGATCCGATGCAAGCGAAGATGATGCTGTTCATGCCGCTGGCGTTCTCGGTGATGTTCTTCTTCTTCCCGTCCGGCCTGGTGCTGTACTGGGTGGTGAATAACGTGCTGTCGATTGCTCAACAGTATGTGATTTCCAAGAAATTCGGTACCCCGGCGCCTGCCAAGGCGTAAGCGCCACAAGCTGTTGCCTAAAAGCCCGTGTTGATCGCGGGCTTTTTTTATTTACCTTACAATCCGTTTATGAACATCGACTCTTCCCCTATCGCCGCCATCGCCACTGCACCAGGACGCGGCGGCATCGGCGTCGTGCGCGCCTCCGGCAAAAACCTGCAAGCGCTGATTGGCGCGCTGTTCGGCGGCGACGCGCTCAAGCCGCGCCACGCCACCTACATCCCGTTCAAGCAGGCCGACGGCAGCATCATCGACCAGGGCATCGCCATCTGGTTCAAGGGACCGAATTCGTACACCGGGGAAGACGTGCTGGAACTGCAAGGCCACGGCGGCCCGATCGTGCTGCAAATGCTGCTGGCGCGCGTGCTGGAAGCCGGCGAAGACCTCGGCCTGCGGCTGGCCGAGCCGGGCGAATTTACCCGCCGCGCCTACCTCAATGACAAGCTCGACCTGGCGCAAGCCGAAGCGGTGGCCGACCTGATCGACGCCTCGACCGAAGCGGCGGCCAAATCGGCGTCGCAATCGCTGTCGGGTGCGTTCTCGAAAACTGTGAATACGCTGGTCGGCAGCGTCACCAACCTGCGCATGCTGGTGGAAGCCACGCTGGATTTCCCGGAAGAAGAAATCGACTTCCTGGAGAAATCCGACGCGCGTGGGCAACTGAAGAGCATCGTTACCGCGTTGGAGCAAGTGTTCAAGCAGGCGGCGCAAGGCGCGCTGCTGCGCGAAGGGCTGAACGTGGTGCTGGTCGGCCAGCCCAACGTCGGCAAATCATCGCTGCTGAATGCGTTGGCGGGTAATGACGTGGCGATCGTCACGCCGATCGCCGGCACCACACGCGACAAGGTGACCGAAACCATCCAGATCGAAGGCATCCCGCTGAACATCATCGACACCGCCGGCATCCGCGCACCGGAAGAAGCGGTGGACGTGGTGGAGCGCATCGGCATCGAACGCACCTGGGGCGAGATCGGCAAGGCTGACGTCATCCTGCACCTGCTGGACGCCGACCACGGTCCGTCGCGCGCCGACGAAAACATCATGGCCGCGTTCCCGGAAGGCGTGCCGGTGCTGCGCATCTGGAACAAGATTGATTTGTCCGGCCACAAGCCGGCGGTGGACGTGATGGAAGACGCCACCCACATCTACCTGTCGGCACACGACCACGTCGGGATTGATTTGCTGCGCAAGGAACTGCTGCGCATCGCCGGCTGGCAGCAGACGGGCGAATCGCTGTACCTGGCGCGCGAACGCCACCTGATCGCCCTGAAAAATGCCGGCGCCCACCTGGCCCGCGCCGGCGAGCACGCCGCGCAGAACGACCAGTCGCTGGACCTGTTCGCCGAAGAACTGCGGCTGGCGCAAGTTCAGCTGTCGAGCATCACCGGCGCCTTCTCCTCCGACGACCTGCTAGGCGTCATCTTCAGCCGCTTCTGTATCGGCAAATAAACCCGGGGTCAGGTCCGGCATTCGGACACGAACTCAACTTTAGCGGCTGCTACAGTTGCGCTCGTGTCTAGGTGCCGGACCTGACCCCGGAGTGGTTTAGTATGGCGAACCGGTCACGTCCAGTTTCAGTTGCCACAGCGCGCCGGCGCCGGTGATGTAGAGGGTCTTGCCGTCGGCGCCACCGAAGGCGGCGTTGGTGACGTTGGCGTCGACCTTGATGGTGGCGATCTGTTTGCCCGCCGGCGTGAAGACGCGCAGCCGCTTGTCGGTGTGCTCGCTGACGTAGATGTTGCCGTAGCAGTCCACCGCCATGCCGTCCGGAATACCCAGTTGCTCGACAAGATCCTTGCCGGCCTGCGGCACGCCGTTGACGATCGGATAGGCGCGTAGCACGCCGTGTTCGCCCACCATGCCGTTCACGTACAGCACGTCTTCTTTCGGCGACAGCGATACGCCGTTCGGATTTTTCAGCGTGTCATCTACCACCGTGACCTTGCCGTCGGTGCCCACGCGGTACACGCGCGTCTTGTCCTGGCCGCCCGGCGCGGCGGTGCGCTGGAAGTCCGGATCGCTGAAGTAGAGCGTGTCATCCGACGCCATCGCCATGTCGTTCGGCGAGTTGAAGACGTTGCCGTCAAACTTGCTGACCAGGTCGCTGCGCTTGCCGTCCAGCGTGTACAGCGACACCGATTTCCACTTGTGGGTGGCGGCGATGATGTTGCCGTGACCGTCGGTGGCCAGGCCGTTGCTGCCGCTGTCCTCGATTGCCACGCTGACTTTGCCGCTGGCATCCAGCTTCATGATGCGCGACGGGAAGCCCGGGCCAAACGTGAAGTCGGAGAAGTACAGCGCGTCTTTGATCCACACGGGGCCTTCGTACAAGCCCGGTTCAGTGCGGGTCGAATTGGCGGCGGCGATGCGGGTCGCCGTCAGGTCGCCGGATGGGGCTTTGCCGGTGCAGGCCGCCGGTGCGGAGAGGGCATACGGCGCGGCCAGCACGGCCGCCAAGGTAAGGGCACTGCGTAACATCATGCTGCATTCTCCTGTTGTTGTTGATAGACGATGACACAATCGCGGCCGGCTTTCTTGGCCGCGTACAAACAGCTGTCGGCGGCGGCCAGCATGGCGGCGGCGTCGGCCAGTTTGTCTTTGTCGAAGGTGGCCACGCCGATGCTCATGGTGACGTGCGGCCGGGTGGCCGCCGGCGAGTGGTTAATGCTGAGCGAGGCGATCTTGGCGCGGATGGTTTCCGCCACCAGCGCCGCCTGTTCGCTGCTGGTGTCCGGCAGCACGGCGCCGAATTCTTCGCCGCCGTAGCGCGCCGCCAGGTCGGCTGGCCGTTGCAGGGTGGCGGCAAACGCTTCCGCCACCAAGGTCAGGCAGGCATCGCCTTGCTGGTGGCCGAAGTGGTCGTTGTAGGCCTTGAACGAGTCGATGTCCATCAGCAGCAGCGACAGCTGGCCGTCGTTGCGCTGCGCGCGCCGCAGTTCGCGGTCGAGCGCGACGTCGAAGTGGCGGCGGTTGGCGATGCCGGTCAAACCGTCGACATACGATTGCGCGCGCAGCTGTTCGGCCTGGCTGCGCAACTGGCGCTCGCGGCCGACGATGGTGCTGATGTCGCTGACTTCGATGAGGCAGTAGCGTTCCTTGCCTTCGTTGAACGGCGTTACCGACACCGCCTGTTCGACCCGTTCGCCGCCCCAGGTGCCGGCCGGGTACAACGGGAACGGCGACGGATTCAGCGCCGGCGATAATTGCTGCGGCAGGTTGCTCTGCATTGCGCTCTGTACCGCCTGCTCCAGCCGCTGGCCGCGCAGTTCGCCGTACAGGTCGAACAGGTCCTGGCCCAGCACGCGGTGCGCCGATTTGCCCGAGCGGCTGGCCATCCACTGGTTCCACATGACGATGTGCTGGTTGATGTCGAGGACGATCAATCCCAGCTGGGCCAGTCCGAGCACGCGCGCGGACAGGAGCGGGCTAAGCGATGAATCTGACATGCGTGCTTTCCTGACAGGAATGATAAACGTGCCACGATTATACGGGCAGGCGTGCGGCTTGCCGTACTATCGCCTCGCCATTTTTCATTGAAAATATTGGGGCTGGGGGTAGATGTGGTCGTCGCATGTAACCTGCTATTATTGATCGTCGCAAACGGATATGCGGTTTCATGCAACCGTTGAGAAATCTCATATCTGTGGCAATTCCGCTGAAGTAATCTTGCAACTTACCTGAGCTTGGCCTGGAAGGAGGGGATCGTGGAACCGATACAAGAGAGCGTCCCGGACGACGGGGCCGGCATGCCGCCGCCTTCTTCCGCCACGTCCGCACCACCGGCGCGCACGCGCCAGATGTTGCCGCCCAAGGGAGCCTGCTGGTACTGCGAAAAGCCGCTCGATAATGTGCGTCGTTTTTGCGACAAGGAATGTGCCGACGCCTTCGACGAAGAAAAGGAATATACCCGCTAGTCCGCCATTGCCGCCTGCAAGGTGGCCTGCGCTGCTTCAAAATCGAACTGGTGCGCCGCTTCCGTCACTTCCTGAAATACCTCCACTCCCAGGCTCGCCGCCAGCACCGTCGCCGACTGCTCCAGCACGTCGATGGCCGCGCCGTCGCCTTCGTCCAGCAGGCGCACCAGATGCAGCAACAGCATGCGCGTCTCCGGCACCACAGCGGCGGCGACCGGCTCGCCCGCCAGGATCTGTTGCGGATCGCTGGCCAGCACCTCGTCGATCGCGGTCACCAGGCTGCGCAGCGCCTGCTCCAGTTGCGCCAGCGGCGCCGACCACACCTGGGCCGGGCCGGCGCACAGCGTTTCCAACTGCGCCGCCAGCAGATACACCTGTTGCGCGCCGATCATGCCGGCCGCGCCCTTGAGCGTGTGGACGATGCGTTGTGCGTGACCGGGTTCGCCGCTGTTGAGCGCCTTGCGGGTGTCGCAGCCGCTGTCCGGATAGCGGTGGCGGAAGCGGCGCAGGATTTGCAGATACAGGTCGCGGTCGCCCATCAGCTGTTGCAAGCCGGTTTCCACTTGCAGGATATGGCCGGCTGCGGGCGGCGTCAGGGGCTGGCTGGTTGAGGTCATCGTGCGCGGCTCTGCTGAAGGTATTACCCCATAAGATAGCAGACGCGGTCGTTTGCACAGTTAAAAAAATGCAACATCACTTGCTTTCTTTTATTGGGTGCTGAACGACCAGCTGGTGTTGACGGCCACGCCGCCCACGGTGCCGGTGAAGTTGACGTCGTAGGCGGTGGCGCTTTTTAGCGGCGCCAGCGGCACGATGGCGGCGGCCGTGCTGGTGGTCCCGGTGGTCCCGGCGGCGTAGCTGAGTAAGCGCGTACTCAGCGCCGCAGCCCCGCGCGGTGCGACCGTGAAGCTTTGTACCACTACGGTGCCGGGCACGCGGCCGTAGCTGTCCGCGTGCAGGCTGATCGGGTAGCCGACTTCATTCTGGTTGGGCACCGGGTCGGGCGATTCGGTATCGCTGAAGAAGTTGACCGGCACGTTGGTCTGCTGGTTGCGCGGATAGGTGACGAAGCGCCCGGCGCCCAGTCCGCTGAAGGTGTCGCGCACGGCGAAGTCGGCGGTGAAATAGGTGGTGCCGCCGTTGGCCGTGGCGCCGCCGGTGCCCAGTTCGCGGAACACCGGCTCGAAGATGACGAAGCGATGGTAGATGGCGGCGATCAGCTGTTCTGCCTGGTAGACGCCGGATGGGTTGCTGGTGGCCGAGATCACTTCGCCGGCGGCATAGGTGCGGTCGGTCAGCGTGTAGCCGGCGGCGTTCAGGCGGTTGACCAGGCCCACGCCGGTGAAGCCGGGCAGGCCAACCGTCTGCTCGTGGGTGATGGTGTTGTTGATGCGCTGGTAGTCGGAATGGCCCTGCGCCGCCGCCGTGATCTGGCTGTTGCGCGTCAGCACCGACAGGCCCAGTTGCCCGCGCCGGAAGTTGATCCAGTTAAAGCCATCGATGGCGGTGTTGCCGGTCATCGCAGGCGCGCCCGGCTCCAGCATGAGCGGCGCGGTGGTCGCGGCGCTGCTCACGTTATTGCTGTCGCTGCCGCCGCCACCGCCGCAGGCGGCCAGCAGGGACGCAACCAGCCATGCGGCCAGCCGCAGACGCCATTTTTTCATGATGAACTCCTATGCCTTGCGGCTGATTCTATGTCGGTTTTCAAAACCGCAGCACGCGTTAGCGATGTTAAAAATGGTAAGCTTGTCGTTTATTCTGGAATGCACCTGTTTTGAAGCCTCTACACCATCAGCGCATGCAGCGCGCCAAATTTGCCTTGCCCAGCATCGTCACGCTGATGTCGATCGCCTGCGGTTTCGGCAGCATCGTCATCTCGGTCGACAATGCCTTTATCGGCGATGCCGGCGATTACCGCCTGGCCGCCGTATTGCTGGTGCTGGCCGGCGTGTTCGATGCGCTGGACGGCATGGTGGCGCGCGCCACCAATACCCAGTCCGACTTCGGCATGCAGCTCGATTCGATCGCCGATGTGATGAACTTCGGCTGCGCGCCGGGCCTGCTGCTGTACTGCTACGGTTTCCAGCAGCTGGGCGCCGACCACCCGACGCTGCTGCGCATGGGCGGCATCGCCAGCTTCTTCTTCGTGGCCTGCGGCGCGCTGCGACTGGCGCGCTTCAATGTGAATGTGGGCCGCACCGATCCGCGCTATTTTGTCGGCATGCCGATCACGGCCGGCGCAGCGTGCGTGGCGTCGGTGGTGGTGGCCTGGCCGGATGCGGCCTCGTCGGTGCTGCATGGCAGCCTGGTGGTATTGCTGCTGTTCGTGGTCGGCAGCCTGATGGTGTCGACCGTGCGCTTCCCGAGTTCCAAGCAGAAGAAGAGCTGGGCGGCGCTGGTGGTGCTGCTGATTAACCTCGGCCTGCTGGCCTGGCTGCTGACGGCGTACTTCGTGCTGTTCTTCGCGGTCTACATTGTGTTCACGCTGGCGCTGAATGCGGCGTGGAAGACCGGCTGGACGGGCATCGCCCCACCGGTCGTGTACGACGATGAGTAATTAAGCCACTTCGTGGCCACGGGCCGCGCGCAGGATTTCAAACCACTGGCTGCGGCTCAAGCTGAACTGGGTCGCTTCCACCGCTTCTTTCACCGCAGCGATACGGCCGGAACCGGTCAACGGCACCGGACGGCTCGGCAGCTGCATAATCCACGCAAACACCACGCTGCCGAACGGGCGTTGCAGCTCGTCGGCCACCTTCTGGATCACTGCGCGCACGCGCACGCCGGCGGCGTCATCGCTGCTGAACAGGCGGCCGCCGGCCAATGGCGACCAGATCATCGGCGCCACGCCCAGGTCTTGCAGGCCGTCGAAGGTTTCGTCGAACATCGGCGCCACACACAGCGGCGAGAATTCCACCTGGTTGGTGGCCAGCGCGATGCGGCGGTTCAGGCTTTCGAACTGGTGGCGGCTGAAGTTGGACACGCCGAAGTGCTTGACCTTGCCGTCCTGGCGCAGGCGCTCGAAGGCGGCGGCGACTTCATCAAAATTCATCAGCGGGTCGGGACGGTGGATCAGCAGCAGGTCCAGGTGGTCGGTGCGCAGCTGGCGCAGCGAGTTTTCGGCCGAGGCAATGATGTGGCTGGCGCTGGTGTCATAGTGCTGGATGGTGTGCTCGGGACGGGCGTCGGAAATCAGCTTGATGCCGCATTTGCTGACCAGCTGCATCTTGTCGCGCAGCGAAGGCTGCAAGGCCAGCGCTTCGCCGAAAGTGGCTTCGACGCCGTAGCCGCCGTAGATGTCGGCGTGGTCGAAGCTGGTCACGCCCATGGCCAGCGCCTGCTCGATCCATTCGACGCGCTGCTGCGGCGTCAGGTTCCATTCATTCATGCGCCACATGCCGGCCACGATGCGCGACAGCGTCAGGCCGCCTTGGTAGGTGACGAGGGAAGGGCAGGACAAATCGGTCATGGGAAGGTTTCCAAGGTTAAGTGAGAGGCAAGAATTATAGTATGATCGGCTGGTCTGCCAGACCGAACCGGAGAGATCAACGTGGGATTTTTATCGTTTCTGAAGTCGAAGCCTGAACCTGTCGCATCCCCTGCTACTCCGGCCGCCGCCGTTGCGGACGCAAGCCCGTCCGATGAGACCGCAGCCCTGATCACCCGTACCGAAATCGTTGACAAACGCCAGCGCCTGAGCGGCTACCGCTTCGGCGCCGCGCTGCCCGAGCCGGCCATGCTGGACGCGCTGGTGGCCGCCCAGGTGCCGGGGTTCGCACAGTCGCGCCTGGCGCTGGTGCCGATCAGCGCGGAGGCCGTGTCGGCCGGACTGCATCTGCCGCTGGTCGCGCCGCACACCATTTTCCTGCTGGACCATCTGGCGGCCGACGCGGTCGCCGCACTGCGCGCCGCTGGCAGCCAGATCGCGCTGTCTGGCATCTCGTTGAAGGAAGAGGAGGCCGCCTTGCTGTCCCAGGCCGATCTGGCGGTGCTGTCGTTGCATGAACATCCGCTGGCGGAATTCCAGACGCTGTGCAAACAGCTTCATCTGCGCCATCCCAACCTGAAGCTAATGGTGGACGGAGTGGATACGTGGGAAGAGCAGCGCATGTGTTTGTCGTGGGGCGCCAGCTATTTCATGGGGCTGTTCCTGACCACCGCCGACCATGTCGATCCGGATGCGCGGATCGACCAGAGCCGCATGACGTCGATCGAGCTGCTCAACCTGCTGCGCACGGACGCCGAGCTGCCGGCCATGATCGAGGTGGCCAAGCGCGATCCGGGCATGACGTATCAGGTGCTGCAATGGGCCAATGCGCCGGTCAATGGGCAGGCCACCAAGGTGACCAGCTTGCAGCAGGCGTTCATGGTGCTGGGACGGAATCAGCTGTATCGCGGTTTGACGGTGTCGATGTTCCGCCTGGGTGGCGGCGCCAACAAGGAGCGCGACGAGTCGCTGCTGGAGGTGGCGCTGACGCGCGCGCGTTTCCTGGAGACGTGCAGCAAGCTGCCGCAGGCCAGGCGCGATGAGCTGTTCCTGGTGGGCTTGCTGTCGCTGTTTGATGTGCTGCTGGGTGTGCCGATGGCCAATCTGGTCGGCAAGATGCATCTGTCGGATGATATCCGCGAGGTGTTGCTGGGGAATGAGGGCGTCTATGGCCCGTATCTGACGATGGTGTTGCTGCTGCAGCGCGATAAGGTGGAGCAGGCGCTGGCGATTGCGGGGGAGCTGGGGCTGGATATCGACAGCCTGCCCGGTGTGGGGCAGGCTGCGTTCCAGTGGGCGCAGGAATCAATGAAGCATACCGGCGCCGACTGAACCCCGCACTGCGCGAATCGCCGGGGTCTGACCCCGCATGGGGTCAGACCCCTCTTTACTTGGGGGTTACTTCAGCCAGAGGCGGATCGAATCCCAGGCGCGGCCGAAGATCGAGGCTTGCTCCACCGTCTCCAGCGCCACCACCGGCAGTTCCAGCATTGGCTTGCCGTCCACCACCATCTTCAGCGTGCCGACGCGGCTGTTTTCAGCCAACGGCGCCACCAGCGGGTCCTTGCGTTCCAGCGCCGGCTTCATCTTGCCTGCCACGCCCTTCGGCACGGTCACCATCACGTCCTGCGCAAAGCCGATCTTGACGTTGCTCTTGGAACCTTTCCAGATTTCCGGCGTGGCAATCGCCTGGCCTTTCGAGTACAGCTTGACGGTATCGAAGTTCTGGAAGCCCCAGTTCAGCAGCTTCTGGCTTTCCTGCGTGCGGACCTGGTCCGACGAGGTGCCCAGCACCACCGAGATCAGGCGACGCTCGCCGGCGCCGTTCGGACGGTGCGCCGAGGCGATCATGCAATAGCCGGCCGCTTCGGTGTGGCCGGTTTTCATGCCGTCCACCGTTGGGTCCAGCCACAGCAGGCGGTTGCGGTTCGGCTGGGTGATCTTGTTGTAGGTGAAGCTCTTCACCGAATCAATCTTGTAGAACTCCGGGAAGTCCAGGATCACGCGCTTGGCCAGCACCGACAGGTCTTGTGCGGTCGAATAGTTTTCCGGCGACGGCAGGCCGTGCGGATTGGCGAAGTGGGTCGAGGTCAGGCCCAGGCGTTGGGCTTCCTTGTTCATCATCACCACGAACGCGGATTCGTCGCCGGCGACGGCTTCGGCCAGCGCCACGGCGGCGTCGTTACCCGACTGCACCATCAGACCGTACAGCAGGTCGTTAATGCTGACCGGGGTGGCTGGGTCGATGAACATCTTGGACGAGCTGGTATCGACCTTCCACGCCTTGGTGGAAACATTGACCATCTGCTTGAGGTCGACTTTCTTGTCGCGCAGCGCGCCGAAGACGACGTAGGCCGTCATGACCTTGGTCAGCGAGGCCGGTTCGATGCGCAGGTTGGGGTCTTGCGAGGCGATGATCTGGCCGCTGGTGGCGTCCAGCAACAGCCAGGATTTGGCGGCGATGGTCGGGGCCGGGAGCGTTTGCGCCACGGCCGAGGTCATCAACATCACACTGGTGGCCAGTGCCGCGATAAGTTTTTTCATGTGGGAATGTTCGGTGAAGAGTTAAAAGCGCAATAATTATAGATGCTTAATCGGCGCTTGCGGTGTCCGTTTCAGCCTCGGTTAAGCCGGCGCCGCCCCACAGCTGCGTGACCCAGCTCTTGATATGGCCCAGCTTGCGGTGGAAGAAGTGGTCTGCGCCGGGGATGACGATGACCGGAATGTCTTGCGGGCGCAGCCAGTCCAGCACGTCGGCCAACGGGATGGTTTCGTCCTGTTCGCCGTGGATCAGGATGGTGTCGGCCGGGATGTCGGCCATCGCCCATTTCTTGGCGGCGGCGCCCACCAGCACCAGGCGCTCGGTCGGCGTGCCGGCGGTGGCCAGGCGTTGGCCCAGTTGCGACTGCACATAGGTGCCGAACGAGAAGCCCGACAGCGCGACCGGCAAGTCCGGGTATTTTTCGGTCATCCATTTGTGCAGGATGGCCATGTCGTCGGTTTCGCCCTGGCCGTGGTCGTGCACGCCTTCGGACTTGCCGACGCCGCGGAAGTTGATGCGCGCCACCACGTAGCCGAGGTTGACGAAGGTGCGCATCAGCGTGACGGCGACCTTGTTGTCCATGGTGCCGCCGTACAGCGGATGCGGGTGCGCCACCAGCGCCACGCCGCGCGGCGCGGCATCGTCGGCCGGGTAATCAATAATGCCTTCCATCTGGCCGGCAGCGCCGGCCAGCATAAATTTTTCGCTCTTGTTCATGGTCAGATTTTCAGACGTTCTACGACCTGGCCGTTGACCAGGTGGCTGTCGATGATTTCATCAATGTCGGTGGTGTCGACGTAGGTGTACCAGGTGCCTTCCGGATAAACCACCAGCACCGGGCCTTCTTCGCAGCGGTCCAGGCAGCCGGCCTGGTTGATGCGGACTTTGCCGTGGCCGCTGATGTCGAGTTGCTTGCAGCGCTTCTTGGCGTGTTTTTGCGCCACTTCCGCGCCGTGGTCGCCGCAGCTGTTGCGGCCATCGTCACGCTTGTTCATGCAGAAGAAGACGTGGTGTTTGAAGTAGGGGGTATCGCTCATGGGCATCACCTTCAGGAAATCGTAGCCGCTATGATACCTTGGCGGCGTTCAGCTTGTGGGACGGCAGCCACAGGAACCAGACCGCAAAGAATGGCCACAGCAGCGACAGGAACTGGGCGGCGCCGTTGAAGTTCAGGAACTTGCCCTGCACCCATGTTTGCAAAGTGGCCACAAAGTAGGGATTGGCCGGCGTGGTGTTGATGATGACCAGGCCCAACAAGAGGGTGGTCACCGCCAGCCGCCGTTGCGCCACGTGCGGTGCGTAGGTCAGGCCGGCCAGCATGATGGCGCCGATCAGGAAACCGCCTTCGGCGCCGGGCGTGACCCAGACGAAGGCGTTTTCCGGCGAGAACAGCAGCGCCGTCGCCAGTCCTTTTACCAGCACCGAGGCGGCGATCATGGCGCAGACCAGCAGGCCGCGCGGGGCCGGCTTGCGCAGCAGGCACAGCAGGGTAAGGCCGGCGCCGACCATGCCGCAGGCGGTGATGATGGTTTCCGACAGCCAGTATTGTTCGACGGTCAGGTCGACGTCCGGGCGGATCAGGCTGGCCAGGTCGATTTCCATGTCCAGCAGTTGCGACAGCCAGTCGGACAGGATGGGCAGGATCTGGCCCAGGCCGTACAGGAAGTTTTGCGGGTAGATTTGCGCCAGCGGCCACAGCGCCAGCAGCACCAGGCCCTGGCTGGCGTGCGGTGCGAACCATTCGCGGCGCAGGCGTTGCAGCTGGCTGCGGTCGAGCAGGCGGCGCACGGTCAGCACGCCGATCAGGCCGCCGAGCGCGCAGCCGATGGCGTTGGTGTAGAAGTCGAGGTTGGAGGAGACGCGTGTCGGCAAGTAGGTTTGCACCGCTTCCATGGTGCCGGAGACCAGTGCGCCGCAGGCGGCGGCGATCAGCAGTGCCCAGATGCCTTTGATGCGCGGGTATAGCGCGTAGACGATCAGCGTGCCGAGCGGCACATAGCCGATGACGTTGGTGATGGCGTCAAACATGGTCCACCAGCGCGGCATCTTCATGGTTTCCAGGAAGATGAACGGTGACAGGCCCTGGTTGTGCCAGCCGGAGAACGGGAACCAGCTGGCGTAGATGATCAGGAACAGATAGGCCAGCAGCGCGGCGCGCGTGATCGGCGACGAGCGAGTGGCCGGGGTCAGCGGTGGCCGCTCGCGCTTGCGGCGGTTGACTGGCGCCACCGGTGGCAGGCCCGTCGGCGCCTCGACGCCGTCCGGCGCAATCGGCACCATGCCCGTCGCTGTTCCGGCGGCGCCTGCCGCAGCCAAGTCCGCCGGCGGCGCGTCTGGCGGCCCGGCGTCTGGCGTTGCTGGCGTGTTTTCCGTCATTCCCTCGACGGCGGCAGCGCCGCCAGCCAGCTGAGCACATCGGTCGCAACCGCATCGCTGGCGTCGGCCAGTGCGCGGGCGCCGCCGGCCGCATCGGCGCTCGGCGCCGGCATGCTGCGGCTAAACGTCTTCTGGTCCACCAGCTTGTGACTGCGGAACACCGACGCCCGCAGGCTCAGCACGCCATTGCTGGCGGTGGCGGTGTCGAAATTCTGCGCAAAGTCTTCCACCTCCATGCGCAGCACGGTGGTGCTGGCGGCGGCATCGGTGGTCGACAGCACCTTGACGCCGGCCTGCGCCAACCGCGCCTTCATGCGCTGGGTCAGCAACTGCGCCGGCGTACTGGTCCACTGGTTGTAGGCGTAGGGCTTGGACTGGCGCGCATCGGCGTACAGCAGCCGATATTGCATGCGTTCCGTATCCAGCGCGGCCGGCCCGGTGACATCGGCCACGATGATCGCGCCGATCTTGCTGGCGCTGGCCGGCGATGCTGCGGGCAGCGGACCGAAATCGAATTGCGACGTCGGCACGCCCTTGCTGGCGCAGGCGCCCAGCAAGGCAGCCATGGCGGCGATGGCGAGGCAGTTGCGGATGGTGGCGTTCATCATCTGATGGTCCTTATCTGGCAGGCGCGGCAAAACCTTCTTCGCCCGGGCCCGGCGGCGTGCCTGGCGCGCCGAAGATCAGGCTTTGTGGACGGTCGTTAATCTTGTTCATGGTCTTGCGCAGTGCGCGCATCGACGCCCGCGTGTCATCCGACAGCGAATTCACCTGCGGCAGCGTATCGAGTTCGATGCCGCCGGCCACGGCATCGACCGAACTGCCGATGCGTTCCACCTGCGTGGTGATGCGCTCGATCGGGCCGCCCGGCGCTTGCAGGCCGGTGGTCAGCTTGTTGACGTCGTTAGCCAGCGCGGTCACCGAATTCAGCGTCTTCTGGGTCTGCTCGGCCAGCGCCGGCAGCTTGTCGATGGTCGGTTGCAGCTTCTCCGGCAGTTCGCGGTACTTCTGTGCCGTCTCGCTGACATCGGAGAACGCGCCGAGCATGACCTTCTGATGCTCCGGGCTGAGCAGCTCATTCAGCCGGTTGGTCACTTCCTCGGTCTGCGACAGGATCTCCTTGCCGCGTTTTTCCAACTGGTCGAAGAAGCCTTGGCGCAGCGGAATGCGGGCCGGATGGTCGGCGCTGGACGGCAGCAGCGGCGAACCGACCTTGTCGTCATCCAGTGAAATGAAGGCGATGCCGGTTACGCCCTGGTAGCCGAGCGAGGCGAAGGTGGTGGTGGTGATCGGCGCATCGGTGTTGATATTCATGGTCACCACGATCTGGCCGGGCACCTTGGGATCGAAGGCGATGCTGCCGACGCGGCCCACTTCCAGCCCGCGATAGCGGATCGGCGCCTGCGGATTGAGGCCGGGGATGGACTGCGCAGTGGCAATCACATACGGCGTACGCTCGACGCGGTCGCGGTTGAACCAGAGGCCGTACAGGATCGCCGCTATCAACAGCGTGATCGTGAAAAAGCCGGTAGTCAGGGCATGCGATCTATTTTCCATCAGTGCTCCGTGGGTGTTTTTTCGTCGAGCGCTTCCAGCGCGCGGCGGCCGCGATCGCCGAGGAAGAACTCTTTGATGAACGGATGGTCTACTTTCAGCACATCGCGCAGCGGGCCGAGCGCGATCACGTGTTTTTCCGCCAGCACCGCAATCCGGGTGGACAGCGCGAACAGCGTGTCGAGGTCGTGGGTGACCATCACCACCGTCAGGCCCAGCTCGCGATGCAGCGATTTAATCAGCGTGACGAACGCTTCCGACAGGTCGGGATCGAGGCCGGCGGTCGGTTCGTCGAGGAACAGCAGTTTCGGCTCCAGCGCCAGCGCGCGCGCCAGGGCGACCCGCTTGACCATGCCGCCGGACAGGTCGGATGGCATCTTGTTGGCCTGGTCCGGGCCCATGCCGACCATATTCATCTTCAGCAGCACGGCGTCGTGGATCAGGTCTTCCGGCAGCACTTGCAGTTCGCGCATCGGCTGGGCGATGTTCTCGAACACCGTCAGCGCCGAATACAGCGCGCCTTGCTGGAACAGCATGCCCCAGTGATTGCGCAGCTGTTGAAGCTGATCGGAATCGATGGCGCTGATATCCTCGCCGAACACGCGCACGCAGCCGCGCGCCGGCCGTTCCAGCCCCAGCATCTGGCGCACCAGCGTGGTCTTGCCGGTGCCGGAGCCGCCGACGATGGACATGATCTCGCCCTGTTCAATCTCCAGGTTCAGATCCTGGTGCACCACGGTGCGGCCGTACTTGGTCCACAGGCCGGTGATTTCGACCACCGGCACGCTGCCGTCCAAGGTCAGTTCGCCGGTGCCGGGGCCGCAGGTGCTTTCTTGTTCGCTCATCAGAACCCCACGCCGCTGAAGACAATCGCGAACACGGCGTCGGCCAGGATCACGGCGGTAATCGCCGAGACCACCGAGGTGGTGGTGCCGCGTCCCAGGCTTTCGGTATTTGGCTTGATGCGCAGGCCGAAGTGGCACGACACCAGCGCGATCAGCATGCCGAACACCGCGCCTTTGCCGATGCCGATCATGTAATTCGACAGCGGCACCGCCTCCGGCAGCTTAAGCAGGAAGTATTGCGGCGACAGGTTGAGTTCCACCTTGGCCGACAGCATGCCGCCCAGCAGCGCGATGGTATCGGTCCAGATCACCAGCAGCGGCATCGCAATCGCCAGGGCCAGCACCTTCGGCATGATCAGGCGGAAGCCGTGTGATATGCCCATCACCAGCATGGCGTCGAGTTCCTCGGTCACGCGCATCACGCCCAGTTGCGCGGTGATGGAGGAACCGGAGCGGCCGGCCACCAGGATCGCCGCCAGCAGCGGCCCCAGTTCACGGATGATGCTCATGCCCAGCAGGTTGACCAGGAAGACGTCGCCGCCGAAGTTGCGCAACTGCTGCGCTGACAGGAAGGAAAACACTACGCCGATCAGGAAGCCGACCAGCGCCGTGATGCCCAGCGCCTGGAAACCAGCGTGGTAGATATTGGCGGAGATTTCCTTCCACGGTCCGCGCAGCGGATTGCGCAGGAAGCGGCCCAGGTCCAGCACCACCTGGCCCACCAGTTGCAGCAGGCCGGTCAGATGTTCGAAGAACAGCAGCATGGCGAAGCCCAGCTTCATCACCAGGGTCAGGCGATTCTGGCGTGGGCGGGGCAGTTCCAGCGTGCCGGTGGTTTCCAGGCGTTTGAAGAATTCTTCGAGTTCGGGCGGCAGTTGCAGGTTGGCCGGGCGGGTTTTACCCCAGGCGTTCCACAGCAGTTGGGCGCCGATATGGTCCATGCTGGCGACGGCCGACAGGTCCCATTTCAGATGATCGCCCTTGAGCGCCTTGAGAAAAGTGGTGATGGTGGCCATCGCCTTGCCTTGCGCGAGAGCGTGTACCTGCCAAGTGCCGGTCGCGGCAACGGCGCCGGCATTCAGGGTCAGGGTAGGCTCTTGGGCTATAGGCATACTGCAAGTTTAAGGGAGATTGGCACTTGCCGCCACCACAGCCTACATCCGGGGTGCGCTGCCTCTCTAAAGGCGGACCCTGTAAAGCCGTGGGGTCTGACCCCGTACGGGGTCAGACCCCTGCTTGCGGTGTGCGGGGTAGACGCATCAGGCAGCCAGCCTCCGGGCCTGCCGCTTGGGAGCCGGGGTCTCGGCGGGCTTGGGTTTCGCCCCCGCATAGTCGCTGGCCAGCAGCGCTTCGGCGTTGGCCTTGTCCATGCCCTGGGTTTGCAGATAGCGCGCCACCATGGCCACCAGCCGCTCCAGCGCAATCCGGTGCGTCGCATCGGTATTGGCATATAACCAGTCCGAAAACGCCATAAATCGCTGGAACGGCGCATCATCCAGCAGCACCGGCAGCGTGTTGCCGAAGCGCCCGGAATTCGCCACCAGATCCCAATAGCGGGCAAACCGCACCAGCCGCTGCATGGTTGAAAAATCAATATCGCGGTTGGCCAGGATGGTGTACGGCGGATACGGGTCGTACACCATGCCGAATTCCTGCGTGTGGCGGATGATCGGTGTGCCGCGTAAGCGCTTCAGAATCCCGAACTGGATTTCATGCGGCTCCAGCGCCCACAGTTTGTTGAAGCCCTCGGCAAAGCTCTCCACCGTCTCGCCGGGCAGGCCGGCGATCAGGTCGACGTGCATGTGCGCATGCGATTGCGTGGTCAGCCAGCGGATATTGTCGGCCGCCTTCTGGTTATCCTGTTTGCGGCTGACCAGCGTCTGCACCGCCGGATTAAAGCTCTGGATGCCGATCTCGAACTGCAGCGCGCCCGGCGGGAACTTGCTGATGCCCTCTTTCAGTGCGTCCGGCAGATGGTCCGGCACCAGCTCGAAGTGGGCGTAGACCGGATCGTCCGGGTTGGCTTCCAGCTTATCCAGGAAGAACTGCATGATCTTCAGGCTGGTCTTGATATTCAGGTTGAAGGTGCGGTCGACAAACTTGAACAGCCGCGCGCCGCGCTGGTACAGCGATTCCATCTCCGCCAGGAAGTTATCCAGCGCGAACGGCCAGGCCGTCTTGTCGAGTGCGGACAGGCAGAACTCGCACTTGAACGGGCAGCCGCGCGAGGCTTCCACATATAAGGTGCGGTTCTTGATGTCGTCGTCGCTATATAGAGAGTAGGGCAGCGTGAGGTCGTTGATCGGTGGCTGGACGCCGGCATGTACCTTCATCAGCGGCTTGGGACCATTGAGGATCTCGCCGCACAGCTTGGGGAAGGTGACCTCGCCCCAGCCGGTTACCACATAGTCGGCCAGCTTGACGATTTCCTGCTCATTGGTCTCGTGCGACACCTCGGGGCCGCCCAGCACCACGGCCACGTGCGGCGCCACGCGCTTGAGCATCGCGACCACCCTGGCGGTTTCCTCGACGTTCCATATATAGATGCCGAAGCCGACGACCTTCGGCGCATGCGCCAGGATGCGTTCCACAATCTCGGTGGTCTTGGCGCCGATGACAAATTCCTGCAGCCTGGTTTGCTCCTGCAGCGCACCCATATTCGCCAGCAAATAGCGCAGGCCCAGCGACGCATGGGTGTAACGGGCGTTGAGCGTAGTAAGTAAGATAGACATTCGCGTATTTTACCCTTGCCAGACGCGCTTGCCCTTGTTATGATTCTGTCCCTCACGAAACAACACATGCAAATGCAGCGTTGAGTGAGAAAAGAAGAGAAAAAGTAGAGCTTGACGAAATATTCGAAACGCTTCATAATCTTGCCTCTTCGCTGATGAACAAAACGCTTCTTCGGCTGCAACACAGAATGATCTTTAAAAATTTACAGTCGATAAATGTGGGCGTTTGATGCTGCAACAAAAAGCATTAAATGCTCAACAAAGAAATATTCAGTAGAAATACTGTCAGTATTTTTGAGAAGAGCGAACCAGTGACCAGCAGTGGTCACAAACAGAGATTAAACTAAAGAGTTTGATCCTGGCTCAGATTGAACGCTGGCGGCATGCCTTACACATGCAAGTCGAACGGCAGCACGGAGCTTGCTCTGGTGGCGAGTGGCGAACGGGTGAGTAATA
>NZ_WWCT01000018.1 GCF_009857605.1 Duganella levis | reverse complement strand
GGCGCCGGCGCGGGCGCCGCGCAGGATGGTCAGCGTCAGCACGCCGCCGCAGATCAGCATGACGGCGATGTCCTGGCGCAGATGCAGCCGTTCGCCCAGCAGCGGCACGCTGGCCAGCGCCACCAGCAGCGGCGCGGCGCCGCGCATCAGCGGATAGGCCTGGCTCATGTCGCCGTGGCGGTAGGCGGCCGCCAGCAGCCGGTAGTAGATCACCTGGCAGCAGGCCGACGCCACCAGCCACGGCCAGCTGTCGGCGTGCGGCAGGGCGGCGAACGGCAGCAGCGGCAGCGACACCAGGCCGGCGCCGCAGGCCACCAGCAGGGTGCTCAGGTATTTGTCGGGACCGGCCTTGACCAGCGCATTCCAGCTGGCGTGCAGCAGCGCGGCGAGCAGGACGACGGTGACGATCTCGCCGGCCAACGCTTACTCCGGTCGCGCGATCAACTGGTTGATGGCGGCCAGCAGCGTGTCGAACGACACCGGCTTGCGGTAGAACAGGTCGTACGGCGGCAGCAGGTCGCGCGGCAGGATGCCGGCGCTGGTGAGGATGAACGGGATGCTGGCCAGCGCCGGATCGGCGCGCCATGCGACGCACAGGTCGGCGCCGTTCATGACCGGCATCATGTAGTCGGATACCACGATGTCCGGCCGCTCGCGCCGCGCCACTGTCAGCGCCTCGGCGCCATTGGCGGCGCTGCGCACGCGGAAGCCGCGAAATTCAAACAGCATGGTGTAGGCCGACAGGACGTCGAACTCGTCGTCGACTACCAGAATGAGCTTGCCATCCGGGTTGCTGTCCATGAGTGCGGAATCATCGCTCATGGCCGCACGCTATCGGTTCAGCACGGTCGGCGCGGTAGGTGGCACGGGTCCGTCGATGCTCATGCCCTGATCGGAAATCAGCAGCACATGGTTGGCGGCGTCGTAGCCGTTTTCACGCAGCTTGAGCACGCCGATCTGGCGCAGGTTGATGCCGGCCACGTCCACATAGCGCAGCAGGATGATGTTTTCAAACAGCACCGAGGCGGCGACGTCGCCCTCCACCTGGCCGTTGCCGAAGTAAGGCAGTTCCTGCGTGAAGAAGGTGGTGACGTTGCGCACCCGCAGTTCGTTGACCAGCGCCGCCATCAGCGAGCGCGAACGGCCTTCGTGCATGACGATCTCGCGCAGGCCGTCGATGCCGTCGATCAGCAGCCGCGTCACGCCGCGCTGTTCGATGTTGCGCAGCAGGCCGTTGGCCAGGCTGTCGACCAGCACTTCCAGCGGCGGGTGCCAGATGATTTGCAGCGCGCCGTTGCTGAAGTAGGTGGCCAGGTCAATGCCGATGCTGCGGGCTTTTTCCAGCAGCCGCTGCGGCGATTCGTAGAAGCCGACGATCAGCGCTTTCTCGCCGCGCTGCAAGCCTTCGTGGATGAAGTGCAGCCCCATCAGTGTCTTGCCGACCCCGGGATTGCCGAGCAGGGCGGTGGTGGAGCCTTGCGCCACGCCGCCGTTGGTCATGCCGTCCCAGCCGGGAATGCCGAAGCTGACCCGGCCGGCGGCGGCCGTCGGCATCGCCGGCGACAGGCTGCTGACCGCTTCCAGCCGCGGATAGATGGCGACGCCGTCCTCGCCCACCTCGAACACGTGGCGGCCCAGCAGGTGCTTGCTGCCACGCAGCTTGAAGACCTTGATCTCGCGGATCAGTTGCAGGCCGCGCTCGTACTGGCTCAGTTCGATCAAGCCGTCGACCAGCGTATTTTCGGAATCGGCCTGGTTGCCTTCGGTCGGCGACAGCAGGAAGGTGGTGCATTCCATGGTCGACACCAGCGAATTGAGCGACAGCATGAATTCGGACAGCGCCACATCCGACGGCTTGGCCTCGCGCACGGTGCGGAAGCCGTCGATGATCATGATGTCCGGCTTTTGCTCGGCCAGCGTGGCGGCGATGGATTTCAGCAGCGCGCGCAGGCCGCCCTTGAGCAGGTCGCTGTAGGCGCCGATAAAGACGATGCGTTCGCCCACCAGTTCTTCGTCGAAGAAAGAGAAGTTGCTCAGGTGGTTGAGCATCTTGCCGTGGGTTTCGGCGATCAGCGTCAGGATCAGGACTTTCTTGCCCTGTTGCGCATGCTGGAAACCGATCTGGCACGCCAGCGTGGTTTTGCCGCTGCCGGCCAGGCCCTGGATCAGGTACAGACTGTGCGCGGGAAAGCCGCCGCCCAGGATGTCATCGAAGCCGGGAACGTGGGTGCTGAGCAGGGGGATGCGCTGGGAAGGGCGGTTGTGCATGGCGCAAAGTTGTAGATGCGGCAAATAATCTCCGCACTGTAGCACACCCGCCGTGAAGCCGCCTAGCCGATAAAGGAATCGAACTGCAGGTCGAACTCCTGCAAGGCTTTCTGGGCGTTTTGCATTTTCTTGCGGAATTCCGGGCCGCGTTGCAGCGCCAGGCCGACCGCCAGCACGTCGATCACCACCAAGTAGGCCAGGCGCGCCGAAATCGGCGTGTACGGGTCGATGTTGAAGATCAGGTCGATCGGGATCAGCACCGTGGCCAGGTCGGCCAACGGCGTGCCGGACGGCGCCAGCACGATCACTTCGGCGCCGCCGCGCTTGGCCAGCTTGACTGAACGCACCAGCGACGGGCTGTTGCCGCGCTGCGAAATCGCCACCAGCGCGTCGCCGGTGCGCAGCAGCGCTGCGGCGATGCTGTGGATATGGGGGTCGGCATAGGCCACGGTCGGCACGCCGGAGCGGAAGAACTTGTGCTGGGCGTCGGCGGCAACAATGCCGGACGTGCCCTGGCCGTAGAACTCGATCTTGTTGGCCTTGGACAGGATGTCCAGCGCCTTCTGGATCTGCTCCGGGTTGAGGTTGTTGCGCAGGTCCAGCAGGGTATTGATCGAACGGCTGCAAATCTTGTTGACCAGGTCGGCCGCGAGGTCGTCCTGGGTCGGCTGTTCGTTCAGGCCCGGCAAGGCCAGCGCCAGGCCCTGGGCCAGCTTGAGTTTGAACTCATGCCAGCCGTCATAGCCCAGCGTGCGGCAAAAACGCACCACGGTCGGTTCGGACACCTGGGCGTTCTTGGCCAGCGCAGTGATGTTCTGGTTGACCGTCTGCGTCGGATGTTCGAGCACGGCCAACGCCACCTTGCGCTCCGATTTGGAGAGCGAGTCGAGTTGGGTGCGGATGGAATCTAACAGCATCTAGGCTCAGTCCTCAGGCAGCACTTCTTCGCGCCATTGCAGGCCGTCACGGCCGATCAGCGCGGAGGCCGCAGCCGGACCCCAGGTGCCGGAGGCGTACGGCAGCGGGTAGCTGTCGTCCGCTTCCCAGTTGTTGAGGATAGGCTCGACCCATTCCCACGCCGCTTCCAGTTCGTCGCCGCGCATGAACAGCGTCAGCTGGCCGCGCAGCACGTCGAGCAGCAGGCGCTCGTAGGCTTCCATGCGTGGCGATTTGAATTGCTCGCGGAAGTCCAGTTCCAGCTCGGCCTGTTTCAGACGCATGCCGTCGCCCGGCGTTTTCGCCATCAGGTTCATGCGCAGGCCTTCGTCCGGTTGCAGGCGGATCACCAGCGAATTCGGCTGGAAGCTGTTGGTCGGCTGGGCAAAGATCGAGTGCGGAATCTGCTTGAAGCGCACCACGATTTCCGCCAGGCCGTCGGCCATGCGCTTGCCGGTACGCAGGTAGAACGGCACGCCGGCCCAGCGCCAGGTGTCGATTTCCGCCTTCATGGCGACAAAGGTTTCGGTGCGCGAATGTTCCGGCGCATCCGGTTCGTCGCGGTAGCTCGGCACGGCCTTGCCGTCGACGTGACCGGCGCGGTACTGGCCGCGCACGATGTTTTGCGCCAGCGTGGTCGGCGTGAATTTTTTCAGCGAGCGCAGCACTTGCAGCTTGGAGTCGCGCACCGCGTCTGGCGAAATCGAGGTCGGCGGTTCCATGGCGACGATACACAGCAGTTGCAGCAGGTGATTCTGCAGCATGTCGCGCAGCGCGCCGGAGGTGTCGTAGTAGCCCAGGCGGTTGCCCACGCCCAGTTTCTCGGCGATGGTGATCTGCACGTCGGAGATCCACTCGCGGCGCCACAGCGGCTCGAACAGGATGTTGCCGAAGCGCAGGGCCAGCAGATTCTGCACGGTTTCCTTGCCCAGGTAGTGGTCGATGCGGTAGATCTGCGATTCCTCGAACACCTTGCCGACTTCGGCGTTGATCTGCTTGGCCGAGGCCAGGTCGCGGCCCAGCGGTTTTTCCAGCACCACGCGCGAGTTCGGCGTGACCAGGCCGTTTTCCTTCAGCGCTTCGCAAATCTGCGAGAAGATCGCCGGTGGCGTGGCCAGGTAGTAGACCTTGGTGATGGCCTCGTCCTTGCGCAGCGCTTCCACCAGCGGCTTGTAGCTGGCGGCGTCGGTGGCGTTGAGCGAGACGTAGACGATGCGTTTGGTAAAGCGGTCCCAGTCGGTCGGCGTTACGGCCGGCGATTTGATCAGGGGCTTGGAGGTGGTCTCGACGGTTTGCAGGAATTCTTCCTGGCTGGCGTCCGCGCGGCCGACGCAGATGATGCGGGCGGTCGCAGGCAGGTCTTTGGCCACATCGCGAGCGTACATCGCGGGCAGTAGTTTGCGCATCGCCAGATCGCCGCTGCCGCCAAACAGAACCAGATCAAAATCGGAAAGAGCCATAGTATGAAAATCGTCGCAAAAAAAGTGCCGAAGGAATGGCCGCGAGCTGGCTGCGGCCGCCAATGTAAATTTACTACTTATAAGAGCGGTTTGCAAGAAATTTTACTACATATTCCTATGGCAGCACCGGCTCGTCCCGGCTCCCATGATGCTAGTGTTGCGCGCTCCGCGCCTGCTGCTGCGCTGAATTTCCACGGGGCAAACTAAGCTCTATAATGGGTTGCATCCTGTATGCCATCACACAAATTATAAGCTGGCCCGTCATCGCGTGCAGTCGCGTTGTGCAGACTGGTCCGGCGTGGAGTGATTCATGACCAAGCGACACGACCCTTTGCAGGCAATTGCCGTGCAAGCTGACAAGATGATGCTCTGCGTTCTATGGGCATTGCAGCTGTTTTCATTGGCACTGGCGGGACTGCACGACACCTGGCACCTGGCGCTGCTGATCGGCCTGCCGGCGGCCGGTGTGCCGAGTGCGCTGCACTACACGGCGCCCGGTTCGCTGCTGACGCGCTGCGCGGTGGCGGTGGCAGTGATGGTGTTTGCGGCGCTGAATATTCATCAGGGCGCCGGGCTGACCGAGCTGCACTTCGGTATCTTCGTCTATCTGGCCTTTTTGCTGGCTTACCGCGACTGGCGGCCGATCGTTGTCGCGGCGGTCGTGATTGCCGTGCACCACCTGAGTTTTCACTATCTGCAGGAATGGAACTACGGCGTGATGTGCTTCACCCGGCCGCAACTGTCGACCGTGTTTATCCATGCGGCCTACGTGGTGGTGGAATCGGCGGTGCTGATTTTCCTGGCCACGATACTGCGTCGCGCCGCCAACCAGGCCGGCGAACTGGAAAGCATCGTCGCCGCGCTGGCCGCGATTGAGGGCCGCATCGACCTGTCTGCCGCCGAGGCCAAGCCGCGCAGCCGGCTGGCACGCTCGCTGCTGGACATGCTGGTGACGATGCGCGACACCATCGCCGGCGTGCGCGATGGCGCGCATACCATCGCCGGTGCCTCGGGCGAGATCGCCCAGGGCAACGCCGAGTTGTCGCGCCGCACCGAGCGGCAGGCCGGCAGTATCGAGCAGACGGCGGCGTCGATGGCGCGGCTGGCGGCCACCGTGCGCGCCAATAACGAAAGCGCGCGCCAGGCCAATGAGCTGGCGCAGAGCGCGTCCACCATCGCCGCCAAGGGTGGTGAAGCGGTGCGGCAGGTGGTCGATACCATGGGCGAGATCAACGCCTCGTCGCGGCAGATTGTCGACATTATCTCGGTGATTGACGGTATCGCCTTCCAGACCAACATCCTGGCCTTGAACGCGGCGGTGGAAGCGGCGCGCGCCGGCGAGCAGGGCAGGGGCTTTGCGGTGGTGGCGTCGGAAGTGCGCAGCCTGGCGCACCGCTCGGCGGCGGCGGCCAAGGAAATCAAGGAACTGATCAGCAATACCGTGCAGACGGTGGAGGGCGGCAACAAGCTGGTGGAAGAAGCCGGCGCCACCATGCTGGAAGTGGTGGACAGCGTGCAGCGCGTGACGGCCATCATGGGCGAGATGAGCAACGCCAATCAGGAACAGAACGAAGGTATCGAGCGCATCAACAGCGCCATCGTGGAATTTGACGAGAACACGCAGCAGAACGCGGCGCTGGTGGAAGAAGATGCCACGGCGGCAGATGCGCTGGCACAGGAAGCGCAGCATCTGACGCAACTGGTGTCGGCCTTCAAGCTGGAAGTCGGCGGCGCGCGGGCGCTACCGCGTTGACGGTGAATCGTGCCGGTGAGAGGGCGGCCGGCTGCATTCCGCCCTCTGACGGACGATTATTTACTGCTTGTAGCTTGGCTCGATACGGCCTGCGACGTCCATCTGGATCGCCAGCAGCTTGCCGCTCAACGGGTACTGTTCCAGCTCGGCTGCCGGACGGGCGCCGGCGCTGGTGACGTACAGCGTGCGCAGGTTCGGACCGCCGAAGGCCGGCATGGTCGGGCAACGCACCGGCAGCTTGATTTCATCCAGCAGTTCACCTTGCGGCGACAGCTTGGCGATGCGCGCGCCTTCAAACATCGCGACCCAGTAATTGCCTTCGCTATCGACCGCCGCGCCGTCTGGACGGCCGCCGTAGTTGTTCTCCTTGTCGGCCGAGAACTGGTGCAGCACTTGCTGATTGCTGACGGTGCCGGTGGCGACGTCGAAGTCGTAGCGCGAGACGCGGTGAGCGGCGGTGTCGGCGTGGTACATGGTCTTCTGGTCCGGGCTGAAGCCGAGGCCATTCGAGTTGGTCATGCCGCCGGCCCAGGCCTGGCGCAGCTTGCCCTGTTCCAGCACGTACATCTCGGCTGCCGGCTTGTCGCGCGGCTCGTAGATGGTGCCGACCCAGAAGCGGCCCGCAGGATCGACGTGGCCGTCGTTGAAACGGGTGATCGATTGATCGTACGGCGCCGCCACGATCTCGGTTAGTTTGACCTCATCGCTGCTGGTGTCCAGATGCGCGAAGCCGCTGCGCATGGCGACAATCAGACCGCCCTGGTCACTGATGGCCAGCGTGGCCGGTTCGCTGGTCAGCTTCCACGCGCGGTGCGCGCCAGTGGCCGGGTCGAGACGGTGCACCGTGAAGGCGGGGATATCTACCCAGTACAGCGCCTGTTCCTGCGGATGCCACAGCGGGCATTCGCCGGTCTGCATTACTTCATCGTAGGCTACCGTAATCATATGTGTTGCGCCGCTTTCGCCATGAAGATCAGGCCATTGGTCGAACTGTCGTGACGTTCCGGTTTGACTTCGCCGGTCAGTTCCGACTGGATGTTCTTGGCCAGGACTTTGCCCAGCTCCACGCCCCACTGGTCAAAGCTGTTGACGTCCCAGATCACGCCCTGCACAAAGGTCTTGTGCTCGTACAGCGCGATCAAGGCGCCCAGCGCGCCCGGCGTCAGCTGGTCCATCAGGATGGTGTTGGATGGACGGTTGCCAGGGAAGGTCTTGTGCGGCACCAGCGCTTCGATCTGGTCGTCGCTCAGGTTCTGGCCGGCCAGGTCGGCGCGCACTTCGTCGGCGGTTTTGCCGGTCATGAAGGCTTCCGATTGCGCGAAGCAGTTGGCCAGCAGCGCATCGTGATGGCCCGGCAGGTCATGCGTGGCGCGCAGTGCGGCGATGAAGTCGATCGGCACGATGTCGGTGCCCTGGTGCAGCAGCTGGAAGTATGCGTGCTGCGCGTTGGTGCCGCACTCGCCCCATACCACCGGGCAGGTGGGCGTATCCACTGCGGCGCCGTTGCGGGTCACGCGCTTGCCGTTGGATTCCATGTCCAGCTGTTGCAGGTAGGCGGCGAAGCGGTTCAGGTCCTGATGGTAGGGCGCGATCGACAGCGAACCGCAGTCGAGGAACTGGCGGTTCCAGAAACCGGTCATCGCCAGCAGCACCGGCATGTTCTGTTCCAGCGGCGCTTCGCGGAAGTGTTCGTCCATGGCGTGCGCGCCGGCCAGGAAGTCGCTGAAGTAGCCGAAGCCCACCGCCAGCGCTACCGACAAGCCAATCGCCGACCATACCGAATAACGGCCGCCGACCCAGTCCCAGAACGGGAACATATTGGCGGTGTCGATGCCGAATTCCGCCACCGCCTTGGTGTTGGTGGAGACAGCCACGAAGTGCTTGGCCAGATTGTCCGCCGTGCCGCCGTTTTGCAGGAACCAGTTGCGCGCGCTGGTGGCGTTCAGCATGGTCTCGGCGGTGGTGAAGGTCTTGGAGGCGATGATGAACAGCGTGGTTTCCGGGTTGACCTGCGCCAGCGCCGCATCCATGTCATGGCCATCGACGTTGGAGACGAAGTGCATTTTCAGACGCGGATGCGCGTACGAACGCAGCGCCAGCACCGCCATCTTAGGGCCCAGGTCCGAGCCGCCGATGCCGACGTTGACGATGTCGGTAATCGGCTTGCCGCTGTAGCCCAGCCACTGGCCGTTGCGCACGCGGTCGGTGAATTCCTTGACGTGGTCCAGCACCGCGTGGACGTCGGCGTTGACGTCCTGGCCGTCCACCACCAGTTTCTTGCCGCGCGGCATGCGCAATGCAGTGTGCAGTACAGCCCGTTGTTCGGTAAGATTGATCTTCTCGCCCCGCAGCATGGCGTCGCGCTGGGCTTCCACGCCGCGCTCGCGGGCCAGGTCCAGCAGCAGGCCGACGGTGGTGGCGTCCAGGCGGTTCTTGGAGTAGTCCAGGAACAGGCCGGCGGCGTCGACCGTCAGTTTCGGGAAACGTTGTGCGTCGCTGGCGAACAACTGGCGCAGTTGCCAGTGTTTGGCATCAACAGCGTGGGATTCGAGGGCTTGGAAGCTGGCAGTGGAAGTGAGTGCAGGCTGGCGCATAATGTTGGCAGATGGGGAAGGATGATCTAATGATACAGGAAAAACAGGTAAATTCACTACGGTTTGCATGCGGTGCCCGAATATTTACGCCTGTAAAACGGATGGTTATGCCGTGTTGTTAATCGCCAGCGCAAGCCAGCCGAAGCCTGCCAACTATATAGAAAGGGCGGCGGGTTTCACGATTTTGTAGTAAAATTTCACGGAATCCATTCATAAGGAACGATCATGGCGTTGCATCCAGTCCTGGAAACTGTCACCAATCGCATTATTCAGCGTAGCAAACCTTCGCGCGGCGCGTATCTGGCGCATCTCGAAGCGGCCCGCGTCAAAGGCGGCCCGCAGCGCGGCACGCTGGCCTGTACCAATCTGGCACACGGCTTTGCCGCTTTCCCCGCCAACGATAAATTGGTGCTGAAAGAGATCAAGAAGCCATCGGTGGCGATTATTTCGGCCTACAACGACATGCTGTCGGCGCACCAGCCGTTCGAGCGCTACCCTGAGATTATCAAACAAGCCGTGCGCGAAGTCGGTGCGGTAGCGCAGTTTGCCGGCGGTACGCCTGCCATGTGTGACGGCGTCACGCAGGGACAGCCGGGCATGGAATTGTCGTTGTTCTCGCGTGACGCGATTGCCATGTCGGCCGCCATCGCGCTGTCGCACAATATGTTCGACTCGGCGGTTTACCTGGGCGTGTGCGACAAGATCGTGCCGGGCCTGCTGATCGGCGCGCTGCACTTCGGCCACCTGCCGGCGGTGTTCGTGCCGGCCGGCCCGATGACCACCGGCCTGTCCAATTCCGAGAAAGCCAAGATCCGCCAGCTGTACGCGCAGGGCAAGGTTGGCCGCGCCGAACTGCTGGAAGGCGAGTCGCAGTCCTACCACGGTGCCGGCACCTGTACCTTCTACGGCACCGCCAACAGCAATCAGATGCTGATGGAAGTCATGGGCCTGCACCTGCCGGGCGCCGCTTTCATCACCCCGAACACGCCGCTGCGCGATGAACTGACCAAGGCCGCCGCACAACGCGCCGCCGTCATTTCGGATCAGGGCAACGAATACATCCCGGTCGGCCATGTGGTCGACGAGAAGGCCATCGTTAATGCGATCGTCGCGCTGCTGGCCACCGGCGGTTCGACCAACCACACGCTGCATCTGCCGGCCATCGCCAAGGCGGCTGGCATCGTGATCGACTGGAACGACTTCGACGAGCTGTCGAAAGTGGTGCCGCTGCTGTGCCGCATCTACCCGAACGGCGAAGCGGACGTGAACCACTTCCACGCTGCCGGCAGCACCGGTTTCGTGATCCGCGAACTGCTGGCCGCCGGCCTGCTGCACGACGACGTCACCACCATCCTGGGCAAGGGCCTGAGCAAGCATTGCGCCGAGCCGTTCCTGGGTGAGGGCGACAAAGGCGTGGTGTTCAAGCCATCGCCGGCGGAATCGGGCGACGAAAAAGTGCTGCGCAAGCACGACAATCCATTCTCGCCGGACGGCGGCATGGTGCTGGTGCAGGGTAACCTGGGCCGCGCCGTGATGAAGGTATCGGCCGTCAAGCCGCATCACCGCACGGTGGAAGCGCCGGCGCTGGTGTTCAATTCGCAGGAAGACTTCATGGACGCGTACAAGACCGGTCAGCTGGACCGCGACTTCGTGGCCGTGCTGCGCTTCCAGGGCCCGCGCGCCAACGGCATGCCGGAACTGCACGCGCTGACCCCGGCGCTGGCCAACCTGCAAGACGCCGGCCGCAAAGTGGCGCTGGTGACCGACGGCCGCATGTCCGGCGCGTCGGGCAAGGTGCCGGCGGCGATCCACGTGTCGCCGGAGATCCTGGCCGGTGGTCCACTGGGCCTGGTGCGCGATGGCGATATCATCAAGGTGTGCGCCGAAACCGGCACGCTGGAAGCGCTGGTCGATTCGGCTGTATGGCACGCGCGCTCGATGGCGCATGCCGATATGTCGATCAACCAGATCGGCATGGGCCGCGAACTGTTCTCGATGTTCCGCAACAGCGTGTGCGAAGCCGAGAAGGGCGCGACCACGTTCCCGCTGCCGTCGCCGATTGGCACCACGGTGGGCCTGCATGACAAAGAACCGGTCGGTAACACCGTGCCGGGTTCCGACGAAGATTTCTCGACGAAGAAAGCAACCTAATCATGACCATGACTCTGCTCGACATTATGCGTACCTCGGCCGTGATCCCTGTGATCGCGATTGACGACCCTGAACATGCCGTGCCGCTGGCGAAAGCGCTGGTGGCCGGCGGCATCCGCGTGCTGGAAGTCACGCTGCGCACCAAGCATGGCCTGGGCGCGATCAAGGCGATGAGCGCGGTGGAAGGCGCCATCGTCGGCGTCGGCACGCTGACGCAGCCGGAAGAATTTGCCGCCGCGCGCGATGCGGGTGCGGTGTTCGGCGTGTCGCCTGGTTTGACGGCTGCGCTGATCGCCGCCGCCAAGAGCAGCGGCCTGCCGCTGCTGCCTGGCGTGATGACGCCGTCGGAAGTGATGGCGGCGCGTGAACAAGGCTTCCGTCAACTGAAGCTGTTCCCGGCGGTGCCGGCGGGCGGCGTTGGCATGCTGAGCGCGATCAACGGCCCGCTGCCGGACGTCACCTTCTGCCCAACCGGCGGCATCTCGCAAGAGACGGCGTCGCAATTCCTGGCGCTGAAGAACGTCGCCTGCGTGGGCGGTTCGTGGCTGACGCCAAAAGACGCCATCGCCGCCGGCGACTGGGGCCGCATCACCGACCTGGCAAAAGCCGCCAGCGGCCTGCGTTAATTGTCGTCAGGCCCACTCCAGGCCGAAGGGCAGTGCGGGTGGGCCGAACAGGAAATGCAGCACGCGCCTGCGGCTGCTGCCGGTCGCTTTGGATGACGCGTGCAGCAGCAGCGGGCGCATCGCCATGCCGGCGCCTTGGGCGACCGGACATAACACCGCTTCCGTGCCGGCTTTCGCCAGCGCCTTGTCGTCCTCGTCCAGCCGTCCGTTCAGGTGCGAGCCGGGGATGACTTTCAGCGCGCCGTCTTCCGGCCCGCATGCATCGATATGTAGGCCGCGCTTTGACGGGAATGCTCAAGTCCTGATGCAGCGCCACCAGCCAGTTATGGCCGCGCGATTTCTCGAAGTAGGTGCACTGGACGGCGACATAGTCCTCCGAAATCAGTCCAGCGGCAACCAGCTGCATGCGTACTTCCTCGGCCAGCTCTCTGCACCAGCCCAGCTGTAACATCAGCCGCGAGTTCTCGGGCGCTTCGCCAAGCGCCGCATCCAGTGCCTGCAAGCGCGCGGGAGCCAGCATGTCTGGCAGCGTCGTGTAACCTTGCTTCACTTAGCCACCCAGCTTGTTGTACAGCGTGCCGGGCCAGCGTTGCGTGATGCGGCTGCAGTGCATCTCGAACTCGTCGCCGTCCTTGGTTTTGGTGGCGTGGAAGTGGTTGATGGCGATGCGGGTCGCGTCCTGCAGTGCGCCGGCTTCGGTGATCTGCTTGGGCGGCGGTTCGTCCCGGATGTGCAACAGGTACTCGACGCGTTTTGGATCGGTGTTTTCGTCGTACCAGATCTCGACCCGAATGCTGTCGTCATCATGCTCGCTCTCGGCATAGCATCGTCCATGCCGCTTGGTTTCAAATTTAAACCGCATCGCGCTCCTCCGTTGATACACGGGATCAGCGTAGCATGCTTACCGAGCACGCGAAATATGCTTGCAAATCAGTAGTGTTCAGATTCCTGGGGAGGTATCGCGCTGTGTTTCATCGTTTCTCTTAAAGTGTCGTTAATCAAGCCTTGATAACCACGTCCCTGTGCCTGTGCTTTGGTGCAGAAGAAGGCGTAGACGTCATCATCCAGCCAGATTGAGGTGTGGGTTTTTCCTTCTGTGGATAATACGGGACCGTGTTGTCCTTTGCTGAAATCATAATCTTTGCGCATAATATTGCTCCGCTTCGCCTTTGCTGGCCTTGCGCGCGGAAATCAGTCGAGTGTGTGTGCCGCGCGGTGTATGAATGACGATCAGAACTCTTCCACTGGCGTCAGCGCCGAGCGTTGAAAAGCGCTGCTCATTAGCGATCCGAGTGTCTTCGGTGGTAATGGCGAGTTGGTCGTATAGCGCTTGTTCGGCCTGAGTAAAACTGACCCGGTGCTTGCGCAGATTTGCTCGCTCTTTTCTCGGATCGAATTCGACGTCGTTGAATTGATTATGCATCGACTATCTATATAGTCAAGCGAAGCCCAGTGTGTTGTGCTTGGTCAAAGCCGCATCTGCAAGCCGATTGGCGACATGGTAAAGCCGTCAAGTTCCTGTGGTTCCGCGCCGCTGGCGGTGCCGATTGACGCGATGTCGAAACTCGATAGCAGCATCGCGCTGGCGAGTTTGATTTCCAGTAGCGCCAGATACCGTCCCGGACAGGTGCGCACGCCCGCGCCGAAGGGCATCGATACCTGTTTGTTCATCGGCTGCGCTGCGCCGGCCAGCCAGCGCTCGGGATGGAAGTCTGCGGCGTTGGCGACGAAGTCGTTCGATACGCTGTCGTTCCGCATCACGCACCATACCAGGCTGTCCTTGGGCACTTGCACATCGCCGACCACGCTGTCGCGCAGCGCCTCCAGCGGTATGAACGGCGCCACCGGCTTGAGGCGCATGGCTTCCTGCGCGCAGGCGTCGAGATAATCCAGCCCGTCCATCTGCTCAATGGTGAATGCGCGTGGCTCGGGCGCCACGCGCAGCACTTCTTCGCGCGCCTTTTGCATCGCAGCGGGATTTTGATGCAAAAGATAGAGCATCCATGCCAGCGTGTTGCTGGTGGTGTCCTCACCGGCCAGCAGCATGGTGGCGACGTTGCCGGCCACCGCCACGTCATCGACGCCGCTGCCGCCTTCATCGGCCGCGCAGATCATCGCTTCCAGCAAATTGGCCGGCCGCGCGCGCCGCTCCGGTTCCGCCGCCAGCCGCGCGCGGGCGGTGGCGATCAGGCCATCGATGGACTGGTTCAGCGCCAGCAGGCTGGTGTCCAGTTGGCGGTCTTGCGGCAGCCTGACATAGCGCCAGTAAGGGAATAACGCCATCGAGCGGCGCGCCACCGCCGGCAGCACAATGTCCATATGACGCTGGATCACATCCTCGCCGCCGTCGATGGTATTGACGTCGCTGCCAAACGCCAGCCCGGCGATGATGTCGACGCTGAAGCGCTTCAAATCCTCGGTCAAATCGATGACGCGGCCGTCGCGCGCGGCCCGCTGCCAGTGTTGTTGCAGCCGCAGGCCCACCGTTACCAGCGACGGGAAATACGCCTTCACCGCATGCGGCGCCAGCGCCGTCATCACCATGCGCCGCTGGTCGCGCCACGCCGCGCCTTCGGCCAGGAACAAGCCGGGACGGCCGCCCATTTCATCGGATACGGTAGCGGTGATGGAAGGGCGGCGGAAGCCATCCGGCCGGTCGCGCAGCACCGCGTTCACCAGTTCATGTGACGCCACCACCAGCATCTGCGTGCGGCCAAAGCTGATCTTGAACAGCGGCCCGTATTGCCTGGCCCAGCCCTCCAGATCCTGATGCAATCGCGTGGGCGTTATCTGCGGCAGGTTGCCGGCCAGTGGCCATGGCCGTGGTCCGGGCAGGTCGGTGATGTGGCGAAGTTCGGCTGCGATGGTGTTGTACATGGCTGCTCCTCGGTTGACGATGACCCAGTGTGCGCCTGACTGAAATCGCTGTATTGAATGATTCCGACATCGGCTCCTGGTATAAACTGTTTGGCATGGAACCTACGACCCGACTGATTTTCCCGCGCAAATCGCTGGCATCGTGCGTGCGGGCGACCATCGTTCGCAGCACGGTGGAGATGCCGCTGGCCAGCGATGGCGACCGCCTCAATCACTATCCGGCCACGCCGCATTGCTGGGTGACGTTTTACATCGAAGGCGACACGGACGTGCTGTTGCCTGAGAACGCGCCGCAGGAACGCTTTCGCGCCGTCTTCGGCGGACCGCAGACGCGCCCGATCACCACCTACAATCCTGGCCCGGTGCGCATGTTGATGGTGATGTTTTATCCGCACGCGCTGCATGCGCTATGCGGCATCGACGTGGCGGAGTGGGTGGACCGTTGGGATGACATCAAGGCGCTGGGCCCCGAGTGGCAGGCGCTGGCCGATGCGGTACTGGCGGCGCCGGACGATGCCACGCGGCTGGCGCTGGTCGACAACTTCCTGGAGCCACGCTGGCAGGTCGCGCGTCCCGGTGGCGCAGGCGCCATCGCCGGCGACTGGGTACGCCACCTGGCCACCGAGGTCGCAGACACCGCGCTGGGACGCGGCGTGCGCAATATCGAGCGCCGCATCAAGGCCCGTGCCGGACAGCCGATGCGCAAGCTGCTGCGCCGCCAGCGCGCCGAGCACACCTTCTTTGAGGCGCGTGAGGATTACCTGTCCGGCAAAGCCGTGTGGTCCGACATCGCCGCGCGCGGCGGCTATTCGGACCAGGCGCATTTCTGCCGCGAGGCGCGCGAAATCACCGGCCGCACGCCGCTGGAACTGGCGCGCGTGCTGGCCTCCAGCGACGAAAGCTACTGGATTTACCGCGTCTGGACCTGACCGCCGCAGGCCGCGCGCGTCATGGGAAAGTCGATGCGTTTGACGGCGCCCTTGATCGTGCCTTCAATGCTGGCGCGCAGCCGGGACGGCGCTTCGAAGCGGTAGATCACGCGCTGCGGAAAGTCGTGGCCGGGGTTTTCAAACACCGCCTCTGTCGCCGTCAGCGTAGTGGCGGTGAAGCTGGCGCCGTCCTGGCCGGAAGGCTGCGCGTGGAAGATGACCGTACCATCGTTGGCGGTGGTGATGCGCATGAATTCATAGTTGGCCACCTTGCCGCCCTTGAGCGTGCGGCTCATCCCCATCATCGAGTCGCCGGCCGGTGCGGTCCATTGTTCGACCGAACCGGCTTCGCCGCCATCGGCGCTCCAGCAGCCGGCCAGCCACGAAAGCTGGTCGATAGGCGCGGCGTGGACGCCGGCCGACACCAGCATCAGGGAGAGCAGCAGGTTACGCATCATGGTCCTCACGTGGGAAGCATTGAAGCAATCAGGTTGCGGCCATTGCGCTTGGCCTGGTACAGCGCGCGGTCGGCGGCGCCGATCAGGGCGTCGATTTCCACCGGCGTGTCGCTCTTTTGCGTGGCGATGCCGATGCTGACCGTGACCAGCTGCGACGGATCGGTATTGCGCTCGTGCGGTATCGCCAGCTCCTGCGCCCGCGCGCGGATCGACTCCGCCATCAGCAGCGCCTGATCGACGTCGGTCTCCGGCAGTATCATCGCAAACTCTTCGCCGCCGTAGCGCGCCATCAGGTCGCAGGGGCGCTTCAGCATATCCGCCAGTGCGGCCGCCACCTGGATCAGGCACTGGTCGCCTTTCTGGTGGCCGTAGTGATCGTTGTAGGCCTTGAAGTGATCGATGTCGATCATCAGCAGCGACAGCGGCGTGCCGCCACGCTTGGCGCGCCGGTGTTCCTTCTCCATCGCCACGTCGAAGTGACGGCGGTTGGCGATGCCGGTCAGGCCGTCGGCAAACGTCTGCGAGCGCAGCACCATAGCCTGCTCGCGCAGCAGCTTCTCGCGCGTTACCGCGATGCTGACATCGGTGACCTGGATCAGGCAGTGGCGCGGCGCGCCGTCCACCTCCAGCGGCGTAACTTCCACCGCCTGCTGGATGCGCTCATCGCGCACATACAGCGGGAACGGCGCCTTGTTCAGCGTCTGCGACAGCAGCGAAGGGAAGTTGTTGTACAGCGCGTACTGGATGGCGGCGTCCACGCGGCCGCCGCGCAGCTCCGGGCAGACGGCAAAGAAGTCCTGTCCCAGCACCTGCTCGTGCGCCAGTCCGGAATGTTTGATCATCCACGCATTCCACAGCGCGATGCGACGCTGGTGATCGAGCACGATGGCGCCCACGTTCACCGCGCAGAACACGCTTTCCAGCAGGGGCAGACGTGAGGAGTTCATGTCTGCCCCATGACGCGCGCGATGTACAGGTTGATCTGGTCTTTCAGGTCGTGCAGCGCCGAGATGGCCAGCACGAAGGCGACGTAACCGTGGATCTGGTGCTTCTCCAGCAGGAAGTCGATGTGCAGCATCAGCACCACGGTGTTGGCCTGGCTGCCGGAGGCGGTGGCGGTGAGGATCTCGTCGCTGGTGCCAACGTGGTACTGCGGCAGCGATCCTTGCAGCTCGCGCTGGAAGATGTTGGCCAGCGTGCCGACGCAGGAGTTGAGCATGATGTTGCCGATCTCGCACATGGCTTCCTGCTCCATGTCGGTCAGCTCCTTCAGCGGCACCGCTTCGCCCACCATCAGGCGCACGATCTCCAGGCTTTTATCTTCGGGGAACATGAGGATGGCTTCGGTCTCGAAGGCGCCGGCGTAATGCTGGCTGACGCCGCAGATGCGCTCCGGCGCCGCGTCCTGTCCATTCGCGCCCAGCAGCCGCGCCGCCTCGGCGCGCGGAATGAAGCTGATCGACGGCACCGACATGCGCACCGGTTCGTTGACGATCGCGCTCATCGACGCCGCCGCGTGGCCGACGCCGATATTGAAGATCTCGATCAGCGCATCGTTTTCCAGTTCACTCAGCGTGAACATGATTACGCCGCTTCCAGCGTGGCCACCAGCTGCGCGATGCGCGCCTCGGTGATCGGCTTTTCGACAAAGCCGATGCCCATGGCGGCGGCGCGTTCGCGCGTGGCCGTCTGCACGTTGGCGGTCAGCAGCGAGATGGGGATGGCGGGGAATTCCTGGCGCAACTGCTCGGCGGCGGCGATGCCGCCCATGCCGGGCATGTTGACGTCCATCAGGATCAGGTCGGGCGGGGTGCTGCGCGCCTTGAGCAGCGATTCCTCGCCGGTGCCGGCTTCCTCGACGATCCAGTCGGCGTGCATGCTGACGATGTACTGGCGCGCCATCATGCGCGAGACGCGGCTGTCGTCGACTATCAGAACAGTTTTGGTGCTGGTCATGGTCTCTTCCCCGGCGATCTTTTTATAGGCATGCGCTATGTCCATTCTCGCATACTCAGTGGCCTGACTGATCACAGGTGTTGTTACGTTTATACGCTTATTGCACGGTGTTGTCCGTGCGCAATTTTTAGGCAAAAAACGGGGTGGTAAAATAGCGCCATCCGATTTCCCCTCTCTTATGTATTTATCATGACCCAAGACGAACTGAAACAAGCCGTAGCCCGCACCGCCATTGACTATGTGGTAAAAAACGAGATCATCGGCGTCGGCACCGGCTCCACCGCCAACTTCTTCATCGACGAACTGGCCAAGATCAAGGGCGACATCAAGGGCGCCGTGGCGTCGTCGGAAGCCACTGCGGCCCGCCTGCGCGGCCATGGCATCGAAGTGTTCGACCTGAATGATGTGGCGGAGATCGCCGTCTACATCGACGGTGCTGATGAAATTGATAACAGCGGCGCCATGATCAAGGGCGGCGGCGCGGCACTGACGCGCGAGAAGATCGTCGCCTCGGTGGCCAAGCAGTTCGTCTGCATCGCCGACGGTTCCAAGCTGGTGGACGTGATGGGCAAGTTCCCGCTGCCGGTGGAAGTGATCCCGATGGCGCGCGCGTCGGTGGCGCGTGAGCTGGTCAAGCTGGGCGGCACGCCGAAACTGCGCATGAAGCCGGGCACGGACGAAGCGTTTGTGACCGATAACGGCGGCTATCTGCTGGATGTGGCGGGACTGTCGATTACCGATCCGAAGGCGCTGGAAGCGCAGATCAACCAGATCGTCGGAGTGATTGCGGTGGGTTTGTTTGCGGCGCGTGGCGCCAATGTCTGCCTGCTGGGCACTGCGGAAGGCGTGAAGACGCTGAAGTTCTAAGCTGGAGAGACTCCCCGGCGCGGCCGGGGAGTAGGCGGCGAATTAGTCCGCAGGCGGCACATAGCCTTGTGCCGCATCGGCGCCGTCGCCGAAGAAGTGTTTTTCCATCTGCGTCGCCAGGTACTTGCGGGCGCGCTGATCGGCCAGGTTCAGGCGGTTTTCATTAACCAGCATGGTCTGGTGCTTGAGCCACGCAGCCCAGGCTTCTTTGGAAACCGACTCATAAATCTTCTTACCCAGTTCACCCGGATACGGCGGGAAGTCCAAGCCCTCGGCTTCCTTGTTGAGTTTGATGCATTGAACGGTGCGGGCCATATGGGTTGCTCCTAAAGCTTTAAGTAAAAACGAGATTATAAGGTTTTAATCAGAACCTGGGATTTGCGCTGCCAGTTATACATGCGCTGACGGTCCTTCGGCAGCGCATCCACGGTGGCCGGCGCGAAGCCGCGTTTGATAAACCAGTGCGAGGTGCGGGTGGTCAGCACGAACAGCTTGTTGACGCCCAGCGCGCGTGCGCGGTTTTCCATGTGCTTGAGGATGCGGTCGCCGTCGCCCTGGCCCTGGACGTCGGGGTTGACGGTCAGGCATGCCATTTCGGCCATTTTCTGTTCCGGGAACGGATACAGCGCCGCGCAGCCAAAGATCACGCCATCGTGCTCGATGACCGAGAACATCTCGATTTCGCGCTCGATCAGCTCGCGGCCGCGCTTGACCAGCGTGCCGTCGGCTTCCAGAGGTTCGATCAGCTTGATAATGCCGCCAACGTCCTCAATTGTGGCGGTGCGCAGCGATTCCAGGTTCTCGTGTGAGATCATGGTGCCGACGCCATCGTGGGTGAACAGCTCCAGCAGCGCCGAGCCGTCCATGTCGAACGAGACGATGTGCGAGCGCTCGACGCCGTTGTCGCAGGCTTTGACGCAGTGCTTCAGGTAGAACGCGGTGGCGTCGGGCAGGAAGCCCGCCTGCAGCACGGCTTCCGCCTGGTGCGACGACAGTTCGCGGATTTCGAAGCCGCCGGCGTCGGTCATCAGCGGCGTTTCGGTGATGAAGATCAGCTTATCGGCGTGCAGCGCGATGGCGGTGGAGCAGGCCACGTCTTCCATGGTCAGGTTGAACGCCTCGCCGGTCGGCGAGAAGCCCAGTGGCGACAGCAGCACCAGGCCGTCGGAGCCGAGAATCGAGTGAATTGTCTCGGCATCGACCTTGCGGGTGACGCCGGTCAGTTCCAGGTCGACGCCGTCGATTACGCCGAGCGGCTTGGCGGTGATGAAGTTGCCGGAAATGATACGGATCGCGGCGTTGGACATCGGCGTGTTCGGCAAGCCCTGGCTGAATGCGGCCTCGATGTCGAGCCGCAGTTCGCCGGCGGCTTCCTTGGCGCACTCCATGGCGGCCGTGTCGGTGATGCGCACGCCGTTGTGGAAGCGGCCTTCGACGTTACGCAGCGCCAGTTGTTCGGCGACTTGCGGCCGGGAGCCGTAGATGACGGTGACGTTGATGTCGAGCGCGTGCAGCAGCGAGAGGTCGTGGGCCAGCACCGGCAAGGCACCGGCGGCCACCAGTTCACCTGGGAAGGCGACCACGAAGGTCTTGCCACGGAAAGCGTGGATGTAAGGCGCGACAGAGCGCAGCCATTGGACGAATTGGGTAGGATTTTCCATTAGCCGCATTATAATTCGGGGCGCGACGTCCGCGCCAAATACCTTTGTAAAAAACAATGTCAGAAGCCAGCAACAAGCCAAAAAGTCACCCATCCAGCCTGAAGAGCGCCGCTGCACCCCGAACCGAGGCGGGGTCTGACCCCGTGCGGGGTCAGACCCCTGTGGCCGCAGTGCGGGGTGGCGGGCGCGGACCACGCACGCCGCCGGGCACCGAAAACCGTCCGCGCCGCGAACCGAAGCCTCGGCTCACCCCGGAGCAACTGGCGGCGCGCGAGGCCGAACGCAATTTCCGCAATCCGCTGCCGCCGATCACCTTCCCGGAAGACCTGCCGGTCTCCGGCCGTCGCCAGGAAATCGCCGAAGCGCTGCAAAACAACCAGGTCGTCATCGTCTCCGGCGAAACCGGTTCCGGTAAAACCACCCAGCTGCCGAAGATCTGCCTGGAACTGGGTCGTGGCCAAAAAGGCATGATCGGCCATACCCAGCCGCGCCGCATCGCCGCCTCGTCGACCGCCAAGCGCATCGCCGCGGAACTGGGTTCGCCGCTGGGCGAACACGTGGGCTTCAAGGTCCGCTTCGCCGACACGCTGCAAAAAGGCGCTTACGTCAAGCTGATGACCGACGGTATCCTGCTGACGGAAACGCAAAGCGATCCGCTGCTCAAGGCCTACGACACCATCATCATCGATGAAGCGCACGAACGTAGCCTGAACATCGATTTCCTGCTCGGCTACCTGAAACAGCTGCTGCCGCGCCGTCCGGACCTGAAGATCATCATCACTTCGGCGACCATCGACGCCGACCGCTTCGCGCGCCACTTCGGCACGCCGGAGAAGCCGGCGCCGGTGATCGAAGTCTCGGGCCGCCTGTATAAAGTGGAAGTGCGCTACCGCCCGATCGAAAGCGATGTGGTGAATCCGGCCGTGGCCAACGCCGAAGGCAAGGGCGCGCGCACCGCCGCCGCCCGCGAAAAGCGCGATCTGATGGACGCCGTGATCGACGGCGTCGACGAAGTGGCGCGCATCGGCTCCGGCGACATTCTGGTGTTCCTGCCCGGCGAACGCGAAATCCGCGACGCCGCCGAAGCGCTGCGCAAGCACCATCCGCCGCATGTGGAAATCCTGCCGCTGTTCGCCCGCCTGTCGGCCGAAGAGCAGGAGCGCGTGTTCAAGCTGACCAACGCGCGCCGCATCGTCCTGTCCACCAACGTGGCCGAGACCTCGCTGACCGTGCCCGGCATCCGCTACGTGGTGGACGCCGGCCTGGCGCGCGTGAAGCGCTACAGTTACCGCAACAAGGTCGAGCAATTGCAGATCGAGCCGATCGCGCAATCGGCCGCCAACCAGCGCGCCGGCCGATGCGGCCGCGTGGCCGATGGCGTCTGCATCCGCTTGTACGACGAGCAGGACTTCCTGCAACGGCCGAAATTTACCGAGCCGGAGATCCTGCGCTCGTCGCTGGCTTCCGTCATCCTGCGCATGAAGACTTTGCATCTGGCCGATGTGGAGACCTTCCCGTTCATCGAACCGCCGCTGGCGCGCGCCATCGCCGACGGCTACCAGCTGCTGCAGGAGCTGGGCGCGGTCGATGAATACAACCAGATCACGCCACTCGGCACCAAGCTGGCCAAGCTGCCGCTGGACCCGCGCGTCGGCCGCATGATTCTGGCGGCGCTGGACAACGTCTGCCTGACCGAAGTGCTGATCATCGCGTCGGCGCTGTCGGTGCAGGATCCGCGCGACCGGCCGATGGAACACCAGCAGGCCGCCGACGAAGCGCACAAGAAGTTCGCCGACGAGAAGTCCGAATTCCTCAGCTATATCAAGATCTGGCGCTGGTTTGAAAACGCGATTGAACACAAGAAGACCAACCGCCAGTTGCAGGACAACTGCCGCACCAACTTCCTGTCGCAACTTCGCCTGCGCGAATGGCGCGACGTCCACTCGCAACTGCTCACCATCGTCAAGGAGCAGGGCTGGCGCCTGAACGAAGCGCCGGCCACCTACGAGAACCTGCACATGGCGCTGCTGACTGGCTTGCTGGGCAACGTCGGCTTCAAGATGGAAGACGATCCGGGCTTCCTCGGCGCGCGCGGCATCAAGTTCAATATCTGGCCAGGTTCCTCGCTGAGCAAAAAGCCTGGCAAGTGGATCATGGCGGCCGAGCTGGTGGACACCACGCGCCTGTATGCGCGCTGCATCGCGCAGATCCAGCCGGAGTGGCTGGAAAAGATCGGCGGCCACCTGCTGAAGAAGTCATGGGGCGAGCCGCGCTGGGAAAAACGGTCGGCGCAGGTCACCGCCTCCGAGCGCGCCACCTTGTACGGCCTGGTGGTGTACAGCCAGCGCCGCATCAACTACGGCTTGTTCAATCCTGCCGAAGCGCGCGAGATATTCATTCGCGATGCGCTGGTCGGCGGCGATTACGAGACGCGCGCGCCGTTCTTCGCGCATAACCACAAGCTGATTAAAGAGATCGAGAACCTCGAACACAAGTCGCGCCGTCAGGACGTGCTGGTGGATGATGAACTGATCGCCGCCTTCTACGACAAGCTGCTGCCGGCCGATGTGGTCAACGGCGCTGGCTTCGAGAAGTGGCACAAGGACGTGACGGCGCAGGAGCCCAAGCTGCTGTTCCTGAACCGCGATGAGCTGATGCGCCACGAAGCGGCCGGCGTCACCACCGACCTGTTCCCGAAGAAGATGAGCGTCTCCGGTCTGGAGCTGGTGCTGACCTATCACTTCGAACCTGGCAGCGTGCGCGATGGCGTGACGCTGGCGGTGCCGCTGTACGCATTGAACCAGTTGTCGCGCGAGCGCTGCGAATGGCTGGTACCGGGCATGTTGAAGGAGAAGGTGCACCTGTTGCTGAAATCCCTGCCGCAGAAACTGCGCCGTCATTGCGTGCCGCTGCCGGACTACGCGGCCAAGTTCTGTGAGCGCGTGGAGGAGAAGCACGCCTTCGGCCGTGGCGAGTTGATTGACGCGATCATCGCTGATATCCGCAAGGAGATCACGGTAACGCCGCTGACCACCGACTTCAAGCCGGAGACGCTGCCAGCGCACCACTTCATGAACTTCAAGGTGATCGACGAGCATGGCCGCCAGCTGGACATGGGCCGCAACCTCGCCACTTTGCAGGCGGAATACGGCACGCAGGCGCGCGAGAGCTTCCAGAAGATGGCCGAGGCTTCGGGTCCGCAGTCGACTGTCGCCGCGCGCGCGGTGGTGCCGGCAAAGGGCGGAACGCCTGTCACCGCACCGAACAGCGGTCGCGCTCCCGCCGCCGTTCCTGCCCCCGCCGGTACGACAGCCAGCAACATCACGCTGACCAACCTGACCTCGTGGACCTTCGGCGAACTGCCGGAGCTGCTGGAAATCGCCCAGGGCAAGCTGACGCTGATCGGCTTCCCGGCGCTGGTCGACAAGATCACGCACTGCGACCTGGAAGTCTTCGACGACCCGACGGTGGCGGCGCGCACGCACCGCATTGGCCTGCGCCGTCTGTTTGCCTTGCAGATGAAGGACCAGATCAAGTTCATCGAAAAGAGCATCCCCAATTTGCAGCAAATGGGCATGCAGTTCATGAGCATGGGCACGCAGGAAGAGCTGCGCGAGCAGATCATCAACAAGGCGCTGGACATCGCGTGCTTGCAAGACCCGCTGCCGATCGACGCCGCCAGTTTCGCCAAGCGCAAGGACGAAGGCAAATCGCGCCTGGTGCTGCTGGTGAACGAGATCGCGCGCCTGCTGTCGCAAGTGCTGACCGAATTCCACGGCTTGCCGAAGCGCCTGCAAGGCTTGTCGCAGCAGGCGGCGCAGGATATGCAGCAGCAGCTGCAAGGCCTGGTGCACAAGCGCTTTTTGCAGGAAAACGACTACAGCCAGCTGGCTCACTTCCCGCGCTATCTGAAGGCGATGAATGTGCGGATCGAAAAGCTGCGCGGTGATCCTGCGCGCGATACGAAGCTGATGGCGGAGTGGCAGCAAGCCGCAGCGGCCTACCTGCGCGCAAGCCGCGACAAATCGGCCGGCAAGAACACCGATCCGAAGATGGTGGAATTCCGCTGGATGCTGGAGGAATTGCGCGTATCGCTGTTTGCGCAGGAGCTGCGCACGCCGATGCCGGTATCGGCCAAGCGCTTGCTTAAAGTGTGGGAGTCCATGCAACGCTAAGCGGCTTGCCGCACGCTTGACGCGGCGGCTTTCAGGTAGACTGTGGCAACAGGGAGACGTTGCGATGGCCAAATCCGGAAAGCTGCTGCGTAGTCTGATCCGCGCCGGCACGCGCACGGCCAAGCTGTTCGCCGCTATGGCGACGCCGCCGGCCAAACCGAAGCCCAAGCCCCGGCAACCGCGCGTGAAACCGCTCGCCGCCAAATCACCCGCCGCATCCCTCACCAAGGCGTCCGCACCACGTCTCGCCGCCAAAGCCCGCACACCGCGCACTACCGCGACGCCGGCGTCGCGCCCGTCCGCCGTCGCTCCGGGCAAATGGCTCTCCGCGCACGTGCTGACCGCTGCCGGACAGCGTATGAGCTACTGGCTTTACCTGCCCAACCATCTTCCAGAACGCGCCGAAAGCAAAGGCATGCCGCTGGTCGTCATGCTGCACGGCTGTCACCAGACCGCCACCCAGTTCGCGCAAGGCACGCGCATGAACCTGTGGGCGGAGAAGAAGGGCTATGCCGTCCTCTATCCGCAGCAACTCGCCACCATCCAGCCGCAACGCTGCTGGAAATGGTACGACCGCGCCACGCAGGAAGGTGGCGGCGATGTCCCGACCATCCTCACCATGATCCACCAGGTGCTGACGCAGTACGCCATCGACCGCTCGCGCATCTACGTGGCTGGCATATCGGCCGGCGCCGGCATGGCCAACATCCTGGCGCTGAACCACCCGCGATTATTCGCCGCTGTCGGCCTGCACTCCGGTCCCGTGTTTGGCGCGGGGCACAACACGCTCGGCGCGCTGGGCGTGATGAAACACGGCGCCGGACTGCGGACCGACACCGCCGTCCACGATCTGCTGCAACGCCAGCCGCAATTTCCCGGCATGCCCGCCATCCTGCTGCAAGGCGCTGGCGACAATGTGGTTCGCCCCATCAACCAGATCCAGCTGGCGCGTCAAAGCATGCTGCTGAACCGCCTCACCGGCCCGGCCAAGGTCACGCTCAAACCGAAGGGGCGTCACAACGCGCACCAACTGCACGACTTGTACGTCGGCCGCAAACTGATGCTGCGCATTGCCCACATCGAACAACTGGAACACGCCTGGAGCGGTGGCGATCCCGCACTCGCCTTCAACGCCAAAGCCGGCCCCGACGCCAGCAAAATGCTGCTGGAATTCTTCTCGCGCCATCAGCGCTAAAGGTGACTTACAGCAGCAGGAAGGCCAGCGCCGAAACTGCAGTAGGCGCGAGTGCGCCGGCCAGCAGGCCGAGGGCGCCGATGGATTCGTCGCGGAAGCCGCGTCGCAGTAGCGAAACGCCGGCTGGATTCGGCGCGTTGGCGATCACCGTCAGGCCGCCGCCGGTGACGGCGCCGGCCATCAGCATGTATTGCGCGTGCGGCGAGATGCCGTCGATCAGCGAGCCGAGATAGGTGAGGGCGGCGTTGTCGGTGATGGCCGTCAGGCTCATCGCGCCGAAGAACAGCGCCAGCGGCGACAGGCTTTCGACGATCGGTTGCAGCCACCATTGCTGCATTCCGCCCAGCACCACCAGCCCGGCCAGGAAGAAGCCGACCAGCAAGCCTTCCTTGATGATCAGCGGACTCTGGTAGCGCTGGTAGGCGGTGGTAAAGCCGAGGAAGAGCATGAATATGCCGAGGAACAGCTCGGGATGATGGCCCAGCACCACTACTGCTGCCAGGAAGCCGAGATGGATCAGCGTCACCGCCCACGGCACTGCCGGCGGGTTATCCGCCATGGCGGCTGGCGCCGGTGCTCGCAGATGCTTGCGTAGCATGAAGCTGATCGCGGTGGCGTTGATCAGCACCGCGATGACGGCTTTCCAGCCGAATTGCGCCGCCATGTAGGCCGTGTCCCAATTCCAGGTGGCGGCCACCATCAATACCGGCGGGGCGGCGTAGGAGGTCAGCAGGCCGCCGATAGAAATATTTACGAACAACACGCCCAGCGCCGCATACTTCAGCCATTCCGGCATGCCGTTGCGGAAGATCAGCGGCGCCAGCATCAGCGCCGCCAGCGTCATCGCGGCCGGCTCGGTGATCAGCGAACCGGTCAGTGGCACCAGCGCCAGGCCGAACCACACCAGCGCCAGTTCGGCTTGCACCGGCATGCGCTGCGCCAGCGCGGACAAGACCCGCTGGACGAACTCCATCACCGGACGCGAGGCCGCCACCACCATCACCACAAACACAAAGAGCGGCTCGGTGTACTGGCGCGATTCGGCGTAAGCGATGGCCGCCTGGCCGCCATTCAGCAAGGCCAGCGCAATCATTAAAATAAACGCCCAGAAGCCGAACACCACCTCGACTTCGCCCAGCAGATGGAACAGGCCGGCATGACGGGGATGGCGATGTGCCAGCTTCTCGAAAGACTTGGCGGCGAAGGTGTGAATCAGCGCCAGGCCGAACAGGATTGCGCCTACCAGTTGTATCGTTTGCAAAGTGCTTCCTTTGATCATTTCTCCTGAGGGCATGGTACAGCAAAGGCAAAAAATCCTTGTCAAACTACGGTGCGAAGAGTACTGTGTATTTATACAGTATTTTGCGGTACAATGCCATGACACACCCGGAAACCCTGCATCCGTCGCTCTGGCGCGCGGACCAATTGGCGCATAGCGCCACGCGCTGCGCGGACACAGGCTTTGCCGCCTTGTCCGCGCAGTTGCCGGGAGGCGGCTGGCCGCTGGGCACGCTGATCGATCTGCTGGTGCAGCAGCATGGCATTGGCGAACTGCGTTTGTTGCAGCCGGCCTTGGCCGCGCTGGACAAGCGTCCCATCGTGCTGCTGCAACCGCCGCACTTGCCGCAAGCGCTGGCGCTAGCCGCGCTGGGCCTGGAGCCGTCGCAACTACTATGGGTGCGCAGCGGCGCCAAGGCTAGCGATGCGCTGTGGGCGGCCGAACAAATCCTGCGCAGCGGTTGTTGCGGCGCGCTACTGTTCTGGCAAAAGCAGGCGCGTGGTGAAACGCTGCGACGGCTGCACCTGGCGGCGCAAAGTGGCGAGACGCTGTTCTGCATGCTGCGGCCGCTGGCGGCGGCTCAGGACGCGTCGCCGGCGCCGTTGCGGCTGTCGTTGAAACCGGCAGCGGGCGGGGTCGACATCGGCTTTGTCAAACGGCGCGGACCGCAACGCGATACACCCTTGTTTTTACCCTTAACACCTGCTTTGCTTCAACGCCATGCGCCTCTGGATCGCGATACACCTGCCACAGCTCCCGCTCGAAGTATTCTGCCCGCGCTGGTCAACTGACCAGGGCACGGTGGTGCTGGAGCAGGAGCGAGTAATCGCCCTGTCGGCGGCGGCGTATGAAGCCGGCGTGCGCCGGGGCTTGCGGCGCGGCGGCGCCATCATGCTGGCGCCGCAAACACAGTTCCAGCAGCGCTCGTTGCCGCTGGAGGCGGAAGCATTGCAGGCCACCGCGCTGGCGCTGCTGCAATTTACGCCGCAACTGGCCGAGGCGGAAGAGGCCACGCTGCTATTGGACGTCGGCGCCAGCCTGCGGCTGTTTGGCGGCATTCGCGCGCTGTGCCATCGGGTGGCGCAGAGCGTGCGGGCGCTGGGTTTTACCGGTACGCTCAGCTGCGCGCCGACCGCGCGCGGCGCCTGGATGCTGGCGCGTAGCAACGCCGGCCGAGCCTTGACGATGGCGTCGCTGGAACGCCGACTGGAAGGCTTGCCGCCCGGTCTGCTGCCGCCGGCGCGCGCCTATCTGGACTGGCTGGAAGGCATCGGCTGCCTGACCATCGGCCAGCTGCGCCGCCTGCCGCGTCCCGGCTTGCAGCGCCGTTGCGGCCGCGCCTTGCTGGACATGCTGGACGACGCCCATGGCGCCCGTCCTGAGATGCACCAATGGCTGGCGGCGCCCGCCAGTTTTCACGCCAAGCTGGAACTGTTCGACCGCGTGGAAAATGCCGAAGCGCTGCTGTTCGGCGCGCACCGGCTGGTGCTGCAACTGACCGGCTGGCTGAGCGCGCATCAGCTGGCGGTGGCGCGCATCCAACTGCTGCTGGAGCACGAGCGCGGTCGTATCGCCGGCCCGCCGACGGTGGTGGAAATCATGTTGGCCGAGCCGACCTGGAAAGACACGCATCTGGTGCGTCTGCTGAAGGAGCGGCTGGCCAAGCTGGAATTGCCGGCGCCGGTCATCGGTCTGTGCCTGGAAGCGCCGCAGGTGCAGCCGATGGCGCCACCCAGCGAGTCGCTATTCCCCGAACCGGGCGGCAGCAAGGAAGACTGGCAGCGCCTGCTGGAACTGCTGGCCGCGCGGCTGGGCGCGGATAACGTGCTACAGGCCGCACCCAACGCCGACTACCGGCCGGAGCATGCCAACAGCTGGGTCAGCATCCAGACCAAAATCCGCCCGGCTGAAGCACGCGCGCAACTACCGCCGGACATCGGTAGCCTGCCGCGTCCGACCTGGCTGCTGCCCAAGCCGATTGCGCTGATGATGCGCGATCACCGTCCGTACTACGGCTCGCCGCTGCGCATCCGCTCCACCGGCGAGCGCATCGAGTCGGGCTGGTGGGGCGCGATGCAGACGCGCGATTACTTCATGGCGCAGGGGGAGGACAACGCACACTACTGGCTGTTCAAGGAGCGCGACAGTGGCGCGAAGGAGCCCGAAACGCGCTGGTATCTGCATGGATTGTTTGGATAACACGTATCATGCGCTTTTTGCTTTCACGTAATCGACGCCATGAAGATAGGCCCGCTGTTATTGCCGTACACCGCGCTGTTGCTGTTGATCGTGGTAACGGTCAGCTTTGCAATCGCCCGCTATTTCGACCGCCGCAACGAGCGCAAGATCGAGACGTCGATCACCATCATGTTTATTGTGGCGGTGCTGGTGGCGCGGCTGGCATTTGTCCTGCGCTACCAGTCCTTGTACCTGAGCCACCCGTTGACCATGCTCGACATCCGCGATGGCGGCTGGGATGCGCAAAGCGGCGTCATCGCCGCATGGGTGGTCGCATTGGTGATATGGCAGCGCGATCGCACCATCCGCAAGGCCGTGACGGTGACGGTTGGCGCGGCCAGCGTGCTGTGGCTGGCAGGCACGGTGCTGCTGATCGCCAACACATCGGCGCAGGGCAGCATGCCGGTCAACGCCTTGCGCAACCTGAGCGGCCAGCAGGTCGCGCTGTCGGATTTTCACGGCAAACCCACCGTCATCAACTTCTGGGCGACCTGGTGTCCGCCGTGTCAAAAGGAAATGCCAGCCATGGCGCAAGTCCAGGCACAGCGGCCGGATGTAAACTTTGTGTTCGTCAACCAAGGCGAATCGCCACAAGTGATCCAGCAATTTCTGGCGGCTGGACGGCTGGCGTTGAACAATGTGCTGCTGGACCCGGCGCAAGCGACCGCGCGCGGGTTTTCGGTGATGGGCTATCCGACCACCTTGTTCTTCGATGCCTCCGGCAAGCTGGTGTATCAGCACATGGGACCGTTGTCGGAAGCTGCGCTGCTCCATCGTTTGGACGAGACTGGCACCCAAGGCGGCGGAAGTTTGGTTAAATAGTCGCAGACATTCTTTTCAGGACACGCGATGCAATCACAGCGACAGGAATTTATCGGCGCGCACGGCCACAAGCTGGCGGCGCGGCTGGATGGGCCGGACGGAGAGGTCAAAGCCTACGCGCTGTTTGCGCACTGCTTTACCTGCGGGAAAGATGTGTTTGCCGCCAGCCGCGTGGCGCAGGCGCTGACGGAACACGGCATCGCGGTGCTGCGCTTCGACTTTACCGGCCTGGGCGCCAGCGAAGGGGAGTTCGCCAACACCAACTTCTCGTCCAACCTGGCCGATCTGGTGGCGGCGGCCGATTTCATGCGTGAAACCTACCAGGCGCCGCAGCTGTTGATCGGCCACAGCCTGGGCGGCGCGGCGGTGCTGGCGTCAGCGGATCAAATGCCGGAGGTGAAAGCGGTGGTGACGATTGCCGCGCCGAGCGATCCGGTGTCCGTCACCGGCATGTTCAGCCAGCATCTGGACGAGATCGCGCGCGACGGCGAGGCGCTGGTGCAGCTAGCCGGACGGCCGTTCCGCATCAAGCAGCAGTTCGTGGAAGATGCGGGTGGGCACAATTTGAAATTGAAGATTGCAGCCCTGAGGCGGGCCTTGCTGGTGATGCATGCGCCGGGCGACGACACGGTCGGCCTCAGCAATGCGATGGATATTTTTACCGCCGCCAAGCATCCGAAAAGTTTTATCTCGCTGGACAGCGCCGACCATCTGCTGACACGGCGTGAGGACGCCGTGTATGTGGCCAATGTGATCGCGGTCTGGGCCGACCGCTATCTGTTTTAGAAGTCTTCCGACAGGTCTTTCCAGCCTTTGCTGACGGCAAAGGCGGTGAACTCGTCCGGTGCTTCCAGTACCAGCAAACGGCCTTCCTGCAGCACGGGATCGCCGGCGGTCAGGTCCGGGCCTTTGTAGCCGACCGTGCGCAGCTGCGCCACCACGGCGCCAATCAGCGCCTTGTCCTTGTGCAGGCCGCTGATCGGCGCTTTGAAGTCGACGTAGACGTCGATGGCGCCATAGCCCTCATCAAAAATACGAATCGCGCTTGCGTCGTGGGCACGGCCGGAGCCGTCGGAGGCCTTGAATGGGCCGCTGAGTTGGATGTCGGTATCTTGGGTCATATGAGGAGCATACACGCCGGAATCGGCTTAGTCCACTTTAGGGAGCGCCATGCCGCGCTGCACGGCCGGCCGGGCGCCGATCATATCGAGCCAGCGCCGCAGGTCGGGCTTGTTGTCCAGTTTGTCGCCCAGCACCGGTTTCAGCTTGTCCAGCACGCCGACGGTCCACGGATAGCAGGCGATGTCGGCAATGCTGTAATGCGTACCGGCAATGTAGACGTTGTTGGCCAGTTGCTTGTCCATCACGCCCAGCAGCCGTTCCGCTTCCTCGACGAAATGCTTGATCGCCAGTTCTGACTTTTCCTCCGAACGGATGGCAAAAAAGCCGACCTGGCCCAGCATCGGGCCCAGGCCGCCGATCTGCCAGTGCAGCCATTCCAGCACCTTGTAGCGCTCCGGACTGGCGGCGGGCAGCAGCTTGCCGGTCTTCTCGGCCAGGTAGGTGAGGATGGCGCCGCTTTCAAAGATGCTGACGGTGCCGCCATCCACATCGGTATCGACGATGGCGGGGATTTTATTATTGGGGGAGATGGCCAGGAACTCAGGCGTGAACTGTTCGCCCTTGCCGATGTTGACGGTCTTGATGGTGTATTGCAGGCCCAGTTCTTCCAGCATGATGGGAACTTTGCGGCCGTTGGGCGTGGTCCAGGTGTGCAGGGTCAGCATGGTGGTCCTCGGGATGGATTTTCCGTAACGATAATCCATCCCGCCATAACGCCGCGCCCCGTACAGCCGTAGATCCGGGGTCATAGATCCGGGGTCAGGTCCGGCACTTGGACATGAGCTCGTGTCCAGGTGCCGGACCTGACCCCGGGTTGGCAGTTACTTCAACGGTTGCAGGATGGCTTCCAGGCGGTCTGGCGTGCCTTCGATGCGCTCCAGGCGCGGGTACTTCAGGCCGCCGTGGTAGTCGAGCGCGACGGTCTGGTACAGATTGCCTTTTTTGAACAGCAGGCTGATCGGCTCTTTGCCGTCCTTGGCCGCCGTCACTGCCGCGCGCAGCAGTTCCGCCTTGTAGGCGCGGCCGTTGACGGCCAGCAGCGTGGTGCCACCCGACAGGCCGGCCTTGAAGCCGACGCCGTCCCACTGGAACGCTTCCAGCTTACCGTCCGCACCCACCGAGAAGCCCAGCGAGTATTGGAAGTTGGCCGATTTGCTCAGGTCTTCCTGCGCCTTGAGGAACTCGGTCGGCTTGTCGCTGTAGGCCAGTTTCCAGCCGGCGCGGGTCAGGCCGTCCAGCGGCGCGCCTGGGCCGTGGCCGTCCAGGCGGGTCCGCAGGAATTTGGCCCACTCGTATGGCTGCACCGCGTTGAGCGCTTTGACCACGTCCTCGAAGGTGTACGGCTTGGCGACGTTGACGCCGTCATCCACGCCGAAGAAGGTCTTCGCGAAATCGTTCAGCGATTTCTTGTCGCCCGACAGTTCGCGGATCTTGGTGTCGGCATCCAGCCAGATCAGTTCGCCTTCCGAGTAGTAATCCTCGGCGCGCTGCCAGTTGTTCCAGCCTTGCGGACGGCGGGCGTTGATGATCGGGTCGTTGACGGTATCCTGCACCGCGCGCCAGTCGCGGCCTTTGACGTTGTCGTAGCGGGCGGCGGTAGCGGCGATCAGGTCGCGCGTGTGTTCCGGCTTGATCAGGCCCGAGCGCGCGGCCAATACGGCGCCCCAGTACTGGGTCTGGCCTTCGTACACCCACAGCAGTTCATTCTGCAGCGGGGTGTTGAAGTCGGCCACGGCCTGGCCGGCCGGCCGGCGGAATTTGCCGTTCCACGAGTGCGTGAATTCATGCGGCAGCAGTTCGCGGCGCGCTTCGTATTTCTTCCATTCGGCGAAGTAGCCCAGCTTGACGCCGTTCTCGCTCGACTGGTGGTGCTCACGGCCGATGCCGCCGAATTCGTCGCTGATGGCGAACAGGAAATCGTAGTGCTTGTAGTGCTGCGAGTTGAACAGCTTGTAGGCTTGCTGGATCAGTTCGCGGTGCGGTGCGATCTGTTCCGGCGTGGCGTCCAGTTGCTCGGCCGAGTCGGCCACGACGTTCAGGTGCACCGGAATTTTCGCGCCTGGATCGAGGTCGATGCGGCGGAAGTAGCGGCCGGCGAACAGCGGCGAATCGACCAGGGTTTCCAGGTCGGTCGGCTTGAAGGCGACCTCGTCGCCAGTGCGCGTTTGCTGCTCCAGCGCGCTGCCGAATTGCCAGCCGGCCGGCACGGTCAGGTTGGGCTGCACGGTGATCTTGTTGCTGGCGTAGCCGGCCGGATACAGCGCCACCGATTGCCATTGCACGCCAAGGATGTCGTTGGTCATGGTGGTGCGGCCCTGGTTGGCTTCCACCGGCGACAGGTATTCGAATTCGACATCGACGCTATTGGCGCCTTTCGGCACGGTGACGTGGAAGGCGTAGACGTTGACCGGGTCGCGCGTCCATTCCACCGGCTGGCCGTTGGCGCTGACCTTGAGGCCGGCGAACTGGTTCAGCGCGCCGCTCGGGCCGTGATTGCCAGGAATCCATTGCGGATACAGCAGCGTCAGCTTGCCGGCCTTGGCCGGGATGCTTTCGCGCACGCGGAAGATCTGCTGGGCGGTGTTGGTGGCGTCCACTTTGAGGACGATGGTGCCTGGATAAGGCTGGTCGGAGGCGGCCTGGGCGCTGAAGGCGGTAGCCAGCACGGCGGCAAGTACGGCACGGGTCAAGGTCATAGTTGTCACGCGAAACGGTTGAACAAGGGAACGAGTGTAGCACGCAGGTAACTTGCAAATCTCGCAAAACCGATGCGGCAGCGCAGCGAAAAAATTTTGCGCTACCGCCTTGAAAGCCTTGGAGCACGACGCATATGGGAATTAGCGGTTGCCCAGATGGGGACCGTGAGAAGGGGATGCTCCCCGTTTAACCATATCGCTTATTTTGACAAGGATATCTACCATGCGTACTTTTGACCTCGCCCCGCTGTACCGTTCCGCCATTGGCTTCGATCGTCTGGCACAACTGCTGAACGACGCCCAACGCAGCGAGACTCCTAGCTATCCCCCATACAACATCGAGCTGGTATCGGATGACCAGTACCGCATCGTCATGGCCCTGGCCGGCTTCGACCGCTCGGAAATCGACATCACCTTCGAACGCGATGCGCTGACCGTGGTCGGCCGCAAACAGAAGGACGCCACCGAGCGCACTTATCTGCATCGCGGCATCGCCGCCCGTGACTTCGAGCAGCGCTTCCAGCTGGCCAACCACGTCAAAGTGACCGGCGCCAGCTTCGACAACGGCATGCTCACTATTGAACTGGTGCGTGAGATTCCGGAAGCGCTGAAACCACGTAAAATCATCATCGATGGCGGCGAAAACGTCACCTCGCTGGAGCAGCGCCAAGCAGCTTAATTCCGCTTTAATATAGTAGTTGCAACTGGCCGGTATATCCGGCCAGTTTTGCGTTTTAAGCCCCATTTTGGTTAAGTAGGGCCTAAGTTTTTAGCGTCATATTGGATACATCTAAAGTCTTCACTCATTAGGAGAACCGTTATGTCCACTACTACTCTCAAACGCGCTGCCGTGGCTGTCGCCGTGCTGGGCGTGATCGGCGTCGGCGGTGCGGTCGCTGTCAAACAGAGCGCCGCCGTTGCCGCCGCTACCGTGCCTGTCGCTGCCGTCGCCTCGGCCGCCGCCCCGGCGCCGGTCGGCGCGCCAGCCATCTCCCTGCCTGATTTCAGCAGCATCGTCGCCCAGAACGGCCCGGCGGTGGTCAACATCAACGTTACCGGCAGCACCAAGACCGCCTTCGATCCGGACGCCCAGCAGGGCCGTAACGATCCATATGCGGACGATCCGTTCTACGAATTCTTCCGCCGCTTCCAGGGCCAGCAGCGCGGCCAGCAGCGCCAGGCGCCGACCCACGGCCTCGGTTCCGGCTTCATCATCAGCCCGGACGGCATTATTCTGACCAACGCCCACGTGGTGCGTGACGCCAGCGAGGTGGTGGTCAAGCTGACCGACCGCCGCGAATTCCGCGCCAAGGTGCTGGGTTCCGATCCGCAAAGCGATGTCGCCGTGCTGAAAATCGACGCCAAGAACCTGCCGGTCGTGCCCTTGGCCAAGGGCAACGACCTGAAAGTGGGTGAATGGGTGCTGGCCATCGGTTCGCCATATGGCCTGGATAACACCGTGACCGCCGGCGTGGTCAGCGCCAAGGGCCGCTCGCTGCCGGACGGTAACGTGCCGTTCATCCAGACCGACGTCGCGGTCAATCCGGGTAACTCCGGCGGCCCGCTGTTCAACACGCGTGGCGAAGTGGTCGGCATCAACTCGCAGATCTACAGCCAGACCGGCGGTTATCAGGGCTTGTCGTTCGCCATCCCGATTGATGTGGCCAACAAGATCAAGAACCAGATCGTTTCCACCGGCAAGGTGGTGCACGCCAAGCTGGGCGTGACGGTGCAGGAAGTGAATCAGGGCTTTGCCGATTCCTTCAACCTGGCCACGCCGGAAGGCGCGCTGATCTCGAATGTCGAGGGCGGCAGTCCGGCTGACAAGGCCGGCCTGAAGGCGGGCGACGTGATCCGCGCGCTGAATGGCCAGAAGATCGTCAGTTCGGCCGACTTGCCATCGGTGGTGGGCCTGTCGACGCCGGGCGAGAAGATTGCGCTGGACATCTGGCGCCAGGGCAAGCCGCTGCAAGTGACGGCGACGCTGGGCAATGCCGCCGACAAGACGGCCAAGGCCGACGCGCCGTCCGGCGACCCGGCCAGCGCCAAGACCCGCCTGGGCCTGTCGCTGCGTCCGCTGGAACCGGCCGAGCGGCGTGATTCCGGCATCGCCGGCGGCCTGCTGATCCAGGATGCGGGCGGTGCGGCGGCCGATGCCGGCGTCCAGCCGGGCGATGTGCTGCTGTCGGTCAATGGCCGTCCGGTCAACAGTATCGACCAGGTGCGCGAGGTGGTGGGCAAATCGTCCAAGTCGGTGGCATTGCTGATCCAGCGCGGTGACGATAAAATCTTTATTCCGGTGCGCCTGGGATAAGATGCTTCTCATCGGCAGAACGCTTAACAAAAATAGAAAGGAAATAACATGCGACTTCTGCTGGTAGAAGACGACACGATGATCGGCGAGGTAGTGCTGGACCTGTTACGGGCCGAGCACTACGCGGTCGACTGGGTCAAGGACGGCGCCATGGCCGACACCGCGCTGCAAACCCAGACCTACGATCTGGTGCTGCTGGATCTGGGCCTGCCGCGCAAGGACGGTCTTGAGGTGCTGCGTTCGATGCGTCTGCGCAAGGAACTGACCCCGGTGCTGATCGCCACCGCGCGCGACGCCAAGGAACAGCGTATCGCCGGCCTGGACGCCGGCGCCGACGATTACGTGCTCAAGCCATACGACCTGGACGAGCTGCTGGCCCGCATCCGCGCGCTGCTGCGCCGTTCGGCCGGCCGCGCCGAGCCGGTGTTCGAGCACGGCAACGTCACCGTCAATCCGCAAACCCGCGAAGTGATCGCCGACGGCAAGCCGGTCAGCCTGTCGGCGCGCGAATGGGCGGTGCTGGAAGCGCTGATCGCGCGGCCCGGCATCGTGCTGTCGCGCCATCAGCTGGAAGAAAAGCTGTACAGCTGGAAGGATGAAGTCAACAGCAACGCGGTGGAAGTCTACATCCACGGCCTGCGCAAGAAACTCGGCGCGGAACTGATCCAGAACGTGCGTGGCCTGGGATACATGGTGCCGAAACTATGAAGGTAAGGATGCCGCCGCTGCCGCGCGTGCCGGTGGTCACCCACTCGCTGCGCGGCCGTTTGCTGTGGTTCCTGCTGGCCGCCATCACCATGGCGGCCTTTGCGCAAGCGATGATCGCCTACCGCAGCGCGCTGAGCGACGCCGACCAGATCTTCGACTATCACATGCAGCAGATGGCGATGTCGCTGCGCTCCAGCGCCACGCTGACCAACAAGGCTGCCGATACGGCGGCCGATCCGGAAAACGACGATCTGGTGGTGCAGGTGTGGACCCCGGACGGTGCGCAGGTGTTCCGCTCGCTGTCGCGCGCGGCGCTGCCGCAGCGGGCGGTGCTGGGCTTCTCCAACGTCCGCGTGAATAAAACCACCTATCGGGTGTTCTCGGTGCAGACTTCCAACCAGACGGTGCAGATCGCCCAGGACATGGCGGTGCGCCAGCGCATGGCCGGCACGCTGGCCTTGCGCACGGTGGGACCGATCGCCGTCATGGCGCCGGTGCTGATGCTGGTGGTGTGGTGGGTGGTGTCCGGTTCGCTGGCGCCGGTGTCGCGCGTCAAGCGGCAGGTGGCCGCGCGCCAGGCCGAGGATTTGTCGCCGGTGTCGGAAAACGATTTGCCCGATGAAGTGCTGCCGCTGGTGCAGGAGCTGAATCTGCTGTTTGTGCGGGTACGCACGGCGTTCGACGCCCAGCAGCACTTCGTGGCCGACGCCGCGCACGAGCTGCGCACGCCGCTGGCGGCGCTCAAGTTGCAGGTGCTGAGCCTGGAACGGGCGCAGGACGAGGCGGCCCGCAAGCTGGCGGTGTCGCGCGTCACGGCCGGCATCGAGCGCGCCACGCGGCTGGTGGAGCAATTGCTGGTGCTGGCGCGGCAGGAGGGCGGCAGCGAGGAGATCAAGTCGGAGCCGGTCAACCTGGGCGACGTGGTCAAGCGTGTGCTGGGTGATATGAACGGGCTGGCGCAGGCGCGCCAGATCGACCTCGGCCTGCACCATAACGAGGATGTGGTGGTGGCCGGCCACCCGGATGCGCTGCTGATCCTGCTGCGCAACCTGGTCGACAACGCCATCAAGTACACGCCGGCCGGCGGCACCGTCGATATCGACCTGCAGCGTAGCGTGGCCGCCACAAAAAATGCCAAGCCGCGCATCGTGCTCAGTGTCGAGGATTCCGGCCCCGGCATCCCGGCCGAGGAGCGCGAACGGGTGTTCAGCCGCTTCTACCGCGTGCCCGGCAGTCCGGCCGGCGGCAGTGGCCTGGGCATGGCGATTGTGCACTCGATTGCCGAGCGCCATGGCGCGGTCTTGTCGCTCGCCCAGTCCGAACGTTTGGGCGGTCTGAAGGTGAATGTCGATTTTCCTGAGACTAGCAAGCCCACTCCGGTCTAAAATGCCGTTTTGACACGGTGTTGGAGTGGTGCATGAAGAAAATCGGATTTTCGGGAACCCTGGACCCGATCACCAACGGCCATATGTGGGTGATCAACGAAGCCCGCTCGCTGGCGGACGAGGTAGTGGTCTTCCTGTCTGAAAATCCGGCCAAGAAGCCCAAGTTTTCGGCCGAGGAGCGCAAGAGCATCATTTCGCTCAGCTGCCAGCAACAGGGCTGGAACAACGTCTCGGTGGTGATCGTGCGCGGCGACTACACGGCGCGCGCAGCCAAGAAGCAGGGCGTCGAGTGCCTGATCCGCGGCATCCGCACCACCGCCGACTTCGATTACGAGAACCTGATCCAGCAAACCAATGTGGACGTGCTGCAAGGCGCGAAGACGGTGTTCGTGATGCCGCCGCGCGACCTGGGGTCGGTCAGTTCGTCGTTCGTCAAGGCGCTGGAAGGGCCGATCGGCTGGAACTGGATCATGAAGAAATTCGTGCCGGGTCCGGCGTATCACGCCTGGGTGCTGAGCTGGCTGCGCAAGGAATGGGAAACGCTCTGGGACTACGAGCACCGCGACGCCACCGCCATCGCCCATGCGGACGACTGGTTCGCGCGGCTGACCGGTCCTGATTGCTACGGCGGCACGGCGCGCCACTATCACAACCTCGACCACCTGGTGCACGGCCTGTGCGAGATCCGCGTGTGGGCCGGCAATATGCGGCCGGAGCCGGCCGATGTCGACATCATCAAGCAGGCGTTCTGGTTCCACGACGCCGAGTACGGCCACAATGGTGATCCGGCGGCGGCCACCAATGAGGAAGCCAGCGCGCAGATGTGGCTGGGTAGCCACCTGGGCCAGGAAATGGACGATGCGGCTGAACTGATACGCGCCACCGATCATTTCCAGGAAGCGGCGATCACGCACCGGCTGAAAGACGTGCTGTTGAGCGTGGATCTGGCGATTCTCGGCCAGGATGACGAGGTCTACCAGAATTACGCGCGCGCCATCCGCCAGGAGTACAGCCACATGGCGGACGACGTCTATTGCGAACAGCGCGGCGCGGCGCTGGCGCACCTGTGCCGCAAGGCGCAAGCCGGCCAGCTGTTCGGCAACGATTACTTCGCCGAACAATACAACGAGCGCGCCATCGACAATATGCAGCGCGAGATGGCGCGGCTGTAACCCCGAATTTACGGCAGTTCGATCTGTTCCTTGCGGATGGCGATGGCTTCGCCCAGCGCCATCAGGTCCAGCTTGGCCTTGCGCGCCTTGGGGAACATTTCCTCTTCTTCTTCCTTGACGTGGTGGTCGATCAGCTCGCCCAGCACCTTGACCTTGGCGTCGTACAGGTCGTCGGTCGGCTCCATGCTGATGATCTGCGCGATCAAGTCTTTGGCTGAGGCGTGTTCGACCACGGCTTCATCCACCATGTCCTCGTCCTTGGTAGCCTTGCGCACGGCCGGGTAGAAAATCTCTTCTTCCGCCGTCGCGTGCTTGGTCAGCTCTTCGCAGATTTGCAACGCCAGCTTGTGCTTGCTGACGTGCGCACGGTCGCCCAGCTCTTCATACTGTTCGAACATTGATTTGACGTGCTCATGGTCTTCGGTGAGCAGCGTGATCGCGTCTTGCGGTTCGGTGGAAGTGGGAATAGGCTTGGGGATCTTGCCCGTCGAGTGGGAAGTAGTTCTCATGTCGGCTCCTTGCGTGGCGAATGAATGTGAGGGGACTGCCAAGCCAGTCTAGAAGCCGCCCCCGCACCGGTCTGTGCGCCGCACCACGCTAAGCAGCTTGGTGCTGGCTGCGGATGGCGGTGACGAGAACCAACTTGTCTCCCGTGACATATTGGTACGTGGCAATGTAGCCGTTTTTGCGTTTGCCGATTAGTAGCTCCCGGCGGCTCGGTGAGACGGGCCGGCCTATCATCGGGTTAGCCGCAAGCATCGACAATGCCTGCTCGATTTCGCCAACTCTGCTGCTTGCATTCTTGGCGTCGAACAAAGCTAAATGATCAAAGATTTTCTCAAGATCATTCTCTGCGCTCTCTGACAGCCCAACGGCTGGCATGATTAGCCTTCCATTTTCCTGAATGACGGCTTTGGCGGGACTTTCCCTTCGAGGCGATTTTTATAGTAATCCAGAATCTCAGTCGCCGGCACAGCTAAACCGGTGCGCAAGTATTGGGAATAACTGGCATCGTCACGGGGATCAGTTTGGGGGCATGAGCTAATCCTTTGAGCTATCGCCAACAGAACAAAATCTTCGGCACTCAGTGTTTGGCCTTCGACCGCTGCGGCGACTTGTTGGTAAAGCTGATCTGAGAGGGTGATTGTGATCTGAGGCATGGCGTTCTCCCGCAATGAAGAACCGATTCTAGCACTGTGAAGAGAAGCCTCTTTGCGCTAACCTATATGTGCTTACGGCGCCAGGCGGGTGAAGACGAAGTCGTGGTTCTTGACCAGCGCCTGGCAGCAGCCCCAGCAGGCGGCCGATTGCACGTGTTTCCACGCCAGCTTGACCAGGATGGTGCCGTCAGAGAAGGGGAGTTGGTTTTTCTCGATGGCGGCCATGGCGACCGGGTTGCCGACCACCACGCGCAATTCGTCCAGTGGCGGCGATTCGTGGGCCGGGGCGATGAATAGTGCTTTCATGGAACCTCCTGAGAATAACGGCTCTGAGGCCGTTATTGCTCAGAACCGGTTCCAATTGTTGCGGCGGTGTTCGCTGGCTTCCTTCATCAGCTCGCCGGCGCGGCGTTCGTCCCTGGCCGACAGGGCGTCACCCAGCTGGACGGTCATCGCCAGTTCCTGCAGCGCCGGCGGATATTCGTGCTCGGCCGCCTCTTCCAGCCAGGTGCGGGCCTTGGCCGTATCTTGCGCCACGCCTTCACCTGCACGGTAGATGTTGGAGAGCAGGAACATCGCATGCGCATTGCCCAGCCCGGCCGCCTGCGACATCAGGCTGGCCGCCCGTGCCGCATCGCACGGCACGCCGTTGCCGTTCTTGACCATCAGCCCCAGCGCCAGCGCCGCCTTGGCGTGCTGGTGCTGGGCCGCCAGTGCGTACCACGGCGCTGCCGCCGTCGGTGCGGCCGGCACGCCCAGCACGCCGATCCGCAGCATTTCGCCCAGCTGGAAGGCGGCTTCGACATCGCCACCGCGCGCCGCCTGCTCAAATAGCTTGAGCGCGTCGGCGCGTTGCTCGGGGCGCGACTGGTAGAGTATTGCCAGCTCACGCTGCGCCACCGGCATATTCTGCTCCGACCAGGCGATCAGCTTACGCTCGGCGTGCGCATCCGCTTCCTGCTTGGCCTTCATGCCGATGACTTCGATTTGCGCCGAGGTCGGTTTTTCTTGCTGCATCTGGCAGCCGAACAGCAAAACCGAACTCAGCAACGCTGCGGTCAGGGTACGCATCGCATCTCCTCAGCTTACTTGCTCAAGTCGATGGTGTACTTGGCGAAGCCGCTGGCGTCCAGGGCGCCTTCAGCCGTCACCGCCGTCAGGCCGCTGCCCTTGGCTACCGCCAGGTGGCCCGGCGCCGAGCGCAGGATCACCGGACCGGCGGTCGCCACCTTGACGAAGCTCCAGCTGCGCGCGCTGCCGTTGCCGGCCAGCGTGACCTTGCCGGTCGCTGCGCCTTGCGCCGTCAGGTAGTTGCTGACCACGGTCTGGTTGGCGTCCGGCGACTTGATAATGGTCTTGCTGCCGTCGATGCCAGGCACCGCGCCACCGCCGCCTGCACGGTAGTCGTTGGTGGCGACGATGAAGTCATCGCCATCCGCCACGGCCTTGCCCAGGTAGGTCAGGTTGACGATGCGGCTGCCGGCTGGCTTGGTCACATCAATCTGGTAGGTCAGCGCGTTGTTCTCGGCGTAGAACACGTCGTAGTTGTAGATGGTGCTGTAGCTCGGCACCAGATCCTGCTCGGTAGCCTTGGTCGGATCGATCTGGCCGAACTGCTTGGCGGCGGTTTCCAGCCAGGCCTTCAGGTCGGAGCCCTTGATCTTGACCGCTTGCAGGTTGTTGTTCGAGTACAGGTACAGGTCGCCCGGATTACGCACTTGCAGGCCGATCGGCGCAGTCGGCGAGGCCCCTGGCGCCACATCGGTAAAGTCCGAAGCACCGTTGCGGCCGGCCTTGAACGGCGCGCTGCACGAAATCACCGGAATGTTTTTGTAGCTGGCCAGGGTGGCGTCGGTGCTGGTGGCGATGAAGTTTTTCACATACGCCAGCTGTGCCTGGTTGACCAGCTGGATCGCGCTGACATCGCCGGCCAGCGAGAAGTACGAGGACATCTCGAAGTCGGTGGTCACGCCCAGCGGCTGCTTGGCGTAGGCGATGGTGGCGGCGTGTTCGGTGGCCACCAGCGGCGCGACGCTGCTGTCGGCGGCGATGTTGGTGGTGCCGTCCGTGTACTTGAAGCCGCGCGATTCCACCGAGGTCTTGGTTGGCTGCACGACCCATTTGCCAGCGGTGTAGGCCAGGGTCAGCTTGATGATGCCCAGACGGCGGCCCCAGCTTTGCGCCATGACGGTCGGCACGCCGTTGACGAAGCCGTTGACGGCGTCGATGTTGGCGCTGGCCGGGAACGAGGCGAATGCTGGATCCAGTGCCGCTGCGCCAGTCTCTTTACCTTTCGGGAAGATCAGGTGCGAGTGGCCGATCAGCAGCGCGTCGATGCCGGTGCTGGTCAGGTGGTAGGAACCGTTTTCCATTTTCGGGCTGTAGGTGCTTGGGTCGAGGCCGCCGTGCGACAGCGCCACCACCAGGTCGGCGCCTTTGCTGCGCATTTCCGGCACGTACTGCTTGGCGGCTTCCTGCACGCCGGTGATGGCGACTTTGCCGGCCAGGTTTTTCTGGTCCCATTCGAGGATCTGCGGCGGCACGAAGCTCATGATGCCGATGTTCATTTTTACATCCAGCTTGCTGCCGTCCGGCTTGGTGGCCGAGAAGGTGCGCGGCAGCAGGGTGTACGGCTGCACGATCGGCTTGCCGCTGGCGACGCCGGTGACGTTGGTCAGCACCAACGGGAAGGTCGGCGCGCCGCAGGTGCCGGTCGGCTTGGTCACGCCCGGAATGCCGAAGTCGGTATTGGTGACCTGGCTCAGGAATGGCAGGCCGTAGTTGAATTCGTGGTTGCCGAAGCCGCCGCCGTCGAATTTCATGGCGTTCATGACTTTGTGCACGGCCAGCGTGTCGGTGCAGGCGATCGGCTTGGTGACGGCTTGCAGGTCGCCCAGCAGCGTGCCCTGGATGGTGTCGCCGTCGTCCAGCAAGACGTTGTTCGGGTTCTCGGTGCGCGCGGCCTTGACCAGCGACGACGTGCGTTCCAGGCCCAGGCTGGTGTCCTCGGCCAGCGAGTAGTAGTTATAGCTCATCACGTTGGCGTGGATGTCGGTGGTTTCCAACAGTGCCACGGTGACGGTGGTGCCTTCCGGGATCGCCGGAGCGGCGGGTGGGGTCACTGCAACAGGATTGTTATCGCCGCCGCATGCTACCAGGCCGGCCGCCGTCATGGCAGCCAGCATCACCAGATTTAATTTCATCACTACCTCGAAAGGAAAAATTCAAGGTTGCGACTTTAGCTATTTATCGTGACAACAATATGACATTGCGCAAATCAATACGCCCAGTACGGTCCGGTCTTGCCGGCCACGGTGTTGTTCTCCATGACCACGAACACGCGGCGACCGTAGAAGAACGGCATGCCCCAGTCGAAATAGTTGCTGGACGCGCTGCTGCTGCCGACCGTACCGCCGACCTGCGCCGCGGTGATGGTCGAGGCCAGGTTGACCAGGTTGACCACGTTGAAGTTGACGGCGCCGGTGGCGCTGCCGTCGGAGGCGGTGTTGGTGGCGCTCAGTGACAACGCCGCAGCCGGACAGTAGAAGTCGCCGCCCGAGCATTGGCGGATGCTGCTGTCAGGGAAGAAGTAGCCGTTCGAGCCGCTGTCGATGAAGCTGGCGCTGTAGGCCTTGCCGTTGTAGGTGGTGGTGAAGTCGCCGCTGCTGTTGGCCTTGAAAATGGTTTCGCTGGCGATGGTGTTGTTGCTCTGGGTGTTGACGCCGAATGCCAGCGTGCCGCTGACCGAGGTCAGGCCGGCGGTGCCGACGGCTGGCATGGTGATCAGCAAGCCGTTGTTGTTGATGGCGAATGAGGACACCGGATTGCTGACCTGCCTGACCAGCGGCATGGCGCTGGCCGTGCAACTGCCGTTGGCGCAGGCGTAATAGGCGCCGCTGATGGCGGCGTTGGCGCACGAACTGCCGCAATCCTGCTTGAACATGCCGACACCGAGGATGCCGTTGGCGCCGAGCGCCGCCAGCGTGCCCATATTGCTGCCGGCGCTGCTGCAACTCGATGGCGTGCTGGTGTAGCTGCTGCCGGTGTCGCCGATCACCTGGATGGAGATGGCGGATGCCACTTCATCGGCCATCTTGACGTCGGCCTGGCGCACCGCTCCCCAGGTGTAGCCGCTGATGAACTTGCCGCATTCACCGGCATCGGCGCCGCTGGCGGTGGTCACGGTCGGCAGCGCCAGCGTCGAACTGAGCTGGCCGGCCAGCAGGCGCAGGCCGTAGGAGCCGGTGTCCAGCAGTATGTGGTCGATGGTCTGGCAGGTGCTGGTGCCGGGACGGCAGACGGTGACGCTGACATACGGCACATTGATCACGCCGCTGACGCCGCTCGGGCCGCTATCGACCAGGATGGCGGTGCTGTTGCTGAGCGCTGCCGTGACGCTGAGCGCGGTGCTGGCGTCGGCACTGCCGCCGTCGCCGCTGCAGCTCATACTGTAGGTGAAGTTGCCGACCGCGCTAGGGGTGATGCTGATCGAACCGGAGGTGGCTTTGCTGCCGCTCCAGGCGCCGCTGGCGATGCAACTGGTGGCGTTGGCCGACGACCAGCTGAGCGTGGTGGTTTGCGCAGTGGTGATGTTGGCCGGCGCCAGCGTCAGGCTGACGGTGGGCGAGGGCGGCGGCGTGGCCACGGTAACCACGGCGGTGTTGCTGACGCTGCCGCAGGTCAGCGTGTAATTGGCGGTGCCGGCCGCGCCGGCGGTGACGGTCTGGCTGCCGCTGGTGGCCAGCGTGCCGCTCCAGGCGCCGGAGGCGGTACAGCTGCTGCCGGTCGGGTTGGCGACGCTCCAGGTCAGCGTGACGACCTGGCCGGTGGTGGTGGCGGTCGGCGAGGCGCTGATGCTGACGACCGGCGTGGCCACGGCCATCGATTCGGGGGTGCTGGTGGTGGTCGCGGTGGACGACGAACTGCCGCCACCGCCACAGGCGGCTAGCGCCAGGCACAGCAAGGCGCCTGCCAGATGAGAAAATTTCATGCAGACTCCCTTATTCTATGGTGGTGGTGTCGAACCCGGCCGGCAGGGCGCTGGGAATCCAGGCCTGGCCGGCATACGCGCGCATGTGGCCGCTGGAGACGATGACCACGTCGGACTGGTCGACCGCCAGTTGCGAATGACCGGCCTTGGGACGCTTGGCGGCGTTGCTGGTCATGACGGTGAATTTATCGCCGAGCAGCATGCGCAGGTCCGGCAGGGTCGGGCCGGTCCAGCTGACGGCGAACACCACGCCGCTGGCATCGGTGTATTCGCGCACGATGGTGCCGCTGTCGAGCGTGCTTTGGCTGATGGTGTAGACCGCCGTAGTGGTGGCGTTGCTGGTGCTGCTGGCCGCCAGGCTGCGCGCCGCCATGCGGGTTTGCGTGGTGGTGGTGGTGCCGAAGTCGGACGGGGAGCTGCCCAGTGCTGCCCAGGCGAGTGCGCCTTGTAGCATGGACAGGAATAACATCAGGGTGAGTGCGCGGCGCATCGTCGCTCCATTGCCGAAAATAAAGACAATGGTAGTCTAGAATGGTCGCGCGTTCAGTTAGGTTAGCGATATGTAATAAAACGTTACATGCGCGGCGCGGCAGCCGCAGGAGCAACCGGCGCCGGCTGAGTGTAGATCACCACCGGCGGCAGAGGCGCCGGCGGCGGCGTTTTGGGCACCGCGTTGTTGAGCACGAAGGTCATGACGACGATGCCAGTGCCACTCATGACAATCGCCGTGCCGACGATCCACTTGATGATGTCGGCAAAGCCCTTGTGCATCTCGGCCCGTAACGCCTCAAGGTCGGCTTTGGTCGCGCACTGATCCAGCCGTGCGCGGGCGTCGGCCATTAATTCTTCGAGTTTTGCGATCCTGGTTTCCATACCAGGATCGTATTCCCCGTCACTGCCACCGTCAAACGCGCAACATTGAGCTAGCTCAGAACTTCACGTAGAGCCTGCCGAAGTAGGAGGCGCCGTTCAGACCGAATTGTACCGACTCGTACTTGAAGCCATTGTCGGTCTCATCCGGATTCTGCGTGGTCGGATGCACGTTGAAGATGTTGTTGCCGCCAAACGTGAACTTCATGTTCTTGTTGATGGTGTACGTGAAGCTCAGGTCGGCCGAAGCCTTGGCGTCGTAGTGCTGGTTGGCCACGCCGGCGGCGGTGCCGCTGTAGGTGCCCAGCGTCTGCGGGCCGAAGTAGATCAGCTTGAGATCGGTTTCCCAGGCGCTGTGGACGTAGTCGAAGCCCAGCGTGGCCTTGGAACGCGGCGCGCCTTGCTCGATGTACAGGCGTTCCTTCTCCGACAGCAGCACATCCTCATAACCCTTCAGCGAGGCCGGCGCGTGGATGCCGGTCACTTCAGTCTTGCTGACGTTGAGCGCCAGGAAGGTGGTCAGCTTGTCGGCGCCAAAGGTGGTCTTGTGCGACGCGGTCAGGTCCAGGCCCTTGGTCTTGGTATCGACCGAGTTGACGAAGAACTGCGCCTGGCCCACGCCCAGCGTCGCCAGCTTGGTCGCCAGGTCCGGGTAGTTGCTGTCGTCAAAGCGGCCCGACAGCACGATGCGATCCTTGATCTTGATCTGGTACAGGTCGGCGGTGACGGACACGGCTTGCGTCGGCGTCCAGGTCGAGCCCAGCGTGAAGCTGGTGGACTTCTCTTCCTTCAGCTTGGGAATGCCGGCCAGGTTGGTGACGGCGCTGTTGTTCGGCGCCAGCACCACGTCGGTCGGCACGCCGCCGATGAAGTCGGTGAAGGTCGACGAGAAATACATCTGCTGCAGCGACGGTGCGCGGAAGCCGGTCGAGGCCGAACCGCGCAACAGCACGGTCGGCGCCACGCGCCAGCTACCGGCCAGCTTGCCGGTGGTGGTCGAGCCGAAGTCGCTGTACTTTTCATAGCGCACTGCGCCTTGCGCCTTGACGGTGTCGGTCAGGTCCGCTTCCAGATCGAGGTAGGCGGCGACGTTGTGACGGTTGGCGTCGACCTGGTCGGCTGGCTGGAAGCCGGGGAAACCCTGGCTGCCGGCCGCGCCGCCGATGCCCACGCCGTCGGCGTCGATGTACGAGCCCGGTTCGCCGGCGTAGATCTTGTAGTTCTCGTGACGGTACTCGGCGCCGAAGGCGACGTTCAGGCCGCGGCCCATCACGCCGTCAAAGTAGCGGTTGAAATCGAGGTTGGTGGTCAGCTGTTCGAACGAGAAACCGCCGGCGTTGAAGCTGGTCGGGCTGATGCCCTTGCCGCCGGCCAGCAGATCCTTGTTGGCGATCGACGCATTCAGCGTGTTGCTGATGTCGTAGATCATCTTGTTGTAGCCGTAGGTCTGCGACAGGTCCATATTCCATTCGCCCACCTGGTTGCGGTGGCCGATGGTGGCGTAGCGGTCGTCGATGGTGGCGTTGATGAATGGCACGAAACCGTTCGGGTACATGGCGGCCGAGTTGCGCGACGGGATGTCGTCGCTGTCGATGCCGCCGCGCGCCCAGGCGCCGGACGAAGCGTCGCGGGTTTGCGCGCCGGCGGTCAGGTACAGGCGGCCGGTGCCGACGGTCGGCAGTTCGCCGTTCAGGTACAGGGTCTGGTTCTTGGTCTTGCTGTCGCCGATGGTGCGCGGGTTGCCGTCTTCCGCGCGGTTGGAGCGGCCACGGTCGAGGTATTCGCCGGTGATGCCGAGCACGCCGCCGTTGCCGATGTCGACGCCGCAGTAGGCCGAGGCCAGGTAATTCTTGCCGTCGCGGCGCGAGTATTCGCTGAAGCCGGCGACCGCTTCGCAGCCCTTGGATTTCTTCAGGCCGATGTCCAGCACGCCGGCGATCGCGTCCGAACCGTACTGGGCGGCGGCGCCGTCACGCAGCACTTGCACGTCCTTGATGGCCAGCATCGGGATGGCGTTCATATCGGTGCCGGTGTTGCCGCGGTTGCGCGCGCCGAACAGGTTGACCAGCGCCGTGGTGTGGCGGCGCTTGCCGTTGACCAGCACCAGGGTCTGGTCCGAGCCCAGGCCGCGCAGCGCGGCGGAGTCGACCAGGTCGGCGCCGTCGGAGCCGGTTTGGCGGGTCGAGTTGAATGACGGGGAAATATAGGTCAGCGTCTGCGCCAGGTCGAATTGGCCGCCCGATTCGCTGATCTTGCTCAGCGGAATGACATCGACCGGCACGACGGTATCGGTGGCCGAGCTGGTGGCGCGGCGCGAACCGATCACGCTGACCGACTGCATCGAGGTATCAGTTTGCGCAAAAGTAAGCGGGGTGACTGCGACCGCGCTGGCGCCGTACAGTGCGACCAAGACGGCTTTGCGTAGGGTTTTTGTTTTGAACACGTTGTCATCTCCCATGAAAAATTTGATTCTATGCAAATATTTCATATAGATAGACGATTTTGTATCACTTTGACGCGCAAACATTATTTTGTGTTGTATGCACGCGCCACTAGGGTGTGCGCTCTACGTAGCACTACGCAAATTCGGTTTTTCCACCAATTAAAATACTTTCATCGAGGAACTCTGCGCGCAGTTGGCAGGGCGTGCCGAGATTGGCGCCCTGGTAGAGTGTGACACTGCTTTTGAGCAACACACAGAGAGCGCCCGCCGCCACGCCGGTGGCACAGTCTTCCGCCGCCGGGTTCAGATGGTTGAAGCTGCGGCCTTCCAGCGCGCCGTCCGGGCGGCGGCACCAGACGTAGGCGCCGCTGACGCCTTGCTGCTTGCCCCAGTCGGCGATGCCTTGCAGATCGGGCGTCAGCGCTTGCAGCGTGACACTGTCCGCCACTTCCAGCAGCAATTTGGGGCTGCCAACCGAAGCGATTGCCGGCGGCGAGGCCAGACAGATGCCGGGCGCGGCCAGCAGTTGTTCCGCCAGCCCGTCGGGCAGGTCCACTTGCGGTGCTGATTGAGGCGACAGTTGCAGGAACACTTCGCCGTCATGCAGGATCAGCGTCAGCGGTTGGTCATGCATGGCGGTGCGCACCTCCAATCGTGGCCACTCGGCAGACAGCAGCACGCGGGCCGCCGCCAGCGTGGCGTGCGAACAGAGCGGGCTGCGCATGTGCGGATAGAAAAAGTCCAGCACGATGCTGCCATCGGTCGCCGTATCGATAAACACGCAAGCCGGCTTGTTGCGTTCCTTTGCGAACTGCTGGCGCTGGTCGGCGCTGGAGTGGTCGTGCTGAACCACCAGCGCCGCGTTGCCGCCGTCGGGTGCGATGCCAAAGCACAGCAATTCCCGTACTTGTGAATTTTGCATTCTGCGTCTCCATATCTGCGTTTCATCGCATTCTCCGCGCTTGGGGGCGCGCAGTCTGGAAAAATGCAATTTTCGTTAGGGATGGGCATTATGACAAAACGTGCCGTGATGTGCCTGGCGGGCTTGCTGTTGACTAGCCCAGTGCTGGCGGCGACCGTCACCACTCAACTGATCGACGGCCGCAAAGTGGAACTGGTGGCGGTGAAAAATCCGGCAGCCTCGGCCACGGTGGTCTTTGAAAACGGCTCCCGCGCGACGGTCGACAAATGGGATAAGGTCATCGACGGCATCGCACCGCAGGCCTCGGTGTTTGCCTACAACCGTCCCGGCTACGGCGACAGCGCGACCACCGACATGCCGCGCGACGGCCTGACCATCGTCGAAGAACTGCGCCGCAACCTCCAGCACGAAGGCATGGCGCCGCCGTACATCCTGGTCGGGCACTCGCTGGGCGGCTTGTACATGCAGCTATTCGCCAAGCGCCATCCGGACGAAGTGGCCGGCATCGTGCTGGTCGATGCGCTCAATCCGCGCGTGATCAAGAAGCCGGAAGATTTTCCGCTGGTGACGCGGGCCGGCGAATGGCTGTTCTTCTCCAGCATCATACGCAAGGAAATCGCCGGCATTTACGAGACGGGCGAGCAGGTGCTAGCCCAAGGCAATATTGACGGCAAGCCGATGATCCGCCTGGTCAACCAGCCCAAAGGCGCAACCGCCGTGCCGGTCGATTTTGGCGTCGTCAACAGCGACCCGCAAACCATCGCCTTCGTCCGCGCCATGTATCCGCAAGCCAAAACCATGGTGGTGGATTCCGACCACCAGATGCAAACCGCCTCGCCTCAGGTCATCATCGACGCCATCCAGCAAATGATGGCCGCGCAGCGGAAATAGTTCCCCAATAGCGGGTAGTGTAAAATACTGTATAAAAACACAGTATTCACTATGAGCACGCTACCCGCCTTGGGACTGCCGGCCTATGCCGAGTTGTTCTGTTTGTCCAATTTTTCGTTCCTGCAAGGCGCTTCGCATGCCGAAGAGCTGGTTGCGCGCGCGGTTCAGCTCGATTATGCGGCGCTGGCCATCACTGATGAATGCTCGCTGGCGGGCGTAGTGCGTGCTCACGCCGAGGCCAAAGAGGCGAAATTTCCGCTGATTATTGGCAGCTATTTTCGGCTGACGAATCCGGATGGCACGCCGGCGTTGTCGTTCATCGCGTTGGCGAAAAACAAGGAGGGCTATGGCAATCTGTGTGAGCTGATTACGATAGCGCGCAACCGCGTGGCCAAGGGTAGTTATCTGCTGACGCCGTCGGACCTGACTGCGCCGCCGCCGGAGTTTGCGCATCTGAAAGGGTTGCCGGATTGCCTGCTGATCCTGCTGCCGGAATATCCGGCGCACCGCCCCGGCGATGTGGACCGTTTGCATGCGCAGGCGGCGTGGATGGAAGCGACTTTCCCCGGCCGCGTCTGGATGGGGCTGAATCTGCTGCTGCGCTCGTTTGATGAGGCGCACCGGCTCAGCATTGCCGAGGTGGCGTCGCAGCATCAGATGGCGGTGGTGGCGGTGGGGCAGGTGTGCATGCACGTGCGTTCGCGCAAGCCGTTGCAGGATACGCTAACGGCGATCCGCGTCGGCAAGCCGGTGGGCGAGTGCGGTTATGCGCTGGCGCAGAACGCCGAGCAGCATCTGCGCGCCCGCGTGCAGCTGGCCAATCTGTATCCGCAATCGGCCTTGGCGGAAACGCTGAAAATCGCCGAGCAGTGCACCTTCAGCCTCGACGAACTGCGCTACGAATATCCGCACGAACTGATCCCTCCCGGCCACACGCCGGCCAGCTATCTGCGGCAGGAGGTGGCGGCCGGCGCGTTGCGGCGCTGGCCCGGCGGCGCTTCGGTCAAGGTGCAGGCGCAAATCGAGAACGAGCTGGAGCTGATTGCGGAATTGCGATACGAGCCTTATTTTCTGACCGTTTTTGACATCGTCCGCTTCGCCCGTTCGCAGGACATCCTGTGTCAGGGCCGGGGCTCGGCCGCCAACTCGGTGGTGTGCTATTGCCTCGGCGTGACCGAGGTCGATCCCGAGCGCAGCAAGATGCTGACAGGGCGTTTTATTTCCCGCGAACGCAATGAGCCACCGGACATCGATGTCGATTTCGAGCACCAACGGCGCGAGGAAGTCATTCAATACATCTACAAAAAATACGGCCACGACCGGGCGGCGCTGGCGGCGGTGGTCATCAGCTATCGTCCCAAGAGCGCGTTGCGTGACAGCGGCAAGGCGCTGGGCGTGGACCTGGCGATTGTCGAAAGGGTCTGCAAGTCGCAACGCTGGTTCGACAGCCGTCACGATCTGGTGGGACGGCTGGCCGAGTGCGGACTGGACCCGGAATCGCAACTGGCGCAACAGTGGGCCGCGCTGGCCTTCACGCTGCTGAGTTTCCCGCGCCATCTGTCGCAGCATCCTGGCGGCTTCGTCATTTCGCACGAGAAGCTGACGCGGCTGGTGCCGATCGAAAAAGCCACCATGGAAAACCGCTACGTCATCCAGTGGGACAAGGATGATCTGGAGGAACTGGGCCTGATGAAGGTGGATGTGCTGGCGCTCGGCATGTTGTCGGCACTGCGGCGCACGCTGGATCTGCTGAGCGTGCAGCGCGGCCAACGGTTCCGCATGCAGGATATTCCCAGCGAGGACCGCGACACCTACGACATGATCTGCGAGGCCGACACCATCGGCGTGTTCCAGATCGAATCGCGCGCGCAGATGAGCATGCTGCCGCGCCTGCGGCCGAGGACGTTTTACGATCTGGTGATTGAGGTGGCCATCGTGCGGCCAGGGCCAATACAGGGCGGCATGGTGCATCCGTATTTGCAGCGGCGCATGAACAAGAAGCTGGTGGTGTATCCGCCCAAGCTGGAAGAAGCACTGGGCCGCACGCTGGGCGTGCCGATCTTCCAGGAACAGGTGATGCAGATCGCCCAGATTGCCGCCGGCTTCACCGAAGGCGAGGCCGACCAGCTGCGCCGCGCCATGGCGGCCTGGAAGCGCAAGGGCGGCGTCGACAAGTACGAGCAGCGCATCAAGGACGGCATGCGCGAGCGCGGCTATGACGATGATTTCGCGGACGCCATCTGCAAGCAAATCCAGGGCTTCGGCGAATACGGCTTCCCGGAATCGCACTCGGCCAGTTTTGCGCTGCTGAGCTACGCCAGCTCCTGGATCAAATGCCACGAGCCAGCGGCGTTCCTGTGCGCGCTGCTGAACAGCCAGCCGATGGGTTTCTACAGCCCGTCGCAACTGGTGCAGGACGCCAAGCGCCACGGCGTGGTGGTGCGCGAAATCGATGTGACCATCAGCGGCTGGGAAACATCGTTGGAGGAGCCGGCCGGCCAGCGTGGGCAGCCGGCGGTGCGGCTCGGCCTCAACATGCTGAAAGGCATGCGCGAAGACACCGCGCTGCGCATCGAAGCTGCGCGCGCCGCCGGACCGTTCGCCAGCGTCGCCGACTTGGCTCGGCGTGCCGACCTTGACCGTCATGCGCTGCAAGTGCTGGCCGGTGGCGATGCGCTGAGCCGTCTATCCGGCCATCGGCGCCAGGCCTTGTGGCAAGCGGTCGGCGCGGTGCCCGACAAGGACTTGCTGCGTCCCACCATGCCCGACGAGGAAACGCCGACGCTGCCGGCGCCCAGTGAAGGCGAAGACATCCTCGGTGACTACCGCTCGCACGGCCTGACGCTGCGTCGCCATCCGGTGGCGCTGCTGCGCGAAACGCTGCTGAAGCACCGCTTCATGCCGGCCGAAACGCTGAACACCTACACCAACAACATGGTGGCGCGCGCCTGCGGCATGGTCACGGTGCGGCAACGTCCCGGCACCGCCAAGGGCGTGATTTTTATGACTCTGGAAGACGAAACTGGCAGCGTCAACGTCATCATCTGGCCGGCGCTGTTGGAACAGCAGCGGCGCGAAGTGCTGAGTGCGCCGCTGCTGGGAGTGTATGGAGTGTGGCAACAGGAGGGCATGGTGCGCCACCTGGTTGCCAAGCGGCTGGTCGACATGTCCCACCTGCTGGGCAGGCTGCCGACCACCAGCCGCGATTTTTGCTAATTAACGGTTTCTACGCCGCAAATGTACCGCCACCATGGATTCCTGTCCGTCATCCCAACTGCTGAGCATGACGGGACTGCTGCCCCGCAGCCGCTTGGGGCGGCCCAGGTAGTTGCGATACAGCCAATGACCGGCCACGCCGGCAACGCCGGCCAGCACCAGGATGGCGGCAAACATTAACGCACCCCTGGACGGGTATCCCCGCCGATGCCGTAGTAGTTGTGCACCTGGCTAGCCCAGGTCTGGTTGGCCATGTCGGGCCAGCTGTCCTTGTCGAAGCCGGGCGCCGCCTCGATGCGTTCCTTGTCGAGGTTGAGCGTGAAGCGTTTGTTGACGGTGTCCAGCGTCAGCGCTTCCCATGGCACGGCAAACAGTTTTTCGCCGATGGTCAGGACGCCGCCGGACGACATCACCGCATAGGCGATTTTACCGGTGCGCATGTCGAGCATGATTTCCTTGATCTCGCCCAGGTGCTCGTTTTGCAGGTTGTGGACGTGGTCGCCGATCAGCGTGTCAGCGCCCATCAGTTCCGGGCCAGGACCCTTATGGCCGTTGTCCACATACATGCCATATTGATCACGATCTTCGTAGCTCATCATGAATCTCCTTTAAGTATTGAGCATTCATTTTGTTCTTTTTGACAAGCCGAGTCTGTACGCTGATGCACATGGAAGATGAAGAATCGGGGGTTTTGGTGTATAATTTCAATTTCCCGCATGTGCCGTTCGGCACCATCCGCAATGACCAAATTTGTCTTCGTCACCGGTGGCGTTGTGTCCTCCCTTGGTAAAGGGATTGCCGCCGCCTCCCTCGCCGCGATCCTCGAATCGCGCGGCCTCAAAGTCACCATGCTCAAGCTCGATCCGTACATCAACGTCGATCCGGGCACCATGTCGCCTATGCAACACGGCGAAGTGTTCGTCACCGATGACGGCGCAGAAACCGATCTGGACCTGGGCCACTACGAGCGTTTCATTTCCACCCGCATGAAAAAGGTGAACAACTTCACCACTGGCCAGATCTACGAATCGGTGATCCGCAAGGAACGCCGCGGCGAGTACCTGGGCAAGACCGTGCAGGTGATTCCGCACATCACCAATGAAATCCAGGACTACATCCGTCGCGGCGCCGAAGGCTACGACGTGGCGCTGTGCGAAATCGGCGGCACCGTCGGCGATATCGAATCGCTGCCGTTCCTGGAAGCCGCGCGTCAGCTGAGCCTGCGTGCTGGCCGCAAGAACACCGCTTTCGTGCACCTGACGCTGGTACCGTTCATCGCCTCCGCCGGCGAACTGAAAACCAAGCCGACCCAGCACTCGGTACAGAAACTGCGTGAAATCGGCATCTCGCCGAACGCGCTGCTGTGCCGTGCCGACCGTCCGATCCCGGACGACGAACGCGCCAAGATCTCGCTGTTCTCCAACATCGAAGAGCAGGCCGTGATTTCGGTATGGGACGTCGACACCATCTACAAAGTGCCGCAAATGCTGCACGACCAGGGCCTGGACGCGATCATCTGCGAAGCGCTGGACATCAACCCGGCGCCGGCCGACCTGTCGGTGTGGAGCCGTTTGATCTACACGCTGGAACATCCGAAGACCGAAGTGTCGATCGGCATGGTCGGCAAGTACGTGGAACTGACCGAGTCGTACAAATCGCTGACCGAAGCGCTGCGTCACGCCGGCATCCACAACGAGTCCAAGGTCAACATCGAGTACATCGACTCGGAAGAGATCGAAACCACCGGTTGCGACAACCTGGCCAAGTACGACGCCATCCTGGTACCGGGCGGCTTCGGCAAGCGCGGCGTGGAAGGCAAGATCATGGCGGCCCAGTTCGCCCGTGAAAACAAGATTCCGTACCTGGGCATCTGCCTCGGCATGCAAGTGGCGCTGATCGAATACGCGCGCCACAAGGCCGGCCTGACCGAAGCCAACTCGACCGAGTTCGACCTCGACACCGCCCAGCCTGTCGTCGCCCTGATCGACGAATGGCAAGGCCAGGACGGCAAGGTTGAAAAACGCGACGAGAATTCCGATCTGGGCGGCACCATGCGCCTCGGCGCGCAAACCTGCGCCATCAAGCCAGGCACGCTGGCCTCGGAAATCTACGGCGCGGTGGTGACTGAGCGTCACCGTCACCGTTACGAAGCCAACAACCACTACCTGCCGCGCGTGGAAGCGGCCGGCCTGGTGGTGGCGGCCCGCACGCCGACCGAAGACCTGTGCGAAATCATGGAACTGCCACGTACCGGCGACAATTCGCACCCATGGTATATGGGCGTGCAGTACCACCCTGAATTCAAATCGACCCCGCGTGACGGCCATCCGCTGTTCACGTCTTACATCAAGGCAGCGCTGGCCCACAAGGCAGCAGGAGAGGCAGCATGAAACTGTGCGGATTTGACGTCGGCCTGGACAAGCCGTTCTTCCTGATTTCCGGCAACTGCGTGGTGGAATCGCGCCAGATGGCGTTCGATACCGCCGGCACGCTGAAGGACATCACCACCGAACTGGGCATTCCTTTCATCTTCAAGGCCTCGTTCGACAAAGCCAACCGCTCGTCGGGCAAATCCTATCGCGGCCCAGGCCGCGAGCAGGGCCTGGAGATCCTGGCCGCCGTCAAACGCGAACTGGGCGTGCCGGTGCTGACCGACGTCCACTCGATCGAAGACATCGAAGTGGCCTCGAAAGTGGTGGACGTGTTGCAGACCCCGGCCTTCCTGTGCCGCCAGACCGACTTCATCGTCGCCTGCGCGCAGTCCGGCCTGCCGGTCAACATCAAGAAGGGCCAGTTCCTGGCCCCGCACGACATGAAGAACGTGATCGACAAGGCCCGCGCTGCCGCCAAGGAAGCCGGTCTGCCTGACGACAACTTCATGGCCTGCGAACGCGGCGCCTCGTTTGGCTACAACAACCTGGTGTCCGACATGCGCTCGCTGGCGATCATGCGCGAAACCGGCGCGCCGATCGTGTTCGATGCGACCCACTCGGTCCAACTGCCAGGCGGCAACGGCACTTCCTCGGGCGGCATGCGCGAGATGGTGCCGGTGCTGTCGCGCGCGGCCGTGGCGGTGGGCGTCGATGGCCTGTTCATGGAAACCCATCCCAACCCTGCAGAAGCCTTGTCGGACGGCCCCAACGCCGTACCGCTGGGCCGCATGAAGGACCTGCTGTCCGTTCTGATCGAACTGGACCGCGCTACCAAAAAAGCTGGCTTCCTGGAGAACAGCTTCAACTAAGCAGCCTGCCCGGTGTGGAAACTTTAACAATGTTCTCTGCACCGGGTACAATTCCCGTTATCCTTGACCTCGCAACGCGCGTAAAGACGCGGCGCGACTTCGTATCGCCTAACTTTGGAGAATGACATGAGTGCTATCGTTGATATTATCGGCCGTGAAGTAATCGATTCGCGCGGCAATCCAACCGTCGAATGCGACGTCCTGCTGGAATCGGGCGTGATGGGCCGCGCAGCGGTGCCGTCCGGCGCCTCGACCGGTTCGCGCGAAGCGATCGAACTGCGTGACGGCGATCCGAAGCGTTACTTCGGCAAGGGCGTGCTGAAAGCCTGCGAAAACATCAACACCGAAATCTCGGAAGCCATCATGGGCCTGGACGCCAATGAACAAGCCTTCCTGGACCGCACTCTGATCGACCTGGACGGTACGGAAAACAAGGCACGCCTGGGCGCCAACGCGATGCTGGCGGTGTCGATGGCTGTCGCCAAGGCTGCTGCTGAAGAAGCCGGCCTGCCGCTGTACCGCTATTTCGGCGGTTCGGGCGCGATGCAACTGCCAGTGCCGATGATGAACGTGATCAACGGCGGCGCACACGCCGACAACAACCTGGACATCCAGGAATTCATGATCATTCCAGTCGGCGCCCCGTCGTTCAAGGAAGCCGTGCGTTACGGCGCGGAAGTGTTCCACACGCTGAAAAAGATCCTGCACAAGAAGGGTCTGAACACCAACGTCGGCGACGAAGGCGGCTTTGCTCCTTCGCTGGCCAACCACGAAGAAGCGATCAAGCTGATCATCGAAGCGATCGAGCAGGCCGGCTACGAGCCAGGCACCCAGATCGCCATCGGCCTGGACTGCGCGGCGTCGGAGTTCTACAAAGACGGCAAATACGAACTGGAAGGTGAAGGCCTGTCGCTGACCGCGACCGAGTTCACCAACCTGCTGGCGACCTGGTGCGACAAGTACCCGATCATCTCGATCGAAGACGCGATGCACGAAGGCGACTGGGAAGGCTGGGCGATCCTGACCAAGGAACTGGGCAAGAAAGTCCAGCTGGTGGGCGACGACCTGTACGTCACCAACACCAAGATCCTGAAAGAAGGCATCTCGAAAGGCATCGCCAACTCGATCCTGATCAAGATCAACCAGATCGGCACCCTGACCGAAACCTTCGCCGCCATCGAAATGGCCAAGCGCGCCGGCTACACGGCCGTGATCTCGCACCGTTCGGGCGAAACCGAAGATTCGACCATCGCCGATATCGCGGTTGGCATGAACGCCCTGCAAATCAAGACCGGCTCGATGTCGCGTTCGGACCGCATGGCGAAATACAACCAGCTGCTGCGCATTGAGGAAGATCTGGGCGATATCGCTTCCTACCCAGGCCGCGATGCGTTCTATAATCTGAAGTAATTAAGCAAGCGCGGCCGGAGCAAATCCGGCCGCATTCACCTCATGCGCCTGATTACGCTCGGACTGGCTTTCCTGCTGTTGTTGATCCAGTACCCGCTATGGCTGGGGAAGGGCGGCTGGCTGCGCGTCAAGGATTTCGAGATGCAGGTCGATGCGGCGCACAAGAAGAATGCCGAACTGCTGGCGCGTAACGCCAAGCTCGACTCCGAAGTGCGCGACCTGAAGGACGGCACCGGCGCGGTCGAAGAACGAGCTCGCTACGAGCTCAGCATGATCAAACAGAACGAGATCTTCATCCAGATCGTCGGCAAGGGCCAGGCTGCGGCACTTGCACCGCTGGCCCCCAAGCCGGCTGAACCCACCACTCCCTGACCTCCTATGACGCTGCGCGCTGGCATATCGTTGATGTTGCTTGCCGCTGTGGCTGCTACCGCTATCATCGCTGCGCCCTTGGTGCGGGCGGCTGATTGCATTCCCATCCGTGTTGGTTATATGGACCAGAATCGTCCGCCTTATTGGCTCGGCGATGGCGACAAGGTGCCCGATCCGCCCGGCGCGGCGGTCGACCTGATCCATGACGCCGTGCTGGGCGCCGGCTTCGGCTGCACGCCGGTGTGGGTGCGGCTGCCGGCGGCGCGCATCAAGGTGGCGCTGGCCGCCGGCGATATCGACCTGGCGCCGCTGGGCGAGATGAGTTTCTATCCGGCCGAAATCGCCATCCCGCGCGACAAGGTTGGCAATATCGATTTGAACCGTGCCCTGCACAACCAGGTGCTGGTGCTGGTGCGTAAGAGCGACAAGCTGCCGGCCAGCACCAACCCGATGCAATACTTCAAGGGCAAGACGCTCGGCATCCCGATGGGCAACAGCTACGCGCCCCGCCTGCGCGAATCCGGCCTGACGCTGGACGACGGCGCCCGCGACCTCGACCGCAATATCGAAAAACTGCGGCTGGGCCGGGTGGACGGCGTGGTGGTGGCCGCCGTGGCGCCGGCCCATCTGAAGCAGACGCTGGCCAAGTACAAGGGCGAGATCGTGCAACTGCCGCAGCCGCTGCTCAACATCCGCCTGTGGCTGGCCTTCAACGACAGCTACTACCACGCCCATCCGCAGCAGGCCGAAGCCCTGTGGACCTGGCTGGACACCAACCGCGGCCGCCTCGGCTACGTCATGCAACGCTACAAGAAGGACTAAGCCATGCAGCACATCAGCGCGATCAGCTTGTTTGTGGAAGACCTGCCGGCAGCCAAGGCGTTTTATCTGGATGTGTTTGGCGTGCCGGTCGAGTACGAGGACGACAACTGCACCGTCGTCAAATTCGACAACGTGCTGATCAACCTGTTGCAGATTGCCCATGCGCCGGAGATTGTGGCGCCGGCCGCCGTGGCCCCGCGCGACGCCGGTTCGCGCTTCCAGCTCAGCATCTGGGTGGCGGATGTGCAAGCGGTCTGCGAGCGCCTGCAACAGCGTGGTATTGCGCTCAACGGCCCACTGGATCGGCCATGGGGACTGCGCACTATCAACTTTACCGACCCCGCCGGCCATAGCTGGGAAGTCGGCCAGCAATTGGAACGCTGATCCTTCATCCCGTCGGATAGAATAAGCTCCCTGGTTTGATCCGAGTCTGGTTTGAGAGTCTTATTTTTTGTCGCCATGCTGGCGCTGTCCAGCGCAAACGCCGCCGAGCCGGCGCTATCCGCCGCCGATACCCTGAACCTGGCGCAGCGCGCCAAGCCGGTTGTTCCCCATACCAGCGGCCCGAATGTGCTGCGCGCGCAGGTGTTGCTGGACCGCGCGCATTTTTCTCCCGGCGAGATGGATGCGGCCTACGGCAGCAATATGCACCAGGCGATACGCGGTTTCCAGAAACTGCATCAATTGCCGCTGACCGGCAACGTCGACGCCGCCACCTGGCAGGAACTGGAGCGCGATGACGCGCCGGTGCTGGAGGTCTACACACTGACCGCGCAGGATGTCGCCGGTCCGTACGTGCCGGTGCCGTCCGACATGGCCGGCAAAGCCAAGCTGCCGGCGCTGGGTTACGCCAGCGTGGCCGAAGCGCTGGGCGAGCGCTTCCATTGCAGCCCGGAACTGCTGCGCCGCCTCAATCCCGGCAAGAAGCTGAACAAGGCCGGTGAGCAGTTGCTGGTGCCAAACGTCGCCATCATCAAGCCGCTGCCGAAAGCCGCCTCGATCCTGGTCGATGCGAAAGAGGGCACGCTGACTTTGCTGGACGCAGGCGGCATGCCGTTCGCGCAATTCCCGGCCAGCACCGGCAGCAAGCACGATCCCCTGCCGGAAGGCCGCTGGCAGGTGCGCGGCGTGGCCACCAATCCCGAATACCGCTACAACCCCAAACTGTTCTGGGACGCCAAGGCTGGCGACACCAAGGCCCGCATCGCGGCCGGCCCCAACAACCCGGTCGGCCTGGCCTGGATCGACCTCAGCAAAGAGCACTACGGCATCCACGGCACGCCCGAGCCGGGCAATATCGGCAAGACCCAATCGCACGGCTGCATCCGCCTCACCAACTGGGACGTGATGCAAGTGGTGCGCGCCGTCGCGCGCGGCGCCGCCGTGCTGCTGCAGGCCGGGTGATATATTGTTTTCCTTGGTAAAAGGAGAGCATGTGAAAACCATAGGATTGATAGGCGGCATGAGCTGGGAATCCACTGTGCCGTACTACCGCGAGGTCAACCAGACCATCAAGCGCGAACTGGGTGGACTGCATTCGGCCAAAGTCGTGCTGTACAGCGTCGACTTTCATGAGGTCGAACGCTTGCAGCATGCTGGCGACTGGGACGCGGCCGGCGCCATGATGGCCGATGCCGCGCGTCGCGTGCAGGCGGCAGGCGCGGACTTCATCGTGTTGTGCACCAACACCATGCACAAGGTGGCACCAGCCATTGAGGCAGCGGTGGACATACCGTTGTTTCACATCGCCGACCCGACTGCTCGGGCCATCAAGGACGCCGGCCTGCAGAAGGTTGGCCTGCTTGGCACGCGCTTCACCATGGAACAGCCGTTCTACAAGGAGCGCTTGCAGCAACTGCACGGCCTTGACGTGGTGGTGCCCGCGCCGGCGGACCGGGAGATCGTCCACCGTATTATTTACGACGAACTGTGCCTCGGCCGCATCGTCGACGGCTCGCGCGATGAATACCGCCGCATCATGGCCGCGCTGGTGGCGCAGGGCGCGCAAGCGGTCATTCTCGGCTGCACGGAAATCTCGCTGCTGGTGACGCAGCAGGACGCCAGCGTGCCGCTGTTTGACACCACCGCGATCCACGCCCATGGCGCCGCCTTGTGGGCGCTCGATCAGGCTTGAAACGCATGCGGCTGGCCGTCGCCGTTATACTCTGCATTTAAGCCTCACCACTATGGAGTCAACATGAAACTGATCGGTATGCTGGATTCACCTTACGTCCGCCGCGTGGCGGTGTCTTTGCAGTTGCTGGGGCTGAAGTTCGAGCACCAGTCGCTGTCGGTGTTCAGCACGTTCGAGCAGTTTCGGCAGATTAATCCGGTGGTCAAGGCGCCGACGCTGGTGGATGAGGAAGGCAACGCGTTGATGGACTCCACGCTGATCCTGCAATACGCCGAATCCATCGCCCGCCCATCGGCGCGCCGCACGCCGTCCATGCCGACCGAGCTGATGCGCTCGCAGCGCCTGCTGGGCCTGGCGCTGGCGGCTTGTGACAAGGCGGTGCAGTTGGTCTACGAACGCAATTTGCGTCCGGCCGAGAAGCTGCACCTGCCGTGGGCCGACCGCGTCATCCTGCAACTGCGCGCCGCGCTGGACGTGCTGGAAGTGGAACAGCAGCAGCAGCCGCTGGACGCCACCAGCGCCGCCATGCCGCCGCCCGGCGTGATGCAAGCCATCACCTGGCACTTCGTCCAGCAGATGCTGCCGGACGTGGTCTCGGCCGCCGATTATCCGGCCTTGGCCGCGTATTCGCGTGAGGCCGAAGCGCTGCCGGAGTTCCGCGCCGCGCCGCATGGCGACAGCACTTACCAGGGCTGACTTGTCACACGTATAATGACGTTTTCGTCACTAAAATTGTCCTGGTTTATGCCGCGCCTCTTGCTTGCCTTTGCCTTGCTGGTCACCACCGGCGTTCAAGCCGCCTGTCCGCCGGTACGCATTGGTTATATGGATCAGGACCGGCCGCCTTACTGGCTGGGCAAGGGCGCCGAGGTGCCGGAGCCGGCCGGTGTGGCAGTCGATTACCTGCGCGCCGCTGCGGCTGCGGCGATTCCATGCCCGGTGCAGTTTGTGCGCCTGCCGGCCAACCGCCTGCGCATCGCCTTGCAAACCGGCGCCATCGACTATCTGCCGATCGAAGAACGCGCCGAACTGCCGACCGAAGTGACGCTGCCGCGTGACCGAAACGGCGTGCTGGACCGCAGCCGCGCGGTCCACACCAGCATCATCGTGCTGGTGCGCGCCGCCGACCAGCTGCCGGCCGACACCATTACGCCGCGCTATTTTCAGGGCCGCGTGATCGGCGTGCCCTACGGCGCACCGTATGCCGACGCGCTGCGCGACGCCGGCATCAAGGTTGACGAGGGCGGACGCGACCTGGAAAGCAATGTCGGCAAACTCAAGCTAAAGCGCGTGGATGGCGTGGCGCTGACGGTCGGGGCGGTCAACGATATGGACCAGTCGATCGCCGAACGCTACGGCAATGAAGTGGTGCGCCTGCGCGTGCCGCTGTTCAGCAGCAATATCTGGCTAGCCACCAATCCAGCCTACTATGCAGCGCACCGCGAGCAGGTGGAATCCGTCTGGACCTGGATGGCTACCCACCAGCAGGAGCTGAGCAGTATGATGGCGAAATATTCCCGCAAATAAGGATTTACCGCATGGCAGTCACTTCCTACCTGAACACCACGCCGCAGCTGGGCGAGGGCCTGTACCTGCATCCATCGGCGCAAGTGATTGGCGACGTCACCGTCGGCAAGGATTGCTCGATCTGGTGCAACACCGTGCTGCGCGGCGACGTCAACCGCATCGTCATCGGCAACTGCACCAATGTGCAGGATTTCGCCATGGGCCACGTGTCGCACAAGAATGACAAGAAGCCGAACGGCTCGCCGCTGATTATCGGCGACTATGTCACCATCGGCCACCAGGCCATGTTGCACGGCTGTACCATCGGCAATGAAGTGTTGATCGGCATGGCCGCCATCATCATGGACGATGTGGTGGTGCAGGACCAGGTGATGGTTGGCGCCGGCAGCCTGGTATCGCCGGGCAAGGTGCTGGAGAGCGGCCACTTGTACGTCGGCCGTCCGGCGGTGAAGGTGAGGGCGCTGACGCCGGAAGAAATCGCCTACCTGAAGTATTCGGCCGAGCACTATGTGCGCGTGAAGAACAACTATCTGGCCGGCTGATTACAGCCGATACTCCGCCAGCCACTGGCTGGCTGCCGCGCTAGCGGCCTTGCTGTCCGCAGCCGAGTGCATCGGCAAAAACACCGCCGCGCCTTTCAGCGCGCCACGGCCGGTCTGTATGCTGAGGCCACCCTCGGCGGCGCGCACTTCCAGGATCTCCGTCCATTTGTAGCGCGACACCCGGCCGTCCTGGCCGGGTACGTGTACGTAGCGCAGGCCGTCTTCATCGGCCGAAAAATATTCCACTTCCCGTTCCAGCGGCTGCGTATGCAGCAGCCAGCCGCACGCCAGCGTGCCGCCCAGGCTGATGGCCAGCGGCCAGATGGCAGTCAATGCCATGGCCATCAGCGCGCCGGCAAACGCGGCCACCGCGCAGGCAGCTGGCGCCCAGCCTGGGTAGCTGGCGGCGGCCATATTGGGCGTGGTCAAAGAAAGACGTTCCATACATGGATTGTAGCGGATCTACCAAGATTGATTGCAATAGCACTTGTAAATGAGAATCATTATTGTTAGGATGTCTCCTTTGCCAGCAATCGTTCACGTTCCGAGAGCCAGCCGTTCAACTTCTCTCTTGGAAAACTATGATTGCTACCCCTACGGGCGCTCGGCATCGGGCCGCGCCATTGTCTCTTCACGTCCGCTCGGCCCTGCTGGTGATGCTGGGCGCCGCCATCCTTCCGGCGGTAGCGCAGGATGCGCCGGCCAAGTCCGCTTCCGAATTGTCGGAGATCCTGGTCAAGGCCAAGCGCGACGACGTTAATTCCACCAAAAACGGCAGCACCACCGTGCTGACCTCGCGCCAGCTGGAGCAGAACAACGCCATCGACATGGCCAACATCGCCCGCTACTCGCCATTGGTGGCGGTGCCGTCCGCAGCCAGCGGCGGCGGCAATATCTGGGATGGCGCCGGCAATACCGGCATCAACATCCGCGGCGTCGAAGGCAACCGCATCAGCCTGGAAGTGGACGGCATCTCGCTGCCGGACGCCGCCTCGCGTCCGGACGGCACCTCGAACAGCTCGTTCGGCATCGGCCGTGATTACTTCGATCCGGAAACCTTCCGCGAAGTGCGCGTCGGTTCCGGCGCCAGTCCGACCGCCGGCGGCACGCCGGGCCTGGGCGGTTCGGTATCCTTCATTACCAAGGACCCGGAAGACTACCTGGACGGCACCCGCAAGGTCTACGGCGAATACAAGTTCGGCCACACCTCGGACCATGGCATGCGCCTGCATGCGGTCACCGGCGCCGCTGAAATCAGCCCGAGCCTGAAAGCCCTGCTCGTGGTGGCGCACCGCACCGGCGACCAATCGATGATCAACAGCACCGCGCCATCGAATCCGGACGACTGGGATTCGACCGCCGTGTTGGCCAAGCTGAACTGGACCATCGCCAAAGGTCAGAAACTGGGCTTCACCATCGACAGCTACAAGAACGAGCACAACCGCGAATTCGACAACAAGGTCGGCTCGTCGTACCCGGATGGCGCGACGCAGAACTCCAACACCAAGCGCAACCGTTTCAGCGTCGAGCATCAGTGGACGCCGGTCGGCATCGCCCTGTTCGATACGCTGGACACCAAACTGTTCACGCAAAAAGCCGAAGTGGTGGATCTGACCCACGCCGACTACATCACCGGCGCGCAACCGTACGTGCGCGACATCAACACCGGCTACTTCAACGACAGCAAAGGCATCGCCGCCGACGCCACCAAGCAGCTGGCTCCCGGCAATCTGCTGAGCTACGGCGTCAGCTACGAGCAGCAGGAAACCCGCCGTCCGTGGAGCGAGGACCGCGTGGTGGTCAAGACCGGCGTGCACCAGTACACGCTGAAGAACCGCATGGTCGACATGGACACCGACAAATTCGTCGCCTATGTGCGCGACGAGATCGGCTTCACGCTGGGCGGCAAGCAAGCCACGCTGACGCCGGGCCTGCGCGGCGAGCAGCGCAAGCTGACGCCAAAGAACCTGCAAAGCTACATCGTCGCGGTACCGAGCGCGGCCAAGGAAATCAAGGAAGAAACCGACTCCTTCCTGACGCCATCGCTGAACCTGTCGGTGGAAGTGGCGCCCAACTTCAACGCCTTTGCGCAATATTCGCGCGGCACGCGCCTGCCGTCGGCGGCCGAGCGCACCGGCACCTACGACTCGTTCAGCTACACCGCCGCCGGCAACGGTTACGCCGTGCTGGGCAATCCCAACCTGCAAAAGGAAACCAGCAACGCCTTTGAAGTGGGCCTGAAAGGCGCGCCGACGCCGGGCGTGGAATTCAGCGCCTCCGTATTCGATACCCGCTACAGCAACTTCATCGAGTACGCCACGCAGGCGCCGGACCCGGTCAACTATCCGACCATCACCTTCGGCCTGTACCGTCCGGAAAACATCGGCAAGGCCAACATCTACGGCGTGGAATTCAGCTCGAACTTCCAGCTGGCCCAGTGGCTGCCGGCGATGAAAGGCTATAGCGTCAATGTCGCGGCCGGCGCCTCCAAAGGCACCTCGGAAAACACCGCCACCGGCAAGAAAGCCGACCTGCCATCGGTGCAGCCATACAAAGCCAACGCCACCTTCGCCTATGACGATCCGGCCCTGCGCGGCGGTGCGGCACTGACCGCCAGCACCGCGCGCGGCAAGCGTGCCGTCGGCGACGTGCTGACCGGCAGCACCACCACCTTGTTCGATGTGCCCGGCTACAGCGTGCTGGACCTGACGGCGTACTGGAACATCAACAAGCACGTCACCCTCAGCGGTGGCGTCTACAACCTGGGCGACAAGAAATACTGGGACTACGCCTCGTCGCGCAGCCTGCCGGCCGGCACCACGGCCGCCACGCTGGCCGACATCGAACGCCAGACCCGTCCAGGTCGCAACTATGCATTCGACCTCAAAGTGATTTACTAAGGAGCTAGCCATGAAACCCCACCATCGATTTGCCCTGGCGCTGACCGGCGCCTTGCTGATCTCGTCCGTGCCGGCGGTTGCAGCCAGTCTGGCCGAACGCTACGACACGCTGCGCGCCGAACAGCCGAAGCTGGCGCTGCGCGACGCCGCCGCCAGACTGAACGTCTCGGAAGCCGAACTGCTGGCCACCACCGGCCTCGGCAAGACCGTCACGCGCTTGCAGGAAGGCGACAACGTGCCGCGCGAAATCATGCGCCGCGCGCTCGACCTCGGCACCGTGATGGCGCTGACGCGCAATGAAAACGGCGTCATCGAACGCACCGGCGTCGCCACGCGCCTGAAGCCGCAGGAAGAAATCGCCGGCCTCGACGCCGACAAGGAAAAGGAACGCGAAGCACGCCTGCGCAACATCGCCGGCGGCTATCTGGGCGGCGAGATCGATCTGCGCTTCACCTTTAAAAACTGGAAGTACGCGTTTGCCGTGGTACAGCCGGGCAAGGACGGCGCCGTCACGCGCAGCCTGCAATTCTTCGACCAGAGCGGCAACGCCGCGCACAAGCTGTACGTCAAGAGCGATGCCGGCGTGGCGGTGTTCGACAAGATCGTGGCCGACTTCCGCAATCCGGTGCAAAGCGCCGACCTGAAAGTGGCGGCAGCACCGCTCAAGCCGGCCGTCAAGCCGGACAGCGCGATCGACGTCAAGGAATATCAACTGGCGTGGAATGAACTGAACGATGTGCACCAGTTCAACCGCCTGGTGACCGAGTTCGGCATGTCGCGCGAACAGGCGCTGCGCCTGGGACCAGTGGACAAGGTGCAGCCGATCACGCCGCAGGCAGTGCGTCAACTGCTGGAAGAGTCGGCCAAGCAGAAGCTGGACATCATGGCCTTCCTCGGCAATGACGCCACGATCCAGATCTACAGCGGCAAGATCGTCAAGGTGCAGGAAGCCGGCGGCTTCTTCAACGTGCTCGATCCGGAGTTTAATCTGCACCTGCGCGACAGCGCCTTCCACAGCGGCTACGTGATCAAGCGTGCCGGCGTGACGTCAGTGGAATTCTTCGACAAGAATGGCGACCTGGTAGTCAGCTTCTTCGGCGTCCGTGAGCGCAACAAACCGCAGCCGCAAAGCTGGGTCGACATGACCGCCGCCCTGCCAAAGGCGGATGCTACTCGTCAGGCCAACCGTTAAAGTAGAAGGCCGGAGGAAAAACTCCGGCCTTTTTCATCTACAAAGTTGCTTCCAACTCGGCGAGTTTTTTCTCCAGGGTAGACCGCTCCTGGGGATTTTTAATCGCTGGCAATATCTTACGCAGCGCCAGTGCGTTTGCCTTGGCAAGCGCCTTATCGGCGGCGATGGCAACGTCGGGTTTAACGCCGGCGCCTTCCCAATCGGCTTTGGTGATCGGGTTGATGGAGCGTCCGATCGGGATGACGGCGACCAGATTAGGATCGATACGGAACGGCTGGATCGGATGCGCACCGCCGCCGCTGGTTTCACCCACCACCGTGATGCGCTTGATGGCCTGCAGGTTGTAGGTAAAATCTTCCGCTGCGGAGAAGGTGTTGCCGCTGGTGAGCACGTAGACCGGCTTGTCCGCACCGAAGCGCGCGCCCGGCACGGCGGGATCGCTCCAGAAGGAATTGGTTTCATTGTCCGCGCGGTAGTAGATGTCCGACAGATGGATCTTCTGATCGCCCAGCAGGTAGCTTGCCACATGGGCCACCATGTTCGGGTCGCCGCCACCATTCTCGCGCAGGTCGATGATCATCGCGTCGCCATTGGCTGCCAGGTTCATTGCGGCCGTCGCGGCTGCCTTGCCGAGATTCGCTTCAAAGAACGCGTCGAACTTGAGGTAGATAATATTGCCCGGCAGACGCTCCACCTTTTCAAATCCGAAATTGATGTGTTTGCCCACTTCGGTCATACGCTGTCGCATGTCATCCGGCATGCCTTGCTTGGCAGTGGGGCGAGGCATATCAGGTCGTGCATTGGGGACGTAGCGGATGCTCAGGTGTTTGTCCGGGTTCGCAGCCTGGATATCGGTCGTCAGCAATTTTGCGAATTCCTCATCCGTCTTAATCTTCTCGTAGTCACCCTTGCGCAAGTGGTCGCGAACGGCGGCAGCCATCTTGTCGCCGGCCTCAGCGTAAATGTATTTGGCGGAGAGGCGTTGGGCCAGCAGGTCGACGGTTGCGGCCTTGTCGGCGGCGCTCAACGGCTGGGCCAGTTGCGCCGCCGCAGCCGGCCCGGGCGCCTGTGCTCGCGCGCTGGCGAAGGCGGTGGCGCAGAGGACCATGACTGCGATGGGAAGAAGTTTACGCATTATCGAGATTGTCTCCGTAAAAAAGAATAATCCATAAGGGCTTATGTATTTTAATGTTAATTTGTTATTTGTGAATCTGTCAAATCATTTCGGATGAGGGAGGTAAACCGGGGTCAGAACTGACCCCGGGTTGCTTAGGCGAGGGCGGCGCGGCCCAGGGCTGGGTCGTCGGTGAAGAAGCCGTCGATGCCGGTGGCGATGTAGCGTTTGATTTCGGCGATGGAGCCGGCTTCGTTGCGGACGGCGTCGCCGGCGCTGTTGCGGAAGTCGACGGCCAGGAAGTGGTTCTCCGGACGGAAGGTCCATGGCTCCACCCGCAGGCCGGCTTTGTGCGCATCTTCCACCAGCGACGATGGCGCATCCAGCGAACCGTCTTTTTTCAACGGGATAATGCTGCGCGTTGGCGGCGCCACCACGTCGGCGTACTGGGCGATGTCGCGCAGGCCGGCTGGCGTGCACATCTGTGCGAAGGTCAGCGTGCCGCCGGCGGCTGCCACGTCCATCGGACGCACATTCTCGCCGATCACCAGCTGCATCAGGCGCAGGTTGGCGCGGCGGCCCAGCTTGCCGCGCAGGTATTTCAGGTTGGCCACTTCAAACGACTGGATCTCGATGGGATTGCGGCGCGTGTAGTCGTGCGCTGCAATGATCGCCAGGAAACGGTCTTCCAGCGGCAGGCCGACGCTGGCGAAGTAGGTCGAGTGCTTCAGCTCCGGCACGATGCCGACGATGCGGCCGCGTGCCGCCGATTCGGCTGCGACGAAGTCGATGATTTCTTCAAACGTCGCCACCTGGAACATGCCGTTGTACTGCGCGCTGCCCGGACGGTATTGCGGAATCCGCTCCACCGCGCGCAGCGTTTTCAGTTCGGCCAACGTGAAGTCGTCGACGAACCAGCCTTCGTGGGTTTCGCCGTCGATGGTTTTGCGGGTCTTGCGGCTGGCAAATTCCGAACGGCTACCGACATCGGTGGTCTCGCTCAGGAAGGCTTCGTGGCGCGCCACCAGCACACCGTCCTTGGTGCTGACCAGGTCCGGCTCGACATAGTCGGCGCCGTCGGCAATCGCCTTGGCGTACGAGGCCAGCGTATGTTCGGGACGCAGCGCGCTGGCGCCGCGGTGGCCGAAGATCAGCGGACGCGGCTGCGCCACGCCGACCGGACCGACGCCCGGCATGCCGGACAGGTCCGGCGTGGCGAACGGGCCTGGCGTCAGCATGCTGGCGGCGTGGGCCAAGCCCGGCAGCAGCAGGGCGGCGCCGGCCGCGCCGGTCGCCACTGCCGCAGTCTGGATGAAGCCGCGACGGGACAGGCGCTTAGGCAAATAAAGTGTGGTCATCAGAAGTCCGCCATCAAAGTCAGGAAGCCCTGACGAGGTGCAATTGGGAAGGTATTGTACGTGCCGCTGGCCGCGCCGACCACCACGTTGAGGTCACCCTCGCGATTGGCCAGGTTGGTGATGTTCAGGCGATAGCGCGCGTTCTTGAGCCAGCCGCCGTTCAGGAATGGCAGCTTGCCCGATACGCCCAGGCTCATCAGGAAGTAGCTGTTCACCGACAGGTCGTTGGTGTAGGTGGCGTAACGCTTGCCGACGTAGTCGCCGATCAGCTGGAACTCGGTGTCGGCCACGGTCAAGGTGGCGACGGTCTTGTTCATCCACTCCGGGCTGCCTGGCACTTTTTTGCCGGCGGTTTGCACGGTGGCGGTGCCGTTCAGGTAGTTGTCGCTGTACTTGGAGTCGTTGTACGACAGCGCGTTGTACAGCGAGAAGGTGCGGCCGAAGTGGGCGGTGGCCGACAGGTCAATGCCGTTGGTCTTGACACTACCGACGTTGGTCAGCACCGCCAGGTTGCCGCCGATAATCGATGAGATCACCGAGGTCGGGCTGATCTGCAGCAGGCGGTCCTTGAAGTCGACGTGGTAGACGTTGATCTGGCCATCGATCGCGCTCAGCGAGCCCCAGTTCAGCTGGTGGCTGCTGCGCAGGCCGGCTTCGTAGGTGATCGAGGTTTCCGGCTTGGCGGTCTGTTTGAACAGGTCAAACGCGGCCTGGCTCGACAAGCTCCATGGCGACGCGCCGCCGCCGCCGTAGGTGACGAACTGGCGCATGTTTTTCTGCACGTTGAAGAAAGCCTGGTCTTGCGCGGTGATATCCCAGCGGCCGCCGATCTGCGGCAGGAACCATTTCTTGGTGTCGATATTACCCACCGGCAGCGCGGTCGAGCCGGCAATCGCGCCGTTCTTCGGCTGCACCGGGAACTGACCATCGGCAAATTGCAGGCTGGATTTGAAGCCGGCCAGCAAGGTCATGTCTGGACGCACGCGCCATTCGTCTTGCAGGCTCAACTGGGCGACCTTGTTGTCGATTTCGCTGCCGTACTGGGTGATCAGCGGATTGCTTGGACGGTCGTATGGCGAGCTAGGATTGTTCACATCCAGCGCATACCAGCGGCGGTAAGCCGACGAGCGATTGTGCTCGAACCACAGGCCGGCTTGCAGGGTGTGGTTGCCCAGTTCGGTCTTGAAATTCGACAGCCAGCCGTTGCGGTTGATCGTGTATTCGGTGGTGCGGGTGGCGTAGCCGGAGTTGCCGAACACCTGCTTCAGGTTCTGGCCCGGGAAGTAGACCGCGAACAGCGCCGGCAAGCCTGCCACGCCGATAGGACCGGCAACCACGCCGACGCCGTCGTCGTTATGGTAGTAGATCTGGTTCGACCAGGTGGTGGTGTCGTTGATGTTCCAGTCGTACTTGGCGTAGGTCAGGTAATCGGTACGCTGCGCATCGCTGTAGTAGTTGCGGTAGTTGTTGCCGTCCGCCGCAGGGGTGCCGCCGGTGGCCGACAGGTAGTTCACCGCTTGCTGGAAGTTCGGGTACATGAACGGACGGGTGTACGGCTGGTACTTCTCGGTAGCCGAGCGCACGGTGCTGTCTTCGTTCGGCTCGATCTTGTCCGAGTACGCGAAGTACAGGGTCAGCTTGCCGTTGTTGCCGTTGTTGATGAACTTGGCGTTGACCTGGTCGCCGCCCTGGCGGCCGTTGAAGTCCCAGGCTTTCTGCTCGTGGTGCACGGCCGAGATGTAGGCGCTGTTGCCGTCGCCGAAGTTGCCGGTATCGTAGCGCACGAAGGTGCGCGAGGTCTTGTAGCTGCCGACAGTCTGCTGCACGGCGACGTTCTGGTTGGCCAGCGGGTTGCTGGAGAAGGTCTCGATGGTGCCGCCCAGGTTGCTGGTGGAAGCGGTCGACAGGTCGCCGGCGCCCGACGACAGGATCACGCTGCCGACGTTTTCGCTGGTGATGGCGCGCTGTGGCGACAGGCCGTTGTAGTTGCCGTATTGCTGGTCGCCGAGCGGCACGCCGTCCAGCGTGTAGCCCAGCTGCGAGCCGCTGAAGCCGTGGATGAACAGCGACAGATTCTGCTCGTTATTGCCCCATGGGTCGGCGGTCTGGAAGCTGACGCCCGGCAGGGTTTGCAGCGCCTTCAGCGGGTTAATGCCCGGCAGCATTTTCTGCATATCGTTCTTGCCCAGCTCGACCGACGAACGGGTCTTGCGGGTAGCCACTTCCACGGTGGCGATCGGGCCAGCGGCGGCGGCCTCGGCCTCCGAAGCAGCTTCGACGGCGGCAGGGGTGTCAGCCATATCGGCAACGGCGGCAGCAACGTTGGCTGCCATCGCCAGCATAGGCAAGCTCAGCACGGCGAAGCAAACTACGGAGAATTTCTTGTTCATGAATTGTCCAGATTAAGGGATGAATAACGCAGCGCATCATAGGTGGCAAGTGTGACCGGATCATGACGCTGACATTGCGTTACACTGCTGGCTGGAAATAAGGAGATTGAGGAGAAGCAATGCGCATGCGCAGAATTTTGTTGGCGGCCGTGCCACTGGTGTTGGCAGCCTGTTCAATCGACCAGTCGCGGCTCGGTCATTTCGTTACCCAAACCGTGCAGCCCGGCATGCCGATGGAGCAGGCGCTGGTGCGCATGCAGGCCGAAGGCTTCTACTGTAACGCCGGCAGCGGCGCCGACGCCGTGATCAGCTGCACCCGCACCTACGAGCGGCTGGTGCAGAAAAATTGCCTGGAACGCGTCGACCTGGTGCGCAGCGCCTCGTCCGCCAAAACCGTGGGCGCCATCGATGTGCTGGAAGTGAAGTGCCCTAAATGATCAAGCGTCCCCGTTTTTTGCCAGACAACTTCACGCTGGCCATGATCGCGACCGTGATCGCCGCCAGTTTCTTCCCCTGCCATGGACAGGGTGAAGTCATCTTCAATAACATCACTCACATCGCGGTGTCGCTGCTGTTCTTCCTGCACGGCGCCAAGCTGTCGCGCGAGGCGGTGGTGGCCGGCATTACGCACTGGCGCTTGCATCTGCTGGTGATGCTGTGCACCTTCGCGCTGTTCCCCTTGCTGGGGCTGCTGCTGAAACCGGTGCTGACGCCGCTGGTGACGCCGGACCTGTACCTCGGCATCCTGTTCCTGTGCATGCTGCCATCGACGGTGCAATCGTCGATCGCCTTCACGGCGGCGGCGCGCGGCAATGTGCCGGCGGCGATTTGCAGCGCGTCGGCGTCGAACCTGTTCGGGATTTTCCTGACGCCGGTGCTGGTCGGCTTGCTGACCTCGGCGCAGATGGCGGGCGGTTCGCCGCTGGACTCGGCCTTGCAGATCGCCTTGCAGCTGTTGCTGCCATTCATTGCCGGCCAAATCGCGCGGCGCTGGATCGGCGGCTGGGTTGAGCGCAACAAGGCGCTGACGCGGCTGGTGGATCAGGGTTCGATTCTGCTGGTGGTGTACACGGCGTTCAGCGAAGCGGTCGGGCAGGGCTTGTGGCACGACGTGTCGTGGGCCACGCTGGCCGGGCTGATGGTGGTGAATGCGTTGCTGCTGGGATTGGTGATGTTCATCAGCGCGCAGGCAGCGCGGCGGCTGGGTTTCAATCGCGAGGACCGGATTGCGATTGTGTTCTGCGGTTCTAAAAAGAGCTTGGCCAGCGGCGTGCCGATGGCCAAGGTTCTGTTCGCAGGCGGCGCGCTGGGCGCCGTGGTGTTGCCGCTGATGCTGTTCCACCAGTTGCAGCTGATGGTGTGCGCTGTGCTGGCACAGCGCTACGCCAAGGAAGTCGATTAGTGCTTGACTTCGCCGGCCGGTAACAAGGCTTCGACCGGGTCGTTGCTGACAAACAGCTGCGCGCAATCGACCTTGTCGTACTCGTAGTGCTGGCCGCAGAAATCGCAGTTGACGCCGACATGGCCCAGCTCGGCGATCACGCTTTCCACTTCCTCGCGGCCCAGCATCTTCAGCATATTGCCGACCTTTTCACGGGTGCAGCTGCAATGGAACTGCGGATGCTGCGGATCGAACACGCGGATGGTCTCTTCCCAGAACAGGCGCTGCATCAGCACCTCGATGCCGGTGTCCAGCAGCTCTTGCTCTTTCAGCGTGGAACCCAGCATGACCGCGCGGTTCCAGGTTTCCAGCGCATCTTCTTCGCTGACCGGCGTGGCTTCCGCCTTGCCGCCGTGATGCGGCAGCTTTTGCAGCAGCAGGCCGCGCGAGACATTATCGTCCGCCGCCAGCCACAGCTTGGTATCCAGCTGTTCGGAACGCAGCATATAGTTTTCAATCACGGTCGCCACGTCGTCGCCATCCAGCGGCACCACGCCCTGGTAAGGCTGCTGGCCCGGCATCTTGTCGAGCGGATCGAGCGTGATGATGAAGCGGCCGTTGCCATGCGGGTTCAGCAGCGTGGTCAGGTTGGCGTCGTCGGCGATCGCCAGGTCCGGGTTCAGCTTGGCAGTGGCGCGCAGGCGCAGCTCGGCATCGCATTCGACCACCAGCAGGCGCACCGGACCGTCACCATGAATCTGCATGATGATCGAACCGTTGAACTTCAGGTTGGCCGACAGCAGCGCCGCCGCCGCCGTCATCTGGCCCAGCAGCTTCTTGACCGCGACCGGGTATTCGTGACGCGACAGCACTTCGCGCCATGTGGCGGAAATGTCGATCAGCTCGCCGCGTACGGCAGCGTTATCGAAGATGAATTTTTGCAGGGTGTCCTGGCCAGTGATGGTAATGCTCATTATTTATCCGATCTTTTTGAGTTGCGTCTTGAACAGTTGACCGCGTTTTACATAGCTGTCGGCGCTGCCTTGCAGGGCGGCGACTTCTTCCGGCGATAGCTGGCGCGCCACCTTGGCCGGCGCGCCGATGATCAGCGAATAGTCGGGGAAGGTCTTGCCTTCCGTGACCAATGCGCCGGCGCCCACCAGGCAGCCCTTGCCGATTACCGCGCCATTCAGGATCACGGCCTGGATGCCGACCAGCGAACCGTCGCCAATGGTGCAGCCGTGCAGCATGGCCTGGTGGCCGATGGTCACGTTGCGGCCCACACTCAGCGGGTAGCCCATGTCGGTGTGCATCACCGTGCCTTCCTGGACGTTGCTGTTTTCACCGATGGTGATACGCTCGTTGTCGCCACGCAGCGTCGCACCGAACCACACCGAAGTGTTGTCGTGCAGGCTGACCTTGCCAATCACAGTGGCAGAATCGGCAACAAATGACGATGCAGCTATCTCGGGCGTGTGATCGCCCAGTTGATATATAGACATTGGAACCTGGTTGAGTGCGGTGGGATGGCGCTATTTTACGCTTGCGCAGGTAGCGAACGGTCGTGCTATTATTTTGCTTTGCGGCAGTAAGCATCCGATATGGCGCTGCCGTCCCTAATTTCAAGGTCCACGCAATGAGCATGCACACTCCATCCCGTTCCGAATTCCTGACCATCCGCGGCCTGCGCTGCCACGTGCGCCACTGGGGCAGGGAAGGCGCACCCAAGCTGTTCATGATGCATGGCTGGATGGATGTGGGCGCCTCGTTCCAGTTCGTCGTGGACGAGCTGAAGGGCGACTGGCACGTGATCGCGCCGGACTGGCGCGGCTTCGGCCTGTCGCAGCGCAACGGCCTGGACACCTACTGGTTCCCCGACTACCTGGCCGACCTGGACGCCATCCTGCGCCACTATTCGCCGGACCAGGCGGTTTACCTGCTGGGCCACAGCATGGGCGGCAATATCGTCGGCCTGTATGCGGGCGCGCGGCCGGAGCGCATCCGCAAGCTGATCAACCTGGAAGGCGCGGGCCTGCGCAGCGCCAAGCCGGAGCAAACACCGGGCCGCTACGCCAAGTGGATGGACAGCCTGCTAGAGCAGCCGGAGATGCGCACCTATCCCAATCAGGCCGCCGTCGCCGCGCGCCTGCAAAAGACCAACCCGCGCCTGAGCGACGAGCGCGCCTCCTTCCTGGCGCAGCACTGGTCAGCGCAGAACGATGCCGGCGAATGGGAAATTCTCGGCGACCCGGTGCACAAGCAGGCCGGTCCGCTGCCATATCATGTGGATGACGTCATGGCGTGCTGGCAGGCAATCAGCGCGCCGGTGCTGTGGGTGGAAGCCGACCAGACCAATATGTGGGACTGGATGGGCGCCAAGCCGGCCGGACGCGTGGAACTGGAACGCCGCCTGGCCTATCTGCGCGACGTTACCAGCAAGATGGTCTACGATGCGGGTCATATGCTGCACCATGATCAGCCTCAAGCGCTAGCGGAAATGATAGAGGAATTCCTCGCCGGCTAACGTTGTACAATGCCTGTTATGAAAGTTGATCTGCATTGTCATTCCAACGTCTCCGATGGCGTTCTGGCTCCGGCTGCCGTGGCGGAAACCGCGCGCAAGGCCGGCGTCGACGTCTGGGCGCTGACCGACCACGATGAGGTGAGCGGCATTCCAGCTGCGCGCGCCGCTGCGACCGCGCAGGGCATGCGCTTTGTCACCGGCGTGGAAATCTCCATTACCTGGGCCAACGAGACGGTGCACATCGTCGGCCTGCAAATCGATGAAAAGAACCAGGCGCTGGTGGATGGTCTGGCCTGCACCCGTTCCGGCCGCGACAACCGTGGCCGCGAGATCGCCAAGCAACTGGAACTGATCGGCATCGAAGGCGCTTACGAAGGCGCGCTGAAATACGTCGGCAATCCGGACCTGATGTCGCGCACCCACTTTGCGCGCTATCTGGTCGAGATCGGCGCCTGCGCCAACACGGGCGAGGTATTCAAAAAGTATCTGTCCGAAGGCAAGCCGGGCTACGTGCCGCATTGCTGGGCGTCGCTGAAGCAGTCGGTCGACTGGATTCGCGGCGCCGGCGGCATCGCCGTGATCGCCCATCCGGGCCGCTACCGCTTCACGCAGCTGGCGCAGGACCAGTTGTTCGAGGAATTCAAGCAATTGGGCGGCGCCGCCATCGAGGTGGTGACCGGCAGCCATACGCCGGACCAGTATCCGGAATATGCGCAATTAGCAAACTATTACGGCTTCCTGGCCTCGCGCGGCACCGATTTCCACGCGCCGGGCGAATCCCGCGTCGATTTTGCCGCCTTGCCGCCGCTGCCCGCCAACGTCACGCCGGTCTGGCACGACTGGTTCTAACCCGCGCGGTGAAATCGCTGCAAGATTACCGGTGGCATCTGGCCGCCGGGCTCTTGATTTTGCGCCCGCCCGGTCTTACCTTATTATTTCGGCAAACTGTCCGTACCGGAGATTCTTGATATGAAACGCATTGTCCTGTTTATCGCTACCAACCTCGCTGTGATGGTGGTGTTGTCCATCGTCCTGTCGCTGCTGGGCATTGGCCGTCCGGGCTCGGGCAGCACGCTGCAACTGGGCAGCCTGCTGGCGTTTTCGCTGGTGGTCGGCTTTACCGGCGCCATCTTTTCGCTGCTGATCTCCAAGCCGATGGCCAAATGGTCGACCGGTGCGCGCGTGATCGAGAATCCGTCCAACTCCACCGAACTGTGGCTGGTGAATACCGTCAAGGCGCTGTCCGAGCGCGCCGGCATCGGCATGCCGCAAGTCGCCGTGTACCAGGGCGAGCCGAACGCTTTCGCCACCGGCGCCTTCAAGAATTCGGCGCTGGTCGCCGTCTCCACCGGCCTGCTGGAAAGCATGAACCGCGACGAAGTCGAAGCCGTGCTGGGCCACGAGGTGGCGCACATCGCCAACGGCGACATGGTGACCATGACCCTGATCCAGGGCGTGACCAATACCTTCGTCGTGTTCCTGGCCCGTATCGTCGGTTTCTTTGTCGACAACATGCTGAACAAGAACGAAGAGCGCCGTGGCCCGGGCATTGGCTACATGATCACCGTGTTCGTCTGCGAAATCGTGTTCGGCCTGCTGGCTTCGCTGATCGTGGCCTGGTTCTCGCGCCAACGCGAATTCCGCGCCGATGCCGGTTCGGCCAAGCTGCTGGGTAGCACCGTGCCGATGCAGCACGCGCTGGCGCGCCTGAACGGCATCGAGCCGGGCGCGCTGCCGCAGTCGTTCGCGGCCTCGGGCATCACCGGTGGCGGTGGCTGGGGCGCGCTGTTCTCGACCCATCCACCTTTCGAGCAGCGTATCGCCGCGCTGCGTGCAGTACAATAAGGCATGAGCCAATTTTTCCAGGTCCATCCCGTCAATCCGCAAGCCCGCCTGATCAAGCAGGCGGCGCAGATCATCCATGACGGCGGCATCGTCGCCGTGCCGACGGACTCCAGCTATGCGCTGGTCTGCCATCTGGACGACAAGGGCGCCGTCGAGCGCCTGCGCCGCATCCGTGGCATTGACGAAAAGCACCATCTGACCCTGCTGTGCCGCGATTTGAGCGAGCTGGGCGTCTACGCCCGCGTCGACAACCGCCAGTTCCGCCTGCTGAAGGCGGCGACGCCGGGGCCGTTCACCTTCATTCTTGAGGCCACCAAGGTGGTGCCGCGCCGTCTTAGCCATCCTTCGCGCAAGACCATCGGCCTGCGGGTGCCGGAAGATAACATCGTCAACGCGCTGCTGGCCGAGCTCGACCAGCCGCTGCTGGGCAGCACCCTGATCATGCCGGGCGAGACCGAGGCGCTGAACGACGCCGACGTCATCTGCGACCGGCTCGGCAAGCAGCTGGAGCTGATCATCGACGGCGGCGCCTGCTGCATGGAGCCGACCACCGTTATCGACCTGACCGGACCCGAAGCCGTGCTGGTGCGCCAGGGCCGGGGCGACGCCAGCGCATTCGGACTCTGATTCCATATTAGGCGAGGGCGCCGGCCTTTGACGGCGCCGCAAGTAGGCAATCCAGCCTCTGGTAGAATCCCGCTCCATGAACGACATCGATAGTATTGTCCAGGCCATCGCGGTGGCCTTGATCCCCATCCTTTTTGCCATCTCGCTGCATGAAGCCGCTCACGGCTTCGTCGCCCGCTATTTCGGCGATCCGACCGCCGCCAACGAGGGCCGGCTGACCGCCAACCCGCTCAAGCACATCGACCCGTTCGGCACCGTGCTGCTGCCGCTGATGCTGGCGCTGGCAACGCTGCCGCCGCTGGGCTATGCCAAGCCGGTGCCGGTGGATTACGGCCGCCTGCGCAATCCGAAGAAACAGATGGCGTTCGTCGCCGCCGCCGGCCCCGCCGCCAACTTCGCCATGGGCTTCGGCTGGATGGTGCTGTGGGTGGTGCTGGTGCAGGGACTGAGTTTCGACATGCACGATTTCTTCGTGCAGATGGCGCGCATGGGCGTGCTGGTGAATTGCTCGATGTGCGTATTCAATCTGATTCCGCTGCCGCCGCTGGATGGTGGCCGCATCGTCACCGGGCTGCTGCCGATGGCGATTGCGCGCCAGTACGCGAAGATTGAGCGCTACAGCCTGATCGTGTTCATCGGCCTGATTGCGATGGTCTACTACGGCATGCTGAGCGGCTACATGAACGGCGGCATCTCGATCATGCAATATATCTACGGTATTCTGGTCAAACCCCTCCTTATCCTGTTGAGTTGACTATGTATCCCGATCGCGTTGTCTCCGGCATGCGTCCTACCGGCGCCATGCATCTGGGTCACTACCACGGCGCCCTGAAGAACTGGATCAGGATGCAGACCGAGCTGCCGTGCCTGTTCTTCGTGGCCGACTGGCACGCGCTGACCACGCACTATGACGACCCCACCGTCATCGAGCGCAGCACCTGGGACATGCTGGTCGACTGGCTGGCGGCCGGCGTCGATCCGTCGCAATCGACGCTGTTCATCCAGTCGCGCGTGCCCGAGCACGCCGAACTGCATCTGCTGCTGTCGATGGCCACGCCGCTGGGCTGGCTGGAGCGGGTGCCGACCTACAAGGATCAGATCGAGAATCTGGCCACCAAAGACCTCGCAACCTACGGCTTCCTCGGCTATCCGCTGCTACAGGCAGCAGACGTGCTGATCTACCGCGCCAGCCAGGTGCCGGTCGATGAAGACCAGGTGCCGCACATTGAAATGATGCGCGAGATTGCGCGCCGTTTTAATCACTTGTACGGCAAAGAAAAAGGTTTCGAGGAGAAGGCGCAGGATGCCGTCAAAAAGCTGGGCAGCAAACGCGCCAAGCTGTATAACGAGCTGCGCACCGAATACCAGCAGGACGGCAAGGACGAGGCGCTGGAACAGGCCAAGGCCATGCTGGACGACGCCCAGAGCCTGTCGATGGGCGACCGCGAACGCCTGTTCGGCTACCTGGAAGGCAGCCGCAAGCTGATCCTGGTCGAGCCGCAGGCCCGCCTGACCGAAGCGGCCCGGTTGCCGGGGCTGGATGGGCGCAAGATGTCCAAGAGCTACGGCAACGCCATCGCGCTGCGCGAGGACAAGGAATCGGTCAGCAAGAAAATCAAGACCATGCCAACCGACCCGGCGCGCGTGCGCCGCACCGACGCCGGCGATCCCGAGCGTTGCCCGGTGTGGCAGTTCCACCAGGTGTATTCCGACAGCGCCACCAAGGAGTGGGTGGTCAAGGGCTGCAAGTCGGCCGGCATCGGCTGTATTGAGTGCAAACAGCCGGTAATCGACGCCATCATCAAGGAACAGGAGCCGATGCACGAGCGCGCCCAGCCCTATCTGGACGACCCGTCGCTGGTGCGCGCCATCGTTGCCGACGGCAATGACGTGGCCCGCAAAATGGCGCAGGAAACCATGCGCGATGTGCGCGAGGCCATGGGCCTGGTCTATACGTAAAAGCAGGTAAATCAAATGAGCGATCATATCTCTCCCTGGGTGCAGCGTTATGCGCCCCTGGTCCCCGGCGGCGCCGTGCTGGACCTGGCATGCGGCAGCGGCCGCCACTCGCGGCATATGGCGGCGCTGGGCCACGAAGTGGTGGCGGTTGACCGCGACCCGGCGGCGCTGGCTGCTGCCTGTGGCCCCGGCATTACTACCAGCGCCATCGACCTGGAGGAAGAGGGCGCCGTCTGGCCTTTCGGTCCGCAACGTTTTGCCGGCATCGTGGTTACAAACTACCTGCATCGGCCGCTAATTGCCGACATGCTGAGCAGTCTGGCGCAAAATGGCGTGCTGATCTATGAAACCTTCGCCGACGGCAATGCGCAGTTCGGCAAACCGTCGAATCCGGCGTTTTTATTGCAGCCGGGCGAACTGCTGGCGCTGGCTGCCGAGCACGGTTTGCGGGTGGTGGCGTTCGAAGACGGCGTCATCGACAGCCCAAAAGCTGCCATGGTGCAACGACTATGCGCCGTGAAGCCTGAATTTCCCCGAGAGGCGGCGCTATTACCGCCATTTTGAGCGTTGATTTGTCCCGCCGAATGCACCACAGGCCCGACCTATCGACTACAATCGTTGTTTTAATACTTTTAGCAGTGGTTTCCTATGATTAAGGGCAGCATCGTAGCAATCGTCACCCCGATGCACGCAGACGGCAGTCTGGACTTTGAGGGTTTGAACAAGCTGATCGACTGGCACATCGCCGAAGGTACGGACAGCATCGTCATCGCCGGCACCACCGGTGAATCGGCTACCGTCAGCGTGGAAGAGCATTGCGCGCTGATCAAGGCGACGGTTGCCCACGCCAAGGGCCGCATCCCGATCATCGCCGGCGCCGGCGCCAACTCGACCGCCGAGGCGATTAAGCTGACCCGTTACGCCAAGGAAGCCGGTGCCGACGCCACGCTGCAAGTGGTGCCGTACTACAACCGTCCTACCCAGGAAGGCATGTACCAGCACTTCAAGGCCATCGCCGAAGCGGTGGACCTGCCGGTGATCCTGTACAACGTGCCAGGCCGCACCGTGGCCGACATGAGCAACGAAACCATCCTGCGCCTGGCCGCCATCCCGAACATCGTCGGCGTGAAAGACGCGACCGGCAATATCGGCCGCGGCTACGACCTGCTGCGCCTGGCGCCGAAATCGTTCGCTGTCTACTCGGGCGACGATCCGACCGCCATGGCCCTGATGCTTGCCGGTGGCGCCGGCAATATCTCGGTGACCGCCAACGTGGCGCCGCGCGCGATGGCCGATATGTGCCGCGCCGCCATCGCCGGCGACGTCGCCAAGGCGCTGGAGCTGAACAATAAAGTCTTCCCGCTGCACCAGAAACTGTTCATTGAGCCGAATCCGGTGCCAGTGAAATGGGCGCTGGCCGAAATGGGCAAGATGCCTGCCGGTATCCGCCTGCCGCTGGTACCGCTGGCGGACGGTTATCATGAGTCCGTTCGCGACGCCCTGCGCGAAGCCGGCATCCTGTAAAACCCGTAGCAACGAGCAACGAGCCCCGACCTGGTCGGATCATATTTTGCTGCACTTCAGCTTCTTAAAACAGTAACGACATGACTATTCGCAAGACAGCTTTTATTTCCTCGCAGCGCGCGCTGGTAGTGGGCGCCGTGGTAGCCACCGTGACCAGCCTGAGCGGCTGCGGCATGATCAGCTCGGTGGTGGGCAACGACAAGGTGGACTACAAGTCCGCCAAGAAAGCCAGTACGCTGGACGTGCCGCCGGATCTGACCCAGTTGCAAAAAGATAACCGCTATTCGCTGCCGGATTCGAGCAATGGCGTGGCCACCGCTTCCGGCTACAACGCCTCGAAAGCGGCGCAATCGGGCGCCCTGAACCAGACCGCCATCATCGTGCCAGGCCAGCCGGCCGCCGGCACCGTGGCGCAGACCAGCCTGAGCGACATCAAGGTTGAGCGCGACGGCAACCAGCGTTGGCTGATCATCAAGCAGACGCCGGAGCAACTGTGGCCGCAACTGAAACAGTTCTGGGAAGATTCGGGCTTCACCCTGTCGGAAGAGCTGCCAGCTTCCGGCATCATGGAAACCGAATGGAACGAAAACCGCGCCAAGATCCCGCAAGATTTCATCCGCAATACCATCGGCAAGGTGTTTGACTCGGTGTATTCGAGCGGCGAGCGCGACAAGTTCCGCACCCGCATCGAGCGCCGCGCCGACGGTTCCAGCGAGATCTACATCAGCCATCGCGGCGTGCAGGAAGTCGCCACCGGTTCCGACAAGGAAACCACCAAGTGGATGCCGCGTCCGAACGATCCTGGCCTGGAAGCCGAATTCCTGGCGCGCATGATGAACAAACTGGGCAACGGCGGCGAACAGCTGGCGTCGGCCAAGACGGCAGTGGAGGGCGCGATTGTGCAGCCTCAGCACGCCTCCCTGGTGGGCGCAGGCGCCGACCGTGCCGTGCAGGTGGACGAGGGCTTCGACCGCGCCTGGCGCCGCGTAGGCCTGGCGCTGGACCGCGCTGGCTTCACCGTGGAAGACCGCGACCGTACCCAAGGTGTTTACTTCGTGCGTTATATCAACGACGCGACCGAAACCAAAGGTTTCTTCAGCAAGCTGTTTAGCTGGGGTTCGTCGGATGAGGCGGATAAAGAAGCGCAACGCTACCGTATTTCGGTCAAGGCTAACGAAGGCAATACCAGCATCGTTAAGGTGCTGAACAATTCGGGCCAGCCGGAAACCAGTGCGGTCGGCGAAAAGATCGTGACGCTGCTGCACGAACAGTTGAAGTAATAAAAACAGCCGGCGCAAGCCGGCTTTTTTTATACCCGGGTTTTATTTATAAAACTCGGGACGAAAAAAAAACCGGCCGAAGCCGGTTTTTTTCTCAAGCTGATATTACTTCGAAGCAGCTGGAGCAGCAGCGGCTGGAGCAGCAGCAGCGTCCGAAGCTGCAGGAGCAGCAGCGGCTGGAGCAGCAGCGTCAGCTGGAGCTGGTGCTGGAGCTGGTGCTGGAGCAGCAGCTTCTGGAGCAGCTACTGGAGCTGGTGCAGCTGGAGCTGGTTCTTCTTTTTTCGAGCAAGCAGCCAGAGCAACAGCCAGCAGGGAGGCGATCAGCAGGGATTTTTTCATGGATTTTCCTTAGTTAATTCAAAAATTAAACACAGTGTTGCGATTAATAATTACCGGTAATTATCGCTCAATTAGGTCGTCTTCGAAGGCTTTCGTACCTAAAAGGTGCCTACTAGACAACGGAAACTTCCTAGCCGAATATTATAGCGATTTTTAGTGCATCGCAATAGTTCTATAGACCTAACGCATAACTATTTTGCGATATCGCAACATTTCGTTTTGGACCTGATTGCTGCCAAGTCCTGCTAACTACCGTGTTGGCGGTATTTTACTCCTAAGTCGCTCATAATCCAGTGAAGTTTGCGACCAAACCGGGGCTAGATTCTATCCAAATTGTAAGGAAACGTTCCAGGCTGTTTTGCAGGTCTTGCGGCCCGTTAAATACGGCTTCCCCGCGGAAATGATCGGCATGAAAACGCCGCACCATATCACGCTGATCGGCAATGCAGAACGAGTCGGTTAATTGGCGTAATTGTTGGCTGGTACGGCGCAATTCGATCAGGTGACCATAATCCTTCAGCAGGCGCAGGAAACGCGGCGCTTCGCGTTCGATCAGGCGGCCGTCGTGCGCCACCAGCTGCAATTTGCCGCCGGCGTGCAGGAAGCGGCGCAGCTCGGTCTCGGTGGCGCTGCTGCCCAGTTGCCAGATGCTGTAATCCGGATCGAACATCTGCAGCGTGTGCTGGGCGCCAGACAGGCAAGTGGCCAGGTGCTGCTGAAATTCCGCCCGCGTGGTGAAGGGAATGACTTGTCTGTCCATCTTGCCGTCTCCGCAATTAGCCTAACTCGACCCAGCCGTCCTGGTACCAGGTGTACAGCGCTTCCAGCACGTCGTCCGAGGCGGCGGCGAATTCCGCGCCTTCCAGCCGGCGGTTGTTGGCCAGCAGTTCCAGCGTGGCCTTGTCCTGCTTGCCCACGCCGAACGATTCGCCGTTGATGAAGACGTTCTTGCCGCGATACAGCATCTGCGTCTTGCGCGACAGGACCAGGCCTTTCTTGGCCACCGCGTCGCCGAACTTGCCGACCGTGAGCGGCTTGGCCGGGCCGGTGAAGAACACATTGTGCTTCGGCTCGGACATATACTCGCCGAAGAAGATGGTGATGTCTTCCTCGGTGAAGCGGACCTTGTTCAGTTCTTCGGTCAGCGCGGTCAGCATGTGGCGCGGGATCTCGGCCGGCTTGCTGGTGGCTTCCAGCTCCGGGTCGGCGTAGCGGCCCGGCAGGTCGATCGAATCGGCCATGAATTGCAGGAAGTTCTCGCCCAGCTCCTGGTACGACGGCGAACGGAAGCCGATCGAATAGGTCTGGCAGTCGCCGATGGCGATACCGTCGTGCGCGTAGTGCGGCGGCAGGTACAGCATGTCGCCCGGATTCAGGACGAATTCTTCGTTCGGCGTGAAGTTGGCGAGGATTTTCAGCGGCAGGCCGTCGATCAGCGACAGGTCTTTCTGCGGACCGATACTCCAGCGGCGCTGGCCCTGCGCTTGCAGCAGGAAGACGTCGTAGGAGTCGAAGTGCGGGCCGACGCCGCCGCCGTCGGTGGCAAAGCTGACCATCAGGTCATCGAGGCGGGCGTCCGGCAGGAAGCGGAACTGGCGCAGCAGTTCGTCTGCTTTGGCGTCGAACAGGTTGACGCCCTGGACCAGCATGGTCCATTCGCGCTTGTCGCGCGCAGGCAGGGTTTCCAGCGGGCCGTGCTGCATGGCCCATTCGCCGTCGAAGCCGGTGACCAGGCGCGATTCGGCGTGGTTGGTGGACGCCAGTTTGGTCAGGGCGTCAAAGCTCAGCAGCGGCTTGAAGCCAGGGATAGCGTTGCGGATCAGCAGTGGCTTTTTATGCCAGTAGTCGCGCAGGAATTGGGCTGGCGTGATGTCGCCGAGGAGAGGTAATTTTTTCATACCGCGATTATAAACCCCCAACCGACAGAGGGGCTGACCCCGCATGGGGTCAGACCCCGCCACTGAGCGTTGTGCGGGGTACTGCTAGCGCGTGTGTAACCACCTTGCGTGAGCGGCGCGGGCCAAAAAGTCCAAGCTGTACCCCAAGATGCCGATCAATACAATCGCCGCCATCAATTCGTTATACGCCAGCCGGTCGCGCGCATCCAGGATGAAGTAGCCCAGTCCCGCCGACACGCCCAGCATCTCCGCCGGCACCAGCACAATCCAGATGATGCCGATCGCCAGCCGCACGCCGGTCAGGATGTCGGCCGTAATCCCCGGCAGCACCACCTTGAACACCGTTTCGCTGCGCGTGGCCGACAAACTGCGCGCCAGCAGCAGCCAGTTGGGATCGAGCCGCGCCACGCCGCTGGCGGTGTTCAGCAAAATCGGCCACACCGCCGCAAACGCCAGCAGGAAGTACACCGGCGCGTCGCCCACGCCCAAGGTCATCACCGCCAGCGGCATCCACGACAGCGGCGACACCATGCGCAGCAGCTGAAACAGCGGCATGGTGGCCGCTGCGAAGCGCTTCGAACTACCCACCAGGACACCCAGCGGCACGCCGATCAGCACCGCCGCCAGCAAGCCATACCCGACGCGGCGCAGACTCAAACCGATGTCGTGCCAGATATCCGGCCCTTGCAGCATCTGCGCCAATGCCAGTGCGGCCTGCTGCGGCGCGAAGGCGGCGGCGATCGGCGTGTCCTTCTCCAGCGCCGTCACGCCGGCCTGCCACAGCACCAGCGCCACCGCAAAGCCCAGCAGCGGCAGGCCCAATCGTTTCAGCAACATCAGATGGCCAGCGTTTCAGTGCGCATCAGGTTGGCCGGCAGGCCAAAGGCTTGCGGGCCGCCGACGGCGGTAATCGCCTTGCGCACGAAGCGGTCGTCCACCAGATCCTTGGCGACAAAGGCGGGATCGAGTTTTTGCAGGAAGCCGGTGTCGCCTTCCAGACGGACCTTCTGCAAGGCGCGCACCATCTGCTCGGTGTAAGAGGCGAATGGGAACGGCTGGAAGTCGATGCGACGCTGGTTCCAGTCCTTGTGCACGATGATGCCGCTCTTTTCGTAGTCGGCGTAATCGGTCACGGTCAGCACCTTGGACAACACTTGCAGCGCGTGCGGCGTGTATTTGTGGCTGTCGCTGTTGGACAGCAGGCGCGCGGTATCGAGCTGGTTGGAACGGGTCCACAGCTGCGCCTTGACGATGGCGTTGGTGACGCGCTGCGCCCATTCCGGACGGGTAGTGATGTCGCGCTCCGACAGGAAGGTGACGCAGCAGGCGTGGTTCTTCCACACGTCGCCGGAGAAGCGCAGCACTTTGCCGCCGCCGGTGGTTTCGGCCAGCGCGTTGAACGGCTCGGCGACAATGAAGCCGGCGATCGCTTTGCTGGCCAGCGCCGACACCATCTCGGCCGGCGCCAGCACGATCAGGTTGACTTCCTTCGGTCCGATGCTACCGTCGCGGCCCTTGCTCACCACCGACAGGCCGTTCTTGGCCAGGATCTCCTGCAGCAGCACGTTGTGGATCGAGTACCAGAATGGAATCGCCACCGTCTTGCCACCGAGGTCGGTGACTTTGTTGATGTCCTTGGCCACCGTCAGCGCCGAGCCGTTGATGTGGTTCCAGGCCACCACCTTGGCCGGGAACTTGGCGCCGTAGCGCACCGACATGGTGGCCGGCGACAGCAGGTGAATCACGTTGACCTGGCCGGAGACGAAGGCCTCGATAATCTGTGCCCAGCTGCGGAACAGGCGTGGCGTTTCAGCTTGCAGGCCTTCGGCTTCAAACAGCTTGCGGCCATGCGCTACCAGCAGCGGCGTGGCGTCAGTGATCGGCAGGTAGCCGATCTTGACCGGCTGGTCGTCGCCTTTCGGGCCTTGCTGGGCCATGGCGTCGCCGGCGAACAGCAGCGGCGCGGCGACGCTGGCGGTGCCCAGTGCGGACACGCGCAGGAAGTCGCGGCGGGTCATGCCGCAGTCGCAGTCGGAGGATACGCAGATGTGAGGGGACTGGGTCATAGTGTGCTTTCTGTCGTAGTGGATGCGGTGGTGCGTTGGCCTTGCAGCGCGGCCAGGATGTCGAGTCGCAGCGCGGCGACGGCGGCGCCGTCGGCAAAGCGCGGGCGGGGCAGGTCGACCTGCCATTCGCGGACGATGGCGCCGGGACGGCCGCCCATCAGCACGATGCGGTCGGCGACCAGGATGGCTTCGTCGATGTCGTGGGTGACCAGCAGCACGGCGGTATGCCAGCGGTGGACCACGTCCACCAGCAGGGTTTGCATTTCGGCGCGGGTGATGGCGTCCAGCGCGGAGAAGGGTTCGTCGGCGAACAGCAGTTCCGGCTGACGCGCCAGTGCGCGGGCGAGGGCAACGCGTTGCGCCATGCCGCCGGAGAGGGCGGCTGGATAGCGTTTCTCGCTGCCGGACAGGCCGACGGCGTCAATTGCATCCTGCACGCGCTTTGTGTGCTCCGTGCGGGCGATCTTTGGCTGGCGCGAGAAGTCCAGGCCGAAGCCGACGTTGGACGTGACGTTCAGCCAGGGCAGCAGGCTGGCTTGCTGGAATACCAGCGCGCTGCGCGGACTTGGTTCGGTTAGAGCGTCGCCTAGGAACTGCACGCTGCCGGTGCTGGGCGGCTGCAAACCGGCCAGCACGCGCAGCAGCGTGGACTTGCCGCAGCCGCTGCCGCCCAGTAGTGCGACAATTTCGCGCGGCCGTACGCCGAGCGAGATGTCTTTAAACGTAGGCTTGCCACCAGCGTAGGCAAACGTCAGACCGTCAGCGCGCAGCGCCCAGCCGGTTGTTGCCGCGTCGCGTGTCGCATGCCCGCCGTCGCTTGCCTCGCCGCTCGGTGCCGCGTCGCTCGTCACTTGCCCGCCGTCGCTGCTCATTGCGTCGCCGCCGCGTGCTTGGCCAGCGCTGCTTGCAGTTGCGTGATGCTCGGCGTGATCACCGGGATGAACGCCGATTCGCGCCAACGGCGTGCAAAGCCGTCTTCCTCCTGCACCAGATAAGCGTGACCGCCTTTGGCTTGCAGCTCCAGCGTGACCGCCTGCTGCACCAGCTCCGCCAGCGCGATGCGCAGCTTGAACATCGACGGCGCAGCTGTGACGAAGCGGCCATCGGCCACGCCGTCCAGCAGTTGCGCCGTCAGCGCTTTTAATGCCTGCTGCGCGGCAGCGATCTGCTCACCAAGCTGACCGCGCGCGGCTGCCGCCACCTGCGACGCCTTGTCCAGCGACGCTGCGGCGAGGCCGATCGACATCCCGCACTGCATGCCGAGGAACGCCGGCCGCACGCGCGCCAGCCACTCCGGCGCCTGCTCTGCGATGACGTAGTCGGCCGGTGCCGCCACATTCTCCAGCCGTACCGCAGCCGTGTGACTGCCGCGCATGGCGATCAGTTGTAGGTTGTCGCTGCGCTGCACGCCATCGTCGCCGCTGGCGAACATCGCCACCAGCGGCGTTGAACCATCCACCGGTGCCACGGCAGCCGCCGCAACAAAACGCTGCGGCCGCAGATTGGTAATCCATGCCAGCTTGCCATTTAACCGCCAGCCATCGCCATCGGCCGTTCCCTGTACCGACAAAGGCTCCATGCCAGACAAGAATTTCATCGCATTGGACAAGCCGGTGGCGCCGGCCAGCGAACCGTCCAGCAATGACGGCAGCAAGCGGTCGCGCAGCGCCGTGTTGGAGCTTTGCAGCAGATACTCGATAAAGCTGCGCTGGCCCCAGTACACGAAGGCCGCCGTCACCGAATAGCGCGCCACATCGGCGATGCCGAGGATGGCGTCGCGCACATCGCCATATTCACCGGGCTCACCGCCAAGCGCTAGCGGCACGCCGGCACGGAAGCTGCCATGCGCGGCCAGCGCCGGCATCACTTCATCGCTGAGCGATTCCGATTGATCGAGCGTGTCGGCGTTCTGCGCCAGCCAATCGTGCAGGGTCGCCATGCTTAGACCGCGCCTGGCAGGTAAGGCTGCAACTGCGGATTGACCGGCGTGCCGGCCAGGCTGTTGGCGAAGTTGCACAGCGTCGCGAGACTGATGCCCAGTACCACTTCCAGCGCCTGCTGCTGGTTGTAGCCGGCGGCCAGGAAGGCTTGCAGGTCTGCGTCGTCAACGGCGCCACGGCGCGCGATGACGGCGGTCGCAAACGCAGCGACGGCATCCAGCTTGGCGTCGCCGGTCGGCGCGCCTTCATGCAGCGCGCGCACTGCTTCGGCGGATTGGCCGGCTTTCTTGAGCCAGATCGCGGTATGGCCGGCGACGCAGAAGTCGCAGCCGTGAATACGGGCGGCGGTGATCTGCACCACTTCGCGTTCGGCCAGCGACAGGCTGGCGCGCGCGTTGATGCCGGAGACGGTCAGGTAGGTCTCTAGCGCCACCGGCGCGTTGGCCAGCACGCCGATCAGGTTAGGCAGGTAGCCGTTGTTGGCGATGGCCTTTTCGACGAAGGGACGGCTGTCTTCAGGCGCGGTGTCGAGGGTGTGCAGGGTTAGACGGGACATGGTGGGCTTTCATAGACGGTGACGGTATATTATCAGCGTGGCTGCGATTTTCCACCATGCCCGAAAGTCGCGCTTTTGTGTTCAAACGTCTTTTTATGCGGCGGCGCGCAGTTGGCGGCGGTAAGCGCCGGGTTGTTCGCCGACGATGCGTTTGAAGGCGCGCGTGAATGCGGCATGCGACTGGTAGCCCACATGGCTGGCCGCCTGCTCGACCGAGTCGCCGGCGTTCAGCCGCTGCGTGGCCAGCCGCATGCGCAAGTGCAGCAGGAACTGCGCCGGCGTCACGCCGCCAGCGCCGGTGAAGTGCTTGCAGAAGGCCGCCCGCGACATATGCGCGGCCGCCGCCATACGCGCAATCGACCACTCTTCGCCGGGGCTTTGCAGCATCTGGTCCAGCAGCGCCATGAACTCGCCGCGCTGCGCCAACGCCAGCAGACCGGCGCCCAGGGCCTCGCGCTGGCTGGCGTGACGGATCAGATAGAAGAACAGCAGCTCCACCAGCCGCGCAATCAGCGGCGAGGGCTTGTCAGGATCGCCGCCGGTTTCGGCCAGGATCATGTCGAACAGCGCTGCGTTGTGGCCTAGCGCGGCGTCGCCGCTGCGGCAGACCAGGTAATCGGGGAAGGACGCCACCACCAGCGGGCTCAAAGCGCCGCTGAAGCGGAAGAAACCGCACGCCAGGCCGGCGCTATCCGGTTCCGCCGCTCCGCCCAGCGGCCGCATGGCGGGGCGCTTTAGCGGGATGGCCGGATCGGCCGAAGGGCTGAGGAAGTGCGGCACGTCGCTCATCAGGAACACGCCATCGCGCGCGTGCAGGTGCAGCAGCGGCTGGCCGTCGATGTGCAGATAGCAGTCGCCCTCCAGCACCAGATGGAAGCTGGCCAGCGCCTTGCCGGCCGTGGAGGCGCGCCATGGCCCGCAATAGCGGCCCACGTGCAGCGCGGCGGCGTCCAGCTCGATGCTGTTCAACAGCCATTGGGCGAGTTTGTCGGAGGTGGCGGCTTGCATGGCCATGATTGTAAAACGTGTGGCGTGCTGCGGCCAGAACGGATTCGGCATATCCTTATGCGGCCAGCGTGGCAAAGCGGCCCCGCGCCGATCCAAGGTATAATCCGGGGCTAATTACAGAAAGGATGCATAACATGAAGATTGCCAAGAATACAGTCGTGACTGTGAACTATAAACTGTCCGATGCCCAGGACAATCTGATCGAAGACGGCCGTCAGCCTATGGTTTACCTGCACGGTGGCTACGAGAACACCCTGCCGAAAATCGAAGAAGAACTGGATGGCAAGGAAGTCGGCTACTCGTCGATTATCCAGATCGAACCGGAAGATGCGTTCGGCGATTACGACGCAGCGCTGGTAAAGGTCGAGGCGCGTAACCGCCTGCCGGAGCCGCTGGAAGTGGGTATGCAGTTTGAAGGCATGCCAGACGGCGACAGCGACGATGAGGCCATGATCTTCACCGTGACCGATATCGCTGACGACAAAGTGGTCCTGGACGGCAATCACCCGCTGGCCGGTATGGCGCTGCGCTTCTCGCTGAACGTCGCTGACGTGCGCGAAGCCACCGACGAAGAAATCGCCCACGGTCACGTGCACGGCGCTCACGGCCACCACCACGGTGACGAGGACGACGAAGGCGAAGACGGCGACCACGTCGCCATCCACCCGATTCACTAATCGGTTGTAGAGCTTAGTCGCTTGCCGCGGCGCCGCCGCCCTTGATGGAGAACAGGGCGGCGGCGCCCGGCGTTACATGCACTTCGGCCCAGTCCAAAATCATGGTCACATGCCCCACATTGCCGCGCCATTGAATGGCCGGTTCAGGATGCGCCCCCGGAGCTACCGGCTGGGCATCAATCAGCAATACCGTTCCCTTGTATTTTTCCGCCATGCTGCGAATCTGTTTGCGCGCTTCGGCAAAGCCATCCTGCTTGGTCCGGAAACTGGACAGCAGCGAAAAACCTTCTTCCGCCGTGACGCCGGCATCGCCATCCGAGAACAGCACCAGGCCATGCATCTTCTCGCGTTCGGCCAGCGTGAACAGCCGATGCAGCCACGCGCGGTTGGCCACCAGGCGGTCTTCGAACTCGCTGTTGCGGCCCGCTTCTGGACGATAGTGGTTGTTATTGGCCGGCAGGTTGATGGTAGCGAATAGCACCTTGCCGTATTCCCAGTGCGAGTTCTCGGCATAGCTGCGGAACTTGGCGGTGGCCGACAAGCGCGTTACCTGCAGGCGGCGCGCACCGAGCGATTCGGCATCGACATAAAACACTTCGCGCAGGCGGTTCAGGCGTTCGATGGCGTTGGAGCGGCCGGCCGAATTGAGGCATGCGCTCCAGTCGCTGCCGGCCAGCGAGACGATCATCGGCGCCGACGATTCGTTCAGCAGGTCGCGGCGCTGGGCGTACAGCTTGTCGCTGCATGGCTCGGTGATGGATTTGATGCCGGTGGCGACCACGAAGGCCGGATTGGCTTGCGCCGCTTCGGCAATCGCGCGCTTGAGCGCCGCTTCGTCGCGGCCGTGCTGCAAGGGATGGCCGATGACGCCGAATTCGAAGTTGCGCGGCGCTGCCGGCGCCGATGTCGGCGCGGCGTAGGTTACATGCGCCGCCATCACCGCCAGCGCCATCAAGGCGGTTGGCAGCGTGCGGCGGCGCATGCGCGGCGTCATGCTTGCGCCGACTCCGTCAGGCGCTTCAGCTGGTACAGACGATCCAGCGCTTCGCGCGGCGTCAGCGCATCCGGGTCCAGATCGTCCAGCGCGTCGAGCAGTTCGCGCATCGCCGGGCTGGCGGCAGCCGTGACCGGCGCATCGACTTCTTCGTCATTGGCGTCGACCGACGGCGCGGCAAACAGGTCCAGCTGCGGCGTGGCGTCCAGCGCCTGTGCTTCCAGTCGCGCCAGATGCTTGCGCGCGGCCTTGATCACCGGCTGCGGCACGCCGGCCAGTTGCGCTACTTGCAAACCATAGCTCTGCGAGGCTGGGCCATCCTGCACCGCGTGCAGGAACACGATGGTGTCCTTGTGCTCCACCGCCGACAGGTGCACGTTGCTGGCGGTTGGATGGCTGTCCGGCAGCTGCGTCAGTTCGAAGTAGTGGGTGGCGAACAGCGAGAAACTGCGGCTGGTCTCGATCAGGTGGCGCGCAATCGCCCACGCCAGCGCCAGGCCGTCGAAGGTCGAGGTGCCGCGGCCGATTTCATCCATCAGCACCAGCGAGTTCTCGGTGGCGCCGTTCAGAATCGCGGCGGCTTCGGTCATCTCCACCATGAAGGTCGAACGGCCGCCGGCCAGATCGTCGGTGGCGCCGATGCGGGTGAAGATGCGGTCGATCGGGCCGATCACGGCACTTTGCGCCGGCACGTAGCTGCCCATGTAGGCCAGCAGCGTAATCAGCGCCACCTGGCGCATGAAGGTCGATTTACCGCCCATGTTAGGACCGGTAATCAGCAGCAGGCGGCGTTCGTCGACGAAGCGGCAATCGTTGGCGATGAAGCGTTCGATCTGGTTCTCCACCACCGGATGGCGGCCTTCCTTGATGTTGATGCACGGCGTGGCCACCAGCTCCGGTGCGCACCAGTTGTGGCGCAGCGCGTGGTCGGTGAGGGCGGTCAGCGTGTCCAGCTGCGCCAGCGCTCGGGCGATGGTTTGCAGCACGCCGATGAAGGGCGCCAGGTCGCCCAGCAGCTGGTCGTACAGCATCTTCTCGCGCGCCAGTGCGCGGTCCTGCGCCGACAGCGCCTTGTCTTCAAACGCCTTCAGCTCCGGCGTGATGTAACGCTCACAGTTCTTCAGCGTCTGGCGGCGGCGGTAATCGTCCGGCACCTTGGTGGCCTGGCCGTTGGTGACTTCGATGTAGAAGCCGTGCACCTTGTTGTACTCCACGCGCAGGTTGGTGATGCCGGTGCGGGCGCGTTCGCGCGTCTCCAGGTCGACCAGGTACTGGCCGGCGTTTTCCGACAGGCCGCGCAGCTCGTCCAGCTCCGCATCGAAGCCGCGCGCGATGACGCCGCCGTCGCGCACCATCACCGCCGGTTCCGGCATCACGGCGCGTTGCAGCAGATCGAGGCAGGACTCCGGCGTGGCCAGGTCGGCGTGGATGGCGGCCAGCAGGCCTTGCGTATCGGTCAGCGTGCGCTGCATGCCGTGGCGCAGCGCCGGCAGCTGAATCAGGCCGTCACGCAAACTGGCCAGGTCGCGCGGACGCGCCGACAGCAGGGCGATGCGGGTAGTGATGCGTTCGATATCCGGCACCTGCGCCAGCGTGTGCGACAGCGAACCTGTGGCGTCGGCCTGCGCCAGCGCGGCGATGGCCTGGTGACGCGAGCGCGCCATGTTCTGATCGCGGCGCGCGTGGTGCAGCCAGTGGCGCAGCAGGCGCGAACCCATGGTCGTGCGGCAGTGGTCCAGCAGCGAGAACAGTGTCGGCGATTCCTGACCACGGATGGTTTCGGTCAGCTCCAGGTTGCGGCGGGTGGCGGCATCGAGGCCGATGAATTCATTTTCCGTTTCGGTGGTCAGCGTGCGCACGTGTTGCAGGCCGCGGCCTTGCGTCGACTGCGCGTAACGCAGCAGCGCGCCGGCGGCGCCGAATGCTGCGCCCAGGCCATCGGCGCCGAAGCCGGTCAGCGTGGCGACAGCCAGTTGATCCAGCAGCGCCTTGTGGCCGCTGACGACGTCGAAGTGCCACTCGGGTACGCGGTTGACGTGGCAGGCGGTGTACTCTTCAAACAGCTCGCCGTTATCGCCGCGCAGCAGCTCGGCCGGGGCGATGCGTTCCAGCTCCTGCTGGATGCGGGTGTTGACCGTATGCGCGTCGCCCGAGAACTCCATCAGGCGCAGCGCGCCGCTGGCCAGCGACAGCCACGCCAGGCCGGCGGTTGCCACCTTGCGCTGGCTGATGATGCACAGTGCCAGCAGCGGGCGTTCCGATTTTTCCGGCAGCAGATCGGCATCGGTCAGCGTGCCTGGGGTAACCACGCGCATCACCTTGCGCTCGACCGGGCCTTTGCTGGTGGCCGGATCGCCGATCTGTTCGCAGATGGCGCACGATTCGCCGATCTTGACCAGCTTGGCCAGATAGCCTTCCAGCGAGTGGAACGGCACGCCGCACATCTTGATCGGCTGGCCGCCCGACGAACCGCGCGCAGTCAGCGTAATGCCGAGAATGCGCGACGCCTTTTCCGCGTCTTCATGGAACAGTTCATAGAAATCGCCCATGCGATAAAACACCAGCATGTCGGGATGCTGGTTCTTGATGCCCATGTACTGCTGCATCATCGGCGTGAGCTTTTCGGTAGGACTGTTCTTGACGGCGGCGGCGTTGATTTCGTTCGGGACGGTGGTCATTGGTTCTTTTCGGCAGTGCGGTAAGGCTGGTTTTGCGGGAGCACAAACGCCCCCGTGCGTAACCCGTCATTCTACCGCTTTCGGCCGCGCTACTGGTGAAATCGCGCTGCCTCCTCATTGAAGTAAACAGGGGCAATCTAAATGAGTATCGAAGAGTAGTTACAGTAGGAGATCCAGAATACCGATGAGGCTCATGAGAGCTATTCTCTGCCAACGTGGGAATTATGAATGTCCAGTTTTTTTGGGCGGGCTGAGATTGTAGCCATACGGGCGACGAGGTAACTGCTGAATGGATGGCCGGTGATGGCCGATACCGAGGTCCAAGACGAAAATACGCGTAATGAAAACGGGATTGATGAACGTGTGCGTTTAATCGGCGGCCCCAAGCAATTTATTCGCAAGCGGCAAGAGCCCTTCGGGCGGGGGCACTTTTCCCTAATCCAGAAGAAGACGGACAGCATCGATCAGAACGTCATTCAAACCACGGTCTGGAAATCTCAGCCGTATAGCGAATCAAGGGACCAGGAGATCCGCCCTCGGTTGCCTGTGAGTCATTGGTCGCCTCACGACCTGCACCGAATTTTGCGCACGTTGCCAGCTTCGTTCGGCTGCATTGAGGAAATCGCCGAAGCGATCTTGGGGGCACCTGAAGAGCGTCGTGGTTGGCATGTACTTTTTACACACATATGACAAGAGCGGAGGGCTTTAGCTCAAGCTCTTAAGAGAGTGACTCGAGTCGCTCGCCCGCTAAACGATTTAGTGCTGTCAGCAGTCTGAACTAATCGCCTACGAGCAAATTTTCCAAAGGCTCATTGCTGCATATCCAATACCTAAAATGATAGAGGGCATGATTACGGACTTCATCGGCAAAATATGTAAAACAGAAAGCCACCAAGGCGGTGTTGGTCGGTCGACTGTCCAAGCAGACTCTACAATTTTGCCATCTACGATATATGGAACCCAATAGGTCTGAATATGATCGTCGGTGAAGAAATCACTATGCGTAAAATTAAAATAGCGATCTTCTACTTTTGGACTGCGGAATCCGAACGTACCGCTGTTGCCATAGCCCCAGCTAACGGTACGCGCTACTGCAGGCAGGACATCTCGAGTGCCAACATCATTCAATACACCTTCGGTAGGGTAGCTTCTTAAGTTATCCCATGGGAACTTCGTTGAGACGATGGCGCCGCATAGCAGCACCCTGTGAAGCTGAAGGTCCGGACGACGGGAAAGTATTTGGGATAAAACATAGGTACCGAAACTATGAGCAATCACCGATATAATTGCGCCCTTATTATCCATCTGCGCGGCGCGAATTTTGCGTTCAACTTCCTCGATTGCGCCTTCACGGAATAAGCGCGGGAACCAAAAGCTGAAAATGTCGAAATAATCGAAGCCAACAATCACAGGCTTCACTCCCTCATTTTTTTTCAACCATGAGGCAACACGATCTTGCCAGGTACCGCGTGTACGGATTCCATGGATTAATATAACTAAGTGTAGTGGCTTTTCAGGTATTCCTACTGCGAGTTGGGTGGCTAAAAAAATTGCTGTAGCAAGAGCTCTTTCATCAGCGTCCTCAATGGTCGCAATTTTTCGCCGCGTGTAATCCATGCGGTGTGCTTCTTTGACTTCGCGCAAATCAGCAATGAGCGATTCAGCAACCTGCTTAGCTTGCATGAGCTACTCGTGGGTACAGCCTGTAGTACAAGCGCAGTTTGTCGGGTGTGATGACTACAGTCGCATTCGACCTCGCATCATAGATCTCATCCGGCACGTCTTCAATAGTCGGGAAATCGCCAATTCCCGCGAAGTTATATTCGACACGAATAAATTGCTCTAGAAGCCCGCTTTGTACAAGGCGATGCAGTAACAACACCAGATGTCGGTCTGGCGGCAAGTTTGCAATCGCTGAGATTCGGTTGAAGTCATAAAGCTTGGGGCGAGCACTACCCTTAGCTGCTGTTTCAAAATAGGAAACTAGTTCAGCTATCGCCCCCTTTTGAGCGGGGAACTCAGACATTAAGTTTTCTAAGTTCACTGAGGACATAGTTGTAATCGTCTTCGCTACAGTGGGCAATCACTCCATACTCGTTCGGATCGCCCGACATAAGTATCTTGATCTCTTTGCTAAGTAAGCCCTGCACCGCGCGGAAAGAAAAATTTTGCCCTTCTGCGTAAGCACCATTGTGTTTGAGGAAGCTGTCCTCACCTGCGAGTGCGCCATCGTCCTCTGCAAGGTCATCCTCACTTGATCCACTTGATACTTTAAATATAGTGCCGTTTTCATTTTTTAAAATAGTATCGGCGAACCGGATTATCTTGGTAAGTGCCTGCTTATCGGTACTGAGCTTGGCCTTCGCCTTTGCAAAATTAATTGGGCCAAATTTATGCACGGGAATGACTTCGCCAAGCGCTTGTATAAAACGCTCCCGCTGAACTTGGTAGGACGCGTCGCTAACTGAGTCAATTCTAATCTCTAGCAGACCGTCTCGATGCAGCTTTGCAACGTTCACTGCTCGCGTTCTAATGATACGCCAAGTCTTAGTTATTTGGTCGTTCGCTATCACTGGAGCCCCTAACAGGCGGTAGGCCTCATGCGTGTAGACCTCCTTCAGAGTCAGGTTCAATGGCACCTTCGCCATTTCCCAGCGGACGTCGACTATCGTAGGCGTGGGGGGCGTGTCAAGTGCGAGCGGGGCACCGAGCAAGTTATCCAGTCCTGCGCGTTGTACGTCGCGTTTTATCCTCGACTCATCAAGCAATTGTTGCGCTATGGTGGCGTCGCATTGATACAGATAAACGTGTTGCTTCCCGCACTCCTCGACTGAAGCGAGTAGCTCCGCAAACTCCTCAACGCCAATTTCTTCGTTTTCTACCGGTGCGACGATGCGCCTTTCAATGAAATCGTCCCAGCTAGTGGATGAGGTCGGTAAGTCCTTCGAACGGAGAAAGTTTTCCACGACCTGCTTACTTGTAGAAAATCTCAATAATTCGGCAATGCGTTGGATATTGGTCAGAGTTATTGTCACGATGAGCCCTCGTATGCCTGCGAACTTCTGACGCGGCAGTACATGAAATTAGTAAAATCGCATTATAAGCTCTATATTATATCTTGCAACTAGGAATGACGAGCCTTGCTGTCTGCATCCTCAACATGATGCGGGACGTTTGCAACCATCATTCGTCGGTGGAAATAATTCCGAGACCTGCCGTTGTTTGGCTCACTCCAATTTCACATGCCGGTCGCGCCATCCGGCGGCCAGAGAGCTATCGTGGCTTCGGAACCGACTTCTAGCGCACCGAGCAAGTGCCATTCGTCGTAGTAAAGAAAACAAAGTGAAGTCTAACGTCGGGGAGCTAGCTTTGCAGCAGCTTGGACGGGCTAGAACGGACGAAGCGCGAGGGGTAGAGTCGAATGCTGCGAGGGCCGCCGCTAACAATGTAGGATAAGATTAAGTGGCTGCATGACGCCTAAAGTATTTGACGCGTTGTGCCAGCGGCAGCTGGAAAATGAGATACCCCAAGCCCGAAATGAAGGTGATTTCGCCGGAAAAACCAAGGCCGAAATTTATGCTCGCCTTGCACAGGCCACCCAAAGCTACGGCGATATTGCAACGCTTCGATCAATGCCCAGATCGATGCTGTAAAGTGCCGCATCGTGATCGAAGATGTAGTCGCTCACCACTCTTTGGATCTGCTCATCAGCAACCATAACGTCGGTCTCCCCAGCGAAGAGGATTATATCCGGAACGTTGGCGTTCAAAGAGAATTCTGCGGAGCGTCCTACGCTGTAATGTAGACCGAGTTGATGCAAAGCGAAGATGGAAGACTTCACAGAACCAATGCGTAAAGGCCTTACGGCGAAGGTGGCTTCAACGGCGGGTACGGGACTTTTTCATCTGGGTACCAAAACGTTTTGTGGCAACTTTCACATGCCTTGTCCAGGGCATCGCCCAATTCCAATAAGGTCTTCACATTGCGCGTGTCCGTGGCTTTGAGCAGTTCTTGCGCCGCGCCGCGCAGGTTCAGGGCCATGCTGTTGAAGACGGCGCGGCGCGTGTCGATTTGATGCTGGACTTCAGCCGAACTGTAGACACCGGGGCCGGCCGATTCAAACGGTGTATCGGCCACTTTGCGATCAGGTATCAACAGCAAGTTGCTGGCTTCCAGCAGACGCAATACGGCCCGGCGCTGCGCTTCCCAATCTGCATCCGTTCTCGGGTAATTCTCGACGATGCCTTTCTTGGTGGCGATGGAACCGGTGGCGTTCCAGATTACGTCGGCTTCCGGATCGACGATTTGATTCATCAGGTCCTGCAAGGTGATCTGCGCCGCATAGGGCGGCACGTTGACAAATGCCGCTTTCGTGGGCGCGGGCGTTTCCGGTTGCGGTTTGCATGCCGCCAGCAGCGCCAACGCTGCCAGCCCGATCAGGCGTCGAAGATGGGGTGTGTGCATGATCATAAATCGTAGGCGTCCGGACCAGGTGGGGTTTTAGGCAAGGGTGCGTTATAGCCAAAGCCGCGACCGCCGTCCGGACCGATCACGCCGGCTCCCGGTCCGATATGCTCGCGTTCGACATTGTTCTCGTTGCAGGAGTATTCACCTACGCCGCGTCCGTCGCCGCCGTAATTCCACTTGCGGGTGAATTTGAACGGCTCGCGGTAATACTTCAGGTCCGTCACAGTCTCTTCCAGTTGCAGGTGGTGGTAGTCCGGACGCGACCAGCGTTCTACCACGGTGGTTTGATCGCTGGTGGGATTGCCGTTTTCATCCAGCCAGATTTTTTCAAATGAAGAATCGCGCAGGCCGGTGGTTTCAATCACCAGCGTATCGCCATCCCAGTAAGCCACGTTGGTGCCGAAATACGTCTTGGTGACATGGTCTTTCGGTGGCAAGTCGCGTTTGGGGCCGACAGTCGCCGAACGGTGCGTGGTGTAGTGATAGAGCGTGCTGAAGCGGTCGGTGGTCTGCAAGATTTCAAACGGCAGGCCGCTGCTGTTGTGGCGCGGAATGCCGCCGTTGATGCAGACGGCTTCCGGGTCCGGCGTATGATTTTGCGAGTAGATCATTGCGCGCTTGCCCTTTTCGCTCAGCGGCAAAATAAAGCCGGGCTGGTCTTTTCCGTGATTCCCGCCAGGCACGCCTTTTTCACGCGCACCTTGCCAGAATCCGCTCAAATCCGGCTTGCCATCCGCCAGGCGCGGCGTCGCGATCGGCGGGCCGTTGTAGATGAATGGCCGGAACATTTCGGTTTCCGCATCGCCGCTCTCGGCCTGCGCTGGACGCGTTGCTGCCGGTTTTTTTTGCGCCAGCGCGCTGCCGCTCAAGGCCGCCAGCACACTCAACAACAAGACACTCTTCGCCAAGCTCATGCACTTGATCTCCGTATTGATTCTGTTCACTTGGCCTCCGGCTTGGGTGGCAAATCCGATGGTTTCGGTTTGTTTTTGCGATACAGCCAGTAGCCTGTTCCGCGACCGTCGTCGTCCACCGCGCCCAAGGGCCAGTCCGGCACGATTTGCTTGTCCGGTCCGAAATAGCGATTGCCGTCGGCGCCGATTTTTCCCGGTCCCGGCTCAAGTTGCGTGGTGACCCAGTGGGTGTTCCACTCGCAGGAAAACTCCTTCAGCGCTTCGCCTTCCGGCGCCAGTACGAACTTGCGCGAATACTTGATCGGCTTGCTGTAATACTTGGCATCGGTCAGGGTGAATTCCAGATTCAGGTGGTGATAGTCTGGACGCGTCCAACGCTCAACCAGCACGGCGTCAGTGCTGATGGGATTGGCATTGTCATCGGCCCAGACCCGGCCTTCGGCGCTATCCTTGAATGCATGCGAACGAATCACCAGCGTATCGCCGTCCCACTTGCCGATGCCGTTGCCGCTGTAACGTGGATCGGGATCTGCTGCTGGCTTGCGGTCGTCCAGCCAGGCCAGGCGATGCCACCCCAGTTGATGAAAGCTGGCGAAGCGCACGCCGTTATGCTGAATCTCAAATGGCAGCACGGCCGTCAACGCGCGCGGGATGCCGGTGACGATGCAGCGCGCTTCCGGATCGACAATCTTGGCGTTGGCGGCCAGCGCAGCCTTGCCGGCTGCCGTGTAGGGCAACTGGAAATTCGGCAAATCCTTCCCAAGATTTCCGTCGGGCTTGTTGGCTTCGTGCAGCAGCTTCCAATAGCCATTCAGAAGCGGTTTGCCTTTGGCATCACGCGGCGTGCTGACGGGCTTGCCTGCATAATCAGTGCCGAGCCAGATGGCTTCGGACTTGGTGGTGATGCTATCGGGCTTGGCTTCATCGCGGTATTGCGCAGAGGCCGACAAGGCTGCCGCGGATAGAGCCAAGCCAACCGCCATATGCAGCGGATTGATTCGAAGAGGCATTGGATTCTCTTGGGGAGGTGATTTAAGGAAAGCGTAATTTGCCAGCAAGCACGCACCCCGTCCAATAAGCTTATTGCATATCCATATCTTAAGTACGCGTTTGGTCGGGGGGATATTTGCAGGTAAGCTGCACGCACCTCGTCAGCTATTGGAGATCCACCTTGAAGAAAATTTTCCCCCGCGCCGTGCTGGTTCTGGCGGCTTTGGCAGTTGGCCCGCTGGCCTCTGCCCACCACTCGTTTGCAGCGCTGTTCGATGCTAATAAACCGATACGCCTGAAAGGCACGCTCACCAAAATTGAATGGACCAACCCCCACAGTTATTTCCACGTCGACGTGGTCGACAGCAAGGGCGTCACCAACAGCTGGGCAGTGGAAGGTGCGGGGCCGGGCGCGTTGTCGCGTCGCGGTTTCAAAAAGGGCGACGTGAAAGTTGGCGATACGCTGATCGTGGACGGCTACCTGGTCAAGAAGGCCGGCGTGCGATTGATTGATGGCCGCGTCGTGACCTTGCCCGACGGCCGCGTGATCAATGGCGGCACCGATGGCGATGGCGGCCCCGGCGACAGCAAGCCTGCCGATGCGCCGAAGCCGGCTGGTGCCTGATTAAGATTGTAATTAGCTTACGCTGCCGGGCCGCATATCGGTGTGAGGTTTTATTCTTCGACAGCAGTGTGTGCCGCGTGGAAAATCGGGCTTTCGTTCACTACATGATGAAAGCGCCGAGATGAGTTCAAATCAAAAAGATCACCACAACGTTCCTTTAACTGCCCTGGCTCTGGCGGTTTCCCTGGCCCTGATCACGCCCGCGCAGGCGGCCGATCCGGGCGCGGACGGGAGTGTGGTGGTGGTCACCGGTTCGCGCGTGAGTGGACGCACTGTCGAGAATAGCGCCTCGCCGATCGACGTCCTCACGCAGGAAGATTTGGCCAACAGCGGTTCGGACAATCTGCTCGGCGCGCTGGTTGCGCTGGTGCCGTCCTTCAATCTGCCTGGACAATCGCCGCAACCAGATTTGGGCAGTATTGTGCTCGGCGTACAACAGCGCAATCTGTCGCCGGCGTACACGCTGGTACTGATCAACGGTAAGCGCCGCAACACCACGGCAGTGGTCAATGAAGGCGGCTTCGCCGGCTCGGCTGCGGTGGACCTGGGTTTGATACCGACCAGCGCGATTGACCACGTCGAGGTACTACGCGACGGCGCATCAGCCTTGTACGGTTCGTCGGCGATTGCCGGCACCGTCAACGTGATACTGAAACACAACGCGCAAAGCGGCAGCGTCGTCGTCAAAGGCGGCTCCACGTTCAAAGGGGGCGGCGAGAACGGCGGCGTCGCCGTGGACAAGGGCCTGGCACTGGGCGAGGGTGGTTTCGTCAGTCTGTTCGGACAGTTGAGCAAGCAGAAACCGGCAATCCGCAGTTCGCCCCTGAATCCGAACTATTTGTATTACCCTGCGATCAAAGCCGACGGCACGCTGTCCACCACGCTCGGCGCCAACAACACACTACCTGCCGGAGCCAAGCCGAATCCCAAGGAAGCCACGCGCGACAATGCGCCGTGGAAAAACAGCGGGCAAAAGCTGGACGTCAGGAACGCCAGCGTCGGCTTCAATGGCGAGTACGACCTGGGCCGCGACCTCACCGTCTACAGCTTCGGCACGTATGCCGACCGCCGCGCGTATTCGGCGCAAAACTTCCGCAGCCCGTTCTCCATCTACAGCAGTACCCTGGCGCGGACCAACGGCTGGTACGGGTTTTATCCAGACGGCTTTACGCCGCAGGAATCCACCTCCGACCGTGAAGCGCAACTGGTGGCCGGTATCCGTGGCGTGCTTGGCGGCTGGAATTGGGACTTGAGTACCAACTACGGCAAGGACAAGGTCGATGTCTATACTGTGGATTCCGCCAACTACGCGCTGCCGGCTTCTGCCGGGCAAACCGATTTCTATATCGGCCAGAACGCTTATTCCCTGTGGTCGAACACGCTGGACCTGACCCGCAGTGTGGAAACCGGTTGGACTGCCAAGCCGCTGAACCTGTCTGCCGGTCTCGAATATTCCCAGGAACATAGCCAGCTCAAGCCGGGCGAGCCCAACGCCTATCTGGGTGTGATTCCCGGCGACGGTGGTAGTGGCAGCGGCGGTGCGCAATCGCTGCCCGGTTATCTGCCACGCGATGCGTCCGATACCAAACGCCATAGTTATTCCGGCTATCTCGGCGCGGGCGCCAACATCACCAAGGAATGGTTCCTTGACGGCGGCCTGCGCGGCGAGCATTACTCGGATTTCGGCAGCAGCGGGGCGATCGGCAAGCTGTCGACGCGCTATGACTTCAGTCCGGCGTTTGCACTACGCGGTACCGCCAGCAATGGCTTCCACGCGCCGGCGCTGCAAACCGTCTCATTCAGCAATACGTCCGGCCGTCCGAATGGCCTGATTTCCTCGCTGGTGAGGCCGGACTCGGCGGCTGGCCTGGCGCTGGGCGCGGTTCCGCTGGCGCCGGAAAAAGCCAAGGGCTACACCCTCGGCATTACCGGCGACGTCGCATCGCAGTTCAACTACGCGGTGGACTTTTATCAGACGGAAGTGCAGCACACGCTCGGCACCTCCGCCTCCGTCGGTCTGGATCGCACCAATGCGGACGGGCAATTCCGCGACGCCACCGGCGCGCTGCTGACACCTGCGCAGCTGGCGATCCTGCAAAACTACTTTACAACGGCCGGGCTGGCCATTCCGCAGCAAGGCAATGGGCTGACGGCGCATTACTTCACCGATGTCGGCGACGTCCGCAGTCGCGGCCTGGACTTGACCGTCGATGGCAAACACCGGCTGGGCGATGGTGTGTTGAAGTGGAACTTCGCCGCGAATATCAACACCAGCGCGTTCACGCGGATTTCCGGCATCCCGGCGAAACTGCAGGTACTGCCCAACATCACTACCTTGTCGCTGACTAACCAGCAGAACACGCTATACCTCGCACCGCGTGACAAGCAAATCCTCAACGTCAATTACAAAAGCGGCGCCTTCTCCGTCAATGTAATTGAAACCCGGATTGGTAAAGTGCGCCGCTTCTGGACCAACGCCGACAACGCCGCTGCCGGTCTGCCGACCACCGGAGAATGGAACGCCGGCAAACTCTGGACCACCGACCTGACGCTGGGCTGGAATCTGGGGCATGGGTTTGACGCCAAGGTATCCGCCTTCAACCTGTTCAACGAACGTGCGCGACGCGTGCCGGACATCTCGCGCACCAACGCGTCCAAGGGCCAGTATCTGTATGCCTTCGACACCAGCGGACCGCTGGGCGCCGACATCGGCACGCAGTATGCCGCCACATTGAATTACAAGTTCTAAGGAGCGATGCAATGCCTGTTGGCGTTTTTTTTGACGAGTTGGCGGCGCTGCCTGTCAGCCAACTCATCGGTGAATCACTGAATCTGTTCACCGCGCTCGATGTGATCCATGTGGTTGGCGTCTTGCTGCTTGCGGGCAGCATTGCGGTCGTGGATTTGCGTTTGCTCGGCTTTGCGTTTCCGGAGGTCGGGCTGGCGACGCTGCAAAAGCAAGTCCTGCCGATCACCATACTCGGCGCCGTGCTCGTTTTCCCCAGCGGCATCGGCCTGTTCTTGCCGCAGGCGGCCAGGATATGGGTCAACCCGCTGCTGCAAGCCAAGCTGTTGCTGCTGATACTGGCCGCGCTGAACATCGGCTATTGGCACTATAACTTTTCGCGCCATGCGCAATGGAGCAGCGCGCCGGTGCTGCCGTGGCAAGCCAGGTTCGCCGGGGCTTCCTCGCTGCTGTTATGGACAGGCACGCTGATCGCCGGCCGCCTGATCGCTTTTTATATCTGAGGAACTACGATGTCTGTCCACACGCATCCAGCGGTCATCGAATGGCTGGCGCAAACTTCGGTCGCCCATACTTTCAATGAAGCCGATCCCTGGATTTTCGCCGCCGTCATGAGCATCCATTTGCTTGGCATCGCGCTGGCATTCGGCACCTCCCTGATACTCGATTTGCGCCTGGTTGGTATTGGCCTGCGGGCCAGTTCGGCGGCGAGTATCGCCCAAAACGTGCAGCCCTATTTACTGGCCGGATTGAGCGTCGCCTTGCTCAGCGGCTTCTGGTTGTTTGTCGCCGATGTATTGAAATTCTGGGCGAACCCGGTATTCAAAACAAAACTGGTGCTGCTCATCGTGATTACGGTGGCGCAGATATGGCTGCTGCGCAGCGCCAAACAGGATGCCGCGCCGGCACGGCCGGTTGCCGCGCTGATCGCGCTGACGTGGCTGGCAACAATTATTGCGGGCCGCTTGATTGGTTTACTTTAAGGGATGCATTCAATGAACAGAACACTGTACTGCCTGATAGCCGGCTTGATCCTTGGTGCCGGCAATGCCGGCGCGGCAGACGCCACGCTGGTCGAGCAAGCGCGGCAAATCCACCAGCGGATTATTGCCATCGACAGCCACGTCGACCTGCCGTTCGATTACCCAGGCGCGGCGGCGGACGGCCCCACGCAGATCGACCTTCCCAAAGTCTTGCGCGGTCAGTTGAAGGGGGCGGCGCTGGCGGTATTCGTCCCCCAAGGTCCACGAACTGCCGACGGATACGCCAAAGCGAGCGAAGAGGCAGAGAAGAAATACCAGCTGATCAAGTCCTTCGCCGAGGACAACCCGGACAAGGCGGCGCTGGCGTACACGCCGGAAGACGTGCGGCGGATTGCAGGGCAGGGCAAGTTTGCGGTCTTGATCAGCGTGTTGAATGCCTATCCGCTGGGCACCGATGTGAATCAACTCGACGCTTGGTACCAGCGCGGCGTGCGCGTGTTGGGCTACACCCATGCGGGAAATAATCAGTGGTCCGACTCATCCCGTCCGAGCAAGGCTCTTAACGATACGCCGGACCAGAGCGGCGGTCTGACGGAGCTGGGCAAGCAGGGCGTGGCTCGCCTGAATCAGCTCGGCGTCCTGATCGATGTCTCTCAGCTGACAACGCCGGCGCTCAAGCAGGTGCTGGCGCTGACCAGGGCTCCGGTGGTGGCGACGCACTCCGGCCTCAAAGCCATCGTGGATGCGCCGCGCAATCTAAGCGACGAGGAACTGGACCTGATCAAGCAGAATGGCGGCGTGGTACAGGTAGTCGCGTTCAGCAACTATCTGCGCAAGGCGCCGGAAGGCGTGAAAGCAGGTCCGGCGACCGTGGCGCAACTGGTGGATGCGATTGATTATGCCGTCAAGAGAATCGGTGTCGATCACGTCGGCATCGCGTCGGACTTCAATCACGGCGGAGGCGTGCAAGGCTGGGACAATGAGGGTGAAGCGCAAAACGTCACCATCGAACTGCTGCGGCGCGGATACTCCGAGCGCGACATCGCAAAACTATGGGGCGGAAATTTCCTGCGCGTGCTGGGCGAGGCGCAAAAGCTGGCTACGACACATTAACCGACTTAGTCACCGGGGAACGCGACAGCCGCTAGCCGCTCGAACTCCACCGGCTTGGTCAAGTGGGCATCGAAACCCGCCTCGGCTGCCCGATGACGATCGCTGTCCTGCCCCCAGCCAGTCAGGGCGACGATGCGAACCCCGGTCCCCTTCATCGCGCGCATGCGTTTGCACGCTTCATACCCGTCCATAAAGGGCAAGCCGATGTCCAGCAAAACGATTGCGGGGTTGAACTCGTCGAGCAAGTCGATCGCAGGTTCAGCAAGATAGCTGATGCGCACGTCACTGCCATGGTGTGACAACAAGTGTCCCAACGCGTCCGCAGCGTCCTTGTTGTCGTCGACAACCAGCACCCGCAAGCCTGCCAGTTTTGCTGCTGCGGATGGCGCGGATTGAGGCGCTTCCAGGCTCGCCAATGCGGGTGCTGGAATACGAATGACAAAGGTGCTGCCGGTTCCGGGGCCTTGACTTTCGGCACTGAGCGTTCCGCCGTGCAGGCTGACCAGGCTTCGCGCCAGGGCCAGGCCGATGCCCATGCCGCCATGACGCAGGGCGCTGTCTGGGCGGACTTGGGTGAACAGTTCAAAGATAGTGGGCAATGTGTCCGCAGCGATGCCGACGCCGGTGTCCGTGATCGCGATCACTTGCTCAACCTGGGATGGACTTGGACCAGGCTCCAGGCGCGTGCTGAGGATGATCTTGCCGTCGGCAGGCGTGAATTTCACCGCGTTATGCAAAATATTCGAGAGCACCTGCGACATCCGGGTGGCATCCACGCACAGCCGTCGTTGGGGATCATCGATCTGCACCGTCAATTCGAGACCCGCTGCGGCCAGTGCGCTGCGGTTGGCTTCCACGGCGGTTTCCACCAGGCTGCCCAAGGTGACGGTCTCGTGTTGCAGCACGACCTTGCCGGAGGTAATGCGCGAGACGTCCAGCAGGTCGTCGATGAGACGCACCATATGGGTCGTCTGGCGCTCCATCATGGGCTGCACTTTGGCGACGATGGGCTCATGCATGGCCCGCTTGAGCAGGTCGGTGCCGGTCCGGATCGGCGCCAGCGGATTGCGCAACTCATGGGCCAGCACCGCCAGAAACTCATCCTTGCGGCGCGCGCCTTCGCGCAGCGCTTTTTCGCTACTGCGCAGCGCTTCCTGCACCTCGATCCGTTCGATCAGATCGGCCGCCTGGCGGCCCAGCAGGTCGAGGAAACGGAGTTCGCGCTCGCTCAGTTCGCGAGGTGCGTGCCAGTGCGTGGAAAACATGCCCATCGGTTGGCCGGTGCGGCTGATCAGCGGCGTGGACTGGGCGGAACTGAAACCCGCGTCTGCATGTAATTTGATCGAACCGTCCGGATCGGGGGCGTCGCGCCGGAATTCGACCATGGCGCGCTTGCCTGTGGACAGGGCAATCCCGCAGGGTGAGCCGGATGATGCATCCACGCGCGCAAAATGCGTCAACATGTCCGCAGCGAAACCGCGCGCGGCGAGAAAGGTCAGGGTATTGCTATCCTTGTTGAGCAATTGAATCGTGCCGGCATCGGCCTGCGTAATATTGATCGCAGCATCAAGAATCTCGCCGAACAACGCGTCGCTGCCTTCCGTGCCGATCAGACGCGAGGCGACGTCCCGCAATAAACGGGTGTCCTGCAGTTCGCGCGAAATGGCCTGGGCATTCTGGTCCCGCTCCGACTCACGGGCAGCAAGATTACGGACTACGCTCACGGTGGCGGACACGGCCGACGCGAACACCGCCAGGCTGGCGACCACCCGCAAGTCTTCCTTGTCGAAGGTGTGATCCTGACTGTGCGCGACGATCCAGACGGTGCCGACCAGCTTGCCATTGTTGGCAAATGGCACCAGCAATACCTCTGTCGGTGGCGCGTGCAAGCTGGCGGTGTAGGGATAGGCGCGGACCACGTCGCGCATCAGCAGCGGCTCGCCTCTGCGCAGGACCTCGCCGCAAGGGCTGAAGTCGCGCGGCATGGTGCCGTGGAGATAACGAGCATATTCGCCAGCGGTGGCGATCCACCGGAAGATTTCCTTGCCGTCTTCCGTCTCGGCAAGACTCAGTCCGGCCGACCCGGCAGCCGTCAATCGCAGTGCGACTTCTACCAGGCGCTGCGCCACTGACTCGGGATCGTTGGCCAGTTCGCCCATCAACTCCATCATGGCAGCGTTTTCCGCCTGATGGTTGGGGGCTTTCGACGGCCGCTGCTGAAGCAAGTGGGTGTGAATCACCTGGTCGGCGCTCCAGGGAAGGTCAACCGCTGCATGTAAAGTTTGAGCCACTTCATTCTCCATGGGGTGCATCACTCCCGCGCGAGGATGCGTCGCTCGACAAACGATGCAGTCCGGTAGCGATAGATGAACGATGTGGTGGTGTCGGACGAAACGACATCTAGCGTGCCGCCGTGGGACTTGGCGATTTCGGAGACGATGAACAGCCCCAGACCCAGGCCTTCGCTCGGGCTTTGGCCCTGTGCCCGCCAAAACGGCTTGAACAATTTCGCCACGACTTCCCTGCTGATCGGGCTGCCCTGGTTCGATACCGCGAGTTCAAAGATGCCGTTGACCTGGCTGGCCCGGACGTGCACCGGTTCCGACTGGCTGCCGTGGACCAGGGCATTTTTCAGCAAGTTGGACAGCAGCTGTCCCATGCGCGCCGCATCGCATAGCAGCGAAAGATCCTCGGGCAGCACGGCGACGATTTGCCGATCCGCATGCGCGGCCCGCAGTTCTTCCACTACCTGTGCCAAAGTCAGATGCAGGGCTTTCTCGTGCCGCATATTGAGCGAGATGCCGCCGCCCATGCGGCCACGGGTGAAGTCCAGCACATCGTCGATCAGGCCGGCGATGCGTTCAATACTGCGGCGCATGCGGTTCAGCACCGGAACGGCGGCGGGTGTCGCGTGGTGGCGCAACAATTCGGTGCCGTTCAGCAGCGCGCCGAGCGGCGTGCGCAGGTCATGCCCCAGAACTGCGATGAATTGTTCGCGCAGCTGCGAGGTTTCCAGCGCGTCGCTCAGCGCCAGCTCGGAGGCGTTGAATCGGACCTCGTTGACCAATTGACGCGAAATGAGTTCGGCAAACAGCATCAGGGTGTTCTGAATCGACGGCGTGGTCAGCGCCGCCGGCTTGGGATCGAGGCCGCACAAGGTGCCGAAATATTCGCCATCGGGCCGATACAAAGGAATCGAGAAATAGCTTTGGAAGCCATATATCCGCGGCGTGTGGTGGTCGCGGTATTTATCGCTCTCCCGCACGTGGTCGATGATGACTGCGGAGTTGGTGTCGCGGACTTCCTCGCAAATCGTGGTGGTGACGTCGAGGCTGTCGCCGACGTTGAGACCGAATTCAAGCTGGTCCAGCACGGCGCATGAGTGCCAGCTGTCCTGCGTGACGCGGGCCACGCAGACGAAGCCTAGCCCGGTGAGTTCGGCGACCGCTTTCAGAATGGTCGGCACTGAGCCTATGCTCTGAATGGAGGCGATATCTGTCTGTAAGCGGGAGGTCATGAGGTGACATGGTATCACCCTTTAGGTAGCTCAACCGCGCGCCACGCCGGCCAAAGGCCATGCCAGTGACTGGTAGTCATAGGATAACAACACGCCTTCTTCAGTGTTGCTTGCCGCTCTAAAGTGACGTCAGAGCAGTTCTGAACCGGGCGCTTCGCCTGACCACACTTTTTGGAGAATATCATGAGCGTTAAACATGTCTTGTTTGTCCTGACCAACACCCCTGAAATCGGCCCCCAGCATCGTCCTACCGGGTACTTCTTCGCCGAGGTGGCGCATCCTTACGACGTATTTGACCAGGCCGGCATCGCCATCGAATACGCGTCGCCGCTGGGCGGCACGCCACCGGAAGATGGCTACGACGGCGCCGATCCGGTCCAGGCGGCCTTCCGCGATAGCGCGGCGATCCGCCGCATGGGCCGCAGCCGCAAACTGTCCGAAGTCGATGTGCTCGACTACGACGCCGTGTTCTTCCCAGGCGGACTGGGACCGATGGTGGACATCGCCGTCGACCCCGAGGTCAAGCGCGTGGTGGCGCGTGCCTGGGAGGCCGGCAAGATCGTCGCCGCCGTCTGCCACGGCCCGGCGGCATTCCTGGGCGTGACGCTGTCCGACGGCACGCGCCTGATTGAAAACCGCAAGCTGACCTCGTTCTCCAACGCGGAGGAGGCCGGCTACGCCCAGGCCGACGTGCCGTTCCTGCTGGAAGACGCGCTGCGTGCCGAAGGCGCCGACTATGTGGAAACTGCGGTCTGGCAGCCGAAAGTGGTGATCGACGGCCGCCTGTTCACCGGCCAGAACCCGGCTTCGGCCGGCCCGTTGGCAGAAGCCATCGTTGAAGCAATGAAAGGAGAATGAGCATGAGCGCAACTACCCCAATCACCATCGTGGCCCGTTGGCTGCCGGCCGAAGGCGCGTATGACCAGGTGCGGGCTGTCATAGACGAGCTTCGTCCACTATCGCTGGCGGAACCGGGCTGTCTCGGCTACGAAGTGTTCGAAAGCGCCGCGCAGCCACGCAGCTTCCTGTTGCTGGAGCATTACCGCGATGCGCAGGCGCTGGAGGACCACAAGCAGTCGTCGCATTATCAGGCGCTGGTGGTGGGCCGCGTGCTGGCTTTGCTGGCCGAGCGCAAGGTCGAGGTGCTGCAGGCGCGGATCTAGCTGTAGGCTCCGGGCCGGCGCTCAAAACCGCCACGATTCCCATCCTCCATTTGGGGGCGTATCAGGATATCGCGCTCCCAATGGAGAACTGGTACGCTCTCCATAACCTGTTGCCGACTTTGCATCTGGTGACCTTGCCACTTTTGTGGAAACCTGATTATTTACCTGACCTCCCATGCGCAAAATCCTGATCCAGACCACTATTGAAACGGCCGTTGAAGACTGGTCGATCCAGCGCTTCTCGCTGCTAGTGCAACTGCTGCGCGACCAGCGCGACGCCGACGGTGCGCCGCTGTTCGAGGTGCTGGCGCGCGACCGCGCAGTCAGCGGCCAGCCCGATCCGGTGCTGGCCGGTCTGGATCGCAGCGATATCGACGTGCTGTGGCTGCTGGCGGTGGATGTCGGCAACGGCCTCCACCCCGAGGAATGCCGGGCCATCGAACGCTTCCGCCAGCGCGGCGGCGGCGTGCTGGTGGCGCGCGATCACATGGACCTGGGATCGTCGGTGTGCGGCCTGGCCGATATCGGCGCCGCGCATCATTTCCACACGCACAATCCGGAGCAGGATGCGCGCCGCCGCGTCAACGACGACACCGGCACGCCGGCTATCCTGTGGCCGAATTACCATTCCGGCCGCAACGGTGACTACCAGCCGGTGACCATTTGCGCGCCACTACATCCGGTAATGGCCGATCCGGCCTCGCCAACCGGCGCGATCCGCTGGTTCCCGGCGCATCCGCATGAAGGCGCGGTCAGCGCGCCGCCGGGGCAGGACGCGCGCGTCATCGCCCAGGGCCGCAGCATCGTCAGTGGCGAGATGTTCAACCTGGCCGTGGCCTTCGAGGGCGAGGGCGGCCGTGGCCGCGCGATTGCCGCCAGCACCTTCCACCATTTCGCCGATTACAACTGGGACGCGCAACAGGGCTGTCCGGGCTTCGTCAGCGAAGCGCCGGGCGACGGCATGCACACCCATCCGGCCGCGCTGGCCGATATCCACCGCTACGTGGTCAATGCGGTGCACTGGCTGCTGCCCAATTAATCTGTTGTATCTAACCAACTTTATTCAAGTTTCATGCTCGTTGCAGGAAAAGTATGCTAACTTCCCAAGAGAGTTTCGTATCAAGTGTAACAAGATGTTCCCAAAACTATCGGACTGACAACAGTCTGCCGCTGTACACCGCCCGGCACGTTGCCGCATGAACAGACTTTATTTGGTCTTTCAATAGTTTACTAGTGAAAAAACTGGTAAATCGCCGTTAAGAAACTTTACTTCCCCACGATTCTTAAGATTGCCTTAATGCTGCGGTGTTTTTACATTTGCGCCTGATAAGTGACGCATTTTGTCCACGCTGACATTGGTGAAATCTTTCCCGCGTGTTGTCATGTGACCCGACTTTGATTACCCCTCAAGGTCCCGCCCATGAAGTCTCAAAGACTCACACAACAAATCGGGAATTAATATGACCAAAGAAACTGTTATCTCGCGCTCGCTGCGCCTGATGTTCTCCGGCACCGTGGCCTTTGGCGCGATCGCCGGTGCACATGCCCAAACCGCGCCGGAAGCGCCTATCGCCCGCGTGGAAATCACCGGTTCGTCCATCAAACGCGCGCAAGTTGAAGGCGCGCTGCCGGTACAGACCGTCTCCCGTGAAGACATCGCCAAGACCGGCGCCACCAGCACCGAAGCGCTGCTGGCCAGCATCACCGCCAATACCGCCGTCGGCGGCACCGTGAGCGCCCAGGGCGCCGGCGCCTCGACCTACGGTCTGGCTGCCGCCTCGCTGCGTGGCCTCGGCTCGAACAAAACCCTGGTGCTGGTCAACGGCCGCCGCCTGGCCAACTTCGCCACCGACGGTACCTCGGTCGACATCAACTCGATCCCGCTGGCCGCTGTGGACCACGTGGAAATCCTGAAAGACGGCGCGTCCGGCGTGTACGGTTCCGACGCCATCGGCGGCGTGATCAACTTCATCCTGCGCAACAACTACAACGGCGTGGAAGTGACCGGCTACGGCAGCGGCACCAAGGACGGCGGCGGCCGCAACACCAAGGCCTCGATCCTGGCCGGCTTCGGCGACTACGACGAAGACCGCTACAACTTCACCGTGTCGGCTGACGTCGCCAAGGAACAAGCGATCTACGGCAGCCAGCGCGGCTACGCCCGCGAATCGTGGAACAACAACGGTCTGCGTGACGCCTCGGCGACCCCAAGCGGCAACCTGAGCACCTTCAACCCGACCACCAAGCCAAACGCCAACGGCGTGATCCCGAATTCGCTGGCCTCGCTGGGCTCCGGCCTGGGCAACCCGCTGAATGGCGGCGATTGCACCACCAACGGCAGCCAGTTCGACGCCAACACCGGTTCGTGCCGCTTCAACTCGGCCGGCGCCGTGCCGCTGTTCCCGGACGTGACCCGCGCCAACGTCTCGGCCAACTTCCGCTTCAAGCTGAACGAGCAGAACGAATTCTTCATCGAAGGCTTCCACTCGGAACAGAAGACCACCACCAGCGAACAGTCGTCGCCGTACAGCGCCTCGTTCCTGTCGACCGACAACGCATTCGCTACCGCCAATGTGTACCCGGCCATCATCCTGTCGCCAAGCAGCCCGTACTATCCAGCGTCCTACCTGGCCGCCAACTACCCAACCGTCAATGGCCAGCCGGTGACCGTCAGCTACCGCGCGTTTGACGGCGGCGGTCGCTCGCACGACGACCACGCCAAGATGAGCCATCTGGTGATGGGCTTCCGCGGCACCGTCAAAGGTTACGACTACGATGTGGCCTACACCCATAACTCCAGCAACGTCAGCGAAGACACCATCTCCGGCTACCAGTCGCAGCTGGCGCTGGTCAAACTGCTGAGCAACAACAACGCCTTCAACCCGTTCGCTGCGACCCAGTCGCCAGCACTGGCCCAGCAGATCTACGCCACCAACTACGTTGGCAATATGATCAACTCGACCCTGAGCAATGACTCGCTGAACGCGCGCATCTCGGGCGACCTGTACCAGCTGCCAGCCGGTATGGCCAAGTTCGCAGTGGGCGCGTCGATGACCGACGAGAAGCTGGACCTGAACCCATCGGCTGCTTACCAGTCGGGCGACATCTCGGGCTACGGCGGCCAAACGCTGCCGCTGTCGGCGTCGCGTAACTCGTCGGCGATCTTCGCCGAGCTGAACGCACCGATCCTGAAAAACCTGGAAGCCGATCTGGCCGTGCGTACCGACCGCTATCCAAACGCGACCGCGACCAATCCGAAGGTCAGCTTCCGCTACCAGCCGCTGCAACAAGTACTGGTGCGCGCTTCCTACGGCCGTGGCTTCCGCGAAGCAGCGCTGCCTGAGCTGAACAACCCGCAAACCTTGGGCACCAGCGCCAGCTTCACCGATCCGAAGACCAACACCTTTGGTCAGTTCAACGTGCTGGCCGGTGGCAATCCAAACCTGAAACCAGAGAAATCGGAACAGACTTCGGTCGGCTTCGTGATTGATCCGGTTCCAGGCGCTTCGATCGCGATCGACTACTGGAAAATCAACGTCAACAACCTGGTGACCTCGCTGAGCCCTGAGTTCATCGTCGACCACGAAGGCATCCCAGCCTACGGTTCGCTGGTGCAACGTGACGCGGCTGGCAACATCACCCAGATCACCAGCACCAACCTGAACGCTGGTGGCCTGAAAACCGCCGGTATCGATTTGGATGCACGCTGGACCATCGCCAAGACCGCCAACTACGGCACCTTCGCGACCCGCCTGAACGGCACCTACGTCACCAAGTACGACATGACCCTGCCGGACGGTACCGTGCAGCAGAGCGTGGCGCGCACCGTTGATGAAACCGGCTCGCCGCTGAACGCGGTCGCCAACGGCGGCATCATCCTGCGCTGGAAGCATCAGCTGGCGTTTGACTGGAAATACCAGAACTGGGGCGTCAACCTGACCCAGAACTTCCAGTCGGGCTACCACGACGCAACCCGCGCGGATGAAGACCTGGAAAAATCGGTGACGCCAGTACGTGTTGGCGCGTTCTCGACCTGGGATTCGCAAGTGTCGTACACCGGCGTGAAAAACCTGACCGTACGTGTTGGCGTGAAGAACCTGTTCAACCGTCAGCCACCTGAGATCATCGGCCTGGGTAACTACTTCCAGGCTGGCTACGATCCAACCTACTACGATGCACACGGCGCCACTGGCTACGTGTCGGCTAGCTACAAGTTCTAAGCTGTAGCAGTCTGTCGTATCAGAAGCCCTCGGCAGCAATGCTGGGGGCTTTTTTTATTGGGCCAGCAGATAGTCGATCAGCACGCGCACCCGCATCGGCACGCGGCGGCCGGCTGCATAGACGATGTTGAGCGGCAGGCGCTCCGGCTGCAAGGCCGGCAACAGCACGCTGACCTGGCCGCTGCGAATCTCGTCTTCCAGCAGCCAGCGCGGCGCCTGCGCCACGCCCAGGCCGCACAGCACGGCGGCGCGCACGTGTTCGGCGTCGCCGGTCAATAGCGAACCGCGCGGCACGTAGGACACGGCTTGCTGGCCGCTGTGGAAGCGCCATGGGTAACGCTCGCGGCCGCGCGCGAAGACGATGCAGGTGTGACGGTCGAGGTCGGACAGATTCGACGGCGTGCCATGCGCCGCCAGATAGGCCGGGCTGGCCGCTAGCACAAAATCGGTCTCCGACCATTGCTGCGCGGTGAGCGACGAGTCCAGCAGGCGGCCATGGCGGATGGCGATGTCGATGCCTTCCGCCACCAGATCGACCGGCCGTTCGGACACGGAGATTTCCACCGATACCTGCGGATAGCGCCGGAAGAATTCGGCCAGCAGCGGCGTCACGCACAGCCGCCCGTGGCCCGGCGCGGTGCTGACCCTGACCAGGCCGCGCGGCGATTGCTGGCGGTCGCCTACGGACGATTCCACTGCGTCAAAGTCATCGATCAGCTGCTTGGCCGATTCATAGAAGGCCTGGCCGGCATCGGTGATGACGACATTGCGCGAGTTGCGTAACACCAGCTGCGCGCCGAGGTGCCTTTCCAGCGCGGCGATCTGCTTGCTGACCGCCGGCTGGCCGATGCCTTCCTCGCGGCCGACGGCGGAAAAACTGCCGCATTCCACCAGCCGCACAAACAGGCGCATGGCATCCAGACGATCCATCTTTTTTGCTCCAATCAATTCCAAAGTGGAATCGATGGTATGTCGTCGACCGGCGTTTCGTCAATCGATCAGGTTTCCTATGATGCGGTCTGGATCATTAAACGGAGTGCAGCAATGAAAGCGATTTGTGTCACTGTCAACCGCGAACTTGAAGTGCGCGATCTTCCGGCCCCGCAGCAACCGGCGGCCGGCCACGTGCTGGTGGCGATGGAAGCCTCGGCCATCAATCATGGCGACAAGACCTTCCTGAAAATGCCGGCGGCGGCCGGCCCGCAGATTCCGGCGTCGCGCCACGATGTGTGGGGCGCGTCGGGCGCGGGCAGGGTGGTCGCGCTCGGCGATGGCGTGCCAGCCGAATACGCCGGCAAGCAGGTGGCGATCTATCGTTCGCTGACGCGCAGCCCGGGCAGCGTGGGCTTGTGGTGCGAGACGGCAGTTATCCCTTACACCAGCTGCCTGATCCTGCCGGAGCATGTGAAGGCCAGGGATTACTGCGGCTCGCTGGTCAACGTCATCACCGCTTATGCTTTTCTTGAGGAGGTTGCCGAGGCCGGGCTCCAGGGCGTGATCGTCACTGCCGGTAATTCGGCTACCGGCCACGCCATGGCGGCGCTGGCGCGGGCCCGGCAAATGCCGGCGATTCTTCTGGTGCGCAGCGAGGCTGCTGCCGAGACGTTGCGCGCGCTGGGCGTCGAGCACGTCATCGTCACCAGCGAGGACTATGTCGAGCAACTGGCTGTACTGGCTGCGGAACTGCGGGCGACTGCGGTGTTCGACGGCGTCGGCGGTGAGCTGCTGGGCCAGATCGCGCCGGCCCTGCCGGCGAATAGCACCGTCTATTGCTACGGCTTCCTGGGCGGCGCGGCGCCTGCCGCCATCCACACCACGCTGTTCATGATGAAAAACCTCACCATCCGCCGCTTCAGCAATTTCGAAAGCGCCACGGTCAAGCAGCCAGCGCGGCTGGTGGCGGCGCTGACGGCTCTGCAAGCGCTGATTGCCGATCCCATGTTCGCCACCTGGCAGGGGCAGGAGTTCAGCTACGAGCAGATCGACGCGGCCATGGCCTACACCTCGTCCGACGGCCGCAAGGCGATCCTGACGGCTTAGGAGGGCAGCGCCGTGCCGCAGTTCTTGCAGTAACGGGCTTCCGGTTCATGGCCGGTGCTGTGGCAGCCGGGGCAGACGCGCAGCGACAGCAGCCGCTGGCCGCGCTGGTGGGTGATCTCGGAACTGATGATACCGGTCGGCACGGCCAGGATGCCCCAGCCCAGCAGCATCATGAACGAGGCGATGGTGCGGCCGATGTCGGTCTTCGGCACCAAATCGCCGAATCCGACCGTGGTCATGGTCGAGATGGCCCAGTAGACGGCGGTGGGAATGCTGGTATAGCCGTTTTCCGGACCTTCCACCACGTACATCACGCTGCCCAGCAAAAACACGATCAGGAACACCACCGACAAAAACACGAAGATCTTGCGGCGGCTGGCCAGCAGGGCATCGCCCAGCATGCTGTATTCCTGGATGTACAAGGTCAGCTTGAGGATGCGGAAGATGCGCAGCAGCCGCAAAATACGCACGCCCGACACCACGTGCGCGGCCGGCACAAACAGCGAGATGTAGGCTGGCAGGATGGACATCACATCGATTACGCCGAAGAAGCTGCGCGCGTACAGCACCGGCCGCTGCACGCACAGGCAGCGCGCCACATACTCGATGGTGAACAGCACGGTGAAGAACCATTCGCCGGCATGCAGCCATTCGCCATACTGGTCGGCGATCGGCTTGACGCTGGTGAGTACCACCACCAGCACGCTGAGCAGGATGGCGCCGATCAGCGCCAGGTCGAAAGCGCGGCCTTTCGGCGTGTCGGATTCGAAGATGATGGCGTACAAAGCGGCGCGCCAGCCGCCGGCGGGCTTGCCGAGGCGCTGGTGGGGATCGGAGGTGAGGACGGTGGCGGAGTCTTGGGTGGTCATGGTGTTTCTATCTTACCGGCAAACGCCACGGCGGAGCGTCCATATCGAAAGGGCATGGATTCTGCCATTTTCCGCATGCCTGCGCGCTCTGCCTTTGGGCTAGCATACGCGCATGAAAAACATCCTGATCGCACTCCTGATGGCGGCTACCTTTGCCGCCCACGCCGAACCATTCGTCAAAGGCGCCGATGTCGGCTGGCTGCCGCAGATGGAAGCCACCGGCTACAAATTCTATAACCGCCAGGGCAAGCAGGAAGACCTGTTGCAGATTTTGAAGGAGGACGGCGTCAACACCATCCGCCTGCGGACCTGGGTCAACCCGTCCAGCGACCGCGCCAGCGGCCACAACAGCAAGGACGAAACCGTCGCCATGGCGGTGCGCGCGCAGAAGATGGGCATGCGCGTGATGATCAACTTCCACTACAGCGACAGCTGGGCTGATCCGCAGCAGCAGCGCAAGCCGGCCGCGTGGATCGGTCACGATTTCCCGCAACTGCTGCAGGATGTCTACGGCTACACGCATGAGGTGATGAGCGCGCTGAAGCAGGCCGGCGTCACGCCCGAGTGGGTACAAGTCGGCAATGAAACGCCGACCGGCATGATCTATCCCGAAGGTCACACCGACAACTGGCCGCAACTGGCGCAGCTGATCAACCAGGGCTACGACGCCATCAAGGCGGTCAGTCCAACGTCCAAGGTGGTGCTGCATCTGGATCGCGGCAACGACAGCCAGCGCTTCCGCACCTGGTTCGACAACGCCAAGGCCAACGGCGCGAAGTACGATGTGATCGGCATGTCCTACTACCCGTACTGGCTGGATGGCCGGCCCGACTACACCGCCTCGATTAACGACCTGGCCGCCAATATGAACGACATGGCGGCGCGCTACGGCAAGGAAGTGATGGTGGTGGAAGTCGGCGGCGAAGATACGCAGCCGCAAAATACCTACGACATGCTGGTGGCGGTGCAGCGCAAGGTGAAAGCGGTGCCGGACCACAAGGGGCTGGGCGTGATCTACTGGGAACCACAAGGTGCGCGCAGCTGGAGCCACTACGAGCTGAGCGCTTGGGGCGCCGACGGCCGACCAACCAAGGCGATGGAAGCCTTCTGCATCGACTAGCGGCGTCTGTACCAGGCGTCAACTGCTATGGCCAGTGGTGCTACCAGCAGCAGATTCCACAGCGGCGCCACCAGCATGTTCAGCGCAGCGGTGGAATTGCTCGGCACCACAAACACCGACCAGAAAGTCGCTGCGTCCAGCAGCAAGATGAGTAGAGCACCGGTGAACAAGCCGATGCCGGCACCTCGCCGCATCGCCACCGCCAGCACTGCATAAGGCGTCAGCGACCAGACGCACAACCCTGCGCGGAAGCCGGCGCCGCCGCTGCCGAGGAATAGTGCCGTTGCCAGGTGCAGGCCGGTACCGGCGATGAGCAGCAGTCGCGTGGCTGACGGAAGCTTGTTGGGCATGGGTATCCCCTTGCTTAGCGCACCCGCACCATCCGCTCGGCGCCGACGGTGTTGATGGCGAAGCTGTTGCGGCCGGCGGTCTTGACGCCGTACAAGGCCTGGTCGGCGGCGCGCATCAGTTCCTCGACGTCAACGCCGGCGCTGTGGGTGACGGCGATGCCGATGCTTGCCTGTACCACGCGCTGCACGCTGCCCAGCGCAAACGGCGCGTGCATGGCTTCCAGTATGCGCTTGCCCAGCACGTGCATCTCGGCAGGGCACGACAGCTGCTCGAAGACAATGACGAACTCATCGCCGGCCAGTCGCGCCACGGTGTCGCTGGCGCGCACGGCTGCCGACAGCCGGCGCGCAAATTCCACCAATACCTGATCGCCGGCGGCGTGGCCCAGCGTGTCGTTGATGTCCTTGAAGTGGTCGACGTCCAGAATGGCCAAGGCCACCGGCTGGCCGGAGCGGGCCGCGCGCGCCAGTGCTTGCGGCAGGAAGGCGTCGAACATGCGGCGGTTGTTGAGACCGGTCAGGACGTCGGTGGTAGCGAGGTGGTGCAGTTCCTGCTCCGCCTGCTCGCGGCGCTGCGACAGGCCGTAGAAGGCGCGGCTCAGGTCGCCGAACTCGTCGCGCCGCGCAACATCGAACACGACGATATCGGCGCGGCCGGCGCTGATGTTTTCCACATGTTCATGCAGCTTCGCCAGCGGACGCAGCAACTTCTTGGTGATGGCCCAGCCGAACAGGCCGGCGCAAGCGGTCAGCACGGCCGCGCCCAGCAGCGCCCGTAGCCGCACGCTTTGCATCGAGGCAAACGCGCTGCGCAGCGGGTAGGACAGGGCGATGGTCCAGTCCACTTCGCGCAAGTGCTTGTGCACCAGCAGCACCGGCACGCCGTCGTCGAGCAGGCCGTCTTCCCAGCCTTCCGGCGTGCGCAGTGCGGCGTCCAGCAGCGTGCCGGGAGCGTCGTCGCCTTTTTCCAGAATGCGCGCCTTGTCCGGATGATGCACCGTGACGCCGTTGCCGGCGACGATGAACAGGTAGCCGTCGGCACCCGAGCGTAGCGCATCCAGCTGGGCTGAGAACGACGGCCGCAGTAGGTCGATGGCGCCCAGTACGATGCCGATCAGCTTGCCATCGGCGTCGCGCAGTGGCTGCGTAATCACCACCACCGGCTGGCCGGACAGCGCGCTCTTGATCGGCGTCGAGATCACGCCCTCCTGCAGCCGCAGCGTGTCCTGGAAATATTTGCGTTCGGCGATATTGATGCGCTTGGCGTTGCGGTCACGCAGGCTGGCGACCAGGTTGCCGGACAGGTCGAAGGCGTTGACGTTGAAGAAGGTGTCGCGCAGCGTTTCGTGCGCTTCCAGCAGGGTCTGGAGATCGGCGAGCGGTAGGCTGCGGTCGTTGATTTCTTCGCCCAGCGCTTTCAGCAGCTGGCGCTTGTTTTGCAGGTCGTTGTCAATGAAGGCGGCGGCGCCGGTCAGCAGCGACAGTTCCTGGCGGGCGATGACCTGGCGCAGTTCGGATTCCGCAATCAACAGCGAAATGCCGCCGGCGCCGATGCCGGCGAACAGCAGCAGTGCAATGATCAGCGCGCTGATCTTGAACTTAAAGCTGAGGAAGAAGCTGGAAAGCGGCCGCATCGTGGCTCCTGACCTGCACCGCGCAATAGGGAGGCCAGTATAGCGCCGTCGCCCGGAAGGCCGCGCTCGCAAGGCTTTCGAAAATTTCGATAATAGGGTGGTAACTTTTCCGCTTTTTGATTGTGGATGGTTGCCGCATAATTCATTCCATCAGCGCGGCACACAGCAAGACGCGGCGCTAAACACCACATCGAAATTTTTGAATCTTAGGAGAATACATTATGCCAACCGCCATCGCCAAACCAGGTCAAACCCTGCTGAGCCCAACTAACCACGCCCTGATCCTGATCGATCACCAGTCGCAGATGTCGTTTGCTACCAAGTCGATCGACCCGGTCCTGCTGCGTAACAACGTGGCGCTGGTGTCGAAAGCGGCCAAGGAATTCAAGGTGCCGACCATCTTGACCACGGTGGCGGAAAAATCGTTCTCCGGCCCGATCTTCAACGAAATCAAGGACGTGTTCCCGGACGAAGTGGCGATCGACCGCACCACCATGAATACCTGGGAAGATCCGCGCATCGCCGAGCGCGTGAATGCCATCGGTAAGGACAAAATCGTGCTGGCCGGTCTGTGGACCTCGGTCTGTATCGTCGGCCCGGCGCTGTCGGCAATTGACCAGGGATTTGAAGTCTACGTCATCACCGACGCCAGCGGCGACGTTTCCGACGAAGCGCATGAACGCGCCGTGGCCCGCATGATCCAGGCCGGCGCCCGTCCGATGACCTCGCTGCAATATCTGCTGGAACTGCAACGCGACTGGGCCCGCGGCGAGACCTACAACGAGACCGTAGCGACCTCGATCGCCCACGGCGGCGGCTACGGCCTGGGCCTGATCTACGCCAAAACCATGTTCAACGCGGCTGAAGGTCACTAATCAGCGGATCTTGGGCGCCCACTGGCGGCGGAATAGCACCAGCGTGCTGGTGGCGCCCAACAGCAGGAACAGGAAGATGGCTTTCATCGATAGCGTGTAGCTGCCGCTGGTGTGCAGCAGCCAGCCGGACAGGCTGGCCGAGACGCCGCCCGCCAGGCTGGTCGCCACTTGCAGCAGGCCGGTGTTGAGGCCGACCGCCGGCAGCGGGATCAGCGTCAGCTTGCTCAGCGCCAGGTGGTTGGCCGTGACCAGTCCCAGCAACGACAGCGACACCACATTCCAGAACAGCGCCATGCGCAGCGTGTCCGCATACGCCCCCAGCAGCACGGTGGTGGCGCCGATGAAGCCGGCGACGATGAAGCATTTGCGCACCCGCACGGCGTCGTGGCCACGGGCGATCAGGCGGTCGGCGCTCCAGCCGGCCAGCGCCGCCACCACGGCGATGCCGGCAAAGCTGAAGAAGGTGTAGAGCCCGGATTTTTGCAGTGTCAATCCGCGCTGCTCGACCAGGTAGGCCGGCATCCACGTCATGCAGTAGATGTAGAAGTAGGCGTAGCAGAAATTGTTCAGCATGCCGCCCCAGACCACCGGGCTGACCAGCAGATTGCGCAGCGGCACCGAGGCCGCTTGCTCCACCCGCACCGCCAGCTCTTGCGGCGACGGAAAATCATTCTTCACCTGCGTCAGCCACGGCCACAGCCACAGCAGTCCAGTCAGGCCGGTGGCGATGAACATCAGCTGCCACGAGTGATTCACAATCAGCCAGGCGGCGATTGGTGCACCCAGCGCCGGCCCCATCTTGCCGCCGACCGAGAAGATGCCCAGCGCCGTGCCGCGCTGGCGTTCGGCAAAGTGGTTGGCGAGGTAGCGGTAGGTGGCCGGCACCACCACACCTTCGGCCGCGCCGATCAGCAGCCGCATCAGGATCAGCGCCCACAGCGTGCCGACCAGGCCGGTGGCCGCCGCCGTCATGCACCACACGGCTAGGCAGATGGCGTATGGCCACTTGACGCCGTAGCGGTCGACGATCCAGCCCATCGGCAGTTGCACCAGTCCATACGACCAGAAGAAGGCCGAACTGAGCCAGCCGCGCTCAACGCTGGTCAGTCCGAATTCGCTGATGAAGCCGTGGTCGGCCAGCGCCGACGACAGGCTGGTGCGGTCGACAAAGGAAATCATCTGCCCCAGCGCCAGCAGCACCACGATCAGCCATGGCCGCTCCAGCGCCGCGCGTTTTGTTTCCATGCCCTGTACCTTGATCAGCCAACACTAGACACCCAGTATATTTCATTGCTCTCAGTCACGTATGGTGTCAGCCAACCATAGATCGCCGCCAAGTTATATTGTAAAATTGCAACTGAAAATGCATTTATCTGAACAGGGTGGTTTGGCATGACGCGCTTGACACTGGAATTCGCAGCATCGATACGCTTCAAACTCATGCTGCTGGTACTGGCCTGTATCCTGCCCGCAGCCTTGCTGGCGGCGCTGCTGATTGACTACGACTACCAGCTCACCTACGACAACTTCACCCGCAGCGCCATGGCCACCGCGCGCGCCAACGCCATGGAAGTGGACAAGGAACTGGCGATCGTGGAGTCGGCGCTGGTCGGCCTGTCCACTTCACCCGATTTGCGGCTGCGCGATCTGCAAGCCTTCGACGCGCAGGCGCGCCAGCTCGGTGCGCGCCAGAATATTTTCAATGTGGTGCTGGAAGACGCTTCCGGCCAGCAGTTGATGAATACCTTCCGTCCGTACGGCGTGCCGCTGCCGCGCGAGCCAGACTCAGCCTCGCTGAAGTTCATGCGCGAGCGCGACGCCACGTTTATCTCCAGCCTGTTCATCGGCCCGGTGGCGCAGCGGCAGATGGTGGCGGTGGGCATTCCGCTGCACTCGCGCGAAGGCGCCTGGTGCGCGCTGACGGCCAGCATTGCGGTCGAACGCTTCGGCGGCATCCTGCGCCAGCAACATTATCCGGACCATTGGATCACCAGCATCATCGACCGTGGCGGCCGTATCGTGGCGCGTACGGCGGACATGCAGCGCTTCGTCGGCACGCAGGCGCTGCCGCAGGTGCGCGAACGCATGCAGCAGCAGGCCGAGGGGGCATTTGAAACCCGGACGCTGGATGGCACGCCGATCCTGGCGGTGATGTCGCGCGCCGTCAATTCCGGCTGGACGGTGGCGATCGGCATTCCGCTGGAAAACCTCAAGAGCGAGATGCGCCGCAAGCTGTGGTCGCTGGTGCTGGCCACCATCGGCTTGCTGGGCGCCGGGCTGCTGATCGCGTGGCGCATCGGCACCCGCATCCGCCGCGCCATGCATGGCCTGATCGCGCCGGCGCTGGCGCTGGGCGCCGGCGAGGCGGTGGCGCCGGTCTCCTACGGCGTGCGCGAAGCGGACGAGGTCGGCGATGCGCTGGTCAAGGCCTCGGCCATGTTGTTGCGGGCCCAGCACCAGGCCAACCACGACGTGCTGACCGGCATCGCCAACCGCGCCATGTTCCACGAGGTGCTGGCCCAGCAGCTGGCGATCTGCCAGCGCAGCCACGGCACGCTGGCGGTGCTATACCTCGATCTTGATCACTTCAAGGCCATCAACGACACCCACGGCCATGCAGCGGGCGACCAGTTGCTGATCGAGGCCTCGGTGCGGCTGCGCTCGCAGTTACGCAAGGCCGACATGGCGGCGCGCCTCGGTGGCGATGAGTTTGCGGTGATGCTGGCCGACGTTGGCGCGGCCGAGACCGCCCATGTGGTCGACAAGCTGAGTGGGCTCATGGCGCAACCGTACCAGATCGACGGCCTGGCGCTGACCGCCGCCGCCAGCATCGGCGTGGCGCTGTATCCGGCCGCTGGCGACAGTCTGGCGCTGCTGCTGGAAGCGGCCGACCAGGCCATGTACCAGGCCAAGGCGGCACGCCGGCTCGGCCCTAGGGGATAGTCATGGATATCACTTGTTATATGGAAAGTATTCCGCTAAGCTGATTGCACCCAATTCTCCGCCGCCATGCCACTCCCGCCGGGCGTGCGTCATTATTACTACGGCCCCATCCCCGCCGTGTCCGAACTCTTTTAGCGATCTCAATGTCCTCATAGGGCAGCTATCGATTTTCTTTCGATTGGAAAAATATTATGTTTGCTAACCTGACCATTCGTACCCGGCTGATCGGCACCATGGCCTTGCTCGGGCTCCTCATCATTTTCATCGGCGTGCGCGGCATCATGTCGTTGCATACATCCAACAACGTGTTGAAGGATGTGTACAGCAATTCCATGGTGTCGATGAAAGCCATTTACGAGGCGCAAATCCAGATTGACCGCGCGCGTCTGTCGCTCGACCGCGTCGCCATGGCGCCGGACGCGGCCAACGTGCCGGAGACACTGAAGCGCACCCAGGGCTTCATGGAGAACAGCGACAAGCTGTGGAAGAGCTACTACTCGCTGCCGTTCGGCGAAGGCGAAAAGGCGCTGGCCGACCAGGTGGCGGCGCAGCGTGACGCGCTGATCAAGGACGGCTTGCTGGTGGCGATCAAGGCCATCAATGACAAGAACAAGCCCGAGATCGACCGCATGATGCTGAGCGAAGTCACCCGCCTGTTCCGCCTGTACACCGACAGTTCGGAAAAGCTGTCCAACTATCAGCTGAAAGCCACCGCCGACCAGTATGACGCCAGCCAGTCCGCCTACCAGCGCGACCTGACGCTGGCGATTGCCGCCGTCGTGATCGGCATCGTGCTGGCCGCTGTGTCGGGCACGCTGCTGCTGCGCGCTGTGATGGGCCCGCTGAACCAGGCGCTGACGCTGTTCCACGCCATGGCCGACGGCAATCTGTCGAACCGCATCGAGCATGGCCGCAAGGATGAGATGGGGGCGATGATGGAAGGCCTGGGCGCGATGCAGGAGCGGCTGGCCGACACCGTGCGCAGCGTGCGCGAGGGCAGCGATGCGATCGCCACCGCGTCCAGCGAAATCGCCGCCGGTAATCTCGACCTGTCGCGCCGCACCGAGCAGCAGGCCGCCAGCCTGGAAGAGACGGCCTCGTCGCTGGAAGAACTGACCTCGACCGTGCGCCAGAATTCCGACAACGCCCGCCAGGCCAATACGCTGGCGTCGTCGGCGTCGGACATCGCCATCAAGGGCGGCGAGCTGGTCAGCCGCGTGATCGGTACCATGGGTTCGATTACCGAATCGTCCGACAAGATCGCCGACATCATCGGCGTGATCGACGGCATCGCCTTCCAGACCAACATCCTGGCGCTGAACGCGGCCGTGGAAGCGGCCCGTGCCGGCGAGCAGGGCCGTGGCTTTGCAGTGGTCGCCACCGAGGTGCGCAATCTGGCGCAACGCTCGGCCGCTGCCGCCAAGGACATCAAGGCGCTGATTACCGATTCGGTGGAGAAGGTCGGCAGCGGCAGCGCGCTGGTCAACGAGGCCGGCACCACGATGGAAGAGATCGTCACCAGCGTCAAGCGCGTGACCGACATCATCAGCGAGATCAGCTCGGCAGGCCGCGAGCAGGAAATCGGCATCGAGCAGATCAACACGGCGGTGGCCGAGATGGATACGGTGACGCAGCAGAATGCGGCGCTGGTGGAAGAAGCGGCGGCGGCATCGCAGGCGATGCAGGAGCAGGCCGTCAAGCTGGCCGAAATGGTGGCGGTGTTCCAGGTGGAAGGCGGCAATATCGCGGCCCGCAAGATCTCGACTGCGCGGCCGGCGGCGCGCGCTACAGCCGCCGCTGCGGCGCCACGCAAGCCGGCGCTGAAGCTGGCGACCAGGCCGGCAGCCAAGGCAGCGGCCAAGCCGGCCGCTGCGGCGTCATCGGCGCCGCGCAAGGCGCCGGCTGATAACAGCCAGGAGTGGGAAGAGTTCTAAACGAAAAAAAAGGGGCCGCATGCGGCCCCTTTTGCTAAGGTACTGAAGATTTATTCTTCCAGCAGGCTGCGCAGCATCCACGCGGTTTTCTCGTGCACGTCCAGACGCTGGGTCAGCAGGTCGGCGGTCGGTTGGTCGTCGCACTCGTTGACCACCGGCAGCAGCTTGCGCGCGGTGCGGGCAGTGGCTTCCTGCGCGGCGACCAGGTGACGCACCATGTCCAGCGCGACTGGCACGCCGTCGACTTCCTTGATGGTGGCCAGCTTGGCGAACTGGGCGTAGGTGCCCGGCGCCGGGTAGCCCAGCGCGCGGATGCGTTCGGCGATCTGGTCCAGCGCGGTCCATTGCTCGCTGTACTGCGTCATGAACATCTGGTGCAGCGAGTTGAACATCGGACCCTTGACGTTCCAGTGGAAGTTGTGGGTCATCAGGTACAGCGTGTAGCTGTCGGCCAGCAGGCCGGACAGGCCAGCCGCGATTTTCGCGCGGCTTTTTTCGGTAAGACCGATATCGATCTTGATCGCTTTAACACCCATCATTTTGCTCCTTGGTGAGTCGGTTGACTCTGCCATTGTAGCGCCATGACGCCGATTTTGCCTGTCCAGCTTGTTAGATCCAGCTTAGCCCGCCGTCCAGCCGCCGCCGATGGCCTTGACCAGCTGCACGCCGGCCTGGCGGTAGCGGGTCGACAGGTCCAGCTCGCTGCGACGCGATTGCAGGTAGGCGGTCTGCGCCGTCACTACTTCCAGATAGCTGGCCGCGCCTTCGTCGTAGCGTTTTTGCGCCAGGTCCAGCGCGCGCTGGGCGGCGGTCGCGGCCAGATGGTCGGACTTGGACGCTTCGTCGTAGTTGGTCAGCAGCGACAGCTGGTCTTCGACTTGCTGGAAGGCGGTCAGCACCACCGAACGGTAGCGCGCGCCGGCTTCATCCAGCTGCGCTTCCGCGTTGGCGATCTGCGCTTTGCGGCGGCCGCCATCCAGCAGGCTGACGGCCAGCGACGGACCGACTGCCCAGAACAAGTTGGAAGCCTGAGCAAAGCGGCCGAAGTCGCTCGACTGGAAACCACCCGACGCGTTCAGCGTCAGCGACGGGAACAGCGCGGTGCGCGCCACGCCGACCTGGTCGCTGGCGGCAGCCACGCGCAGCGCGGCGGCGGCGATGTCCGGACGGCGTTGCAGCAATTGCGACGGCAGGCCGACCGGCAGCGCCGGCGTCACGAAGCTGACGTCATTCGGCGCCAGCGTGAAGCTGGCGGCGTTGGCGCCGACCAGCGCGGCAATCGCGTGTTCCTGCACATTGCGCTGGGCCTGGCGCTGGCGCAGCAGCGAGCGGGTCGATTCCAGCTGGGTCTCGGCACGGGCCAGGTCCAGGCCGGAGGCGCTGCCGCCTTCATGCCGGCGGTTGATCAGGTCGGCCTGACGCTTGTAGGCGACTTCGGTTTCGCGCAGCAGCTTGAGGTCGGCATCGGCGCCGCGCAAGGCCAGCAGCGTGTCGGCCAGCTGGATTTGCAGCGACAGGCGGGCCGCCGCCAGATCGGCGTTGGCGGCGCGTTCCTGCGCCACGCCAGCGCTGACCTGCTTGCTGATGCGGCCCCACAGGTCGACTTCGTAGCCGAGGTCGAACTGCAGCGTGCCGCTGTTGTATTCCGCCGGCGAGGTGGCGCCGCGCAGCGGCTTGAGGTCGGACTGGCGGTCGCGCTGGCCGTTGAGCGAAGCGCCCAGGGTCGGCGATTGCGCTGCCCGCAGCGTATTGGTGGCGGCCTGCGCCTGCAGGTAGCGCGCCAGTGCGCTGGCCAGATCTGGGCTGTTATCCAGAAGCTGTTGTTGCAGCTGGTCGAGTTGCTGGTCGCCGTACATTTTCCACCAGTCCGCGGGCAGTTGCGGCGCCTTGGCGTTGGCGTCGGCCCAGCCGGGCGGCAGGTCGCGGAAGGCGTCGGCCAGCGGCACCGCCGGCGGCGCCTGGACCGGGGCGTCGGCGCAGGCACTCAAGGCCAGCGCCAGCGTCACGGCCAGGGTGAGGGGAGCGGGATTGAAGATCTTCACAGCTTGGCCTTGGCGTTGGTGGCAGCAGCGGCAACGCGGACCACATCGCCGGTGGCGACGCCGTCCGGCGGATTGGCGATCACCTGGTCGTTGCTATCCAGGCCGGAGGCGATTTCCAGCACGTTGCCGAGGTCGCGGCCGACGGTGATGGTTTTCACTACCACGTGGTTATCCTTGCCCAGCGTCGCCACTTGGGTGCCGGCCTTGTTGAAGATCAGCGCGCTTGGCGGGATGCTCAGCGCGTTGCTGGTCAGCGGCGCGTCGAAGTGCAGCGAGGCGTAACCGCCCGGCAGCAGGTCATGGCTGTCGTTCTGCACGGTCAGCTGGACCAGCATGGCGCCGGAGCTGACATTGATCGACTGCGACAGCGACTGCACGGTGGCTATGAAGGTCTTGCCCGGACGTTCCGGCACGCTCAACTCGGCCTTGTCGCCGACCTTGATGGCGGCGATCTGGCGTTGCGGCACGTTGACGTAGACGCGCAGGCGGCTGATGTCGGACACCACGAACAGTTCCGTGCCCGGCGCACCGCCGACGCTGATCAGCGCGCCGACATCGGTGTTGCGGGTGGTGACCACGCCGTCGAACGGCGCCACCAGGCGGGTGTAGCGCTGCAGCGATTGCACGCGGTCGACATTCGCCTGCATGGCGCTGACGGCGGCCTGTTTGGCGGCCAGGTCGCCGGCTTTCTCATCGGCTTCCTGGTGCGAGACGGCGTCCGCCGTCAGCAGACCCTGCCAGCGCTTGGCGGTGCTGGCCGCCAGCGTCAGGTTGCTGCGCGCGCTGGCCAGTTCGGCCTTGGCTTGCAGCAGTTGCTGGTCGAGGTCAGGCGTTTCGATATCGGCCAGCTGCTGGCCCGATTTGACCGGCGCGCCGATGTCGACGCTCCAGCTTTTCAGGTAGCCGCTGACGCGGGCGTAGATCGGCGCGCGTTGCCACGCTTCGATGCGAGCCGGCAGTTCCAGCGGCGCGCCGGTGATCGGTTTGACGGCCAGCACGCTGACCATCGGCACCAGCGGCGCGCTGGCTTCGTTGACTTGCTCGGCGACCGAGCGGCGGCTCATCACGCCGGCTGCCACCAGGGCGGCGGCTAGCACGATCAGACCCAGGGCCAGCGGCTTGTGACCCATACGAGTAGTTTTAGTTTGCATGGACAGGTGCTCCGGAAATAGGTTGGTCGTTAGATTGGGATTTCGGCGCATGCTTTTTGTGCACCAGGCTGAACACCACAGGCACGAACAGCAGCGTTGCGGTGGTCGCGAAGATCAGGCCACCGATCACGGCGCGGCCCAGCGGCGCATTCTGCTCGCCGCCATCGCCCAGGCCGAGGGCCATCGGCAGCATGCCGATGATCATCGACAGCGCCGTCATCAGCACCGGACGGAAGCGGACCGAGCCGGCTTCCAGTGCAGCGGCGGTGGCGTCGCCCAGTTCTTCCAGGCGTTCACGCGCAAACGAGATCACCAGCACCGAGTTGGCGGTGGCCACACCCATACACATGATGGCGCCGGTCAGTGCCGGCACCGACAGCGTGGTATTGGTGGCGAACAGCATCCAGACGATACCGGCCAAGGCGGCCGGCAGCGCCGAGACGATCACGGCCGGGTCCAGCCACGACTGGAAGTTGACCACGATCAGGAAGTAAATCAGCACCACGGCGCCCAGCAGGCCGAACAGCAGGCCGGAGAAGGCGCGGTCCATGGTTTTCACCTGGCCCAGCATTTGCGCCGACGAACCCTTAGGCAGTTCGGCCTTGGTTTCTTCCAGCACCTTGTTGATGTCCTTGGCGACGGCGCCGAGGTCACGGTCCTGGGTGGTGGCGTAGATCTGCACCATTGGCGCGATGTCGTACTGGCTGACCAGCGCCGACGCGGTGCCGCGCTGGAACTTGGCGACGCCGCCCAGGGTGGCGGTGCCGGTGGTGCTGCCGTTACCAACCGGCAGGTTGGCCAGCGCCGTCAGCGAATCGAGCTGCGGTTGCGGGGTCTGCATGACGATCGGATAGCTGACGCCGTTGGCCGGATTCAGCCAGAAAGTCGGCGCCACCTGCGACGAACCGGCCAGGTTGACCACCATGCTGTTGGTGATGTCGCGCGTGTTCAGGCCCAGTTGCTGCGCCTGGGTACGGTCGAGGTCGACGTTGAACACCGGCGCCTTGTTCGACTGCTGGATGCGGGCATCGGCCACGCCTTTGATGGCGCGGATACGTTTCAGCAGCTTGTCGGCGTAGACGTAGTTGTCATCCAGCTTGGCGCCGCGGATCTGGATATCGATCGGCGCCGGCGAACCGAAGTTCAGAATCTGGCCGACGATGTCGGCTGGCGGGAACGAGAAGGTGGTGTCCGGGAACTCTTCCGGCAGTACCTTGCGCAGCTTGCGCACGTACTCGGCGGTCGGCGCATGGTCTTCGCCCAGTGCGATCTGGAAGTCGCCGTCCTGGGTGCCCATCATGCCGGTGTTGTTGTACACCATATTGATCGAGCTGGCCGGCATGCCGATGTTATCGGTCATGGTGACGATTTCCTTGGACGGGATCACGCGGCGGATGGCTTGCTCGATGTGGGCGAAGCGGGCCGCAGTTTCTTCGATCCGGGTGCCGACCGGCACGCGCACGTGCAGCAGCACCTGGCCGGAGTCGACCGATGGGAAGAAGTTACTGCCCAGGAAAGGCACCAGCGCGAACGAGGCCAGAACCACCACCATGAAGCCGATGATGAACTTCGGACGGCTGCCGATCGCCGATTCCAGGATGCCGTAGTAACCGGCGCGCAGGCGCTCGAAGCGGGCTTCGAAGGCGCGCTGGAAGTTGACCAGCGGATTGCGCGATGGCGGCAGCGTGGCCGCGCCGTGGTGACCGTGGGCATGACCTTCGCCGGTGTCGTGCGGTTTCAGCAGGTAGTTGGCCATGGTCGGTACCAGGGTACGCGACAGCAGGAACGAGAAGATCATCGCGAAGATCACTGCCTCGGCCATCGGCACGAACAGGAAGCGCGACACGCCGTCCAGGAAGAACATCGGCACGAACACGATACAGATACACAGCAGCGAGACGAAGGCTGGCGTGGCGATCTGCGCCGCGCCGTCCATGATCGAGGTTTCCACCGGCTTGCCTTGTTCCAGGTGCCAGTTGATGTTTTCGATGGTCACGGTCGCATCATCGACCAGGATACCCACGGCCAGCGCCAGGCCGCCCAGGGTCATCAGGTTGAGCGACTCGCCGATCGCCGACAGGGCGATGATGGAGCCGAGAATCGACAGCGGAATCGACACGGCAATAATAATGGTCGAGCGCCAGCTGCCGAGGAACAGCAGGATCATCAGGCTGGTCAGCGCGGCGGCGATCACGCCTTCCGACGCCACGCCTTTGATTGCAGCGCGCACGAACACGGACTGGTCATTGATCGGCGTGACTTTCAGCGCTTCCGGCCAGCCGGATTTCAGCGTGTCGATCTTGTTGCGGATGCCGTCGACAATTGCCAGCGTCGAGGTCGAGCCATTTTTCAGCACCGACATCAGCACCGAGCGGCTGCCGTCGACGTGCACCACGTTGGTCTGCGGCGCATTGCCGTCGTGGACGTTGGCGATGTCGCCCAGGTAGATGGTGGTGCCGTTGACCACTTTCACCGGCAGGCGGGCCAGGTCGGCGATGGCCGTTGGCGCGCTGTTGAGCTGGATGGTGTATTCGAGCGAATCGATTTTCTGCGTACCGACCGGGGTCAGCACGTTTTGTGCAGCCAGCGCATTGGCGATGTCCTGCGCCGACAGGCCGCGCGCTTGCAACAGCGCCGGATCGACGTCAATCTGCACCTGGCGCTGCTTGCCGCCGTATGGCAGCGGAATCGCCGCGCCCGGCACGCTGACCAGCGGCGTGCGGACGGTGTTGGTGCCCAGGTCGGACAGCTGCTGTTCCGTCAGGCCTTTGCCCGATAGCGCCACTTGCAGAATCGGCACAGTGGCCGCATTGTAGTTAATGATCAGCGGCGGGGTGATACCGGCCGGCATCTGCTTCAGCAGCGCCTGCGAGATCGCCGTCACCTGGGCATTGGCCACCGCCACGTTGACGCCCGGCTGGAAGAAGATCTTGACGATGGAAACGCCGGTGAAGGTGTTGGCCTCGATGTGTTCAATGTCGTTGACCGTGGTGGTCAGCGCGCGCTGGAACAGGGTCGAGACGCGGCCTGCCATCTGGTCGGGCGGCTGGCCGGTGTACTGCCATGCCACCGCGATCACCGGAATCCGGATATCGGGGAAGATGTCGGTCGGCGTGCGCATTGCTGCCAGCGGACCGATGATCAGCAGCAGCAAGGCCATGACCACAAATGTATAGGGACGCCGGAGCGCCACGCGGACGATTTCAATTAACACACAAATTACCCCCAGGGACAGACTGACCGGACAATATAGCGCGGTGCAGCATTTTGAATAATGCGGCGGAATCGCATGACCTTATGAGCCAGGCTAATCAATGCCAAGGTGAAGCTGATGATGCTGCGCTTATGCAGCAGGGATGCTAACAATTGCTACATTAGTGAATAATTTTATCGTCTTAATCGTTATAGTTGACTTAAGAATTGTTTCTGGCATGTATCAATCGGTACATAAGCTGTATTCCACGCCGGAATGTAATCTGTTTGTAATCTCGCTGTCACCTTGCCGTCAGGGAGAGATTTTTATACTGGTTTCATTCTCACCACTGAAGGAAACCATCATGAAAAAGCTGTTACTGGCCGGCGCCTTCGCCGCACTGTTCTCCGGCGCCGCTTCGGCAGAAGTTAATAATATCGTGTTAGTGCATGGCGCGTACGCCGACGGCTCGTGCTGGAATGACGTGATCGCCAAATTGCAGAAAGCCGGCAAGCATGTCACCTCCGTACAGAACCCGCTGACCTCGCTGACGGACGACGCCGACGCCACCCGCCGCGTGCTGGCGCTGCAGGATGGGCCGGTGGTGCTGGTCGGCCATTCGTGGGCCGGCACGGTGATCAGCGAGACGGGCGTCGATCCGAAGGTCAAGGCGCTGGTATATGTGGCGGCGCGGGCGCCGGATGCCGGTGAGGATTACGGCGCGCTGGCGGCCAAGTTCCCGGCGCCGCCGGCCAGTGCCGGTCTGGTCAAGTCGGCGGACGGTTTTGCGCAACTGAGCGAGGAAGCGTTTGTGCGCGACTTCGGCGGCGACCTGGACCCGGCGCGCGCCCGCGTGCTGTACGCTGGCCAGGGCCGCATCTCGCAGACCTTGTTCAGCGCCCGCACCACGCAGGCGGCCTGGAAGGTCAAGCCGACCTATTATGCGGTATCGACCAACGACCGCACCACCTCGCCGGACCTGGAACGTTTCCTGGCCAAGCGCATGGGCGCCAAGACCATCGAGCTGGCGTCGAGCCACCTGTCGATGATCTCGCATGCGGACGAGATCGCTAATCTGATCCTGGAAGCAGCGAAGTAAGAATCAGGCGATCGCGACCGGATTGATGTTGACCTGGGTCGAGCCGACATACAACGGCTGGCCCAGCACAAACAGGAATTCAAAGACGCCGTCGCGCAGCAGCGCCCGGGTGTCGATCAGTTCCAGGTTGTAGATGCCGCGTTGGGCCAGCATGAACTGGTTGACGGGGAATTCCTCGCCGGTCGGGTTCGGATAGACCTCCGAGGCCCAGGTGTCGCCGCCGAAAGCGACGATATCGCGCTCAGCCAGCCACTTGGCGGCTTCAATGTCGATGCCCGGCTCGACTTCCAGGAATTGCTTGTCGTCCTTGCCGATCAGTTCCAGCCAGCCGGTATTGAACAGCACCACATCGCCAGCTTCGATCGTTATGCCTTGGCGCGCCAGCGTGGCCTCAATGTCCGCCACCGTGATCGTAGTGCCGCCCGGCACGATATCAACGCCGAAATGCACCGTCATATCCAGCACCACGCCGCGCGCCACCAGCGGCGGCACTTTCTCCACACCTAGCTTTTTCACGCCCTCAACAGTGACGAAGTCCTTGGCGTCATTACCGTTGTAATACACATGATTGATGCCGATATGGCCTATGCCGTTGAGCTGCGTGCCGACGCCGGTCCACGCCACCGCCAGTTCGTCGTTGAAGGTGAACTGGTTCGGCCCCGTGGTTTTGCCGGCCTGTTCGCCTGGCTGGATGTTGTACAGTTTGAAGCTGCGGTGGCGGAAGGCCGGCAGGTCTTTGCTGACCGGCACCGCCAGCGGATAGGTGCGGCCGGTCTTGATCAGCGCCGCCGCCTTCAGCACCCGTTCCGGCGTGATAAGGTTGGCGGCGCCGATTTCATCTTCCGCGCCAAAGCGCGACGGATACCAGCTTGGCTTGTTTTGCATTGTGTCTCCTGAGATGGGGTAGAGCCCCAGTCTCAGTGGCACGGTAGGAAGCGGCAAGCACCGCACGGTAAAAAGAGATTTGAGTCTGGCTCAACAATCCTCTTACTTATGGGATAGGGAGGTCAGAACGGTGGCGCCACCGGTCTGCTTGACCGTGATGGCGCCATCGGCGTGGCCGGGACCGATCATGGTGCCGTTGGCCATGCCCATGGCGTTGGTGCGGAAGCTGCCGACCGGCGCTGCGCCGGTGCCGGCATAGACGTCATATTGCGTATCCGGCTTCAGCTTGTACAGAAAGGCCTCGATCGACTCCACCACGCCCAGGCTGCGCACCACCACAAAGCCCTTGGCCTCGCCGCCGACCGGCTTCAGCTGGATATTCACCGAATCCTGGTTCACGCGCGGCACCAGGTTGGAAGCATCTGTGGCCGACGGCGCCACATTCGACAGATAGACCAGCGCTTGCGGCGCTTGTCCGCCGCCCATGGTGGCGATCACTTTATTGGTGGCGGTGTCGATTACCTGCACGCCGTCGCCGTTTTCCAGGCCGATGTAGACGCGGCTGTTGTCGTCCGAGGTCCAGGCGCCGTGCGGCAACGCGCCGGTCGGAATGGTCGCCAGCAGCTTGGCTTGCGGGCCGGTGCTGTACACCTTGACCACATTTTCGCCGCCGATCGTCACATAGGCGCGCACTTCGCCGCCGACCTTGGCAAACGCCAGGTGGTTGGTAATGAAGCCAGTGTCGATCACGCCAGTCACTTCCAGCGTCTTGGTGCTGATGCGCGTGACCTTGCCGACATCCTTGTGCGTCATCCAGATTTCGCTGTAGTCCGGGGTAAATTGCAGGAACGGCGAGAACGGGCTGACTACGCTGACGCGCTTGATGATGGTGTGCGTCGCCACGTCGATGATGTCGACGGTTGGCGTAAAGCTGGAAACGGCGAACGCCAGCTTGCCATCCGGATGGAACTGCACCATGCCCGGTCCCAGTTCGGTCTGGATGCGGTGGGTTTCCTTGAAGGTCACCGGATCGATTACCGAAATATAGTCTTCACCGCGCACCACTACCCAGACTTCCTTGCCATCGGCGCTGAAGAAACCTTCATGCGGCGAGCGGCCGACGTAGGTCTTGCCTTTGACCTTGTTGGTGGCGGTATCAATAAAGGTGACCGAGTTGGAGCCGTTGGAAATCGCAATCAGCGTCTTATGGTCGGGGGAGAAGCCCAGGCCGTGCACGTTGATCTCGCCCTTGTACAGCGGCGACAGCACGTCCGGCCGCTGGTTGCCCAGTTTGATCTGGCCGAGCAGGGTGTTGCTCGCCGGGCTGAAGACGGAGACAGTATTGGTATTCTGGTCGGCCGTATAGACCCGGTCCAGCGGCGAGATGGCGGCTTCGGCGTGAACGCTGAGGGCCATGCCGATGGCGGCGGCGAATGCGAGTTGCTTCATTTGGTGGTCTCCTTGGTGAGATGGTGTTGTAGCCAGGCCTGCATGACTTGGATTTCGACTTGCTGCTCGGCGATGATGCCCAGCGCCAGGTTGCGGATTTCTGGATCTTGTGTAGACAGCAGCACTGCTTTTGCCATGTCGACAGCGCCCTGGTGATGGGGCATCATCATGGTGACGAAGTCGTGGTCGGGATTGCCGTTCATCGGCGCCTGGCGCATGCCGGCGTCCATGACGGCCATGGCATCGTCCATCAGCGCGCTGAACGGCTTGGCGCTGCTGGCGACGAAGACGGGCGGCGCTGCCGACGCCGGGGGCGTCGATGCGGCCTCGCCATGATGGTGGTGCTCCTGCGCGCTGGCCGCTGCCGCTGTGAGCGACAGGGCGGCCAGGCCGGCGATGAGGGCGGCGCGCACCAGCTTAGCCTCGGTACAGCGGGTTGCTGCCGACGTAGACCGTCACGTTGCCGAGATCGATACCGGCCGGGGCGATTTTGGCCAGGCTGAAAGCTTCTTCGGCGTGCAGCGTGTCAAAATGCCAGGTGAAGGTCTTGCCGTTGACGTTGAAGGCCACGGTGTCGCCGTTGTTGACGTTGACCGACTTGGTATTGGCGTTGATGGTCACCTGGCGGTCGGCGTTGTCATTGCTGGTGGCCATGCCGAATTGTGGATGCGGATTGACCGAAGCGTGGGCGGCGCCGGTGAGGAAGGCGGCGGCGATGATGGTGGTGCGCAGAGCGTTAAACATGATATTTCCTTTCGGGGTGGAGTGAAGATGTAGCCAGTCTAGGCAATGGGCACTGACAGGAAGATGACGCTCAAATGACAGATTTGTAATCCCCACGGCGGCGCAAACAGCCGACAATTCAGCCATCATGAAAATACTTATTGTTGAAGACGAGCCCAAAGCGGGCGACTATCTGGTCAAGGGCCTGCAGGAATCCGGCTACGTGGCCGACCTGGCGCGCAACGGCGTCGATGGCCTGTCATTGGCGCTGGAGATCGATTACGACCTGATCGTGCTGGACGTGATGCTGCCGCAGATGGACGGTTGGCAGGTGCTGGCCAAGCTGCGTGAGCGGAAGGAAACGCCGGTACTGTTCCTGACCGCCCGCGACGACGTGGCCGATCGCGTCAAAGGGCTGGAGCTGGGCGCTGACGATTACCTGGTCAAGCCGTTTGCGTTTGCCGAGTTCTTGGCGCGCGTCAAGACGCTGATGCGGCGCGGCCCGGTGCGCGAGGCGGAAGTGATACGCGTGGCGGACCTGGAAATCGACGTGCTGCGACGGCGCGTGTCGCGCGGCGGCCAGCGCATCGAACTGACCGCCAAGGAATTCGGCCTGCTGCACCTGCTGGCCAAGCGCCAGGGCGAGGTGCTGTCGCGCACGCAGATCGCCTCCATGGTGTGGGACATGAATTTCGACTCCGACACCAATGTGGTGGACGTGGCGATCCGCCGCCTGCGCGTCAAGATCGACGACCCGTATCCGCTCAAGCTGGTGCAGACGGTGCGCGGCATGGGTTATCTGCTGGAACCGCGTTCGTGAAGCGCCGTCCGCTGTCGCTGACGCTGCGCGTGGCCTTGCTGCTGTCGGCGGTGGCGGTGGCCACCTTTCTGGCAGTGGGTGCTTACCTGTATCACACCCTGCAGCGGCAGATGGCTTATCGCGACGACGTCGAGCTGATCGCCAAAGTCAGCCAGATCCGCCGCGTGCTGGCCGAGTTGCCGTCGGTGTCGGCCATGGTGCAGAACGCCCGGCCGCTGACCGACACGCTGTATGGCCACAACGACTTCATGCTGAAGGTGAACGGCGCCGACGGCAAGCAGCTGGTGCAGACCTCGATCACCTCGCGGCCGCTGCCGACAGTGGACAGCGTGCCGGCGCAGCGCGCGCTGACCATGGACGACGTGCACGACTGGCAGCCGGCTATGGGACGCGGCCGCATGGTGCGCGCCACCGGGCTGGTGGGCGTCAATCCGGCCGCCGGCGATGCCGGTGAACCGGTGCAGATCACGCTGGCACGGGAACGGTCGGACCGCTTGCAGCTGCTGCGCGCCTATGTCGCCGACTTGCTGGTGGCGCTGTGCGGCGGCGCCTTGCTGGCGACCGCGCTGGGCTATGCGGTGGTGCGTTACAGCATGCGGCAGTTTCGTTCGGTGATCGCCAAAGCCGGCGACATCAACGCCAGCCGCCTGAATACGCGCCTGTCCGTGGACGATGCGCCGGCCGAGCTGCGACAGATGGGCGAGGCCTTCAACGCCATGCTGGACCGGCTGGAGGACGGCGTGCAGCGCTTGTCCGGCTTTGCCGCCGACTTGGCGCACGACATGCGCACGCCGGTCAACACGCTGATGGTGGAGACCCAGGTGGCGCTGTCGCGTCCGCGCACGCCGGAGGAATACCAGGCGCTGCTGGCGTCCAACTCGGAGGAGTATGAGCGGCTGGCGCGCATGATTGAAAACACGCTGTTCCTGGCGCGGGTCGACAACGCTCAGCTGGCGCTGCGGCGCGAGTCGCTGGACTTGCAGGTGGAATTGCAGCGCATCCACGAGTATTTTGAAATCCTCGCGGATGACGGCGGCGTGCGCCTGACGGTCGAGGCCGAACCGCTGCGCGCCGAGATCGACCCGGTGCTGTTGCAGCGCGCCGTCAACAACCTGGTGTCGAATGCGATCCGCTACACGCCGGCCGGCGGCGAAGTGCACCTGTCGGCGTGCGCGGTGGAAGAGGGCGTGCAGCTGGCGGTCAGCAACACCGGCCCCGGCATCGCGCCCGAGCATCTGCCGCTTATCTTCGACCGCTACTACCGGGCCGACCAGGCGCGTTCCGACCAGGCCCATTCGGCCGGACTGGGCCTGTCCATCGTCCGCGCCATCATGAATTTACATGACGGAAAGATTTCCGTGGATAGCCAACCGGGCGCCAGCACCACGTTTTTCCTGTTGTTCAAAAAAGCCAAAAATAGTTAAAAAATCGTGTCGATTTATGTGGTGCTGGTGCGTCGTAGGGGTAGAGTGAGTTTTTTAACCCAAGGAGACCATCATGACCACCACCGTGATTCCACACCTGGTATGCGAGGGCGCAGCCGACGCCATTGAGTTCTACAAAAAAGCCTTCAACGCCGTCGAGCAGATGCGCATGCCCGGCGATAACGGCCGCATCATGCATGCCGCCCTCACCATCGGCGACTCCACCATCATGCTGGCCGATGACTTCCCCGAATACGGCGGCCTCGGGCCGAAGGCGCTGAAAGGCAGCCCGGTCACGCTGCATATGTATGTGCCGGACGTGGACGCCTCGTTCCAGCAGGCGGTGGACGCCGGCGCCTCGGTGCGCATGGCGCCGGCCGATATGTTCTGGGGCGACCGCTACGGCCAGGTCACCGATCCGTTCGGCCATCACTGGTCCATCGCCACCCACATCAAGGACATGACGCCGGCCGAGATGATGGAAGCGATGAAACAGCAGTCCGAATGCCAATAAGGAGCGCCGCATGCGATTCATGATCATTGTAAAAGCCACCGCCGACTCCGAAGCGGGCAAGCTGCCCAGCACCGAGCTGATGACCGCGATGGGCAAGTTCAACGAGGAGCTGGTCAACGCCGGCGTGCTGCTGGCGGGCGAAGGCTTGCATCCGACCGCCAAGGGCGCGCGCATCCACTTCGACGGCGCCAGCCGCACCGTGACCGACGGCCCGTTCTCCGAAACCAAGGAGCTGATCGCCGGTTTCTGGCTGATCCAGGTGAAATCGAAGGAAGAGGCGATTGAGTGGATGAAGCGCTGCCCGAATCCATTCGACGTGCCGTCGGACATCGAAATCCGTCAAGTGTATGAAATGAGCGACTTTGGCGAAGCCGCCACGCCGGAAGTGGTGGCCCAGGAGGAGGCTTTACGGGCGCGCCTGTGATACCTTAATGCCTAAGTCAATCTGGAGCTCGATGTAATGGAATTCATGGTACTGCGCCGCGCCAATCAAAGCACGGAACGAGGGATACAGCCGCCAGCGCTGGAGCCGGGAATTTTCCTGCGCCCCAGCGTGGAGGCGGTGCGCTTGCAGCGCCGTGACGGCGAATGGGCCGAGCTGAAAGGCCCGTTTCCGCCGAAGGAGCTGATCGCCGGCTTCGTGCTGCTGGAGGCGGCTTCGCGCGAGGATATCGTCGAGCAGGTGCGCTGGTGGCCCCTGTTCGACAGCGGCGCAGTGTATGAAATTCGCGACGCCGGCTGCCCCGGCAACTGCATCGGCTTCGATGAACGCGGCACGGCGGCCGGCACCATCCCAAAGCGCAATGAGGCGTTGAAGCGTTATGTGATCTTCCTGCGTTCGGACGTGTATGCGGAAGCTAACGCCGAACCGCCGCCGGAAGTCATCGACGTGATGAACGCCTTTAACGAAAGCGGCGTGCAGCAAGGCGTGCTGCTGGCCGGCGAGGGGCTGAAGGGCACCGACACCGCCGCCCGCGTCCACTATGCCAACTCGCGCACCTCGGTGGTGGACGGCCCGTTCACCGAAGTGAAGGAGCTGATCGCCGGCTACTGGATGATCCAGGCCGCCTCGCGCGAGGAAGCGATTGCCTGGGCCAAGACTTATCCTTATCCGCAGCCGGGCGAGATCACGCTGGAAATCCGCGAAGCCTGCGAACGCATCGACCGCCAGGAGTTCACGCCGGAGATGGTCAAGGCCGAAGAACGCCTGCGCGCCGAACTGCTGGAAGCGGGGCTGCGCAACGCATTCAGTAAAGCGGCCCGTGGCGGCTGACGTCCACAAAATCGTTGAAGCGGTCTGGCGGATGGAGTCCGCCAAAATCATCGCCGTGCTGGCGCGCATGCTGCGCGACGTCGGCCAGGCCGAGGAGCTGGCGCAGGACGCGCTGGTGCTGGCGCTGGAGCGCTGGCCGGACAGCGGCGTGCCGGAACAGCCGGCCGCCTGGCTGACCACCGTCGCCAAGAACCGCGCACTGGATGCGCTGCGCCGCCGCCAGCTGCATCAGGAAAAAGAACCGCAACTGAGTTACGAAATCGACTTGCAACTGCAGGACGCCGCCCCCAATCTGGACCACGCGGTGGCCGATGCGCTGGAAAACGACATCGGCGACGATGTGCTGCGGCTGGTGTTTGTGGCCTGCCATCCGGTGCTGCCGACCGATGGCCGCGTCGCGCTGACCTTGCGCATGCTGGGCGGCTTGAGCACCGAGGAAATCGCCCGCGCCTTCCTGGTGCCGGAGAAGACTGTGGCGCAGCGCATCGTGCGCGCCAAACGCACGCTGGCCGAGGCCAAGGTGCCGTTCGAGGCGCCGCGCGCGCATGAGCTGCGGGAGCGGCTGGCGTCGGTGCTGCAAGTGATCTACCTGATCTACAACGAAGGCTATTCCGCCAGCGCCGGCGCCGACTGGATGCGGCCCGCGCTGTGCGAAGAAGCGCTGCGGCTGGGACGCGTGCTGGCCGGCTTGCAGCCGGACGAGCCGGAAGTGCACGGGCTGGTGGCGCTGATGGAAATCCAGTCGTCGCGTGCCCGCGCCCGTGTGGGGCCGGCAGGGGAGCCGATCCTGTTGCTGGAACAGGACCGCGCGCGTTGGGATCAACTGCTGATCCGGCGCGGACTGGCGGCGCTGGCACGCGCTGAGCAGAATGGCCGTGGCCTCGGCCCGTATGGCCTGCAAGCCGCCATCGCCGCCTGTCATGCGCGCGCCCGGCAGGCGCAGGACACGGACTGGCCGCGCATCGCCGCGCTGTATGACGCCTTGGCGCAGCTGTCGCCATCACCGATCGTCGAACTGAATCGCGCCGTGGCGCTGTCGATGGCGTACGGTCCGCAGGCGGGACTGGAGGTGGTGGATGGTTTGCTGGAAGCGCCTGCGTTGAAGCACTACCATTTGTTGCCCAGCGTGCGTGGCGACTTGCTGGCCAAGCTGGGACGTCACGACGAAGCGCGCCTGGAATTCAGCCGCGCGGCGTCGCTGACACAGAACGAGCGCGAACGCCAGCTGCTGCTGGCGCGCGCCCAGGCGCATTAAGCCAGCGTGGCTTCCAGCAGCTTGACCAGCGCTTCGATGCCGTCGGCGTCGGCCTGGTCGAAGCGGTTCGGCAGCGGGCTATCGAGGTCGAACACGCCGACGATGGCGCCATCCGGGCCGCGCACCGGCACTACCAGTTCCGAACGCGAATTGACGTCGCAGGCGATGTGGCCTGGGAAGGCATGCACGTCCGGCACGACGATGGCTTTGCCTTCCACCACGGTGGTGCCGCAGACGCCACGGCCTTTCTTGATGCGGATGCAGGCTGGCTTGCCCTGGAACGGGCCGAGGACCAGTTCATCGCCTTTGAGGAAGTAGAAGCCGGCCCAGTTCAGGCCCGGCATGGTGTTGAACACCAGCGAGCTGAAATTGGCGGTGTTGGCGATCAAATCGGTCTCGCCGTGCAGCAGGCCTTGCAGCTGCGGGCGCAGATCGTTGTACATGGCATTTTTGGCGTCGGCGCTGTCGGTGCCGTAAGCGTTGTCGCTGAGGGTGAAGGTCATGATGTGTTGTTCTGAAGATAAGCGCAGGCGCGCCGAGACCTCTATGGTAGCCGATCCGGCCAAATTACGAAGACTTCCTACCCTTTTTGTAGGCAGTATCTGATAGCGGAACGGCCGTGTGCAGGATACTCTGGTGGGCAGCGCTTTACTCACCAAGCGGGGAAATTATGTCCACCAGAAAAAAGAACGCTGAGCCGCCGCGTCACAACAAGCCAAAACAAGTTGAGTCGCCACCACCTCCCACTATCGATATCGACGCCTTGCTGATGGTCGGCGAGGAGCGCGTGCATATCGTGTATGAAGAGGACGATAACATTGCCTTTATGACGGAAGTGATCGATACCCTCTAGCCTCGGTGCGTTCTCTCACAGACGGGAGCGCCGCCGGGCGTGACAATCGGCTATCTCAGTAAAGAAAGCCGTTTATGTCCGCAGATATGGTGATCGTCCGCAAGGAAGGGCTGTATTGCGTGCCCGGCCAGTTTTACATCGACCCGTGGCGGCCGGTGGAGCGGGCCGTCATCACGCATGCGCACGGCGACCATGCACGCGGCGGCCATCAGCACTACCTGACGGCGGCGCCGGGCGTGAATGTGATGAAGTCGCGGCTGGGACCGATCAATATCACCGGACTGGCGTATGGCGAGCAGGTGGTGCATAACGGCGTGACCGTGTCGCTGCATCCGGCCGGCCATGTGCTGGGATCGGCGCAGGTGCGGATGGAGTACCGCGGCGAGGTGTGGGTGGCGTCGGGCGACTACAAGGTGGAGGCGGACCGCACGTGCACGCCGTTTGAGCCGGTGCGCTGCGATACCTTCATCACCGAATCCACGTTCGGCCTGCCGATTTACCGCTGGCAGCCGGAGCAACAAATCTTTGATGACGTTAATGAATGGTGGGCCGCCAATGCGGCGCAGGGTCGCGCCAGTGTGCTGCTAGGCTATAGCTTCGGCAAGGCGCAGCGTTTGTTGAGCGGGCTGGATCCGGCCAATGGTCCGATCATCTGCCACGGCGCGGTGCAGACCTTGAATCAGGTGTATCGCGATGAGGGCGTGTGGTTGCCGTCCACCGTGATGGTGGCCGATGTGCCGAAGAGCGAGATCAGCAGGTCGATCGTGCTGGCGCCGCCATCGGCTGCGGGATCGCCGTGGATCAAGCGTTTTGGCGATTACAGCGATGCCTTTGCCAGCGGCTGGATGCAGCTGCGCGGCGCGCGCCGCCGGCGTGGCGTCGATCGTGGCTTTGTGCTGTCCGATCACGCCGACTGGCCTGGCTTGCTGGAAGCGATCAGCGCCACCGGCGCGCAGCGCGTGATCGTGACGCACGGCTCGATTGCGGTGCTGGTGCGTTGGCTACAGGCGCAAGGCTTGCAAGCCAGCGGCTTCGATACCGAATACGGCGACGATGAGGCCGAGGATGCAAGCGCTCCCGCGCTCCCGGCTGTCGAAGGAGCCGAGCATGCGTGACTTCGCCCGCCTGTACGCCGAGCTGGACGAGACCACGTCCACCACCCGCAAGCTGGCGGCGCTGCAAACCTATTTCACCACCGCCGCGCCGCAAGACGCCGCCTGGGCCGTGTATTTCCTTGCCGGCGGCAAGCCGCGTCAGGCCGTGCCGACGAAGTTGCTGCGCCAGTACGCAATGGAATACGCCGGTCTTGAGGAATGGCTGTTCGACGAGTGCTACCACTCGGTCGGCGACCTGGCCGAAACCATCGCCCTGGTGCTACCGCCACCCACCCATCCAAGCGAAATCGGCCTGGCCGACTGGATCGAACTCGGCATCGCCCCCTTGCGCGGCGCACCGCCGGAAACCGTGCGGGCAGCTCTGTTCACCTACTGGGACCAACTCGACACCCGCGAACGCTTCCTGCTGACCAAGCTGATCGGCGGCGGCTTCCGCGTCGGCGTCTCGCGATTGCTGGTCACGCGCGCGCTCAGCGCCATCGCCGGCCTCGACAGCAAACTGATCGCGCAACGCCTGATGGGCTGGACCGACGGCAGCGTCAGCCCGACCGCAGTCGGCTTCAAACAATTGACGGCAGCCCATGCGCCGGAGGAACTGGCGCAGCGCGGCGGCCAGCCATACCCATTCTTTCTGGCGCACCAGCTGGAACGCGAACCGTCCACGCTGGGCGACCTGGCCGACTGGCAAGTCGAATGGAAATACGACGGCATGCGTGCTCAACTGGTGCGGCGCGAAGGCAAGAACTGGCTATGGTCGCGCGGCGAAGACCTGATCACCGAGCGCTTCCCCGAACTGGCGGCGCTGCGCCTGCCGGACGGCGTAGTGCTGGACGGCGAAATCCTGATCTGGCACGGCGGCACCGCGCCGGCGCCATTCGCCGACCTGCAAAAACGCATGGGCCGCAAACAGGTCTCGGCGCGCCTGCTCGGCGAGTTGCCTGCGGTGATGGTGGCCTACGACCTGCTGGAGCTGGACGGCCGCGACCTGCGCGATCTGCCACAAGCCGAGCGCCGCATGCTGCTGGAACAACTGATCGGCAGTCTGCAAGGCGCGCCGCAACTGCGCCTGTCGCCGCTGATCATGGCGGAAAGCTGGTCGCATCTGGCCGCCATCCGCACCGAATCGCGTGAGCGCGGCGTGGAAGGCATGATGCTGAAGGCGGTGGATGCGCGCTATGGCGTCGGCCGCACCAAGAGCGTCGGTACTTGGTGGAAGTGGAAGATCGATCCCTACAGCGTGGATGCGGTGCTGATCTACGCGCAGGCAGGGCACGGCCGCCGCGCCTCGCTATACACCGACTACACCTTCGCCGTGTGGGATCAGGAGCGCAACCTGGTGCCGTTTGCCAAAGCGTATTCCGGTTTGACGGATGTGGAGATCGCGCAGGTAGATCAAGCGATCCGCAAGACCACCATCGAGAAATTCGGCCCAGTGCGAAGTGTGACGCCGAGCATGGTGTTTGAAATCGGCTTTGAAGGCATCGCTAGTTCGCCGCGCCACAAGTCCGGCATTGCGGTACGCTTCCCACGCATACTGCGGCGGCGCCAGGATAAAACGGTGGACGAGGCCGACACGCTGGACTCGCTGAGAAGCCTGCTCGTGGCGTCATGAAGGCGGAGGCCTGGTTCGCCGCGCGCGGCTGGACGGTGTTCCCGTTCCAGCGCGCCGTGTGGGACGCAGCCGCCGAAGGCCGCTCTGGCCTGCTGCACGCCACCACCGGCTCCGGCAAGACCTATGCCGTCTGGTTCGCCGCCTTGCAGCGCGCCGGTTATGGCGAGCGCTTGCTTGGCCGCTCCAACGCCTTGCGTTCCCGCACGCGCCGTATGCCTGCTGATGCCGGCGACACAGCGCGCAGCGTGGTAAAGACCGGCTTGCGCGTATTGTGGATCACGCCGATGCGGGCGCTGGCCGCCGACACCTTGCGTGCGTTGCAGGAGGCCGCGCCGGACTGGCAAGTGGAGGCCCGCACCGGCGACACGAGTTCCGCGCAACGCGCGCGCCAGAACAAGCGCCTGCCCGACGCCCTGATCACCACGCCGGAAAGCCTGACGCTGCTGCTCAGCCACCCGGACGCCGCCGACCGCTTCAAGCAGCTGCAAATGATCATCATTGATGAATGGCACGAGCTGATGGGCAACAAGCGTGGCGTGCAGACCCAGCTGGCACTGGCGCGCTTGCGGCGGTGGAATCCGTCGCTGCTGGTGTGGGGCTTGTCGGCCACGCTGGGCAATCTGGAACGCGCGCGCGATGTGCTCATGCCGGAAGGCGTCATCATCGAAGGCCATGTCAGCAAAGAGCTGCTGGTGGATACGCTGATTCCTGAAAATCCGTCGCGCTTCCCTTGGGGTGGCCATCTGGGCGTGCAGATGTTGCGGCCTGTGATACGCGAAATCGAGCAGGCGTCCACCACGCTGGTTTTCACCAACACCCGCTCGCATGCCGAGCTGTGGTATCAGCACATGCTGGACGCGCGTCCCGACTGGGCTGGCTTGATCGCGCTGCATCACGGTTCGCTGGACAAGGAGGTGCGCGAGTGGGTGGAGCAGGGGCTCAAACAGGGCCAGCTGAAAGCCGTGGTGTGCACCTCCAGCCTTGACCTCGGCGTCGATTTTTTGCCGGTGGAGCGCGTGCTGCAAATCGGCAGCGCCAAAGGTATCGCCCGGCTGTTGCAGCGCGCCGGCCGCAGCGGCCACGCGCCGGGCCGCATCTCGCGCCTGACGCTGGTGCCGACGCAAAGCATGGAATTGCTGGAAGCGGCCGGCGCCATCCACGCCGTCGCCGCGCGCGACATCGAAGCGCGGCCGGTGCCGGACAAGCCGCTGGACGTGCTGGTGCAGCATCTGGTGACGATCGCGCTGGGCGGCGGCTTCCGCCCTGACGAGTTGCTGGCCGAAGTACGCACCGCCTGGTCATTTCGCCACCTGAGCGACGACGAGTGGCAATGGGCGCTGGACTTCGTCGCGCGCGGCGGCCAGACCTTGATAGCGTACCCCGAATACCGCCGCGTGCTGCCGGATGAGCAGGGCGTCTACCGCGTGCCCGACGCCGCGATTGGCCGACGGCATCGCATGAGCATCGGCACCATCGTTTCCGATTCGTCGTTGCAGGTGAAATACGTCAGCGGCGGCCGGTTGGGCAGCGTGGAGGAATCGTTCATTGCACGCTTGCGCAAGGGCGACCATTTCCTGTTCGCCGGCCGCATCCTGGAATTTGTCCGGCTGCACGAAATGACCGCCTACGTGCGCCGCGCCACCGGCGCCAAGGGGGCGGTGCCACGCTGGCAGGGCGGCCGCATGCCGATGTCGTCCGAGCTGGCGCATGCGGCGCTGGAGCAATTGCGGCTCGCCACGCTGGACCGCTACGAAGGGCCGGAAATGCAGGCGCTCAAGCCCTTGCTGGAGATCCAGCAGCGCTGGTCGTCGCTGCCGACGCCGGACGCCACCGTCATCGAAACCATGCACAGCCGCGAGGGCCGTCATCTGTTCATGTTTCCGTTTGCCGGGCGCTCGGTGCACGTCGGGCTGGCGTCGTTGCTGGCTTACCGCGTCGGCCGCATGACGCCGGTGACGTTTTCGATTGCCGTCAACGACTACGGCTTCGAGTTGCTGTCTGCGCAGGAACTGGAATGGGCGCCGCTGCTGGACGCCGTCCACGGCGCCGATGTCAGCCTATTTAGCACCGACCATCTGCTGGAAGACGTGCTGGCCAGCCTGAACGCCACCGAAATGTCGCAACGCCGCTTCCGCGAAATCGCCCGCATTGCCGGGCTGGTGTTCCAGGGCTATCCGGGGCAGGGCAAGAGTGCGCGCCAGTTGCAGGCGTCGTCGTCCTTGTTCTTTGCGGTATTCAGCCAGCATGACGCCGGCAACCTGTTGCTGACACAGGCCCAGCGCGAAGTATTGGAGCAGGAACTGGAACTGGGCCGCCTGCGCGCCACGCTGCTGGAATTGCAGGCGCGCGCAGTGCGTTTCCATGCGATCAAACGCGCCACACCGTTCGGGTTCGCCTTGATGGTCGAGCGTTTCCGTGAAAAACTGTCTACAGAAAAACTGTCGGACCGCGTAGCCCGCCTGGTGCGCGAACTGGAAAAGGCTGCCGGACCATGATGCTGACCCTGGCCACTGAACGACTGCTGCTGTTACCGCAAAAGGCCGCCTATTGGCCGCGCGAGGGCATGCTGATCATCGCCGACATTCACTTCGGCAAAGCGGCCTCGTTCCGCGCGCTGGGCGTGCCGGTGCCGGCTGGCACCACCAGCGCCAATCTGCTGGGGCTGGATGCGCTGCTGGCGCAGTACGACGTGCGCCACGTCATGTTCCTCGGCGACTTCCTGCATGCGCGCGCGGCCCACGCGCCGGCCACGCTGGCGGCGATGCTGGCCTGGCGCCAGCGCCATCCCGAATTGCGCTTGACGGTGGTACGCGGCAACCACGATGCCCATGCGGGCGATCCGCCGGAGGAACTGGAGATTGAGATGGTGGACGAACCGCATGTGATCGGGCCGTTCGCGTTTTGCCATCACCCGGATGTGCTGGTGCCGTCGTATGTGCTGGCGGGGCATGTGCATCCGGTGTACCGGCTGCGCTCGGGCTGGGAGTCGTTATTGCTGCCGTGTTTTCTGGTGGGGCCGCAGCGCATGGTGTTGCCGTCGTTTGGCGCGTTCACCGGCGGCCATCCGGTGATTGCGCAGCCGGACGAGCGCATGTACGTCAGCAGCGGCGAGGCGGTGTTGCCGATTCCTTGATGCGGAACGCTCCTACATCGGCAATTGTCGGCGTCCTACATCGCGTGATATGGCCGTGAACTAGGATGACTGCTCCTGTGCTGCATGCAGGAGTTTTATCTCAGGAGATAATCATGGCAACCAATGACAAAGGTAACAAACAGAGCGATAACACCAGCAAACGCGGGTTCGCTTCCATGGACCCGGAACAGCAGCGCGAAATCGCTGCCGAAGGCGGTCGCGCCGCGCATGAAAAAGGCACGGCGCATGAGTTCACATCGGAGGAGGCGCGCAAGGCCGGCGCGATGAGTCACAAAAATGATCCGGGACGCAGCAAGCAGAGCGCGAACCCGGGCAACAAGGGCAGCGCCAAACCCGATGAGGAGGAAGAGGAGGGGGAGGATGTGGAACAGGATAACAGCAAGGGCGGGCGGGGCGGCAGCCGGTCGAAATAGCGTGCCGCCGAACCGCGCGTGCTTATAAACAGATCGTGTAATGCTTGCCCATATCCACCGCCGCGCGGCCGGTGACGGCCGCTTTGGCTAGCTGCACCAGCTGCTTCATCTTGCTGGCGCTGGCGTCCCAGTACTCGGCGGTCTGGATGCGGACCCGTATCATGGCCAGATGCGGGTCATCCAGACCGCCGGGGAACCACGCCCGCACCAGCGGGCTCCACAATTCCCGCGCCTTGGCCCGGTCCTTCAACAGATACGCCTGCCCGGTCACCGACAGGTATAACTGCTCGTCCGGATTGGAAAAACTCACATTCACCTCCGGATGCTGCGCCAGATCGTGCGTGAACGCCGCCTCGTCCGAGGTGAAGAACCACATATTGCCCTCGTTATCGATCTGCTGCGTGGTCAGCGGACGGCTGCTCAGCACGTTATCGCCATCCACCGTGGTGAACATGCCGAACTTCACATGCTTGATCTTGGCGGCGATGGTGTTGATTTGTTCCTGCGAATAGAGCGGCATGATGCGCCTCCATGATAAAGGTGTCGTTGCCTTCACCTTAACCCGCTTGCCGCCCGCACAATGTGCGCAACTTTACATAGCAGATACACAATCGGCTTGACCAGTCAAATGATAATCATTATCATTTATGTTTTTCGTCGAGGGAATTCACGTGAGCGTACAAGGCGCCAGTTCCGCCCGCAATGCCAGCCGCGCCGTCTGGCTGAAGCAGTTGCACCAGTGGCATTGGATCAGTTCGGCCATGTGCCTGCTCTGCATGTTCCTGTTTTCGGTCACCGGCATCACGCTGAACCACGCGTCGCAGATCGAGGCCAAACCGGCCATCACCCGCCAGCAGGCGCAGCTGCCGGCGCCGCTGACGACCCAGCTGCGCAGCTATGCCGAGCAACACGACGGCGCCAAGGAGCCGCTGCCGGCGCCGGTTGAGCAATGGCTGAAGGATACCTTCAAGGTGCAGCCGGGCGGCCGCAACGCCGAGTGGGCCACCGACGAAGTCTATCTGGCGATGCCGAAAGCCGGCGGCGACGCTTGGGTGCGCATCGGCCTGGAAGACGGCGCGACCGAATTCGAAAACACCGACCGCGGCTGGATCTCCTGGTTGAACGATGTCCACAAGGGCCGCAACACCGGCCCGGCGTGGAACTGGTTCATCGACATCTTCGCCGTGCTGTGCCTGGTTTTCTGCATCACCGGTTTATTGATTTTGAAGTTCCATGCGGCGAATCGTCCGTTCACCTGGCCGATGGTAGGCCTGGGCGTGTTGATTCCCATAGTAATTGCACTGCTGTTTATCCATTAATCCACGACAGGACTTCCATGAAATTACGCTACTCCATCGCGCTTAGTCTGCCACTCGCCAGTGCTTCGGCCATGGCCGCCGATCTGGCCCTCAAACTCGACGTACCGCAGTTGAACGTGGCGGAATACCATCGTCCTTACATCGCTGCGTGGGTGGAAAACGCCGACCAGCAAGTGGTGGCCAACCTGGCCGTGCTGTACGACACCAAGAAAAAGGACAACGCCGGCACCAAGTGGCTGAAGGACATGCGTTCGTGGTGGCGCAAGACCGGCCGTGAACTGACGATGCCGCTGGATGGCGTGTCGGGCGCGACCAAGGCGCCAGGCGAATTCACGCTGAATGCTCCGAAAGGCGCGCTGGACAAGCTGCCAGCCGGCCAGTACACCGTGATGGTGGAAGCGGCGCGCGAAGCCGGTGGCCGTGAAGTGGTCAAGGTGCCGCTGCAGTGGCCGCCGAAGTCGGCACAGAACGTGAACGGCCAGGGCAAGGAAGAACTCGGCGCGGTAGTTGTGCAAGTCAAACCATAAGAACGGACGGGGATATGTCGAAAATGAATAAGTCGTTGATCGCACTGGCGCTGGCTGGCCTGTCCGTCGTCTCGCTGAATGCGCAGGCGCACAAGCCGTACATCCTGGCCTCGACCACGGAAGTGGAACCGGCGCGTGATGGTTCGGCCTGGGTGACGTTTGACGCCGCCGTGGCCGAAAACCTGTTCACCATCGACTTCACGCTGAAGCTGGACGGCCTGAGCATTACCGCGCCGGACGGCAGCGCATTGCAGCCGCAGAACGTCAACAATGGCAAGCTGCGCAGCACGTTCGACCTGAATCTGCCGAAGCCGGGTACCTACAAAGTCGCGCTGGTCAACGCCGCCGTGATGGGCAGCTACAAGGACAAGGAAGGCAATATGAAGCGCTTCCGCGCCACCGAGGAAACGCTGTCGAAGGAAGTGCCGGCCGACGCCACCGAGGTGAAAATCTCGCGTCAGGAAACCCGTTTGGAAACCTTCGTCTCCACCGGCAAGCCGGACATGAATGTGTTCAAGCCGACCGGCAAGGGCCTGGAAATGGTGCCAGTCACCAATCCAACCGAGCTGCACGCGGGTGACAAGGTGACCTGGCGCTTCCTGGTGGACGGCAAACCGGCCGCCAACCAGGGCGTGAGCCTGTTCCAGGGCGGCGTCAAATTCCGCGGCACGCTGGGCGAAATCCGCCAGACCACCAACGACAAGGGCGAACTGACGCTGACGCTGCCGGCCGCCGGCCAATACATGATCAGCAGCAGCTGGCCTGAAATCAAACGCGTCGAAGGCCAGCCGCCGCAGATGGCGCCGCGCCGCGTCAGCTACTCGGCCGTGGTCGAGATCCTGCCGGAATAAGGCAGGCATGCGCCGGGTTCTTCTGCCACACGATGTTTCCGATGACCCGGCGCCAGCAGGCGGCGTGATCCGCGACTACGCTGGCCGCAGCATGGGCACCAGCTGGTCGGTGCGGCTGGTGGCCGCGGCGGATGCTGCCTGTGATAATTTGCAGGACGGGCTGCAACAGCAGCTCGATTCCATCGTGGCTGAAATGAGCCACTGGGAAACCGATTCGGACCTGGGCCGCTTCAACCATGCCCCCGCCGACAGCTGGCACGTGTTGCCGCCGGCCTTTTTCGACGTACTGTCTTTCGCGATGGATGTAGCGCGCGCTTCCGGCGGCGCCTACGATCCGACCGCCGGCACGCTGGTCAACCTGTGGGGCTTCGGCCCGTGGGGACGCTACGACCAGCCGGATTTTGTGCCGCCTTCCAACGATGAAATCAGCATCGCCCGCAGCCAGTTGGCGGCGCGGCCGGTGCGCTTGCAGCGCGATGGCCGCAAGGCTTGGCAGCCGGGCGGCGTGCAACTGGACTTGTCGGCTGTGGCCAAGGGCTACAGCGTCGACCGGTTGTCTTACTACCTGAAAACACAGGGCTTTGCGCACCACCTGGTCGAGGTGGGCGGCGAATTGCGCGGCGCCGGCGTCAAGCCGGACGGCCAGCCGTGGTGGGTGATGCTGGAGCAGGTCACCGACATTGCACCGGGCGCAGCCGCGCCGGACGAGCTGGTGCTGGCCTTGCATGGGCTGGCGGTCGCCACCTCGGGCGACTATCGCCGTTATTTCGAACTGGATGGCAAGCGCTACTCCCACACCATCGATCCGCGCAGTGGCATGCCGATCGCCAACGACCTGGCCTCCGTCACGGTAGTGCACGCGCAGTGCATGGCGGCCGATGCCTGGTCCACCGCGCTGACCGTGCTGGGCTGGCGCGACGGCCTGCATCTGGCCGAACTGCAAGGGCTGGCCGCGCGCTTTGTCGTGCGTCAGCCGGACGGCAGTTTCGCCGAATACCTGAGCACCCATTTACGCAGCATGTTAGACGAATAATGATTTGGACCAACGACCCTTCCCGATTGATGATGGTGGCAGGCATGAGCGTGGGGTACGCGCTGGTGTGCCTGGCGCCGTACCTGCGCACGCGCCGCAAGCGCCAGGCCGCCGCGCGTGCCAAGGCGGAAGCGGCGGCCTCGCCCGGCTGGATCGTCACCTACGCCAGCCAGACCGGCAATGCCGATGAACTGGCGCAGCAAACTGCCGCGACGCTGAAGCTGGCCGGTATTCCGGCACGGCTGTGCGAATTGTCCGAACTGGACGCGCAAGACCTGCAGGATGCCGAGCGCATCCTGTTCCTGGTCAGCACCTATGGCGAGGGCGACGCGCCGGATGCGGCGGCTGGCTTTGCAGGCCGTCTGATGACCACCTCGCTGCCGCTGCCGCAACTGCATTACGCGGTGCTGGCGCTGGGCGACAGTGCTTATGCGCAGTTTTGCGGCTTTGGCCGTTCGCTGGATCAATGGTTGCAGGCGCAGGGCGCGCAAAGCCTGTTCCCGCGCGTGGAAGTGAACCGTAGTTCGGAAGAGGCGATCGGGCAATGGCGGCAGCAACTGAGCCATCTGGCCGGCACCAGCGACGCGCCGGACTGGGGTGCGCCGGCGTTTGACGAATGGCGTCTGAGCGAGCGGGTGCAGCTGAATGCCGGCAGCGCCGGCGCGCCCGTGTATCACCTGGAGCTCGAACCGCTGAATGGCGCGCTGCCGGCGTGGCAATCGGGCGATCTGGTGCAGGTGGCCGCGCCGGCCGATCCATCGCGCGCGCGGGAATATTCAATTGCCTCGATTCCGGCCGATGGCCGCGTCCATTTGCTGGTGCGTCTGCATGCGCATGACGACGGCAGCCATGGCGTGGCGTCCGGCTGGCTGACGCAGCAGGCGTCGCTGGGCGAGACGGTGCAATTGCGGCTGCGCCAGCATCGCCGCTTCCGCCTGGAAGGCAACGCCGAGCGGCCACTGATTTTGATCGGCAACGGAAGTGGTATCGCCGGCCTGCGCGGTCACCTGAAAGCGCGCGCGCTGGCAGGGCAGGGACGCAACTGGCTGCTGTTCGGCGAACGCAACGCCGCCTACGACTACCACTACCGCGCCGAACTGGACGGCTGGCAGCGCGACGGCATGCTGGAAAAACTGGACATGGTGTTTTCGCGCGACCAGGCCGAACGGCGCTATGTGCAAGACCGTCTGGCAGAACAGGCGGAATTGGTGCGTGACTGGATCGCCGAAGGCGCCGCCATCTACATCTGCGGCAGCCTGGATGGCATGTCGGCCGGCGTCGACGCAGCACTGGAAACCGCGCTAGGCCGCGACGGCCTGGATGCACTAGCCGCCGCCGGCCGCTACCGCCGCGACGTCTACTAAAACTCCGGGGTCAGGTCCGGCACTTGGACACGAACCCAACCGTAGCGAACGTTACGGTTGGGTTCGTGTCCAAGTGCCGGACCTGACCCCGGATTTAATCGGCGCTGGCTTGTTCCAGGCCGCGGGCGAGGCTGGAGATGGAGGGGTTGTCGATGAAGACGCAACGCTTGCCGTTGCGCTTGCAGTAGTCTTTCACCCGCCAGTACGCGCTGTGGCTGATGCAGCCGGTCTGGCAAATCACCAGGTCGGCCGCCGCCAGGCTCGCTTCCAGGCGGTTGGCGTTGTCTTCCAGGCCGCCGTCGTGATGGCTGAATTGCGCGCCTTCGCGCTCGATCAGTTCGCGATAGCTGGCGACGTTGCCGTTGCGGCCGCCTACACACAACACCGCGCGTTCACGCAGGCTCAGCGGCATTTTCATGACGTGTTCGACCACTTGGCGGGCCGCTTCCTGTACCGGCGCCGGGGCTACTGACGCTTCGTTCGCGCGCGCCAGTTCCAGTTTCAGTTCGGCGATCTGGTTGCGCATGGCGCGTTCGCGTTCTTCCACCTGGCCCAGCCGTTCGGCCAGCTTGGCGCGCGATTCCAGGCCCGGAATCGATTCGCGCAATTGCTCCAGCTCGCCTCTGATCGAGTCGATCATGCTGTCCTTGCCCACCACCTGCGCGCGCAGCTGCATCAGTTGCGAGGCGTGCTTGTCGGCGTCGGTGGTTTTCTCGGCCATCAGCGCGGTGGCGCGTTGCTGGGCTTTGGCCAGGTCGTGCGTCAGGCGCTTGTTTTCTTCCAGCGTGGCGTTGAATTTGGTGATGTCGGCGCGCACGCACGCGCCGGCCTGGTGCTGCACCATGTGCAGGTCGCGGCACATCTGTTCTTCCAGTTCGGAATTGCAGCGCGGATGCGTCAGGCCGGCCCAGAAGGCGCCGGCGACGTCGCCGTTGTTGACGGCGGTGCGCCACAGCTCGGCCACCTGTTCGGTGGTCTTGGCGTTGCGGAAACGCAGCAGCACGGCGGCGTAGCGACGTTCCAGCTCTTTTTGCAGCGCTTCCGACAGGCGGTTGCGGCTGGCGCATTCGGTGACCGCGCCGACGTGCACTTCGTAATCGTCGGCCACTACTTTACCGCTGGTGACTTTATCCACCAGCTTGCGCAGCACGCCCAGCGGGAAGCCGACCCCGACCAGCGGGCAGTGGCAAGCATGGCCCAGTTCCCACAGCCGGCGGCGGCGCGAAGCCTGCGCTTCCGGTTCCTTGCCCAGCACGCTGAAGACGTTGTTGATGACCGGCTTGATGACTTGCCGGGCGCTCTGCTCGGCCGGACGCGGGCTCGGCTGGGCTACCGGCCCGGCCACCTGTGGCATGGCGGCGGCGATGATGGCCGCCAGTGGATCGTGTTTCTCGCACATATACCAGAGGCTCCGCTTAGGCGACCGACGGCGCAGTGCGCGCGCGGGCCATGATGCGGCTCAGGAAGTTGGTCTTTTCCTGTTCGTGCATGTTGCGCTCCACCTCGCTTGCCCACTGTTCCGACAACTGGGCGCAGGTCGCGCTCAGCACCGGCGCCAGTTCCGGCAGGCCGGCCAGTGCTTTCAGATGGCGCTCGATCACCGAGGCCAGCTTGACGCAGCCACCGGCGTCGTCGCTGCCGGCGGTGTAGTGCGACATCAGATGCAGCACGGCGGACAGCATCAGTTCGGGATTGTGGCCGCCATGCGATGAGGCGAGGAAAATCGGGTTGCTATGTTCGATGGCCATCAGACGCTCCAGGTGTGGAAAGAGAGGGTGGCTGGCGGTGGCTGGCTACTCAAGGGGGAGATTGGGCGCGGCGGCGCCCTTTAACGCACAGTTAATCGGTACGGCACAAATCAGGCGGTCAGGATCAGCTTGTTCAGCTGGGTGATGCGCAGGCGGTAGACGCGGCCGCCGTGTTCGATTTCCATCTCGCGGCCGCCATCCATCAGGCCGGCGCTGCTGACGCGTTTGACCGGCTTGACCGCCTGGGCGGCAGCTACGGCGACAGGGTGGGCGGCTACAACAGGGGCCATCGCAGGGGTAGTCGTGATCATCTTCGCTTCTCCTTAATAAGAATGATTCGTATTTGCATTCATTATTGAGGAAGACGCGGCGGAATGCAAGCGTTTTTCCAGTCTTTTCGTTACCAAGACGATAAAAAAACGGCCCAGTCAACGACCGGGCCCAAGGCTGGGTAATGCGGGAGGTAGTACTTGAATCACTACAATGAATCACTGCGGGTTACTACAAAGCCGCCAGCAACTGGCCGGACGGTACGGTATCGCCACCTTTTGCCTTGCTGGTGGCGGGCTTGCCCCGCGTGCGCGAGGGCGGCAGGCGGCGCAAGGTTTTCAGGGCTTCAGGGTCCTTGATGCCGATGGTGCGCTGGTCGACGCTGATCAGGCCGATCTCGTTGAAGGCGGACAGGGTGCGGCTGACGGTCTCCAGCGTCAGGCCCAGGTAGCTGCCGATTTCGTGGCGCGTCATGCGCAGGTTGAACAGCTTGCTGGAATAGCCCATCTGCGCAAAGCGTTCCGCCAGCGCCACTAGGAAGCGCGCCACCCGGGCTTCGGCGCTGAGCGCGCCCAGCATGCCGATCATGGCCTGCTCGCGCACCAGTTCGCGGCTCATGACGCCGTACATCATGTTTTCCAGCTCCAGGTGGATGCGGCCCAGTGCGGTCAGTTTCTTGAATGGCAGCAGGATCAGGTCGCAATCCGACAGCGCCACCGCTTCCGACGAGTAGTGGCGGGTGTGGATGCCGTCGACCCCCAGCATGTCGCCCTTCATCGGGAAGCTGAGCACCTGCTCGTTGCCGTATTCGTCGATGAGCACGGTTTTGAGGAAGCCCGAGTTGACGATGTACAGCGTGTCGAACGGTTGGCCGATGGTGTGGATGCGCTGGCCGGTTTTAAACTGCACGTGCTGGAACAGCAATTCCTCGTTGGCCATCGAATTGGCGGCGGGAATGTGCAGCAAGTCGCAGACCTCTTTGAGGTTCGACCAGAGCCGCCCCTGCCGCTGGCGGCCGGCTTCCATCGACGACGATTGCAGCGCCGTCGTGGCCGGGCGAATTTCAGACGTTTGCGTGGACAGCATAGTGGTCTCCTGTAGACAGGTATCTGAACGGTATGGTTTCAGTATGCCAACACAGAGGTCGGATAGATATCAGCAATGGCTGAATCTACTGGTAGGAGTCGGGCTAAAGTTTGTAGGAGTCGTCCTACAGGTGAGCTCGGCTGTCAGGTTTTGAAGGGGGACAACAGGCGGTGCGCGACGGCGTACTGCACCATTTCCGCCAATGAGCTCATGCCCATTTTCTGCATGATGCGGGTTTTGTGGGTGCTGACGGTCTTCACGCTCAGGTGCAGGCTGTTGGCGATCTCGGTGATGGAGCGGCCCGCCACCAGCAGCGAGAACACCTCGAATTCGCGGTCCGACAGTTGTTTATGCAACAGCGACTCGTGCGGCATCATGATGTTGAGCGCCAGTTGCTCGGCCACTTCGGTGCTGATGTACGGGCGTCCGGAGGCCACCTTGCGGATTGCGCCTACCAGCTGGGTGCCGGCGCTTTCCTTGGTCAGATAACCCTGGGCGCCGGCGCGGATGGCGCGCACCGCGTACTGCTCTTCCTCGTGCATGGTCAGGATCAGGATGGCCAGCTTGGGCGCCTCGGCCTTGACCTGACGGATCAGGTCGACGCCGCTGCGGCCCGGCATCGACAAGTCCAGCAGCAGCAGGTCGAAGCCGCCCTGGCGCACATGGCCCAGCACCTCGAAGCCGTCGATGGCCTCGCCCACGATGTCGATATCCGGCGCGCCATCAAGAATGCGCTTCAGCCCCTCGCGCATGATGGTGTGGTCGTCGGCAATCACTATACGAATCATGGGAAGGCGCTAGAAAATGATTAATAGTAAGTGTTGTTACTCTTGAATCAAGCTTATGATATTACTACAAACAGCATCCGGTGGGCGCTTATTTGGTACCGGGTTCCTTGATGAGGCGGTGCACCAGCACCGGAATTTTGGAATGCTGCAACACCTTGTTGGTAACGCTTCCAAGTAGTAGCTGGCCCCAGCCGCTGCGGCCGTGCGATCCCATGAAGATCAGGTCGCAGCCATGTTGTTGCGCGACGTCGACGATTTTCAGCGCGGCGCTCTCGTGGAAGGCGGTCAGCGTTGCGCAGTTGACGCCGCGCCTGGCGCAGGAATCGGCCACGTCCTGGGTGTGGTCGGCGCCGGCGCGCTCCATGGCGGCGCGGTATTCGGCCTCGCTGGGGTAGCTGGGTGGAATGATTTCGACGTAGATCGGGTACTGGTATTCCGGCGCGACAAACAAGGCCAGCACTTCGGCGCCCAGCTGCTCGGCAAATTGTACGCCGGCGCAGGCGGTCTTGCTGGATACGGCCGAGCCGTCGGTGGTGATCAGGATTTTGCGGTACATGACAAACCTCCTTTTATGCATCAACTCACAATATGATTGTAGCCCCGATTTACATTATTGACAGTATGGAAAGACTTGATGTTTATCAAATAAAATCGCTTTATCCTGTGGTGCAGGGTGTGGGCTTTTATGCGTCTGACACGTTTTTTTTGCACTAAAGCACTACTTTTGTGTCCTGCGGCATACCTCGGCGATCTTTCCAATGTTAGTATCTCCAAATACAGCTAGTTTAGGCAGTAAATTTATCAATATGGAGAAGCAGGGATTATGACTAACGCCGCTGACGATTTCGACGCCTTATTTGAAGAAGTGTCCGCTCAGAGCAAGACAGCAGCGCCCGCTCCAGCGCCTGCGCCAGCCCCGGCCGCCAGCGCAGAAGACGACCTGGAAAGCCTGTTTGAAGAAGTCGCAGCGGCCCGTCCGGCCGAGGCAGCCCCCGCCGCCGTTGCTGCGCCAGCCCCGGCAGCCGCAGCCGAGGCTGCACCCGTCGAAGACAAGGCCATGTTCGAACGCCTGGGCGGCATCGTGCGTCTGCTGCACGATTCGCTGCGCGAGCTGGGCTACGACAAGGCGCTGACCGAAGCGTCGAGCCAGATCAACGATGCCCAGGACCGCCTCGAATACGTCGCCACGCTGACCGAGCAAGCCGCCAACAAGGTGCTCAACACCCTGGACGAGGGCATGCCGGAGCAGGACACGCTGTCGAAAAAATCAAAAGACATGGAAACCCGCTGGGCCGACCTGTTCGCAGGTAAGCTCAGCCTGGAACAGTTCAAGCAACTGGCCGGCGATTCGCAGCAGTTCGCGATTGCCGTGTCGGCCGCCACCGAAGCTGAAAAGGCGCGCCTGCTGGAAATCATGATGGCCCAGGACTTCCAGGACATCACCGGTCAATTGATCAAGAAAGTGGTGACTATCACGAAAACTGTCGAGAGTGAATTGGCCACGCTGCTGCGCGACAATGCGCCGCCGGCGGTCAAGGAGAAGATTGCACAGAAAGAAGTGTCCCTGATGTCCGGTCCGTCCGCTCCGACCGTGGCGCTGAATCAGGACAGTGTTGACGATCTTCTTGCCGATCTGGGGTTCTAATGGACGATATGCTGAAGGATTTCGTCGTTGAGGCGATGGATCTGGCGGTCAACGTGGAGGAGCACCTGCTGCGCCTCGAACGTGACCCCGAGAATAAGGAAACGCTGAACGCGGTGTTCCGTTCGTTCCATACGATCAAGGGCGGCGCCGGTTTCATGGGCCTGCCCGCCATGGTGACGGCCTGCCACCTGACCGAGAATCTGTTTGACGCCCTGCGTACCGGCGCCGCGCCGGTGACGCCGCTGTCGATCGAAGCCGCGCTGCAAGCGTCGGGCTTTGTGGCCGACCAACTGGCCGAACTGAACGACGGCGCCGAGCCGAGCAGCCTGCCGGCCCTGCCGGGCGATCTGGAACAGCTGCTGAACGACGCCATCGCCGGCAAGTCCAGCGCGCCTGCCAAGCCTGCCGCCGCTGCTGCGCCTGCACCGGCGCCCGTTGC
>NZ_WWCT01000017.1 GCF_009857605.1 Duganella levis | reverse complement strand
CGCTGCCGGCGCGCTGGCTGTACCACCAGGCGCCACCAGCGGCGGCCAGCACGACGGCCGCCAGCATCAATTTATTCCGGGTCATGGTTTAACGCTTTCAAGTTGGGTCATATCGATGCCGAGCAGCGTGCGCAAGGCCACGCGCTGCTCCATTACCGCCTGCTGCAGGGCGACTTGCTCCAGTTGCTTGGACAACAGCGCTGAGCGCGCGGTGGCGTAGGCCAGCGCATCGGCGTCGCTGGCGCGGAACGCCTGCTCGCTGCGCGCCAGGGCGGCCGCCAGCGCGCGCAGATCGGCCTCCAGCCTGGCGCCCTGCGCCTGGTTCAAGGCTTGTTCGTCGAGGATGCGCCGCACATCGTTGCGCGCGGCCTGCACCCGCACCTGGTACTCGTCGTACGCCTTGCGCCGGGTGGCCTGTTCAATCGCGATATTGCCGCGGTTGCGATTGAGGAAAGGCAGCGACATATTGATGCCGATGCCGCTGGAATACACGTTGCTCGAATCGCGCGCGCGCGTAAAACCCAGGTTCAGCGCCGGGAATTGCGCCAGCAGCGCGCCACGGTAGCGCTGGTCCTGCGCCTGGTAGGCGGCCTGCAAGGCCAGCAGATCCGGCCGGCGCTGCGCGATACCGTCCAGCGCGGCGCCCACCAGTTGCGTGTCGAGCTGGCCGAGACCGCTGTCGTCGCGTAGCACCAGGGCCGTCTCCGGCGCAAGTCCCAGCAAGGCGTTGAGATCGTGTGCGGCCTGGTTTTGCAGTTTCATCAGATCGAAACGCTGGCGGTCGACATCCTGCAGCGCGGTCAGGTTCGGGGTGACGGCGTCACTGTTGAGCAGATTGCGGTCGAGCGCCTGGCGGGTGCGCTGGTAGCGGTCGGCGAACAGCTGGCGCGTCTGGTCCAGGATCGCCAGTTGCCGGCGTCCCTGCACCAGCTTGACGAACAGCAGTTGCGCTTGCGAAGCCACCTGCCACTCCTGCCACAGCAGCGTCAAGTCGGTCTTGTCGGCGTCGCGCTCAGCGGCGCCATGCAGCGCGCCGTGCGTCAGCAGGCTGGTGATGTCGTAGCTCAGCCCCAGGCTGAACGCCTTGGTGCCGCCGGCGCCGACACTGTTGGACAGGTCGCGGCTGAGGGCCAGTTGTGGATCGGGCAGCAACCCGGCGGAAAACGATTGCGCATGGGCGATCGCCGCATCGTCGCGCACCAGCCGCAGGTCGGGATTGTTGACCACCGCCAGCATCGCCACTTCCACGATGTCCAGTCCGTCGGCCGGATCGAAGCGGTGCGCCGCCATCGGCGCGAATGGCAGACTGCGGGTATCGACCACCAGGCCGGCCGGCCGGCCCTCCTGCAATGGCAACGGCTGGTAGCTGGCGCAGGACGACAGCAACAGCCCGGCGAGCAGCAATGAGGGCCGCCACAGCGGAAGATTCAAGGGTTTCGGCATTCACGGGTCCTGGCCTGGAGAGTAACGTGCTCAGCTTAAAGTCCCGATAATTAATCCCGCATTAAGTGTGTGCCAGGGTTTCGGCATGATGTAATCCGGTTGGCGCTGCACAGCGGCGGCCTCGATATCGAAGCGATTGCCACCTTCATTTTGAGATCATTTTGCGTCAGTAGTATTACGGCGGCGGCATACACCGCATGTCCTGCGCGGCCTAGGCGGCGCAGATCGTCACCTCTCAAGCCACCTACACCCTATGAAAATGCTTGCCGTTCCCGCTGTTATCCTGGCAGCCCTGTGTATCACCAACGTCTCGGCGCGCGAGGCGTATTTCGTCGGCGCCGACCAAACCCGGCCCGACTTGATCCCGAAGGCGCCGGCCGCGCCGGGTACTGCCGAGTCCAATGCCGAACTTGCGGAGTTGCACCGCATTCAAGCGGCCCGCACGCCGGCCCAGGCGGCACAGGCGATGTCGGACGCCAAAAATGAAACCATGTTCCTCTACGCGGACGTGCTCGGTCCTCGCTTTGCGCCGGCGACGCTGCCGCTGACGGCAGCCCTGGCCGACCACGTCAAGAATGACCACGGCGCCAACGCCGGTCCGGCCAAGCAGTATTTTCACCGCATGCGGCCGTACAACCTCGATACCACGCTGCACGCGATTTGCGGCGCCAAATCCAGCGATGATTCGTATCCCAGCGGCCACGCCACCGCCGGCTACATGGCCGGCCTGGTGCTGATCGAGATGGTGCCGGAACAACGCGATGCGATCCTGGCGCGGGCCGACGACTATGCGCGCCAGCGCCTGGTCTGCGGCGTGCACTACCGGAGCGATATCGAAGCCAGCAAGGTGCTGGCCTACGCCGCCCACGCGCTGATGGATGCCAACCCGGCGTTCAAGGCGGAGCGCGACGCCGCCACCGCCGAGCTACGGCAGGCGCTGGGCTTGCCGCAGCTGCGGCCGTAACCGCCGTCCACGCTGCATGCCGTAGATCGGCGGGCAGACCACGCTTTGCTGTCGCAGGCTGCTAATATGGCGTTTTGATAGATGCTACGAAGGCGGTTGTTGCATGCTGAATTTCTCTCAACCTTTAATTTCTGAAGACACCATCGCAGCCATGGTGGCCACCATGCGCAGCGGCTGGATCGCCAGCGGCCCGCGCGTTGTGGAATTTGAATGCCTGTTGTCTGCAACGTTCAACCATCGCCCTACGCGCGTGCTGACCTCAGCCACCGGCGCCATGGAAATCGCCCTGCTGGCGTGCGGCATTGGTGCGGGGGATGAAGTCATCACGTCGACGCAGAGCTTCTTTTCCACCATGAACATGATTGTCAAGGTCGGCGCCAAACCCGTCTTTGTCGATTGCGATCTGGTGACGCGCGCGATCGATTTGCAGCAGGTTGAAGCGGCCATTACGCCCAACACCAAGGCGATTGTGCCGACCCACTTCCCCGGCGCGCTGGGCGATATGGATGCCCTGTATGCGCTGGCGCGCCGCCACCGTCTGCGCGTCATCGAAGATGCTGCGCTGGTCCAGGGGTCGGAATGGCAGGGACGCGCCATTGGCAGCTTCGGTGACATCGCAACGTTTTCCTTCCATCCCAACAAAAATATGACGACCATAGAAGGTGGCGCCATCGTCGTTGCCGACGAAGCAACTGCGCGCCTGGTCGAAACGCTGCGCTTCCACGGCATCACACGCCGCCCTGACGACACCCGCGATGTCAGCGTGGCAAGCGGAAAATACAATATGTCGGATGTCTCGGCTGCAATCGGCATCGCGCAGTTGCAGCAGCTTCCCGCTTTTCTCGCACAGCGGCGCCAGCTCGCAGACCGCTACTTCGAAGTCTTCCCGACGATCGCGGACGCCGTGCTGCCGCCCCAGGGCGTGCCCGGACAGAGCTGGAATATGTTTTGCGTCCTGCTGCCATACCAGCACCTGCATACCACACGCAATGCGTTCCGGGCGGCGCTGCGCGAACGTGGCATCGCGACCGGGCTGTCGTATGAACCTTCCCACCTGACTTCGCTTGGACTGGGACTTGGGTACCACGCCGGGCAATTCCCGAATGCCGAACGGATCGGCGAGCAGACGATAACGCTGCCGCTACACTGCGGCATGACTACCGCCGACGTCGACCGCGTCTGCGCCGCCATTGCGGACGTGCTGGCGCCAGGCTAAGCCGAAGCGCACCCGCACACTCAGGCCGCCGAGGCGTTCGCTGCGGCCGAGGCGAATGCTGCCGTGGTGGCGCTGCGCCACCTGCCGCACGATGGACAAGCCCAGGCCGCTGCCCGGCAAGTCATGGCCCACGCAGCGGAAAAACCGGTCGAAGACGCGCGCATGCTGGTCGGCTGGAATGCCGGGGCCGCTGTCCTCGACGCAGAAATCGATGTACCCGTCGCCGGCAATGATTTCCACATCCACCTGGCCACCCGCCGGGGTGTAGCGGATGGCGTTGTCGATCAGATTGCGCGCCAGCAGCTTGAGCTGGTCGGCATCGCCCGGCGCCGCGCCGGCGCCGCTGCCGGCCATGCCCAGATCGATCTTTCTGGCCTGCGCAAACGGCAGCAGCGCCAGCACGACCTCGCGCGCGGCCGCCGCCAGGTCCACCGGCCGGAAGGCGGCCTGCTCGCCTTCCGCTTCCAGCTTGGATACCATCAGCAGCTGCTCCACCAGATGCCCGGTACGGCGGATGCTGGTCTTCAGATCGTCGAGGGCGGCGTGCCGCTGCGCAGGTCCCAGCGCGTGTTCGACCAGCTGCGCCTGAATTTGCAGCGTGGTCAACGGCGTGCGCAACTCGTGCGATGCGTCGGCAATGAAGTTGCGCTGCTGTTCCAGCGCACCACCGAGGCGCGTCAGCAAGGTGTTGAGCGCGCGCGTCAGCGGCACGATTTCCGCCGGCTGCTGCGCTTCCTGCAACGGCGCCAGCGAACTGGAATTGCGGCGGTCGAGCTCCCGCGACAGCCGGCTCAGCGAACGCAGGCCGCGGTTGACGCAGAAGGGAATAAAAAACGCGATCACCGGAATGAACAGCAGCAGCGGCACCACGCGGTGCAGCGCCTCGTCCTTGGCGATTTCCTTGCGCGCCGAGATCGATTGGGCGATCTGGATCAGGTTGCCATCGGCATAGCGGATGAAGGCCTTCCAGCGGTCGCCGCCCCAGGGCTGGATGCTGAAGCCGGTTTGCGTAAATTGCGGCAAGATCAAATCGGGATGCGAATGGTAGATCAGCCGGTGCTCGCTGTCCCAGATTTGCAGGATGAAATCGTCGCGCCGATGGCGCAGCTCGACATTGATGTGGCTGAGGTCCGCATGCTGCAGATCGGCCGGCAGGCCGACGGCGATCTGCCGCAGCCGGCTGCTTTCCTGGTCGCGCAGCGTGATGCGGTCGAGTCCGTAGGTCACCAGCGCGAACGCGGCGCTCAGCAGGAACAGGCTGGACAGCAGCCACACCAGCAGGCTGCGCTTGATGGAGAAGTACGCTTTACTCATCGGCAAGCAGATAGCCGATGCCGCGAATATTGTGCACAAAATCGGGCGACAACTTCTTGCGCAGCTTGTGGATGTGGACTTCGATGGTGTTGCTTTCCACTTCATCGTTCCAGCCGTAGATGCGCTCGATCAGCTGGCTGCGCGACAAGGGCACGCCCGGATTGCTCATGAGGGCGGCCAGTAGCGCCAGTTCGCGCGCGCCAAGCACCACGTGCCTGCCTTGGTAGTGGACTTGCTGGGTGGACGGGTCGAAGGTAATGCCGGCATGCCTCAGCACCGGGCTGACCTGCTGCTTGTTGCGGCGTAATAAAGCCCGTATCCGCGCCGCCAGTTCGTTCAGGTCGAACGGCTTGTCGAGGTAGTCGTCGGCGCCGGCGTCCAGGCCTTCAATCCGGTTGCGCACGGCGTCGCGCGCCGACAGCACGATCACCGGCGTATTGTTGCCGGTCGCCCGCATGCTGCCGAGCACCGCCAGCCCCGATTTGCGCGGCAAGCCGATGTCGAGCAGAACCGCCAGGTAGTCGGCGGCGAACAACGCGGTTTCGGCGCTGAGACCATCCTGAACCCAGTCGACCACAAAACCAAAACCATCCAGTCCGGAACGAATGCTTTTCCCGAGCGCTGGATCATCTTCCACCAACAACAAACGCATGTCTTCTCCATGTAAAACATGAAGATAATACCCACCGTTTATTACAATGGAATTACCTCATAATATTCTATTCAATTGAATTATTATCTCTTAATGATATTTAATTCTATTTCTTTAATGCCGATTTAATGATGCATATGATCGGCGCCGCGCGACAAATGCCGGCGGCGCCGAACAGGTTAATTAATTAACCTTAAATACCTGCAAACCCGCCTGCGGCGCCTGCACGCCCTTGGTATGCACGACGTAGAACTGTTTCAGCGACGGTACATACACCGAGGTTTTGCCGCCCAGCGTGTCGACATGCTGGAGCAGGCGGTAGGTATCGGGATTATCCTGCGCAAACACGTCGACGCCGTCGGCGCCGGACACGATCAGGCGCTGGGCGACCGGGTCGTAAGTCATATCGTCCGAGATGTTGACGGTGCCGAAAGTGCCGACCAGCTTGCCGCTGTCCGGATCGACCACGAACATGACGCCGGGATTGCGCGCGCCGACGAACAGGCGGCGGTGCAGGGCGTCGAAGCCCATCGCCGCATTGCCGGTCAGGCCGGGGAAAGTCCAGCTGGCGGTCACGCTGCGGCTGGCCAGGTCGACGACTGCCACCTGGCTTTTATCGCGCAGGTTGACGTACAGGCGGTTGCGCTGCACATCGAGCTGCATGCCCTTGATAACTGCCGCCTGCACCGGGATCTCGCCGACCACTTCCCGCGTGTCGACCGAAATCACGCTGATCACCGAGTTGTCGGCCTTCAGCGCCTTGCCGCCGTTGCCCAGGTAGATCAACCGGGTGCGCGCATCATAGACGCCGAAATCCGCGCCCGGGCGCAGGGTAATGCGCTTGATCAGGTGGAAATCGCTGGCGTCCAGCACATCGCAATAGCCGTTGCGGGCGTCGGCCACAAACAGCGCGTTCTGGTCGGCGATGTATTCCAGCATGTGCGGGCCCTGCACCGTGCCGGTCACGCTGTGCAGGTGCTTGCCGCTGGACAGTTCGAAGACTTCGATCGACTGGTACACCTCGCTCGGCACGAACAGGCGATTTTTCGCCAGGTCGACCGCGAAATGGTCGAAGTCGCCGCCGGTGACGGCCGGCAGCGGCGTCTGCGCCACTAGTTCCAGCGGCGGTGCCGCGCTGGCGGAGCCGCCGGACAGGAGGGCCAGCATGGACAGGCAGGCGATGGTGGATTTTTTCAGGATATGCATCATGGATTCTTCAGTGGTTAAGGATGGATCAGAAATTGAACGTGGCGCCGGCTTCCAGCGTCATGCCGTAGGTTTCGCGCTGGATCACGCGGTCGGCGCTGCCCTGGGTGTATTTCAGCGCGGTGTTGGTCAGGTTCTTGGCGTTGAAGAACACGCCGTAGTGCTTGTTGACCTGGTAGCTGGCGCCGAAGTCGGCCGACACCCGCGACTCGGCGAACACGTCGGAACTGCTGTTGCTGCCGATCGAATACATATTGCGGCTCATGTAGTTCGCCGCCAGTCGCAGATTCAGGCCGTCGCGCTCCCAGAACACGGCGCCGTTGTAGGTGTTGCGCGAGGTCGACGGTAGCATCTTTTTCTCGCCCGGACGGATTTCCAGCGAAGAGTCGACATAGGTCCAGTTGAACGCGGCGCCGAGGCCGCCCAGCACGCCCGGCAGCGTGGTGAAGCGCTGCTCGAAGTTGGCTTCCAGGCCGGTGGCGCGCGCCGACGACACATTGCCATAGGTCACCACGCGGGTATTCGGGGCGATGCCGGTGTAGGCGCCGCTGCTGGCGAAAGTCTGGACGACGCTGCGGTTGACGATGTAGTTGCGCAGCGCCTTGTCGAACACGCCAACCGACAGGATGCCGCCCTGCGGCAGATAGCGCTCATACGACAGGTCGAAATTGTTGGACAACGTCGGCTTCAGGTTCGGATTGCCGGTGGTGACGATGTTATTGCCGACGTCGATATTGGTGGCGGCGCTGGTCTGGTTGAAGCCCGGCCGCGCGATGGTGCTGGAAAAACTGGCGCGCAGCAGCGAGGCCGGCGCCAGTTCGTAGCGCGCCTGCACCGACGGGAACAGATTGGTGTAGCTGTTGCTGGTCTGCACCGGCGTGACCGTGCTGCCGGTGATGGCGTTGCCGGCGTGGTCGGCCTTGGTGGTTTCGACGCGCACGCCGGCCAGCAGGCCCAGCTTGTCGAAGTTCACCTGTTGCTGCACGTAGGCGGCGAACACGTTTTCCGTGTTGTGGGTGCTCTGCTTTGCCGAGTTCAGCGTATCGGCCGCCGTGTTGCGCACGAAGCCGCTGCCCTGCGCATACAGGTCGCGCATGGCCTGGTCGCTGACGTTGTAGCCGTTCTGCAGGCTGTTGCCGTAGTAAGTGACCGGCGCGCCGATGATGGTCTGCGACAGCGGCACGGCAGGCACCGCGCTGTAGGTGTAAGGATAGACGTGGTAATCGTTGGTGCGTTCGCGAACGCTGACGCCCAGCTTGAGTTCCTCGTCCGGCGCCGAGGTCAGGTGCGTCGGCAGCGCCAGGTTGGCCGCGCCAGACCATTCCGTGGTGCGGGCACGCAGCGGCGTGTTGTTGAAACTCGACAGCACGAAGCCGGCCGGCGACGCCGGATTGACACCCGCCGTGCTGATGGTCGGGTAGTTGGCGTTGGCGACGTTGTTGTAGGTGGCGGCGGTGCTGGTCGGGTTGGCGAAGGTGCTGTTGTAGTCGAATGGACGGTCGTCGGTGCCGGCGGTATGGGCGACGTCGTAGTCGACGCGCGCGCCGCCAGCCAGGGTGTGCTTGCCGCCGAGCGTGAACACCTGCGAGCTCATGGTTTCCTGCTCGTCGCGCAGCGATTTGCTGAGGGTGGTCTTGGCGTCGGTGAAGCTGCCGTCCGCGTTGGCGACCGGGGCGCCGGAGAAATTGTAGGTCAGGCGCTGGCGGTTGATGGTCTCGCGGTAGCCGGAGTCGTAGTAACGCACATACCATTTGTTGGCCGCATCCGGCTCATAGCTCAATTCGCCGCCAATGCCGTAGCGGTGGCGCGTCAGGCTGTAGTAGCGCTGGTCCAGGCTGCTGTATGCCTTGGAAAACGGGCTCTTGCTGGAGTACGAGCCTTCCAGGTCGTCCGAACCGCGCTTGTCGCGGTAGAACGACGCGGTGCCGACAAAGCTGAATGGGCGGTCGGAGTAGCCGGTCAGGCCCGAGGATGGGCTGGCGCCCATGCCGAAGCGGGTGCCGCCGCTGACCGACAGGTCGCTCACGCCGGTGCTGCGCAGCGGTTCGATGCCGACGCCGATCTTGCCGTTCAAGAACGCGTCCTGCGACGGCGCCAGCGCTTTCGGCGTGATCTCGACGGTGCCGCCCAGCGCTTCCGCGTCCTGCTCCGGCTTGTTGGTTTTGGTGACCGTGATCGAACCGATCATGCCGGCCGGGATCACGCCCATCTCGACCGCGCGGCCGCCGCCGAACGGCGTGGAAACATTGGTCGGCGGCAGGCGCACGCCGCCGAAAGTGGTGGTGGTCAGGTCGGCGTCGAGACCGCGGATGTTGATGAAGCGGCCTTCACCGCTGCCCATCGACATCGAAATGCCCGGCACGCGCCGCAACGCCTCGCCGGCATTGACATCCGGCAGCTTGATGATGTCTTCCGAGCTGAGCACATTGACCAGGTTGGGGGCGTTTTCCTGCTGCTTGCGGGCGGCGGCACGCGGCGTATGCTGGCCGGCGACCTTGACGGTCTGCAGTTCGCCACTGGCGCTGGCGCCATCGCCGGCTGCTTCTGCAGCGCTATCGGTGGCGGCCATCGCGGTGACGGCGAACAGCTGTCCGATCGCAAGCGCGATGACTGTGTGTTTATAAGGACGAACGGCAATATATTTACGGCATTTGATTTTCATGGGATTGATTTACATCGGTTTAAAACCGCGTAAATTACATTCCGATTATTACAATTTAATGACAGGTAAAAATATAATTTGAAATCATATTCAGTTAATTTTCACATGCTTAAATATTAAAGCGAATATATTTTTTCTATTTTTAATTAACATCAAATTATAAAAACAAGAAATAAAAAAAGAGCAGCCACTGGCCTGCCTGATAACGCCCCGTTGCCGGCGCAGATGGCGCCCCGGTGACTGAGCCAGGGCGCCAGCCGATAACCGCTGATTGGTCCATGTATAATCCAAATTAGCATTTCATAGGAGGCTGCGTGAACACGGAGAATGACCTGACACTACCGTCCCCCTCTGGCCGCAAGCCGCGTCTTCGCATTCGCGGCCCGGATAAATATCCCTTGATACTGAAGGCGGCGCGCGATCTCGTGGCGGCCCATGGTTTTCGCGACGTGCAGATGTCGTCCATTGCCGACGCTGCAGGCATTGCAATCGGAACCTTGTACCGCTACTTTCCGGCCAAATCCGATTTGATGATCGAAGTCGTATCACTGACGGCCCAGCGGGAAGTCGACGTCGTTGCCAGCGTTGCGAGGGAACAAGGAACTGCGGCGCAACGCCTTGGCGCTGCGGCCTGGACATTCGCCAATCGCGCCTTGCGTGGCAGACGCATGGCGTATGCCTTGGTGGCGGAGCCGGTGGAACCGGAGATCGAGGCGGCGCGCCTGAAATATCACCGCGCGCTGGCAGGTGTGTTTACTGCCATTATCGAAGATGGGGTGCGCAGCGGCGAGTTCCCCAGGCAAAATGAGCGCGGGTCTGCGGCGTGCATCGTCGGATGTCTGTTCGAAGGCCTGGTCAACCCCTTGTCGACCGATAGTTCATCCGGTGAGCCCGGGCCGACAGAGCACGCCATCGAAATCATCAGTTTTTGCTTGCGCGGGGTGTCGGGCGGGCCACTCGTGTTCGCGGCGCCGCAGTAAACCGGGCGTTCGCCGCAGTACCTGCACCTTCGGCGTGCTCAACTGCATGATGCCAGTCGCGTGCACGCGCAGCGATTCAGTCAGCGCAAGCCCCCTACCGTCGATTTCATGTCATTTCCTCATGCGGGCAAATTGCCGCTCAGCTTAGTGATGGCATCACGGCTACCGGCTTGTTTTCGCAAAATGAATTTCTGAATTTTGCCGGTGGCGGTCTTGGGCAACGCTCCGAATACGATGCGACGCGGCGCCTTGAAGTGCGCCAGACGGTCACGACAAAAAGCAATCATCTCGGCTTCGCTGATGGGCGGCATGTCGGGTTTCAATTCGACGAATGCACAAGGTACCTCGCCCCACTTTTCATCCGGCTGGGCCACTACTGCCGCGGTCAGGACACCGGGATAGCGGTACAGCACCTCTTCGACCTCGACCGACGAAATGTTTTCTCCGCCGGAGATGATGATGTCCTTGGCGCGGTCGGTAATTTGCAGGTAGCCGTCGACATGCACCACTGCCACGTCACCGGTGTGGAACCAGCCGCCCGCAAACGCGGCGGCAGTCGCAGCAGGATTTTTGAGATAGCCCATCATTACGGTATTGCCCCGCAACAGTATCTCCCCTGCCTCCGCACCATTGTTGCAGACAGCCGCCAAGGTATCGGCGTCAGCGACACGCAAATGCTCCAGGCCAGCGGCGCGCACGCCTTGGCGCGCCTTGATGCGCGCCTGTTCGTCTGCCGCCAGATCCTGCCATGCCTGCTGGTCGGCACAGCTGACCGGCGTGCCCGATACCTCGGTAATACCGAACACATGGTTCACCTCGAATCCCAGCTTATCCATCGCCGCCAGCACCGTTGCCGGCGGCGGCGAACCGGCAGTCAGCACCCGCACCCGACGCTGCAAGATCGGGGCCGCGGCGTTGGCGGCATTGGCAAGCGTCGCCAGCACGATCGGCGCGGCGCAAAAATGGTCGACCTGATGTTGTTCAATGGCAGCAAATATGTCCTCGGGTATTACCTTGCGCAGGCAAACGTGGGTCCCTGCCGCTGCTGTGATCGCCCACGTGAAGCACCAGCCGTTGGCATGAAACATCGGCAGCGTCCACAGGTAAACCGGTGCGTGGGGCAATGGCCAGTTGGTCATCTGCAGCAAACTCATCAGATAGGTGCCACGGTGGCTCGGCACCACGCCCTTGGGGTCGCCTGTGGTGCCGGAGGTGTAATTCAGCGCGATTGGCGACCACTCGTCGCGCGGCCAAATACCGGGAAAATCCGCATCGCCTGTATTGAGCAAGGATTCGTAGTCGGTCTGCCCGATCGCCGGCCCTACCGGGGCCAGATGATCGTTAATATCGATCACTTGAGGCCGCTCTGCGATCCCCTCCAGCGCGGCGGCAACCACGGCGCTGAATTCACGGTCGACCATCAGCAGCTTGCATTCTCCATGCCGCAATATAAAAGCGATCCCGTCCGCATCCAAGCGGCAGTTGATGGTATTTAACACCGCGCCGGACAGTGGCACCCCAAAGTGCGCCTCCAGCATCGCCGGCGTGTTGGGCGCGATGATGGAGACCGTATCCCCCGCTTTGATGCCGCGTTTTACCAGCGCAGATGCAAGCCTGTAACAGCGCTGCCGCGTGTCGGCCCAGCTCTGCCGCAATGCGCCATGCACGATGGCGGTGCGGGCGGGGTAGACCTCCGCTGTGCGATCAAGAAATCCCAATGGCGTCAGCGGCAGATAATTGGCCGCATTCTTGTCCAGGTCATGCGCGTAGGCACTTGCGCTCATCGTTTAGTCTCCTTCATTTTTATGGGTGTAACCTTAGCCGTGAAACGTGGTGAAATCGCCCACCGCGACACGCTGCGTCACCAGTGTGTTCTCAATACTGTCGAGGTCTGCATAACCTAAACTCATCCCGCAGACCAGCATTTGCTCAGCAGGAATCGATAATTCTCGCGCAATGATTTCGTGAAAGGCATTGAACGCCGCTTGCGCACAGGTATCCAGGCCACGGGCGCGCGCCGCCAGCATGATGTTCTGCAAAAACATGCCGTAGTCGATCAGGCTGCCGCGCCCCATGCGCCGGTCGATGGTAAATAGCAAGCCGACCGGCGCATCGAAAAACCGGTAGTTGCGGCCATGCTGCTGGTGCATCCGCGCCTTGTCACCCTTCTCGATGCCCAGCAAGCCATACAGGTCCCAGCCGACTGCCCGGCGCCGGTCAACGTAGGGCGAAAACCACTGCGCGGGATAGTAGTCATACGGTTCGGCCAGCCGGGCCATGGTGTGCGGATCGTCATACGCGCAGAGAATTGCCGTGCTCAATCGTTCCTTTGCCTGGCCGGTGACCACATGCACGTGCCAGGGCTGGGTATTGACCCCGGAAGCACAGAAACGCGCCAGGTCAAGAATCGCGGTCAGATCGTGCTGCCGCACCGGTCTCGGTAAATAAGCCCGGATTGAGCGCCGGCTCCCCAGGGTCCAATCAACGGCACGCCGCAGGTGTTCCGCATCCAGGCCGGCAGCCTCTGCCACGCGTATATTCAGCCCATCATTCAACAGTACTCTCCTTTTGGCTCAGTGCGCGATGGCCCCCAAGCGTTTTGCCGCACTGGTGGCGCCTGCAAGGGCATTAAGCGAATTTAAATTCTACTTAATAATAGTAGAATCGAGATTCACTTAAGTCAAGCGCAAATACACCCGGAGCCGGCCTGCCGCGTTGCTTGTCGCATGAAATAGACATATCTCTACAGGGGTATAGAAGGCACCCTTGTATAACTTTACATTCAGTAGCGCACCATCGATGAATGCAATTCGTGGCAGACGCTACCTACCGTGAGCAGGAGGTTGCCAACAGCCGAGTCAACACTACAATTTGGAGCGCATAGCATGCCGGTCCCGAGTACAAGCAAAACAACACTATCTCCTCGTATTGCATTTCCGTCGGAAGCATCGGCGATCATGATTGCAATCGGGCTGCTGTCGTGCAGCACCTCCAGAGCCCAGTCCGAACCGCCAGTTGACAAGGACGCCGTAGCCACCAACACCGTCGTCATCACGGCCAGCAAGCGCGCGCAGAAACTGAGCGACCTGGCCGGCACCGTCACGGCAGTGAGCGGCGCCGAGCTGGAAAAATTCGGCAGTGCCGATGCCGAGGATCTGTTGAAGCTGACGCCGGGCGTGCAGTTTAATAAAAGCGCCACCGATGGTGGCCTGATTTCCATTCGCGGCGTCGGCACCAACTCAAACGGCCCGTCCCAGGGCTTTACCCAGTCGCCGACCGGCATTTATATCGAAGACGTGCCGTTCACCGATCCGTTCGCCTTCGTATCGACACCCGATCTCGGCCTGTTCGACCTGGAGCGCGTGGAAGTGTTGCGCGGTCCGCAAGGCGCCCTGTACGGCTCGTCGTCGCTGGGCGGGGCGATCCGCTACATCGTCAACAAGCCCAATACCCACCTCACGGAAGGCTCGGTGCTGGTGGGCGCGTCCAGCACCACCGGCGGCGGCACCGGCTGGACCAGTTCCGTCATGGCCAACCTGCCGCTGGCCGACGGCAAGGCGGGCCTGCGCTTCGTCGTCAACGCCCGCAAGGAAGCCGGTTTCATCGATAACCTCGGCACCGGCGTCAACGATGCCAATACCGTGCATGTGGACGGCGGCCGCGCCATCTTCACCTACAAGCCGAGCGACGATTTCGACGTCACCGCCACCTACCTCACGCAACACAGCAAGCAGGACGACGGTCCCGGCATTTCGCCGTTCAACTACCTGACAGGCGAAGGCTACGTCAAAGCCTACGACCAGCTCACCGTGCGGACCGCCTACCCGATGCGCTACGACTCCAAGTTTGACCTGGCCACCATCCAGGCCAACTGGAATATCGGCGGCTACCGACTGACCTCGCTAAGCGGACGGCAGACCAAATCGCGCGTGGCGCGCGAGGACTTCACGCGCGACTTCTACACCCCCGAGACGGTGGGAGAAAAATGGACCTCGGACGGTTTTCTAAACTCGTCCGCCAAATCACAGGAGCTGCGTTTGGCGCCGGTGTCGGCAGGCCGCGTCAACTGGCTGGCCGGCGCCTTCTGGATGAACGCCGAGATTCAGCGCGACCAGCTGGTTTATCTGGAGCCGCGCGGCGCGGTGGCCGACCTGCGTTTCCGCCGCAACGGCGAGGCCAGCGAACGCGCCATCTTTGGCGACGCCGAAATCAAGCTGACCGACCAGCTGATCGCCGACATCGGTGCGCGCCACTACAAGACCGAGCTGTCGTATGACCGCATCGTCGGCGCCACCGGTGCCGGCGACAGCACACCATATGCCACCGGGGAAAGCGGCACCACGCCGAAGTACTCGCTGCGCTACGTGATCGACAGCGCCATGTCGGTGTATGCCCTGGCCTCGCGCGGCTACCGCTTCGGCGGCATCTCCAACCTCGGCAGCAGTCCGGCCGGCCTGCCCTACAAGTCGGACTCGCTGTGGAACTACGAGGCCGGATGGCGCTGGAGCCCCAGCAAGACCGCCTCGCTGGACGTCAGCGTGTTCCAGATCGACTGGTCCGACGTCCAGCTGTCCGAGCTGTACACCGATCCCGTCACCACCCGCAGTTTCCTCGTCACCGGCAACGTCGGCAAGGCCAGTTCGCAAGGCGTGGAGCTGGCCGCCGGCTGGCGGCCGCTGCCGTCGCTGTCGCTGAAGGGGGCGCTGGCCTACACCAAGGCCGTCACCAGCGGCGGCATCAGCCTCGGCGGCACGCCGATCGCCGGCGGCACCCGCTTGCCGGGCACCGCCAAGATGCAGGGCTCGTTCAACGCCACGCAGACCTTTGACGGCCCCTGGAACAGCGGCGGCCGCCTGTCGGCGCTGGTGGCCTACACCGGCAAGCGCTTTGCCCAGATCGACTCCGATCTGGTGCTGCCGGCCTACACCACGGCCGACCTGCGCGCCAGCCTGTCCTGGAGCGGCGTCGAAGTCACCGCCTATGCCAACAACGCCTTCAATGCCAGGGGGCTGTCCTCGGGGGTGGACTTCCCCGCGACCTACACCGAGTTCTATCCGATCCGTCCGCGCACGGTCGGCTTCAGCGTGCGCTATGACTTCTAAGGCCGAAGCCGACTTCAGCGCCGACTACATCGTGGTCGGCGCCGGCTCGGCGGGCGCGGTGGTGGCCGCGCGCCTGGCCGAACAGGCTGACGTCAATGTGATCCTGATCGAAGCCGGCGGCAGCGGCCGGACGCCGCTGCTGATGCTGACCGGCGCGATGAGTTTCATCCGCGACTGGTCGCCGTACGCCTGGCAATACGTCACCGAACCCGATCCATCGCGCGGCGGCCGAGCCGACCACTGGCGGCGCGGCCGCACGCTGGGCGGCAGCAGCAGCATCAACGGCATGATCTGGGCGCGCGGCCTGCCGCGCGACTTCGACACCTGGGCCGCGCTTGGCGCCAGCGGCTGGGAGTGGGACAGCGTGCGGCCCTACTTCATGAAGGCGGAAAGCGCGATGGGCCTGCCGGGACCGGACCGCGGCCAGCACGGCCCGGTGTGGGTGGAGACCTTCCGTTCGCCGCATCCGCTGTCGCGCGACTTGCTGGATGCCTTTGGCGCAGCCGGCTTCCCGCTGGTGTGCGATATCAATCAGGCGCGCGGCGCGGCGGCGGCCATCACGCAGACCAACCAGCGCGCCGGCCTGCGCCAGAGCACCGAGACCGCCTATCTGCGCCATCCGCCACGCAACCTGACCATCCTCAAGCACACCAGGGTACAGCGGCTGTTGATCGCCAACGGCCGGGCCAGCGGCGTCGAAGTACGCCGCGATGATGGTGCCGTGCAACGCATCATGGCGCGGCGCGAAGTCGTGCTGTGCGCCGGTGCGCTGGAAAGCCCGTCGCTGTTGCTACGCTCCGGTATCGGTCCGGCGGCGCAGCTGCGGGACCTGGGCATCACACCGGTGGTGGATGCGCCCGAGGTGGGCCGGAACCTGCAGGATCATCCGGACCTGTACGTCGAATACGCAGTCTCGCAGCCGACCTATTCCGATGCCGGCCGCTGGTACCGCCTGCCGGCCAGCGGGCTGGAATTCCTGCTGCGCCGCACCGGTCCGGCCACTTCGCCCGGCACGCACGTGTTCGCGTACGGCAGTTCCAGCGGCCGCCTGGACGAGCCGGACCTGCTGTATTTCACCGGTCCATTCGGACAGATTGCCGATGGCGCCTTCACCGGCCGCCAGCCGCTGTACAGCATCACGCCGTCGATCTGCCGGCCGCATTCGCGCGGCAAGCTGTGGCTGGCGTCAGGCGATCCGATGACGGCGCCGCGCATCCAGCCCAACCTGCTGGGCGACGAGCGCGACCTGGCGCTGATCGTCAACGCCATCGGCCTGGTGGACGACATCGTCAACCAGCCACCGTTCCGCAACAGCCTGGTCGGCCGCGTGCGGCCGCACGACGGCCTGCACCGCACCGACCGCGCCGGCCTGGAAGCGTTTGCGCGCGCGGCGGTGGCGACCTGCCATCACAGCTGCGGCACCTGTCGCATGGGTTCCGATGAACGCGCCGTGGTCGATCCGCACTTGCGCGTGCGGGGCGTCGCCAATCTGCGGGTGGCCGACGCATCGGTGTTCCCGCAGATCACCTCGGGCAACCTGAACGCACCGGTGATCATGGTCGGCGAACGGGCGGCGGACCTGATCCGCCGCGGTTGACGGTCAGCGCGGGTCTTCCAGCGCCATCGCCAGCAATGCGCTGCCGAGGCTCTTGCCATGCGCGTCCAGCGCCAGCGAGCGGGTCACGCCGCCGCCCAGCGCGCCGTGCAGCACGAAATTCAGCGCGCCCAGCGCCGGCAATTCGTAGCGCAGCACTGCTCCGGTGACGATGCCAGCGAAGTGCTGCTTGACGCGCTGCGCCGTGACCAGACGTGCCAGCAGCGCGTAATCGGCCGGGTTGTAGGCGATCAGCGCAATATTGGACACATCGCCTTTGTCGCCGGCACGGGCATGGGCAATTTCACGCAACAGCATGTTCACTCTCCTCAAAATGGATGTTTTCCTGGACCAGCGCGCGCGGCAGCAAGGTCGAGCAGATGGCCACCACTTCCCTGGCCAGCTTGCTGGCGCCGCCGCCGCCGGCGGGGCCGCAGGTGTACAGCGTTTCCACCTCGTTGCCGATGCGGATGGCGTCGGCCAGGCTGGTGGTACGGCAAGCTACGCGCAGCCGCACTTCGTAAGGGCCCGATGCCGCCCCCAGGCGTTCGCCGTGCAACGCATTCATGCCGATCAGTTCGTAGCGCGCTTCGCCGACGGCAACCCCAGTCAGCCGCAGCCGCTCCTTGACGATGTCCAGCGCCAGGCTGGCGCGCGCCACCGCGCCCGGGCCGGCGTAGGAGATTTGTCCCTCGCCCAGATAACTGTCCAGATAACCGACCGACACTTTCAGCGTATCCGGCCGCGCCCGGCCCGTCGCGCCGCGCAGCAACACGCGGTCCGGACCGTCCTCAATCACTTCGACACGGGAAAAGTCGGCCACCACGTCCGGCGTCATATACGCGGCCGGGTCATGGATCTCGTACAGCAGCTGTTCCTTGCAGGTGGCGGCGGTGACGCAACCGCCGGAACCGGCCACCTTGGTGATCAGCAGCGCGCCGTCCGCGTCGACCTCGGCAATCGGAAAGCCCAGCCGCGCCAGCCCCGCCACATCCTTGTAGCCGGGATCGGCGAAGTAGCCGCCGCTGACCTGCCCGGCGCACTCCAGCAGGTGGCCGGCCAGCGTGCCCTGGCCGAGGCGCTGCCAGTCATCCATGGCCCAGCCGTATTCGTGGATCAGCGGCGCCAGCACCAGCGCCGGGTCGGCCACCCGGCCGCTGATGATGACGTCGGCGCCTTGCGCCAGCGCCGCCACCAGCGATTGCGCGCCCAGATAGGCGTTGGCCGACAGCATGCCAACGCCCTCCCCCAGCGGCGGCTGGCAACGCTGGCCGGCTTGCGGATCGCGCTGCAGCACTGCCAGCACATCGTCGCCGGTGACTGCCGCCACCTTCAGCTTGCGCAGGCCCAGTTCGGCGGCGATCTGGCGCACGCGGGCCGCCGCCGCCAGCGGATTGGCCGCGCCCATATTGCTGATGATGCGGATGCCGTTTTGCGCGCACAGCGGCAGCACGGCCCGCATGCGCGCCTCCAGCAGCGGATCGTAGCCCAGCTCGGGCGAGCGCTGCCTGAGCTGCTGCGCCAGCGCGATGGTGCGCTCGGCCAGGCATTCGAAAATCAGATAGTCGATATCGCCGTGCGCCGCCAGCTCGACCGCCGGCTCGATGCGGTCCCCCGCGTAGCCCGATCCGGCGCCGATGCGTATTCCTCTTTTCCTTCCAGTCATGATGGGTCTCCGTTGAAATGACCGCCATCATCCGTCGCCCTGATTGCGTTGTAAAATCGATTTTTCGGGCGCATTAAGCTACTTTCCAGATCAATCATGTACGCCAATATTTCGCCCAAGCTGCTGCGCGCCTTCCTGGCCCTGAACGAGTGCCACCATTTCACGCGCGCCGCCGCCCGCAGCAACCTGTCGCAGTCGGCGTTCAGCATGCTGATCCAGAAGCTGGAAACGGCGGTCGGCGCCCAACTGGTGGTACGCGACACCCGCAACGTCACGCTGACGCCGGAGGGCGAGATGTTTGTCGAGGTGGCGCAGGCGCTGGTCAGCGAGTTCGAGCACGCCTTCGCCAACTTCGGCGACTACATCGCGCGGCGCAAGGGACGGGTCGCGCTGGCCGCTTTGCCGTCGCTGGCGGCCAACGGCCTGCCCGCCGTCATCGCCGGCTACAGGCGGCGCTATCCCGGCATCACCGTACAGTTATTCGATGCGCTGTCCGACCAATGCCTGGCGTTGCTGAACGCCGGCACGGTCGACCTGGCGCTGACGGCGCCGGGCGGCAAGCTGGAGGAATTCGTGACCGCGCCGCTGTGCGACGACCCGTTTTACCTGGTGTGCCGCGCCGACCATCCGCTGGCCGGCAAGGCCAGCATCGCGCTGGCCGAACTGGCGGGATGCGAGCTGATCCACCTGAGCAAAGCCAGCAGCGTGCGCCAGCACGCCGACCTGCTGACCGCCGGCATCGGCGTGCGCCACTCGGGACTGGAAGTCGAGCACCTGGCCACCGTCGCCGGCCTGATCGCGCAGGGGCTGGGCGTGGCGCTGTTGCCGGAATTAACACTGTTCCAGTTCCGTCACCTGCCGCTGAAGGCGATCGCGCTGGAGCCCGGCCAGCCGCCCCGGCCGCTGCTGATCGTGCGTCACCCGGAGCGACCGCTGTCGCTCGCGGCGCAAGGCATGCTGGCCTTGATCCAGCAACACTGGCCGCCGCATATCTCTCGCGAGGTATAGCTGGGGAAAATTTTCGTCTCTACACTGGAACGATGCAAAACCACACCCAGTCCAGCCTCATGAATCCAACTGTCCAACCTCACTGGCACCAGCGCGCCAGCCAGCTGCACATCGATCCCCGCGCGTTCATCCACGGCGAGCGGGTCGACGTGCACGGCTGGGGGCGCTTCAACAGCATCAACCCGCAGGACGGCGCCATCGTCGCCTCGCTGCCGTCCTGCGGCCAGGCCGAAGTGGACCGTGCGGTGGAAAGCAGCCGCAAGGCCTTCCAGCAGGGTAGCTGGTCGCAGCGCTCGCCCTACGAACGCAGCCGGGTGCTGCTGAAACTGGCCGATGCGCTGGAAAACAACCAGGAAGAACTGGCCCTGCTCGACAGCCTGGAAATGGGCATGCCGATCAGTTCCGCCCTGCCCGACATCCAGGTGGCCGCCGGCATCGTGCGCGGCGTGGCCGAGCGTGTGAACCAGCTCAGCGAGCAACTGCTGCCGAGCGCGCCCAGCACGCTGGCCCTGAATCTGCGCGTGCCACACGGCGTGGTCGGCGCCATCACGCCGTGGAATTTCCCGTTGTACGTGGCAGTGGCCAAGATCGTACCGGCGCTGGCGATGGGCAATTCGGTGGTGCTCAAGCCTTCCGAACTGGCGTCGCTGTCGTCGCTGCGGCTGGCCGACCTGGCGCACGCGGCCGGCATTCCGGCCGGCGTGCTGAACGTCATTCCCGGCCTCGGCACGGAGACCGGCCGCCTGCTGGCCTTGCACATGGATGTCGATTGCCTCAGCTTTACCGGCTCGACCAACACAGGCCGCGTGCTGATGCAGTACGCCGCGCAATCCAACCTGAAGGCGCTGCTGCTGGAATGCGGCGGCAAGTCGCCGCAGATCGTGCTCGACGACCTGGGCGACCTGGACGCGGTGGCCGAGGCCATCGTCCACGGCTACGTCTGGAACAGCGGCCAGGTGTGCGTGGCCGGCACCCGCATCCTGGTCACGCGCAAGCTGTACACGCCGCTGATGGAACGCATGGTGGCGCGGCTGGACGCGCAGCGCAGCGGCGATCCGCTGGACGCCGCCACCCAGCTCGGACCGCTGGCCAGCGCCGTGCAACTGGAACGCGTGGCCTCCATGGTCGAGGCCGCGCGCAGCAGCGGCGCCAAAGTGGTGGCCGGCGGCGCGCGCGACGAGGCCATGGGCGGCTGCCACTACCGGCCGACGCTGGTGGCCGAGGTGCCGCACAGCCATCCTTTCATGCAGGAGGAAATCTTCGGCCCGGTGGCCGGCATCCTGCCGTTCGACAGCCCGGAGCAGGCGCTGCACCTGGCCAACGATTGCCAGTTCGGCCTGGCCGCCACCTTGTGGACGCGCGACTTCTACCTCGCCAACCAGATGGCGCGCCGGGTGCATGGCGGCCCGGTCACGGTCAACGCCGTCGCCCGGCCGGCGCCAGGTTTCGTCACCGGCGCCTCGGTCGAGCCGGCACGCGTGTCAGGCTTCGGCAGCGAGGGCGGCATGGCCGGCCTGCTGGCCTACACCCGCGCCAAGAACGTGCAGTTCCGGCTGGCATGAGCATGACGCCGCCTGATTTCGAAGCATTTCCACGCTACGCGGAACTCACTGCGCTGTTGCACGGCTATGCAGCGGCGTATCCGGAGCTGGTGCAACTGGCGTCGATCGGCAAGAGCCATGAAGGCCGCGACATCTGGGTGCTGACCGTTACCGCGCTGGCCACCGGCCAGCCGCAAGACAAGCCGGCGTTCTGGGCCGATGGCAATATTCATTCGATCGAACTGACCGGCTGCACCGCCGTGCTGTACTACCTGCACCACCTGGTCAGCGGCTACGGCGCCGACGCCACCCTGACCCACCTGCTGGAGACCCGCACCATCTACCTGTGTCCGCGTCTGAGTCCGGACGGCGCCGAGCTGGCCCTGGCCGACCAGCCGCGCCATGTCCGCTCCAGCGCCCGCCTCTACCCGTCCACCGATCCGGCCCCGGCCGGCCTGGCGATCGGGGATGTGGACGGCGACGGCCGCGTGCTGTCGATGCGCATGCCGGACCCGAATGGGACCTGGAAAAAACACGCCGCCCAGCCGCGCCTGATGGTGCCGCGCGAGATCGGCGAATTCGGCGGCGAGTATTACCGCATCCTGCCCGAAGGCACGGTGCACGACTACGACGGCTATACCGTGCAGCTGAAGCCGCAGCCACAGGCGCTGGACCTGAACCGCAACTTCCCGTCCTACTGGCGGCCGGAGCACGAGCAGAAAGGCGCCGGTCCTTACCCGGCCAGCGAACCGGAGGTCAAGGCGATGGTCGACTTCGTCCTGGCCCATCCCAACATCGGCGCCGCCATCAGCTACCACACCTTCAGCGGCGTCATCCTGCGGCCGATGGGCATGATGAGCGATGCCGACATGATTGCCGAAGACCTGTGGTGCTACCAGCGCTTCAGCGAGCTTGGCACAGAGCTCAGCGGCTACCCGTCGCTGAGCATCTGGCATGACTTCAAATACCATCCGAAGGAACTGGTGGGCGGCACCCAGGACTGGCTGTACGAACAACTGGGCGCGCTGTACTGGGTGGTGGAGCTATGGAGCCCCAATCGCCAGGCCGGCATCAGCGGCTACAAGTGGATCGACTGGTTCCGCGCGCACCCGGTCGAGGACGACCTCAAGTTGCTGCGCTGGAGCGATGAGCACTGCGCCGGCCAGGCTTATGTCGACTGGCAACCGTTCCAGCATCCGCAGCTGGGCGCGGTGGAAATCGGCGGCTGGGACCAGCTCAACTACTGGCGCAATCCGCCGCCCGGCTTGCGCCAGGCCGAGGTCGAGCGTTTCCCGGCGTGGATGGACAAGATCGCGCTGAGCCTGCCGCGGCTGGAACTGGTGAGCGCCGCAGCGCAGTACATCGGCGCGGACACCTGGCAGATCCGCCTGGTGGTCTGCAACAGCGGCTGGCTGCCGGCCTATGTGACCAAACAGGCGCTGGCGCACCACGTGGTGGAGGGCGTGGTGTTCCACATCGACCTGCCCGCAGCGCCGTCACAAGCCGCGCTGTGCGGCGGCACGGCGCGCATCCAGGGGCCGCAACTGATGGGGCACGCGCCGAAAAAATCGCTGCTGGCGCTGTCGCCGGATGCGACGCCGACCGCCGACCGCGCGCTGGCCGAATGGATCGTGCAAGCGCCGGCCGGCACGCGCATCGGACTGCGCGCCGCCGCGCCACGCGCCGGCGCCCTCCACACCAGCCTGACGCTGGCGGCCCCAGAACCTCATTTAACGCTGTCCCGAAAGCTGCCTACATGATCAAGTCCAAGCCCTCCAACCGCCTGTCCTGGCCGCTGTTGGTACTGTTCGCCCTGCCGACGTTGCCGATGTACCTGCTGCGCGGGCCGGCGTTCGGCATCTTGCCGGCGCTGTATTCGGAACATTTCGCCATTTCGCTGGGCACCATGTCGCTGGTGCTGCTACTGGTACGCATTTTCGACGGCTTCCTTGACGTCGGCGTGGGCTGGGCCACCGACGCCACCTACGACCGCTGGGGTGGCCGCAAGGGCTGGTTCCTGGTCGGCTCGCTGTTGACCGTGGCCTGCGTGTTCAAGCTGTACGTGCCGCCGTCCGATGCCGACGCCGGGTACTTCGCCATCTGGTTCTTTATCGCCTACTTCGCCTGGACCATCAACGAAATTCCCTACGGCGCCTGGGCCGTCGACCTCACCACCGATTACCGCGAGCGTTCGCGCATCGCCGTCGCCCGCCAGTACTTCAATGTCGCCAGCGGCGCGCTGCTGGGACTGATCCCGCTGCTGTGGTTCCTGCCCACCAGCGACATGAACTTCGACGCCCTGCACGTGCTGGCCTGGATCGTGGCCGTGACCTTGCCGCCGATCAGCGTACTGTGCATCAAATACGTGCCGCGCGGCGTGGCCGTGTTCACCAAGCGCCACAGCCTGATCGATTCCTTCCGCGCGATCCGCGCCAACCGGGCCTGCATGCGCTTCCTGATTGCCTCTGCCTTTGCCAGCCTGGGCGACGCTGCCGGGTCGGCGGTCGGCTTCCTGCTGCTGGATTCGTATCTCGGCCTGGGCGGCGCCATCGGCATGGTGCTGCTGCAGTGGGGCGTGGCGGCGCTGGCCGGCGTCGGCATCGCCGAATGGCTGCTCAAGCGCTACGAAAAGCACCGCGTGTTTGCCTGGTCGGCTCTGGGCTGCGCCTGCTGCTACCTGGCCTTCATGCCGCTGCGTCCGGGCGCCCCCAACGTGCTGTTCTTCTATTTGATGTGCTCGTTTGCCCACACCATGTTCTACATCGTGATCGACATGCTGCCGAGTACCATGGTGGGCGACCTGGCCGACTACGATCTGATGAAGTCCGGCGTGCAGCGTACCGCCCAGTACGTCTCAGTGCTGACCTTCGTGCGCAAGGCCACCTTCGGCATCGGCACCTCGCTGTCGCTGCTGGTGCTGTCGCAGTTCGGTTTCGAAGCCAAGCATGCGCCGTATGCGGGCGATGCGCTGCTGGGCCTGCGGCTGTCGGCCTTTGTGCTGCCGATGAGCTTTTTCCTGATAGCGGCCGTGGTGATCTGGTCGTTCCCCATCACCGCCCGCCTGCATGCGGTGATCCAGCGGCGCAATGCCCGCCTGGGGCGCGCGGTGGCAGCCGATTGAGGCGCCCATGACCCCTCCTGACAACGACAGCCGGGCCGCCGAAGCCTGCCTGCACGCCTGGCACGCGGCGCTGGAGGCCCACAACTGGGCCGCCGTGGTGGCCGGCCTGACCACCGGCTTCCTGATGATCGAGCACGACCGCATCTTCGATAAGCAAGCCCTGCTGGCACTGCTGATGACCAGCGCCAGCCGCGGCCGGCAACGGGCGGTGCTGCACGGCTTCCGGACCGCGGTGCAAGGCGATACCGCCTGGACCACCGTGCAAAACGATGAGGTCTGGACCGCCAACGATGGCACCCAGACACCGTACAGCTTCCTGGAGACCGCGATCCTCAGGCGCGAAGACGGCGTCTGGCGCATCGAGCGCTACCACGCCACCCGGCTGGCCGCCTAGCCCGGCGCGACGAAGGACTGGTAGGCGGCCAGCGGGTCGCTGTCCTCGTCCGGCGTGGCGTACGGTATGCAGCGGATGAACAGCGCGAACAGTTCCGCCTGCGAGCCGATTTCCAGCTTGCGGTGGATGCTCTTGCGCTGGACCTTGACCGTGCCCTCGGTCGACTTCAGCCGGTCCGCCGTCAGCGTCGCCGAGTAACCGCTCAACATGTAGAACAGCACCTCGCGCTCGCGCTTGGTGAGCAGCGAGCTGCCGAAGTTGTCGATCGAGCTCTGCACCTTGCGGTGGATCAGGTTGTTGTCGTCGCCGCCGATGGCCGGCACCAGCGCCAGCTGGCCGTGATGCTTCTCCATGGCGGAAAAGATAATCGGCAGCACCGTTTCGATGGCGGCCACCTGCTCGGGCGCGAAACCGGTGCTGGGCTTGTTCTGTTCCAGGAACACCGACAGCGCGGTATCCTCGTCAATGCGCCAGATGATGTCGATGTAATCGGCCAGCCCCAGCTGCGAATAAAACTGCAGATAGAACTCGCTGTTGGAGAACTCGTCCGGGGCGACGTCGCGCAGGCAGTAAATGCCGCTGCCGCCGCCGGCCAGGAAGCGCTGGTAATTCGGATCGAGGATGTAGGCGCCGGAAAAATAGTCGAGCACGCCGACCTTGCGCGCGCTGGTCCAGCGGCGGTACAGCAACAGCTGCGGCCGCTGGTGGCGCGAAAAAATCATGGCGCCACCCGAATGCATCGGGCAGATGCTGGTCAGGAACTCCAGCAGGCCATGGAAAAACTCCGGCTTGCCCACCGTCTGGATCACATTGCCCAGCGCCGTCGCCAGTGCCGTATCGAGCGTGATGGTGGCGGCGGGGATATCCTGAATCCGGGAGATTTCCATGATGCTAGTTCGTATCGGTAACAGGCAACAATTCTAGCACCGGACGCGTACGGCGCCGGTGCAATAAGGTCAGCTTGCCAGGTGCTGGCGCACGGTGCGGATGAAGTGCAGCAGATCGGTATCGCGGTCCGGCTCCTGGCTGCTGAAATATGCGGGTTCGGGATACACCGCCAGCTGCACCACGGTGATCTGCTCGCGGCGGTTGATGTAGAGGCGCTGGCCGGAATGGCCCAGCGCCCACATGCCGCCGTCATCGTCCAGCCACCAGCTCAGGCCATAGGCGGAGACGCCGAGGAGCTCGGTGCCGGCGGTGTTCTCCAGCCCGGCCAGTTCGAAGGCGCGCGTGCCGACCGTCTCGATCCAGTTGTCGCCCAGCAGCTGGACGCCGTCCACCTCGCCGCCGTTCATCACCAGCATGGCAAAGCGCGTCATGTCGCGCAAGGCCATGCCGGCGCGGCTGCCGCTGATCTCCTGCCCATCCGCCGATTCCAGCGTGTAGTAGGCGTCGAATTCCATGCCGGCCGGCCGCCAGATTTTTTCCGACATGTAGTCGGCCAGCGTGCGTCCGGTGGCGGCGCACATCACGGCGCCCAGCAGATAGGTGTCGCCGGTGTTGTAATTCCAGAAGGCGCCGGGCGCATGCGCGCGCGGCAGCGAGGCCATCAGATTGAGCACGCCGCCCGGCACCTTGTTGGCCAGCGAGCGGCTGTAGCGGTTGACGTCGGAGTCGCGGTCGGTGTACTCCTCCATCCAGCGCACGCCGGACGACATGGTCAGCAGGTGGCGGATCGACACACCTTCGTAGCCGGAGCCGCGCATCGGCGCCAGGTAGCTGGTGACGGCGTCGTCCAGCGAGCCGATGGCGCCGTCGGCGATGGCTGCGCCCACCAGCACCGCCGTCATGCTCTTGACCATGGACATGGTGCTCCAGCGCTCGTGTTCCAGCAGGCCGAGGCCATAATTTTCCAGCACCACCTGGTTGCGGCAGGTCACCGTCAGGCCGGTCATATTGTTCTGGTTCATCAGGTCGGCAATCGACATCTGCCGTTCGCCCGCGCTGAATGGCGCATCGTACAGCGGGCCGCGCGCCAGCACGCGCACGCGCGGGCCACGACGGATGGTGCGGCTGGCGAACAGCCGGTCGACATTGCGGAAGCCATACGATTGCAGGCACGGCGGCCACATCAAAAAATCCTCGGCGTTCGGCAGGTGTTGCGCCGGCAAGGCGGGCATGTTGTTACTGCTGGGGGGCATGACGAGCTCCTTGGTGGATGGTGAAAAAGAAGAATGCGCCGCGCTCAGCCCCACAGGGCGGCGTCGGGCGCATGCAGGTAGCCGGCGGCGTAGGAGACCGGCGGCGTGCGGTCGTTGCGCATGTGCAGCGGGCCGTCGAGATCGACGAAATCGCAAAACGACGCCACCAGGAAAGCCGGCGCCATCGCCAGCGAGGTGCCGCAATTGCAGCCCACCATCAGCTTGAGGCCAAGCCGCTGCGCCTCGCCGCACATCAGCAGCGCTTCGGTCAGGCCGCCGCATTTGTCGAGTTTGAGATTCAGGTATTGCACCCGCCCAACCAGGCGCGCCAGGCTGGCCAGCGAAGTGCAGGCTTCGTCGGCCGCCACCGGCACCCCCAGTTGCAGGCCCGGCAGCAGGTCCTCCTGGCCGGCCGGCAGCGGCTGCTCGATCAGCGCCAGCGGCAAGCGCCGCACCGCCGCCACAAAGCGCTGCAGGCCGCCGGGCGTCCAGCCTTCGTTGGGGTCGATGGTCAGCGTGCTGCCGGGCGCGGCGTCCGCCACGGCATGCAGGCGCTCGATATCGCGTTCAAGGCCGCCATCGCTGCGATCGCCCAGCTTGACCTTGAGCACCGGCGCACGACCCCAGCGGCGGGCCTGCGCGGCCATCGCGTCCGCCGTATCGAGCGTGACGGTCAGCATGGTGGGATACCGGGTGGCGGCGCTCATAGCGTCGAGGCCGGCCAGTTCCCAGGCGCGCAGGCCGCGCTGTTTGCATTCGAGATCCCACAGCATGGCGTCCAGTGCATTGCGCAGGCCGTCGGGCGGCAGGCGGGCACGCAGCGCGGCGCGGTCCGGCATCTGCTCCAGCCATGACAGCGCCTGTTGGCCGCGCACCAGCGCGCGCACGCTTTCCTGCTCGTCGGATTCATGCTGCTCGCCTTCGCCATGCACCAGCATGTCGCCGGCCCTGGCGGTCGCGTGCAATATGGTCTGCGTTTCCAGCACGCCCCGTGAAATGCTGATTTTCTGGCGATACGGCCAGTGCTGTATCGCCACTTTCATTTTTGCTGTTCGCATCAGAGATCGTCCCCAGGTCGGCAAGAGCAGCAGATAATCGCTCGCGCCTGCACCGGTCGCAATACCCTGTTGGGGGAATGCGACCGGCGGCTACAGCAACGGGGAAGGACGCATCAGCACCGTCTTGAGGGCAAAGCTGGACTTGATGTGCGCCACGCCGGGAATGCGCGTGAGCGTGCGGGTGAGGAAGCGGTGATAGGTGTCGAGGTCGGGCACCACCACGCGCAAGGTGTAGTCGGCGTCGCCGGTCATCAGGAAGCAGCTCATCACCTCGGGGGCGAGCGCGATCTGTTCCTCAAAGCGCTGGATGGCGTCTTCCGCCTGGCTGCTCAGCGTGACGGCCACGAACACGCACACGCGGCCAGCCAGCTTGCCTTCGTCGAGCTGGGCGACATAGCCCTGGATATAGCCAGCCTCTTCCAGCTGGCGCACGCGCCGCAGGGTCGGCGTCAGCGACAAGCCGATCTGCTCGGCCAGCTCGCTCCACGCCACGCGGCCGTCGCGCGCCAGCACCTGCAGCAGCTTGCGGTCGATTTTATCGAGATCATCCTGATTAGCCATATTTCTCCATCCCTCTATTCATTTTTGGATATTGTCGACTAATTATTGCACCAATCATGGTGTATTTTGGCAGAAAACGACTCGGCACCTGAGCGTAAAATTTTCGCATCGATCACTCTGCGACCAGACCATGAAGCCAAGTCCCCACCTCCAGCCAACCGACGGCGTCCAGTTCCTGAGCGGAATCCAGGCGCTGGTGCTGCTGCCCATGTTGCAGCGACAACGCGACCGCGCAGCGGGATTGAACACGGCCGGGCTGGTCTCCGGCTACCGCGGCTCGCCGCTCGGCGCCTACGACCAGCAACTGTGGAAAGCAGAAAAGCAATTACAGGCGCACGATATCGTGTTCCAGCCCGGCCTCAACGAAGACCTGGCCGCCACCGCGCTGTGGGGCGCCCAAATGCACAAGGCTTACGGTCCCACCAAGGTCGATGGCGTATTCGGCATCTGGTACGGCAAGGGCCCGGGCGTCGACCGCACCGGCGATGTGTTCCGCACCGCCAACATGCTGGGCACGTCGGCGCTGGGCGGCGTGCTGGCGGTGTCGGGCGACGACCATGCGGCGCAATCGTCGATGTATCCGCACCAGACCGACGGCATCTTCCATGCCGCGTCGATGCCGGTGCTGCAACCGGCCAATGTGCGCGAAGTGATTGAACTGGGCCTGGCCGGCATTGCGCTGTCGCGTTATTGCGGCCTGTGGGTCGGCCTGAAAACCATCGCCGAGGTGATCGAGACGGCGGCCACGGTATCGCTGGACGGGCTGCCCGCATACCGCGCGCCGGCGCTGCCGCTGCCGGCCCACGGCCTGGGCTGGGATCCGTCGCTGGCCTGGCCCGGCCAACGCGCCGAGCTGGAACGGCGGCTGATCGATGAGCGCCTGCCGGCCGCACGGGCCTGGGCGCGCGTCAACGGCATCGACCGTTGCGTGATCGCCGCGCCGCAGCGGCGCTTCGGCATCATCACCGTCGGCAAGGCGCACCAGGATCTGATGCAGGCGCTGGACGACATGCAGTTGGACGCCGCGCAGTTGGCCGAACTGGGCGTCTCGGTCTACAAGGTGGGCATGAGCTGGCCGCTGGAGACCGAGGGCGCGTGCGCGTTTGCCGCCGGCCACGAGGAAGTGCTGGTCATCGAGGAAAAGCGCGCCAATGTCGAGACCCAGCTCAAGGACGCACTGTACTGTCTGGCGCAGCGCCCGCGCATCAGCGGCAAGACCGACGGCGATGGCGGCGCGCTGCTGTCCGAGATTGCCGAATTCACGCCGCGGATCGTGGCGCGTGCGCTGGCGCGCCGCTTCGGCGATGCGCTGCCCTTGCTGCAGCACCGGCTGGCGGCTTGGGACGCCAGCGCCACGCCGCTGAAGGCGGCCGTGATCCCCGTGCGCGCCCCCTACTTCTGCTCCGGCTGCCCGCACAACACCTCGACCCGCACGCCGGAGGGTTCGATCACGGGCGGCGGCATCGGCTGCCACGTCATGGCGCTGGCGCAGCCGGAACTGAAGACGCCGAGCTTCTCGCAGATGGGCGGTGAAGGTGCGCAGTGGGTGGGGGCGGCGCCGTTCTCGCAGACCGGCCATATTTTCCAGAACCTGGGCGACGGCACCTACCAGCACTCCGGCCTGCTGGCGATCCGCGCGGCGCTGGCGGCCAACGCCAACATCACCTACAAGATTCTCTACAACGACGCCGTCGCCATGACCGGCGGTCAGGCGGCCGAAGGCGTGATCGATCCGGCCCGCATCACCCGCCAATTGCAGGCGGAAGGCGTGCAGCGTATCGCGCTGGTGTCCGACGATCCGGCCCGATGGCGCCATGATGCCGCGCTGGCGCCCGGCACCAGCGTGCATGAGCGCGGCGAGCTGGATGCGGTGCAACGCGCATTGCGCGGCGTGCCCGGCGTCACCGCCATCGTCTACGAACAGACCTGTGCGGCCGAGAAACGCCGGCGCCGCAAGCGCAACACCATGCCCGATCCCGACCGCCGCCTGTTCATCAACGAACGCGTGTGCGAAGGTTGCGGCGATTGCTCGGTGCAGTCGAACTGCATCGCGGTCGAGCCGCTGGACACCGCGTTCGGCCGCAAGCGCCGCATCAACCAGAACAGCTGCAACAAGGATTTCTCCTGCGTCAAAGGGTTTTGCCCGAGCTTTGTCGACATCACCGGCGCGCGCCTGCGCAAGCCGGATGCGCAACGGCTGCAGGCGCTGGAAGCGGAACTGTGGCCCGGTGTGCCGCAACCGCAGGTGCCGGCGCTGGACCGGCCGTTCAACATCCTGGTGGCCGGCATCGGCGGCAGCGGCGTGCTGACAACAGGCGCGCTGCTGGGCGGCGCCGCACACCTGGAAGGCAAGGCGTCCACGGTGCTGGACTTTACCGGACTGGCGCAGAAGAACGGCGCGGTGGTGAGCCAGGTGCGGCTTGCCGCGCAGGCGGACGAGATCGGCGCGGTGCGCATCGGCCAGGGCGCGGCCGATCTGCTGCTGGGCGCCGACATGGTGGTGGCGGCGGCGGCCGACAACGCCGCCCGGCTGTCGCCACAGCGCTCCGGCGCCGTACTCAACCTCGATGAAACGCCAACCTCGGCCGTGGTGCGCCAGCGCGACGCCACCCAGCCGGCCTCGCTGATGCGCGAACGCATCCGCCAGCGCTGTGTGCCGGCGCGCTTCCACACCTTGCAAGCCAACGCACTGGCGCAGGCCCTGTTTGGCGACACGGTGGTAGTGCACACGCTGATGCTGGGCTACGCCTGGCAGCAGGGACTGGTGCCGCTGTCGTTTGAAGCGCTGCACCGTACCATCGAACTGAACGGCGCGGCGGTAGCGCTGAACCACAGCGCTTTCCGCTGGGGCCGTATCGCGGCCTGTCATCCGGACTTGCTGGAGCGGGTGCGCGGCGCGCCGGTGGCGGTCACGCCGGCCTCGCAAAGCCTTGAGCAGTTGCTGGCCACACGCGTGCAGGATCTCACCGCCTACCAGGACGCGGCCTACGCGGAGCGCTACCGCAAACTGGTGCAGCGCGCACGCGACGCCGAGCAACGTGCCGCGCCAGGCCAGCAAGAGTTCAGCCGCCAGGTGGCGCTCAGCGCCTACCGTCTGATGGCGTACAAGGATGAATATGAAGTGGCGCGCCTGTATAGCAATGCGGAATTCCGCGCCAGCCTGGCCGCGCAGTTTGCCGATCACGCCAGGCTGTCGATCTGGCTGGCGCCGCCCTTGTTCTCGCGTCTGGATCAGGCCACCGGACGGCCGCGCAAGCACAAGGTCGGTCCGTGGGTGTTCACGGCATTCAAGATGCTGGCCGGCCTGAAAGGCTTGCGCGGCACTGTCTTCGATCCCTTCGGCCACACCGAAGAGCGACGTCGCGAGCGCGCACTGGCGGAACAGTTCATTGGCCTGATCGAGCATGAGTGCACCTACCTCGATAGCGCAGGCTACGAGCAGGCGCTCAAGCTGGCAGGCCTGCCACAGCAAGTGCGCGGCTTCGGGCCGGTCAAGCAACAGGCGATACGCGAATGTCAGCAGCAGCTAGCGCGGCACCCGGTGACGCTTTCCGCCGCCGTCAACTTCTAAGCGGTCACTTCATGGCCCACAGTGCGACCTTGGTTGCGATCCATGGTCGCCGTCCGGCATGGCCTCGACATCAATGCGCCGTGGGAGACGATCGAGCGCTTCGTAGTGCCCCTGTTCGCGCGGGTGCCGGTCGGGCGCGTCGTGGCGGCCTTCCTTGCCAGCCCGGTGGCCGGCTATATTACCGGCACCAACCTGCGTGTGGATGGTGGCTTATCGCCGGGTTTGTAGCGCTTCGAAAGGCGGCTTGGCACACAACGTTGCGCTCTACCAACTGAACTACTGCCGCATGGAGCTGTCACCCTGGTCTGTTTCCGCCCCCCCTGATCGACCTGCTGCCGACGCGCAAACCGCAGCGATTCATTCCGACATCGCGTATTTCCGGCAGTGCTCAAGATAGCCCGCTTCGTGACTGGCGACCAGCTGGACCACGCTGTGCCACAACCAATGCGGCGCGCCGCTGGATTTGGTCGGTTTGCCCATCAGTTCGCTGAGCCAGGCGTGGCGCGTCCCCGCGTCCATTTGCCGCGCATGCGCGCTACCGACCACGTACGCCAGATAGCTGGCAGTGAGCACCGCGTCCTCGATGCCCAACTGCTCAATCTCCAATTTCAGGTCTTGCGGCAGCAGTTCGCGGATAAACACGCCGCGCTCCATAAAGCGGCGCGCCACCATGCGTTCGCCCAATGCCGGCGTCAGATGGCAGGCTCCTTCCGTCACGCGTTTGGCGTTATCGCGCGGCATGCTGGCACGGCGATAACGCGGACTGGTCGCCGCAACGGCTTCCTTGATGTCGAGTAAACGGCGCGTGCCGTTGTAATCGACCAGGACTGCATAGCGCAGCAAGCCCAGCGAACTGCAGCCTTTGACCCAATACGCGGCGTCGACCACCACAGGGAGGCGCGCTGTATCGCCAACTTCACCGCCCGTCACGCGGGCAAGGATGGCGGGGTCGGCAAACATCTCGTCGATCGCGGACCGTTCCGCAGCACTAATCGGCCAAAAGTTTTTGCCCAGCTGGATGGTCTGGCTGCCGTCAATGGCCCGCTCGCGCGCCAGCATCTTCCAGGAACGCTGCTGCGCCTGGCGCAAGGCTGTCTTGACCACCTGCGGCTTGACGAAGATCTCTTCGTGACCTGGAAAGAACGCCCGCTGGTAGCCCAGCAACATGTGCTGCAGCATGTGCGCGGTCACGATGCCGGGCAGTGACGAGCCGCGCGCGGCGCTGGCCAGCGACAGGCCAAGGCGGATCAGATCGTGCGAGGGATTGCCGATGGTCGCCTGATCAAAATCGCGCAGGCGCAGCTGAACCTTTCGCTGTGCATCGGCAACCGGTCCCAGGTTACCGACATGGCAGTCGCCGCAGATCCAGATTGCCGGCCCACGGGGCAGCCGTTGTCCCGGCAAGGAGTGCAGCCAGTCATAGTATTGGGCGGTATTGCCGCGCACGTAGGCATGCGGCGACCTGGCCATCTTCAGATCCCGGCGTTTGATCAATGGCGCGCGGCGGCTGTCCGGCGAAGGCAAGAGGGAGGCATCGGTAAATCGGGTCGTAACTTTGTCCATGGCGCCATTGTGCGGGAAATCGCGTGGCGCCTGAGTGCGCTTTATGACGCCCGTAAAAATTTCCCGCGCATAGCTGGTGATGGGTATCGGACAGGCAGCGGTCCCATATCTCTTTAGTTAGCGACCTTCAGCAGCTTGCCATCCTCAGCCCGCGCGTAGTCCTTAAAGAAAGCCCACATCACGTCATTGTCGGCAAGCCAGCTGTGCCCTCCTCCCTCGGTAATGTAGGCAGTGACCACGGCGTTATCCCGGCAGCCGTCGTAGCGTTCTTGGTAGAGGGCCGGCGAGATTGCTTTCGTTACCGGGGAAGCCTGGCAGTGATTCAGCGTCGCCCATCTGATCTCGGCGGAACGCATCGAGTACTGCCAATATGGCGCGCCGCCGCCGTCCATCGGATTGACCGGATCTTTGTTTCCAGCGAACGCGATGATCGGAAGGGCAGATTCTGGCTGACAGCTCTCAGGGTCGGGCCGGGACGGATCTGACTTGAGCGGTGTTCCAGCGCGCAGCCCCACCACTGGCGCGATGGCGGCAAACCGCGTCGAGGCAACGCAGCCTAACCAGCTGGTCATGCGTCCGCCGCCGGAGATGCCGGTGGCGTAGACACGGCTGCGATCAACGCTGCCTTGCTTGACCAGTGCATCCAGGATGGACAGCATGTATTTGACGTCGTCCCTGTCGCCTGCGCCGGGAGGCTTGCCACTGACTGTCGCGACGCCCGGCACGTTCCACGCAAATCCTTTGTCGAGATGAATTGCGCCAGTCGGCGCCGCGATGATAAAGCCATGTTTGTCAGCGGCTGCTTTCAAACCGGAGTTTCTTAATATGGATAGGCCATCTCCCGAGCTGCCATGGAGCAGGAATACCAGCGGCGCTTTCACGCCCGGCTTGACCGACGCGGGACTGTACAGCGCGACCGGCGACTCGCCGGGCACCTCGAACTGTTGTACCGTTTGTCCCGTCGCTTGCGGTACCAGTCCAAGGGATAAGGCTGCAAATATCGTGGCGAAGCGCTGGCGTCCTGTCATGTGCTGTTCTCCCGGTTCAGTGATCGAATAATCCCAACTGCGCGCGCAAGCCTAGCATGAATGCGTCGGCTACATGGCGCAATGGCGACAAATCCACGTCCGAACGGCCATCCTTGATCAACGCGGCGAAGTGGCGGTACAGCGATGGATATTCCTTCTCATCGCCCAGCGCTTGCGCAGCGCCCTGCCGCCACAGGCTCGCTCCGCCGTCACCGAGCCTGAGCTCTCCGGCGGCGGTCTGCACCACGATGTCCCAGCGCTGCTGCGTGGTTTCGCGCCAGTCGAAGTCGGCGTGCACCTGCATGCCGTCAGCGTCCTGGAAAAATAACTCGGCCGCGATGGGCGCGGCGCGGTTTGCGGGAAAGCCCAGTGTCGCGCGCTGCAGGAACACGCGTGACGGCAGGATCTCGGTAAGAATGGACAAGGCATTGATGCCGGGGTCAAAGACGCCAAGGCCGCCGGCCTGCCAGATCCAGTCTTGGCCGGGGTGCCATAGGCGTACATCTTCGCGCCAGACTATCTGCACGCTGAGTGGCGGCCACTCGGCCAGAAACGCCTTGGCCGGCTGCACCGCCGGCGCGTGGCGAGAATGCCAGCTGGCGAACAGCGTGCAGCCTTGGCGTGCGGCCAGGGCCTGCAAATCCTCCACCTCCGACAGCGTCGCGCCGGGCGGCTTTTCCATCAGCACGTGCTTGCCAGCCAAAAGCGCCGCGCGCGCTGCCATGTAACGGTACTGCGGCGGCACGCACAGGGCCACCGCTTCAATCTTCGGCACGGCCGCCAGCATGTCATCGATCGAGCGGAAGCCGGGCCAGCCGGCGACGGTTTCGCCCAGGCTGGCCGACGCCACCAGTTCAAATTCATCGCTCGCCCAAATCGCCGGCAAGTGCTGGTCGCAGGCGATTTTTCCGACGCCCACAATGGCGATCTTGATGGGGCGCTTTTTCTTCATGTTGCAGACTCCTGTTTTGTGCGCGCAAAAAAAAGCAGGGAGCAAGCTCCCTGCGCAAGTACTACACTGGAGCGGATGACGCGGCGTTACAGCTTGAAGCGCAAGCCAAGCGAGTAGACGGCCGGGTCGTAACGGATATCGCGTGCGAACTGTTGGTAGCCGCTATAGCTTTCATAGGCGGCGTGCGTCAGGTTCCAGGCGTTGAACTGCAAAGACAGGTGCGGGTTGATCTCATAGCCGATCGACAGATCGACCTGGGTTCGCGGACGCACTACATTGGTCGCCGGCAGCTGGATGCCGCCATTGTTCAGCGACTCGACATAGCTGTCGCGGCGCGAATAAGCCAGGCGGCCACTGAGTCCGAACTTCTCATAGATCAGCGCCACGTTGGCGTTCTTCTTGGCGACGTTAGTCAACGGCGTCACCGTGTAGTCGCTGCCATTGAGCGTGTTGGCGCTTTCGGTGGTACCGGTGATCCAGGTGTAGTTGGCCTGCACGCCGAGTCCCGACAGCACGCCCGGCAGGAAGTCGAGGAACTTCTGCGCCGACAGCTCGTAACCATGCAGCTTGCCCTTGCCGGCATTTTGCGGACGGGTCACGGTGTAATCGAGGCCGTTGATGCTCTCCACTTGCGAGAACGGCTGCAGGTAGCCATCGATGCGGCGGTCGAAGTAGGCGACCGATGCGTAGCCGTTGTTGTCGAAGTAGCGTTCCAGCGTGATGTCGAAGGACTTCGATTCGACCGGCTTCAGGGTCGGATTGCCGGCCGTGCCATAGCCTGGACGGTTGATCGACGGTGGCGTCAGCGACAGCGCGGGATTCAGCGAAGCGAAGTCCGGACGGGTCACGGTCTTGCCCCAGCCGATGTGCGACACCCAGTCGCTGGCCCAATCCACCTTGGCGCTGATGCTCGGCAGGACGTCGGTGTGCGAGGTGCTCAGATCGATATTGCTGATAGTGTCGCCGATGCGGCTGTTGCCGTTCAAATCGCGCTGGACGCGACTTACGCGCACGCCGGCCAGGCCGGAAACGCCGACCGAGCCGACATCGAAACCGTAGTTGGCCATGCCATAGCCGGTATAGGTTTTCTCGGTCTGCTTGAACAGGCGGTTCGGATCATCCGGCAGGCGGCCCGCCGCCAGGCCGTAGTACTTGCGCACCTGATCGCGGTTATCCAGCAGGAAGTCGGTGGACGGCGTCGCGAAGGCGCCGCCCAGACGCTCGACGCCTGGCACGACGGAATCAAACGCCGGACCGAATACGCTGACCGGCACCGGACGCGCACCGCCTGGCGTATCGACACCGCCTTCGGCGCCATGGTACTCGGCGTCGCGCGACGACAGGCGGAAGCCGCCCGACAGCTTGCTGATGAAGCCTTCGCCGAGGCGGTAGCTGACATCATTGCGCCATTGGACCTGGCGGCCGCTGCTCTCGCTCCACGACTGGAAGAAGCCGCGCAGCACATATTGATTCGGGTCGCTCAGGGCATTCGGATGGCCCGGCGTGGAGGCGGAGAAGCCACCGTGGCCGCTGGCGTCCAGGCCAACCACGTGCAGGCTCGCATTCGGCACGCTCTGGTCGACGATGATGCGGTCATCGGTAAACTTGGAGTACGTGAACGCCAGGTCGGTGCTGGCCTGCCATGGACCATCCTTGTATTTGGCGCCAAAGCTGCCATAGGCGGTATCGGTCTTCTGCTGGTGCGCCTGGGTGCTGGACGCGGTGTACGGCGTGTTGCCGTCGGCGGCAGCCAGCACGTCGGCCGAAGCGATCGGGCAGGCGTGGCCACGGCTGGTGTTGCAATAGTCGCCGTCCGGCGCCAGCACCACGTTGGTGGCGGCAAAGCCGTCGCGCGCCACGCCGAACAGATAGTCTTCCGCGCTGCGGCTGCGGTAACCCATGTAGATCATCTGGCTGTCCAGTTCCAGCTTGTCGCTCGGCTTCCATTGCAGGGCGCCGTGCAGCTGCTGACGTTCGCGCTCGCCGGAGTTGTACACGCCGCCGGGGAACGGCATCACCGCCGCCGTGGTCGCGCCGCCCTTGGCCTTTTCAGCCGCCAGGTTCGGATTGCTCGGATCGTCGCGGTAGGCCGTGCCATCGGCGCGCACCTGCCACAGGCCGGCGCCGCCCGGCTCGGCGAGCCACTGCACCGGATTGACGAAGCGGTCCTTGACGTAGGTGCCGTCCAGCAGTGCGCCGACGTCGCCATGCTCGGTCTTCCAGCGGTTGGAAATCAGGCCGCCCAATGACGGATCGGTGTACGACTTGGCGCTGGTGCCGCGCGGATGGACATTGACGCCGTCGACGAAGCCCGACGCGCTCAGGCCCTTGAAGTCGAACGGTTTGCGCAGGCGCACGTCCATCAGGCCGGCGATGCCGCCCTCCTGCTGATTCGGCGTGGCGGACTTGAAGACGTCCAGCCCGGCCACGCCTTCGATGCGCAGATCCTGGTAGGACAGGCGGCGGCCGTCGCCGGTGAAGATTTCGTTGCCGTTGATGGTAGTGGCCAGATCCGGCAGGCCGCGTATCAGCACGCTGTTAACTTCGCTGGCGGTGCGGCTGACCTGCACGCCGGGAATGCGCTGCAGCGCCTCGCCCACCGAGCGGTCGGGGAATTTGCCGATGTCCTCGGCGTTGATGGAATCGACCACCTGGTCGGCGGTGCGCTTGATGTCTTCGGCCTTGCGCACGCTCTGGCGGATGCCCGATACCACCACGGTGGTGCCGTCGTCGGTGCTGTCGGCCGGCTGCTGCTGCGCCCATGCCGGTACGCCTGCCAATACACTCAGCAACGCCGCTGCGAGCGGCGTTCTTTTGAACTGTTGCATGTCTGTGTCTCCACTATTGGTATAGGACGACTGCTCCCGTGCAGACCCGGTATGCCCTGGCGAGCTACTGATACCGGATGCCTCCAGCGCGTTGCACGGCGCGTCATCGCTTTATATATTCGTTATGGGCGGCAATCTCGCAAACTTCTTTGCGACAGTGCCCTAGTAACGATGCAATAGTGAAGCTATTTGATTTTTATTTCAAGAATATTTGCGACTAATGGCGAAATATCACCAAAATTTCACTAGGTAGACGTTTTCCCGCCCTAAGCACCAACAAAAGTTGTTGGAAAAACGTCACGCTTGATAGTCAATCAGATCGTTCCGGCGATCGGCACGGCGGCACCGGCGGGAAATTCAAAGCCCATGCGCATCACGATATCCTGCGGATAATTGCCGAATTTTCGGCCGAACAGATTCAGCCCGCCCTTGTTGCGGGCGTCATCCTTGACGCCGATGCGCACCCGGATGTGATTGGCCTGCGCCAGACTCAGGTCGGCGATGGTGGTGGCGCTCAGCGTCACGCCATCGATCATCGCCCCGCGCTCGCTGACGCTCCATTGTTTTAGCACGCCATAGGTGGTGCCCTCGATCTGCCACCACGCCGGCGTGAGCAGCCCCGGCTTGCCGCCGAAGTCGCCGGGCGAGGTCCAGGTGCCCACTTCCACATCGTTAATCCACAGCGTGATATCGGACGGCCACTCCGGATTGTAGTTGGGCGCTTCCGAACACAGCTCCATCGACAGCGACAGGTCGGTGGTCACCGCGCCGTACGGCACATTATTAGGGAAGGCATATTCCACATGGCCCGCGCCGAACCACAGCAGCTGCGCATTGACGTGCTCCGGCTCGAAGAAGGAGCGCGGATCGTCCAGCATGCCGATGATCTTGGTCTCGCTCACCAGGCCGCAAGTCGGGCTGGCCTCGACGCTACGGTAGCTGCCGATCGGCATGCTGATGGTGACCGTGTTCTGCTCCGCTTCCACCGCCGCACCGGGCAACCGGATGCGCACTTCGTCGTAGCGCTTGGAGCACAGTTTCTGGATGCCGCGCGTGCCTGGCTCGGTCTCCACCACCACCAGGCCCACCGCCTCCAACTGGTTGACGTTGAAGCTGACGGTGGAATGCGGCAGGTTCATGGTGGCGGCCAGCTCCGACAGATTGAGCACCTTGTGCGTCAACAGCGCCAGCATCGCCTGCCGCGTTTCCGACGACAGCGCCTTCACCAGCGGCAGTACCGCATCCCCCTCCACCAGCAGTGCCCGATTCGCGTCCATGCCTGTATTCCTATGAATTAGTTTGTTGGTTCGCATGATACAGCGTGGCGAAAACCCCAGCAGATCAAAATTTATAACAAATATTGTTGTCACTAATGAGAAATGTTGCGATAATTAATCCAACAAAAATATTTGTGACTTTAAAGTCCGACAACAACCAGGAGACAAGCATGACCTACCGTACCGGCATTTTTGCCGCTGCCGCGCTATGCGCGGGATTTATACTGAGTGCCTGTGGCGGCAGCAGCGCCATCGCCGCCGCTACCACCACACCAGCCACCACACCACCCGCCGCTGCCAGTCCACCACGCGGCACACTGCTGGCTGAGATCTTCGGCACCTATCCACGCCTGGTCCGCCAGAGCCACCACCAGAACGCCGCACTGAACGGCCGCCTGGTGGCCAGCATCTCGTCCACCGAAAACGGTGCGCCGGTCGGCGGCATCTACGCCAGCAGCGACGATGGCAAGAGCTTCAGCCGCATCGGCGCCATCGCCGATGCGGAATTCAAACAGGGCCAGTGCTGCGGCACGCTGTATGAACTGCCGGTGAAGATCGGCGCGCTGCCGGCCGGCACCCTGCTCTACTCTACCTCGGTTGGCCAGGAACGCAATGCGCCGATGGAAAACCGCATCTATCAGAGCGCCGACGGCGGCGTCACCTGGAACTACCTGTCCCTGTGCGGCAAGGGCCGCATCGCCAAGAACCTGAAAGACCCGTCGGGCATCTGGGAGCCGGAATTCGGCATCGCCAGAAGCGGCGAACTGGTTTGCTACTACTCGGACGAAACGCTGGCCGGGCATTCGCAGATCCTGGTCGAAGTCACCAGCCGCGACGCCGTCAACTGGAGCGCGCCGCAAACCGTGGTGGCCGGCGACGATCCAAACGCCCGTCCCGGCATGGCCATCGTGCGCCAGCTGCCGTCCGGTGCTTACCTGATGACCTATGAGAACTGCTACGGCGGCCCGCTCGACTGCACGGTACGCGCCAAGCGTTCGGCGGACGGCATCAACTGGGGCGCCGCCAACGATTCCGGCTTCCGCCTGGAGACCGCCAGCGGCCAGTTCTTCCGCCACGCGCCGACCTTTGCCTGGGCGCCCGTCGCCGGCCAGTCCAACGGCATGCTGATCGCCATCGGCCAGATCCTGTTCGATAAAAACGGCGCGGTCGATGCCGGCAACGGCAAGACCATGTTCACCAACACCACCGCCGATGGCAGCGGCCCATGGAAGGCAGTCGCCTCGCCGCTGGCCATTCCGTCGCCGCCGGGCGCCACCAACTGGTGCCAGAACTATTCCACGCCGCTGCTGCCTTCGGCCGATGGCAAGACGCTGACCATCCTGCAAAGCGATGGCGGCGCCGACACCAGTTGCCGCACCCGTTTCGGCAGCGCGGCACTGGTGCCCTGATAACTCACCCACCAAGAAAGATTGAAGATGACTACTGCAAACGCCACGCCCGCCATTCCCCAAGCTCCAACGTGGAGTGCCCAGCGCGCGCATGCCTGGTATGCGGCGCAGCCGCGCATCCTCGGCGCCAACTTCCTGCCGGCCAGCGCCATCAACCAATTGGAGATGTGGCAGGCCGAGACCTTCGACGTCGAACGCATCGACCTCGAACTGGGCTGGGCCGCCGCGCTCGGCATGAACACCATGCGCGTGTTCCTGCACGACCTGGTATGGGCGCAGGATGCCGCCGGCTTCAAGCAGCGCATCGACACCTATCTCGACATCTCCACCAAGCATGGCATCCGCACCATGCTGGTATTATTCGATTCGTGCTGGGATCCGCGTCCCGCCCTGGGTACGCAGCGTGCGCCCATGCCCGGCATCCACAACTCGGGCTGGGTGCAGAGCCCCGGCGCGGCGCAACTGGCCGATCAGGCCAGCTACCCGGCGCTACGTGCCTATGTCGAAGATATCGTGACGAGCTTCGGCAACGACGAACGCGTGTGGTGCTGGGACCTGTGGAATGAACCGGACAACCAGGGCGGTGGCATGGGTTATTACCAGCAGTTCGAAGCACAGGACAAGATCGCACTGGTGGCGCAGCTGCTGCCGCAGGTGTTTGGCTGGGCCCAGGCCTGCGCGCCGACCCAGCCGCTGACCAGCGGCATCTGGCTGGGCGAAGACTGGTCGCCGACGTCGGCCATCCTGAACGATGTGCAGAAGGCGCAGATGGCGCTGTCGGACATCGTCACCTTCCACGACTACAGCTGGCCGGAGAAATTCCTGGCCCGCGTGCGCCAGCTGCAAGCCTACGGCCGTCCGCTGGTGTGCACCGAGTACATGGCGCGCGGCATGGGGTCGACCTTCGACACCATCCTGCCGATTGCCCGCGCCGAGAACATCGGCATGATCAACTGGGGCTTCGTGGTCGGCAAGAGCCAGACCAATATGCCGTGGGACTCGTGGAAGCATCCCTACACCTTCGCGCCGCCGTCGGTCTGGTTCCACGACGTGCTGCACACCGACGGCAAGCCGTATCGCACCCGTGAGACCGAGCTGCTGCGGCAGCACGTCAATGCCGTATGAAGATGACGCACGAACTGGGTGGCATCGAGTGGCGTGACGTCAGCAAGCGCTATGGCCAGCATACAGTGATCCCGAACTTCAATTTGTCGATCGCGGCCGGTGAGTTCATCGCGCTGCTGGGGCCTTCGGGCTGCGGCAAGTCGACCCTGCTGCGCATGCTGGCGGGGTTGGAGCCGGTATCGAGCGGCCGCATCGCCATCGGTGGCCGCGACGTCACCGATCTGGCGCCGGGACAGCGCGGCATCGCCATGGTGTTCCAGCAGTACGCGCTGTATCCGCACATGACGGTGCGCGACAACATGGCGTTCGGCCTGCGCAACGTCCGCATGGATGCAGCGGAGATCGAGCGCCGCGTGGCCGCCGCCGCGCAGATGCTGGAATTACAGGCGCTGTTGGAGCGCAAGCCAGTGCAGCTGTCGGGCGGTCAGCGCCAGCGCGTGGCCATCGGCCGCGCGGTGGTGAAGGAGCCGCTGGCCTTCCTGTTCGACGAGCCCTTGTCCAACCTGGATGCGGCGCTACGCACGCGCACCCGCCTTGAGCTGGCGCGCCTGCACAAGCGCCTCGGTGCGACCATGCTGTTCGTCACCCACGACCAGGTCGAGGCGATGACACTGGCGAACCGCATCGCCGTGATGAACCAGGGCCGCATCGAGCAGTTTGCCGCCCCGATGGAATTGTACGAGCGGCCCGCCACGCGCTTTGTGGCCGGCTTTGTCGGCAGTCCGTCGATGAACTTCCTGCCGGTGCAGCGCGCCGCCGATGAAGATGGCTTTTGTGCCGTCACGCTGGCCAATGGTCAGACGGTGCGCACCGCCGTGCCTTGCGCCGCGCCGCCTGCAGGGGACGCGATGGAACTCGGCCTGCGCCCGGATGCACTGACGCCGGCGGCCGACGGCCAGCTGCAAGGCGTGGTCGAAGTCATCGAACGCCTCGGCGACCGCACCTTGCTGCACGTGCAACTGGCCGACGGCCTGCTGGTGGTCGCCGACGCGCCGCCCCGTGCCGCCGAACCGCCGATCGGCTCCACCATCCGCCTGCGCATGGACCTGCAGCGTGGCCACCTGTTCGACGCGGCTGGCGCCGCGCACCATCCAGCATGATGCGCGACCTGCCCTCCTCCGTGCAGGCCAAGCCGCGCCTCGGCGCCAGCACCGGCTGGATCGGACTGCTGTTCATCGCGCCCTTCCTGCTGTGCTACCTGACGCTGCTGGTCTGGCCGCTGCTGAACGGCTTCTGGCTCAGCTTCCACGCCATCGACCTGCTGTCCAACATGGGTCGCTGGGTCGGCGTCACCAACTTCATCGACCTGCTGCAGGACGAGATGTTCGTGCGTTCCGCCTTCAACAGCGTGCTGTTCGCCGCCCTGTGCACACCGGTCATGGTCATCACCGGCCTGGCGCTGGCGCTGGCGTTGAACCGGCCGGGCCGCACCACCGCCATTTTGCGCGGCATTTTCTTCGGCGCCGGCGTGCTGTCGGTCACCATCGTCACGCTGATCTGGCGGCTGGTGCTGCTGCCCGAACGCGGCCTGCTGGCCAACGCCATGCACGGCATGGGCATGGCCGCCGTGGCGCCGCTGAACCACGAATGGCTGGCACTGCCGGCCGTGGCGCTGGCCACCGTCTGGTGGGGCATCGGCATGCCGATGATGCTGTTCCTGGCATCGCTGCAGCAGATCCCGCACGACGTCTACGAGGCGGCCGCGCTGGACAACACCAGCCGCTGGCGCAGCTTCCGCCACATCACGCTGCCGGCCATCCGCCATGGCGTGGTGCTGGTGGCCGTCACGCAGATGATCGCGCAGTTGCAGGTCTTCGGCCAGGTGCAGCTGCTGACACAGGGCGGCCCTAACAACAGCACCCGCTCGCTGGTGATGTTCGTCTACGAAGCCATGTTCGAACAATGGCAGCTCGGCTACGCCGCCGCCGGCGCGCAGGCGCTGTTCCTGCTGATGCTGGCCGGGATGTCGCTGCAAGGCTGGCTGGAACGCCGCGCCGGAAAGGCACAAGCATGAATCCCAACCTGACCAACCGCTGGGGCAACCGCGTCATCCTCGGCGTCACCATCGCCGCCGCCATTGCCTGGGTGGCGCCGCTACTGTGGGTGCTGCTGCTGTCGCTCAAGCCGAACGAGCTGCTGGCGCAACGCACCGACATCCTGTTCGCGCCACCCTACACGCTGAAGAACTACAGCGACATCCTCGGCACCTCGCTGGTGTTCCGCTGGATCGCCAATTCCTGCGTGGTGGCGTTCGGCCAGACCGTCCTGGTGCTGTTGCTGTCGTCACTGGCCGGCTACGGCTTTGCCCGCACCGAGTTCCCCGGCAAGACCTGGCTGTACCGCTTTGTGCTGGCCGGGCTGGCCGTGCCGCAGACCGCCGTGGTGATCCCGCTGCACCGCATGTTCGCCGACCTGGGTCTGCACAACAGCTATGCGGGCCTGATCCTGCCCGGCCTGGCGGCGCCGTTCGGCGTGTTCCTGATGACGCAATACTTCAAGGCCATCCCGCGTGACCTGGAGGAAGCGGCGCTGCTGGACAACGCCTCGCGCTGGACCGTGTTCACCCGCGTGATCCTGCCGCTGTCGCTGCCGGTGCAAGCCACGCTGGGCATCGTCACCTTCCTCAGCGCGTGGAACGACTATCTGTGGCCGCTGATTTCCGCCACCCAGTCGGACCATTACACGCTGACGCTGGGACTGGCCTCGACCCAGACCAACTTCGCGCAATCCGAAGGACTGGGCTTCCTGATGGCGCAAGCCGTGTTTGCGGCAGCGCCGGTGCTGGTGCTGTATGCCTACTTCCAACAATACATCGTTGCCGCAGTTGCCGGCACCAAGGTACGGTAAAGCATGAGACTCATCAAACCAAGCGTGGCGCTGGCCTTGCTGCTGGCCACTGCGGCGCCGGCATGGGCCGCGCCGGTAGAAATTTCGTTCGCGCGCTTCTTCGGCTCCTGCGAAGCGGACTACGGCAACCTCACCGATCCCGCCAAAGCCACCGGCGAATGCGGCATCATCACCGCGCTGACCAACAAGTTCAACGCCGAGCACCGCGGCCAGATCGTGGTGCGCACACAGGTGGTCGAACATGCCTCGTATTACAGCCAGCTCGGTGCGCGCATCGTCGGCCGCGACGTGCCGGCGGTGGCCATCCTGCACAGCTCCGCGCTGAACGACTTCGTCAAGCGCGGCCTGATCGCGCCGCTGGACGCCGAATTCCGCAAGGTGGGCATCGCCAGCGCCGACTTCACGCCGCAAGCCGAAACGGCGGTGACCATCGACGGCCAGCACTACGCCCTGCCCTTCGACACCCATTCCTGGCTGTGGCACTTCAACCTCAACCTGATGCGCAAGGCGGGCCTGGTCAAGGACGGCGAGCCGGTGCTGCCACATTCGCCGCAGCAGCTGCTGGCGCAGGCGCGCCAGTTCAAGCAGGCCACCGGCAAGCCCTACTTCATCTGGCTGACCGCCAATGATCCGGCCTTCTTCGCGCGCACCCTGCTGTCCATGATCGGCCAGCAAAACGGCTCGCTGTTCCCCAAAGACGACTTCCACATCGACCTGCACAGCCCCATCGTGCGCGACGCGGTGCAGCTGCTGAAGACCATGTACGAAGAAGGCCTGACTTCGCGCGGCATGGACTACAGCGTTGCGCTGCAAGGCTTTGCCGCCGGCGAAGGCGCCGTCATGATCAACGGCACCTGGATCATCGGCGACCTGCTGCGCCAGTCGAAGCAGGCCGACAGCGCCACCTACCAGGGTTACACCGCCACGCCGTTCCCGCAGCTGTACGGCACCAGCGCCATGTGGGCCGACAATCACATCATGGTGATGCTGAAAGGCGGCACGGCCGATGCCCGCAGCCACGCGGCGGCGCTGTCCTTCCTCAAGTTCCTGTACGACGAAGGCGGCGTGTGGGCGCGCACCGGGCAGTTGCCGACACGGCGCTCCGTGATCGATTCGGCGGCGTTCCGCCAGCTGCCCTTGCGCAGCGGGATCGCCACCATCGCGCGCGACGGCGTGGCGCTGCCGATTGAAGTGGCGCGCCAGGCCATCATCACCAAGACGCTGGGCGATGCGCTGATCAGTACCGTGGTGTATGGCGCCGATGTGGCGCAAACGCTGACGCGCACCGAGACCAGCATCAACCGCATGCTGGAGCGCGACGCCCAGTTTCAGGGTGATGCAGCCACGGCGCGCTGAAAGCCAACCAGGCGCTTCCCGCCCGGCCAGTCAACCTCGGCCTGGCGGTTGTTCCACAGCGAGCCTGGGTCGCGTGTGCACGCGATTGTTGCATTAACGCCGAAAATATTTCCTCATCGCTTTTTTTGGTACGGCACTTCACAGAGAAGCGCGCCCCATGAAGATAGATTAATAGCAGAGAGCAGCATCGCCTCAGCGCCGGGGAATAAAGTGAAAAAACCGCCAACTGTCGAACGTCGGCCGCACCAGGGCGGTGTTGTTCCCTGCCTGTCAAAAAAATACGGCACCGCGCAACTGTCGTTCGACTCTATCTATGCGGTCTCACGCGGCGCCCTCTTTTCCCGCGCCTTGTACATACTAAGAAAACGTGACGTCGCGGAGGAAATCGTCCAGGAGGTGTTTCTCTACGCCTGGGCCAACGCGGAGAAGTTTGACGAGAGCCGCAGCAGCGTGCTCACGTGGTTGCTGATGTTATGCAAAAGTCGCGCGATTGACTACCTGCGAGTCGAAACCTCCAGCAAATGGCTGAGCTTTCCGGGGGACGACCAAGACGAGACCGGTCGACTGGAGACAACGCCCGAAACGCTGTACGAAACAGATGTCCGCAGTCGCGCGATCGCGTCGGCAATCGAACTACTGACGTCTGCGCAAAGAGAAGTCATCGTTCTCAATTATTATCGCGAACTGTCCCACTGCGAAATCGCCGAATCGCTCGACATGCCGCTAGGCAGTGTCAAGACCCTGATCAGGCGCGCACGGTTACGCCTGGCCTGCGACGCAACGCTGATGGGCTTGTGACCGGCGGGCCACGCCAACGTAGCGACCTGATCAGTGCCGATGAATTTGCCGGCAAGGTTTCGTTGCGATTGCGCACCTCATTCATGACAGTCGATGCAACGCTGGCTATAATCCATATGACGGAAACTGCAGCGATGGAGCTGGTTCATGGCCTTGGCTACCGATCAGAATGTTGCTAGTCGCACGGCGATAAGCCAGACGATGCTAGGAAAACGGGAACACGTATTCGCCCGCTGGGAACAACTTTTTTGTGCAAGTCTCGACGGTGCGGTCAGTTTGCCTGAACCCCTGCTGGACGACAGCCTCCGCATGGTTTATGACAACCTGATCGACGCAATCACAACCAACCTACCTGACGCTCTCCGCCCCAACAATCAGATTATCGCTGCGGCGCATGGCGAATTGCGATCCCGGATGACTGACTTCAGTGTTGATCAGCTCATCCTGGAATTCCAGCTACTGCGCGAAGCAATTCGTAGCGTTGCACACGAAGAGCACATCGATCTCGGAACGGCTGAATTGACAGCGCTGCAAAGCGCGCACGACCTGGCCTTGCGTAGCGCTGTAGATCAGTTCGTGGCAGGACGCTCACGGCAGCGTCGTTGCCTGTCCGCCTGCCTTGCCCACGATCTTCGTTCACCGCTCGCGCTGATGCAGGCCGGCGCACAACTCGTGGCGAAAGCCGAAACGCTGGAAACGGCGCACCGTGGCGCGCTGCGGGTGCAAGCCGCCGGGCGCCGTCTGGAAAATATGATCACCGAGCTGACCGATACCTTCACGGTCGAAGGGCGGGAGCGGCTCCCGCTGGTCATCAAGCATTTCGATATGCAGGTGCTCATTGCCGAGATTAGCGACGAGTTTCACAGCCGCGGCTGTATGCTGGACGCCGTCAGCGAGTCGATATGGGGTTATTGGTGTGAGAAGTCGGTGCGACGCGCGCTGGAAAACCTGGTCATCAATGCATACAAATACGGCGACGGGTCTATCGTGCGCTTACACGCCGCCCGGAACTGCGATCGACTCCGCCTTGCCATACACAACAGTGGAACTCCGATCCCGTTCGACAGGCGCCACTCCATCTTCTTCAGTCAGCCGCATGCAAACCATCCCGACACGGTTGATGGATGGGGCCTAGGGCTGCCGTTCGTCAGGCGCGTGGCACGCAACCATGGCGGCAGTGTTTGGGTCGACAGCACCGCCGACGACGGTAACACCTTTGTGATCGACATGCCGATCGACTGTCGCCTGTTCGCACCATGACGTTACGCCCTTTCCAAAGCCTCCATTCTCCTCCTGCAATCTGTGGCGACGGGAGTTCCCAGCCTGGCTCAAACCCGTGCTGCAGGACACCCCTGCAGTTCTTTTGCCATGCCGACGCAGGCTTCCTCGGCCAGTCTCACCCCGTTCTTCACCGCGATAATTTCAGCGAGAATGGATATGGCGATTTCCGGTGGCGTCCGGCTACCGATATACAGCCCCGCAGGTCCGCGAAGACGGGCCAACTCCTCCGTGCTCATGTCGAAATGCTCCGACATACGCGCTACGCGTAACGCGTGATTACGGCGCGATCCCAGCGCGCCGACATAGAACGCCGGCGAACGCAGCGCTTCCATCAAGGCCAGGTCATCCAGTTTGGGGTCGTGAGTCAGCGTGATAACCGCGGTACGCGCATCGGGCAACGCCGCCAGAATCATATCGTCCGGCATGACGCGGCTGATCTCGACACCTTTGATATCCCAGTCCGCATGAAATTCCTCGCGCGGATCGCACACCTGGACGTCGAAGCCGGCGCCGATGGCGATGTCGCACAGATAGCGCGATAGCTGGCCGGCACCGATCACCAGCATGCGATAGCGGGCGCCGAGGCCGTGAATCAGCCGTTCATCCGTCATGCGGATACCGACATCAACGGCGCCGTCTTCCAGCAACACCGCACCGGTTTGCAGGTGGAGCGTGCGGGTCACTTGGCGGCGCTGCTCCAGCGCTGTAACCAGATCGCCGATGCCGCTATGCGCCTGCAACGGTTCCAGCACCAGCTCCAGTGTGCCGCCGCAGGGAATGCCGAACAAATGGGCCTGGTCGGATTTGATGCCATACACACGCGTCGATGGCGCAACGTCGAACCCGCGGCCATCGCCGGTGCGCGCCTGCATTTCCATAATCAGGTCGTCTTCGATACAGCCGCCGGAGACGGAGCCGATCACCGCGCCATCATCGCGGATCGCCATCATCGAACCTGGCGGACGGGGCGACGAACCCCAAGTGTGCACCACGGTGACCAGCACCACCTGCGAGCCAGCCGCCTGCCACCGCTGGCAGGCTTTAATCACATTCAAGTCGGCAGCTTCCATCTTCTCTCCCCGGACAATTTCAGTGCCCCAGTGTAGTGAAAATAGCCAGCGAGATCATTACTGGCAAAGCCACTTCACTGTTCACTTGAGATGAACAATATTCGACATTGACGGAAGTCTGTTTGGTCTTCAAACTCGCCATCTCGATCACGTAGCACAAGCGCGCCTCGACTCTTCGCGCTCAAACGCAGTTGCAGGCTACGCACCAGCTGCGTCAGCGTCTGTTAAACAGCTCACCAAGCCCCTGCAACTCGCCGTAGCAGGGGAACGATTCATTCCGACATCGCGTACGTCCGACAGTGCTCAAGCTGGCCCGCTTCGTGCACCAAATGCACACATAACAAATTTCTTGACGTCATTTCGATAATTAGCTAATCTTGAAAACATGAACAAAGTATTCAAGGCGTTAGCCGATCCAACTCGCCGCCAGGTATTGACCCTGTTGAAGGATGGCCCGCTCACGGCCGGCGAACTGGCCGACCATTTCGAGGTATCCAAGCCGACCATGTCGGCGCACTTTGCCATCCTGCGCGAGGCCGACTTGATCGATTCGTCCAAGCTTGGCAAGTCTGTGGTGTACTGCCTCAAGCTGTCGGTACTTGAAGAAGCCCTGGCTGGATTTGCCGGCTTTTTGGGCATTGAGGTCAAGGCGATTAATCCATCTGTCGAGCCAGATTCCTGGCCGGAAGGGAAACGATGAAAACGATGACTGACAAATTGGCGCTGCTAATCAGCGCATGGGTTGTGTTCGCCGGCAGCTATGTGTTTTATATGCATCCCGAGCGACGCTGGCAATGCGCACTGGGGGTGGCTGTGACAGGCATAGCCTGGCTGATCCGCAGTGTGTTCCGCGGCAAGACCAAAGCGGGCGAGGAGTCCCGTCACAAAATTACGCAGTCGATTGCCTATGCCGGTCTGCTGTTGAGCGTAGGGTTGTGCGAGGCGCTGGGATGGATCGCCGCATCGGGTGAGTTCCGCGTGCGTGCCTGCCAATGTCTTGCCGGGGCGTTCGTCATGGTGATCGGCAATGCCATCCCCAAGAAAGCGATCACGTCACCACGCCGCGCCGCGCTGTTGCGGGCCAACGGCAAGGCGATGGTCTTAGCCGGCTTGGGTTATGCCCTGGCCTGGCTATGTCTGCCGCTGGCTTACGCCGAAGACGTGGCGCTCTCGATCTTGCTGCTCACCTTCGCATCCCGCGTGGTGCTGTGCCTTATCCGCAGTGACCGCTCGATTCCGCCGACCGGACCGGCATAAGCCGCCACTGGCGATGGCGTCGATAATCGGCGCGTCTCCCCTCCCCTGTACTTCTTTTTCTAGTCCGGCCACGACCAGTCCTGGGCCACTTCCCGGACTGCGGCCACGCACGTCACCAGCGAGTATAGATCATGAACCGATTTCGTTTATCGAAAGGCATCGTTGCGCTTTGGCTGTTTATCGCATTGAGCGCGACGCTCGCAGCCGGCAGCGCCTGCGCCAAAGAAGCGGTAGGCGACTGGAGCGGACTGCTGGCGGGTCAACTCCACATCATCGTGCATGTCACGAAAGATGCCGGCGGCCAGTATGGCGCGACGCTCGAAAGTCCGGATCAGGGCAGCGCCGTCATGCCTGCCGACAAGGTCGCCATCGACGCCGATCATTTCAGCTTCACGATCACCTCCATCGGCGGCAGCTTTGCTGGAACCTGGAACGCCGAGAAGAACGGCTGGGCCGGCACCTGGACCCAAGGACAGACGCTCGCGCTGATCCTGTCCAGGATGACCAGCCGGGCGGCGGCCCTGGCGCCCGCCAGGCGGCCGCAAGAAGAGGCGATCGCCGCCGGGCCACGTCCCTACCGGCAAGAAGCGGTGAACTTCGCCAACGAGCGCGCAGGCATCAAGCTCGCCGGCACCCTTACCATTCCCGATGGCGACGGCCCTTTCCCAGCGGTCGTCCTGATCTGCGGATCCGGCCCCGAGACACGCGACGAAGAGGTGATGGGCCACAAGGTCTTCCTGGTGCTGGCCGATGCGCTCAATCGTCGCGGTATCGCCGTCCTGCGGTATGACAAGCGCGGCGTTGGTGAGTCGACCGGCAGCTATGCGACCGCCACCATCGCCGAGTTCGCCGCCGACGCCGAAGCGGCGCTCCGATTTGTGCGGTCGCACCCGGCGATCGCGGCCGACCGCGTCGGCCTGGTTGGCCATTCGGAGGGGGGCGCCGTGGCGCCGATGCTGGCGGTACGCGATCCGTCGGTGCAGTTCGTGGTCCTGATGGCCGCGCCCGGTATACGGATTGGGCAGTTGTTGCGGCTGCAGACTGCCAGGATCGCCAAAGCGTCCGGGACCCCGGAGGCCGACATCGCGCGCAGATTGGCCTTTTTCGACAAGTTATACGCTGACCTGGCGGTCGCCAAAAGCGAACAGCAGGCGCTGGTCGTCGCCAAGACCGACGTTGCCGAAGCGGTTGCCGAGCAGATCATTCCGGCCGCGAGTGCCGATGCGCTGGTCACGATGACGACCAGCCCCTGGGCGCGCGAAGCCTTCGCTTACGACCCCATCCCGGCGCTGCGCCAGGTGAAGACACCGGTGCTCGCGCTCAATGGCAGCCGCGATCTGCAGGTGCCGGCCGAAGAGAACCTGAGTCAGATCAGCGCGGCTCTGCAAGGCAATTCAAGGGCCACGGTCGCCGAACTACCAAATCTCAACCACCTGTTCCAGACCGCCAAGCTGGGAACGCCAGCCGAATACGGCGAGATCGAAGAGACAATCGCGCCGACGGCACTCAAGATAATTTCCGACTGGGTGGTGACGCACAGCGATCCACTTCGCCTGCAAAATTAAGCGATAGAACCTCGCGGTTTGGAGATGCCCCGCCAAAGCGCTGTGCTGGTCAGCGCTGCGCTGCGCAGAAGATCGCGTCGTTGATGTCCTGGTGCGGCCAGGTGTTGTTGGAGCGATCCAGCAGCGCCATCACGTCAGTCGAGGTCGCCGACCGCGTGTTGTTGCCGTTGTCCCACCACACGGTCGGCATGCCATACTTCGTCGCGCCTTGGACGAACGCCATGGCGTGCTTGACGCGCTCGGCCGCGTTGCCCTTGTCCGTCGACGCCCATTCGCCGATCACCACCGGAATGCCCTTCGCCACGTATTTCGTGTTCAGGCGACTGAACAGCTGGTCGAATTCGGCCTGGCCGGCGAAGATGCTGGTGCCTTTCTGGTCGCCGGCGAAATTCCACGGACGGTAGGCGTGGCTGGACAGTGCGATCATGGGGTCGGACGGCAGCACCAGCAGGTTGAGCTGGGCGTCGTCCGGCGCCGCTGCGTACGATGGGATCATCACCAGCCGGCGAGCGTTGTTGCCGCCGGTGGCGCGGATCGCCGCCAATGCCGTGGCATTCAGGCGGTTCAGCACGTCGTAGTACTCGGCCTTGCCGGTCCAGTCGTCGACGCCGCCGGGTGCCACGCGCGGCTCGTTCATCACCTCGAACGTGATGTGCTGGTCATATTTGTTGAAGCGCTCGCCGATCTGCGTCCACAGCTTGGTCAGCGTGTCCTTGGCGCCGGCCTCGTTGGCGAGCGTCGGCGCTTCCCAGCCGTTGTTGTGGTGGATGTTGACGATCACCGCCATGCCGTTGTCGAGCGCGTACTTCGCCACTTCCTCGACCCGGTTCATCCAGGCCGGATCGATGGTGCGCGCGGCGCCGCTCATGTGGTCGTCCCAGCTGACCGGCAGGCGCAACGTGGTAAAGCCAGCCTTGCGCACGGTGTCGATCATGGCCTTGGTGGTCTTCGGATTGCCCCAGTAGGTTTCGTCGGCGAGCGGGTTCGCCGTATTGCCGAAAGCGTCCAGCGTATTGCCGAGATTCCAGCCCTGCCCCATGTCCTTGACGATATCGACGGCCGTGCGTGCGCGGCAGGTCTTGCCGTTTTCACGACCGTTGCCGCTGGCGTCGGGAGCGGTGGACAGGTTGGTGCAAAACGTGGTTCCCGCTGGCGGCGTCGCCGCAGGCGGCTTGTAGACGGCGGCGCAGGTGGCGGTCGATGCCGCAGTGGCGGTGCCACAGGCGGCAAGCACCAACAGCGCGACAGCAACGCCGATAGAGTCTTTAGTCATGTTTTGTAGTGGCTCCATGTTTCTCGCTTGGCGTATGCGCTGTGGTGCGGCACTGAGAGTTGGACTTGGGTTCCTCGTTCCCGGCTACTCAATAAAGTCACGCAGCCTCCCAAAACGATTGCCCTTTCTCGCATGCCGGGCAAGCCCCAGTGACCACGACGGCTCCCCTCTCGCAGTACTGTTTCATCAATGCCTGTTCCGTCATCGCAAACCGATAATTTGAAGCGGCGCAGGCCATAGACAATATTAACTTCGATGTTCTTTGCATGGGCGTGTATGAAAGCGTTAAACATCGCTTCCCGTGCTACAGCCGATATCTCCTGCCAGGCAAAGGCGGTCAAAGGTCTAACGTTGCCGACAACCTTGATCTTGAATTGAATCTTCAATTGCTCCTGAAAAGAATATCCAAACTGCGCGAGGGCGTGTTCGATATTGACCCCGTCCTGAATCGGCCCTGCGCGCAAATCATGTACCTCGTCCCGGGCCATCGTCATTGCGTCAGAAGCCTCATCGAGCAGCTCTTCCATGGTCGCTCGCGTCGAATCTTCGGACGGCAAGCGTTTCGTCGCTGTCCCGAAACGCATCAGCATGGCTTGCATGGTTTGCATCAACGTATCGTGTAACGCCCGCGCAATACGCTCACGTTCAGCGATGCGTTCCTGCAAAAGCTCGATATACCGCCTGCTGATACGGCGCGTGCGCCAGCTATACAAGGCCGCAAGGATCGCCAGAATCGCCAGCGCGCATAACAGCTTAAACCACCAGGTTTGCGTCGGCAGCGGCTCAATGGTGAATGAAATCGTCGCGCCTTGGTTGTTCCAAACCCCGTCATTATTCGACGCTACAACGCGAAACGTATAATGACCCGGTCCGAGATTTGTGTAGTTCGCCGTGCGGTTTCCAGTGCTGTCGCGCCACTCGCGGTCTACCCCTTCCAGGCGGTAACGAAACTCCATCCGCTCGGGAGCCTGGTATGACAACGCCGTAAAATCCAGTTGCAGCGTGTCAGTTCCCGCTGAGATCAGCGATCCATCAACCAATGGAAATTCTTTCGCCCCCGATCGCAACCGCGTAATCAACACCGGCGGAATGACGGTATTAAAAGATAACGTGCCTGGGCCAATAGCGTAGACCCCACCGGTGTTTGAGAACCACAACGTGCCGTCATCGCTGGTAGCGACCGAAGGAATCGGGATTTGCGGATGCGTTCCCCCACGAACACCATCGCGGTAATCCAATCGACGAAAGCTTACTGCGTTGCCTGAGCCGGCCATGGCGCGCGTCACTTCAGTGGACGCAACACTTGAAATGCCAGCACTACCGTTGATCCACAAGGTTCCATCGCGGCCAAATGCCAGCCCGGTACTGCCCGTGAAGAGCTCGCCACCCTTGCCAATGAGGGGGACAAAGCGACGACCGTCGAAATACCGGATCCCGTTCTCTCCACCGAACCACACGCCACTGTCCGTCGGCACAATCTGCGCCACCGTCCCGATGTTCAATCCATTCTGATGATCAAACCACTTTACCTCATCTTTGTCGACCACGGCGACGCGGCCACCAATCAGCCCCAACCAGATCCGGCCCAGCGCATCGGCCTTGATGGATAAAACCGAGCGACCTTTGCTGTCGATGCCATGAGGCGTCGACCAGTGCCCCGCTCTCCATTTGTATAAACCATTCCGCCCTAAGCTGATCCAGAGATCGCCTGCACGATCCTGGGCAATGGCATTAACAAAGGGCTTTGGAATACCATCAGGAAGTGCAAGTTCGTGTATTCCGGTTGAATCAAGCGTCCAGAAACCATCACCGCCACCCCACAAGGTACCGTCGGGCGCGCGATATAAATTGACCGTCAACTTTTTGTAGTCAGGTGCAATGGGCTGCGGCTTGGCGGCGGCCGAAGCGACCAGCGATCCATTGACGAACGCGCTGCCGTTTGGGCCACCGGCAATCGGCCGCCCACCAAACACACTGTACTCTGGCAAAGCCAAAGGACGGAGGCGCGGCTCAGTGAAACGATCCAGGCCGCCCTCAGTGACCACCCAAAGGTTCTTCTCCCGGTCCTGCAGCAAGGCGGATACACGACTGCCACTCAATCCTTGCTCAAGTTCTGTCTGCTGTACTGCAGTATCCACTTCCGCAACCTTGAACCGTTTGACGCCCTCGGCATTGGTCCATAGATTGCCCTCATGATCGAACAGGAACGCGGTTATTAACGCAACGCTGTTTAGCTTTTGAAGACGTCCAGAACCATCAATCGTTACTGACACGACACCAGTAAGGTCGTCGCTGTTCGTCCATATACTCCCATCCGGGTGCTGCACCAATTTACCCAGGCCGGTGCGGGCCGATTTCTGAAGGAACTTCCGACTCCCGCGTGGCAGTGCGAATAAGCCGGCTTCGCAGCGCACCCAAAGCACATCGCTTCGGTCAAGCAGCATGGAGTGCACGCGCCCGCCCGGAAACCCCATTGCAGCAGCGACCGGCCGCCATTGCGTGTCAAAGTAATAAAGTCCTGCTTGCGTACCCAGCCAGAGCAGACCCGAAGCGTCCAATGCCACATCGTATGTTGGTGGCAGCGGCAGATTATCCTGGCCTGAGTTCAAATGCCGCATCTTGCCGCCTTCCAGCAAGCTGATCCCACCCTGGGCATAACCGACCCAGAGCCGCCCATCTCGTAGAACGCCAATGGTACTAATGTACGAGGATAACGGCGCTTCAGATCCTGAAACCCGCAGAAACCGTACGCCATCGAACTTGTATAAGCTGGAGGCGCTGCTGACCCAAATCCAGCCGTCTGGCGTTTGAACGATACCGGTGATATTGGGCGGTGCCCCCTCACGCGCAGTCCAACTGGTATGCAACCAATCAATGAGCGGACGGGCAGTCTCATGACCACGCGCAACCGAGGTCGAGCCAGATGCCGTCGTGGCTGGAACAAAGCCAAGGAAAAGCATCAGGTAAATCAGTTTGCGCGGGATCAGCACCCGACTCGCATAGTTCTTCAAGCAAACGATTGTTTGCAATACGAAAAGAAAACTTAAAGACATAAAATTGTAGTTCGGTTTGCGCGAGCAGCACCCCAATATGGAAAATGGCGTGTGGCAGAAAGGGGGACTTGGTCAACGAGCTGAACGGGTATGCCTTGTCCTTTGATTGATTTGTGTGAACTAATTGTACAAGCGTCTGATTCCACCCTGGTGAACAATTGTGGCGCTCCTGGCGGCGGAAGTCCTGGCTTAGCCATTCACGGCATAGCAACTCGGGTTTTCACACCGCCTGCGGCGAAAACAGACGTTGGTGATCCCCCGGCCCAAACGCAAAAAGGGCAGCCCACTGGGCTGCCCTTCTTCAATACTGGAGCGGGAGAAGAGTCTCGAACTCTCGACCTCAACCTTGGCAAGGTTGCGCTCTACCAACTGAGCTACTCCCGCATGGAGCTTTGGAGGCGAGGATCGGAGTCGAACCGACCTAGACGGCTTTGCAGGCCGCTGCATAACCGCTTTGCTACCTCGCCAGAGGAAACTTTTTACTGCAAGACCACAGCGGGGTTACGCGCTGCAATCCAGAATTCTGGAGCGGGAGAAGAGTCTCGAACTCTCGACCTCAACCTTGGCAAGGTTGCGCTCTACCAACTGAGCTACTCCCGCTTGGAGTGTTGCTAATTTTACTACGCCAGCCAATTTCCGAAGAAACTGGAGCGGGAGAAGAGTCTCGAACTCTCGACCTCAACCTTGGCAAGGTTGCGCTCTACCAACTGAGCTACTCCCGCATTTCGAGTCCAGCATCTTAGCAGGTGACTGCTGTTTTTGCTAGTACTACTTGTTTCTGATGACTTCGTTTGGAGCGGGAGAAGAGTCTCGAACTCTCGACCTCAACCTTGGCAAGGTTGCGCTCTACCAACTGAGCTACTCCCGCTTTGCTGCGTTGTCATCAACAACAGGCCAGCATTATAGAGGATCTACAGAGCCTGTCAATGCCAAATGAAAATATTGTTTATACGGTTAGATTTGGCCCGATTTTTCCTTGATCAGCGGCCATGCCAGACGCAGATAGTAGAACATCGACCACACGGTCAGCACCGCCGCCACTTCCAGCAGGCGTGAGCCCCAGAACTGGGTGTCAACCGCGCCCCACAGCACGTCATGGAACAGCAGCAGCGGGATGGCCATCATCTGCGCCGTGGTCTTGATCTTGCCCAGCGAACTGACCGCCACCGATTTGGAGGCGCCAATCTGCGCCATCCATTCGCGCAGCGCGGAAATGGCGATCTCGCGGCCGATGATGATGAAGGACAGCACGGCATTGGCGCGGTCCAGCTGCACGAGCACCAGCAAGGCGCCGGCCACCATCAGCTTGTCGGCCACCGGGTCGAGGAAGGCGCCGAAGGCCGAGGTCTGATTCCAGCGCCGGGCCAGGAAGCCGTCGAACCAGTCGGTGACGGCGGCCACGATGAACACCAGTGTGGCCGCCAGATTCTGATCTGCTACCGGGAGCATCGTGGTGGGAAGGTAGTAGACGCCCACCACCAGCGGAATCAGCGCAACGCGCAACCAGGTCAACAGTATCGGAATATTGAAGGGCATAAGCTAAAAGTGATGTGCGGCGATGAAATTTTATAATGCGCCGCTAGTCTACCTTGACCCCGCGCATTAAACCAGCACCGTTGCACCTGCCGCCGCCATCAATGCAATTGCTTGTAGATTTCCTCGGCCAGGGCGCTGGAAATGCCTTCAACTGTTTTCAGATCTTCGACGCTGGCGTTGACCACGCCGCGCAGGCCGCCGAAGCGCGCCAGCAGGCGTTGCCGGCGTTTGGCGCCGATGCCTTCGATTTCCTCCAGGCGCGAGGTCTGGCGCGTTTTGGCGCGCTTGGCGCGCATGCCGGTGATGGCGAAGCGGTGCGCCTCGTCGCGGATCAACGCTACCAGCATCAGCGCCGCCGATTCCTTGCCCAGCTCCTGCGACGGCCGGCCATCGACGAACATCAGCGTCTCCAGGCCAACGCGCCGCCCTTCCCCTTTGGCGACGCCGACGATCAGGCTGATATCCAGCCCCAGTTCGGCGAACACCTGGCGCGCCATTTCGATCTGGCCCTTGCCGCCGTCGATCAGCACCACGTCCGGCATCACGCCGTCGCCGTTGGCCACCTTCTCGTAACGGCGGAACAGCACCTGCCGCATGGCGGCGTAATCATCGCCCGGCGTGATGTCGTTGATGTTGTAGCGCCGGTATTCGCCATTCTGCATCTGGTGGTGATGGAACACCACGCACGAAGCTTGTGTGGCCTCGCCCTGCGTGTGCGAGATGTCGAAGCACTCGATGCGCAGCGCGTCGATGTCTTCAGGCTCCAGCTGCAAGGCCTCGACCAGCGCGCGCGTGCGCGATTGCTGCGAGCCCTGCTCCGACAGCAGCCGCGCCAGCGAGATCTCGGCGCCCTTCTGCGCCAGCTCCAGCCATTTGCGGCGCTGGTCCTGTGGCTGGAAGATCAGGTTGATGCGGTGGCCGCACTGCTCCTGCAAGGCCTGGATCAGCGCCGGGTGATTGAATTCGATGTTCAGGATCAGCGTGCCGGGGATGAACTTGTCGGCGTAGTGCTGCGCCAGGAAGGCGGCCAGCACCTCGACTTCGATCGGATCTTCGGCAATCGCCTCGGCATCGCTGACGTGGGTCGGGAAGTAGGCGCGGTCGCCCAGGTGACGGCCGCCGCGCACCATCGCCAGGTTGACGCAGGCGCGCCCGCCCTGCACCAGCACCGCGATGATGTCGACGTCAGCGTCGCCGGTGGTCTCCATGCTTTGCTGGTGCAGCACGCGCGACAGCGACTGGATCTGGTTGCGCACCGACGCTGCCTGCTCGAATTTGAGCTCGGCCGCGTAGCCATGCATTTTCTGCTCAAGGTCGGCCAGCACTTCGGACTGGCGGCCGCGCAGGAAGCGCGCGGCGTTGTCGACATCGAGCTTGTAGTCTTCCTTGCTGATCAAATCGACGCACGGCGCGCTGCACCGGCCGATCTGATGCAGCAGGCAGGGGCGCGTGCGGTTGGCGTAGACGCTCTCCTCGCAGGTGCGGATCTGGAATACCTTCTGCAAAATCTGCATCGATTCCTTGACCGCCCACGAGCTGGGGAAAGGCCCGAAGTACTGGTTCTTCTTGTCGACCGCGCCGCGGTAGTAGACCATGCGCGGCGCATCGCCGCCGGTAATCTTCAAATACGGATACGATTTATCGTCGCGGAACAGGATGTTAAAGCGCGGCGCCAGTGCCTTGATCAGGTTATTCTCAAGGATCAGCGCTTCCGCTTCGCTGTGTGTGACGGTGGTTTCCAGCCGCGCGATGCGCTCGACCATCATGGCGATGCGCGGGCTGGCCAGGTTCTTCTGGAAGTAGCTCGATACGCGTTTCTTCAGGTCGCGCGCCTTGCCGACGTAGAGCACCTTGTCCTCGGCGTCGAAATAGCGGTACACGCCCGGCAGATTGGGCAGCTTGGCAACGGTGGCTAGTACTTGTTCACGCGGATCGCTTACTTCTTCAGTCACTTTTCCTGCTCCACGATGACGAAGGCGACGGCATATTCCGCCTCGTCGCTGACGGTCACCTGGGCCGACAGTTTGTTCTTGTCCATGAATTCTTTCAGTGCACCGCTGCAGACAATCATCGGCTTGCCGCTCGGATGATTCAGCATCTGCGCGCTGGTCCAGGTCATCGGCATGCGGATGCCCAGGCCGATGGCCTTGGCGAAGGCTTCCTTGGCGGCGAAACGGGTCGCCACGAAGCGAATGCCGCGCACCGGATGCTTGGCCTTGCGCGCCAAATACTTCTCCATCTCCTGCGGGCCGAGGATCTTCTTCGCAAAGCGGTCGCCATGCTTGGCCAGCGCCGTTTCAATACGCGGGATTTTGCAGATGTCGGTGCCAATGCCGTAAATCACGATGCGCGTCCAATACGTGTAGAAACCATGATGGCCTTCATTTCGCGCACGGCGTTTTCCCAGCCGACGAACACCGAGTGCGCGACGATGGCGTGGCCGATATTCAGTTCGGCGATTTCCGGAATTGCGGCAATCGCCTGCACGTTGGTGTAGTGCAGGCCATGGCCGGCATTGACCTTCAGGCCTTTGCCGACGCCATACAGCACGCCACGATGGATGCGTTCCAGCTCGGCCGCCTGCTCGGCGCCTTCGGTGTCGGCGTAGCGGCCGGTGTGCAGTTCGATCACCGGCGCGCCGAGGGCGGCGGTGGCATCCATCTGCGCTTCTTCGGCGTCGATGAACAGGCTGACGCGGATGCCTTCGGCTTGCAGCTGCTTGACCGCGCGCTCGACGGCGTTGAAGTTGCCGGCGACATCGAGGCCGCCTTCGGTGGTGACTTCGGTACGTTTTTCCGGCACCAGGCAGACGTCGGCCGGCTTGATCTGGCAGGCGAAGTCGACCATTTCCTGCGTGACGGCGGCTTCCAGGTTCATGCGGGTGATCAGCTGCGGCGCCAGCGCGATGACGTCTGCGTCCTTGATGTGGCGGCGGTCTTCGCGCAGGTGCAGCGTGATGCAGTCGGCGCCTGCCTGCTCGGCCAGCAGCGCGGCGCGGATCGGGTCCGGGTATTTAGTGCCGCGCGCGTTGCGCAGGGTCGCAACGTGGTCGATGTTCACGCCAAGGTCGATGATGGTGCCGGACGGTTGCAGGAAGCTCATTGTTTTTTCTCTTATAACTGGGACAGATCGATGAGGATCTGGCGGGTGTTCAACGGCGCGCCATTCAGGTGGTGCGCGACCAGGAAGCGCATCAGCTGCTTGCTTTGGGCTTGCGTAGCGATGTCTTCGTAATTTTCACATTCCATGTCGAGCAGCGTCTTGCCGGCCACGCGCGGCCACGGATCGGCGGCGCGTTCGGGACGCGGGCCGCGCTCGGGATCGACGACATAGGTTACGTCTGCCTGCACCGCGCGCCGCGTTTCCACGCAGCGCGCCAGATCGGCGGCGACGCCTGTCTCTTTAAGTAAGGCCCGTTCGAATTTTCTCAAGACGATGGAGGCCGGCTCGTTGTGCGCCAGTTGGTTGAGCGTGGAGACGTAATGGTCGAACAAGGCCGGGTGGGCGTCGTCGCGCGCCAGCAGCTTGACCAGCAGTTCGTTCAGGTAGAAGCCGCACAGCAGCGCGGTTTTCTCCAGCGGCAGCATGCCGCCCACCCACTCGGCGTCGGTCAGCGTGCGCAGTTCGGATTTGCCGACCCAGCTGCTGGACAGCGGTTGGAAGGTTTGCAGCACGCCGCGCAGTTGCGAGTGCGGCCGCTTGGCGCCCTTGGCGATCAAGGCCACGCGGCCGAAGTCACGCGTGAACAGGTCGATAATCAGGCTGGTTTCTTTGTAGGGATAGCTGTGCAGGACGAAGGCCGGCTGGCCGGCGACCTTGGTGCCGATGGTGCGCTCACGCGACGGCGCGCGCGGGCGCTTCGGCGTGGCTGGTGCAGAGGGTGCGGCTGGTGCTGCGGGTGCGGCTGGCGCAGCAGCCACCGGCGCCGCAGCTTGCGGCGCTTCCAGGGTGGCGTCTGGCGTGGAGGACATGCTGGTGAGGGATTACTCGTAGCCGTAAGCGCGCAGACCCGCTTCGTTATCTGCCCAGCCGGATTTGACCTTGACCCAGATCTCCAGGTACACCGGGCCGCCGAACAGCTTTTCCATGTCCAGACGCGCTTGCGTCGACACTTCCTTCAGGCGAGCACCCTTGTTACCGATGATCATGGACTTGTGCGTATCGCGTTCCACCAGGATGGCGGCAAACACACGGCGCAGGTCGCCCTCCTGCTCGAATTGTTCGATCAGCACGGTGCTGGTGTACGGCAGCTCGTCGCCGACAAAGCGGAACAGCTTTTCGCGCACGATTTCCGACGCCATGAACTTCTCGCTGCGGTCGGTGATGTCGTCCGGTCCGAAGATCGCTTCGTTCTCCGGCAGCAGGCGTTTCAGTTCCTTTTCCAGGCCATCCAGCTGGAAGCGCAGCTTGGCCGATACCGGCACGATGGCGGCGAAGTTGAACTTGGCGGCAACCTGCTGCGCAAACGGCATCAGCGCGGCTTTGTCTTTCACGCGGTCGGCCTTGTTGATCACCAGGACTACCGGCACTTCGGTCGGCAGCAGGTCCAGCACTTGCTGGTCGGCCGGGCCGAAGGTGCCCGCTTCGATGACGAACAGGATCAGGTCCGACGAAATCAGCGTGTTGGTGACGGTTTTGTTGAGCGTCTTGTTCAGCGCATTGGCGTGGCGGGTCTGGAAGCCAGGCGTGTCGACGTAGATGAACTGCGCGTCGTCATAGGTCTGGATGCCGGTGATGCGGTGGCGCGTGGTCTGCGCCTTGCGCGAGGTGATGCTGACCTTGGCGCCAATCAGCGTATTCATCAGGGTGGACTTGCCGACGTTAGGGCGGCCCACAATGGCGATATAGCCGCAACGGTAGTTGCTGGCGGAGGTCGTTTCGGTTGTCATGGTAATTCTCTTTTATTTGTTGGCGGCCTTGGCAGACGGCGACGGTGCGTCGCTGCTCTGCACGGTGGCAATGCCGGCCAGCTTGAGCTGGGCGGCGCGCGGCTTGGACTTGCGGGCGGTGGCCGGGGTTTTCTGCACGGCCAGCTCGGCGGCGGCCAGGGCCAGCTTGGCGGCCGCCTGTTCGCCGGCGCGGCGGCTGCCGCCACGGCCAAACACCTGGATGCCGAGCTTGGGCACCAGGCATTCAATCTCGAACTCCTGGCTGTGCGCGGCGCCATGGGTGGCGATCACGTTGTACAGCGGCAGCGAGATTTTCTTCGCCTGCAGGAATTCCTGCAGCAGCGTTTTGGCGTCCTTGCCCAGCGTTTGCGGATCGACCGAATCCAGGATCGGGATGTAGAACGAGCGGATCGCGGTACGCGCCGGCTCGAAGCCGCCATCGAGGAAGATGGCGCCGAGCAGTGCTTCCAGCGTATCGGCCAGGATCGACGGCCGGCGGAAGCCGCCCGATTTCAGCTCGCCCTCCCCCAGGCGCAGGAACTGCGACAGCTCCAGCTTCTGGGCGATTTCGAACAGCGACTGCTGCTTGACCAGGTTGGCGCGCAGACGCGACAGGTCACCTTCGTCGATATCCAGATAACGATCGTACAGAATGGACGCCACCACGCAGTTGAGGATGGAGTCGCCCAGGAATTCCAGCCGCTCATTATGCACACTGCTGTGGCTACGGTGCGTCAAGGCCTGCTGCAAAAGACCAGCATCCTGGAACGTGTAGCCTAAACGAGTTTGCAATAACTGGAGATTCATTATGTGATCGGTTCTTTATTCGGTTTTCGCGGGTGTGGCGCCACTTTTGGCGGTGGTGCCTTCATACTCAAGCAGCAGGCTGGCCGGTCCGACCAGCGGGATTTTCTTCTCGTAGGCGAAACTGATATCGGTCTCGCCGTTGTTTTTTTCAATGATCAGGTCACGGCTGCTGATCGAACTGATGTAGCTGGCGGTGGCGCTGGCGTCAAACGACTTCTGGATCTCGATCACGCCGCCGCCGGTGGCCTTGGCGGTGGCGATGGCGTTCTTGATCGCGCGGTATTCCATGTAGGTCGGCACAATCTTCAGGCCCAGCATCAGCACGAAGCCCAGCGCCGCCAGCACCACGATCAAGCCTACCAGCGAAATCCCCTGCTGTCGTTTGTGCATCTTAGTCCCTTTTAATGGATGCTACCGATACGGCGCAGATTTCCCAGGTTCATCCAGACAAAGAATGCCTTACCGACAATGTTCTTATCCGGCACAAAGCCCCAGTAGCGGCTGTCCGCACTGTTGTCGCGGTTGTCGCCCATCATGAAGTAGTTGCCTGCTGGAACTGTGCAGGTAAAGCCTTCATAGCGGTAGGTGCAGGCATCATTATGCGGGAACGGCAGCACATTATCGCGGTTGTAGGTCGGCGCGGCAGCGTTGTTCAGGATCCGATGGCTGACGCCGCTCAGGTTTTCCTCGAACTGCTTGTTATACACAAGCTTTTCGTCTTCCAGGTAATCGTCCAGCGCGGTGTACTTCACTTCCACGCCATTGACGGTTAAGCGCTTGTTTTCATACGTGATTTTATCACCCGGCACGCCGATCACGCGTTTGATGTAATCCTGGCTCATATCCATCGGATATTTGAACACCATCACGTCGCCGCGCTGCGGGTCGTTGATCTGGATGATTTTCTTGTTCAGCACCGGCAGACGAATGCCGTAGGTGAACTTGTTCACCAGAATCAGATCGCCTACCAGCAGGGTCGGCACCATCGACGACGATGGAATCTTGAACGGCTCATACAGGAACGAACGCAGGCAGAACACCAGCGCGATCACCGGGAAGAAGCTGCCCGAGTATTCGATCCAGGTCGGCTGGCGAATGATGCTGGCTTCCATCTCGGCGCGCTTGCCCTGGTTGTCCAGCTTGATGCCATCGGCGGTGGCCTTGGCGTTGCGGGCGTCGTACTCGGCCAGCGCGCGGTCGGCGGCGGCACGGCGCTGCTTGGCGAGGTAAAACACGTCCAGACACCAGATCACGCCGGTGATGACCATCAGCACGAACAGGATTAATGCGAAGTTCCCTAAAATGACTTGCAGGCTCATTTCTCGTCCACTTGTAAGATTGCCAGGAATGCTTCTTGTGGAATCTCAACCGAGCCCACTTGCTTCATGCGTTTTTTACCGGCCTTTTGCTTCTCCAGCAGTTTCTTCTTGCGGCTGACGTCGCCGCCGTAGCACTTGGCCAGCACGTTCTTGCGCAATGCCTTGACGTTTTCACGCGAAATGACGTTGACACCGATGGCGGCCTGAATCGCCACGTCGAACATCTGGCGCGGAATCAGTTCGCGCATCTTGGCGGCCACTTGGCGGCCACGGTAAGCCGAATTCGAGCGGTGGACGATGATCGCCAGCGCATCAACCTTCTCGCCGTTGATCAGCATGTCGACCTTGACCACGTCGGCGGTGCGGTATTCCTTGAACTCGTAGTCCATCGAAGCGTAGCCGCGCGAGGTCGACTTCAGCTTGTCGAAGAAGTCCAGCACGATCTCGCCCATCGGCATTTCGTAGACCAGCTTGACCTGGCGGCCGTGGTAACTCATGTCCATCTGCACGCCACGCTTGCCGATACACAGCGTAATCACCGAGCCGACGTACTCTTGCGGCATGTACAGGTTGACGGTAACGATCGGCTCGCGGATCTCGTTGATCTTGGTGGTGTCCGGCATGCGCGACGGATTGTCGACCTTGATGACGGAACCATCGCGCAGCTCAACCTCGTAGACCACGGTTGGCGCGGTGGTGATCAGGTCCATGTCGAACTCGCGTTCGAGACGTTCCTGCACGATCTCCATGTGCAGCAGGCCGAGGAAGCCGCAGCGGAAGCCGAAGCCCAGCGCCTGCGATACTTCCGGCTCGTACATCAGCGCGGCGTCGTTCAGTTTCAGTTTTTCCAGCGAGTCGCGCAGTGCGTCGTACTGGTTGGCCTCGACCGGGAACAGACCGGCGAACACCTGTGGCTGGACTTCCTTGAAGCCCGGCAGCGGCGCGGCGGCGCCATGCAGCGCGTGGGTGATGGTGTCGCCCACTTTGGCGGCCTTCAGTTCCTTGATGCCGGCGATGACGAAGCCCACCTGGCCGGCCGACAGTTGCGGCAGCGAGAACGAGCGCGGCGAGAACACGCCGACGTCTTCCACCAGTTGCAGCGAGTCGGTCGCCATCAGTTTGATTTTTTCTTTCGGTTTCAGCGTGCCGTTGACCACGCGCACCAGCATCACCACGCCCACATAGGCGTCGTACCACGAGTCGACGATCAGCGCCTGCAGCGGTGCGGCCGGATCACCCTTCGGTGGCGGCACTTTGGCGATGATCGATTCCAGCACGTCTTCCACGCCCAGGCCGGTCTTGGCCGAGCACTGCACGGCGTCGCCGGCTTCGATGCCGATCACGTCTTCGATTTCCTGGATGGCGTTCGGCGGATCGGCGTTCGGCAAGTCGATCTTGTTCAGCACCGGCACCACTTCCACGCCCAGGTCGAGCGCGGTGTAGCAGTTGGCCACGGTCTGGGCTTCCACGCCTTGCGAAGCGTCAACCACCAGCAGCGCGCCTTCGCACGCCGACAGCGAACGCGACACTTCGTACGAGAAGTCGACGTGACCGGGCGTATCGATCAGGTTCAGGTTGTAGACGATGCCGTCACGGGCCTTGTATTGCAGGGCGGCGGTTTGCGCCTTGATGGTAATGCCGCGCTCGCGTTCCAGATCCATCGAATCGAGCACTTGCGCCTCCATCTCGCGGTCGGACAGGCCGCCGCACAGCTGAATGATGCGGTCAGCCAGCGTCGATTTGCCGTGGTCGATGTGGGCGATGATGGAGAAGTTGCGTATGTTGTTCATTAACAAATATTCAAAAACGGGTTTGACACGACGAGCCCACAATACAAAAAAGCGCTCCGAACGGGGCGAAGCCCTGGCGAGCGCCTTGTGGAAATATACTTTACCCGGGCATTTTACCGGATTTCAGAGTGGAAAGCCCGATTTATGCCATGGGGCATGCACTTAGCTTAGGTTTTCAGCACTTTACGGACCTGGGCTTCGTCCAGGAAGTAGTGACACAGCGCCGGCTGGGCCAGATCGGCGAACAGCACGGGCACCAGTTCGTCGTATTTGGCCAGCAAGGCCGGATCGTCAGACTGGTCGATATCGATGACATCGACGGTAAAGGTCTGGCCCGGCGGCTGGAGACGCATCAGCGCGTCCAGCATGTCCTGGCATAAATGGCAATAACTGCGCGAATACAAGGTGAAATGCATGTGGAACCGCCGCGCCGCCGGCCGGTGACCGGCGGCGCGGCACGCCTTTACTTCGCGCTTGGGCGCAGCGAGATGAAGCGGGTCGAGTCATCGCGGCGCACCAACACCACCGACGCCTTCTTCGGATCCAGCTTGGCCACCAGCTCGTTGAACTGCTTGGCGCTCTTGATTTCGGTGTTATTCAACTGCAGCAGCACATCGCCCTCTTCCAGCTGGGCATTGGCCGCCACGCCTTCCACCGAATCCACCAGCACGCCGCCATCCACGCCCAGCTCTTTTTTCTGATCGGCGCTCAGGTCGATCACCTTCAGGCCCAGCGCATTGGCCTTGGCAACTTCCGGCGCCGGCTTGCCGCCCTTGCCCTTGGCCGCCTTGGCGCCCTTGTCAGCGTCCAGCTCAACCACCGTCACCGGCAGCGTCAGCTCGGCGCCCTTGCGCCACACGGTCACCGAACCCTTGGTGTCGAGCGGGCTGTCGCCCACCAGGCGCGGCAGGTCCGACGACTTGTTGACCACCGTGCCGTTAAATTTCAGGATGATATCGCCCGCCTTGACGCCGGCCTTGTCGGCAGGACCGCCCGGCTCCACCAGCGCCACCTCGGCGCCCTGCGCGTTCTTCAGGCCCAGCGACTCAGCCACTTCCTTGCTGACTTCACCAATCTGCACGCCGATGCGGCCGCGCGTGACCTTGCCGTTTTTTTTCAGTTGCTCGGAAACGCGGATCGCTTCGTTGATCGGCACCGCGAACGAAATGCCGTTCGAGCCGCCCGACAGCGTGGCGATCTGCGAGTTAATCCCGATCACCTCGCCGCGCATATTGATCAGCGGACCGCCCGAATTGCCCGGATTGACCGCCACATCGCTCTGGATCAGCGCCAGGTATTCGCCGGTGTCGCGCGACTTGGCCGAGATGATACCGGCGGTCACCGTGTTTTCCAGGTTGAACGGCGAACCGATGGCAATCACCCACTCACCGGCGCGGATCTTGCCCGAATCGCCCATTTGCAGGAACGGCAGCTTCTCGCCCTCGATTTTCAGTACGGCCACGTCGGTACTGGCGTCGGCGCCCAGCACCTTGGCCTTGAATTCGCGCTTGTCGGTCAGCGTGACGAATACTTCGTCGGCGCCATCGACGACGTGCGCGTTGGTCATCACATAGCCGTCGGCCGACAGAATGAAGCCGGAACCGACGCCGCGTTGTACCGGCTCATCGGACGGCGCCTGGCGGCGCGGCGAGCGGCCGTTCGGTACCGCGCCCGGCGGAATGGCGCCGCCAAAGAAGCGGCGCAGCAGTTCCTGCATATCATCGTCGCCCATGCCGGCGGCGCCCTTGCCCTGCTTCAGACGCTCGGTGGTGCGGATATTCACCACGGCCGGGCCGACGCTGTCGACCAGGTCGGCAAAGTCCGGCAAGCCGATGACGGCGCCGGTGACCGGCGTGGCCGCCGTGGCGGGCGACATGCCCAGGGACATCCACAAGCTTGCGCCAAGCACCAGCGCGGACAGCGTTTTACCACCAGCAGAGAAGTTATTTTTCATGGAGTATCGGTCTCTTCTTCAAAAGTCAGTATGCAAGCGCGACATGAGGCTAGCACATGGTAAGCGAAAACTCGCTCCACCGTATGCGCCAAAAGATTATAAGGGGATCCGGCTTAGGGGAAAATGATGGCGGCGGGCTGATCTTCAATAGCGGCCGGCGCCGGCGCCGGCGCATACGGCGCTTCGGTCGCCAGCCGCGCCGCCAGGCGAGCGCTGAAGCCGTCGCTGAGTTCGCCGCCAGGCGTGCTGCGCAGCACGTCGCCGGTCAGGTGATAGGCGCGCCAGGCGGCCTGCCCGGCGCTGGTGTTCAGCGCCGCCAGGGTCAGCTCGCGTTCGCTGTCCGGCAAGGCGCCGTCAGCCAGTGCCGAGATATGTTCACGCAGTTTTTTGTCGGTGTCCATAGCTATCCCGCCATCTCAAGTTGCCGAATAACATCATCATTCCTGCCTTACCAGCGCTTGTCAACCGGCATATCCAGCAGGGGCCTCAATTTTTCGGCGATGACTTCGCGGGCGCGGAAGATGCGGCTGCGCACGGTGCCGATGGGACAGGCCATGATGTCGGAAATTTCCTCATAGCTCAGCCCTTCGATCTCGCGCAGGGCGATCGCGGTACGCAAGTCCACCGGCAAGGCGTCCATGGCCGCGTTGACGGTCTGGGCGATCTGTTTGCTGGCCAGCATGGACTCTGGCGTATTGATGTCGCGCAAATGCTCGCCATCGTTAAATCCTTCGGCTTGTTCATGATCGGCGTCGGCAGACGTGAGCGTGCGCCGCCCCTGCGTCGCCAGGTGGTTCTTGGCGGTATTGATGCCGATGCGGTACAGCCAGGTGTAGAAAGCCGAGTCGCCGCGGAAATGCCGCAACGCCCGGTATGCCTTGATAAAGGTTTCCTGCACCACGTCCTCAGCCTCGGCCGGGTCATGCACGATACGCGACAACAGGCGCATCAGCCGGCGTTGGTATTTCGCCACCAGCATATCAAACGCCTGCTTGTCGCCATCGCGGACCCGCTCGACCAGCAATTGGTCACACTCGCGTTCTGTCGTCACTCCTGCATTCCTCGATGGCCTGCAGCGCAGCCGATTCGTATAGTCATATGCTATAGAGTTAGCCCGCTGCAAGAAGTTCACACTGCCGGTGTGTTTATTTCGGTGCGCGCCGCCGCGCGGCACGCCAGCGCCAACGCGCGCCATTGCGGCGGCGCCACGCTGTCCGGCAGCACCGCCAGCACCTGCACCTTGCCGTCCGCGGCGACCAGCCGCAGCAACAGCAAGCGCGGCCATAAGGTCGAGCCGCCCAGCAGGCGCAGCGCGCTGCCGTTGTGCTGGTATACCGCCAGCCGCAATTGGCCGACACCGGATATATCAAGCTGGCGTGCAATAGCCGGCGGGCGTCCGCCCAGCCACGCCACGATGCCGACCAACAGGCACAACAGCTGCGCCACCACGCCGGGGCAAGCAGCGGCGGACGCCATCACGCAACAGCACAGGCCGGCATGCGCAATGCGCAAGCCACGCGAGGGGCGAACGATGACGGACACCGCGATCGACATGACGGCAGCACCACAAACACATGAATAAAAATTGGGGGGATACTGCGTGGAAGCGCCGGCCGCAAGGCCGGGCAATTCAGGCGCCGGCGAATGCCGGCGCCGAATTCTCGCTCACCCTGATTGGACAGGACGAGACGAGAATTGGTTCAAACTTTTTTACACTTTACCGAAGACCAGGCTGCCGTTGGTGCCGCCGAAGCCGAACGAGTTTTTGACTGCATACTCGATCTGCATGTCGCGCGCCGTGTTGGCAACAAAGTCCAGGTCGCATGCCGGATCCTGGTTGAAGATGTTGATGGTCGGCGGCGACACCTGATGGTGTACCGCCAGCACCGTAAACACCGACTCCAGACCGCCCGCGCCGCCCAGCAAGTGGCCGGTCATCGACTTGGTCGAATTGACCACCAGCTTTTTGGCGTGGTCGCCGAAAGTGCGCTTGATGCCCTGCACTTCCGCCACGTCGCCTTGCGGCGTCGAGGTACCGTGCGCATTCACATACTGCACCTGGTCCGGATTGATGCCGGCGTCGCGCAGCGCGGCTTGCGCCGACTTGCTGCCACCGCTGCCATCTTCCAGAGGCGAGGTCATGTGATACGCATCCGCGCTCATGCCAAAGCCGAGCACTTCCGCATAGATCTTGGCGCCGCGCGCCTTGGCGTGTTCGTACTCTTCGAGCACCATCACGCCCGCACCTTCGCCCAGCACGAAGCCGTCGCGGTCCGCATCCCATGGACGGGAAGCGGTGGCCGGATCGTCGTTACGGGACGACAGCGCCTTGGCCGAGGCGAAACCGCCCAGACCCAGCGGCGACACGGTCGATTCAGCGCCACCGGCCACCATGACGTCGGCATCGCCGTACTCAATCATGCGCGCGGCAGCGCCGATGCAATGCAGGCCGGTGGTGCAGGCCGTCACGATCGACAGGTTAGGACCACGCATGCCGTACTTGATCGACAGGTTGCCCGAGATCATATTAATGATCGAGGCCGGCACGAAGAACGGCGAGATACGGCGCGGACCGCGCTTGTCGTAATCTTCCTTTTGTTCTTCGATCATCGGCAGACCGCCGATACCGGAACCGACGATCACGCCAATACGGTCGGCGTTTTCTTCGGTGACAACCACGCCCGAGTCTTGCACAGCCTGGATGCCGGCCGCCATGCCGTAATGGATGAAAGTATCCATGTGGCGGGCTTCTTTCGCGGAAATATAATCCTCGATGTTGAAGCCTTTGACTTCACCGGCAAAGCGGGTGCTGAAAGCTGTTGCGTCAAACTTGGTGATGGTGGCAATACCGGATTTACCCTCGACGGCTGCGGCCCACGTATCGGCAATGTTATTGCCAATCGGAGTCACGGCGCCCAGGCCGGTAATGACAACACGACGGTTTTTAGAACCTCTCAAGCGATTCTCCTAAAGTCGATCGGGCAGAAATTACGCCTTGACGTGAGCGGTAGCGTAGTCGATCGCTTGCTGCACGGTGGTGATTTTCTCTGCTTGTTCGTCAGGGATTTCCATTTCGAACTCGTCTTCCAGGGCCATCACCAGTTCAACGGTGTCCAGCGAATCAGCGCCCAGATCGTCAACGAACGACGATTCGGTTTTGATGTCTGCTTCGGCGACGCCCAGTTGTTCAGCGACGATTTTCTTAACGCGTTGTTCGATATCCGACATGTTATGGCTCCATTTGTTTGTTACGGAAAGCGCGCATTTTATCAGGTTTGCGCACTGAAAAACTAATTTCGATGAGTGCTGCTAAATATACCGAAATTACTACTAAAAGATTTGAATCGGCTTTGATTTACGCCCATTCTCATCAGTTTACATACATACCGCCATTCACATGCAAGGTGGTGCCGGTAATATAAGCGGCTTGCGGCGACGCCAGGAAGGCGACGGCTGCGGCGATATCCTCCGGCTTGCCGAGGCGCGCCAGCGGAATCTGGGTCAACAAGGCGGCGTGCTGCTCATCGCCCAGCGCCTTGGTCATATCGGTATCGATGAAGCCCGGCGCCACACTGTTGACAGTGATGTTGCGGCTGCCGATTTCACGCGCCAGCGCGCGCGTCATGCCTTCCACGCCGGCCTTGGCGGCGGCGTAGTTGATCTGGCCCGGATTGCCGGTCGACGCCACCACCGAAGTGATGTTGATGATGCGGCCGCTCTTGGCCTTCATCATGCCGCGCAGCACGCCGCGCGACAGGCGGCCGACCGAAGTCAGGTTGGTGGCGATGACGCTATCCCACTCTTCATCCTTCATGCGCATGGCCAGCTGGTCCTGGGTGATGCCGGCGTTGTTGACCAGGATGCCGACCGCGCCATAAGTCTTGCTGATGTCGTCCAGGATGGCCGAGCACGCTTCGGCGTTGGTGACATTCAGCACCATGCCCTTGCCTGCTTCCGCGCCGATCTCGGCCAGGTAGGCGGAAATCGCTTCCGCGCCGGCTTCGGTGGTGGCGGTGCCGATCACTTTCGCACCCTGGCGCGCCAGTTCCTGGGCAATCGCCTTGCCGATGCCACGCGATGCGCCCGTTACCAGGGCGACTTGATTTGCTAAAGTCATGTAAGTCCTTCTACAGTAAATACGGAGTGTGCCTGAAACCGCAAACGATTATTTGAGTTCGCTCAATACGCGTTCCAGCGTGGCCTGATCATAAATCGCGTCGCCCACCAGATTGGCGTCGATGCGCTTGGTCAGACCCATCAGCACTTTGCCCGGACCGCACTCGACCACTTTGGTGATGCCGTCGGCGGCGATCTTCTGCACGGTTTCCACCCAACGCACCGGCGCGGCGGCCTGGCGCACCAGCGCGTCCTTGATCGCTGCCGGATCGGTCAGCACGGCGACGTCGACGTTGTTGATCAGCTGGATCTGCGGCGCAGTGAACGTGATGTTGGCCAGGTAGTCGCGCAGGCGGTCCGACGCCGGCTTCAACAGCGACGAGTGGAACGGCGCCGACACCGGCAGCTTCATGGCGCGCTTGGCACCCTTGCCCTTGGCGATCTCGCAGGCGCGCTCAACGGCGGCGGTATCGCCGGCGATGACGACTTGCGCCGGCGCGTTGAAATTGACGGCCTCGACCACGCCACCCGCGGCGGCGGCTTCGGCGCAGGCGGCGCGGACGTCGTCATCCGACAGGCCCAGCACCACGGCCATGGTGCCCTGGCCGACCGGCACCGCTTCCTGCATGGCTTGCGCGCGGAAGCGCACCAGCGGCACCGCGTCCTTGAACGAAATCACGCCGGCAGCCACCAGCGCCGAGTATTCGCCCAGGCTGTGGCCGGCAACCACAGACGGCACGGCGCCGCCAGCGGCGATCCAGGCGCGGTAAGTGGCGACCGCAGCGGTCAGCATCACCGGCTGGGTGTTGGTGGTCAGGTCCAGTTCTTCTTTCGGGCCTTCGGCGATCAGTTTGCCGAGGTCGAAGCCGAGCGCTTCCGACGCTTCAGCGACGGTCTGTGCAACGACCGGGTTACCGGCAAAGCCGTCCAGCATCGCAATCGCTTGCGAACCTTGGCCTGGGAATACAAAAGCAAATTTAGTCATGACTTCCATCCATCTCTTTATTATTGGCAGCAAAGCTATCATCGAATCATGACGGCGCTGCTACCGTTGAGTCCGTTAGAACTCTAATTCTAATTCAGGGTCAAAAACGAACCAGAACGGCGCCCCAGGTAAAGCCGCCGCCGACGCCTTCCAGCATCAGGTTCTGGCCACGCTGGACACGACCATCGCGCACCGCAGCGTCCAGCGCCAGCGGAATCGAAGCAGCCGAGGTATTGCCATGCTGATCCACCGTGACCACCATTTTGTCCATCGGCAGGCCCAGCTTTTTGGCGGTGCTGCTCATGATGCGCAGGTTGGCCTGGTGCGGGATCAGCCAGTCGATTTCTTCCGCTTGCATCTTGGCTTTTTCCAGCGCCTCGTCGGCCACCTTGGCCAGCACCGAGACCGCCAGCTTGAACACGGCCGGGCCGTCCATGTACAGGTAAGCTTCGCCGGCGGTGGCGCCACCGAAACTATGCGGCATGCACAGGATGTCGGAGTGGCTGCCGTCCGCATGCAGCGCGGTCGACAGGATGCCCGGCTCGTCCGATGCGCTCAGCACGACAGCGCCGGCGCCGTCGCCGAACAGCACGCAGGTGGTGCGGTCGTTAAAATCGAGAATGCGGGAGAAGACTTCCGAACCGATCACCAGCACGTTCTTGTGCACGCCGGCGCGGATGAACGCATCGGCGGTCGACAGCGCGTAGACGAAGCCGCTGCAAACAGCCTGCACGTCGACGGCGGCGCCGTGGTTGGTGATGCCCAGTTTCTGCTGCACGATGCAGGCGGTGCTGGGGAAGCTGCCGAAGAAATCCGGCGTCGAGCTGGCAACGATGATCAGGTCGATATCGTTGGGCTGCAAGCCAGCCATATCCAGCGCGTTGTTGGCGGCCTTGACTGCCAGGTCGGACGATTTCTCATCCGCTGCGGCAAAGTGACGCGCCGCGATGCCGCTGCGGCTGACGATCCACTCGTCCGAGGTTTCGATGCCTTTGGCAGCGAGTTGATCAGCCAATTCCTGGTTGGTCACCCGTTTGGCCGGCAGGTAGCTGCCGGTGCCGAGAATTTTGCTATACAAAGTCATGCCGTTTTACCGTCCACTAAATAGTTGAGCTGGGTACTTCCGGTGTTTCGGTGTTACGCGGCATCAGCTCGGCGATCAGGGTCGAAATGTGCGGCAACACGTCATTTTTTGCAGCATCATACGCCCGCTTGATCGCCCATTCAAAGGAATATGCGTCGGCGCCGCCATGGCTTTTGAAGACCAGGCCGCGCAGGCCCAGCAGGCTGGCGCCGTTGTAACGCGACGGGGACAGGCGTTTTTTAATATTGTTCAGCGCGCCGCGGCCGATCAATGCGCTCAGCATGGTCAGCGGGTTGCGGGTGAATTCCGATTTGACGGTATCGGCAAAGAAGCGGGCCACGCCCTCCACTGCCTTCAGCGTGACGTTGCCGGTAAAGCCGTCGCACACCACCAGGTCGGTGGTGCCCTTGAAGATATCGTTGCCTTCAACGTTGCCGTAGAAGTTCAGCGCGCCACGCTCGTGGTCGGCTTGCAGCAGCTTGCTGGTGGCCTTGACCACGTCGTTGCCCTTGATGTCTTCGGTGCCGACGTTCAGCAGGCCGATGGTCGGGCGTGCGATGTTTTCCATCGACGACACCAGCACCGAGCCCATGATGGCGAACTGGTGCAGGTGATGCGGTTCGCAATCGACGTTGGCGCCCAGGTCCAGCATATAGGTCGGGCCGCCCTTTTGATTGGGCATGATGCTGCAGATGGCCGGGCGGTCGACGCCGCTCATGGTCTTCAGCACGTAGCGCGCGACCGCCATCAGCGCGCCGGTATTGCCGGCCGAGACGGAAGCCTGGGCTTTACCGTCCTTCACTTGCTCGATGGCGACGCGCATCGACGAATCCTTCTTGCGGCGCAGGGCCACTTCGAGCGGATCGTCCATGGTAACTTGTTCGGAGGCGTGTACCACGCTCAGACGCGGATGGGCGTCGGCATGGTGTTTCTTCAGTTCGGCGCGGATGACGTCTTCGAGACCGACAAGGATCAGCTCGGCATCAGGCTCACGTTTAACGAAGGAAACAGCTGCGGGGATAGTGACTGAGGGGCCGTGATCGCCACCCATGCAGTCGATAGAAATTTTGATTGTCATTGTTATGGCAAGCAGCGGGACCGCGACTTCCGGACTCCGCGTTGGAACATGACGGTGTGCAAAACCAAATTGCAGCCGATTAAAAAAGAAAAAGCGATGCTACGCAAGTCAGCACCGCCTATTTCCGGGTCCAGCAAAAGCGTCGATTACTCGTCGTTTTTGGTTTTCAGGACTTTACGACCACGGTAAAAGCCGTTAGGGCTGATGTGGTGACGCAGGTGGGTTTCACCGGTGGTTGGCTCGATTGCCAGTTGTGGAGCAACCAGGAAATCGTGCGAACGGTGCATACCGCGCTTCGATGGGGATTTTTTGTTCTGTTGAACTGCCATGTTAATGACTCCTAATACATAAGTTCTAAAATTCTAACACAATCGACCGGCATACAACATGCGAATCGAGCCCTACTACATTGCACTGCTAACTTGCCAAGACTCGATTTACACGCGTTCTGACACGTTCTTCACTACTACTTATTCGGGTTTGAGGCTCTTCAGAGCATCGAAGGGCGAGATCTTCTCGCTTTTCGCTTTGTCCAACAGGCTGGAATCCGGGCAGACATCGTGACGTGGCGATTGCGGCAAGGCCAGCAACGCTTCGTCTTCCACCAGGTACATCAGCTCCATGTTGCGACTTCCAACGATGACGTCGATCGATTCGTCGTCTATCGTCGCTTCAATTTCATCCGCCTGCTCATCGTCCTTACCCAGCATCAGCACGGTCGACGAATCGAGGTGGTGAGCGTAAGGCTGCAGGCAGCGCTGGCAAATCAGTTGCACGGTACCGTTGACCGACAGCGTCATCTGCGGGAAGCCCAGTTTATGGGTGCTTCCGACTGCCTTCCAGGCGATCTCGCCGGACGCATTCGCGCATTCCTTGGCCAGACGGGTCATTTCCGCAACGGGGGTCACACCATCCCTGCTGCTGTTGGTCCGACAGAATTCAAAGGTGTCGATCACAAGAGCATTCATTACAGAGGTTCCCCGGAAAACCTGCGATAATAGCAGGGTTTTCGACATTAAGTCAAAGCCTTAGCGATTTTTGCGACATTTTTGTCGCTTCTAGCGCCGGCGACAGAGCATATAACATTCCCCTCATGACATCAAGTTTACTCGTACTGGCTTCCAGTTCCGCCTACCGCAAAGAATTATTATCGCGCCTGCAACTGCCATTCGAAGTGGTCGTGCCGGCCATCGACGAATCCCCGCAGCCGGGCGAGACGCCGAGTGCCACCGCGCTGCGGCTGGCACTGGAAAAAGCTGCCGCCGTGGCCGCCAAGATGCCGGGCGCCATCGTCATCGGCTCCGACCAGGTCGCCACGCTGGATGACGAACAGATCGGCAAGCCGGGCAACCACGCCAACGCGCTGGCGCAATTGCAAAAAATGCGCGGCCGTGAAGTCATCTTCCATACCGCGTTGTGCGTGTGGGACGGCCGCGACGGCAGCCACCAATTGCAAGACATCCAGACCGTGGTCAAGTTCCGCGACCTGCCGGATGCCGAGCTGGACGCCTACCTGCGCATCGAGCAGCCCTACGACTGCGCCGGCAGCGCCAAGAACGAAGCGCTGGGCATTGCCATCCTCGAACGCATCGACAGCAACGACCCGACCGCCCTCACCGGCTTGCCATTAATCGCGCTGACAGGCATGCTGCGCAATATTGGCATCACCTTCTTCCAACAATAATATGACTGGCATCCTCTTTTTAATTCCGAACACCCTGGGCGAGACCGAAGCGCTCGCCAATGTGCTGCCTGAACAGGTCCAGCGCATCACCTCGCAGCTCGACTACTTCGTGGCGGAAAACGCCAAGACCGCGCGCGCCTTCCTGAAGCTGGTCGGCGCCCAGCATCCGCTGTGCAAGCCGATGCAGGAAATCAAAATCGCCGAACTCAACGTCAACACCCCGGCCGCCGCGCTGGCCGACCTGCTGGCGCCGCTGCTGGCGGGCCAGGATGGCGGCCTGGTGTCGGAAGCCGGCGTGCCGGCGGTGGCCGATCCCGGCGCCGACCTGGTGCGCCTGGCGCATCAGCACAAGATTCCGGTACGGCCGCTGGTCGGCCCGTCGTCGCTGCTGCTGGCCGTCATGGCGAGCGGCCTGAACGGCCAAAGCTTCGCCTTCAACGGCTACCTGCCGACCGATGCGGCCCAGCGCGACAAGCGCATCAAGGAACTGGAACTGCGCTCGCGCAAGGAAAAGCAAACCCAGCTCTTCATCGAAACGCCATACCGCAACGCCGCCATGCTGGAAGCGCTGGTGGCGGCCTGCGCGCCGGGCACGCTGGTGTGCGTGGCGACCGATCTGAGCCTGCCATCCGAAACCATCCGCACCATGACGGCGGCGCAGTGGAAAATCGCGCCGGCGCCGGACTTCCACAAGAAGCCGACCGTGTTCCTGTTGCTGGGCCAATAAGATGACGACGCCTTATGAATGGCTGATCGGCCTGCGCTACATCCGTGCCGGCCGCCGCAGTGGCCGCAACAGCTACATCTCTTTCATGTCGCTGGTGTCGATCGCCGGTGTCGGCCTCGGCGTGGCGGCGCTGATCGTCGTGCTGTCAGTGATGAACGGCTTCCAGCGCGACGTCGGCGCGCGCATGATCTCGATCCTGTCGCACATCGAAGTATTTGACGCGCGCGGCATCCTGCCGGACTGGCAAGCCACCGCGCGCGACGCCGAACGCAATCCGGCGGTCAAGGGCGCCGCCCCCTTCGTCGAACTGCCGGGCATGCTGCTGCAGGAAGACAGCATGAAGCCGGCGCTGCTGCGCGGCATCCTGCCGGAACAGGAAGCCAAGGTCGCCGATTTCATGCAAGGCAAAAACGCCGCCGCGCTGGACATGCTGAAGCCGGGCGCCAAACAGATCGTATTGGGTTCGGAGCTGGCCAAGGCGCTGCACGTCAAGGCCGGCGACCATGTCATCCTGGCGATGCCGTCGCAGCAATCGACCGTCAACAACCTGATGCCGCAGACCTACCGCTTCACGGTGGCCGGCACGTTTGAAGTCGGTCATTTTGAATTCGACTCCGGCATGGCCTTCATCCACATGCAGGACGCGCAAGACATCCTGCATCTGACCGCGCCGATGGGCCTGCGCCTGCGCATCACCGACGCCAACCAGGCGCCGCAGATCGCGCACGAACTGAAGAACAGCCTCAACGGCAATTACCTGGTGCGCGACTGGACCCAGCGCAACTCGACCTGGTTCGCCGCCGTGCAAAGCCAGAAGCACATGATGTTCATCATCCTGACGCTGATCGTGGCCGTGGCCGCGTTCAACGTGGTGGCGATGCTGGTGATGTCGGTGACCGACAAGCGCGCCGACATCGCCATCCTGCGCACACTGGGCGCGCGGCCGGCGTCGATCATGAAGATCTTCATGGTGCAGGGTTTGCTGTCGGGCCTGATGGGCGTGGCGGCCGGTGCCACGCTGGGCATCCTGATCGCGTGGAACCTGCCGCAAATCGCCAGCGGCATCGAGCACCTGCTGGGCATCCAGCTGCTCGACAAGAATATCTACTTCATCACCTCGGTGCCGTCGCAGCTGTTGTGGAGCGACGTGACGGGCGTGGTGGGCGTGGCGGTGGTGCTGTCCTTCCTGTCCACGCTGTATCCAAGCTGGTGGGCCACGCGCGCCAACCCGGCCGAGGCCCTGCGCTACGAATAAACTCCGGGGTCAGGTCCGGCACTTGGACACGAGCTCATGTCCAAGTGCCGGACCTGACCCCGGATTTAGATGTTGCGGGTGTAGTCGGTGACCCACTCGATGGCGGCCAGCTGGATGGCGTAGAGATCGGATGGCCGCAGGCTGAGCTGATGCAGCATCTGCGCCAAGACGCGGCCGTCGCGGCCGCGCTCCAAGTGTTCGATCAGGCTCAGCATGCTGCCATAGTCGCCGGCGCGGTGCAGCAAGGCGCCGCGCACGTCGTCCAGCACGTTGACGCTTTCCAGCACGTCGCGCATCTGGATCGAGAACAAGGTGTCCATCAGCGACATCACCCCCACCGTGAAGCCGATGTCGGCGCTGACCCGCTGCCCCGGCTGCCGATGCTCCACCATCAATTCCATGGTCTTGCCACGCGTAGTCGCCAGCTGCAACAGCGGCGAGGTGAATTCCTGCGTGCCGCCATTCTTTACGTACAGCAGGATCTGCAACCAGCGGCGCAGCTGGCGCCGCCCCAGCACCATCAGCGCATGGCTGACCGAGTTGATGCGCTGCCGCGCGCCGACCGCCGGCGTGTTCACCAGTCGCAGCAGGTTCAGCGTGATCAGCGCGTCGTGCTTGACGCTGCGTTCGATCTCGGCGTTGGTGGCGTCCTTGTCCAGCAGTTCCAGCAGGTTCAGCACGCTCATCTGCGACGGCGAGATTTTCTTGCCGCTCAGGATCACCGGCCGCGCAAAGTAATAGCCCTGGAAGTATTCGAAGCCGAGGTCCATGCACTGCTGGAACTCTTCGACGGTCTCAACCTTCTCCGCCAGCAGTTTCTGTTTGGGATTCTTCAGCACGCGGGCCAATGCCGGCAAGGTGCCCGGCTGCATGTCTTTGATGTCGACCTTGATCACGTCGCACAGCGGCGTCAGCTTCTGCACGTCTTCCGTGTGGCCGATCACGTCGTCCAGTGCAAACTTGAAGCCGGCCTCTTTCAGCTCGCGCACGCGCGCCAGCACTTCTGGCGTGGCCTTGACGGTTTCCAGGATTTCGAGAATGACTTTGTCGTTCGGCAGGAAGCGAATGAAGTCGCTCATCAGCCCGACCGCGTCCACGTTCACAAACGCCATCTGGTCGCCCACCACCTGCCCCATGCCCAGCTCGGATGCGTGGGCGATGACGGTTGCGGTAGCCTGGATATCGTCGGTGACGTGCGCGCCGTTGTAGGAGCCGGCGTCGTGGAACAGCAGCTCATACGCCACCAGCCGCTGTCCCCGGTTGAGGATGGGCTGGCGCGCGAGGAAGAAATTATCTGCTAATTTCGGTGAGGCCGGCGAAGCTAACATCATGGGGAGCTCCCAGTGTCAATCTGCTTGTCCCCAGCCTATACCTAATTATGTACTCTTTACAATATTTTTCTGACGGATAGGTGGACGGCGCTCGCTAGTGTTGCGCGTACCCGTCGTCTGTGTGCCCGCCTCCAGCGTAAAGCGCGCGCCGGCGTCCTGCCCCAGCGCCTTCACCAGCCAAGGCATGACTTCTTTCAGCATCGGTTCCAGCGTGTACGGCGGGTTCAGGATGAACATGCCACTGCTGTGCAGGCCGCCAATCCCGTCCGGCATCGGCGTCTTGATCGTCAGCACCACGTTCAGCCACTGTGCGGCCGGCAGCTGCTTCAGCTTGTCGGCGAACTGACGCGATTCCATGCGCTGCAACAGCGGATACCAGACCGCGTAGGTGCCGGTCGGGAAGCGGCCCAGCGCTTCGGCCAGCACGTCCTTGGTCTTCTTGTAGTCCTGCTTGTCTTCATACGGCGGATCGATCAGCACCAGCGCGCGGCGCGATGGCGGCGGCAGCAGCGCCTTCAGTGCAGCAAAGCCGTCGCCACGCGTGACCAGCACGCGCTTGCCGCGCACGGTCGAGCGAATGCCTTGCTGCGCAGCGTGCTCATCCAGCTTGCGGAAGTTATCCGCCAGCAGCTTGGAGTCGGCCGGGTGCAGCTCGAACAGGCGCAGGCGGTCCTGCTCGCGCGCCACCTTGTCGGCGACGTACGGCGAGCCCGGGTAGTAGCGCATCTTGCCGCTCGGGTTCATGCCGCGCACCAGGTCGACGTATTCCTTGACCGGGGCCGGCATATCCGTCAGGTTCCACAGCGGGCCGATGCCGGTGTCGTACTCGGCATTCTTGGACGCGAACGCGCCGTCCAGCTCGTAGACGCCGGCGCCCGAATGGGTGTCGATGTAGCTATAGGCCACATCTTTCTGATTCAGGTACTGCAGTAACTGGATGGTGATGAAGTGCTTGAGCACGTCGGCGTGGTTACCCGCGTGGAAGGCATGGCGGTAAGAGAACATAAGCTGGTGATCCTGATTGATTCAATCCGACATTATCCCTCAGAACCGGCCGGCAACCAAAAAAAGCCCGCATATCGTTTGCATCAAAGCGCCTGCATGCGGGCTGACTAAGATGGAACTGCTGCGTCGGCATCCGTTGGCGCAGCCTATTTCATGGAGGAGATTATGGCTTTCAATAATGTAGGGCCGCTGACCTTCCTGGCCCCCGGCCAATCCGTCACCTGGAGTTATACCTACGGCGGCGACCGCGGCACCCAGTTTGCATCGGCAGACGTCAAAACGCCCAACCAGGGCGCCATCCACCTGGCCGACCAGCAGCGCAAGGCCAAGGACAACAACGGCAACGCCACGTATTTCGTCACCATCCACAACCAGGGCGTTGGCGGCTGCTTCCACAACTTGCAAGGCGGGGGGATGTCATGAAGATGACCATCGTAACTGACGTGCACGGCAACGTGCTGGGCGCCATCCAGGGGCATAACCTGACGGAGAAGAAAGATGGTGTGGAGGCCACGGTGTCGTTTGCGCCGGGTCACGCCACCCATATGATCGAAGTCGACGATGACCTGACCACGGTCGATGATGTCGACGAATTCCAGCAGCGCCTGCGTCGTCATCTGCAGAAACACCAGCAGCCTTAATCAAGGCCAAGCCGCAGCGACGCTGCCGCTGCGGTTTCTTCTCCTCAAGCCAGCTTTTGCTGCGCAATCAGCACGCCGTCGGCATCGGCATAAACCCAATCGCCCGGATTGACCGGCACGCCGGCGATCTGCACCCGCACATTGCGCTCCCCCACACCCTTCTTGCTGCTCTTTTGCGGATGCGCCGCCAGCGCGCGCACGCCGATGTCGCAGGCGTTGATTTCCTCGGTATCTCGGATGCAACCATCAACGATGATGCCGGACCAGCCGTTGTCCTGCGCCAGCAAACCCAACTGCCCGCCGACCAGCGCCCGCCGCAGGCTGCCGCCGCCGTCCACCACCAGCACATTGCCGTCGCCCGGCGTTTCCAGCATGGCGCGCACCATGGCGTTGTCTTCATGCACCTTCAGCGTCACCACGCGGCCGGAAAAGCGCACACGCTGGCCGTAATGCTTGAACACCGGCGGCAGCACGTTCAGGCGGCCGTCTTCCAGCAGGTTGGCGTTGTCGTCGCACAAATCGGTGGTGGCAAAACTCATGGCGGTTCCTTGCATCGTTAAGATGCTTTGATTCTATGCGGTTTTGGCGGTGACGGCCACGCGGCTGTTGCTGCCCACACCCACCGCCGTCAGGATCACCAGCGCCTGGAATATGCCGATAAACACGAACACGCCGGCCGGATGGTGCGCATCCATCAGCGCGCCGAACAGCAGCGGACCCAGCGCCAGGCCGCTGTCCAGGCCCGAGTACACCACGCCGAACACGCGGCCGGTGGCGTTGGCCGGCGCCGCGCCGCGTATCATCAGGTCGCGCGACGGGCCGGAGATGCCGGTCACCAGGCCGATCGCGGCCATCAGCACCACCGCCATCCACGCCGGCACCACGGCCGCCGCCAGGATCAGCGCCAGCACAGCCGCCGTGCCGAAGGCGATCATGATGATGCGGTCATGGTTGCGGCTGCCCGCGCCGAGGAAGCCGCCATACGCCATACCAGCCGCCGACGCGAACATAAAGCAGGTGTAGGCCGAGGTGGCCGTGCCCAGCGACATGCCGTACAGGCTGACCAGGCTGGTGGCGGCAAAGGTCTGGATGCCGGCCAGCGCCACGGCGGAGATCAGGAAAAAGGCAAAGCAAAGCCACACCACTTTCAGCTTGAGAAAGCCAAAGGCGCTGGCGTCGGCCAATCCGGCCTTGGCGCCGGCCACGCCGGCAACCGGAATCGCGGCCGGCTCGGGACGCAGCGCATGGCGGTTCCAGACCAGCAGCGCCAGCACCAGCAGCGGCAACAGCGAAGCGCTCAGCAACGCGGTGCGCCAGTCGCTACGGGCCGCCACAAACGTCAGGAACAGCGGCGAAAGCGCCCAGCCGATATTGCCACTGATGCCGTGCACCGAGAAGCCATGCGCCAGCCGCGCCTTGGACACGCGCTGGTTCAGCAGCGTGTAGTCAGCCGGATGAAACACACTGTTGCCGCAGCCGGCCAGCAAGGCGCCCAGCATCAGTTGCGGATAGCTGTGTGCGCTCGACAGCATCACCGCCGACAAGCCCAGCAGCGCAATGCCGCTGAACAGCACGGTGCGCGCGTCGAGCCGGTCGACCACGAAGCCGGCCATCGCCTGCCCTACGCCGGACACCACGAAGAACACCGTCATCAGCAGCCCCAGCTCAGAATAGCTGAGCCCAAACTCCGGCTTCAGCCACGGAATCAGCGCCGCCAGAATCACGTGATAAAAATGCGAAGTGCCATGCGCCAGCCCTACCAGCCCGATCACGCGGGCGTCCTGCCGCAGCAAGGTCTTGTCGTTCATACTGCTCCCCCTGGTTGTTTTGCCAAAGTGTAAGCAATTTGCGTCAGTCTGATTTAAGATAGAGCGACAACATTTATCGCTTTTCTGCCATGCCTATTCCCATCGTCAACCATACCCGCTTCGACTGGCACAGCGACACGCCCAGCGCCGAGCGGCCGCTGACGATGTCCGGACGCGACCTGCAAGCGGCCGCCGTGCTGCTGCCGCACCACCACAGCTGGGGCCAGTTCACTTACGCGCTGCAAGGCGTGATGCGGGTCGAAGCCAACCACAGCAGCTGGATCGTGCCGCAGCAGCGCGCCGTCTGGATTCCGCCCGGCGTGGTGCATGGCGTGACCGTACTGGAAAATACCCATCTGCGGCCGATGTCGGTGTACGCCGGCCGCGCGCCGTTCGCCGGCAACGAATGCAAGGTGCTGGAACTGTCCAGCCTGCTGCGCGAGCTGCTGACGGCGCTGGAACAGCACGACCGCAGCGAGCAATCGCCGCGCGAACACCTGCTGATGGAAATGATCCTCGACGAAATTCCGCGCTGCGCGGTGCAGCCGGTGCGCGTGCCGCTGCCCACCGACAAGCGCCTGAAAGCGCTGTGCGACGCGCTGATCGCCGATCCCGGCGCGGAACGCACGCTAACCAACTGGGCCGGCCAGGTCGGCGCCTCCGAACGCACCCTCGCCCGCCTGTTCGAGCGCGAACTGGGCATGGGCTTCGCGCAATGGCGCCAGCAAGCGCGGCTGGCGCACGCGGCGCCGCTGATCGCCAACGGCATGCCGCTGTCGCAGGTGGCGGCCGAACTGGGCTATGCCAGCCAGTCCGCTTTTTCGGCCATGTTCCGCAAAACCTTCGGCTGTTCGCCGTCGGCATTTTTTAAATAACAACAATAATGACCGTTCGTTAAGTTTTCCTATTTTCTGCCGATAAGCTGTGCTTGGACAAAAGTACGGTACATTAGTGGAAACCAATCAATTAGAAAAAACCTATCGAATGGCGGACCTGTCTCTCTTCTCGAACGAACAGATCGCGGCCCTGCTGTCGGCGCTGCCGGACCCGGCATTCATTCTCACCCGCAGCGGCCGCTACGCCGCTGTATTCGGCGGTACCGATAGCCGCTATTACCACGACGGTAGCGGCCTGGTCGGCAAGACGCTGGACGACGTGCTGCACCCGGAAAAAGCCGCCTGGTTCCAGGCACAGGTCGCCATCGCGCTGGCTTCGCACGGTTTGCATGTGGTGGAGTACGCGCTGGGGCGGGACGACGTCAAAGGCATCGGCACCGATGGCCCGGAAGAACTGATCTGGTTTGAAGGCCGCGTGCAGCCGCTGGACTATCAGGTGCTGGAAGAAGAAGCGGTGCTGTGGGTCGCCAGCAATATCACCGCCAGCAAGAAACTGGAAGCGCTGCTGCGCATGCAGAGCGAGACCGATTCACTGAGCAACCTGCCCAACCGCCGCAAGCTGATGAGCAGCCTGACCGAGCATTTCGAACTGTTCGCCCGCTACAAGATGCCGGCCTCGGTGCTGATTTTCGATATCGATCACTTCAAGAGTATCAACGACGGCCAAGGCCATCTGGCCGGCGACAAGACCATCGCGGCCACTGCCGACGTCTGCCGGCGGGAGTTGCGCGCCACCGATTTTCCGGCGCGGCTGGGAGGGGATGAGTTTGTCGTGCTGATGCCGCACACCGACAGCGAACAAGCGCTGCCGATCACAGAAAGACTGCGCCAGCGCATCGCTGAACAGACCGGCGCCACCATCAGCGGCGGTCTGAGCGAGATGGCCGTGGGCGACCTGTCCTACGAAGAAGTGCTGAAACGGGCGGACGACGCGCTGTACTGCGCCAAACGCGACGGCCGCAACCGCATCGTCCGCTCGTAAGGGATTACCGGAACGTCAGCTCGCCGTTGTTCACATCCACGTGGATGGTGTCGGTCGGCCCGAAGCGCCCTTGCAGGATCAGCTTGGACAGGGGATTTTCGATCTCCTGCTGGATCGCCCGCTTCAGCGGCCGCGCGCCATACACCGGATCGTAGCCTGCCTCGGCAATCTTGTGCAGCGCCGCGTCGGTCACCTGCAAGGTCATCTCCATCTTGGCCAGACGACGTTCCAGGATGGCCAGCTGAATCCGCGCAATCGCGCCGATGTTCTTCTCATCCAGGCCGTGGAACACAACAATCTCATCGATCCGGTTGATGAACTCCGGACGGAAGTGCGAGCGCACCTCGGCCATCACCGCCAGCTTGATCACGCCGGGATCGGAATCCTCCATCGACTGGATCTTATGCGAACCCAGGTTCGAGGTCATGATGATCACCGTGTTCTTGAAGTCCACCGTGCGGCCCTGGCCGTCGGTCATGCGGCCGTCGTCCAGCGCCTGCAACAGCACGTTGAACACGTCCGGATGGGCTTTCTCCACCTCATCGAGCAGGATCACGCTGTACGGCTTGCGGCGCACGGCTTCGGTCAGGTAGCCGCCCTCGTCGTAGCCGACATAGCCCGGCGGCGCACCGATCAAACGGGCCACCGAATGCTTCTCCATGAACTCGCTCATGTCGATGCGGATCAGCGATTCTTCCGTATCGAACAGGAAGCCGGCCAGCGCCTTGGTCAGCTCGGTCTTGCCGACGCCCGTTGGGCCGAGGAACATGAACGAACCATACGGACGATTCGGGTCCGACAGGCCGGCGCGCGAACGGCGGATGGCGTCGGCCACCGCATTGATCGCCTCGTCCTGGCCCACCACGCGCTCGTGCAGCTTCTCTTCGATGTGCAGCAGCTTGTCGCGCTCGCCCTGCATCATGCGCGACACGGGAATGCCGGTCGCGCGCGACACCACTTCGGCGATCTCTTCGGCGCCGACTTCGGTGCGCAGCAAACGCTGTTTCGGCGGCGTATTCTTTTCCAGCGACACGCCGTTGGCCGATGCGGCCTCGGCTTGCTTCAGTTCCGCTTCCAGCTGCGGCAGGCGACCGTATTGCAGCTCCGAGACGCGCTGCCAGTTGCTTTCACGCGTGGCCTGCTCCATCTGCAGCTTGATGCGTTCGATCTCTTCCTTGATGTGGGTACTGCCCTGCACCACGGCTTTTTCCGCCTTGAGGATTTCCTCGAAGTCGTTCAGCTCGCGCGTCAGGCGCACGATTTCCTCGTCGATCAGCTCCAGACGCTTGCGCGAACCGTCGTCCTTCTCTTTCTTGACGGCTTCCTTCTCGATCTTCAGCTGGATCAGGCGGCGTTCCAGCTTGTCCATGACTTCCGGCTTGGAATCGATCTCGATCTTGATCTTGGCCGCTGCTTCATCGATCAGGTCGATTGCCTTGTCCGGCAGGAAGCGGTCGGTGATGTAGCGATGCGACAGCTCAGCCGCTGCAATAATCGCCGCGTCCGAGATGGCGACCTGGTGGTGCAGCTCGTACTTGTCCTGCAAGCCGCGCAGGATGGCGATGGTGTCTTCCACGCTCGGTTCATCGACCAGGATCTTCTGGAAGCGGCGCTCCAGCGCAGGATCTTTCTCGACGTATTTGCGGTACTCGTCCAGCGTGGTGGCGCCGACGCAATGCAGCTCGCCGCGCGCCAGCGCCGGTTTCAGCATATTGCCCGCGTCCATCGCGCCTTCGCCCTTGCCGGCGCCGACCATGGTGTGCATCTCGTCGATGAAGACGATGGTCTGGCCTTCGTCCATGGCCAGTTCCTTCAGCACGGACTTCAGGCGTTCCTCGAACTCGCCGCGGTACTTGGCGCCCGCCACCAGCGCGGCCATGTCCAGCGCCAGCACCCGTTTGCCTTTCAGCGAATCCGGCACTTCGTTATTGATGATGCGCTGCGCCAGGCCTTCGACGATGGCGGTCTTGCCCACGCCCGGTTCGCCGATCAGCACCGGATTGTTCTTGGAACGGCGTTGCAGCACCTGGATGGCGCGGCGGATTTCATCGTCGCGGCCGATCACAGGGTCGAGTTTGCCCTTGCGGGCGCGTTCGGTCAGGTCGAGCGTGTATTTTTTCAGGGCTTCGCGCTGGCCTTCGGCGTCGGCGTTGTCCACCTTGGCGCCGCCGCGCACGGCGTCGATCGCGGTTTCCAGCGACTTGCGGCTCAGGCCGCTTTCGCGCGCCAGCGTGCCGGCGTCGGATTTGTCTTCCGTCAGTGCCAGCAGCACCATTTCACTGGTGATGAACTGGTCGGCGCGCTTCTGCGCTTCCTTGTCGGCCAGGTTGAGCACGCCTACCAGCTCGCGGCTGGCTTGCACGTTGCCATCGGTGCCGGAGACTTTCGGCAGGCGCTCCATGGCGGCCGCCAGCGACTTGGTCAGACTGCCGACATTGACGCCGGCGCGTTGCAGCAGTGAACGCGCGCTGCCGTCGTCCTGATTCAGCAGGGCCGTCAGCAGGTGCAGCGGTTCGATGTATTGGTTGTCATTGCCCACGGCCAGACTCTGCGAGTCCGACAGGGCTTCCTGGAGTTTGGTGGTGAGTTTGTCTTGACGCATGGTGTTGCTCCGATATATTTAACTATCGCTAACATAGGGATCAGCGATAGCTTTTCAAGGAGCAGCTACAACCATTTGTTAAGCGCCTGGTCGTCGCTGACGCGGGCATCCACCCAGCGCGCGCCCTCAGGCGTCTGCTCCTTCTTCCAAAACGGCGCTTCCGTCTTCAGATAGTCGATGATGAACTCGCTGGCGGCAAACGCCTCGCCCCGGTGCGCCGAGGTGACCGCCACTAGCACGATCTGATCCTTCGGCTTGAGCGGCCCCACGCGGTGAATCACCAGCGCACTGAAAATCGGCCAGCGCTGCCTGGCCTTGTCAATAATGTCACTGATCGCCTGCTCGGTCATGCCCGGATAGTGCTCCAGCTCCATCTCCGACACAGTAGCGCCTTCATTCAGATCGCGCACCGTGCCGACGAAGGTGACCACGCCCCCTACTTTGGGGTAGCCGGCGCGCAGCTGCGCCACCTCGGTCGACAAATCGAAATCCCCGGTCTGAATGCGGACTTCGTTCAAGCTCATGCGCGCTCCGAGGCGCCGATGCGGCGGAACAGTTGCTCGATGCGGCTGGCGGTGCGGGCGTCGGCCAGGGCCGGCATCGCGCACAGTTGCAGATAGGCGGCGGTGGCCGATTGCGGTTTCTGGCCGGATTTCAGCGACGATTGCAGCACTTCGACCTGCATCTTCAGGCGTTCACGGGCAAACTCAGCGCCACTGTCGACGCCGGCCACGATTTCCAGCCGCAGCACTTCGTCCAGCAGCTTGGCGCGGTTGCGCTCCAGCTGCGCCGCGTAGTCGCTGCGCTTGCCGTTGAGCGCGTCCAGCGCGGCGTTGAAGCGGCCTTGCAGCGCGCGTTCGTAATCATTGCCCAGCGACGGCAACGCCGCCCATTTGGCTTGCCACTCGGCCGCGTCGATGGCGGCGCCATCCGAAGCGACTTCGTTTTCGAGCGCCTGGTTCAGGCGCAGTTTGTCGCGCAGCGCATTGGCCTGGGCCGCGCCGGCGCGGCGCTTGATCGCGTCCGCCTGCGCCTGCACCTTGCCGACCGCGTTGTGATAACGCTGGTTGATGCGTGCCTCGGACGCGCGCGGCACCACGCCGGCGGCGTTCCAGGCGTTGGCGGCATCCTTCAGCGCCTTGGCGATGGCGGCCAGCTGGGCCTTGTCGTCGCCGCTGAAGGTGGCTTCTTCCAGTTCGTGGCAGATGGCTTCACGGGCATGCAGATGGGCCTTGCGCTCGTGATCGGCGGCGTGGGCGGTTTCCTTGCGCTTGGCAAAGATGGCGTCGCAAGCGGCGCGGAAACGCTGCCACAGCGCCTGCTCGACCTTGCGTTCCAGCGGCAGCGACTTGGCCTGCTCCTGCCAGCGTTCCTGCAGGCGGCGCAGCTTGTCCAGCGTGTGGCGCTCGGACGGCTCCAGCGCTTCCGCTTCGGTAATAAGTTCCTCGCGCTTGGCGGCTTCTACCTTGCGCTGCTCGGACAGCGGCGCCAGCATGGCGGCCAGCACCTTGTCGAAGGTGTGGTCGAGCTTGCGTTTTTCCTTGCGGTCGATGGTGCCCAGGCGGGTCCACATCTGGCGCAGGCGTTGGCCAGCGGCGGCCACGTTTTTCAGGTCGGCGCCATCGGCAGCCACCGATTCGGCCAGCGAACGGGTCTCGGCGATCAGCGCCTCGGCCTTGGCGGCGTTGGCGTGACGCTCGTCCGCCAGTTGCTTGAAGTGGGCGGCGGCCGGGGCGTAGGCGCTGGTGCAGGCGGCGTCGAAGCGCTCCCACAGCGATTTCGGCGCGTGGCCGGAGACGGCGTCCAGCGCTTTCCAGCGGTCGCGCATGCTGCCGACTTTCTTGGCCAGCTCACTCATGGCCATTTTCTGGCCGGCCAGGTCTTCCACGGCCTTGACCAGCTCTTCACGCGAGACGTTGCCGCCCCAGCGGGCCCAGTCGCCCAGGCGCTTCAGTTCGGCGCGGACGTGGGTCAGGTGGTCGTTCTGGGCGGGCGTGAGGCGGGCCTTGTGGTCGCGCAGCCATTTGTCGTGCTCGGCGGCGGCGTGCAGTTGACCTTGCTCCAGGGCGGCTTCCAGCGCGTCCATGGTTTCCAGGAATTTTTTGTCGACTTCCGTCGGCGGCTGCTTGGGTTGTTTTGGCTGTTTGGCTGGCTTGGCGGGCACGGCGTCGGCCGATGCAGCGCCGGGAGCGGCGGATTCACCGCTCGCTGTGGCGGAGGCGGCATCACCCGTCGCCGGGTCCGCAGACGCGCCTGCTGCCGCGTTGGCAGCGGCGGACGTGGCAGCAGGCTTCGACGCCGGGGCAACGCCAGTCGCGGCGGCAGGCTTCTGCGCCACCGTCAGCGCGGCGCGCGCCTGCTCGACCGCTTGGGCGAAGTCGCTCAGCAGGTGGCGCGGCAAGGCGCCGTGTTCTGGTGCTTGTTGGTATTCCGCCTGGTCGGCGGCATGACGTTCCAGCGCTTGCAGCGCCCCGTCCGCCGGCAAACCGGCGTGCGGCAACTTGCGCACCGCCGCCAACGCATCGATGATGCGGCGCTGCAATGCCACCTGCGCCTCCAGCCGCGCCGCCAGCGCCGCGCGCGCGGTCGCATACGGTTCGGCCAGCGCCGGCACCGCCGCCACCACCTGCCACTGACGATCCAGCTCCGCCACCTGGTTCGGCGTCAGTTTCTCATCTTGCAACATCCGGTGCGCCTGATCCAGGCAAGCCTGGGCTTTTTGCTGCTCGGCCAGCTGGTAACGGATGGCGTCCAGCCGCCCCTGCATCAGCTTGGCGACGCGGCGGTCGGTATTGCGCACCGCCTGCAACACCTGTTCCAGGGCTGGCTGCGACTGCACATGCTCAGCCGCGCTCAGGCGCACACTGGCAAACTCGCTCTCCAGGATCAAGGCGACGGCGGCCGCTTCGTTGCCATTCAGCGCGGCGGCGCGCTGCGTTTGCTCGTCCCGACGACCGGCAGTGGCGGCCGCAGCCGCATCCTGTTCGGGCGTGGCCGCAGGTGCTGTGGGAACGGCCGAGGTTTCGGTCGCACGCTTAAAGAGGAAATCGAACATGGTGCCCAGTGGTGATGGCTAAAACCACCATCATAGCAAAGCAGGGGAAATTTGCCCGGCTAGTGCTCTACGGGGCGGTTATTTCATAATTGCATCGTCGCGTGACGACTGCCGCACGGGCTTTTTCGGCGGTGGGGCCGGTACTTCTTCCAGGCTGACGATGGGCAGCACCTGCAAGCCGGGAATCGAAATCTGGCCGTCATCCACCTCCCCGCCCGGTAGCGCGCGACGGCGGGCCGACACTTGCGCCGCTTCCGCCGGCGGCAGGCCGGAACGTTTCATTTCATCCAGATGCTTATCGTGCATCATCAACTGGTTGGCAATCGAGAACCAGGTATCGCCGGCGATGGCGTTGCGCGCCAGCCCGAACAGCTCCTGCTCCTCTTTTTCCAGCCGCTTCAGCAGCGAGGCGCAGAACAGGTCGATGCTGTCGCACACTTCGCTGACTTGCTCGTCGCGCACATCGGCCAACGACCCCAGCTTATCTTGCAGCAGGCGGATCGAAGTCAGCGCCGACTGGTTCAGGCGGTTGAGTTCGTCTAATAGATGATCGGCCCGCTCGGTCGCGTCGCGCAGCGCCGGGATCAGGTACATTTCAGTCTTGCGCCAATGGCAAGCCTGATACAGGGTATTGAGGTTTTCGCAAGCATATTCCAGTTGCGACAGCGTCATGCGGTTCTGCTGCATGAGCGTGGTGCGCACATACTTTTGAAACGATAGCAGACTCAAACGAACACTGGCTTGCTCGACCGAGAGGGCTACCAAAGTGTATGTGGCGGTTAACATTCTGACTGACTCCCAAGGCTGGATAGCGGAAGTAAAAGTGTAAAGTTTCCCGACAACGGCGCTTTGCGCTAGAACAAACCCGCAGGCACGTTTGGTAGCACCAATATATCTCAAGCGTGGCGCGAATGCTATCGCAAAGGCAGTTGCAAGCGCACCATTCCTGCTTCCGGATGCGGCAATACCACGCCGCCGAAGTGGCGTATCAATTTTTGCACGCCGGCATTTTCCGACAAGGCGTCGCCGACGATCTCGCGCGTGCCCCGGGCGCGGAAATAATCCACCAGTTTCTGGAACAAAATGTAGCCCAGTCCTTTGCCTTTCAAATCGGAACGCACGATGATGGCGAACTCGGCCGATTGGTTATCGGGGTCCAGCACCGCCCGCACCACGCCCAGCGTTTCCGGCTGGCCTTGGGCATTGGGCCGGGTGGCGATGAACGCCATGGCACGGTCGTAATCGATTTGCGTCAACCGCGCCAGCTGGGCCGGCGGCAGTTCGCGCATGGCGGAGAAAAAGCGCAGCCGCACATCGTCCGGCGCCAGCGCGCTGAAGAACTGCTGGTGCTGCGCGCCATCTTCTGGCTTGATCGGTCGCAGCAGGATCTGGCCGCCCTTCCAGTCCAGCCGCTCTTCCAGCTCCTGCGGATACGGGCGGATCGCCAGTTCCGTGCGCCGTCCGCGCGCCTTGGCCAGATGCATGCGCGCGCTCAGTGCCACCACGCTGCCGCCGATCGCCAGCAGCGGATTCAGATCCAGTTCGGTCAATTCCGGCAGGTCGGCCACCATGTCGGCCACCTGCACCAGCGTGCGGATCAGCGCCTCGGCGTCGGCCGGGGTCTGGCCCTGCGCCAGCAGGCGCGAGACGCGGGTACGGTCGACCAGGTCGCGCGCCAGCGCCATATTTAATGGCGGCAGGCCGGCCGCGCGGTCGGCCGCCACATCGGCCGCAATGCCACCCTGGCCGAAGAACACCACCGGCCCGAACACCGGATCGTGACTGATCTGGATGCGCGCCGCCGCCAGCGTGGCGCCGGCCAGCGCGGCCTGCTGCGGCGTCGCCAGCGCGATGCCATACGCCGCCATCAGCGCGCGCGCATCGGCGTCGGTCAATTCGCTGTGGCCAGCGTGTAGCGCGGCTTGCACCAGCGCACGCGCCGCCGCCCGCTGCTTGGCGCCGGTGGTCGGCACGCCGACCGGCACTTCCATCAGCAGCTCCTGGTTACGCCGGTACTGGGCAATCTGCAGGAAGCCATTGACGGCTTTCTCCGGCGTGTCGTAGGTTGGCAGGCCGGCGTCGGCGAATACGCGGCGCGCCTGCGCCACCGAACTGCCACCCAGCCAGCAGGACAGCACGTTCTTGCCTGCCGCCTGCATCAATGGCGCCACTGCGCGGGCGATCAGCTCACTGCCCACCATGGCGGTCGGCGCGTGCAGGAACAGCAGCGCGTCGGCCTGCGATTCATTCAATAGCGCCTGCACCGCGCCGGTGTAGCGTTCGACCGGCGCGTCGGCCAGGAAGTCGACCGGATTGGTTTGCGGCGCGCCGGCCTGCGCCAGCCGCTTCAGCGTCTCCGGCGAAAACTCCGCCAGTTGCGCGCCGGTGAAGGACAGCGCATCGGCCGCGATCAAACCGAGGCCGCCGCCGTTGGTCAGCACCGCCAGCCGCTCGCCGCGCTGCGGCCGCTGGCGCGCCAGCGTTTCGACGGCGTCGAACAAATCCTCGGTGGAGTACACGCGCAGCATGCCGGCGCGGCGGATCGCCGCATCGAACACCAGGTCCGCGCCCGGCGCCGCATCGCGCCCGACTTTCAGCACGATGACCGGCTTGCCGCGCGCGGCCAGCCGCCCGGCCGACATGAACTTGCGCGCGCTGCTCACATGTTCAATACACAGCAGGATGGCTTCCGTTTCGCCATCGGCGGCCAGATAGTCCAGCAGGTCGCCGAAATCGACGTCGGCGCCATCGCCCATGGCGACAAAACGCGAGAAGCCGATGCCGCGCTGGCCGGCCCAGTCCAGCACCGCCGTTGCCAGCGCCGCCGATTGCGAGACAAAACCCAGCTTGCCCTTCCGCGCCGGCATTTGCGTGAAGCTGGCGTCCAGTCCCATTGCCGGCGACTGCAAGCCCGCACTGCCGGCGCCGAGGATGCGCAGCAAATACGGCCGCGCCGCTTCCAGCATCGGCTGGCGCAGGCCGCGGCCACCGCTGTGGCCCGGATCGGCCGTCATCACAATCGCCGCCTTGCAGCCGGCCGCGCCCAGGTCGTGGATCAGCCCCGGCACGGTGGCCGGCGGCGTGCAGATGATGGCCAGGTCGGGCGACACCGGCAGCGCACTGACCCGCGCATGGCACTGCAAGCCTTGCAGCCGCTGGTACTTGGGATTGACCGGCCATACAGTGCCGCCGCTGCGCGTGAATTCCCCGTCCAGCAGATTGGCCAGCACCCGCGTGCCGATGCGCAGCGGCTTGTCCGACGCGCCGATCACGGCCACGGAACGCGGTTGGAACAGACGGTCGAGATTACGGATGCTCATGTTTGGCTTACCAGCGGGAGGAATGGTCTTCGGTCACGCCCATCAGCTGCGTAACCATGCGTTTCGGCTGATCCGGCGCGGCGCGCACCCAGCCGCTGAAGGTGCCGATCGGCTGCAGATAGCGACTGGCCGCCACCATCATCTTCTTGTTGTCGCGGCGCGCGCCTTCCGGTGTGAAGTACAGATCCAGCATATCGTCCTCGGTAAAGATGTGCCACTGCGACAGCGCATCCTTTTTATCGTACAGGAAGTGGGCCGGACCCAGCGCAATCAGGTCGCCGTCCAGCCACAGCGCGTTTTCATGATCGCCGAAATAGCCGGCCTGCAGGTTGAAGCCCAGTTCCATATTGTGCGCCGAGGCCCAGCGCCAGGCGGTGTTCCGCGCCAGCAGGCCGTTGGAGTAATCGAAGCTGGCGACACCGCCATCGAGCTTGAATTCATCGCGCCACGTGCGTACTTCACCGCGCATCGGCATGGCCGACGATTTCTGCGTGGCGTGCACCGAGCCTTGTGCAATCGGCCCGGTGGCCAGCAACAGCGGCGATGGCGACGGGCCGAAGCTGGCATCGACTTCCAGGTAATCGCTGCGCAGCGTCAGCGAATAGCTGCCGTCACCACTGGTGTCGATCGCGATGTGGGTACCGCGCCGCGAAAAGCTGCTCGACTCGCCGGCATGGTTGGCCAGCTTGGCCGACACCAGCGGCAAGCCGTCCTGCGACAAGTTGGCCAGCATGTCGCCGTCCTTGCGCTCGAAGGCATAGGCAAAGGCAGTGCTGATCCAGCCCAGATCGACGATGGCGACCGCGCAGAATACCTCCTCCGTGCACAGCGCCACGTAATGCCAGCGCTTGTGGTGAAACCTTCGCCACAGCGGGCTGCGGGAAAATGGTGCGGCCAGCTGGCTCCAGTCGATATTGCCGACCTGGCCGGCGTAACGTCCAAAGAGCGGCTGTCCGTCGGCGGCCAGCAGGCTGGCGGGGGCGGCGGGCAGTGTCATTTACTTACCTTCATGCGGCTTCCTTGCCTGGTTCTGCCGCACTGAGTGCGGCTTGCAGCTGCGGCCCGAAACTGGCGGGCGTCGCTTGCGTGATCTGTATTTGCGGGCATTGGTGCCAGTCGGCCAGCCGTTGCAGCGCGGCGGCGACGTCGCGCGTGAAGCGGTCGCTGACGTGCGCGGCCGGTTCCAGCACCAGCGATTTGAGTTCAAACACACCGTCGCGCCGGTGCGCCTTGGCGTCCACCCGGCCCACCAGCGCGCCACGGCGCAGGATCGGCAACGTGAAATAACCGTATTTGCGCTTGTCGGCCGGCGTGTAGCATTCCAACCGGTAGTCGAAGTTGAACAGTTCCAGCGCACGGCGGCGGTCCCACACCACCGGGTCGAACGGCGACAGGATGGTGGTCAGCGTCGGCCCCAGCATGCCGGCGGCAGCGCTGTCCAGCAGGTCCGTGTGGTCGGGATGGACGTAGATCGGATCATCCCAGTCATCCACCCAGGCGCGCAGCAAGGCGCCCTGCTCCACCAGCGTTTCGGGATCGAAGCGCGGCGGCTTGGTGCGGAAGTAGTCGCTGATCCAGCCGGCGCGCGCGCAGCCCATGGCTTTGACGGCTTTCAGCACCAATTCCCGGCGCACCTCGTCCATATGCGGCAACTGGCTGTCGTCCCAGTGCGGCAGCACGCGTTCGGCCAGGTCGTAGATGCGCTGGAAGTTGTGGCGGGCCGCGATCATCAGCGCGCCGGTGGTGAACAACACTTCCAGCGAACGCTTTTCCGGCTTCCAGCTCCACCAGCCGCCGGCCTGGCCGTCGGTGCGTTCAAAGTCCGAGGAGCGCGTCGGGCCGTTGACGCGGATATGTTCCAGCACCGCGTCGACTTCGGCGCGGCGCTCCTTCATCCATGTGGCGGAATACTTCCAGCCCATGGCCTCCGGGTCCAGCATGCGATGGCGATACAGGCCGTAGTCCTCGACCGGCACAAAGCAGGCCTCGTGGGCCCAGTATTCAAACAGCTCACCGTCTGCCAGCGCCTGCTCCAGCCATGGCTGCGGATAGTCGCCCAAACGACTCCACAACACCAGGTACGGACTGCGCGCCACCACGTGGATGGTATCGATTTGCAGCACGCCCATTTGCCGGATCGCCGCCAGCAAATCGGGTTGGCGCGCCTTGCGGCGGCGCGGCTGCAACAGCCCTTGCGCCGCCAGGTGCAGCGCGCGCGCGGCGGACAGGCTCAATATCGGTTCAGTCATGAGCGCTATTCTAATAAAGTTTTCAATATTGCCTGTGAACGGATTGAGGTTTTTTTCACCACTTTCACGCCAAAAGCGATATTTCCGTGCAGAATACCCCGAAAGATTTCCGATACCGATGAGGAACCCTCCCCGATGCGCGATTTCTTCCGCCGTCTGTACCGCGCGATACTGCTGCCCGCCTTCGGCGCGGCGCTGCTGATTTTCACCTGGGCCGCCGTCACCTATCAGGTCCGGCAGGAGCAGAACACCGCCCGTTACGAGGCGGTGCTGCATAGCCAATCGCTGGCGCGCACGCTGGCCGAGCATAGCACCCACCTGCTGCGCCAGGTCGATCACGCCACCCAGCTCTTTAAGCTCAAATACGAGGAAACCGGCGGCGCGCTGCGGCTGGCCGAATTCACCCGCAAGAACGGCCTGCTCGACTCGCTGCTGCCGACCAAGCTCGATCTGCCGCTGGCGATTCTGGACCGCGACGGCCGCATCATCGACAGCTTGAACGGCTACTTCACGCCGGACCTGAGACGCCAGCCGGTGTTCCGCAACCACGCCAACAACCCGTCCGACGTGTCGCTGGTGGCCACGCCGGTAGTCGACAGCCGCACCAAGAAATGGCAGATCCAGATCTCGCGCCGCCTAAATCATCCCGACGGCAGCTTCGCCGGCGTGATCATGGTGATGATCGATCCGGCCTATTTCGTCGAGGACTACGACCGCCTGAACGTCGATCCCGGCGGCGCGGTGATGCTGATCAGCCGCGAAAACGGCATGTCCGCCGCCCGCATCGACGACCAGGTGATCATCAGCGACAGCATCGACTTCAGCGTGCCGCAGCCCAGCGTCACCCAGCCGGCCGAGGAATTTCTGCTCAAGCGCCGCTTCGACGCCGTCGACCGCGTGTACGGCTACGCCGAGATGCAGCGCTACCTGCTGACGGCAGTGGTAGGCAATCCCATTCCATCGGCCATGGCGCGATTTGAACATCGCCGCAATATGTACTTTGGCGCCGCCACCGTAGTGTCGGTGCTGGTAACGCTGTTCGTTTACCTGCTGATGCGCCAGGCGCACCGCCTGCGCCGCACCGCCAGCATGGTGATCGAAGCCCAGCTGATGCTGCGCGCCGCCGCCGACGCCAGCCTGGATGCGGTCTACCTGCTCAAGGCCTGCCGCATGCGCGGCGCGCGGCGCGAGATCCTCGACTTCACCATCGCCGACCTGAATGAACGCGGCGCACAGCTGATGGGCTACCGCAGCGCCGACATCAAGGACAAGCGCCTGGTGGAAGTAATGCCGGAACTGCATTCCAAGGGCTTCGTCGAAAAATTCCGCCATGTGCTGGAATCGCGTCAGCCGCTGGAAGAGGAAATCGAAGTCGACTTTCTGCCCAACCGCGCAGTCCACTGGCTGCACCACCAGATCGTTCCGATCACCGACGGCGTCGCGGTCAACGTGCGCGACATCACCTCGCGCAAGGAAACCGAACTGGCCGCGCGCAAGCAGCAGGCCGAACTCACCGCCGTCAACGACGCCTCGCCGCTTGGCCTGCTGCGCGCCGACGCCTCCGGCCACTGCACCTACGTCAACCGCACCTTTGAGCTGATCACCGGCCTGACGCGCGAGGAAGCGCTGGGCGACGCCTGGATGCGCGCCGTCCATCCACAAGACCGGGTAGTGCTCAAGAACGCGCTACAGCACATGGCGCAAACCCGCGCGCCGTATCAGGACACGCTGCGTTGCGTGCACCCGGACGGCATGATCGTCTGGGTCTCGTTCAAGATCGCCGCCATGGTGGTGGACGGCAAAGTCTACGGCTACGTCGGCACGGTGGACGACATCACCCACGTCCGCAAGTCGGTGATGGCGCTGCGCGAAAGCGAATCGCGGCTGCGCACCATCGCCGACACGCTGCCGGCGATGGTGGCCTACATCGACGCCGAACAGGTCTACCGCTTCCACAACGTCGCTTACGAGCGGGAATTCAACCGCACCGGCTCCACGGTGCTGGGCCGCAGTATCCGCGAAACGCTGGGCGAGCAGCGCTACGCCTTCCTGGAACCGTACGTGCTGCGCGCGCTGGCAGGCGAAACGTTGACCTTCGAGGAAGACGACGACAGCGACACCACTGAACGCACCTACGAAGTGGTGTACATCCCGCAAATGGACGAAGACGGCGCCAATGTGATCGGCTTCCACGTCATGCGTCAGGACATCACCGTGCAAAAGCGCGAGAAACAGCGTTTGCTGCGGCTGTCGCAGGTCGACGCCCTGACCGGCCTGACCAACCGCGCCGGCTTCCTGCAAAAGCTGCACGACTCCATGGCCACGTCGCGCGCCAACGGCAACCTGATGGCAGTGATGTATATGGACATCGACCGCTTCAAGCCGGTCAACGACACTTTCGGCCACGCCGTCGGCGACGCCCTGCTGAAAGCTTTCTCGGCACGTCTGACCCACACCATGCGCGCCAGCGACACCATCGCCCGGCTGGGCGGCGACGAATTCACCATCATCATGGAGCGCATCCACCGCACCGATGACGCGGCGGCCGCCGCCGCCAAAATCGTCACCGCCATGCAGGCCGATTTCGACCTGGGTGGCACGGTGGTGTCGATATCGACCAGCATCGGCCTGACCTACTTCCGCGACGAAGACGTCAGCCCCGCCGAACTGCTGAACCGCGCCGACATCCTGCTGTACGAGGCCAAACAGGCCGGCCGCAACACCTTCCGCGCCGGTTTGCCGGCCCATCCACCGACAAGCAACGCGGCATAAATCAAACCGGGAGCCGCCGGCTTGCGCTATATTGAGCGCTTTCCGGCTGCTTCATCCTATTTTTCATGCGTCTGCTGCACACCTCCGACTGGCATCTCGGCCAATCCCTGCATAATTTCGAGCGTCATTACGAACACCAGCGTTTTCTCGACTGGCTGTTGGACGCCATCGTCGCCGAACAGGCCGACGTGCTGCTGATCGCAGGGGATATTTACGATAACGCCAACCCGTCATCCGCCTCGCAAAAGCAGCTGTACCGCTTCCTGCGGATCGCCAAAGAGCGCGCGCCGCATCTGAACCTGATCATCATCGCCGGCAACCACGATTCGCCGGGCCGGCTGGATGCGCCCGGACCGCTGCTGGAAGCCCACGGCACGCGCGTGATCGGCGCCGTGCAGCGCAATGCCGATGGCGAGATCGATGTCGAATCACTGGTGCTGCCGCTGACGGGCCGCAGCGGCGCAGTCGAGGCCTGGTGCCTGGCCGTGCCGTTCCTGCGTCCCGGCGACGTGCCGCGCGTGGCCACTGAAGATGGCGCCGATCCTTATCTGGCCGGCATCGCCACGCTGTATCAGCAGGCGTTTGCGCTGGCGCTGAGCAAGCGCCAGGACGGCCAGGCTATCGTCGCCATGGGCCACTGCCATATGGTGGATGGGCAGATGTCCAACGATTCGGAACGCCGCATCGTTATTGGCGGCACCGAGATGCTGCCGGCCGGGATCTTCGATCCGGCCATCGCCTACGCGGCGCTGGGTCACTTGCACTTGGCGCAGAACGTCGGCAAGCAGGAACATATCCGCTACTCCGGCAGCCCGCTGCCGCTATCCTTCGCCGAGGTGAATTACGCGCACCAGATTTTGCGCATCGACCTCGATGGCCCGGTGCTGCGCGAGATTGTGCCAGTACCTGTGCCGCGCGCGGTGGAGCTGCTGCGCGTGCCATCCAAGCCGGCGCCGCTAACGCAGGTGCTGGAGGAACTGGCCGCGCTGTCGCCGCCGGATGCGCCGGTGGAACAGCAGCCGTATCTGGAAGTGCGCGTGCTGCTGGAGCAACCGGAGCCCGGCCTGCGCGCGCGCATCGAAGCGGCACTGGACGGCAAGCCGGTACGGCTGGCGAAGATTGAAACCTCAACCGCCGCCCGCGCCTCTTCCATCGACAAGGAAGTGATGACGCTGGACCAGCTGGAGAAGCTCAAGCCCGACGACATTTTCAGGCAGCTGTACCAGCAGCGCTTCGGCAATGAAGCGCCGGCCGATCAACTGAGCGCCTTTGCGGAGTTGATGCTGCCATGAGAATCCTGAAAATCAGCGGCAAGAACCTGGCCTCGCTGGCCGAGGAATTCAGCGTCAATTTTGAAGCGGAGCCGTTGGCCTCCACCGGCCTGTTCGCCATCAGCGGCCCGACCGGCGCCGGCAAAAGTACCTTGCTGGACGCCCTGTGCCTGGCGCTGTACGACGCCACGCCACGCCTGCTGCGCGTGGCGGGACGCAATTATCTGGCCGACGTCGGCAACGAGACCGTCTCCACGCAAGACCCGCGCACGCTGCTGCGTCGCGGCACGGCGGAAGGTTATGCGGAAGTGGACTTCGTCGGCAGCGACGGCGCCTCGTACCGCGCACGCTGGAGCGTGCGCCGCTCCCGCACCAAGGCGGAAGGCGCTCTGCAACCGACCACCATGTCACTCAAGCTGCTGCCATCGGAACAGCTGATTGGCGCCACCAAGACCGAGGTCAAGGCGGAAATCGAAAAACGCATTGGCCTGTCGTTTGAACAGTTCACGCGCGCGGTGCTGCTGGCGCAGAATGAGTTTTCAGCCTTCCTGAAAGCCGAGGACAACGAGCGCGGAGAACTGCTGGAGACGCTGACCGGCAGCACCGTCTATTCCGAAATCTCGATCCGCGCCTTTGAGCGCAACAAGCTGGAACAGGCCGCGCTGCAAAAACTGAACCTGCGCCTGGCCGACCAGAAGCCGCTTAACGCCGAGGAGCGCGCCGAGCTGCTGGCGAAAAGCGCCGACGCCGGCGTCGCCCTGCAAGCGCTGGATCAGCAGAAGGCGGAGCTGGAGCAGGAACTGCGCTGGCACCAGCAGGCGGAACGCCTCGAACAGGAAGAACAAGCCGCGCGCCAGGCCAGCGCCGACGCGCAAGCCTCGGTGGAAGCCGCGGCACCGCGCCGCGCCGCATTGGCGCGCATCGACGCCGTGCAACCGGCACGTCCGCTGGCAGAGGATATTCGCCGCATCGACGGCGACATCACCGCCACGCAGGAAGCCATCGTCGCCGGCACGCACAACGTGCAGCAGGCCGCGCTGGGGCTGGAACAGGCCAATGCCGCACAGGCGCAAGCCGCCGCCGGCCAGCAGGAAGCGGAAGCCGCGCAGCGCGCCGCCGCACCGCAGCTGGATCAGGCCAAGGCGCTGGACGCCCGCATCGAAGCGATGCTTCCCGCATGGCGGCAGGCCTCTGCCGCGTGCGAGAAAGCCGACCAATCCGACGCCGCGGCAAAAGCTGCACTGCAATCGCGTCAAGGCGAACTTGCGCGCCTGACGGCGCAGCAACAGGCTGGCGTCACATGGCTGGAGCAGCACAAACACTGGAAGGCCTTGGCGCAGCAGTGGGAGCGTTGGGACGTGCTGTTCGTGCAGGCCGGCCAGGCTGCCGCGCAGGCAGAACGTTTGCATGCCGGTTTATCGCGCGTGCAGCGCAACGCGCAACTGCATCGCGACGAGGAAGCTGACGCCAGCACCAGGCTGGCAGGCGCCGTCGAAGCGCTGCAAACGCTGGAGCTTCAGCGCCAGCAAACCGCGCAGCACCTTGCCTCGTATTCGATCGAGCAGTTGCAGGCTTCGCGCACCAGTTGGGAGCAGTACCGCAGCCGCCTGACCGGCGCGGAGAAAATCTGGGTGGATTTGGACTCTCGCCAGACCCGCAACGCGCAAATCGAATCGCAATCGGCGCAACTGCGCCAGACGATGACTGCCGCCGAAACGCAATTGGTGGCCGCGCAGCAGGAAGGCATCGCCATTCTGGCGACTTGCGTGCAGGCGGAACGTTCGCTCAAGCTGGCGGAAGCCGCCACTGCAGCCAGCGTGGAATCGCTGCGCCAGACTTTGGAAGACGACACGCCCTGCCCGGTGTGCGGCGCCAAGGACCATCCGTATCGCCACAACGACGACAGCCTGCAAACCATGCTGCGCGAGTTGCAGGGCGATGTGGCGCGCAGCCGTCAGCAGCTGGAAGTCAACGTCAATCAACAGGCCGCGCAGCGCGCCACCGCGCAGGCCAGCGCCGATCATCTCAGCGTACTGGCGGCAGAGCAGCGCTCGTTGCAGCAGCAGTTGGAACGCGTGTCTGCCACGTGGTCCGCGCATGCGCTGGTAGTCGCCAACGCGGTGCCGCCGGAGGCCGAACGCACGCAGTGGTTCATCGACAAGCTGACAGAGGCGCAGCAAGGACTGGAAGCCGTCGAGCAGCAGGAGCGCGAGGTGCAAGCGGCGCGTGTAGCGCGCGACCAGGCGCAAACGGCTTACGAGCGCTTTGCAGCCGAACATACGCGACTGCAAACCGTGGCTGCCGCCGCCAAGGCCGCACTGGCGCAAGCGAATACCGAATACAAGGCGCTGGAAGATCAGCGCATCGAAGTGGCGCTGGTGTTGAGCGGCCTGCTGGCCGATCTGGATTCGGCTTTCAGCGGCGGCGATATTCCGAGCGAAGAATGGAAGGAAGACTGGAGGTCCGGCCCGGCGCGGTTTTACGAAGCACGTCAGGCCGAGAGCAAGCAGTGGCTGGCACAGCGCGCGGCATATGACGACCGCGCAGCAGGCATGGCCGCCATTGAGGTCGAGCTGAAAGGCTTGAACGACGCGCTGGCCAAGGCCGACCAGGACGCCCTCGCCGCGCGCGCTGCGTTCACGTCTGTCGATGCGGGCGTAAAAGCCAGTCAGGAACAGCGCATGGCGATGTGGGGCGGCAAGGAGATTCGCGACGTCGAAACCGCGCTGCAAGCCGCCATCGATGCCGCCAAAGCGCGCCATGCGGCCAGCCAGGCCGCCGCGCAGCAAGCAACGCAAGCCCGCACGCGCGCCGACGAAGCACTGGTGCAGGCAGGCAATCGTCTCGCCACGCTGCACGCATCCGCCACCACCGCCGCCGCGCGCCTGGAAGACTGGCTGACCACATTCCAGCAGCGCCAGCCCGACGCCGGCCTGCACGATCTGACGCAACTACGCGACCTGCTCGCCCTGTCCGCCGACGACATCAACAGCGAGCGCGAAGCCCTGCAAACACTGGCCCGCGCCGCCGACCAGGCCACGACGGTGCTGCAAGAACGCCAGCGCCAGCGTGAACAGCACCAACTCACCGCCCCGCCGCCACGCACCGCCGCCCAAACGTCGGACGACGCGGAAAATTCCGGCTCCGCGCCGCCCGCCAGCGCTAACGCCAAGGCCGCAGACGGCTCCGCGCCGGCCATCGCCGATCTGTGGTCCGAAGCGCTGCCGGAATCCGCGCCAGCCGCCGACGAAGCGCCAGCCGAGCCGCCGGCCATGGTCATCGCCGCCCTGCTCAACGCCCTGCTAGCCGAACGCAAAACCGCCAACGACCACGCCACCGCGCTGCACCTCGCGCTGGCGCAAGACGACGACAAGCGCCACCGCTCAAGCGCCATGCTGGCCGAAATCGAACACCAGGAATCCATCACCCAGCGCTGGGCGCGAATGGATGACCTGATCGGCTCCGCCGACGGCAAACGCTTCCGCAACTACGCCCAGCAATTCACGCTGGACGTCCTGCTGGGCTACGCCAACGCCCACCTCAACCACCTGTCGCGCCGCTACCAGCTGGAACGCATCCAGAACAACGCCGCGCCATCGCTCGCCCTGCTGGTGCGCGACCAGGACATGGGCGGCGAAATGCGCTCCGTGCACTCGCTGTCCGGCGGCGAGTCCTTCCTGGTCTCGCTGGCACTGGCACTGGGACTGGCCTCGCTCTCTTCCAACCGCGTGCGCGTCGAATCGCTGTTCATCGACGAAGGCTTCGGCAGCCTGGATGCCGACACCCTGCGCGTGGCCATGGATGCTTTGGACGGCCTGCAAGCAATGGGCCGCAAGGTCGGCGTCATCTCCCACGTACAGGAAATGACCGAGCGGATCTCGGCCAGAATCCTGGTCCAACCATCCGCCGGTGGCCGCAGCACCATCAGCGTTCAATAGGAGCTTGCATGCGCCGCGCCGTTCTTTGCTTGCTGTTTCCCTTGTCGGCCGGCGCAGCCACCTGCGCCATCCCCACCATCCAAACCGACGGCTGGGAACTCAGCACGCCTGAAGCCAGCGGCTTCAATCCCACCACCCTGTGCCTGACGCTGACCGCCATCGCCCAGGGTAAGGACAACATCCACAGCATCGTCATCGAACGCCATGGCAAACTGGTGGCCGAGATGTACCGCAGCGGCAAGGACAAATCGATCGCCCGTGGACTCGGCGTATGGCCGCCGTTCGCGCCGACCGTCAACTTCGGCCCGGACACGCTGCACGACAACCGCTCCATCGGCAAAAGCGTCATCAGCCTGTTGGTCGGCATCGAAAAACAGCAAGGCAAAATCGCCAGCCTCGCCACGCCGGTGCTGGACTACTACCCGGAATACAAAGACCTGCACTCCCCCGCGCTGGACGCTATCAACCTCGAACACCTGTTGACCATGAGCGGCGGCTGGAAATGGGACGAAGGCGCGCAGCCCAACAACGAGATGCGCCTGTTCTGGAAAACCGATCCGGTACGCTACGTGCTGGAACGGCCGATCGAAGCGCCGCCCGGCACCAAGTGGAACTACAACGGCGGCGGCACCTTGATCCTGGCCGACATCGTCAGCCGCGTCGCCGGCAAGCCCTGGCTGGACGTGGCCAGCGCCGAATTGTTCGCGCCACTCGGCATCACCCAATGGCAGTGGGTGACCGACCTGCGCGGCCGCCCCGCGTCGTTCGCCGGCCTGCGCCTGCGTCCACGCGACATGGCCAAGCTGGGACGCCTGATGCTGAACCACGGCCGCTGGAACGGCCGCCAATTGGTGGCGGAAGACTGGATCGACGCCTCGCTCAAGCCACGCCTGAGCGTCGGCTTCCGCAGCCCAGGCGACCAGCCGGACGAAATCCATTACGGCTACCAGTGGTGGGCCGGCACGGCGGCGTGGAAGGATCACCGCGTCGCCTGGAACGCCGGCTTTGGCAACGGCGGCCAGCGCATCTTCATCGTGCCGGAACTGGATCTGACGCTGGTGGTCACCGCCGGCGATTACGGCTCCGATGACATGGGCGCCAAGGTCAATCGCCTGCTGCACACCGTGGTGGCCACCGTCACCGAATAGGATGTAGCGCCGCGCTGTTTTTTTGCTATCATTCAGAGGGAGGTTCTCATCCCATGAATGTCGGCGCCATCCCATCCAGCTATGCCACCGTTCCGGCGACGCGCTTTGCGCCAGCGCCGCCGACGGCTAGCGCTGCGCCGCAAGCCACGCCATCGGCCACCACGCAGCTGTCGGAAGCAGCGCTGGCCATGCTGGATAAGCTCAAATCCCGTGACCTCGAAGTGCGCCAGCACGAACAAGCCCACCTGGCCGCTGCCGGCGGACTGGCCACCTCCGGCGCATCCTACACCTATCAGCGCGGCCCGAACGGCGTCGATTACGCTACCGGCGGCGAAGTCAATATCGACACCTCGCCCGGCGCCACGCCGCAAGAAACCATTGAACGCGCGCGCACCATCCAGGCGGCGGCGCTGGCCCCGGCCGAACCGTCCAGCGCCGATCGCGCGGTTGCCTCCCAGGCGCAGCAGATGGAAAACCAGGCCCGCGCCGAACTGGCGCAGCAGAAAACCCAGAACGCCTATGGCGCCGTGCCGGCGGCCGCGCCCTCGGTGGATATCTATGCGTGAGTGATAAAATCCCGCCTTTGCCTTTTCAAGCAGCGATACAACCATGTTAAAAGCACCACGCACCCTCACCTTCAAATGCGTTAAATGCGCCAAAGCCGTGCAAGTCCGCCTGCAAAAGGTGTCGGCCTGCTCGCATATCCAGCCTTACGTGGGTGTTTGCGCCTGCGGCGAAGTGAAACATCACGCCATCGGCCAGAAAGACGCCGTGCAATCCTACCTGGCCGCACCAGAGGGCTGGACCCACCACCATTAATTTACGCGCCGCGCCCTCAAGTAATCGACTACGATACCGTTAATTATTGTAGAAGTTACATTGAAACCGGAATCTGCCATGTCTACCATCTCGAATCTGGGCGCGCGCCTGCCATCGCTCTTCACCGGCACGCAAGCCGACCCGAAAACGCCGGCCTTGCAGAAAACGCAAGGTGTCTCCGCTGCCAACTCGTCCAGCAAGGCGCTGGACCTGGACAGCCGCGTCGCCTCGCTCGGCAACGCCACGGTGGATTTCGCCCAGAGTTTCGTCAATAGCTTCACGCAAGCGCTGTTCGGCGACGACGCCAAGGGCGCAGTGATCGATTTCGACTCGGCCAGCCTGGAAGCCAGTTCCAGCGTCGCCGTCGGCTACCAGCACACCTCCGGCTACCAGCACACCTCCGGCGCCCAGGGCACCACCGATGCCGCGGCCTTCAGCCTGACCGACAGTTCGCACTTCGTCGGCAAAGGCACCATCACCACCGCCGACGGCCGCAAGTTCGATTTTGAAGTGGAAGTCCAGTACAACGCCGAGCTGAGTGCGGCAGCCAGCCAATCCAGCAGCGCCGACAACGCCAGCAGCGCGCAGCCGGCCAAGCAGTCCGGCGATGGCAAGTCGACCAAAGATCTGCCAAGCGTGCAGCTGCCGAACATCGACTTCCCCGGCACGCTGGCGGATCTGTTCCAATTGATAGGCCGCGATTTGCAAACAGCGCTGTCCACCTCCAACAACAGCAACGACAAATCCGACGGCATCGACCGCAACACGCTGCGCGGCCTGTCGCTGCGCTTGCTCAATCTGGTCGACAGCAAGGACACCAACACCTACGCACCGCCAACGGCTGCAGACAAAGCCAAGGCAGCCGCCAGCGCCACCGATACGCCAGCCAGCACCGATGTCACGACGCCAACGACGGCGGCAAGCACGCCAGCCGCCGCCGATGCTGCAGCCGCTGCCGACGACACAACGCCGACCAACACCGCATCAACCTGAGCGCCGCCCGGCTGACCGGTATAATAGCGACACTTTCCGCTACGCCGCCTGGCGTAGCGCGTCCTATATTCTGCCGATAGCCCCCACATGCCCGAACAAATTACCTCCTCCCCGACGCCATCACACATCCATTGGGAGGAGAACGGCGAACCACGCTCCGCGCGCTGGCGCTCCGAAGCCGGCATGCCGCCGCCAAAACGCGTGGTCATCGCCGACGACCGCACCAACGCCGATGTAGCTTATCGCCTGGCCTGCGAAGGCACCGCACTGCTGTGGCGCGGCGACTTCCAGAATGCGCGCCAGCTGCTGCAAGCGCTGGCCCGCCGCGCCGACCACAAAGCCAAGCCGGCTAAAAAGAACAAGCCAGCCAAGATTCCCGCCACGCCGACCGAAGCCTTCCACCTGCATCGCCAGGCGCAGTCGCAACGCGCGCGCACGCTGGCCATGCTGCTGATTCCTTTCGAGGATGGCTACACCATCCCGCTGCGCCGCGCGCCGGACGTCAAGCTGGCCTGCAACGAAGCCTATGGCCGCTATGAAGAACCGTTCATCGCCTCGCTGCGCGAACTGCTTGGCCTGATCGGCGCGCACGAATGGCGCCGCACCGGCGTCGAGATTCCGGCACTGGAAGCGCGCATCCATCCGCACTACGGCGTGTTCTCGCCGGTGCGTGGCGAATACGTGCAAATGGTGGCCGATGCGCCACTGCCGGCCGGCGTCAATCTGGCGTTCGACATCGGCGTCGGTACCGGCGTGCTGTCGGCGGTGTTGGCCAAGCGCGGCATAGCACGCGTGGTCGGCACCGACCAGGATCAGCGCGCGCTGAGCTGCGCCCGCGAAAACCTGGCGCTGCTGGGCTTCGATAACAAAGTCGAATTGCGCGTGGCCGATTTGTTCCCCGAAGGCCGCGCGCCGCTGGTGGTGTGTAATCCACCGTGGGTGCCGGCGCGTCCGAGTTCGCCGATTGAATACGCGGTCTACGATCCGGACAGCCGCATGCTGCGCGGCTTCCTGGCCGGCCTCTCCGAGCATCTGACGCCGGGCGGCGAAGGATGGCTGATCCTGTCCGACCTGGCCGAGCACCTTGGCCTGCGTCCGCGCGAACAGCTACTGGAATGGATCGCCGCCGCCGGCTTGAAAGTCACCGGCCGCCAGGACGTGCGCCCAACCCACCCGCGCGCCAGCGACGACACCGATCCCCTCCACACCGCCCGCGCGGCTGAAGTGACGTCGCTGTGGCGACTGGCAGCGGCCTGAACCGCCTACGAAGGTGATGCTAGAATTTGCTGATCTTCTTTTCGGAGTGACCGCATGTTTGACTTGTCCAATCTCGCCGCCTTCGTTGTCATCGTCCTCGGTCTGTTCCTGATTCCCGGTCCGGCGGTGCTGCTGGTGCTGACCCGCACCGTCCAGGGCGGCCGCAAGACCGGCATCCTCACCGGCCTTGGCATCGCCGCCGGTGATTTCATCCACACGCTGTGCGCTGCCGTCGGCCTGTCCGCCTTGCTGATGACCTCATCGACTGCATTCACGATCGTCAAGTTGGCCGGTGCCGGCTATCTGATCTACATCGGCCTGCGGGCGTTTTTCGCCAACACCGGCGGCACAGCCAGTCGGCAGCCAAGCCAGCCGGTCTCGCCGCTGCAGGCTTTTCTGCAGGCCATTCCGGCGGAGGTCCTGAATCCCAAGACCGCGTTGTTCTTCCTCGCCTTCCTGCCGCAGTTTGTTCATACTGACAAGGGTCCAGCCCTACCGCAGTTTCTGGTGCTGGGGCTGATTTTTGTGGTCCTCAGCGCGCTCTATACCACCGCCATCGTCATGCTGATCAAACCGATCGGGCGCCTGACCAAACGCCTGACATGGCTGGAGCGCTGGCAAGGCAAGATTGTCGGTTCGATCTTTATTACGCTCGGCCTGAAGGTCGCAACCCAGCAGCGTTGATCTGTCACCAAACTCCGTCCTTGCGCTTTGCTGCTGACTTGTATATAATCATGGCCTCAGACGCGGGGTGGAGCAGTCTGGCAGCTCGTCGGGCTCATAACCCGAAGGTCACAGGTTCAAATCCTGTCCCCGCAACCAAATTCAGGCAGAAGCCGTTGACTCTTAATCGATTCAACGGCTTTTTGCTTTCTAGTACGGGCTGGATGCAGGCTGGCCAGCCAGATCAGTCCAGATATCGTCTGGCAGCGATCGGTCTCGCACGCAGACCCGATCGTGCTCTGGGTAGGTAATGTGATCAACCGGCGCGCGGGTGCCGACGACCAGGCAGCGCGTTTCGGCAGAACTGCGATTCTCCAGATAGTGCCCAACCGCGACGCCAGCCCGGAAAGTGGCGACGCCACCAGCACGCACCAATGTCTCGGTCGCGCCCTCCACCACTGTGATTTCGCCGGCCAGCACATAGACCATCTCATCTTCCGCGCTATGCCAATGCTTGATTGACGACCTGCCGCCTGGCTGAAGCACTTCAATGAATGCACCAAACTGCGTAAGCTCCCCCGTCTCACTAATCCAAAGTGTTTGATTCGGTTCGGTCTCGGTGGTGAGTTGATCTGGCGTGAAGACTGGCATGGATAAAGCTCCGTAAGCAAATTGGCATTACTAATGTAGCATCAACTATGCTGACGTAACAGCCCCACCCAATATCGTCCATCCAGCAATAAATCTGTGTATCATCACAGTCGAACATTTCGCTCGGTGGTCCTCATCCTCGCCCGCTCTGCCACATGCTCTTCAATTAGGCATATCACTACGCGCAAGGATCAGCATGTTGGCATCAGATCAAAAAATGAATCAGAACGGCCTGTCGGCCACCTCCAAACAAGTGTTGGCCATGCGCGATGCGGTGTTCGCGGAATGGGAAAGCCAGGTGCGCACGCTGATCAAAGGCGCGCAGCATATTCTGCACCCTACGCTGCTCAATACGCTGCCTGTCTTTTATGACAATATTGCCGAGGCACTGACGCCGAATCATCCGCGCGACGAGGCCACCAGCAACACCGACATCGCCGCCGCCCATGGCGATGAGCGCGCCCGCATGACATCCTACGAGCCGGAACAAATCGTCCAGGAATACCAGCTGTTCCGCGACGCCTTCTCGCGCGTGGCCGATGAACAGGGTGTGACGCTGAGCCGCGCCGAATGGGGCATCGTCAACGGCTCGATCGACAGCGCGGTGCGCGAGTCGATCCGCAAGTTCACCGCGATGCACGAGTCGTTCCGCCACCAGATGGCGGCTGCGCTGTCGCACGATATGCGCAGTCCCTTGTCGGTGGTGATCACGGCTGCGCATCTGCTGACCATCGGCGTGACGCCGGAGCGCACCCCGGTCCTCGCCAAAAGAATCCTCGACAACGGCCAGCGCCTGGGCACCATGATCGACGATCTGCTGGACGCGCTGAGTTTCAACCGCGGCGAAAAACTGCCACTCGACCTTAGCCAGTTCGACGTGCTGGAACTGGCGCGCGAGGTGTGCAGCGACGCCAGCGTCGCCGCGCCGGACGCCTGCACCGTCAGCGGCAGTTCCGTCACCGGCTACTGGTGCGAAAATTCGCTGCGCCGCGCGCTGGAAAACCTGGTCATCAACGCCATCAAGTACGGCGACGGCAACGGCGTCCAGATCAAGGTGGACGAGGCGCACGGCCGCATGCTGATCTCCGTGCATAACAGCGGCAACCCCATCGCCCAGGAACATCACGGCCAGGTCTTCGAATACCTGTGGCGCGATGGTAGCGCCAAGGACAAGCAAGGCTGGGGCATCGGCCTGCCGTTTGTGAAGAACGTGGCCGAGAGCCATGGCGGCAGCGTGGCGGTAGACAGCTCTGCAGCCAGCGGCACCACTTTCATCATTGATATCCCGGTGGACTGCCGGCCCTTTGTGCCGGGCGTGTGAACCTGGATCCATACCCAAGCGCCGATAAAGCTGTCACAATTATTGTTTTAGCTTAGCCACGGAGGCCCGCGTGAAGGATCAAGCACCAGCAGCAGAACAATTAGAACAAGATGCTCCCGTCAGCCCTTCGCGCCGCCGCATCTTCCAGGCAGCCGGCGCCGCCGGCCTGGCGACCTCCCTGCCAGCGCTGAGCGAAGCCGCACCGGCCAAGGCGGGTGCCAAAGGCTCGCTCGACGACAAGATCAAGTCCAACATCAAGAACGTGGTGGTGATCTATCTGGAGAACCGCAGCTTCAACAACCTGTTTGCCAACTTCCCCGGCACGGCCAATCCGCTGTCGGCTGCGCCGGCCGCCGCCTGCCAGCAGCGCGATCGCGACGGCTCGGTGCTGCCGGTGCTGCCGAAGGTCTGGGGCGGCATGGTGCCGAACACGCAGGACATTGGCGGCAAGAAGTACGCCGTCAAGGAAGACGACATCAAGAACCTGCCGAACGGCCCGTTCAAGCTGGTGGACACCGAAGGCAAGCCGCTGCCGGAAGGCGTGATCACGCGCGACCTGTGGCACTTGTTCTACCAGAACCAAATGCAGATCAACGGCGGCAAGAACGACGGCTTCGCCGCGTGGGGCAACACCGGCGGCATGGTGATGGGCTACTACGGCGAAACCAACAAGAACCTCGGTCTGTGGAAGATCGCCGAGCAGTACACGCTGTGCGATAACTTCTTCATGGCGGCCTTCGGCGGCTCCTACCTGAACCACCAGTTCCTGATCACCGGCCGCGTGCCGGAATACTTCAACGCCAAGGACACAGCGGCCAAGAAGAAGATCGCGGTGCTGGACGACGGCCCGACCGGCGTGCGCCTGTCGACCGCCAAGGATTCGCCGGCGTCGGCGCTGGACGGCCATCCGCACTTCGTCAACAACGGCGCCATCACGCCGGACGGCTACGCGGTCAACACCATGGCCCCGCCCTATCAGCCTAGCTACATCCGCCCTGCCTACGACGGCGATCCGCTGCGCGCCGATCCGAAGGACGCCAGCACGCTGCCGCCGCAAAGCTACGACACCATTGGCGATCTGCTGTCGCGCAAGAGCGTCAGCTGGGCGTGGTACGGCGGCGCGTGGCAGGCGGCATTGGATGCGCGCGGCGGCGGCGAGAAGCCGAACTTCCAGTACCACCACCAGCCATTCAACTACTTCCAGCAGTTCGCGCCCGGCACCAAGGCGCGCGACGAGCATCTGCGCGATGGCGGCCTGGGTGATAGCCCGATCTCCAACAAATTCCTGGCCGACGTGGTGGCAGGCAAACTGCCGGCGGTAAGCTTCTACAAGCCGCAAGGTAACCTGAACCTGCACGCCGGTTACTCGGATGTGGAATCCGGCGACGCCCACATTACCAATGTGGTCGAGCACTTGCGCAAGTCGCCACAGTTCAAGAACATGCTGGTGGTGATCACCTTCGACGAAAATGGCGGCTGGTGGGATCACGTCGCGCCGCCAAAGGGCGACCGCTGGGGTCCGGGTTCGCGCATTCCGGCCATCGTCATTTCGCCGTTTGCGAAAAAAGGCCATGTGGATCACAGCTTCTACGACACCACCTCGATCATGCGCTTCATCACCCGCCTGCACGACCTGCCGCTGCTGGAAGGTCTGAAGACGCGTAACGCGGCCTTCGCCGAGCGCCACGCCACGCCGCCGGGCGACCTGACGGGGGCCCTGAGCTTCCGCTGATCTGCGGCTTTGTGTTACACTGCGCGCAATTAATCCAGTAAGCTACCGGAGCCCGACTACTACAGCCGGGCTTTTGTTTTTTCCCGATGAGAGATAAAAAAGATAACGCTACGTTCGACCTGCCGGGCTTTGCCCCTGCCGCGCCGCTCGAACCGGAAGCAAAACGTCCACCACTGCCGCGCATCCGGCGGGCGACGCTCAAGCAGGAACAAATGGAACTGCTGGAACCGACCGATAACAGCGGCCTGCCGGTCTGGGTCCGCGACGAGAATCTCGACCTTACCGGTTTGCCGGTATGGAAGCGTGACTGATACGGTACAACGTCGCTACGGCCGCAGCACGCCACCGCAGCACATCACATATACACATCCCGCACAGTGGGCCAGGCTACGGTTAGCCTGTTAGACTGTGCCCATATCCTTTTTGAACAGGGTCCGCCACCATGACTTCCACCTCCTTTGCCAGCCTGCCGCTGACTCCCGCCTTCCTGGACAACCTCGACTCGCTCGGCTACAAGGAGATGACCACGATCCAGGCCCAAAGCCTGCCGTCGGTGCTGGAAGGCCGCGACCTGATCGCCCAGGCCAAGACCGGCAGCGGCAAGACCGCCGCCTTCGGCATCGGCATCCTGGCCAAGCTGAATCCTGCATGGTTTGCGGTGCAGGCGCTGGTGCTGTGCCCTACCCGCGAACTGGCCGACCAGGTGGCCAATGAACTGCGCCGCCTGGCCCGTTCGACCGGCAACGTCAAGGTGCTGGTGCTGACCGGCGGCTCGCCAATGCGGCCGCAAATCGCCTCGCTGGAACACGGCGCCCACATCATCGTCGGTACGCCGGGCCGCGTGCGCGATCACCTGGGCCGCGAAACGCTGGACCTGTCCAAGGTCGGCACGCTGGTGCTGGACGAAGCCGACCGCATGACCGACATGGGCTTCTACGACGAAATCGCCGGCATTGTCAGCGCCTGCCCGAAACGCCGTCAAACGCTGCTGTTCTCGGCCACCTACCCGGACGACATCCGCCGCGCCACCGACGACTTCCTGGTTGATCCGGTCGAAGTCACGGTCGAAGCGCAGCACGATAACGACAAGATCGAGCAGCTATTCTTCGAGATCGGTTTCGACGGCCGCAATGACGCCGTGGCGCGCCTGCTTGGCCACTACAAGCCGGTATCGGCAATCGCCTTCTGCAACACCAAGGTGCAGTGCCGTGAGCTGGTCGAGTCCCTGCAACAGAAAGGCTTCTCCGCCATGGCGCTGTATGGTGAGCTGGAACAGCGTGAGCGTGACGAGATCCTGATCCTGTTCGCCAACCGTAGCTGCTCCGTACTGGTAGCCACCGACGTCGCCGCGCGCGGCCTGGATATTCCGAATCTGGAAGCGGTGATCAACGTCGACGTCTCCAAGGACACCGAGGTGCACATTCACCGCGTCGGCCGTACCGGCCGCGGCGACGAACAAGGCCTGGCGCTGTCGCTGTGCGCGCCGAACGAGAAGAAGTGGGTCAAGCTGATCGAAGAATATCAAGGCCAGCCGGTCGAGTGGTTCGACCTGAAAAGCCTGGACGACAACGAGTACGGCGTCGATCCAGCGCCGATGATGACGCTGGTGATTTCGGGCGGTAAGAAAGACAAGCTGCGTCCGGGCGACGTGCTGGGCGCACTGACCGGCGACGCAGGCCTGAGCAAGGAACAAGTCGGCAAGATCAACGTCACCGAGTTCCAGACCTACGTCGCCATCGACCGCCGCGTGGCGTATGACGCTTTTGCTAACCTCAGCAAGGGCAATCCGCTAGGCGGCGACTTCGGCGCCTTTAAAGGCCGCAACTTCAAGATGCGCTTTATCGACGCCTGATCAGGCTTGGTGAATCAAGCTTAGTGCTTCTGCTGCTCAACGTGCGGCAGCAGCACCGTCAGGATACCCAGCAGCGGCAGGTACGAACACAGTTGGTAGACGTAAGCGATGCCGCTGATGTCTGCAATGTGGCCCATGGCCGCTGCGCCAATACCGCTGATGCCGAACATCAGACCAAAGAAGATCCCCGCTACCATGCCGACCTTGCCCGGCATGAGTTCCTGCGCAAACACCACGATCGCCGAGAAGGCCGACGAGATCACGAAGCCGATGATCACCGTCAGCGCCGCAGTCCAGAACAGGTTCACATATGGCAGCGCCAGCGTGAACGGCGCCGCGCCCAGGATCGACATCCAGATCACGCGCTTGCGGCCAATGCGGTCGCCAATCGGGCCGCCCATGAAGGTGCCCGCAGCGACAGCCGCCAGGAACAGGAACAGGTACATCTGCGCATTCGACACCGACACGCCGAATTTATCGATCAGGTAGAAGGTGTAGTAGCTGGTCAGGCTGGACATGTAGATGTACTTCGAGAAGACCAGCAGCGCCAGCACCGTCATAGCGCCATACACTTTGGCCTTGGGCAGCGGTGACACCGCCACGGCGGCAGCCTTCTTCGGCTGCGCCAGATGGTGACTGTGCCAGCGGCTCACATACACCAGCGCCGCAATCGCGGCCACCACCAGCACCGCAAACCAGGCGATGTTGGCCTGGCCACGGCCGATGATCACCGCTGCGGCCAGCACTGGCCCCAGCGCCGAACCGGCATTGCCGCCCACCTGGAACAGCGACTGCGCAAAGCCGAAACGTCCGCCTGATGCGGCACGCGCCACGCGCGAGGCTTCAGGGTGGAAGGTCGACGAACCGACGCCGATCAGCGCGGCCGAAATCAGCAGCGCGTGGAACGACGAGGCGAAGGACATCATCAACACGCCCACCAGCGTGGCCACCATCCCCATCGGCAGCAGGAACGGCATCGGGCGCTTGTCGGTGTAAGCGCCGATCCAAGGCTGCAGCAGCGACGCGGTGCACTGGAAGGTCAGCGTGATCAGGCCGACCTGGGTGAAGGTCAGGCCAAATTCGGCCTTCAGCATCGGGTAGATCGACGGCAGCATGGCCTGCGTCAGGTCATTCAGCAGGTGGACCAGCGCCACCACGCCGAGGATGCGCATGACGGTGTCGCCGTGGGGCCGGCTGATGGCGGCGGTTGCAGTAGCAGTATTCATAGTAAAGACCTTGTTTTAGGATGATGACAGTGTAATATGGTCGGCAAAGCTTGATATTCCAACTATCGTCGAATAGGTGACAAATGCCCGATGCCAGCCGCAGCACCGACCACCGCGATTACCAGCGCGTGCCGCGTGTCGTCACGGCGCTGGCGCGCGATACGGAACATGGCGTCACCGCGCCGGCGCACAGCCACGAACGCGCGCAGCTGCTGTACGCCACCCAGGGCCTGATGCGGGTACAGACCGACGACGGCGTGTGGATATTGCCGCCGCGCCGCGCGCTATGGATACCGTCCGGCGTCACGCATCACTGGACCTCGGTCAGCAAGGTCACCATGCGCACCATTTACGTGGAACCCGGCGCCGCCAGACAATTTGGCGACAGCTGCCGCGTGATCGAAGTCAGTCCGCTGCTGCGCGAGCTGATATTGGCGCTGCTGGACGAGCCGATTGAATATCCGATTCCGGGACGCGGCGAGCATCTGGCGATGCTGATCCTGTCCGAATTGAAGGCGGCGGAGACGGTGCCGATTGCGATTCCGTGGCCGCGCGACCGCCGGCTGGTGGCGGTGTGCAGCGCCATCATGGCCGATCCGGGCAGCAGCCGGAATATCGAACAGTGGGCCGATGAAGTGGGCGCCAGCGCGCGCACGCTGATCCGCCTATTCCCCAAGGAGACCGGCCTGCATTACCGCCAGTGGGTGCAGCAGGTGCATCTGGCGGAAGCTTTCAACCGTCTGGCGCAGGGCCAGAGCGTGGGCGAGATTGCTGCGACACTTGGCTATGCCAGTCCGAGCGCGTTCAGCGCCATGTTCCGCCGCATTCTCGGCAAAACGCCGCAGCATTACCTGACCGAGTGGCGCCAGCCGCTTACGCAGCATCCAGCGTAAAGCGGAACACCGCGCCCAGATCGGGTTCGCTCACCAGTTCTATGCTGCTGTGATGGAGTTGCAGGATGCGGTTGACCGTCAGCAGACCCAGGCCGCCGACACGGTATTCGCCTTGCAGCGCCACCGGGCGGCGAAACAGGTTGTCGCGCATGGCGGCTGGTACGCCGGGGCCGGTGTCGGCCACCGTCACAACGACCTTGCCGCCGGCGCCCGGCTGCACGGTGATTTCGACCTCGCCGCCGGCCGGCGTGTGGCGCAGCGCGTTATCGAATAGATTGGTCAGCACGCGCTCGATCATGCCCAGGTCCGCGCGCACCATCGGCGCTGGATGCGGCAGCGTCGCCATCAACCGCACCTGGCGTTCGGCCGCTTGCAGTTCGAATTTCTGGAACACGTCCTGGATCAGGTCCGACAGCGAGAACGCCTCCAGCTCCGGCTGCACCGAGCCATGCTCCAGGCGCGCCAGCTCGAACAAGGCCTGCGCCAGCCGCCCCACCTTCTGGCTCTGCGCCAGCGCGATGCCGAGGTAGCGCTGGCGTTCTACCGCGTCCAGCGTCTCGTCTTTCAGCGACAGCGTTTCCAGATAGCCGTGCAAGGAGCCGAGCGGCGTGCGCAGGTCGTGCGAGATATTCGCCACAACTTCGCGCCGATCGTGATCCAGCTGGCGCATGGTTTTCCATTGGTCGTTGATGCGCGAGGCCATGTCGCCAAAGGCGTGTTCCAGCACCGCGATTTCGTCGCGCTGGCTGGCGGCGTCCGGCACCGCCACTGGCAGCGTCAGTTGATCGGCCTTTGTGTCCAGCTGCCGCATGGTGGTGGTCAGCCGGCGCAGCGGCCGGGTAATCAGGCGGAAGGCAATCAGGCCGGCGATCAGTACCAGCGCAGCCACCACCACCATCGACCATAAGGTGGTGCGCAGCACCGAACTGGCGGTGGCGCGCGCGGACAGGCGGTCGTGTTCCTCGCTTTGCAAAATCACGTAGATGTAGCCGACCTTGCGTTCGCCGGCGCGCAGCACGGCCACGCTGAATACCTTGCGGCCAGTCTCGCTGCGCGGATCGTCGCCTTGTATCGGCAGCGGTTCGTTGGCCAGCAGGCGACGGATCGGCTCCAGGCCGACATGGTCGCGCTTCAGGCTTCCATTCGGCGCGGCGTGGCCAACGATGCGGCCATCCATGTCCAGCAGGTAGACTTCCACGCTGGGATTCACATCCATCAGGCGGCTGAACAGGCGGCGGACGGCCTCGGGGCTGATGCCTTGTGTGGCGGTGGTGTCGTCTTCCGCATGCATCAGCTGCGCGTCCAGCGCAATGCTGCGCGCCAGTCCGCGCGAAAGGCCCTGCACCACTTCCTTCTCGTGCATGATGTTGGCGCGGATCTGCAGCCATGCGGATGCGCCGCAACAGGCCAGCAGCAGGATCGAGAACACCAGCGACAGGCGCTGCGACAGCGTCAGGTTCATGCTGACTCGCCGGCGCTGGCGTATCTGTAGCCTTTGCCCCAGACGGTGAGAATGCGCGTGGGGTCGGCCGGATCGGCTTCGATCTTGGCGCGCAGGCGGTTGATGTGGGTGTTGACGGTGTGCTCGTAGCCGTCATGCTGGTAGCCCCACACCTGGTTCAGCAAGTCCAGCCGCGAAAACACCTTTTCGGGATGCTTGATGAAGAAGTACAGCAGGTCGAATTCGCGCGGAGTCAGGTCCAGCGCACTGCCGTTGACGCTGGCCTGGCGCGTCAACGGATCGACGCGCACACCGTTCAGCTCCAGCGCCCCGCCCTCGTTGCGCTGGTTGCGCGACATGGCGTCGGCCCGGCGCAGCAGCGCTTTCACGCGCGCCACCAGTTCCAAGACCGAGAACGGCTTGGGCAGATAATCGTCCGCGCCCAGTTCCAGGCCAAGGATGCGGTGTACCTCGCTGGCACGCGCGCTGGTGATGATAATCGGCGTATAAGTCGTCATGGCGCGCGCCTGGCGGCAGATTTCCAGGCCATCCACGCCGGGCAGCATGATGTCGAGGATGAGCGCATCCCAGCCGCCGGTGCGCACCTGGGCCAGGCCTTGCGCGCCATCGGCGCAATGCGTCACCTGATACCCCTCATCCTGGAGGTGCATGCGCAGCAGGTCTGCGATATGTATGTCGTCTTCGACAATTAAGACACGTTTAGCGGGTTCCATGGTCCGTATTGTGCAGGATTCCAGCGATGAAAAGTATCACAAATCGTTTACGTTTACGTGAGGATTTTGTCAGCACTGGGAGCGCAGAATGGCTCCATCGTCATTCCACCTACGGAGACCAGCATGACAACCAGACGTTCTTTCCTGCTCACCAGCGGCGCCGCCCTGCTGGCCAGCGTCGCCTACCGCAGCACCATCGCCGGCCCCGCCGCCGCATGGGAAGTCACCCACACCGACGCCGAATGGCGCGCCCTGCTCTCACCGGCCCAGTACGAGGTGCTGCGCAAGCACGGCACCGAACGGCCGTTCAGCAGCCCATTGTACAAGGAGCACCGCGCCGGCAAATTCGTGTGCGCCGGCTGCCAGAATCCGCTGTTCTCGTCGAAGAACAAATTCGATAGCGGCACCGGCTGGCCAAGCTTCTGGAAGCCGCTGGACCGTGGCGTGATCACCAGCCGCACCAACGCGCTCGGCCTGTACGGCGTGGAAGTGGTGTGCCGCCGCTGCGGCAGCCATCTGGGCGACGTGTTCGACGACGGCCCGGAACCGACCGGCCTGCGCTACTGCATCGACGGCGTCGCGCTCAACTTCGCCGCCGGCGAAGCCTGATAAGGAGATCACATCATGTTACTGATACTGCTTGCTTATCTCGGCGGCGCGCTGACCATTGTCAGCCCATGCATTCTGCCGGTGCTGCCGTTTGTGTTTGCCCGCACCGGCCAACCATTTGCGCGTAGCGCCCTGCCGCTGCTGGCCGGTATGGCGGTGACCTTTGCGCTGGTCGCCACGCTGGCTGCCGTTGGCGGCGGCTGGGTGGTGCAAGCCAACCAGTACGGCCGCTGGCTGGCACTGGCGCTGATGGCTTTCTTCGGCCTGACCTTGCTGCTGCCGCATCTGGCGGATCGCCTGACCAAGCCACTGGTGGCGCTGGGCGACAAGCTGTCCAACAAGGCGCAACAGGCTGACGCCTCCGGTTCAAGTGCAGCCGGCGCGCGCTCGTCCTTCCTGCTTGGCGTGGCGACCGGCTTGCTGTGGGCGCCGTGCGCCGGACCGGTACTGGGCCTCGTGCTGACCGGCGCGGCGCTGAATGGCGCCAGCGTTGGCACCACGCTGCTGCTGTTGGCGTATGCCGCCGGCGCCGCCACTTCGCTGGCACTGGCGCTGCTGGTCGGCGGTAAAGTCTTCAGCGCGATGAAGCGCTCGCTGGGCGCCGGCGAGTGGGTTCGCCGTGGCTTGGGCGCGGCAATGCTGGCCGGCGTGGCAGCCATCGCCACCGGCCTCGATACCGGCCTGCTGACGCAAGTGTCGACCGTCGCCACTTCCGGCGTCGAGCAAAAGCTGATCGATACGCTAGCCCCGCGCAGCAATCCAGAGAGCGATAACGTGCCTGCCGAAGGTGGCGCCATGATGCGCAGCGCAGCAGCGGCCCGCAGCGACGAAACCGCACCGGGCGGCGCGATGATGTCGCGTGCCGCCATGGTTGGCGACGCCGCCGGTCCGGCCATGCGAGCGATGCGCGCCGCAGCACATGGCAACGACGAGCTGCCGGTCGAAGGCACGCTGCCGCAGTTGGACGGCGCGGTCGAATGGCTGAACTCCAAGCCGCTGACCGCAGCACAGCTGAAAGGCAAAGTGGTGCTGGTCGACTTCTGGACCTACTCGTGCATCAACTGCTTGCGCAGCCTGCCCTACACCAAAGCCTGGGCCGAGAAGTACCGTGACCAGGGCCTGGTGGTGATCGGCGTGCACGCTCCGGAATTCGCCTTCGAGCGCAACGTCGGCAATGTGCGCAAGGCGGTCAAGGACCAGGGCATCACCTTCCCGGTGGCGATCGATAACGACTATGCGATCTGGCGCGCCTTCGGCAACCAATACTGGCCGGCGCATTACTTCATCGACGCCCAGGGCCGCATCCGCCACCATCATTTCGGCGAAGGCGAGTACGCGCAGTCAGAGCAGGTCATCCAGCAACTGCTGGAAGAAGCTGGCCGCAAAGACGTGACCAACACCGTGGTCAGCACGGAAGACGCGCACGGCGTGCAGCAGCAGTCGGACATGGGCCAGGTCGGATCGCCGGAGACCTATCTGGGCTTCGAGCGCACTCAGAATTTCGCCTCGCCGGAAAAGCAGGCAGCCAACGCCGCCCGTCAATACACAGCGCCTGCCAAGCCGGTGCTGAACCAGTGGGGCCTGGGCGGCAACTGGCTGTCGCAGGCGGAGCAGATCACGCTGAACCAGGGCAGCGGCAGCATTGTCTACCGCTTCCATGCGCGCGACCTGCATCTGGTGCTGGGGCCGACCAAGGACGGCAAGCCGGTGCGCTTCCGCGTGACCATCGACGGCGTTGCGCCGGGCCAGAACCACGGCACCGACGTCAAGGCCGACGGCAGCGGCATCGTCGACAGCCAGCGCCTGTATCAGCTGGTGCGGCAAACGGGCAATGCCGGCGATGTCGGCGACCACACCTTCAACATTGAATTCCTCGATCCCGGCGTACAAGCCTACGCCTTCACCTTCGGTTAAACAGGAGCATCGCCATGAAAAACCTTGTACTCAAAATCGGCGCACCAATCGCCTTCCTCGTCGGCGTCATCTTCCAGCAGCACGCCGCATCGGCAGCGGAAGCAGCCGTCATCATCGCGCCGCCGGCGGTGGATGAACCGGCCGGCAGCGAACACTCGGCCACCGCCATCTTTGCCGGCGGCTGCTTCTGGGGCGTGCAAGGCGTGTTCCAGCACGTGAAAGGCGTCAGCAACGCCGTCTCCGGCTATACCGGGGGCGATGCGCGCACCGCCACCTACGAGATGATCGAAAACGGCGACACCGGCCATGCGGAATCGGTGAAGATCACCTACGATCCAACGCAGGTCAGCTACGGCAAGCTGCTGCAGATCTTCTTCTCTGTAACGCACGATCCGACCACCTTGAACCGTCAGGGCGGCGACGTCGGCACGCAATACCGCTCCGCCATCTTCCCGCAAACACCGGTGCAACGCGCGGTGGCCGAGAAATATATCGCCCAGCTGGATGCCTCGCACGTGTTCAAAAAACCGCTGACGACCAGGATCGAAACGGACAAGAAGTTCTACGTGGCCGAGTCCTACCACCAGAACTACCTGACGCTGCATCCGACCGATCCTTACATCGTCTACAACGACTTGCCGAAGGTGGCGAACCTCAAACGCGTGCTGCCGGACCAGTATCGCGCGGATGCGGTCCTGGTGCGCAAGGCTATCTAGCGCCGCTTCCTGTGTGGGAATGCTAAGCTGCGCGGCATAATTCCACACAGGAGGATATGTGTCTAACCGCGTTTATTTCTACTGTTCCGATTTTGCCGGCCTGCCCGACGACGACAAGGACTTCGACGCTTTCAGCGACGCTAGCGGCATCGAATATGAAGCCAGCTACACGATTCCGCTGTTCTGGCTTGCCTTGTTCTCCGCCGGCGACATCACGCTGGCAAAGCAGAATGACCTGGACGAGGAAGACCGCAAGTACGCCTACCTGTTTGGCGACAAGGCGGCCGGCGTCGAACGCCTGCGCGCCTTGTCGCCGGCCATGCGAACCGCACTGGGCGCCCGGCGCTTCGCCCTGTACGAGGAGTGGACAGGCCGAATTGCTGCCGAGCCTTTCCAGCACATGCTGGTGCGCACTGTGGAACTGGACTGGATGGACGACGAAGGCGAATTGGAACGCCAACTGCGCGCGGCCTTCGACGACCTGGAATACGCGCGCCAGACCGGCGAATTACGGCTTGGCGACGCAATACGAAATCTCATCAGCGTGTCGGCCGGCGAAAGCCTGGAGCAGATCGAGGGTTTCCGTCTGGCCGGCTCCGCCAACGCATCCGAAGAATGGCCGCCACGCCTGACGCCACCGCCACCACCATCCGCGTCGGAGCCGGTTAAGAAGAAATCCCGATGGCTGTTCTGGCTACGCTGACATCGGCGATAATGCAGGCATGGACAAATTAATTTCAGAACTGAGAAGGCTGTTCCTGCTCAACGCCGACAATCACCAGCGCCTGCAGCATCACCTGCGCGGCGAGGCGACGTTTGCCTTCGACCTGGCGCAGGACGGCATGACGCGCGCCATCGTCATCGATTTTCACAAGGCGCACGGCGAGCAGCATTGGCTGCGCCTGTGCGAAGTCGCCAACGCGCTGCAATCGGATCTGGATTTGCCCGCACCGGCGGTCAGCGTATCCGGCGGCGAGAGCTATCGTCTGTGGCTGTCGCTGGCCTCTCCCATCTCCACCGAGCGCGCGCGCCAGTTCCTGGCCTTGCTGCACAAGGCTTACTTTGAAGACGAGGCGATTGATTTGGGCCGCACGGTAGTCGAGCTGCCGCCATGCCTGCACGTCGCCACTGGCTTGTGGGCATCGTTCATCAATCCGGGCATGGGTGGCGCGCTGGCCGAAGACCTGGGCCTGGAGATGCCACCGAATGAGTTGTCGCAGGCGGCCTTCCTGGAAAAGCTGCACTGCATCAGCGACGAAGCATTCGCGCACGCGATGGACACGCTGCAACGCCGCCACACCGCAGTCAAAGCCGCGCCGGCGCCCATGCCATCAGCCGCCACGCCGCAAGGCCTGCTGCTGAAAGACGCCACGCTGGAAGACATCGTCAAGCACCTGCACGCATTGGGCATCGAGCCCACCTTCCGTCACGTACTGAAAAACTAGCGCACCGCCAGCGATACGCTCGGCGGGAACTGCGGCGCGCGCCGGTGCAGCGTCGCCTGTTCATATGCATACGCCATGCGGATCAAGGCCGCCTCGCTGTAGGCCGCGCCGACAAACGACAAGCCCACCGGCAGCCCATGCACATGCCCGGCCGGCACCGTGATGTGCGGATAGCCCGCCACCGCCGCCGGCGACGAGAAGCCGCCGACAAAATGATCGCCGTTGATGAAATCCGTCAGCCACGCCGGGCCGCCGGTCGGCGCCACCAGTGCGTCGAGCTGGTGCTGCTTCATCACCTGGTCGATGCCTTCCGCGCGCGCGTAGCGGCGGTTATTGGCCAGCGCCTCCTTGTAGGCCGGCGATTCCAGCCCGCCCTTGGCCTGCGACTGCTCCAGGTAATCCTGCCCGAAGTAAGGCATCTCCTGCTGCTGATGCTTCTGGTTGAAGGCAATCACGTCGGCCATATTGGACACCGGCGCGTTCGGCGCATACTCCTTCAGGTACGTTTCCAGATCGGTCTTGAATTCGTACAGCAGCACTTCGGTTTCGCTGTCGCCGTACTTGCCGACGTTGGGCACTTCGGTTTCAACCAGCACCGCGCCTTGCGCCTTCAGGTCCAATAGCGCTTTCTCGATCACCGCGTCCAGCTCCGCCAGATGGCCGAAGAAATTACGCGCCACGCCGATGCGCACGCCTTTCAGGCCGCCCTTGTCCAGCGCCGCGCGGTAGTCGCCGACCTTGCCGACGCTTTCCGACGTCACCGGATCTTTCGGGTCCACGCCCGCCATCGCCGACAGCATCAGGGCCGCATCGGCGACGCTGCGCGCCATCGGGCCGGCGGTGTCCTGCGAATGCGCGATCGGGATAATGCCGCTGCGGCTGACCAGGCCCAATGTCGGCTTGATGCCAACCAGCCCGCAAATCGACGCCGGCGACACGATCGAACCATCGGTCTCGGTGCCTACCGCCAGCGTCGCCAGGCCGGCCGCAATCGCCGCGCCGGAGCCGGAGCTGGAACCGCTGCAATTGCGGTCCAGCGAATACGGATTCAAGGTCAAGCCACCGCGCCCGCTCCAGCCGCTGATGGAATTGGTGGAGCGCATATTGGCCCACTCGCTCAAATTGGTCTTGCCGATGATAACCGCGCCGGCCGCCCGCAGCTGCGCCGTCACATGCGCATCGCGCGCCGCGCGCACGCCGGCCAGCGCCAGCGAACCGGCCGTGGTGCTCATGCGGTCGCCGGTGGCGATGTTATCTTTCAGCAGAACCGGGATGCCGTGCAGCGGGCCGCGCACGCGCTTGAGGTTGCGCTCGCGGTCCATGTCCAGCGCGATTTTCAGCGCTTCGGGATTGATTTCGATGATGGAGTTCAGGCGCGGGCCAGACTTGTCGATGGTCTTGATGCGCGCCAGATATTGCGACGTCAGCGAATGCGAGGTCAGCTTGCCGGCCTCCATCATCTGCTGCTGTTCCCAGACGCCCGCGTCGAGTATGCCGCCCGTGCCGAGCTGCCGCGCCGCAGCATTGCTCGGCGCCGCCAACACCCGGTTGCCGCTCGTGACAGCCCCCGCCGCCAGCCCCATTTTTACGAAATCCCTGCGATCCATGCCATCCTCGTGGTTGGTTTTGCTTTGATCACTAATTCGCCGCATTTATTGCGTTGCATTAATATATCAGCAGGTTGCAACTTACACCACAAAAATTGACGAAAAAAAAGCACACCGACTTGCGCGGGTGTGCTTTTCTTACAAAAACGTCGTCTTAGTTACGGACAACTTTCTTGAATTCGTTGGTGCGGGTGTCGATTTCGATCAGGTCGTCTTGCGAAACGAACAGTGGCACCTGGATCGAGAACTGCTTCGATTCGATGGCGTTTTCGATTTTCGCTTCTTTGGTCACGTTGCCCGAAGTGTTGCCTTTAACTGCAGGCTCCGAGTACACGATCTGACGCTGGATGGTGGTTGGCAGTTCTACCGAGATGGCTTTGCCATCGTAGAACACGGCTTCGCATTCCATGCCGTCTTTCAGGTAGTTCAGCGATTCGCCCAGGTTTTCTTCTTCGATTTCGTACTGTTCGTAGTCAGCGTCCATGAACACGTACAGTGGATCGGCGAAGTACGAGTAGGTCACTGGCTTTTTGTCCAGAACCACGACGTCGAACTTGTCGTCACCGCGGAATACGTTTTCCAGCGGTGCGTTGGTCAGCAGGTTCTTCATCTTCCACTTGTAGGTGAAGCCCGTGCGGCTCGAACCATTGACATCGGAGCGCAGCACGATGAATGGCTTAGCGTCAACCATAATGATATTGCCAACACGAATTTCTTTTGCAGGTTTCATAGTAATTCTACTTAATAAGGTGGTTGCGTAAAGATCATCGTCGCCACGCAGGCTTACGTTTGATCGGGTAAAAAATGCGTCAGAGATTAACCCGGCATTGTACCTTGTTTTTCCGGCAGCGCCTATCTCAGCGTGGCTGCAAACGACAGCATATTGCTGGCTAGATCGCCGTACGCCAGCATTTGCTGCTGCCATTCGGCGGCGCGGACGGTAGCAACGGCGCTCTCTCCCGCCAGCGCGCCCCATAAGGCGGACCAGTCGTCGCCACTCGCGGCGGCGCCGTTCCAGGCCAGCGAGAACGCGGCCAGGCCCGGCAGCTCGCCGGCGTAGCGTTGCAGGAAGGCGCGCAGCTTCTTGTGGTGCAGGTTTTCGTCCTGCGGGTAGATGTGCCAGATGAACGGCTTGCCGGCCCACTGCGCGCGCACGAAGGAATCCTCGCCGCGCACGAAATTCAAATCGCAAGCCCACAGCAGCTTGTCGTAATCCGGCTGCGGCAAGAAGGGCAGCACCCGCACCGTCAGCGCGCCATGCGTGGCGACCTCGCCCGCCTTGCCTTCGCCGCCGATGAAGGCGCGCACGGCATCGGCCGCCACGCCTTCCGGCACCAGGCAGGCGACCGGTGTGGCGCCCTGCTGCCACACCTCGAACAACGCCGCCACCGGCGCGTGCGGATAGCAGAACAGCGACACCTTGGTGGCCGCCATCTCGTCCGGCGTCAGACCCAGTTGCTGGAGGAACGGCGCCGGCGCGAATTGCAGGCGTTGCTGTTCCAGCGCCGCCTCGCGCAGCAGGCCGCCGGTTTTTTCGGTAAAGCCCGGGAAGAAGAAATGCTTGACCAGCGACTGCGGCTGCGACGACGGCAGGCGGTGGCAGCCCTCTACCCACTCTTCTGCCGTCAGCCCTTCCAGGTTGAACCATACGGGACGTGATTGGCGCTGCGCCATGGCGTTGATGTAACCGGGCGGCAGATCGACCGCGAAGAATTCAACCACGATGTCCGCCACCTCGTCCGGCGTGTAGATGTCGTCCTGGCTGCGCCAGTGACGCACGGTCACGCCCTCCACCTGCTGGCGTTCGGCAGCCACGTCCACCGGCGGGCAGATGCGCTGGAAGCTGGCCAGGTCATCGACATACAGCGTGACCGCCAGCCCATGCTCGCGCACCAGCTGTTTGGCGAGACGCCAGCAGATGCCGATGTCGCCGTAGTTGTCGACCACGCGGCAGAACAGGTCCAGTTTCATATGTGTGCAGGCAGAAAAAATCGAGGCTGGATGATACCTGATTACCGCGCAGCGGCCACCAAGAATACCAAAACTTCATGCATCGCCCCTAGTCCAATCCTTCCAGCGTGGCCCCCTGGCCCGCTGCAGTCACCAACAACAAGGAGATGTCATGAACGAGTTTCAACAATACTATGGACAACAAATCGCACCACAGCAATACGGCGAGCTCGCCCCGCAAGGTTTCTTCGGTGGCCTGATCGGCGCCCCGCTGGGCGGCCTGATTGGTCGCGGCATCGGCGGCCTGTTCGGCAATGCCAACCTGGGCCGCCAGATCGGTTCGGCCGCCGGCGGCATTGGCGGCGGGCTGCTGCCGTTCGGCGTCGATCCGGTCGCTGCCGCCTATGCGCAACAAGCACAACAACAGCAACTGCTACAACAAGCCCAACTGGCGCAACAAGGCCTGGCCCCGCAAGGCTGGTTCGGCAACATCATCAAGAGCGTCGCGCAGCCGCTGGGCGGCGCGATTGGCGGCGCCTTCGGTAACGCCGGCCTGGGCAACACCATCGGTGGCATCGCCGGCCAACTGGGCGGCATGCTGCCGTTTGCCGCCGACCCGGTAACACAAGCCTACGCGCAGCAAGCGCAACTCCAACAGCTGCAACAACAAGGGCTGGCGCCGCAAGGCTGGTTCGGCAACATCATCAAGAACGTGGCGCAACCACTGGGGGGCGCGATCGGCGGCGTCTTCGGTAACGCCGGCCTGGGCAACACCATCGGCGGCATCGCCGGCCATCTGGGCGGCATGCTGCCGTTTGCCGCCGACCCGGTGACGCAAGCCTATGCGCAGCAAGCGCAACTACAACAGCTACAGCAACAAGGCCTGGCGCCGCAAGGCTGGTTCAATGACCTGATGCGCAAATACCGTCCGTACACCGGCATCATCAGCCCCACCGTGCCGGTGCCGCCGCAGTCCACCATGCTGCCATTCAGCGCCGACCCGGTCACCCAGGCCTACGCCCAAGGCCAGCAGGACGTGCTGGCGCAACAAGGCCTGGCGCCGCAGGGCTGGTTCGGCAACATCATCAAGAGCGTGGCGCAGCCGCTGGGCGGCGCGATTGGCGGCGCCTTCGGTAACGCTGGCCTGGGCAACACCATCGGCGGCATCGCCGGTCAACTGGGCGGCATGCTGCCGTTCGGCGTCGATCCGGTAACGGCCGCCTACGCACAACAAGCGCAACAGGCACAGCTGGCGCAACTGGCGGCGGCACAGCAAGGCAACAGCGCGCTGTACGGCCAGCAAACCTTGCATTGATCGCGGCAGCGCCCGGACGCGGGCGCTCGCCAATTTGCCCTCCGGCGGCCCGGCTGCCGGAGGGCGCTGTGCTTTAAGGAGAATTCCTCATGCCTGAAACCTCAAGCGCCACGCAAGCCATGCCGGACAAGGCCCGCTTCCTCGTCCATGCCGCGCTCGGCGCGCCGCTCAACGACTTCCTGACGGTGGCCGCCACCGATCCCGAGATCGCCGTGGTCGACGTCATCGGCCCGCGCGACCGGCCGCACACGGCGGTCGTGGAAATCAGCCCGGACAAGGCGCGCCTGCTGGACCAGCATTTCCGCCTTACCGGCACCCCCTCGCACCAATTGACCATAGAACCGGACCGCCCGCTCTCCATGTTCGACAGCGGTGCGGCCGATCCCTTTTGAAAGGAACATCATGCCTAAAAATCCCAATGGCGGCAGCACTACGCCGCCAGACCTTCCACCTTCCGCGATTGACGGCGATACTGCCTCGCCGGCGGAAAGCAGCAGTCCTGGCGGCCGCCGCTCCGGCTCAAGCAGTGCCAGCAGCGGTGACACGCGCGCCACCGACACCATGGCCAGCGGCGCCGATGGCGAGTCCGCGCCGCAAAGCAACGGCCACGCCGGCAGCACCGGCCACGCCATCGGCGCACGCAAAAAACAATTCGTCATCGCCCCGCGCCATCAGACGGAAGCCTTGCAGACACTGGGCTTCCAGCCCCTGCAATTCGATGCGCTGGAACAGGCGCTGCGCAACAGCAACGATATCGAGGTAGTCGACAAGGTCGGTCCGCGCTCGGTGCTGAGTGCGCTGTCCGACGGCAGCGGCGCGTCGCAAGGCGTGCTGGTGGCGCGCATGACGGAGCAGAAAGCCGCCGCGCTGCACCAACAAGGCCAGGGCCGCCTGCTGGTTGAACGCGACCAGCATCTGGCGCTGATGGACCCGTCGCTGCGCCTGCCCGCCATGGTCACCGGCGTGACGCCAACCAATGGCGGGGGACCGGTGCTCAACGCCGTCATCAGCGTGGTCGGCAAGGACGGCACGCCGCAGGCCAATGCCGAGGTGTCACTATTCGGCAGCATGCTGCCCGCCAGCGGCGTGACCGACGCCAATGGCCGCGTGACCTTGTCGCTGTTTGGTGAAACGCCCGACACCGTGCGCGGCCTGTACGTCAAGCCCAAAGCCGACTACTGGAGCTTTTACCAGAGCGATCCCGACATCAGCAGCGACGAGCCTAACGTGGTGGCGCTGCGCGCGCTGTCCGACTGGCCGGCGCTGGCCGGCTTTCCGCGCCAGCGCTGCTACGGCTGGGGCCAGAAGGCCATGCGGCTCGACCAGCTGCCCGGAAACTATCGCGGCCAGGGCGTGAAAATCGCCATCATCGATTCCGGCGCCGCCACCTCGCACGACAACCTGCATGGCATCCACGCCGGCTTCGACGTGCTCAACAAGCAGACCAATCCCGATAGCTGGGACCAGGACACACTGGGCCACGGCACCCACTGTGCCGGCGTGATCGCGGCGGCCGACATCGCGTCCGGTATTCGCGGCTTCGCGCCGGATGCGGAGGTACACGCCTGCAAGTTGTTCCCCGGCGGCCAGGTCAGCCAGTTGATCGACGCGCTGGAATACTGCATCGACAAGCAGATCGACGTGGTCAACCTGTCGCTGGGCGGCGCCGAAGTATCAGAGACGCTGGAGCAGCAGATCATCCGCGCCAAGCGCGCCGGCGTGGCGTGCATCGTCGCGGCTGGCAACTCGGGCGGACCAGTGCAGTACCCTGCTTCGTCGCCCAACGTGCTGGCAGTGTCGGCTATCGGCAAGCTGGACGAATTCCCGGCCGACAGCTACCACGCGCAAACGCTGGACACCAATGTCGACGCCAACGGCTACTTCACGGCCAAGTTCAGCTGCTTCGGGCCGCAGGTGGGCGTGTGCGCGCCGGGCGTGGCGATCACCTCGTGCGTGCCGCCGAATAACTTCGCCGCCTGGGACGGCACCTCGATGGCCACGCCGCACGTGACCGGACTGGCGGCGCTGACGGTGGCGCATCATCCGGACTTCCAGACCGCGCAGTACCAGGCGCGCGGACCGGAGCGGGTCGAGCGGCTGTTCCAGATCATCCGCGCCAGCGCGCACCGCGTCAGCCTGGGCGACCAGAGCCGTACCGGTTTCGGCTTACCGGATGTGTTGTTGGCGGTGGGCTTGCAAACGCAGGCCGCGCGGACGGCGATGCAGCCGCAGCAGATGATGGGGCCGATGGTCACGCCGCTTGTCGCACCGATGATCGCGCCGTTGATGGCGACGCCGTTGATGGCGCAGGCGCCGGTGTACGATCCGTTCGCGTTCGATATGGCGCGTGCACACATGGGCAACTTCGGCATGCAGTGGCCGCAGCTGCACGTGGGCCAGTTCCCGATCCCGAAACCGTACAACCCGATCATGTGGTGAGCCCGGAAATGCAAAAAGCCGCACAAGGCGGCTTTTTGCATGATTTGGCGTCCCCAGGGGGATTCGAACCCCCGTACTCACCGTGAAAGGGTGATGTCCTAGGCCTCTAGACGATGGGGACAGAAACTGTCCGTACTGGCCGCTTGGAAATGTCGCGTTGGCGTCCCCAGGGGGATTCGAACCCCCGTACTCACCGTGAAAGGGTGATGTCCTAGGCCTCTAGACGATGGGGACATTTCCAAGGCGCGAATCATAGCAGCACCCCACCACGAACGCAATAGCCAACCCCGTTTTTGCTGAAAAAACACAGCAAGATTGGCAGTGCCGCAACGTTGCTACGACCGCAGCGGGAACCGCTGCTATTTAAATGTTATACACTAGCTTTAACCAAAACTGACGTCGAGGTAAGCCATGGCCCCCAAACAGCGGATGCCTTTCAAGCTTGCGCAAATCAGCAGCACGATAATTGAAGCCATGCGCGATCTGGGGCGTCAATCAGCAGCTCCGTCGACGAAGTTAAACGAGCAAGCCAACCTCCTTACCAAACGCCAGCGGCGTCATGCAGCGATCATGAGCATGCACGGCATCTGGAAAGACGACCCAACCAAGCCGCATGAGGGAGTCGAGTACCAGCGCGAGGTACGCGACGAATGGCAATATTCCTGTTCGACACAAATATTCTGATCGACAACTTTGAAGGAATTCCGGAAGCGGCGGCGGAATTATCCAGTTACGATGACGCAATCATCAGCTCGATTACCTGGATTGAAGTGGCGTGCAAAATGGATCGGATGCAACGTGCAGCTTTTAATGCGCTGCTTGCGGGCGCTGGCATTCGCGTTATTCATCCTGACGACAACATCATGGATCGTGCTGCCACGCTACGCGGCGCCAGCCTCGCAACCCAACAAAAAATCAAACTGCCCGATTGCATTATCCGCGCCACAGCAGAATCTCAGGCGCGAGTCATCATTACCCGCAATACCAAAGACTTCGGCAGTGAAAGTCCGGGAGTGCATGTGCCTTACGAATTAAATGGCGGCGTAGCCATCAACATCAGGGCGCCGCTGGCATGACTTAATTCATGCATTAATCCGCTGTACTAGGGCTCCAAAAAGCTTGTCGCACGAAGGCCAGTCCTTGCAACTGCGCTACCAGCAGATCCAGGTCGTCGCCATCCACAGACGTGCTGGCCAGCGTCGCCTCGATCTCCACCTCGTCGTTGCCGAAGGGATGCAGATTGAGCGCGCGGGTTGGATAGTTGCCGCGCTCCAGCGCCTCCTCCAGCTGCGCCATCACCGTTTTCTGATGCGGCCGTTCCGCGATGACGTAGACGATGTTGGTCACCTCCACCGATTCGACATCGATCGGCTTGCGGTTGATCTGATTGACGATGGGCCGCAGCAGCGTATTGGCGGCCAGCACAAACAGCGCGGCCAGCACCGCTTCGAGGATCAGATCGGCGCCTGCGGCAGCACCGACGCAGGCCGAACCCCACAGCGTCGCCGCAGTATTCAGCCCACGCACGTTGCCGTCCTCGCGCATGATCGCGCCGGCGCCGAGAAAACCGATGCCCGACACCACGTACGCAATCACATGCACCGCCCCCTCATGCCCCTGCAAGCGATTGGCCATATCGACAAACATCGCCGCGCCGACCGCCACCAGCACATTGGTCCGCAGTCCGGCAGTGCGCTGCCGATACTGCCGCTCCAACCCGATCACGCCGCCCAGCACAAACGCCGCGCCAAGCGACACCAGCGTATCCAGCAACGAGTCCATATTGATATTGGCGAGCATCTGCATAGTGAGGACCTTACCTCGGCCGAGAGGCGACAGCGAAAAGAGAGCACAATACTTTGCCAGGATTACCGGCACATGACATTGCTGAATTGGCTCATCCGCCGAGCCCTCAGTATGATCGAAGCCCCCTATTCCGCCACGACAGCAACACGAAAAAGTGCCACAGGTGGCCAACTTCGAGGAAATATTCTTTACCCCATGCTCACGACCGGCCGCTTACGCCCCATCTCGGACCCTCGAGGCCGAAGTCTCGGCAGCAGGTCATTTGTTGACGGGTACTGAAATGCAGCACAACGCATTACTTTGTATTTTCCGTTTTTTTAGACTCTTCGTAGCAGGCTGATGCATTACTACTGATGTCCTCAAGAGAGAGGTAGCTGAGAGACTCGGTATCGAACGCATTTGCGCCAAACTCTGATACCAGTACCGAGGCAATTTAAAATACGGAAGCGCATTCCAAAAAATGTCCACCGAATTCTAAAGAAATCACGGCCTTACCAGCATCTGTTGCAAGCTTGGCTTCTGGATAGTCCGATAGCAGCTCGTTGTACGTTAGCTGAGTAACGTAAAAGCCGGTCTTCTTTGCCTCATAATCGAGCGGCAAGAATCCTTTGTGTTTTTGTAGTTCATGAACTTGTGAGAGTTGAATTGGAATACTGTGGCGAACTAACGCGGCCTGCAAGCTGTCTGTCGAGGGCGGGGCTGTTAGTGCAAAAACGAGTATCAATTCAAGCGACATATAATCAATCGAAAGTTTGTGGGACAGCTAGCTCAAACCGCAAATAGAACAACATAATTACAAAGATACCCAAACATGAAAAATCTTATCTTAATGAGTTGCGAAGGTCCGATATTGGCCGATTTCGGTCTAATACGTCATGCCCATTTGATCATTATAGTTGTTAATACCGCAATGACTGAATCGATTTCAGTAAATCCATCGGGTCTGGCGGATTTGTTTTTGCAAAGAACTCTGTTCCAACGAGAATTGGTTGATAGCGAACCTTGAAGCGGGAAGAAAGCGTGGCTGCTCTATTAATAAAAATCATATCGTTAAAATGGCCTGGGGCGTTGTAATGCTTTGCCAATCGAGGTGGCAGTGCAGCATCCACAATCGTATCATCGCCTAAAGTAACCCAAGCATGAACCTGCTGGTGCCCAATTAAATCGTCTTCAGCGAAATACTCGTTCTGCAAGATTTTCAGAGTAGTGTCGAACTCATCCGTACCATTAATTATTACATTTCCTAGCACTATATCAGCAGCGATACCTCTTCCATTAAGCTGAGCGAAGATGTTCGTAGAAAGCGTTTGACAGGAATTTCCCCAGTAACCAGGTACGACGGTATCTAAAAAACCTGAGAATTGGTTTAGAAATTTTGCGGTTGCCGCTAGCGTTTCATCTGCAACAGCGAGCCTTTCAGAAATGAAAAGGGGTCGATTAAAACCTAATTTTTTTGACTCCGATATTGCGGCAGTTAGCTGAGCACGATATGAGACAGAATAGTCATCTGAGTAATCTATTGTATTTTTCATTTCGGTATGGTTCGATATGGATACGTAATACTTTTAATTTTTGAATGTCTGGTTTTGGCCGTCAGCGGCCTCCAAAAAGCGATTCAATAAATTCTGGACCGATGTGCTTTCCATCTTGTGAAAGGTCTAACACTTCACCCGTTTCAATCATCCATCTAAGTCGATTTTTGACTAAACTGATTGCCAACGACAGCGCTTGAATTGAGCTAATTCCCATTATGTCAGCATAACGTCCCTCAAAGCCAAATATTGCGCAAGGACATGCCCAGTCCATACCTTGCCTGTATGGCGCACCAATCATAATTTGCATTGGAACTGTAGTACCATCACTTTTATACCAGATGAAATCATGTGTCGCAATGACGGTGGGATTATCAATTTTCATCATATTTTTTTACTCCAGCTTGGCAGCCATGAATGTCCGCCGCTGGCCGGTTGCAGTCAACTGCAATCAGAATAACATTGGGGCAACCCACAAAACTCACAGAGTCCCACGTTTGGTTGTAGCGCTATTGGCCCGTCCCCATCGAACGATTGAACTCATTTGTCTTTGTTAGCGCGTGGTTTGAGTATAAGGGGCAATAAGAGCATTGCTACCATCACTAATCCCACTATTCCGACAATCACCGTTGTCCCTAGCCATGGGGTAAATTTTCGGAAATAGCCCACAACCGGGCCTGCAAAAAAAGCGCCAATAATGCAGCCTGCAATCACGCCAAGTATGGTACGGCAGAGAGCGCTACGTGACAGCCCAGCCTCGTATCGATTTAATTTATCCACAAAAAATCTCGTAAGTTTTGTTCTGATAAAGTGCATCATTACCGACCGCCATTGGCCGATTTCGGTCCTTGCTTAGCAGCTTTCCTGCTTCAACAATGGTCCTTTGCAACTGCCGACCAACCCAACATCAAGAACAGCACCTGCATCTTGGATAGCGCCCATGGTCATTTCAACCTGCTTATATGTAACATCTTTCTCTAACACCAAATGAATAGTTGCGCCCCTCCTCGATACCAGGGCCGCTGCGAGGTCTGCTTTAGAAGTATAAGTATTACCTTGGAAGTGAGCCCCTGACTCGGAAATAGAGATATCAGACACGTTGCCTTTGGTCGCACAACCAGAAATTACCAGCGATAAAAGTAAAATGAGATTTTTCATCCTGTACCTTGCCGATTGAGGCCTAAGCTTGCAGGTAGTCATCAACCCGCTTTAACAGCAATGCGCAGCGCAGCCTCGTCGCTTCACTATCATTCAATTCTTGACGCCCGATGACTGCGAATTCTTGAACGATGGAACCAGCCGGAAACTGCTGCCAGCTTAGATCAATGTGATACCAGTCGTCGCCAATGCGAAGCCCATTCCAGAAATGGACCTCTAGCGATTTTCCAGTCCACACCTTTCCCTTGATGATTTCTGTCTCGGGATAGTAATGCTGCACGATTCGCGACGTTGGATAGCATTGGCCGAGGGCCGGATTTCCTATTTCTTCCACGCCCAGGTAAGCGGTTTGCCTATCCCAGGAAGCAACGAGCGCATCCCGAAGTCGAAGCATGAAATCTTGCGGGCGGCGCTCCATTGTCCTACGCGATGACAGCACCGATGGCGGTGCTTGTAATCAGCCCCGAAACCAAATGCCACCACCCAGGCTCGGGCGTATGACGAGCAGCAAAACTTCCACTCACCACACCAAAAAAAACAAACCACGCAAGCAGGGAAATTTCGATTTTTCTTTTCATGCCAACAGCCTACCATGTTGCAATCAAGAAAAAATGCACAAATTGTCACGCAGATGGCGACAAGGAAGCGGAAGGAAGGATGTTGATGGGCCCAGAAAACAAAAAAGCCGCTCTAAGCGGCTTCATCATTTTTGGCGTCCCCAGGGGGATTCGAACCCCCGTACTCACCGTGAAAGGGTGATGTCCTAGGCCTCTAGACGATGGGGACCTTGGAACTACGACTTACTATCATCTCTGTGCGTTGGTGGAGGTAAGCGGGATCGAACCGCTGACCTCTTGCATGCCATGCAAGCGCTCTCCCAGCTGAGCTATACCCCCCTGGCACAGAAACTATTTACCACTACCGACCAGCCTTGGCGAAGCTGGCGTCCCCAGGGGGATTCGAACCCCCGTACTCACCGTGAAAGGGTGATGTCCTAGGCCTCTAGACGATGGGGACCTCGGAACTACGGCACTACTATCATCCTCTGTGCGTTGGTGGAGGTAAGCGGGATCGAACCGCTGACCTCTTGCATGCCATGCAAGCGCTCTCCCAGCTGAGCTATACCCCCTCTGGCACAGATTATTTACTACTACCAGCCTTGGCGAAGCTGGCGTCCCCAGGGGGATTCGAACCCCCGTACTCACCGTGAAAGGGTGATGTCCTAGGCCTCTAGACGATGGGGACCTTGGCACTACTACGGCACTACAACCTCTGCAAACTGGTGGAGGTAAGCGGGATCGAACCGCTGACCTCTTGCATGCCATGCAAGCGCTCTCCCAGCTGAGCTATACCCCCGTTTGCGCGAGAGACAAGAGTATAGCAGAGGCGCCGTATTATGCAAATACCCTTTTGCAACTTTGCCCCTGCTTCAATGAATTAATTAAATGAACTTTGCCAGGCGCGCGACAACCGTATCGCGGCCAAAGATTTCCAGTACCGCGTCAATCGCCGGCGTCTGCAACTGGCCAGTAATAAACAGGCGCAACGGCATGGCGATCTGCGGCATCTTCAAACCATGCGCAGCCAGCACTTCCTTGATCATCGCGGCGATCGCAGCCTTGTTCCACTCCACCGTTTTGCAACGCTCGGCGAAATCGGCCAGCGCCGGCTTGACGGCGTCGGTGACGTGCTGGGTCAGCAGCGCGGCGTCCGGCTGCGGCTCACGGTAGAACAGCATGGCGGCATCGGCCAGTTCGTTGACGGTGTTGGTGCGTTCTTTCAGCAGACCCAGCACCACGGCCAGCGACGGCGCACCTTCGAACACGGCGCCGTTGGCCAGCATGCGCGGCTTGGCCAGTTCGGCCAGGCGTTCGTTGTCGGCCTGCTTAATATAGTGGTTGTTCAGCCAGTTCAGCTTTTCGATGTTGAACTGCGCCGCCGAGTTGGACAGGTGCGAACCGTCGAACCAGCTGCACACCTGCTCCATCGAGAACACTTCCTCGTCGCCATGGCTCCAGCCCAGGCGCGCCAGGTAGTTCAGGATGGCTTCCGGCAGATAGCCTTCGGCCGGGTATTGCATGACGTTGACCGCGTCCTTGCGCTTGGACATCTTGGCGCCGTCCGAACCCAGGATCATCGGCAGGTGGCCGTACTCCGGCAGCGCTGCGCCGATGGCGCGCAGGATGTTGATCTGGCGTGGCGTGTTGTTGACGTGGTCGTCGCCGCGCAGCACGTGACTGATTTCCATATCCAGGTCGTCGATGGCGACGCAGAAGTTATAGGTCGGCGTGCCGTCGGTGCGGGCGATGACCAGATCGTCTAGCTCTTTATTGCCGATGGTAATGGTGCCTTTGACGAAATCGTTCCAGGTCACTTCGCCGTCCAGCGGATTTTTGAAGCGAACCACTGGCTTGCGGCCTTCCGGAATCGCCGGCAGGGTCTTGCCCGGCTCTGGACGCCAGGTGCCGTCGTAACGTGGCTTCTGGCCGGCGGCGGTGGCGCGGTCGCGCATCGCCTGCACTTCTTCCGGCGACGAATAGCAGTGGTAGGCGGTGCCGGCTTCCAGCATCTGGCCGACCACTTCGCGGTAGCGGTCCATGCGCTGCATCTGGTAGAACGGGCCTTCGTCGTGATTCAGACCCAGCCACGCCATGCCTTCGATAATCGCCTGCACGGCTTCCGGGGTCGAGCGTTCCAGATCGGTGTCTTCGATACGCAGCACGAAGGTGCCGCCGAAGTGACGGGCGAAGGCCCACGAATACAGCGCCGTGCGGGCGCCGCCGAGGTGGAGGTAGCCGGTCGGGCTAGGTGCGAAACGGGTACGGACTGGCTTGGCTGGTGCGTTGGTCATCGGAGTGAAAGCTGAGATATATAAAGAATGCTATTTTACCGCGTCGGCGAGGGCTTGGCGCTCAAAGCTGGCGCGGTACTTCTCGTGGGCGTCGGCACGGGTGTTCATTTCGAACAGCAGGCCACCGGGCGCCTCGCAGAAGAAGCGTGAGCCGCGCTCGTGCTGAAACATGCCGGTCTTCATCGTGACGCCCTGCGCCAGCAAGTGCTGATACAGCTCGCTGACTGCGTCCACCGACGGCAACTCGAAGCCGAGGTGGAAGTTGTGCGGCCACACCACGGTATGATCCTTGGCCTCGATGACGATGTCGAAACCGGCGCGCTTGAGCATCGCTGCCGCCGGGCTGATGAATTCCAGCGAGCAGCCGAGGTGCTGCACGAAGAAGTTGGCGGTGGCTTTAACGTCGCTGGATGGAAAGCTGAGGTGATTGAATTTCATGGTCTGACTCCTGTTGGTGAAGCCATCAGAATAAGACCCGAACGCCCTGCCCTCAACTCGCTTTTCATTCGCAGAAAAGCCTTTCCCATCAACGACTTAACGCCGCCGCAAGCGAATTACTCGCTTTTACCAGCCGCTGAAGCGCGGCCACACCGGCCAATCGCCGCCGTTTTGCGGAATAACATGGTATTGCCCGTGCTGCGCGCCGGTGGCGCAAGCGTGATTCGGCAGCACGCGCAGGCTGCTGCCGACCGGAAAGCGCTGGGCGATGTCGACGCCCGCGTCGCCGCGCCATTGCAGCACGCCGTGCTCCTGGTTGGCCTTGCCGAAGCCGAGGTCAGGAATCGGCTGGCCGTCGGCGTCGCACACCACGCCGTAGCCGTGCTCGTGATGGCCGAGGTCGCGGCTCATCGCCATCCAGCCGCCATCGGTAATGACCCAGCCTTGCGCCGGCTGGTGGCCGATCACGGTGCACAGCACGCTGATGGCGATGTCGTCCTGCGTGCACACGCCCACGTCGGCCATCACCATATCGAAGAACACGTACACGCCGGCACGCACTTCCGTCACGCCTTCCAGGTGGCGCGCACTCAGGGCGGTGGGCGTGGAGCCGACGCTCACCACTTCGCACGCATGGCCAGCACTACGCAACAACATAGCGGCCGCCACGCAACGCGAGCGTTCCTGCTCCGCCATCGCTTCCAGCGCTTCCGGCGTATTCAGGTCGTAGGAGGCGCCGGCATGCGTCATCACGCCCTTGAGGCGCGCGCCGCCTTGCAATGCGGCGGCGATGTCCAGCAGCACCGGGTCGGCAGGCTTGACGCCGGAACGGTGGCCGTCCGTATCGATTTCAATCAGCACCTCGTAGGTCAGGCCGTGTTCGGCGCCGTGGCGGGCGACCTGCTCCGCCATCGCCACCGATTCCACCAGCAGCGTCAGGCGCAGCCCGGCGCGAATCAACTTCAGCGCATGGTCCAGCTTGTTCGGCACGATGGCGACGGCGTACAGAATATCCTCGACGCCCGCGCGAAAGAACTCTTCCGCTTCCTTCAGCGTCGAAACGGTAATGCCGCGCGCGCCGGCGGCGATCTGGCGGCGCACCACTTCCAGGCATTTGCTGGTCTTGACGTGCGGACGGAATGACATGCCCAGCTTGTCCATACGATTCTGCATGCGTTCGATATTGTTCTGCATGCGGCGCTCGTCCAACAACAGGACCGGGGTTTCCAGGATGTCTTGCATGACCAGCTCCTTATTTGCGATAAAATACATTCTATCCAATTTTAGACAAATTAGCCAATCATGCGCAATCAAGCCCAACTTTTGCTTCTGGACCGCGATACCATTAACGGCCTGCTCACGCCGGACATGGCGCTCACAGCGGTGAGCACTGCATTCACACTGCAGGGGTCACAGCAGGGACGCATCTTCCCTGTCGTGCGCGAGGCGCTGGCGACGGGCGGCGTGTTTGGCATCAAATCGGGGGATATCGCCAGCCAGGACGTGCTGGGTTTTAAGGCCGCGGGTTTCTGGCCCGCCAACCGCGCACTTGGCGGCGAGCCGCACCAGGCCACAGTGATGCTGTTCGACCCGGCAACCGGGCGGCCGCGCTGCATTATGGATGGCAATGCGATCACCACCGCGCGGACTGCGGCGGCGGGCGAACTCGGCTTGCGCATGCTGGCGCGGCAGGATAGCGAAACGCTGTGCGTCTTCGGCACCGGCGTGCAGGCCGCCGCCCAAACAGCAGCAGCGTTGCGCGCCTTGCCTTCGTTAAAAGAGATTCGCTACGTGTCGCACAGCGGCGCGCCGGACCCCGGCTTTGAAGCGCAATTCGCCGCCTGGGGTAAGCCCGAACATACTGCCGATGCCGACGCAGCGGTCGCCGCCAGCGACATCGTCATCACGGCGACGCCGGGCCGTGGGCCGCTGTTCAGCGCAGGCGCGGTGCAGCCGGGGGCACACATCAACTGCGTCGGCGCCGATACGCGCGGCAAGCGGGAACTGCCGGAGGGCTTGCTGCAACAGGCGCGCATCGTCGTGGACGAACAGGCCCAGGCCAGCGCGCTCGGTGAAATGCAATGGGCGAACGGCCTGGCATGCGTGCAGATGGGCGACCTGCTGGCCAGCCACGCATCGTTCACGCGCGAACCATCGGATATCACGGTCTTCGACATGACCGGCCTGGCCTTGCAGGATCTGGTGCTGGGAGAGTATCTATATAAAGCTGCTCAACGGGATGGCGCGGGCCTGAACGTGGCCTGGCCGTGGTAGCTAGCTAGCCGCCCAGCACGCCAAAGGCTGCCGCGCGCACGCGGCGGGCAAGGTCATCCACATCGCGTTCGCCGCGCTGGCCGGCGGCGTCCACCAGTCCACGGATGATCACGAACAGATCGGCGGCAGCGACACTGCGGCGCGCCGCATCCTGTAAATGCGGCGGCGTGTCGGGCTTGTCGAGCACGATAAGCAGCAGGTCATGAAAGCTGTGCTGCCCATCCATCGCCGCGCGGATCTCCGGACGTCCCTCTTCCTGATCCAGCAACCGCGCCAAGTTCGGCCGCGTCAGCTGCTGCGCCACGCCGACGTCGATAAAGGCCGTCAACGCCTCGCGCCACGATGGCAGCGCGGCGGCCGCAGCGGCAGCGGCGTGCGCCTTGGCTTCCTCGCGCATCAACAGCGCCAGGGTCAGCGCATCCTTACTCGGAAAATATTGATACAGCGTGCCGATGCTGGCGCCGGCGCGACGCGCCACCGCATTGGTGTTAAAGCCTTCCAGCCCTTCCGCCTCCAGCACCAGCGCAGCCGCTTCCAGCAGCGCATCCACCGTGTTGACGGCGCGGCTCTGGCGCGGAGCTTTGCGAAGACGAAGTGCGGCAGGCGGCATAACAGGGACTGTGCGTAAAAATCATCATTCTAGCGCGCCGCAAAATATTCGAGTTGACATCCAGATAATTTGAAAGCAAACTACTCTGCATTACAGAGTACTCTATGGATCATCATGAATCAGCAAATGGCGCGCGACCTCCTCGCGGAGATTGAAGAAACACAGCAACGCAGCGAGCAATACCTGGGCTACTGGCGCAAGGGGCCGATCGTGCAACTGTGGGGCGTGGTGTGGATCGTCGCCCACCTGGCTTGCTACTGGCTGCCTGGTAGCGCCGGCAAGATCTGGATGATCTGCGACCTCGCAGGCTTTATCGGCAGCCTCCTGCTGCGCTGGCGCGAGAGCGGCGGCGACAAGCAGCAACAGGACGACCGGCGGCTGGCATGGGCCGGCGGCATCCTGCTGGGGTTCGGCATCATCGTCTCCATACTGATCGGCCCACGCGGACGCAGCATTGAAGTGTTCTGGACTTGCCTGGCGATGAGCGCCTACATGCTGCACGGCCTGTGGTTCGGCCTGCGCTGGACCATACTGGGCGGACTGGTGATTGCCATCAGCCTGACCGCTTATCTGCTTCACAGCCCATGGTACGAGCTGATCATGGCAGTGGCGGCCGGCGGCGGCCTGCTGCTGGGCGGCACCTGGATGCGCCACGCGCGCTGAGGACGATGGCAATGGACGGCCTCGACGAAGTCATACACCAAAGCACGCGGCTGCGCATGATGACGGCGCTGCATACCCTGAAGAAAGACGAATGGATTGAATTTGTCCGCCTGAAGTCGCTGGTCAACGCCAGCGACGGCAACCTCGGCGCGCATCTGGAAACGCTGGTGCGCGCCGGTTATGTCGAGATCGACAAGCAAATCGTCGGCAAAAAACCGCTGACCCGCATCCGCACCACCCCTGCCGGCCGCGCCGCCTACCGCCACCACGTGGCACAACTGCGCGCATTGCTGGATATGTGATCACCTGACCTGAGAGGAACATCATGCACATGACTTTGATCGGCTGGCTGCACACCCTGGCCTGTTTCTACGCGCTGGCAATCGGCGGCGTGCTGCTGTGGCGCGCCAAAGGCGGCGCCACGCACCGGCGCGACGGCCTGCGCTATATATACGCCATGACTTTCGTGAACGTGAGCGCGCTCTGCATCTATCAGCTGGGCGGCTTCAATGTGTTCCACGTGCTGGCGCTGGCCACGCTCGCCAGCCTGGCGATCGCCTTTGCCAGCGCGCGCTGGCGCAAACCGGGGCGTTACTGGCTACGCATCCACCTGACCGCCATCGTCTTCAGCTACTACCAGCTGATCGGCGGCCTGATCAACGAAGCATTCGTGCGCGTGCCTTTCCTGCAAGGGGAACGCGCGCTGGTCGGCCTGACGCAGGGCGTGATGATGATGGTGTTCCTGATGCTGTTGGCCTATTTCTGGGGCCGGACGGCGCGCACCGGCATGGCAGCGGTGGCGCTGGCCGCCATGGCGACCGCCTCACAGGCGGCCACGGTGACGCTGGATCTGAAAGACGTCGTTCCCGGCAAGGGCACGCTGGTGGTCGCCGTCTATAACAACAGCGAGCAATTCCTGCGCAAGTCGATGAAGAGGCTGACAGTGCCTGCAGGCGATGCGGCCATGCAGGTCAAGCTGGACGACCTGCCGCCCGGAGACTACGCGATCGCGCTGTTCCAGGACGTCAACGGCAACGGCAAGATGGATACCATGATGTTCGGCATTCCGTCCGAGCCCACCGGCTTCAGCAACAACGCCGAAGGCAAGTTCGGACCGCCAAAATTTGAAGCGGCGCGCTTCACGCTACCGGCCGACGGCACAACCATCGGCATCACGCTGCACAAGTAACTACTTGACGGTGACTTTGATTTCCTTGTTCATGCCGGGGCCGTAAGCCTGGTGCAGGCCGTTGGCAAACTGCATGGTCAAGGTGTAATTCCCCGGCGGCAGCGTCAGTTCGGTTTCGGTCTGACCCTTGCCGAAGTGGATGTGCTTGTCATCCATGGGAATCACTTCGCCGGCCTTGATTGGCGCGGCGTTGATCAGCAAATGATGATGTCCGGTATTGGCGGTCATGTCGCCGGCAGGCTTGACGTCCATGCCGGCCACCGCAAACTTGACCTTGAACGGGCTGCTCACGGTAGCGCCATTGGCCGGCTCGACAAACGACACAGACTGCTGCGCAAACGCCGCAGCGCTGATCGCCAGCAAGCCCGCCGCCAATACCGATTTCATCATAATGACGCTCCTGTTTAGTCGTTTTTAACGACGATGGTCGGGAACTTGCTGGTCATGTCCTTGGCTTTGTCCGACACCTGGATTGCTACCTTGCGGGCGATCGCCTTATAGATAGCCGCGACCTGGCCGTCCGGATCGGCGACCACGGTCGGCTTGCCGGCGTCAGCCTGCTCGCGGATCGCCATGGTCAGCGGCAGCGCGCCAAGGAAGTCGACGTGGAAGTCCTTGCACATCTTCTCGCCGCCGCCGTGACCGAAGATTTCTTCAGCATGACCGCAGTTGGTGCAGATGTGCACGCTCATGTTTTCCACGATGCCCAGGATCGGAATGCCGACCTTTTCGAACATCTTCAGGCCCTTGCGCGCGTCCAGCAGCGCGATGTCCTGCGGCGTGGTGACGATGATCGCGCCGGTGACCGGCACTTTTTGCGACAGGGTCAGCTGGATGTCGCCGGTGCCTGGCGGCATGTCGACAATCAGGTAGTCCAGATCGCGCCAGTTGGTTTGTTCCAGCAGCTGTTGCAGCGCCTGGGTGACCATCGGGCCGCGCCATACCATCGGCTCGTCCTGATCGATCAGGAAGCCGATCGACGACACTTGCACGCCGTAGTTCTCCAGCGGCTCCATCGATTTGCCATCCTTGGTTTCCGGACGACCTTTAACACCCAGCATCATCGGCTGCGATGGGCCGTAGATATCGGCATCCAGCAGACCAACCGACGCGCCTTCGGCGGACAGCGCCAGCGCCAGGTTGACGGCGGTGGTCGATTTACCGACGCCGCCCTTGCCCGAAGCCACGGCAATGATGTTTTTGACATTGACCATCGGCTTCAGGCCGCGCTGCACGGTGTGCGCGAGAATCTTGGTGTACACGCTGACGCTGATGTTGCCCACGCCCGGCAGGGTCTTCAGGCCGGCGATGACGCTGGCGCGGATGCCGTCGATCTGGCTTTTGGCTGGGTAGCCCAGTTCGATATCGAGCGAAATATCGCTGCCATCGACCTTTAAATTCTTGACGGCTTTACCCGTTATGAAGTCCTTCGTTGTGTTTGGATCAACAATTTTGGACAGGGCGGCCTTGACGTCTTCTACTGCAATGCTCATGTAACTCTCCGTTAAATATGCCGCCATTCTAGCGCAACCTGCGCAAGTGCCGCATCCGCTGTTAAAATGAGCCCTTTCCATCCACAAAGTGCAACAAACCATGACCCGCAAGCTGTTCGTCACCACTGCCCTGCCCTACGCTAACGCCGCTTTCCATATTGGCCACATGATGGAGTACATCCAGGCCGACATTTGGGTACGCTTCCAGCGAATGCAGCGCGACAACGGTGTGGCGCGCGAGGTGCATTTTGTGGGCGCCGATGATACCCACGGCACGCCGATCATGATCGCCGCCGAGAAGGAAGGCATCACGCCGCAGCAGTTCGTGGCCAAGATCGCCGCCGGCCGCGCCCAGTATCTGGACGGTTTCCACATCGCTTTCGATAACTGGTACTCGACCGATTCGCCGGAAAACGTCGAACTGTCGCAAGGCATCTACCGCAAGCTGCGCGATGCCGGCCTGATCCAGACCAAAATCGTGCCGCGCTTCTACGACCCGGTTAAGGGCATGTTCCTGGCCGACCGTAACATCAAGGGCGAGTGCCCGGTGTGCCACGCCAAGGACCAGTACGGCGACAACTGCGAAGTCTGCGGCGCCGCCTACCAGCCGACCGAACTGATCAACCCGTTCTCGGTGTTCACCAACGCCACGCCGGTGCTGAAGGATTCGGAACAGTATTTCTTCAAGCTGTCCGACCCGCGCTGCTACGAGTTCCTCAAGGCCTGGCTGAACACGCCTGGCCGTTTGCAGCCAGAAATGGTCAACAAGGTCTCCGAATGGCTGGGCGAAGCCGGCGAAAAGCTGGCCGACTGGGATATCTCGCGTGATGCGCCGTACTTCGGCATCCCGATCCCTGACGCGCCGGGCAAGTACTTCTACGTCTGGCTGGACGCACCGGTCGGCTATCTGGCCTCGCTGAAAAACTACTTCGACAAGAAGGGCCTGGACTACGAGGCGTTCCTGCGCGATTCGAATACCGAGCAGATCCACTTCATCGGCAAGGACATCGTGTCGTTCCACCTGCTGTTCTGGCCGGCGATGCTGAAGTTCTCGGGCCTGCCGACCGTCGAGCGCATGCGCGTGGCGGTGCACGGTCACCTGACCGTCAACAACGAAAAAATGTCCAAGTCGCGCGGCACCGGCATCTCGCCGCTGCGCTACCTGAACCTGGGCATGAATCCGGAGTGGCTGCGCTACTACATCGCCTTCAAGCTGAACTCCAAAGTGGAAGACCTGGACTTCACCGGCGACGACTTCGTGGCCCGCGTCAATTCGGACCTGATCGGCAAGTACGTCAACATCGCCTCGCGCTGCGCCGGCTTCATCGCCAAGAAATTTGACGGCAAGCTGGCCGACAGCTTGTCCACCAACGCGCAGGAATGGATCAAGCGCGCACTGGTAACGCCGGAAGGCGTCGAGCGCCAGGCCAACATCGCCGCCAATTTCGAGGCACGCGAGTTCGGCAAGGCGCTGCGCGAAATCATGGAAATCGCCGACATCACCAACCAGTACGTGGACGAGAACAAGCCATGGATTCTGGCCAAGGATGAAACCAAACTGGCCGAGCTGCACGACGTCTGCACCACCGCGCTGATCCTGTTCCGCCAGCTGACCTTGCTGCTGTCGCCGGTGCTGCCGGGCGTCGCCGCCAATGTCGCCAAGTTTCTCAACGACGAGCAACTGGTGTGGGCTGATACCGACGTCGCCAGCGGCGTGGTATCGAGCGCGCTGCTGGGCCGCACCATCGGCGCCTACACGCACCTGATGACCCGCGTTGACGCCAAGATGATTGAGGACCTGTTCGACGCGCCACAAGGCGCCGCCGCACAAGCCGCCGCCCCTGCCGTCAAGGCCGAAAAGCCAGCCAAGGCCAAGGCCGCGCCGGCAGTCGCTGTGACCGAAACCGGCATCGAAGTGATCGCCCCGGAAATCTCGGTGGACGACTTCTTCAAGGTCGACCTGCGCATCGCCAAGATCGTCAACTGCGAACACGTGGAAGGCTCGGACAAGCTGCTGCGCCTGACGCTGGACGCCGGCGAAGGCCGCCTGCGCAACGTGTTCTCCGGCATCAAGTCGATGTACCAGCCGGAAGACCTGATCGGCAAGCTGACCGTGCTGGTGGCCAACCTGGCGCCGCGTAAGATGAAGTTTGGCGTGTCGGAAGGCATGGTCATGGCCGCCTCGGCGGTGGATGAGAAAACCAAGCCGGGTATCTACATCCTGAATCCATGGCCGGGCGCCGAGCCAGGCATGCGCATCAGTTAAGGGCTAAGGCATGAACCTGCGTGTGCGCGAAGCAACAACGGAAGATGCCAGACTGATCGCCGAGCTCACGCGCGCTGCGTGGGCCGGCAAGGTCAGCGTCACCTCCAGCGGCCACCGCGAAACCGCCGTCATCGTTGCAGAACATCTGCGCGATGGCGGCGGTTTTGTTTTGGAGGTCGACAATCAGGCGATCGGCTCGGTGCGCTGGCTGCCGCTGGATTCGGAACAGGACGTGTGGGAAGTGTGCCGCATGGGCGTGCTGCCCGGGCATCGCGGCACTAATCTGTCGCAGCACTTGCTGGAGGCGGTGATCCATCATGGATTGACGTCCGGCGTGCAGGAAGTGCGGCTGGCGGTGCGCGCCGACCAGCCCAAACTGATCGATTTCTACGCTGCCTACGAGTTTGAACTAGCGGAAGAGCTGGAATATTCCCACGCCAATCCGCTGGAACCAGCACCGCTGGTGATGCGACGTCTGCTGCGACACTGACAGGCGTGCGGGCGTGTGTCCTACGTGTGCACCCGGGCTCGCATGAAAGAATGACTGCTCATCGACTTGTATTCGAGGAGCACGACATGAACAGCAAATTTATCGCACTGATCGCAGCCGCCGGTTTCAGCTTCGCCGCCACCGCCCAGACCACTACCCCTGGTCAGACCGGCCAAACCGCTACCGGCACGGCCACGCGGCCTACCACCATGCAGCCGGCCGGCACGCAAAATCCCAACGCATTGCCGCTGAATCCGAGCCGCAGCACGCTCAGCAACCCGCCCAATACGCTAAATACGCCGACCACGCCGAACAGCAACCTCAATAGCAACAACCTCAACAGCCCCAATAGCAATCTCAATAGCAACAATCTCAACAATAGCAACCTGAGCAACACCAATCGCAACGGCAGTACTGTGAATTGCGGCAGCGCAACAAGCAGCGCGACTACCGGCGCGCCGCCGCTGACCACTAGCAGCCGCGTGGACACGGCCCCTAGCGTGGCATGTAACAACAGCACCCAGCCTGGCCAGGTGCGACCATGAAGCGCGCGCTCGCCCTCTATCTGATGGCAGGCTGCCTGGGCGCCCCGGTGTGGGCGCACCAGGCAGATCCCGATCCATCTGTCAAAACTGGCGATGGCAAAGCAGCGCCAGCGAAAAAATCCAGTGCGTCCGCCTGTAGCAATATGTCAGGCGGAACCGAGGCCAGCGGCGGCGAAAACGTCGAAACGCATGCCAAGGCCGGCAAGGCGAAAACCGCAGGTTGCGGCAAGTCGAACGGCAAGGCATCGGCACCCCATGCCGCGCCGACCACGCCCAATCCAGACGTGAAAAGCCGGTCCTAGTCCGACCGCAACACAAGGCAGACTCCTACATGTCCGCCGTGTTTGGCATGAAACAATCAAACCTCTTGAACCTGAGTAATGGAGAACACCATGAACAGCAAAGTAATCGCGTTGATCGCCGCCGCCTGCCTGAGCACCGCCGCCATGGCACAAACCTCGGGCACCAGCAACACCGGCACGCCGACGGCAGGCCAGAGTTCGGCTACCAGCGGCGAACAGCAGGCAACCACGATGCAGAACAACTCCAATATGCAGAACACCGCGCCGGCCAAAACCGCCAAGGAGCGCAAGCAGATGCAGCGCGATAAGAACAAGGTCGATTGCAATACTGCGGCCACCGACGGCGGCGCAACCGCCCCGGCTCACGCGCCATGTGAAGACAAGAACGTGAAGTCGAAACGCGGCTGATTTACAGCGCCAGCGTAAGCGCGCCGCTACCGGCGCGTGGCACGACGGAACACAGCAGCACCTGGCCGGCTTCCGGCTCGGTGCCGCAGCTACGTGTATAGCTGACGTCGCCGCCTGCCAGCCCGGTTGCGCATGATCCGCACAAGCCCGAGCGGCAGCCGGATGGCGCTTCCACGCCGCTGGCCTCGGCCAATTCCAGCAGGCTGCCGTGCGTGCCGTCCCAGGTTGCATTCATACCCGAGCGCTCGAAGCGTACCTCTACCGGTCCGCTGGCCGGCTCCGTGACGGCCTGTGTGTCCCGGCCCGCATCGCGCCGCACGCTGGCCGGGCCGAACGCTTCGAAGCGAATGCGCGCATCGGCCACGTTCAACTTGCGCAAGCCGTCGTACATCGCCTGCATGAAAGCGGCCGGTCCGCACAGGTAAAAGTCATAGTCGTCAAACGGCAGCAACTCCTTCAGCATCGCCATGTCGATATGCCCGTCCTGGCTGCTATAGCGCGTGTGCAGATGCAAATTGTTGTGTCCCTCCGCCAGCCCGTCGAGGTGCGCGGCAAACGCATGTTCGCTGCGGCTGCGCGCGCCGTGGATGAACCAGATCGGATGTTTGTGCCGTGTGCGACTGCCGTTCACCAGCAAGCCATTCAGCATGGAGATCATCGGCGTGACGCCGATGCCGGCCGACAGCATCACCACCGGCCGCTGCATGCCTTCTTCAAAAGTAAACTCACCGCCCGGTCCCATCAGCTCGATCAACGCGCCCGGCGCCAGATGCTGATGCAACCACGACGACACCAGGCCGTCGCGCTTGACGCTGATGCGGTACTGGCGGCCGTTCGGCGCGTCGGAAATCGTATAGCTGCGGATCTGCGATGCAACGCCCTCGTCCGCCCACGCAGGCACGCGCAGCGAGATGAACTGGCCCGACATATGCGGCGCGACGCCGGCGCCGTCCGCCGGCGCCAGATAGAACGAGCGCACGCCATCACTCTCCATCACCACATCGGCCACGGCAAACGAGCGCCAGCCTTTGACCAGCGCGGCAGCGGACTGCACACTGTCCGCCTCGGTCCAGTTGCCGGTGCGCGCCACTTGTGCGGCCGGCTGCGGCGCAGTCCAGCGGAACGGCAGCGCGCCGACATTGCGCACCACCTCGCGCACATGGAAACGCAGCAGCTTTTCAGCGCCGACAAAGGCCTGCAACTGCGGGCCATCCCAGATGATCTCCGCTTCCACCGCCAGATGCAGCATGTCGCCGCGCTCAAAGTCGATGAACAATAGGCCGGCGCGGGGCGACGTCAGCAAATTGCCCATAGTGTTGAAGAAGTAGTTGCCGACGAACTCAGGCGAGGTCAGCGTGTGATCGTCGTCCACCCGCACAAAGCCGGGCCGGCCGCCGCGATGCGACACATCCACGCCACGGCCCCGCCCTGCATCGGACGCCATATTGGCGCTGGCGATGAAGAAGGTATCGGCACGGGCGATCAGCGCCCGGTCAGCGTCGCTCAGCTTGTCGGAGCGCAGAACTTCGACGGCGTGGCCATCATCCGGCGCCGGGCTGTGCTGGCGGTGATGGATGTACTGCGGGCAGTTGCCGAAGCTCTGCGTGATGGCGATGCGCAGCACGCCGTTATCAGTCGACACGATCTCGCCATTGACGCGGTTGCGGCGGCGCGTGGTCGGCTCCAGCCCCAGCCCGCCGACGTGCGCGCCGGCATGCAACTGGCCTTGCAGCGGATCGCCCGGCAGCATACCGCCGTTGATATCCAGTGTGCGCGCATCCGGCGACACGATGAAGCCGGCATCGGCCGCCAGCATGGTCGCCCAAGGCTGCCCGGCCTCGTCCAGCGCGCCGAGGAAGAAGAACGGTAGCGACTGGAAGAATTCGCGATGCTGGGCCGGCATGTGGTCGCGAATGAATGCCGCTGCACCGGCCATTTGTTCGCGCACACCGACGCGTTCCTGGATCGCCAGTTCACCGGCGTGGAATGGAGAGGCAGCGGCATTCATGATTACACCTCCTCGGGGGCGAGGCCGGCCTTGGTGGCAGGCATGGCCACGAAGCCCGGCAGTGCGCGCACATTGTCCAGCCAGGCGCGAATATTCGGATACGGTTTGAGCGAGACGCCGCCTTCCGGTGCGTGGGCGACGTAGCTGTAGCCGGCGATATCGGCAATGCTGGCGTGCTCACCCACCAGCCAGCGGCGGCCTTGCAGTTCCTGCTCCATCACGTCGAACAGACGGGCGGCGATGTCCTTGGCGACTTCGTGGTCGCGTGGCGCGTTGAACACCGTGACCAGGCGGGCGGCGGCCGGGCCGTAGGCGATCTTGCCGGCAGCGGCCGACAGCCAGCGCTGAACGTTGGCGGCGGCCAGAGGATCGCGCGGCAGCCAGCGGCCGGTGTCGTCGTATTTGGAGGCCAGGTAGACCAGGATGGCGTTGGAATCGGCCAGCGTCACATCACCGTCCTGCAACACTGGAATTTCGCCGAACGCGTTGAGCGACAGGAAAGGCTGTTGCTTGTGCTCGCCCGCACCGAGGTTGACCGAGACGAATTCATGAGGCAGGTTCAGCACGCCCAGGAACAGTTGCGCGCGGTGGGTGTGGCCGGAAAGAGGAATGCCGTACAGTTTCATGATGCGTCCTTGGTAAGTTGATGATGGAGCCAGTATAAAGAGCGCGGATCGTGCTGATAAGACGGACAAAATCGGAATCAATGTCCACTCAAAGTGTACAATCGAGCCATGATAGATCTCAGTACCATTAACCTGAACCGCCTGACCACCTTTGTTGCCGTGGTGGAGGCCGGTTCACTGACGGCCGCCGCGGAACGGCTGGGGTTGGCCAAATCCATGGTCAGCAAGCATATGCAGCTGCTGGAACAGGAAATCGGCGTTGGCCTGCTGCTGCGCTCGACGCGCAAGCTAAGCCTGACCGAAGCCGGACGCACGTTTTACGAAGCCAGCCGCCAGCTGCTGCAAGCGGCGGAGCAAGCCATCGAACAGGCGCGCAGCGGCCGCGACCAGCTGCAAGGTACGCTGCGGGTGGCCTCGCCGATCGACTATGGGCTGATTGTGGTATCGCCGCTGCTGGCGCAACTGCGCGCGCGCTATCCGGCGCTGAAGATCGACCTTACCTGCGGCGACCACATCATCGACCTGATCGCCGAGGGCATCGACGTGACCGTGCGGCTGGGCAAGCTGGCCGACTCCGGCCACATGGCCACGCGCGTGGACACGCTGGTGCGCTGGCTGGTGGCCAGCCCGGATTTCATCGCCCGCCACGGCATGCCGGCCACACCGGACGATCTGCCGGCGCTGCCGTATGTCTCGCTATCGGTGCTGGCGCAGCCGACACAATTTACGCTGAGTGATGGCGCCGGCAAACAGGCACACGTGCGCATGCAGAACACCGTGTTTTCCTCCAACACCGCCTACGCCACGCGCGCGGCCGCACTGAGCGGCGACGGCGTGCTGCGCGCCACCGTGTTTTCGGTCAAGGACGATGTGGCGGCTGGCCGGCTGGTGCGCGTGCTGCCGGATTGGTCGCTGCAGGAAAGCGATATCCACGCGGTCTACCCCGCCACCTCGCACGTGCCGCAGAAAGTGCGCGTGTTTATCGACGCGCTGAAGGCTGCAACCGCCGGCTAGCCGTCTTGCGGCGGCGGGTGACGATCCAGCCGCCCGCCACGAGCGCCGCCACCGCAACGCCGCCCCAAACCCAGGTTGCCTTGGCCGATGCAGGCCGGCGCTCACGCGGCGCAGCCGGGTCTTTGAAGGTGGCGGGAAACGCGCGCGGCGCAACCGGCACGATCTTCCAATCCGCGCGGTTGGCCGGCGCGCGCTGCTGGTACTCGCGCAACGACAACACAGGGTCGCTGCCGAACGCGCGTGACGATGGATATTGCGGCAGCCGCACGAACAGCAGCGCTTCCAGATCCTCAGCCAGTTGCGCCTCCAGCCCGCTGCGGGCCGCACCGCTGGTCAGGCGGCGCAGCAAATCATCACCGATGGTGTTGAACGCCACAAAAGGCAGCAACTCGGTACGCTCGGTTTTCAGGTAGTCATAGGCGCTCTGCCCGCTTGCCAGGCTGACGTCCTTGAGCGCCATGTAAGGCAAGGCCATCGCAGCCTTCAGCGGCGCTTCGCCACCCAGGCGTGGAATCTGCCAGCCCAAGGTGCGCAACGTCTCGACATTGATGCCGGCACAGTTGGTGCTGGCGTGTCGGTAATGAAAATCCTGCCGATAGAAATGACTGAACACCCGGCTGATCGCCTCCTGATACAAGGCCGGCGCGCGAGCGTCCTTCAGCACCGCCACCAGCATGTACGACGGGCGATACCAGGACTGGCCGCTGTTCAGGTCGCCCATATACGCATCCATGGGCAGTGTGGCGGCAATGATGCCTTTCTCGCTGACAGACGCCAGGCTGTAGAAATTATTCACCAGCCAGTCGTCCCACTCGCCGGCGCTGCCGAAGCGGCCGGTCGCCACGGCGAAATGGCCACCGTAGGACTCATCGTCATCGCCTTGCGCACCGTTCAGGATGAAGCCCAGCACCGGCTTGCCGGCCAGCGGCATCGGTTGCATGCCGCCATCGCGGCGCCACAGCGTGCGCACGGCAAAATTGGCTTGGGCGCCGCCGTGCTCTGCGCGCACCAGGCTTTCGATGGTTTCGCCGCGCGCCAACAGCTGGCTGGCGGCGGCGGTATCAATGGCATAGCGTTTGGGCCACAGCGTGCGGATCACAAAGTGATCGTCGCGCAGCACACCGCGCGCCTTGACATCGCCATCGGAGAAAAAAGCGACGCTGCTGTCGTCCACGTAAGCGCGGTTGCTCGACAGGCGCGGCGTCAGCGTCACGGCCAGCGGCGCGGCGTTGCCGGCGCGTGACAGTTGCCCGCCCGCCTGCAAGCGCCCTTCCGCCACATGCGGCGAGCCGATCCACAACAAGGACGGCGGCTGGTCGCTGGGCCGGCCCTTGCCGTTGATTAGCCACGCCTGCACATCCTCCTGCGCGCGCAGGCGCGGGGCGTAGCCGGCAGCGTCGGCCTTGGCCACCGCAATCATGTCATCGTTGAAGTACCACAGCGCCTGCTCCGGGGCCAGGCAATCCTGGCAGCGGCCGGTGGAGAGCTTGAAGCGGTCGGTGGCATACAGTCCCAGCAAGCCGGGCGCGAGGGCGTCGCGGATGCTGGTGTCTGGTGATGGAGCAGCGTGCGATGACATGGCGGCCGTGTAGCACAGGGCCGCCGCTGCCAGCACAGCAAGAACGGGACGTGGCGGCATGCTGTCACTCCGGAAGTTGACGGAGTTGCAGTTTAGAACGGTGTTTTACCGAGCTTGTTACGCTCCGTCAAGCTTTCTAGCCGCGCCGGGCGGAGACCACGATGCCGCCGACGATCAGCGCAAATGCAGCGGCATGGTAGCCGTGCGGCGCTTCGCCGAGGAAGGCCGACGACAGCACGGCCGTGAACAACGGCGTCAGGTTAACGAAGAAACTGCCGACCGACGGCCCCGCCTCCCGCACGCCCGCGCCCCAGCAGCCGAAGGCGACGATGGCCGGACAGGTCGAAACGTACAGCAGCGCCGCCGCCAAGCTCCAGCTCCACTGCACCGAAATCGCCCCCAGCGCCTGTTCGCCCAGCGCGAAACCGCCCGACCACAGCACGCCAAACGTCACCTGCGCCAGCAAGAAGCTGGCCCAGTCGGCGCGTATGCCGGCCGGTTCGGTGGTGCGGGTCAGCAGCCAGCTGTAGAACGACCAGGCGATGGTGGCCAGGATCATGAACAGGTCGCCCGGCACCAGCCGCAGTTCCAGCACATGCCGCCATTCACCGCGCGCCAGCACCAGCAACACACCGGCGATCGACAGCACGGCGCCGGCCACTTGCCGCCGGTTGACCGGCACGCCAAAGAACAGCCAGCCGGTCAGCATCATCCACACCGGCATGCCGGACGCCACCAGTGTGACGTTGATCGGCGTCGAGCTTTGCAGCGCCATGTATTGCAGCGCGTTGTACATGCCGATGCCGAGCAGGCCGAGCATGGCGTAGCGTTTCCAATGTCGCCACAGGCCGGCGTCACGGCGAAATACCGGGCCGGCCAGTGGCAGCAGCAGGAAGAAAGCGATGCCCCAGCGCAGGAAATTCAGTAGCACTGGCGGCAATTGGTCATGCACCAGCCGGCCGACGATGGCGTTGCCGGCCCACAGCAAGGGAGGCAAAGTCAGCAGGAAGATGGTTCTGGACGTGAGGCGCGTGGTCATTTTTGATATTCGTACAACATTATCTTCAGGAAGCATACCCGATCCGGCCCGCCACAAGCGATAGAAATAGCTTTGCAACGCCGGGGCGCGGTAAAATAGCCGTTGCTGATCCACCCACTTAGATAATATGAAACTTTCTAAACAACATTCGATGTACGAATCCGAGCACACCCTGTTCATCAAGGCGTTGAAGGAAAAGAACCCAGGTATTGAGGCAGGCCAGCAACTGGGCCGCGCGCTGCTGTGGGATCGTCCACCGGTTTCGCTGGATGAGCAACAGCGTCAGCTGGAATCGGCCGTCAAGCAACAAGCTTACGTCTACCAGAACAAACTCTAAGCACACGCGGGGCGGCAAGGATGTTGCCAGATCAGACGGCTGAGGTGCAGCCGCCGGAACAGGACGCTGCGGTTGCCGACGCGGTTGCCGTCACAGCCGAAGTTTCCGCCCTCGCCCGCCTGTACGGTGAGCCGCTGCTCAAGCTGCCCACCGACCTGTACATCCCGCCGGACGCGCTGGAAATTTTCCTCGACGCGTTTGAAGGTCCGCTGGACCTGCTGCTCTACCTGATCCGCAAGCAGAACTTCAACATCCTCGACATCCCGATGGCGCAGCTGACGCTGCAATACCTGAAGTATGTCGACCAGATCCGCCTGTCCAACCTGGAGCTGGCGGCCGAGTATCTGCTGATGGCGGCCATGCTGATCGAGATCAAATCGCGCATGCTGCTGCCACAGCGCCAGGTCGACCTTGATGTGGAAGCAGACGATCCGCGTGCCGAGCTGGTGCGCCGTCTGCTGGAATACGAGCAGATCAAACTGGCCGCGTACGACCTCAACGCCATCCCGCAGCTCGACCGCGATTTCACCCGCACCGAAATCTTCATCGAGCAGAGCCTGGTGCCGACCTGGCCGGAGGTGGTGGCCAGCGACCTGCAACAAGCGTGGCTGGATGTGATGAAACGGGCCAAGCTGACCCAGCATCACAAGATCAGCCGCGAGGAACTGTCGGTGCGCGAGCACATGACCGGCATCCTGCGGCGGCTGCAATCGGCTCGCTTTGTCGAGTTTGCCGATTTGTTTGACGTGGCCGGCGGCGTGCCGGTGGTGGTGGTCAACTTTGTCGCGCTGCTGGAGCTGGCCAAGGAAACCCTGATTGAAATTACCCAGGCCGAACCGTTCGCACCGATTTATGTGCGGCTGGCCTACTCGCCGGCGTGAGCCGGCATACGAATGAGCTTACACCATGAAAATCATCACCTCGATTGAAGAACTGCGCGACCAACTCAGCGGCCAGCTGCGCACGGCCTTTGTCCCGACCATGGGCAATCTGCATGAAGGCCACCTGTCGCTGATGCGCCTGGCGCGCAAGCACGGCGACCCGGTGGTGGCGTCGATCTTCGTCAACCGCCTGCAATTCGGCCCGAACGAGGACTTCGACAAGTATCCGCGCACCTTCCAGGCCGACGTCGAGAAGCTGGAGAAGGAAGGCGTGTACGTGCTGTTTGCGCCGACCGAGAAGGATCTGTATCCGGAGCCGCAGGAGTACCGCGTGCAGCCACCGGATGGCCTTGGCAATACGCTGGAGGGCGAGTTCCGTCCGGGCTTCTTCAACGGTGTATGCACGGTGGTGACCAAGCTGTTCTCATGCGTTCAGCCGCGCGTGGCGGTGTTCGGCAAGAAGGATTATCAGCAGCTGATGATCATCCGGAATATGTCGCGTCAGTTTGCCATGCCGACCGAGATTATTGCGGCCGAGACATATCGCGCGGAAGATGGCCTGGCGCTGTCGTCGCGCAATATGTATCTGTCGGCGACTGAGCGTGCTGAAGCGCCGGCGCTGTACAAGACGCTGAATGCGGTGGCGGATGAGGTGCGTTCGGGCCATCTGGATGTGTTCCAGCTGGAGCACAAGGCGATGGACGATCTGGCCCAGCGCGGCTGGAAGCCGGATTACATCTCGATCCGCAAGCGCGGCGATCTGCAACCGCCAAACGCCGGCGATCTGGCGCAAGGCACGCCGCTGGTGGTGCTGGCCGCCGCCAAACTGGGCACGACCCGCCTGATCGACAATCTGGAAATTTAAGGTTTGGAACCCGCAGGCGCGGCCGGCAACACGGTCGCGCCTTGCGGCGTCAGCTGGATAATGACTGACGGCGTGCTGATTGCCGGTACCGGCGCTTGCACTGGCGCTGGCGGCTGACGTGTCAGCAAGTTCACCATGAGACCTATCATGGCGATGAACATCCCGATCATCGCGAAAAGCACGCCGACTATCCATTTGATAATCTCGGCCTTTGCCACCTCCACCGCACTCTCTATCTTGTTGTCCATCGCGTCAAATTTGGCGCCAAACGCGTCAAAACGCGCGTGAACGGCTGTAAAACGCTCGGCCATCGCCACGCGTAAATCATCAACTGCGGTGCGGACGTCGCCCACTTTGTTGTCGATGTACTCCCTGTCGGAATTGGCGTTCATGATGGAGTCATCATGCGCCGCGCAATCGGGAGCGTCAACGGCTGCGCGTGCGGTGTTTGAGGCAGATCAGGCGGCGACGTTTTGGGCCCAGGCCAGCGCTGAGAGATGCGCCTTGTTGACGTCCAGCGGGCTCAGCTTGAGGGTCGCGGCCAGCGAGGCCACCAGGTCGGAATTCAGTTCGCAGGCCTCGGCCAGCGCCAGATAAGGCCCGTACTTGCCGCTGCGCGTCAGCAACGCCGCCACCACATCGTCGGACAGCTGAATGTTGGCCAGCACTTCCTGCATCGGAATACCGAGCAGCCGGTCCAGCAGCGAGAACATGCCCGCCACGAAAACATTTTCCGCCTCGCTCTTGCCCAGCGCCGATTGCGCCAACAGCTCGGCCAGACGACCGCGCACAACCGCCGTTTCCAGCAATACCGGCGAATAGCCCGAGGTGCTGGCGGTTGCCAGCAGCAAGGTCAGCCAGCGGTACAGCGGCTGGTAGCCCAGCAAGGTCAGCGCCTGGCGCAGCGACTGCACTTCCCTGCCCGCGCCAAAGCCGGCCGAGTTAATGAAGCGCAGCAGCTTGTACGACAGCGTAGCGTCGCGCTTCAGCACTGCCTCCAGTTGGGCGATGTCGGCGTTCTGCCGGACCATCTGCATCAGCTGCATGATGATGGTCTGGGCCGGATTCAGACCCTTGCTGTCGGTGGTAGGACGCGGTGTCAGGTGGAGTTTGCCAACGAAGGCGTTCAGGCCCAAGGCAGCACAGGCGTCAAAGTCGGCCCAGTTGCTGACTGGGCGGGCGATCATGCCCACGCTGGTTTGCTTCAGGCCGGCATAGGTGCGGGCCTGGGTGGCCACGTCGGCGCCGGAGAAGCGCATTTCTACATAGGATGCAATGCTCGGCAAACGGCTGCCGATGCGCGTCAGGTCGGCTTCACGCAGCAGCACACCGACGCCGCCGGCACGCAAGCCCTGCACCGCCGCCAGCGTGTCCGGATTGGCCAGCTCGGCAGCCTTGATCGACAACACAGTGCGTTCCGGTGGCAGTTCGTACAGCGCATCGGTCGACAGCATGGCCGGCACCGCTTCCAGGAACAGGGTCTTGTCGCGCAGCAGCCAGCCGTCATCTTCATCGACCACCTGGCTGGCGACAAAGCCGACCAGCGACTCCAGCGCTTCCAGCGTGGACGCCGCGCCGCTGCTGGACTGTTGCCAGCACAGCTCATACCCGACCACGCGCTGCTTGGGGTCGAGCAAGGGTTCACGGACGATGAAGTTAGTCTGGTGCATGATTTTTCACACTACCCCAAAACGAAAGGGTCTGACCCCGTGCGGGGTCAGACCCTGGCCGCAGCGGTGTGCGGGTGTACGGGTGCCGCTCACAGCCACTTAAAACTTAAATCAAGCGCCGAGTTTCTCGAAGATCTTGTTCAGTTTCTCATCCAGCGTAGCGGCGGTGAATGGTTTCACCACGTAGCCATTGGCGCCGGCTTGAGCCGCCGCAATGATGTTTTCCTTTTTCGCCTCGGCGGTCACCATCAGTACTGGCAGTTTGGCCAGTGCTGGATCGGCACGAATGTTTTGCAACATCGTCAGGCCATCCATGTTCGGCATGTTCCAGTCGGACACGACGAAGTCGAACGATTCGGCGCGCAGTTTGGCCAGCGCCATCACGCCATCTTCTGCCTCGTCGACATTGGCATAACCCAGTTCTTTTAACAGATTCCGGACGATGCGGCGCATCGTCGAAAAATCGTCAACAACTAAAAATTTCATCTTTGGATCAGCCATGAATTGCTCCGTTGTTTCTTTACGCGGTTGTTAATAGTGCCTACTAATCGTGCCCACATCGGCATTAAGTTGTAGGATAGCATTTTCGTTGCCTGAAGGCGAACAAAGTAGCAGTAAAACGTCACAGTTGCACGATTAAACACGCAAGGCGCGCATACCATGCTGTGCCAGGTGTCCAAGAACCATTCCCGGCAGTGCCTGCAGTGCCCCAACTTCGTGCGCCGCGCCGACCGCAATCGCCTCGCGCGGCATACCGAACACCACGCAACTCGCCTCGTCCTGGGCAAAATTATACGCTCCGGCGTTACGCATCTCCAGCATCCCCGCCGCGCCATCCTTGCCCATGCCAGTCAGGATAACACCGACCGCGTTCTTACCGGCGGCTTGTGCAGCAGAACGGAACAAAACATCGACCGATGGCCGGTGACGGTTGACCGGCTCGGCCTGGTCGATGCGGGTCATGTAGTTGGCGCCGCTACGGGTCAGGTACAGGTGCGAGTGGCCGGGCGCGATGTAGGCATGGCCCGGCAGCACGCGCTCATTGCCCTGCGCCTCCTGCACCGAGATCTTGCACAGCGAGTCGAGCCGCTTGGCGAACGAGCGGGTAAAGCCTTCCGGCATGTGCTGGGTGATCAGGATGCCGGGGCAGTCGGACGGCATCTGCATCAGGAATTCGCGGATCGCCTCGGTGCCGCCGGTGGAAGCGCCGATGATGATCAGTTTTTCCGACGACAGCAGCGGATTGCGCAAGGCCGACAGCGGCGCGGCCGCATGACCGTCGGCGCCCGGCTGCGGCAGGCGGCGCGCCTGCACGCGCGCCTTGGAGGCGGCGCGGATCTTGTCGGTAATCAGTTCGGTGTATTCGCGCATGCCGGCCTGGATCGAGATCTTCGGCTTGGTGACGAAGTCGACCGCGCCCAGCTCCAGCGCGCGCATGGTGATTTCCGAGCCGCGCTCGGTCAGCGACGACACCATCAACACCGGCATCGGTCGCAAGCGCATCAGTTTTTCCAGGAAGTCGAGGCCGTCCATCTTCGGCATCTCGACGTCCAGCGTCAGCACGTCGGGGTTGGTTTGCTTGATCAGTTCGCGCGCCACCAGCGGATCGGGCGCCACGCCCACCACTTCCATGTCGGGTTGCGAGTTGATGATCTCGCTCATCACGCTGCGTATCAGTGCGGAGTCGTCGCACACCAGGACTTTGATCTTCATAAAAAGGCTTTCTTGTTATTTAAAACAGATCGATTTCGCCACCCACCGGCGCCACTTTGAGGCGGCTGGCATATTCGATTTCCCGCTTGACCAACGTATCGTTATGGCTCTGCATCAGTTTCTTGACCAACACCTTGCCGGTGCGCGGGAAGAAATACACCTTGCGTGGATAGATGTCGTTCAGATCTTCCGCCACCACGCGGATTTTTTCCACCTTGAGGAAGTTCAGCACGAAGGCGGCGTTGCGCTCGCCGACGTTGATGGCGGTAAAGCCCTTCAGCACCGCGCCGCCGCCGAACACCTTGGCTTCCAGGTTTTCGCGCCGCGCGCCGGCCTTGAGCAAATCATTGATCAGGATCTCCATCGCGTAGGTGCCGTAGCGCGCCGAGGCCGACACCGGACTGCCGTCGCCGCCGCCGTCCGGCAGCATGAAGTGGTTCATGCCGCCCAGGCCGGTGACGCGGTCGCGGATGCAGGCCGACACGCAGGAACCGAGCACGGTCACAATCAGCATGTCCTTGTTGGTGAAGTAATACTCACCGGGCAGGATCTTGGCGGCCTGGCAGTCGAACGTGCGGTCAAAGTAGACGTTCGTGGCAAATTGTTCGAGGTCCATGTTTTATTCTCATGTGCGTTGCGGTGCTTTACGGGCCGCAGCGGTATCGTCCAATTCGTAGACGGTCTTGCCGCGCAGTTTCAACGACTCCGAGACATACAGGAAGTTCTCCGAGTGCCCTGCAAACAGCAGCGCATCCGGTTTCATCAGCGGCACGAAGCGCGACAGAATCTTGCGCTGGGTGGCTTTGTCAAAGTAAATCATCACGTTGCGGCAGAAAATGGCGTCGAACTGGCCGCTGATCGGCCAGCTGTCCGCCAACAAGTTCAACTGCTTGAACGTTATCATATTACGCAATTCGGGCCGCACGCGTGCCATGCCTTCGCGGTCGCCCTTGCCTTTGAGGAAGAAACGGCGCTGGCGTTCAGGCGACATCTTGTCCAGCCGGTCCATGCCGTAGACGCCGTTGGCGGCGGTCGCCAGCACGTTGGTATCGATATCAGTCGCGACGATTTGCACGTTCGGCGTCAGCGTGTTGAACGCTTCGCACACCGTCATGGCGATCGAGTACGGTTCCTCGCCGGTGGAGCTGGCGGAACACCAGATGGTCAGCGGCTCGCGCTTGCCCTTGACGTGGTCGGCCAGCAGCGGGAAGTGGTGCGCTTCGCGGAAGAACGAGGTCAGGTTGGTGGTCAGGGCGTTGGTGAACGATTCCCACTCTTCACCCAGGCGGCCGGCTTCCAGGTCGTCCAGGTACTTGGCGAAGGAATCGATGCCGGTGGCGCGCAGCCGGCGGGCCAGACGGCTGTAGACCATCTCCTGCTTGCTGTCGGCCAGCGAAATGCCGGCGCGTTTGTAGATCAGCCCGCGGACCCGTTCGAAGTCCCGGGCGTTGAAGTCAAATTCCTTGACCGTGTCTTTTGATTGCGGCATATGCTTACATCCTCTCAGGTCATGCTAACTATGCCAACCGTCACTCGCGCGTATGCGGGAGCCTATGCTCAGCATGGGTACCCGCGTGCGCGGGTACGACGGGTACAGCTTAAAACTCTTCCCACTCGTCGGCGCCCGAGGACGCCGCTGCGGTTTTCTTCGGTGCGGCCGGACGCGCGGCAGCCGGCGCTGGCGCCGATGCCGGACGCGGTGCGGCCGCCGCAATGGCCGGCGTC
>NZ_WWCT01000016.1 GCF_009857605.1 Duganella levis | reverse complement strand
CGCGGCGGCGCGGGCGGCTTCGGCGGCGGCGCTGTCGTAGTCGCCTTGCGCCTGCTCGACGTCGCGTTTGGCGGCGATGTCGGACTGCGCCAGTTCGCGCTGGCGCGCCAGGTTGCGCTGCGCCAGAGATAGCGCGGATTGCGCCTTGGCGTTATCGGCGCCGGCCTGCGCCATGTCCGGCGCATCCATGGTGAACAGCACCTCGCCCGCCTTGACCTCGTCGCCCAGCTGTTTGTTGAGGCTGACGATGCGGCCGGCCAGCGGCGGCGTTACCTTGACCAGCCGCGCCGGATCGGCCTCCACCAGCGCCGGCAGCGTAAACGGCGCGGCGATGCTTTGCTCATCGATGGCGGCCGCGGTCAGCGACCGCCTCAGCGGAGACTGCTCCGGTATGCGCAGCAGATCGCCCTCGTGCACCAGCGACGGCACGTCGGCCGGCGGCGCGGTCTCGCTGGCGTGGGTGGCGTACAGGCGCATTGCAGCCGCGACCAGCAGGGTGGACAAGGACAGTTTCAACAGCGTGGCTTTTTTCATCATGTTTCTCCGGAACGCCGGGCAAAGCGCGGCCTGTGTCCCTCGGTGGGGACACGCTAATCAAGGGGGAGGCTGGAATTGACGCTATGGTACGAAAATATGCTGCACCGCATCCTGAATTCTTCTTCAGGAAAGACGGCCGGGGCCGCTGGTATACTCCGGCAGTCGAGTCGAGGGCAACCCATGCACATTTTGTTGGTAGAAGACGATCACAAGGCAGCGCGTCTGCTAGCCCGCGGGCTGGAGGAAGAGGGCTACACGGTCAGCGTGGCGCATGACGCGCACGAGGTCGACGCCGACGTGCTGGCGCGCGCCGACCTGGCCATCCTCGACTGGATGTTGCCCGGCAAGGACGGCATCACGCTGTGCGGCGAATGGCGCCGGCGCGGCCTGCAACTGCCGGTGCTGATGCTGACCGCCCGCGACGCCTTGGCCGACCGCATCGCCGGCCTCAATACCGGCGCCGACGATTACCTGACCAAGCCGTTTGAATTCGAGGAATTGCTGGCGCGCGTGCGGGCGTTGCTGCGGCGCTCGGTGCGGGTGGCGCCGGTGCTGCTGCAAGTAGCCGATCTCAGCATCGATCCACAGACGCATGCGGTGCGTCGCGGCGGCGCCAACCTGGACCTGACGCCGAAGGAATACGCCATCCTGGACTTCCTGGTGCAGCACGTGGGCGAGGTGGTCAGCCGCGCGCAACTGGCCGAGCAGGTGTGGCACGCCGACTTGATCGCCATCGACAACCTGATTGACGTGCACATAAAGAATTTGCGTCGCAAGGTGGACGCGGCCAGCAGCATACCGCTGATCGAAACCGTGCGCGGACGCGGTTTCCGTCTGGCGCCGCCGGGAGCGCCTGATGCTTAGCCTGCGCCGCCGCCTGGTGCTGATCCACTTGCTGGCCACCGTGGCGACGGTCGGTGCAACGGCGGTGGGCGGCTGGTGGCAGTTGTCGCGTTCGGTGCGCGGACAGCTCGATTCGGCGCTACTGGCGCTGGCCGATACCGAAGTCGGCATGCTGGCCGACACCAACGGCACGGCGGTGCGGGTGCACGAAGCGGCGGCCGGCAGCGCGCCGCTGTCGCTGACCCGGCTGGACCGGCTGGTGCAGATCATCGACGGCGATGGCCGGGTGCTGGCGCGCAGCGCCAATCTGGGCGGCGACAAGCTGCCGGTGCCGCCGCGTCTGCTGGCGCAACTGGCGGCCGGCGAAACCTCTTTCGACACCTTGCCCGACGCCCGCGAGGAGCCGTTGCGCATGGTGTCGGTGCCGGCGCTGGTCGATGGCCGGCGCTACGTGGTGCAGGTGGCCGGTTCGCTCGACGATGCCGACCACATCCTGCAATCGGCGGCGATTTTGTTCGCGGTGATGGCGACCGCCTTGCTGGCGCTGGTCGGCTGGGCCGGCGCGCGGCTGTCGCGTAAAACCTTTGTGGCGATGGAAAACATCGTCGACCAGGCGCGCAAGATCGGCGATTCCAGCCTGGACCGGCGGCTGCCGCATCCGGGCAACGATGACGAGATCGGCCATCTGGCCGATACATTGAACGCCATGCTGGGGCGGATTGAACAGGCGTTTGAGGTGCAGCGGCGCTTCACGGCCGATGCCTCGCATGAGCTGCGCTCGCCGTTGTCGCGGCTGCGCACGGAGATCGAAATCACGCTGCGGCGGCCGCGCTCGAATGAGGAATACGTCAGCGCCTTGCGCTCGTGCCTGGCCGAAGTCGGCGGGCTGACCATGCTGGTGGAAGAACTGCTGATGCTGGCGCGGCTGGATGCCGGACAGCAACTGGGGCAGGTCGAGCTGGCCTCACTGTCGATGCTGGCGCAAGACACCATCAGCCGTCTGGCTGCGCCGGCGGCCGAGCGCCGCATCGAGATTTTGTTGCAGGACGAATTGGCCGAGCCGGTGCAGGTGGACCGCGCGCCGGTCAGCCTGGTGCTGCGCAACCTGCTGGAAAACGCGCTGAAATTCTCGCCGGCCGACGGCCACATCACCGTGCGCCTGCAACGCGGCGCGGCGGGCGTGACCTTGTCGGTGGAAGACCAGGGTCTGGGCATCGCCGAGCACGAACTGCCGTTCCTGTTCGAGCGCTTCTTCCGCGGCACCGGCGCGCGCGCCGGCGAGGTGGACGGCGTCGGCCTCGGGCTGGCCTTATCGCAAGCCATCATGCAAGCCTACGGCGGAAGAATCGAAGCCGAAAACGCCACAACAGGCGGAGCACGTTTCACGCTCTTTCTGCCGGGCGCTGCTTAATACAATGGTGGACGTGCTCAGAATTTCATTTCCAGCGTCGCCCGCAGCATCGGCCAGCTCGGATAGAGGGTGCGGCTGCGCTGGGTCCCGCTGCCCGCGACGGTGTAACTGCTTGCGTAGATGAAATCCTGTCCAAGCAGATTGGATGCCACCACGCGCAGCTGGGTCGTGGCGTTCAACTTCGACAGCAGGTACAAGTCCAGATCGCGGCGCACGCTCTCGTAGGTGACCTGGACGTCTGACACCCGCACTTCACCGCCTTTCTTGAAGACGAAGCTGCCGCCGATGGTGCTGGCGCCGAGATTGTAATCGGCGCCCAGCGTGGCCGACAGCGGGGTCTGGTTCAGCAGGCGATTGTTCGGCCCGGGGATCGTGTCGACGCTCGACCAGTTGCGCGACAGGCTGCCACGCAGGGCGAGCGCGGTGGCGGTGTCGATCAGGGCCTTCAACGGCAATTTGGCTTCGAGCTCGATCCCGCGCGCGCGGGCGCGGCCGGTGTTGATCGGCAGCGAGACCCATCGATTGCCATCGAACACGGTCTGGTTGCGCGTGCTGTTGTCGATGTTGCGGGCCGACGCGCTCACCGATACCAGCGCGCCCTCGCTCCAGTAATGCTCCCAGCCGCCCTCGACGCCGAGCGCCAGTTCCGGCCGCAGGTCCGGGTTGCCGATCGAATCGGGATTGGTCTGGCTGTTGTTGGCCGAAGTGAAACGGTGCGGTATCAGGCTTTGCACGGTGGGCGCGCGGTAGGTGCGGCTGAGCGCGAAGCGCAGCTGGTCGCCTTTCGTGTTGGGGAGCTTGTACAGCGTCTGGAACAACGGACTGAAGACACGCGAACGGTTGGCCGCGTCCGCAAATGTATTGCCTTCGACTCTGGTCTGGATGCCTTCCCAGCGCGCGCCGAGGTACACCGACCACTGCGGCGTGACGTTCCACTCGTCCTGGCTGTACACGGCCAGGCGCGCGACATTGGCGGTGTACAGCTCGTCGCCTTCCGGCAGCGAGACGTCGGGCTGGTCGGCGTCGCGGACACGGCGCGCGTCATGCGATCTCATGTAGCCGCCGTCCCAGCCGAAGGCGAGGGCGTGACCTTCCCAGCTGGCGGTGGTGATCTTGCCCAGTATAGTCACGCCGCGCACGTTGTTGTCGGACTGGACCAGTTCATGCAGCCCGCCCGCCGCCGGGCTGCCGGCGGCGTTGCGGTACATCGTATTGGCGGCGGAGCCGGCGGTGGCGCTCAGTTTGGCATCGAGCTTGGCGCCAGAGGCGTACTTGTGCGTCCAGTTGAGTTCCTCGCGCAGCAGCTTATTGTCGTTGCTCATGGTCTGTTCGAGGTCGGGATAGTCCGGAGGAGGGCCCAGCTCGGTATCGACCAGCGTGTGGACGTTGTTCTGGAAGTGGCCAGTCGTGACGAAGGTCTGCGAGACCAGCGCGTTGTCGTTTTCCAGGCTCCACACCAGTCGCGGACTCAGGTTGAGCCGCGTGACGCGCCCATCCTGGGGCAGCTTGCCCACGCGCCGGCCGTCCTGGATGCCGGCCGGATCGACGTGCTCCTCGACGTTTTCCACCGTCCGGGAAAAGCGCTCGCGCGTGACATTGGCCGTGACCGACCAGGCCAGGCGGCCCGTCTTGTCGGCGAGCTGCAGGTTGGCGTTTGGCCCTTTGGCGTCGTAGGCGTGCAAATAGCCGATCTTCAGTTCCCGCTGCCCGGCCTTGACTGTCTTCTTCAGCACGATGTTGATGGTGCCGGCAATCGACTGGGTCGAGAATTCGGCACTGGCTGCGCGCAACACTTCGATGCGCTCGATGAGGTCCGGGGAAAGCGTATCGAGAGTAAAGCCGGGCGGGGCTTTTTCGCCGTTGATCAGGATCTGTGTGTATCCACCCCCCAGGCCGCGCATCTGCACCTCGCTGCCACGCCCGCCGCTGCCACTGACCGTCACGCCTGGCACGCGCTTGAGCACATCGAGCACACTGGTGTCGCCATACTTGACGATCTCGTCATGGCTGACCACGATCTTGCTGGCGGTGTCGTCGCGGCGCGGATCGTAGGCGTCGGGCGCGCCGCGCACCGTGACCTGCTGGATGTTTCTGTCCTTCGCGCCCTGATCGTCCGTGGACGCGCCAATGTTCTTGGTGATCGCGGATTGCAGGGCATGCGCTGGCGAGGCGGCCAGCGTCATGGACAAGGCGGCCGCGATTGCTGCGGCAAGTAAATTCATGCGCATGAAACATCCCAATGTACGAAAGCGTTCACCTTAGGCGATGGCTGGGCGGCGGTCGATGCAATTGCGGCGACCCGTGCCTATGTTGCGGTAAGTCGGTCAGCGCATGACGCAAAAAAAATGCCCGCACTGGGCGGGCATCGTGTCGCAGCGGCGGTCTGTCTAGCCTGCTTTGGCGTCCGGGAAGGCGTTGGTGGCTTTCGAGCCCCACAGCGCGTAGAACAGCACGTACAGTTCGCAGGCCGCCGTCAGCAGGAAGGACAGTTGCAGGCCGACGGTGTCGGCCAGCCAGCCTTGCACCACTACCAGCGCGCCGCCGGCGATCGCCATGATCAGCAGGCCGGCGCCTTCTTCGGTCATCGGGCCCAGGCCCTTGATGCCCAGCGTGAAGATGGTCGGGAACATCACCGAGTGGAACAGGCCGACCGAAATCAGCGCCCATAGGGCCACGCTGCCGGTGCCCAGCGCGGCGATCATCATGACGATGAAAGCGCCAATCGCGCAGAAGGCCAGCACGCGCTCGGCGGTGGTCTTGTTCATCGCCCAGGCGCCGATGAAGCGGCCGATCAGCATGCCGCCCCACAACAGGAACAGGTAGTGCGCGCCTTGTTCATGCGACAGGCCGCCGATTTCCGGCTGGCCGGTGAAGTTGATGAACAGGTTGGCCACGCCGATTTCGGCGATCAGGTAGATGAAGATGGCCGGAATGCCGAACACCAGGTTGCGGTGCTTCCACAGCGACATTTTCTCGCGCTCGGCGTCCGAGACGCGGCTGGTGGCGCCGTGGTGCATCTTCGGCATCGGGAAACGGGAAATTACCAGCGCCAGGATCACCAGCACGCCGGCCACGATCAGGTAGGGCAGTTGCACGGCCTGGGCGTCGGCCAGCTTTTCAGCCTGGGTCAGTACATGGCCGACTTCGGCGGTGCCGGAAGCCGAGCGGCCCAGAATCAGGTAGGCGCCGAACAGCGGTGCCAGCGTCGCACCCAGCGAGTTGAACGCTTGCACCAGGTTCAGGCGCGACGACGCCGTCTCCGGCGAGCCCAGCACGGCAACGTAGGGATTAGCCGACACTTGCAGCAAGGTGATGCCGCAGGCGATCACGAACAGCGCGCACAGCGTCACGCCATACGACGGCAGCCGCGCGGCCGGAATCATCAGCAGGGCGCCGACCGCCATCATGCCCAGGCCGAAGACCATGGATTTCTGGTAGCCGATGCGCTCGATCAGGCGCGCCGACGGAATCGAGGCGAAGAAGTAGGCGATGAACCAGACCGATTCAATCAGCGTGGTCTGGGTGTAGTTCAGGTCGAACACGCTGCGCAGGTGCGGGAGCAGGGTGTTGTTGATGACGGTGATGAAGCCCCAGGTGAAGAACAGGCTGGTCAACAGGGACAGGACGGCGCGCGGGCTGGCGCCCGGACTGGTCTGCGGTGCGGCGGAAACGGCAGCGGTGGTGAGTGGTGCGGGCATGGATGTCTCTAGAAGTTTTCTTAACCTCTTATGCTATCGCAGGGTGCGTATGTTCTCCAATGCCAAAAAAATCATTATCAATACCATTTGGGTATAGCAGCTCAGGTTAAGTTGCTTAGGAGGAATTCTACGAAGGTGCGCACCCGCAGCGACAGGTGGCGCGCGTGCGGATACAGCAGGATGAACGGCCGCGAGGTGCCGCCGTGCTGCGGTAGCAGTTCAAGCAGCGCGCCGCTGGCCAGGTCCTGTTCGACGATGAAACGGTAGGTTTGCACCACGCCGGCGCCGCTGCGCGCCAGGGTGACGATGCCGAGCACGTCCTCTGAGCAGCATAGGCCGCCTTCGGTCACCACATCGACCTGTTGGCCATCCTGCATGAACGGCCACGGAATGCGCTTGCCGGTGCTGGGCAGGTCGAATTGCAGGCATTCGTGCCGCGCCAGGTCGGCCAGCGAGGCTGGCGTGCCGGCGCGCTTGAGGTAGGCAGGGGCGGCCACCAGCACCAGTTCGGCGTCTTCCAGCTTGCGGGCGATCAGGTTGGAATCGGCCGGCGCGCGGCCGCGGATCGCCAGGTCATAGCCCTCGTCGGCGAAGTCGATGTTGCGGTTGCTGACGTGGATGTCGATCGTCACTTCCGGATAGGTGCGGCGGAATTCGCCCAGCAGCGGCAGCAGCCGGTAGTGCGCATACGGCGTCGGCGCGCTGATGCGCAGCGGGCCGGACGGCTGGACCTGGGCGCCGGTGATCTGCCGTTCGGCCTCGGTCAGCTGCGACAGCGCCTGGCGGCATTGTTCGAAATACACGCGGCCGCCGTCCGTCAGGCGGATCTGGCGCGTGGTGCGGACGAACAGGCGCACGCCTAATCGTTCCTCCAGCCGTGACACGGAACGGCTGACGGCGGCCGGCGTGACGCCAGCGGCAGTGGCGGCGGCAGTAAAACTGGACAGCTCGGCGGCCAGGCAGAACAGTTCTATGCTGCCCAGCAGCACATCATCGAATTGGCGTTTCATGGCGGTTTATTCATTACATGGTGTATCTATTGTCTTGTGTTTCCATGTCTTTATCAAGGTTCTGCGCAAAAGTATAGTTTGCTCACACCAACCTTGAAAGGAAACATCATGAACAAGACAGTCATCGTTACCGGCGCATCGAGCGGGATCGGCTTTGCCGTCGCCGAGGCTTATCTGCAACGCGGCTACAACGTAGTCGGCAATGCGCGCACCATCGAGCGCCTGAAGGACGCGTCGGACAAGCTGGGCAATCCGGCCAATTTCCTGCTGGTGCCGGGCGATATTGCCTTGCCGGCAACGGCCAAGGCTTTGTTCGAGCGCGCCGTGGCGGCGTTCGGCAAGGTGGATATCCTGATTAATAACGCCGGCATTTTCATCGCCAAGCCGACCACCGACTACACGGAACAAGAGCTGGACGAGCTGCTCAACACCAACCTGAAGGGCGTGTTCTTCCCGACCCAGCAGGCGGCCGCGCACATGAGCGCGAATAAATCCGGTCACATCGTCAACATCACCGCCAGCATCGCGATGCAGCCGAATGTCAAAGTGCCCGCGCTGCTGCCGGTGCTGATCAAGGGCGGCCTGAACCACGCAACCCGCGCGCTGGCGATTGAGCTGGCGGCGTCCAACGTCAAGGTCAACGCGGTGGCGCCGGGCATCATCGCCACACCGATGCATAGCCAGGACGACGCCACCCAGGCGTTCTACCGCACCCTGGCGCCGAGCGGCCAGACCGGCGTGACGCAGGACGTGGTCAACGCCGTGCTGTACCTGACCGAATCCAACTTCACCACCGGCACCATTTTGCCGGTCGATGGCGGCGGCAGCGCCGGCACCTGGTAAATCAAAGGAGAGCTACCATGCCAAGTGGAGACCGACAACTGGGGCGTCAATCGCGAAAACATCACCACGCGCCGCCAGCGTGAGAAAGTACCCAAATAAAGCTGCTGTACGTGGGCGATCCCGTGTGCTTGTGGTGCTATGGCTTCGGCAAGGAAATGACTGCGCTGTCGAGCGTGTGGCCACGTCCCTGTGCCTTGGCCTGGTACAAAGCGACGTCGGCGCGTTGCAGCATGATCTCGATGGCGTCGGCGTCGTGGATGCGCATGGCGACGCCACCGCTGTACGACAGCCCGAAGCCCAGTTCCCGAGCCGAATGCTGCGTCAGCCATTGACGCAGGCGTTCGTCGTAGGCCATCACCGCATTGAGGTCGGCGCAGTTGAGCAACACGCAGAATTCCTCGCCGCCGTAACGGCAGAACAGGTCGCCGACACGGCTCACGGCGCGCAAGCCGGTGACGAACACTTGCAGCGCGCGGTCGCCGACGCCATGACCGTGCGTATCGTTGATTTGCTTGAAATAATCCAGGTCAAGCAGCAACACGCCGAGCGATTGCCGGTAGCGCACGCTGTTGGCCAGATCGATGGTGGACTGCAGCAGCCAGGCGCGGCGGTTCAAGGCGCCGGTCAGGCCGTCCAGCGTGGCCAGCCGTTCGAGTTCGCGCGCCGCCTCGTCGCGGTGCGCCAGCAGGATGGCCACCACGGACAACACCATCATCGCGTTGGACGACAAGGCGAACACCTGGTTGACCACGTGCGGCGCATAAAAATTGGGAAACTCGGCGGTGTAGAACGCACCGAGCACGGCGCGACAAACCATCACCGCCATCTGGATCGACAGGCAGATCACCAGCAGCCAGCGCCAACGCCCGATCGGCACTTGCGGCTTGCGGCACAGGCTGGCGATCACGGTGGCGATCTGCAGGGCCAGCAGGCCATTGGCCCAGCCGGTGCGGAACGCATAGTCGGAATAACCGATGCCGTAGCCGACCGTCATCACCACGGCGATGGCGGCCGGCAAGCGCGCGTTCGGCTGGCGGCCGCACCACAGTTCGAAGGCGATGGCGTTACATACCATGCCGCCGGAGACGCTGGCCATGGCCAGCGTCGACAGCAGCTGGTCGGCCCAGCCGCCGCGCGGGAAGGTGCTTGACGACAGCAGGAAAATCCAGCCCGCCGTTTGCAGCACGATGCCCGCCTGCGCGCAACGCGCGGCGCGGTTGACCCGGCCCATGAAATACGGCAGCGCCACCGCCATGATCGACAGGTTGAGTGTCATGGCGATGAACAGGGAAGAGATGTCGATTCTTAACACTTACTACACTTTCAAGATAACTCCAGAGTTGCGTATTATCTCAACTATTTGGAGTCACTTGAATTTGTCACGGTGCGTACAGGAAAACCGACACTGTCTCATTCAGCTTTACCGAGCACTCTTCCGGCAACCAGTGGCCACATCCTTCCAGTACCTTGCCGGTGACGTTGGTGGCGTAGCGGCGCAGCATCTCGGTTTCGTATGTTCCCATTCCGCCATGACCGCCGCCGCCAATCGCCAGCATGGGAATGGTGATCTTCGTTTTAGCCAGTTGCTGGTTATCCTTCACGCCCTGGTTGAGTACGCGATAGTATTCAAACGAGGCGTTCAGACTATGGGGTTTGGCGTAAGACTTGCCATACAGGTTCAGCAATTCTGACGTGAACGCGGCCTTGTTGCTGGCATGCTCCTTGATGAAGTGCTCGATGAAAAATCGCTCCTTGCCGGCGATCAGGGTCTCGGCCAGGCGATTCTGCGCGGCGAAGAAGCTGAAATGCCAGACCAGCGATTCGCCCTCTGGAGTGAAGGCCGGGAAGCTATAAATACTTTCTTCCGGAATCGGCGCTTCCATGTACACGGCGCGGCGTATCGTGTCCTGGTGTTCGACCAGCATCGGGTAGGTGTTCCAGATGCCGATGTCATGCGCTACCAGGTCGAATTTCTGGTCGCCGCTGAATTGCCGGGCAAGCTTGTACAAAATTGGCGCAACGTCGGTGGCCCTGTATGACGCCGGCACGGACGACTGGCCAAGTCCGGGCAGGTCGGGCGCGACCACGGTGTACTTCCTGGCCAGCTCCGGCATCAACTGATGCCATTCATACCAGGTCTGGCCGAAGCCATGAACCAGGTACACCAGCGGACCGGCGCCGCCTTTTACATAGTGCATGTTGACGCCGTCTATGGTCTGGTATTCGCTGCTGAACCCCGGCGGCAGGGGAAATTCCTCGGCAGCGAAGACCTCAGTGGATAACGCCATGGCGCAGGTGGCGAGCAGGGTGGTTGCAAAACGTCGATACATGATGTGCTTTCTTGAGAGTGAAAATAGGAGTAGGGCGTGGCGGTGGTTAGTGGCCAACAGCCGGTGTCAGCGCGGCACGTCGGCCGGCCGGGAAACCATGAGCGCGGGCAGACCACACGACTGCGAGACCGGCAAGGGATAAGCCGAGCACGGCCCAAGGGAACGCCGATGCGCCCCAAGTGTCGAGCAGCACGCCGCCCAGGACGCCGGCGCCGGCGATGGCGCTATTCCACGCCACGACATTCATCGATAGCGCGACATCGGCGCCATCACCGGCACTGTCGGCCAGCGCGGTTTGCAGCAGCGTTGCGGCGCCACCGAATGTCAGCCCCCAGATGGCGGTGCCGATGTAAATCACGGCGGGCTCGCTGGCGGCCCAGATGAACAGCAGCGATACCAGTGAAAACAGGGCGAGACTGGACAACACCGCTCCGCGCAAGCTGCGGTCCACCATTCGGCCGATGGCCCAGATACCCAGCAGCGCCGCAAGGCCAAAGGTCAGCAGCACTGTATCGATGCGGTCGGTCAGGCCGGCCTGGGCGACAAACGGCGCGATATAGGTGTAGAGAATATTGTGTGCCAGCATCCACAGGATGACCGTGGCCAGTACCGGCCTGACGCCCGGCGTGGTGAACACGGCGTGCATCGACGTGCGTTCATTGCTTGCGTTGCCCGGATAGTCGGGGACTTTAGCCAGCACCCAGACAATCAATAGCACGGTCAGGCCCGACATGATGTCGAACGCGTTGCGCCAGCCGAACGCCTGTCCCAGCCATGCACCCAGCGGCACGCCCAGGGCCAGTGCGATGGGCGTACCCACCATGGCGATGGCCATCGCTTGCCCTTGCTGATGCACTGCCACCATCCGTCGCGCGTAGCCTGCCAGCAGGCTCCAGGCGAGACCGGCGGACGCGCCCGCAAAAAAGCGCGCGATCAGCGTCAGCCAAAAGATCGATGACACGGCGGTGATCAGATTGAAGACCAGAAAGCCGACGATGGTCAGCAACAGCACGTTGCGTCGCCGCCAGCCTGCCGTGGCGATGGTCAGCGGAATCGCCGCCAGTACCGAGCCGACGGCATAGGCAGTCACGCTTTGACCTGCGACTGCCTGAGTGATGTTCATGTCATCCGCCATGAGGGGCAATAAGCCGGCGGGCAAGGTCTCCGAGGCGATGCAAATAAAGCCGGTCATCGCCAGCGCGAGCAAGGCGGCAACCGGCAACTTGTCCTGCGCGTGGCCGTGGTCCGAGTGTGTGTGATCCATCGTGTTCCTGTTCGTGAAAGTAAAGTGAATCGGTAAGGCGTGGTTGTGCTGCTATACTTATGTATCGATCGGTATATAAGTTGGCGTATGTTATTCAGCCCGTCCGAGCTTGTCAATTACTTTTGTACCGTTTAGTATCTATGTAGTGAAGAGGAGAACGTTATGGCACAGATGGGCCGCCCCCGACAATTTGACCGCGACCAGGCGCTGACCAGTGCCATGCACTTGTTCTGGGAGAATGGATACGAGGCCACCTCGTTAAGCCAGTTGAAGACTGAACTGGGCATTTCGGCGCCGAGTTTTTATGCGGCGTTCGGCTCAAAGGAGGCGCTGTTTCAGGAAACGGTCGCGCTCTACCTGCAGCGCTACGGTACCGTCATGGAATGTCTGTGGGATGCGCAACTGGCGCCGCGCGTTGCCATCGAAACGGCATTGCGTGCGTCCGCGCGCATGCAGTGCGGGCCTGGTCATCCGAAAGGTTGCATGGTGGCGCTGGGTGTGATGAGCGCGGGAGCGCCCGACAAAGCGCTGGTGACCGCCGGATTGACGGCGACGCGTGCCCGCAACCGGAATGGTTTGCTGGCGTGCGTCCGGCGCGGCATCGAACAGGGGGAGCTTGCGAGCACCACCAACCCGACTGCCTTGGCAGCGGCTTTCGAAAGCTTTCTTGTCGGTCTATCGACCCTCGCGCGCGACGGTACGTCGCCGGAAAACCTGGACGCCGCCGTCACCAACATCCTGCTATTGTGGGATTGCGCGAGGAAATGAGGAGGGAGTAAGGCTTACGACTTGGCCGCCGCGTCCTTGGCGCGCTGGCGCAGCGTGGTGACGGCGGTGCCGCCGACGCCCCAGTTATCGGTCTCCACCTCGTCGATGATGACGAAGGTGGTGGCCGGATTCTTGTTCAGCACCTTTTGCAGCAGGTCGGTCACGCCCTGAATCAGTTCCTGCTTCTGCTCGGCGGTGGCGCCCTCATTGGTGATGCGGATATTTACGAATGGCATAACTTTTCTCCTTGGTTAAAATTGGTCGATACGGCCAGCAGCGCGCCGCCCAGCAGCAGGACGGTCGACACGCCCAGCGCGATCTCGATGCCCGACAGGATAGCAGCCGTGGCCGGCGCCGCCACCAGCGCGCCGTAGACCGCCACTCCCATCGCGCCACCGACCTGGCGCGCCGTGTTCAATACCGCCGACGCCGTGCCGGCCTGATGTTTTTCAACTGAGCCGAGAATGGCGGTCGTCATGGCCGGCACCGCCAGTCCCATGCCGGCCGGGATCAGCGCCAGTCCCGGCAGCATGGCCCAGAAACTGGCCGAGGTCGAAATCCCGAACACGCCGAGCAGCGCATAACCGATGCCACCGAGCACGCCGCCAATAATCATCGGCCGTCGCGAACCGACCCGCGATTGCAACCAGCCGCTGGCGATGTTGGCGAACAGGAAGGTGCCGGTCAGCGGCAGGAAAATCAGGCCGGCATGCAGCACCGAAAAGCCGCGCACCTGTTGCAGGTAGAAGCTCAGCACGAAGATGATGCCATAGTAGGCAAAGTTGACGAAAACGCCGAACAGTACCGCCGGCGAAAAACCTACCAGCTTAAACAGCTGCAACGGCAGCATCGGCGCCGCGCTGCGCGCTTCCACCCTGACGAACAGCACTGCCGCCACCAGCGCCACGGCGAATGCGCCCAGCACCGCTGGATGCGTCAGGCCCAGCGCATGGACTTCGATCACCGCGCCGATGAAGGCAGTCAGCGCGATCACCGCCAGCAACTGGCCAGGGATGTCGAAATGGCGGGCTGGACCGTTGTGGCGGATGACTGGCACCACGCGCAAGGTCAGCCAGAAGCCGATCAGGCAGATCGGGATATTCACCCAGAAGATGCTGCGCCAGCCGAAGGCCGACATCAAGATGCCGCCCAGCACCGGCCCGGCGGCAATCGAGACGCCGCCAGCGGCCGTCCACCAGGCGATGGCCTTGGCCAGCAGCTTGCGCTCGTGCGCGTAGACGGCGTTGAGGATGGATAGCGAGCTGGGCACCAGCAGCGCAGCGCCGATGCCTTGCACCGCGCGCGCCAGGTTGAGCGCCAGCGCGTCGGGCGCCATGGCGCAGGCCAGCGAGGCGGCGGTGAACAGGCCGAAGCCGGTCAGGAACACGCTGCGCGAGCCGAAACGGTCGCCCATGGCGCCGGCCGACAGCAGGAATACGGCAAAGCCCAGCGTGTAGGCGTCCACCACCCATTGCAGCTGGCTGACGCCCGCTTGCAGCTCGCGGCCGATTTCCGGCAGCGCCACGTTGACGATGGTGACATCCAGCTGGACGATGATGAAGGCAAAGCTGCAAGCGAGCAGTATGGCCAGTGAGGGCGTGGTTTTCATAATGGTGCTCCAGAGGTCGATGTTGCCAATATAGACCTGATCACGCATCATTAAAAATGAATTATACTGAATGAATAATTCTTTTATAGAGAATGATATGGAACTCTCATCCCTGCGCATCTTTAAAACCGTGGCCGAGGAGGGCGGCGTGACGCAAGCCGCCGCCCGGCTCAACCGCGTGCAATCCAATGTCTCGGCCCGGCTGACGCAGTTGGAGGAATCGTTGGGCGTCAGCCTGTTCCACCGCTCCGGGCGGCGCATGCTGATCACCGAGGACGGCGCGCGGCTGCTGGCCTACACCGAGCGGCTGCTGCAACTGGCGGATGAGGCGCAGGAATCCATGCGGGGTGACCGTCAGCCGTCCGGCCAGTTGCGCATCGGCTCGATGGAAACCACGGCTGCCGCGCGCTTGCCGCTGGTGCTGGGGCAATTTCACCGCCAGTATCCGCAGGTGGACCTGGTGCTGGATACCGGCCCCACTGATTATCTGTTGCATGCGGTGCTGAATCACAAGGTGGATGTGGCGCTGGTGGCGGCGCCGGTCGAGCGGCCGGAGCTGGTGCAGTTGCCGGTGTTTGACGAGGAATTGGTATTGCTGACCGACAGTCTGCACGGCCCGGTCACGTCGCCGGCCGACGTGGCCAAGCGCACGCTGCTGGGGTTTCGCAGCGGTTGTTCTTACCGTCGAAGGTTGGAGCGATGGTTTGCCGAGGGCGGCGTGTCGCCGGCGCGGATTGCGGAGTTTGGGACGTTTGAAGCGATTATCGGCTGCGTGGCGGCCGGCATGGGCGTGGCGATGATGCCGAAAGAAGTGCTGAAGCAGCGCGAACTGGCGAGATCCGTGCGCGTGCATGCGCTGCCGGACGATGTCGCGCGCGTGCAAACCATGCTGGTCTGGCGGCGCGACATCGCCCAACACGCCGCCCGCGATGCTTTCGCGGCGGCGTTTAGCTCACTCAAGAACTGACGCTTAGCGGTTAGCTGGCGGCGGTTCGGTGGTGGCCGGTGGCGTGGTGGCTGGCGGTGGTGCGTTCGGATCTGGCTGGGTAGCCGTGCCGCCTTCCGTGGTCGGCGTGTTGGTCACCGGCGGCGTAGCTGGTGCCGGAGTGGCCGCTGGAGCCGGGGTCGCTTCCGGCACCGGTGGCGGCACGTCAGCATCTTTTTTCTTGCAGCCGCCCAATACGGCAGCGGTAATGAGCAGGGCACAAGCAAACTTACCAGTAAGATGGAACTGTTTCATGGTGGACTCCTGTTGATGGGTGATTGCTATCTTAGCCACTCCAGCGGCCTAATCGTATCGGCGTGACTGCACTGCGTTTGTAGGACAACTGCCCGTCCTATGCCCAAGCTACCTATACGGATGGATACTGCCCTCGGCCGAAAGGGCAAGGTATGATGGCAACCGAACCATCGAATAGCCCAATACATGAACCGAGAGACACTATGAGCGTGCGGCCTGCACTGATTTGCGTCGTGGATGACGACGACGGCGTGCGCCAGGCACTGGACAACCTGCTGACCTCCGCCGACTACATTCCGCTGTGCTTTGAGTCGGGTGAGGCCTGCCTGTCCTATGCGCGGCTGGGCGACATCGATTTCGCCGTGGTGGACATCAAGCTCGGCGGCATGAGCGGCTTCGAACTGCAAGCCAGCCTGAATGCGCTCGACCTGAAGCTGCCGCTGGTGTTCATCAGCGGCCACGCCGACCAGGCGATGGAGCAACTGGCACTGCGCGCGGGCGCCATTGCGTTGCTGCACAAGCCGATCGACGTCGACCGCCTGCTGGCGCTGATCGAACAAACGTTGTCCGGGCGCGACGGCGCATGAACCTGGACGACTACACGTTCCAACCTCTCTATCAGGACGGCGTGCTGGCCACCTTGCGTGGCCATTTAACCGCCGGCCACGGCGCAATCCTGATCACCACCGCCGCCTGTGAGCGCGACGCCGCCGAAGCGGCCCTGTACCTCAACAACGAATACGCGCTGCGCGAGCGCCTGTTGCCGGCGTGGTCGCGCGCGCCGCAAGGGCTGGCGTGGCACAACGGCGTGATGGCGCTGATTTATCCCGATGCCGGCGACACGCCGCTGTCGCAACGCGCCGCCGGTCCGCTGGCGCCGGACGCCTTCCTGCCGCTGGCGCTGAGCATCTGCGGTACGCTGCGCGGCTTGCACGACGCTGGCCTGCTGCATCAGAATATCAAGCCCGCCAACATCCTGACCGACAGCGCCGGCCACTGCCGCCTGACCGGTTTTGGCGTGGCCCGCGTCGGCGCCGCCCATACGCGGGCCGCGCAGTCGGACGTGGTGCGCGGCACGCCGGCGTATATGTCGCCCGAGCAGACCGGCCGCACGCAACTGGGCATCGACGCCCGCAGCGACCTGTATTCGCTGGGCGTGACCTTGTACGAACTGCTGACCGGCCGTCTGCCGTTCCTGGGCAACGCCAGCGCGGCGGCGGGCGAGTGGATGCATGCGCACTTGGCGTCCGAGCCGTCGCCGCCGCACCGCGAGCATGCGGCCATGCCGGTGATGTTGTCCAAGGTGGTGCTCAAGCTGATGGCCAAGCAGCCGGCCGAGCGCTATCAAAGCGCGGCGGCACTGGAGGCCGACCTGCGGCGCTGCCTGGACGCGTGGCGCGAACGGGGCCAGATTCCGCAATTCCAGCTGGGGCAGGGCGGGGCGCCGGCGTTGCGCTTCCCGGCGCGTCTTTATAGCCGGGACGACGCCATGGCCGCACTGCTGGCCGCGTGGCAGCAGGTGGTGGCCGAAGGCAAGGAGGTGCTGGCGCTGGTGCACGGGCCGTCCGGCGTCGGAAAATCGGCATTGGTGGCGCAGTTTTTGCGCGATCCGCAACTGCGTAGCGCGTCGGTGGCCAGCGCCAAGGTCGACCAGTTTGGCGGCACCGCGCCGTATGCCGCGCTATCGGCTGCCTTGCGCACGCTGGTGCGCCGCATTCTTGGACAGAGCGCGCAGGAAGTGGCGTTCTGGCGCCAGCGCGTGCAGCAAGTGCTGGCCGACCACGCCGAACTGGCGATCGCACTGGTGCCGGAGCTGGCGCTGCTGGCCGGCGATGTCGCCAACGCTACCACGTCCGCCGCGCCGGAATCGCCGGCGCGTTTGACGATGACCGTGTTCCGGCTGTTGCAATTGTTTGCCGTGCGCGAACGGCCGCTGATTCTGATGATCGACGATGTGCAGTGGCTTGATGCGGCCAGCCTGCAAGTGCTGGATCAATTGCTGGAACAGGCCAGCGGCCTGCCGTTCCTGCTGCTGTTGACCAGCCGCGCAGCTGACGGCGATGCGCTGCCGCCAGCCGCCGCGCATCTGCGCACCCGCGCCCAGCAGGCGGTGGAGATCGCGCTGCCGGTGCTGACGCCAGCGGCGCTGCAAACCATGCTGGCCGAGGCCATGTCCGCCGACCCGATGCAGATCACCGAACTGGCCGCGCTGGTGTACCAGAAAACCGCCGGCAATCCGTATTTTGTCCAGCAGTTCGTGCAGACCGCTGTCGATGAAGGCCTGGTGGCGCGTGATGCGGCCAGTGGCGAGTGGCGTTTCCGTTTGTCGGAAGTCGGCGCGCTGCGCTACACCGACAATCTGGCCGACATCGCGCTGGGCCGGCTGGCGCGGCTGCCGTCTCCGACTCGTCGCATGCTGGGCGCCTTGGCCTGCATGGGCCGCAGTGGCAGCACCGCGCTGCTGCGCGCTTTGTACGAACTGGAAGAGCGCGAGATCGACGGCTTGCTGGCGGTGGCGGTGGAAGCCGACGTGCTGCTGGCCGACGCCGACGGTTACGTCTTCACCCACGACCGCTTGCAGGAAGCCGCCTACGCCGAGCTGGATGGCGAAGCGCGCCAGCGCCTGCATGTCCGTCTGGCGCGCCTATTGGCCAGCGCCGCGCTGGAGAATGCACGCGACGACTTGCTGTTCGGCGCCATGGACCATCTGCAAAAAGCCGTGCACCTGGTGCCGGCCGAAGAGCGGCAAGAGATGGCCGCCATCGGCCTGACGGCAGGCCGCAAAGCCCGCCGCGCCTGCGCCTACCTGCCGGCGCTGTCCTACCTCAGCATGGCGCGCAGCCTGCTGGATGCTGGCGACGACAACGCAACTGAGCGGCTGGCCTTCGACCTGGCGCTGGAGCAGGCTAGTTGCTATTTCTTCAGCGGTAACCTGGATGCCGCCGCCGCCATGGTGCCGGCCCTGCGCACTGGCCCGTCGGCGCCGCGCGTGCAAGGCCAGGTGCTGCGGCTGGCGGCCGATATCGCCACCCGGCGCGGCGACTACGCGCTGGCGGTCAGCCTGATTCTGGAAGGCCTGCGCGCCTTCGGCATCGACATGGCCGCCGATCCATCCGACGCCGAATGCGAGCGCGCTTACGCCGCGTTGCGCGCCAGCCTGCAAGGCGATTGGCGCGGCTTGCTGCGCGGCTTGCCGCAACAAACCGATCCCGATACCGCCGTCTTGATGGCGCTGTTATCCAGCCTGCTGGCGCCGGCCACCTTCACCTCGCAATCGCTGCTGTTCCTGCACCTGTGCGCCACGCTGCAAGTGAGCCTGGAACACGGCATGAGCGGCGAAACGGCGGTAGCGCTGGCGTGGTTCGGCGTGCAGGTCTGCCATCGCTACGGCCACAATGAAGACGGCTTTGAGTACGGCATGGCGGCCCGCGCGCTGGTCGAACAGCACAGCTACCGCGCCTACGCCGGCTTCGTGCTGCTGGGCCTCGACCAGCTCAGCGTGTGGACCCAGCCGCTCGGCTTCGCGCTCGATTGCGCGCAGGCCGGCTACGACGCCGCGCTGGCCGTTGGCGACCTGACCACGGCAGCCTTCGAAGCCTGCCACCGCACCTGCATGATGCTGACGCGCGGCGACAAGCTCGATACGCTGTCCGGTGAAATCGCCCGCGCCCGCGCTTTCGTCGGCAAAATCGAATTCCGCGACGTCGAGGGTATCCTGCAAGTGCAGCAGGACTTCGTCGACCACCTGCGCGGCGTCAGCGGCGAAGGCGTGCTGCAACCGCCAGCCGGCGCCGACAGCATGGCCACGCTGCGCTTCTGGCATTGGCTGTACCTGGCCATGGCGGCCTTCCTGGAAAACGACATCGCCAAGGCGCGCGCCAGCCTGGCCGAAGCGGCGCAACTGGCGTGGTCCGCCCCCGGCCATCTGCACCTGATGGAGTTCCACCTGTTCAGCGTATTGAGCCTGTGCGCCGACCCGGTAGACGATGATGCGCTAGACGCGCACGTCGCCGCCCACCTGGCGCCACTGGCCGCATGGGCCGAGTCCAATCCCGCCACCTTTGCCGACAAATACGCGCTGGCGCAAGCCGCCATCCGCCAGCGGCAAGGCGATGCCTTCGGCGCACTGGCGCTGTACGACCAGGCCATCCGCCACGCCCACGCGCAAGGCTATGAACATTGCGCTGCCGTGGCCCACGAACTGGCCGCCGCCTTGTGCCGCCAGCACGGCCACGTCACCGGCGCCCAGGCGCACCGGCTGGCGGCCATCGAATCCTACCGGCGCTGGGGCGCCCTGCGCAAAGTGGCCGAGCTACAAGGGCAGGAACGCTCGCCGCACGCGCCAGGGCAGGGCACCGGCGTCGCCGCGCAGGACACCATCTCCATCGTCGAAACGGCGGAGATCCGCAACATCGACAGCGTGATCCGTGCCGTGCGCGCACTGTCGGAAGAAATCCAGACCGCGCCGCTGGTGCGCACGCTGATGACCATCGCGCTGGAACACGCCGGCGCCCAGCGCGGCCTGCTTATCCGCATGGATGGCGAAACGCCGCTGATGGAAGCCAGCGCCGTGCTGGGCGAACATGGCATCCAGATTGACCTGCGCCAGGCCGCGCCGGGCGAACTCGATCTGCCCCTCACCATGCTGCACACCGCCATGCGCACCCTCAAGCCAGTCGGCGTGGCCGGCGCGCCGCGTGCCGCGCCGTGGGACAGCGACGCCTATCTGCTGTGCTATCCGCGTTGCAGCGCCATCTGCATCCCGATGCTGAAGCAGGCGCGCCTGGTCGGCATGCTGTACCTGGAAAACCGGCTGGCATCGGCCGCCTTCACCAGCGAGCAGGCGGCGGTGCTGTCCCTGCTGGCCGCGCAGGCGGCGGTGTCGCTGGAGACGGCCGGCCTGTACGCCGAACTGCTGGACGAAAACCAGCAGCGGCGCCAGGCCGAGAAAGCGCTGCGCGAAAGCCGCGCCACGCTGCTGCTGGGAGAACAGATCAACCGCAGTGGCAGCTGGACCTGGGACCTGGACCGGGGCATGCTCAATTGCTCGCCGGAGTTCTGCCGCATTTTCGGCTTCGACCCGGCGCAACCGCAGGTCAGCCTGGCGGCCTTTATCGAACGCGTGCACCCGGACGACCGCGAACGCGTCACGCGCGCGCTGGACCGCGGCATCGAACACCGCCATGCGCTGCGGGTCGACTACCGCCTGCTGGATGCCGACGGCAAGGTGCGCTACCTGACCGGCGCCGGCGAACCGTTCGGCGTCAACGACAACGCCGTCTACGTCGGTACCACGGTGGACGTGACGGCGCGCCGCGCGGCCGAAGACTCGCTGCGCCACACCCAGGCCGAACTGGCCCGCGTGGCGCGCGTGACCACGGTCGGCCAATTGACGTCGTCGATCGCGCATGAAATCAACCAGCCGCTAATGTCGATTTCGTCCAACGCCGGCGCCAGCCTGCGCTGGCTGGAACGCGATCCGCCACAGCTGGACCGGGTGCGCGCCGGCTTGCAGGAGATCGCGGCCCAGAGCCAGCGCGCCGGCGGTATCATTCGCGGCCTGCGCGCGCTGACCCGCAAGGCGCCGCAGGAATCGGCGCCGTTCGACCTGCACGCCACCATCCGCCACATCATCGGCATCTCGCGCGCCGAGCTGGAACGCCAGAACGTGGCGGTGACGCTGGCGCTGAACGCGGTCAGCGGCTGGGTCGATGGCGACACGGTGCAGCTGCAACAGGTGCTGCTGAACGTGGTGGTCAATGCGCTGGATGCGATGAGCGAGGTACAGGACCGGCCGCGCAGCCTGGCCATTACCACCAGCACGCAGGACGGCCAGCTGGCGGTGCGGGTGGACGACAGCGGCAGCGGCCTTGATGAAGAAGGCGCGGCGCAGATGTTTGAAGCGTATTTCACCACCAAACAGGATGGCATGGGCATGGGGCTGGCGATCTGCCGCTCCATCATGGAAGCGCATGGCGGCACGATCTCCGCGCAACCGCGCCAGCCGCATGGATGCAGTGTGTTATTCAGATTACCGGAGCGAGTTTGATGGAAGTGAGCATGAACCAGGTGGTAATCGTGGTCGATGACGACGAGGGCGTGCGCCAGGGCTTTGTCAATCTGCTTGAATCGGAAGGCTACACGGTGCAGGCCTACGGCTCGGCCGCCACTTTCTTTGAACAGCCGTTGCCGGACGCGCCATGCTGCCTGTTGCTGGACATGCGCATGCCCGAAGTGGATGGCTTTGAGGTGGTGGCGCAGCTGGAACGCACCGGCGCCGGCGTTCCGATCATCTTCGTCACCGGCTTCGGTTCGATTCCGCTGACGGTGCAGGCCATGAAGGCCGGGGCGCTGGAATTCCTCACCAAGCCGGTAGAGCCGGAAGAACTGCTGCGCGCCGTGCGCGGCGCGCTGGAAGCCGGTGCTGTGACGTATCGTGAGCGGCAGGAACTGGACGAACTGCGCGCCCGCCACGACAGCCTGACCCCACGTGAACGCGAGACCATGCAACTGGTGATCGGCGGCCTGCTGAACAAGCAGATCGCCGATGAACTGGGCGTGAGCGAAATCATGGCCAAGACCCACAAGCGCAAGGTGATGGACAAAATGCAGGCGCGTTCTTTGCCAGATCTGGTGCGCGACGCCGAACGCCTGAATATCACGCAAACGCGCAGCCGCTAGCGGAATAGGGGGTTAGCTCTCCGCCTCCGGTAGAATATTGGCAATTCGATCAAATACCAGGGGATTTCATGCGCATCTATATCGCCGCCGCGCTGCTGGCCTTCACCTCGCTGGCTTGCAGCGCCAGTGAATCTGCCAGCGGCAGCTTTGCCGCCACCCAAAGCTGCGAGGCGTTTTCCTCGTTCGCCAAGCGCACCAATCCCGGCGACGTCAAGATCAGCGCCGGCACCAGCTACACGGTCCGTGAAATCAACAAGGTCGATTACGACTGGGTGCGCATCGAGGTGCCCGGCGCGCAGCCGGCCCTGCGCTGGGTGCAGCGTGAATGCGGCAAGCCCGCGCTGGAAGATCAGCAAGCCAGCCGTCTGCCGGAAGGCGCCAGCGGCGCGGTATGCTCGGCGGCCAACCAGCAGGACAGCTATGTGCTGGCCATCACCTGGCAGCCCGGTTTTTGCGAGCACACCAAATACAACGGCAAGAAGCCGGAATGCGACGCCATGAACGGCGGCACGCTGGAGGCCAAGACCCTCAGCCTGCACGGCCTGTGGCCAAACAAGAAGGAATGCGGCACGCAGTACGGCAGCTGCAGCGGCCAGCCTTTTGCGCTGAGCAAGGACACCATCGAGAAGATCGCACCGTGGATGCCGAACTTCTTCTACGAACGCACCTTCGGCGCCTACGAGTGGAACAAGCATGGCAAGTGCCAGTCGCTGCCGCCTGATGATTACTTCATCAAGGCCGTATCGGCGGTGCGGGTGGTGAATGAATCGGAAGTGGGCAAGATCGTGCTGGGGAATACCGGCAAGAGCATTCGCGTGAGCGACTTTTTTGACAAGATCAAGGCGCGCTACGGCGAGAAGGTCGCCGACACCATCACGCTGGTCTGCACGCAGCACAAATACCTGCAAGAGATCCGCGTGTCGCTGGCGCTGGACTTTGCCACCGACCGCGAACTGCCGCAACTGGTAGCCAACGCCAAGCCGGCCGCCAGTCGCGCTGTCGGCTGCGCCGACGAAATCTACGTCGAAGCAGCCGGCAAGAACTGACTTAGGCTGCGAAGCCGCCGTCGATCAGCAAGTCGGCGCCGGTGACGAAGCCTGCTTCAGGGCCGGCCAGGTAGGACACCATGGCTGCCACTTCATCTGCGGTGCCGTGACGTTTCAGCGCCATCAGGCCATGCAAACCGGTGGCGAAATCGCTGTCGGCCGGATTCATATCGGTATCGACCGGGCCTGGCGCCACGTTGTTGACGGTGATGTTGCGGCTACCCAGGTCGCGCGCCATGCCTTTGACCAGGCCAACCAGCGCCGATTTGCTCATCGCGTAAGCTGCGCCGCCTTCAAACGGCATGCGCTGCGCGTTGGTGCTGCCGATGTTGATGATGCGGCCACCGTCTTTCATATGCTTGGCGGCGGCTTGCGAGGCGACGAACACGCCGCGCACGTTGACTGCCAGGGTGCGGTCGAAGTCTTCCAGCGAGAACTGGTCGGTTGGGCCGAGCAGCAGCACGCCGGCGCTGTTGACCAGGATGTCCAGGCGGCCAAAGCGATCGGCCACGCTGTCGATGGCGTTGGTCAGCGCGGTGGCATTGGCGGCATCGGCCTTGATGGCGATGGCTTCACCGCCGGCGGCTTTGATTTCTTCCACCAGAGCTTCCGCGGCGATGGCCGAAGCGGCGTAGCCGATGGCGACTTTGGCGCCTTCGCTAGCCAGGCGACGGGCAGTGGCAGCGCCGATACCGCGCGAACCGCCGTTGATGAAAGCGACTTTACCGTTGAGTTTAGTGTTCGAGGTCATGATTTGGTTCCTTTCGGTTGGTTGATGAACACAGTATGGTCTTCACCACTTGATCGCGGTAGTCATGAAATATCGTCTACAGTTTCAACCATTGGTATAAGATACGGGCATGTTTACTGAATTAAGCAGCTATCTCGACGCCTTCATCGCTGCTGCCGACGAGGGCAGCTTCTCTGCGGCCGCGCGCCGCCTGGGGCTGACGCCGGCCGCCGTCAGCAAAAGCGTCAACCGGCTGGAGCTGCGGCTCGGCGTGCGCCTGTTCCAGCGCAGCACCCGCAGCCTGGCGCTGACCACCGACGGCGAACGCCTGTACGGGCAGGTGCGGCTGCCGTGGAATGAAATCGGCGATGCGCTGACCGATCTGAGTCAGGGCGCAGGCAAGCCGGCCGGCACGCTCAAGGTGTCGCTGGCGCATACGGTGGGACGCAATTACATCGTGCCGCTGCTGGCGGAATTCACGCGCCGCTATCCGGACGTGGTGCCGGACCTGCACTTCGATAACCGCCAGGTGGACCTGATCGCGGAAGGCTTCGACGTCGCCATCGGTGGTGGCATCGAGCTGACCGACGCACTGGTGGCGCGCGAGCTGGCGCGTGTGCATATCATCCTGGCGGCATCGCCGGACTACCTGAAGGCGTCGCCGGCGCCGTCGCAGCCGCAGGAACTGGCGCGCCATCGCGGCCTGCTGCGGCGTTCATTGGCCACCGGCCGTTTGGCGGCATGGACCCTGAAAAACAAGGCCGGCCAGGAAGTGGTGGCCAGCGTGCGGCCGGTAGCGGTGATGGACGACCCGGAAGCCATCGCGCGCGCCGCAGCCGGCGGCATGGGCATCGCCATGCTGCCGCTGCCGCACGCCTTGCCGCTGCTGGACAGCGGAGAGCTGGTGCGCGTGCTGCCGGAGTGGTATGCCGAAATCCGGCCGCTATCGATATACTACTCAAGCCGCAAGCTGGTTCCGGCCAAGGTGCGGGTGTTTGTCGATTACATGATCGAGCAATTCCGCGCCAGCGGGCATGCGGAGCGGTTCCGCCAACAATAAAGGAGACGTATCGATGAAGTTCAAGACAGGGATGCTGGCGTTGCTGCTGGCGGGACAGGCTTTCGCCGGCGTGGCCATCCAGCCGGATAACGCGCAGTTGCAGTACACCGGCCGCATCGACTTCGCCGACCGCGCGCGTCCCATGCTGTCCTGGCCCGGCACCAGCATCGAAGGGAACTTCACGGGCGCCAGCCTGGCCGTCAAGCTGGATGACCAGCAGGGCAAGAACTTCTTCAACGTGTTTATTGATGACGACCTGGCCAAGCCGGTGGTGATCGAGGCGGCGCAGGGCAGCAAGACCTATCCGGTGGTCAGCGGCCTGACGCCGGGCGCGCACCGCTTCCTGATCACCAAGCGTACCGAGGGCGAGGAGGGCGGCACCTTCTTCCAGGGACTGGAGCTGGCAGACGGCGGCAAGCTGCTGGCGCCACCGCCGCGCAAAAAACGGCATATTGAATTCTTCGGCGATTCCATCACCACCGGCATGGGTAACGAGTCGCCGGATGACGGTCCTGATCATCTGCCGAAGGACAAGAACAACTTCATGTCCTACTCGTCGATCACGGCGCGCGCGCTGGATGCGGAGGCGCACATTGTCTCGCAAAGCGGCATCGGCGTCATGATCAGCTGGTTCCCGTTCACCATGCCTGATTTTTACGACCAGTTGAGCGCAGTCGGTAACAACGATACGCACTGGGATTTTAAGTCGTGGACGCCGGATGTGGTGGTGATTAACCTGTTCCAAAATGACCGCTGGCTGGTCGACCGCGAAAAGCGCTTGTCGCCGATGCCGAGCGACGACGAGCGCATCGCCGCGTATCGCGCGTTTGTGCAGAAGATCCGCGCGCTGTATCCGAATGCATATATCGTCTGCGCGCTGGGTAGCATGGATGCGGTGCAGGAAGGCTCCAAGTGGCCGGGCTATGTGCGTACGGCGGTGGACCAGATGCAGGCATCGGGCGATCAGCGCATCGATACGCTGTTATTCCCGTGGAATGGCTTCGGCGGGCACCCGCGCGTCAAGCAGCATCAGGCCAATGCGGCACAGCTGACGGCGTTCATTCGCCAGAAGGTGGGCTGGTAAGGGCGTGTTCCACTGATCCAAGGGGAGAGTACATCCTCGCTTTAACGCGGTAGACTGGAGGTTTTACAATCCGGAGGCCGCGATGAGCGAACAGTGCCAGCACTTCAACCAGATCCACACCCACCACGCCAACACCAACGGCTGCGAGGAATGCCTGAAGACCGGCGACGAGTGGGTGCACTTGCGCGTCTGCCTGACCTGCGGCCATGTGGGCTGTTGCGACCAGTCGAAGAACCGTCACGCCACCAAGCATTTCAATACCACCGGCCATCCGATCATGCGCTCCGGCGAGCGTGGCGAGACGTGGGGCTGGTGCTATATCGACCGCGAGATGTTCGATCCGATTTGAGTTTTGACCTTGATCGTCAGGCCGCAATCCAGCGGTAGGCGCAGCCGGCGCTGGCCAGGGCAGTGACGGCGCAGGCCAATGCCGCGACGTGAAAAGCGTCCAGCAAGGCAGCGCCTTGTGCGCCGAGCACCGCCGCCAGCAGCGCGGTGGTGAATAAGCCACCGGCACGCGCCACGGCGCTATTGAAGCCGGAGGCGACGCCGCTATGCGCGGCATCCACCGAAGACAGCACGGCGGTAGTCAGCGGCGCCACCGCGACGGCCATGCCGATGGCGATCACCAGCATGGCGGGCAGCGTGGTAGTCCAGTAGCTGCCGCCGCCGATGCGCATGGCCAGCATGAAGCCGGCGGCGACGATGATCGGGCCTGCCGTCAGCGGCAAGCGTGGTCCCAGTTTGCCCGCGAGCCTGCCCATGGTGGAGGAGGCAAGCGCAATCACCACCGGCAGCGGCAGCAACGCAGCGCCGGCTTCGCTGGCCGAGTAGTGGTCGTATTCGATCAGGACGAACGGCAGCACCAGCAGCAGTGCACCCAGCGCGCCATATAACAGGAAAGTCATCAGATTGAGGCCGCTGAAACTGTGCGAGCGGAAGAGTGACAGTGGCAGCATGGCGCTATCGCCAGCGCGCTGTTCGATGCGCAGGAACAGCAGCATCAACATCACACCGACCACGATTCCCAGGCCGGATTGCCAGTGCAGGCCAGCACCGCTGGTGGTCACCGTCAAGCCCCAGGTGAGCGCCGCCAGGCCGATGCTGGCCGTAGCCGCGCCGGCGATGTCCAGCGCGGCGGCGGGCGTTGCTGGCGCGTCAGCACGCAGATAGCGCAGGGCCAGCACGATGGTCGCTGCAGCCAGCGGCAGGTTGATAAAGAAGATTGCGCGCCATCCGGTGACGTCGACCAGCCACCCGCCGAGCAACGGGCCGATTGCGCCCGCCGCCGCGCCGACTGCGGCCCAGATGCCAATCGCCCGTCCACGCGCCTCGCCTTCAAAGTGCGTGCCAAGGATCGCCAGGCTGTTGGGCATCAGCAGCGCTGCGCCGGCGCCCTGGACGATGCGTCCCGCCACCAGCAGGGTAGCCGTCGGCGCCAGCGCGCACCAGGCCGACGCCAGCGCGAACAAGGCCACGCCCAGCACTAGAATGCGACGCCTGCCGAAACGGTCGCCAGCCGCGCCGCCCAGCAGCAAAAGGGCGCTAAGCGGCAGCAGGTAGCCGTTGATAATCCAAGAGAGCACGCCACCGTCGGCATTCAGACTGCGGCCAATCGCCGGCAGACCGACATTCACCACCGAGCCGTCAATGAAAGCCAGGCTGGAAGCCAGGATGGTGGTCGCCAGCACAATGCGCGGATGGTCGGCGGCTGCGGGCGTGACCGCTGGCATGCTGGCCGATGCCTTGGCCGATTCGCTGCCCAATGTGCCGACTGTTGCGCCGGCAGCTGCGGCGATGGCGCGGTCGCAGCCCTGATGCGGCACCGCGCTCATGGCGTTCCTTGCCCGCTCGTCGGGGCCAATCGGCATTGTGCGGAATTCGTCATTTTTCATGCTCCTGTCATGCAAGACGGGTGAAGAGGGACGCGGTACATTATCGGCAATACTAATCTATTCAGGATTTCCATGCGCGCCTTGTCGTCCTTCCACCATCGCCGCCTGGTGCTGCGCGGCGCCGCCGGCCTGGGCCTGGTCCCCGGATTGAACGCCGCCAGCGCGGCCACCGTTGCCACTGGAGCCGCCGCCGCTGCCTCCAGCGTGCCGGCCACCGCCCAGGCGCTGCCGCTATCGTCGGTGCGCCTGCTGCCTTCCGTGTACGCGGACGCAGTGCAAGCCAACCAGGCCTACTTGCTGCGCCTGAGCGCCGACCGCTTCCTGCATAACTACCACCTGTTCGCCGGGCTGCCGGTCAAAGGCGCCATCTACGGCGGCTGGGAATCCGACACCATTGCCGGCGAAGGATTGGGCCACTACCTGTCCGCGCTGTCGCTGATGTATGCGCAAACCGGCACGCCGGCGCTGAAGCCGCGCATCGACTACATCGTGTCTGAACTGGCGCGCGTGCAGCAAGCGCAGGGCGATGGCTACGCCGCCGGCTTTATGCGCAAACGCAAGGACGGCAAAGTTGTCGACGGCAAGGAGATCTTCCCCGAAATCATGCGCGGCGAGATCCGCTCGGCGGGCTTTGACCTGAACGGCTGCTGGGTACCGCTGTATAACTGGCACAAAGTATTCGCCGGCCTGTTCGACGCCCAGACCTGCGCCGGCAACGATCAGGCGCTGCAAGTGGCGCTGGGTCTGGCCGGCTACATCGACAACGTCTTCGCGGCGCTCAACGACGAGCAGGTGCAGCAGGTGCTGGGCTGCGAACATGGCGGCATCAACGAAAGCTTCGCCGAACTGTATGCGCGCACGCAGGACAAGCGCTGGCTGGCGCTGGCGCAGCGGCTGTATCACACCAAGGTGCTGCTGCCGCTGACGCAAGGCCGCGACGAACTGGCCAACCTGCATTCTAATACGCAGATCCCGAAATTGATCGGCCTCGCGCGCCTGCACGAACTGACCGGCCGCCAGAGCGACGCCAACGCGGTGGATTTCTTCTGGAAGCGCGTCACGCAGCACCACAGCTACGTCATCGGCGGCAATGGTGATCGTGAATACTTCTCGGCGCCGGACACCATCGCCGCCCACATCACCGAGCAGACCTGCGAAGCCTGCTGCAGCTACAACATGCTGAAGATGACGCGTCATCTGTATAGCTGGGCGCCGGATGCCGCGTACTTCGACTACTACGAACGCACGCACCTGAACCACATCCTGGCGCACCAGAATCCGCGCACCGGCATGTTCACGTATATGACGCCGCTGATGTCCGGCGTGGCCCGCGAATACTCCAGCGAGGAGAATGATTTCTGGTGCTGCGTGCTGTCCGGCATGGAGAGCCACGCCAAACATGGCGATTCGATCTATTGGGAGAATGGCGACACGCTGTTCGTCAATCTCTATATCCCGTCGACGGTAGAGTGGCAGGCCGGCGCTGCGCGGCTGGAACTGAACACGCGCTATCCGTATGAAGGCGATATTGACCTGAAGGTGCGCCGGCTGGCGGGGCAGCGCACGTTTACCGTTGCGCTGCGCGTTCCTGCATGGGCCAGGCAGCACACACTGCTGGTCAACGGCAAGCCTCACAAGGCGCGGCAAGACAAGGGCTATGTGCTGATCCGCCGCCGCTGGCGCGCGGGCGACACGGTGCGACTGTCGCTGCCGCTGGATCTGCGATTGGAATCCACCGCTGGCAATGACCATGTGCTGGCGCTGCTGCGCGGTCCGATGGTGCTGGCGGCCGATCTGGGCGCGGCCGACAAGCCGTTCGACGGACTGGCGCCGGCGCTGGTAGGCGCCAACATCCTCGGATCTTTCGCGCCATCGGACAAGGGCAAAGCGCTGTACCGCAGCGTCGGCAGCGGCCGGCCAGGCGACATGAAATTTGCGCCATTCTTCTCGCAGTACGAACGGCGTGCGGCGGTGTACTTCAATGCATACACCGAGTCTGAATGGGCGGCGTCGGAAGTCGCCTTCCGCAAGGAGGAGGCGCGCCTCAAGGATTTGGCTGCACGATCCGTGGATGTAATGCACCTCGGCGAAATGCAGCCGGAGCGCGATCATGATCTGCAATCGGACATCTCATATCCGGTATCCTACCGTGGCCGCAACGGCCGTGATGCGCGCACCGGCGGCTACTTCAGCTTCCGCATGAAGTGCACGACCGGCCCGCTGGTGCTGCAAGCCAGCTACTGGGGCGAGGAACGCAACCGCGATTTCTACATCAGCGTGGACGGCGAACGGATCGCCCGCGTCAAGCTGGATGGCAGCCATCCGGGCGTGTTTATCGACGAGGAGTATCCGGTGCCGGAGCGCCTCACCAGCGGCAAGAGCAGCGTGGTGGTGCGCTTCGATCCTGAGCCGGGTCACACGGCGGGGCCGGTGTTTGGCGTGCGGCTGTTTACTTCTTCTTGATCGGCTGGGTTTTTGCGTCGTTGCGGGTCTTGTTGGCTTGCGCCAGCAGGGCGCCGCAGTCCACCGAATCGACCTTGCCGGTATTGATCAGCGGGATCACCGCCGCCAGCGGATTGACGATGCTGGCCAGTGCCACGGCGGCGCCGGCCTTGAGCGCCAGCGGGCCTTTTTGCGGACCCACGTCCGGATTGGTGAAGGTGCCCCTGGCGTACAGCGGCGTGCGCAGCGAGATGATGCGCACGCCCTTGGTTTGTGGACGCACGTCCAGATCCAGCGTTTCCTTGGCCAGGTCGACGTTGCCGCTGACGTTGATGACGGCTTCCTGGGTGTCGACCACGAAGCGGCGCGCGTCTGCCTTGCCGTGTTCCACCACGAAGTCGCCGGCCAGGCAGTTCAACTGAACCTGGCGGTCGCCGAACAGTTTCACGAACACCAGGTTGGCGACGTTCAGGCCTGCGGCTTCCAGAATGAATTTGCTGACGGAGCCTTCGCTGACGGTGGCGCCCAATTCGCCGCTGGATGTCGCCAACATGGTGGAAACGGAATTGCCTTTGCCGGCCAGCGCGGCGTCGGCGCTCACTTCACCCACACTGGCTTTCATAGATTCCAGTTTCGGGAACAGCTGGTTGATCTTCAGGTGACGCGCCGCCATGCGGATATCGGCGTCGATCACCTTCTGGCGGCCATCCAGCTTGATGTTGGAGCTGATATCGCCGCCGGCCATGCCGAAGTTCAGTGGCGTTAGCGTCAGCACCTTGTTGTTCATCTTGATGTGGGCCTGGATGTCGTTCAGCGGAATGTCGTGGGTGCGGATCAGCTTTTTGCCGTTGAATTTGACATCGGCATCCAGCGCATCCCATTTGGCGGTGTTGAACTGCTCCACCGGCAGTGCTTTGTCGTCAGGCTGGTTTTTCGCCTTGCCGCGACTGGCTTTGCTCGCGTTGCTCTCCGCGCCGATGGTCGGCCCCAGATCTTCCAGGCGCAATTGGCGCGAGGTGATTTCGCCGGTCAGCATCGGGCGTGGTTTGCGCGGGCTGTAGGCCAGCGTGCCTTCCAGGTCGCTGCCGCCGACGGTGCCGGTGAAGTTCTTGTAGGTCCAGTTCCAGATCGCGCCGGATTTTTTGCCGATCAAACGACCGGTGGTGGCGTAGGGTGGCGTTTCCGGCAGCAGCACGCCCGTCAGCGGATATAGGTCAGCCATGCTGGCGCCGCCCAGCGACAGTTTCAGATCGAGACCGGCCGGCGCACGCGGGTCGGTCAGCATGCCTTCGACGGCGATTTTGTTTTTACCCAGGTTGGCGTTGGCTTGTACCGGGAATTGCGTGTGTTCGTCGGTCAGCGCGAGTACCTTGCCGACTTTGCCGCCGCCGGTGACCGGGGCGTTGCGATAGCTGCCGCTGAGGTCAAACTTGATGCCGTACTTCTGCGCGTCGGCGCCTTCATTGATGCCGCTGGCTTTGGCGCGCAGATCCAGCTTGATGCCGTCGTCGAGGTAGCGCAGGTCGCCATCGCCCAGCGTCAGGCGCTGGATATCGACTTCCCATGCCGACGGGCCGTTGTCCTTGAAGGTCCAGGTGTTGCTGCCGTCGGCGCGGCGTTGTGCGGCCAGCGTGATCTTGTCGACGGCGAGGTCGGTGATGACCACTTCCTTATGCAGCAGCGGCAGCGGGTGGATGGCCACCACGATGCTGCCGGCGCTGGCCAGTTTCGGGCCGGTGCTGGTCCAGTCGGGATTGGCGACGTAGACGTCATTGGCGCTGATGCGTGGGCGTGGCACGTAGCGTCGCCAGCCCGACTCGGTGGTGTCGCCTTGTTCCCAGTGCACGCGCAGGTCGCCGTTGATGGCGAATTCGCGGCCGAGGCTGTCGGAGACGCGATGGTTGATCCAGGGCCGCGCGCGGTTCCAGTCGAAGGTCAGCAGGAAGATGACGACCGCCACCAGCACCAGTAGTAGGGCGGCGAACAGGCCAGCAAGTATTTTGAGTGGGCGCGATTTTTTCATGACTACCGATGCTACGCCTCCATCGGCGCAGCTTATGTGCGGTACGCCACAGTAGGCTAAATGCTGGCTTGTTTGCCGACCAGCCAGGCGTGCAGCAATTCGCGGTCGGTGGCGTCTGGCGGGTAGTGGAATTTGCCGGCGACCTGGGTGGCGACCGGCGCGCCGTCGCGGAACAGCAGGCGGTTGCCGGCCAGTGCAGGGACCTTGTCGCCGGGCAGCAGGGTGCCGCACAGGTTGAGCGGATCGACGGCGGAGATGCAGACGTAGCTGCCGTCGTGCGGCCTGCGGCGCATTTCGCGCAGCAGGGGAATGGCTTCCGGCAGGGCGAATTGTTCGCCTGAGAGGCCGGCCACGAAACGGCCGCCGCGGATTTCGCCGCGTGCTTCCAGGCGGTGATAGACGGGCAGCAGTTCGCGCCAGCTCGGCATCCAACCGGCTTCGCGCTCCAGCAGGCGCCAGAACATCACGCCGTAGCGGCGCAGCAGCGTCATGGCGATGTGCTCCAGCGTTTCCGGATCGGTGCGCGGCTTGCGGCCCGGTGGGGCCGGACGGGCGGCAGGCTGCGTGGCCGTGGCGGCGATGGCGGTTTCGATCGCCCGCACGGTGATGGACAGGTTGTCCCCTCGACGGACCAGTGCCCAGCGGCCGGCTTCCTCCATCGTCGGTCCAGCGCCACGGCGGCGGCGCTTGTCGTTGCTGGCGCGCTTGTTGGCTGGAACCAGCATGGCGCGCAAGCCGGCGTAGCTGTCGGCGTTCACCAGACCTGTGGCCACCAGCTCGCCCAGCGTGTTCTCCAGCTCCACCGGCAGCAGCCGGGCGTCGTGCGACAGCTCGTCGAAGAACATCGCGCCGTCGCGGCGCAGCGCTTCCAGCACGCGGGCAGCGCGGGGCGATACTTCCACCTGGTCGGCCACGGCGGGCAGCGCGTGCCACAACGTCAGTTGACGGCGCGGCAGCAGCACCAGCGGCGTGCTGCGCACCGGACCGCCGACGGCGCTGGATGGTGCGCCGACCCGCGTCCAGACGATTTTGCCGGCGCGGCACAAGTCGTCCAGCCAAAGCGACGAGTAGTCCTGCACGCGCAGGGCCAGCAGATCGCTTTCCCAGGCGGCGGCGGCGGCTTCGTAGCCTAACAGTTGCGCCAGCGCTTGCGGCAAGGCATCCGGCCCTTTGAGTTGTGCGTCTGGCGTTAGGTGCTGCCACTCGAACAGGAAGCGCATGAAGTCCTGGCGTTCCACTGGTTCGATCTCGCGCCGCAGACGTTTGATGGTGTAGCGGTGAATGCGCGCCAGCAGATGGCGTTCGCACCATTCCTCGACGGTGGCGCCGGGTGTGAAGCGGCCGCGCATCACGTAGCCTTCGGTTTCCAGTTGCGTCAGCGCGATGGTGACGGTGGAGGCGGTCAGCCCGAGCGGTGCGGCAATCGCAGCCACGGTCTGCGGCCCGGTACCACCCAGCCGCGCGCGCAGAATCTCCACCAGCGCCGCATCGCGCGTCCATTCTTCTGCCGCAGCCAGCGCCCCGGCCCGCACGGCCAGCGCGCCGCCAGTGGCCTGCGCGTCGCCGGCAACGAGCGCACTGGCGGCCAGGTGAGCTGTCAGTGACGGCGTGGTGGTGGCCGCTGGATAGGCTGCGCTCAGGCACGGAAGCCGCTCCAGCGCTACCCACAGGTCGGCGCCGCTAGTGGCGTCGCGCAGGCGCGTGGCGCGGCCGGTGGCGGCGAGGCTGTCCAGCCATGCAGGCCAGCTTTCCGCGCGTGCCGCTTCCTCCTGCGTCACGCAAGCCAGTGACATCAACGCCTCATGCATCTCGTCGCCATTGCGCACTGACGGCCAGGCTTCCTCCGCCACCGCCGCAATCGCGCCGGCATCGAGCGCACCCAGATCATCAGTGGACGCCGGATCGGTCCAGCGCCGGTTGATCACCGCCTGCGCGCGCCGTTCCTCCAGCGGCGCATCGTCCAGAAACGCATACGGCCGTGCATTCAGAATCTCCATCGCCAGCGGTGACGGCGCAGGCAGATCGCGTGACAGCAGCCGCACCTCGCCAGCCTCCATGCGCCGCAACAGCGCCAGCCAGCCTTCGCTGTCCATCGCCTCATGCAGGCAATCGTCCAGCGTCTGATCCACCAGCGGATGACTTGGCAGCTCACGCTCGCCGACGATATTCTCCAGGCACGCTGCCTGATCGGGGAACACCGCCGCCAGCAAATCGTCGCTCTTCATGCGCATCAGCTGTGGCGCTACCTTGCGGCCGCCGGCAAAGCGCGGCAAGGCCAGCGACGTGGTCGCGTTCCAGCGCCACCGCACATTGAACAGCGGCGCATCCAGCAAAGCCTGAATCAGAATATGCTCGGCCGTGTTGGACCGCAGATAGCGCCACACCTCATCCAGCGGAAAACTGTGACTCTCCGACAGTGACAGCACAATCGCATCCTCGGTGGCCGCCGCCTGCAATTCAAAGTTAAACGTGCGGCAGAATCGCTTGCGCAGCGCCAGTCCCCAGGCGCGGTTGACGCGGCTGCCGTAAGGCGCATGCACCACCAGCTGCATGCCGCCCGATTCGTCGAAGAAGCGCTCCATCACCAGCGTATCGCGCGTTGGCAGGGCACCCAGCGTGGCACGCGAACGCGCCATGTAATCGGCGATCTGACGCGCCGCATCATCGCGCAGGCCCAGATGCTCGGCCAGCCAATCGACCACGCGTTCCAGCGCGGCCTCGCCATCACCGTCACCATCGCCGGCCAGCAGCCGGTCAATCTCACCGCGCAGGCGCGCCACGCCGATCGACAGTTCGTCGGTGCGGCCCGGCGCCTCGCCCAGCCAGAACGGAATATTCGGCGCCGCGCCGTGCGCATCCTCCACCCGCACCTTGCCGGCCTCAATCCGCTGGATGCGATACGACGTGTTCCCAAGCTGGAAAACATCGCCGGCCAGGCTCTCGACCGCAAAGTCCTCATGCACCGTGCCGATATTCTGGCCCTGCGGCTCCAGCAGCACCGTGTAATCGGCATTGTCCGGGATGGTCCCGCCGGACATCACCGCCGTCATCTTGCCGCCGCGCCGTCCGCGCAGCGTGCCGCTCACCGTGTCGCGGTGCAGATAGGAGCCGCGCACGCCTTGGCGGCTGGTGTAGCCATCAGTGAGCATGTGCAGCACATCGTCATAATGCTGGCGGTCCAGTTGCGCATAAGGCGACGCCTGCCGCAGCAGGGCAAACAGCTCATCCTCGCGCCACTCGCGGCAGGCCACTTCCGCCACGATCTGCTGCGCCATCACGTCCAGCGGCGCGGGTGGAATGCGCAGCGCGTCCAGCTCATTGCGGCGCACGCAGTCCAGCAGCGCTGTGCATTCAATCAGATCGTCGCGCGAGGTCGGGAACAGCCGGCCCTTTGGCAGGCCGCCCACGTGGTGGCCCGAACGCCCAACGCGTTGCAGGAACGAGGCGATGCTCCGCGGCGAACCAATCTGGCACACCAGATCCACGTCGCCGATGTCGATGCCCAGCTCCAACGACGCGGTGGCGATCAGCACCTGCAACTCGCCGCGTTTGAGGCGCTGCTCCGCGTCGAGCCGGTATTCCTTGGCCAGGCTGCCGTGATGTGCCGCCACGTGTTCGGCGCCGAGACGGTCGGCCAGATGGCGCGCCATGCGTTCGGCCATGCGCCGCGTGTTGACGAAGACCAGAGTGGTGCGATGCATGACCGTCAGCTCGGCCAGGCGGTCGTAGACGCGTTCCCACACGTCGTTGGCCATCACAGCCTCCAGCGGCACCGGCGGCAGTTCCAGGTTGAGGTCCCGCGCGCGCACATGGCCCACGTCCACCACCGCGCACGGCCGCCCGGCGCCGGCCAGGAAGTTGGCCACCGCCGATATCGGTTTCTGCGTGGCCGACAGGCCGACCCGCACCGGCGGCCGCGCGCACAGCGCGTCGAGCCGCTCCAGACTGAGGGAAAGGTGGCTGCCACGCTTGCTGCCGGCTACCGCGTGGATCTCGTCGACGATCACGGTGCGCGCGCTGGCCAGCATGGCGCGGCCACTGTCGGAACCCAGCAGCACGTACAGCGATTCCGGCGTCGACACCAGGATGTGCGGTGCGCGCCGGCGCATGGCGTTGCGTTCGGCCTGGGTGGTGTCGCCGGTGCGCACGGCGGTGCGAATGCCGTGCGGCGGCTGGTCCATGGCTTCCAATTCGCGGCCGATGCCTTCCAGTGGCGCCAGCAGGTTGACGCGAATGTCGTTCGACAGCGCCTTCAGCGGCGACACGTACAGCACCCGCGTCTCATCCGGCAGTGGCGCGTTGCGGCTCTCGCGCACCAGCGCGTCGATGGCGGCCAGGAAGGCGGTCAGCGTCTTGCCGGAACCGGTCGGCGCGGCGATCAGCGTGGTGCGGCCGGCCTGAATGTGCGGCCAGGCCTGTCGCTGCGCTTCGGTGGCGCCGGCAAAGGCCGCGTCGAACCATGCCGAGACGGCAGGGTGGAAGTGGTGCGCGTGAGCGGCGGGCATGGCTTCTGTCATAAGGGAGATGATTGGGGCGCACCCGTCAAAGTCAATGTCGCGCTGGATCTCAGCAGTGGCATGGTAAGCTTGAAAATATTGTAAATCATGAATGGCTGTTACTCCCATGTCTACGCGCCCACCAGAAGGCATCCCCATGTTTCTCAACGCTCCTGGGGAGCTGGGATCGCGCTTCTGGGCACACGATTGGGAGCATACGCCGTTGGGCCCCATCAGCGCCTGGCCGCATAGCCTGAAGACGGTGATTAATCTGATGCTCAACTCTCCGCAGCCGATGTGGCTAGGCTGGGGCGAGCAAATGACGTTTTTATACAACGACGCCTACATCGATGTGCTCAGCATGACCAAGCACCCGTGGGCGCTGGGGCGGCCGACGGAAGAAGTGTGGGCCGAGATCTGGGATATTTGCGGCCCACTGGCCGACCGCGTGTTTTCGCAAGGCGCATCCACCATGGCCGACGATGTGCGGCTGTTCATGCGGCGCGGCGACTTTCTGGAGGAGACCTTCTACGCCTTCTCCTATAGCCCGGTGCGAGACGAATCGGGCGCAGTGGCGGGCCTGTTTTGCGCCAATCTGGACGTGACCAGCCGCCATTTGAACGCGCGCCGCATGCACATGCTGTCGGACCTGAACGCGCGCACGCTGCAGGAAAAAACCGTGCACGGCGTCTGCGCCATCGCGCTGGCCACCATCGCTGGTAATCCGGACGACGTGCCGTTTGCGCAGTTGTACCTGGCCGCAGACGCCGGGTCGGCGCAGCTGCTGCACGCCACGCATGCTGACATCGACGGCGCGCGCGCGGTGTTTGCGGTCGATGCCGTGATCGCCGACGGCATGCCGCGCCTGGTGTCGCTGGATCCACGCGCACTGCCGGCCGGGCTGCCGCTTGGACTGGCGCAGCAGCCGCTGCGCGAAGTGCTGGTGTTGCCGTTACCGGGCAGCGTGGCGGAGCAGTCGGCCGGCGCGCTGGTGCTGGGCGTGAGCTCAGCGCGCAAGCTGGATGAGGACTACCGCAGCTTTCTGGAGCTGACGGCCACGCAGGCCGGCAACGCCATCCGCCACGCGCGCGCGGCCGAGGATGAGCGGCTGCGGGCCGATAAACTGGCGGAGCTGGATCACGCCAAGACGCAGTTCTTCAGCAATGTCAGTCACGAATTCCGCACGCCATTGACGCTGTTGCTGGGACCCGCCAACGATGCGCTGGAAGACAGCGACGCGCCGCTGCCGCCGGTGCAGCGCGACCGCATGGTGCTCATGCAGCGCAATGCGCAGCGGCTGCAAAAGCTGGTCAACACACTGCTGGAGTTTTCGCGTGTGCAGGCTGGCCGCGCCCAGGCGCGGTTTGCGGCGGTGGATCTGGTGGCGCTGACCAGCGACCTGGCCAGCAGCTTCCGCTCCGCCATCGAAGGCGCCGGCATGCAGCTGGAGGTCGAGTGCCAGCCGCTGGTGGCGCAGGTGTATGTCGATCCGGCCATGTGGGAAAAGATTGTCCTGAACCTGCTGTCGAACGCCTTCAAGTTTACGTTTGACGGCGAGATCCGCGTGCGCCAGTACATTGCCGGCGACCGGCTGCGGCTGGAAGTGGCCGATACCGGCACCGGCATCCCGCGCGAACAGCTGCCGCAACTGTTCGAGCGCTTCCACCGGGTGGAAGGTGCGCGTTCGCGCACGCACGAAGGTTCCGGCATCGGCCTGGCGCTGGTGCATGACCTGGTGGCGCTGCACGGCGGGCGGCTCGATGTCGACAGCGAACCGGGTTGCGGCAGTGTGTTCAGCGTGACCATTCCGCTCGGCTGCGCGCATTTGCCGGCGGCGCAGCTGGATGAGGATGTGGCGCCGCCATCGCTGTCGGCAGCGGCGGAAGCCTATGTGGCGGAAGCGGAGGGCTGGGTGCAGCAGCAGGCAGCGCCGGCCGTCGAGCAAGCCAGCCATGGCCGCCTGCTGGTGGTGGACGACAACGCCGATATGCGCGACTATCTCCAGCGCCTGTTGCAGGCGCAGTGGCAGGTGGAGGTCTGCAACAACGGCATGGAAGCGCTGGCGATCATCGAGCGCGATCCGCCGGACCTGATCTTGTCGGATGTGATGATGCCGCAGCTGGACGGCTTTGGCCTGCTGGCGGCGTTGCGCGCGCATCCGGCCACGCGCGACATTCCGTTCATGCTGCTATCCGCGCGCGCCGGTGAAGAAGCGCGGCTGGAAGGCTTGCAGGCGGGGGCGGATGATTATCTGGTCAAGCCGTTCTCCGCGCGCGAGCTGTCGGCGCGCATCGAGGTGCTGCGGCTGCGCCAGCGCATGCGCGTGGTGGAAGGCGCGGCGGCGCGGCGCTTGCAAGGCGTGTTCAGTCAGGCGCCGGTGGCGATCTGCATTCTCAGTGGCCCGACGCATGTATTCGAGCAGGCCAATGATTACTATCAACGGCTGGTCGGCCCGCGCCCACTGCTTGGATTGACGATACGGCAGGCCTTCCCGGAGTTGGCGTCGCAGGGCATTTATGAACTGCTGGACGGCGTGCTGGCAACCGGCCAGCCGTATGTAGGGCGCTCGGTGCAACTGAACATGCGGCGCGCACCGGAGCAGGAACCGAGCGAATGCTGGTTCGACTTTGTGTACCAGCCGCTGCTGGATGACGGCGATACGCCGTATGGCGTGGCGGTGGTGGCTTTCGAGGTGACCGAACTGGCCACCGCCAAGCGCGCGGCGGAATCGGCCAACCGTGCCAAGGATGAATTCCTCGCCATGCTGGGCCACGAGCTGCGCAATCCGCTGGCGCCGATCGTCACAGCGCTACAGCTGATGCGCATGCGCGGCAGCGACTTCGCCATCAAGGAGCGCGCCGTGATTGAGCGTCAGACCAGGCATCTGGTGGCGCTGGTGGACGACTTGCTGGACGTGTCGCGCGTTGCGGAAGGGAAGATCCAGTTAAGCCGGCAGGTGCTGGAAGTGGGCGATGTGATCGCGCGCGCCATTGAAACCGCCAGCCCGTTGATCGAGCAAAAGCGCCATGTGCTGACGCTGGACATGCCGTCGTCCGGTCTCGCTGTGCAGGCCGATCCGGTGCGGTTTGCGCAGGTGCTGGCCAATCTGTTGACCAATGCGGCCAAGTACACGGAAGCTGGCGGCCGGCTGACAGTGAGCGCGCGGCGTGACGGCGCGCAGGTGATCGTGGAGGTGGGCGACAACGGCATCGGCATTGCGCCGGACATGATCGACGCGGTGTTCGAGCGCTTTAAACAGGCGCGCCAGGCTTTGAGCCGGTCGCAGGGCGGCCTTGGATTAGGGCTGGCGATTGCGCGCAGCATGATGGCATTACACGGCGGCAGTGTGACGGCCAGCAGCGACGGCGTTGGCCGCGGCAGTATCTTCACGGTGCGCATGCCGGCCTGGCAGGGCCTTGATCAGCCGGCAGCGGCGCAGGAAGCGGTCACCGCTTTCGGGACAGGCGGGCTGTCGATCCTGGTAGTCGACGACAATGAAGATGCTGCGCGGGCGCTGGGCGAGGGACTGGAGTTGATGGGGCATACCGTCAAGGTGGTGTTCAGCGCACCGGAAGCGCTGGCGGTGGCGCCGCAGTTCCGGCCGCAGGTAGGACTGCTCGATATCGGCTTGCCGGGCATGGATGGCTATGAACTGGCCTTGCGCTTGCGCGAACAGCCTGGCGCTGGGTCATTGCGGCTGTTCGCGGTGACCGGATATGGACAGGATGCGGATCGCCAGCGCGCGCGGGAGGCAGGCTTTGAACATCACCTGACCAAGCCATTGGAATTGGCCCGGCTGGATGCGCTGCTGCAAAGCGCGCGCGTGGCCTAGCCGCCGACGCGGAAGCTGTCGCGATACTGGTTGGGTGTAACGCCGAAGCGCTGCGCGAACACCAGCCGCATGCGCGCCGGACTGCCAAAGCCGCAGCGGTAGGCGATGGTCTTCAGGGCCAGTTCGCTGCCCTCCAGCAGATTGCGCGCCGCATCCACGCGGGCGCGCTGGACGAATTCCGCCGGCGTAACTCCCATCTCCTTGACGAACTGGCGCGCGAAGCTGCGCGTGCTCATGCCGGCGACGGCGGACAACTGTTCCACCGACAGCGGCTGCGCCAGATTGTCCATCACATGGCGCTGGATGATGGTGGCCAGTGCGTCGGGCGTCGATGCCTCCGACAGATAGGGACTGAATTGCGACTGGCCGCCCTGGCGCTGTGCCAGCACCAGCAGGCGCTTGGCCGCCGCCAGCGCGACCGCCTGGCCGTGGTCTTCAGCCACCAGCGCCAGTGCCAGGTCGATGCCGGCGGTGACGCCGGCCGACGTCACCAGGCGGCCGTCACGCACGTGGATGCGGTCATGCTCGACCTGGGCCAGCGGGAATTCCACCGCCAGGCGGGCGGCGTCGCTCCAGTGGGTGGTGGCGCGTTTGCCGTCCAGCAGGCCGGCGCGTCCCAGCAGGTAGGCGCCGGTGCAGATGGAGCCGTAGCGCGGCACCGTCTGCGCCACTTCGCGCAGCCAGGCCGAGAGCTGCTGATTGTCCGCTTGCTGCGCCAGTTGCGGGCCGCCCGCCACCAGCACAATGTCGTAGTCCGTGCCCGCTGCATCCAGCGTCAGGTCATAGCCGAGCTGCTGGCCGTTGGAGGCGCGAATCGGCGCCGGCGTGGTGCCGATGGTGATCAGGCGGTAGTGCTGCTGCGGCGGCAGGAAGGCGTTGGATTCGGCGAAAACGTCCATCGGGCCGGAGACGTCCAGCGACTGCACGCCGGGGAACAGCACGAGCGCGAGGGTTTTCAAGATGCCCGCCCCACCACCGGCAGTGGCGCGGTCGGGAAGTAGCTGCCGCGCGCCAGCAATCGCAATGAACCCCAAGCCACATACAGCACCAGCAGCAGAGTGGCGGCGAAGACGACACCGGCGACGGCTTGCAGCAGCATGCTGCCCTGATGTTCCGCCATCAGCATCAGCCCTTGACCCAGCGTGGCAAGGCCGAAGGTGTAGGCCCAATAGCCCGGCGCGAAATCCTGCTGCGCCAACCAAGGCATGGCCAGTGCCAGGCCTGCAAACACGAACAGCGAATAGCCGGCCAGCGCGTAAGTGATGGCGGGATTGACGCTGGCGCCGCTCAGTATCTGGTAGGCGACCAGCGCAACCACCGGTGGCGCGCTGTAGATGCCCATGAAGTTGCGGGTCTTGTCGGACAGGCCGCCGGTCATCAACTGGTGGGTGATGGTCGAATCGAGTATCAGCCACGAGATGCCGCCGGCGCCGAACAGCATCCAGCCGTAGTCGGTATAGCCGAAGATGCCGGCGGCGAGGGCGTTCACCAACACGCTGGCGGTGTAGGGCAGGTACAGCGGCGGCACGATCTGCGCGGCGTCACGCTGGCTGCTCCAGTGCGCGGCCATGCGCCATGCGCCGTAAGCGACGTTGGCGGCGGAGCCGATCCAGAACAGCGGCTTGGCGCTGGACAGTGCATACGGTTGCAGCGCCAGCGCCACCAGGATCAGCGATTCCGGGATCAGCGCCAGGAAGGACGATTGCACCGGGTCGCGCGTCTCGGCGATGGCGGCAGCGCTGTGCGCCAGCCATTTGTGCGCGTACAGCGCGCCAAATACCAGGAAGGACAGCACGGCCAGTGCTTGCAGCAGTTCGCCCGCCAGCGGCGGCAAGGCCCACAGGTTGTGGGCGAAGCGCCAGGCATTGCCGGTTTCGGCCAACCCCAATGTAAGGGCGAAGAATGATGCGGGTAGCAGTTTGGTTTTCATGATGTTGGTGGCAGTAAGTGATCGATGTGTCGATTTTAGGCGCTACTGCCGGCGGCATAAATCAGTCAGATGGATCGAATCCTGCCAATGTAGCACCGAATCCGGTCTGTGCTGATTTTTGCGCTTTGCGCAAAGGTGTTGATGAGCCGCGCCGTCTTATCGCCGCGCGGCGCAGGCGGTACAGTGACTCATCTACTACTCACCCGGAGTCATTACCATGAACCAGCTACTGCAATCGATCCAGATCGGCGACGTCACCTTCAACAACCGCATCGCCATGGCGCCGATCACCCGTGCCCGCGCCGGCGAGGATGGCGTACCGGTCGCGCTCAACGCCGAATACTATGCGCAGCGCGCCACGGCGGGGCTGATCATCACCGAAGCCACCAACGTGTCGCCCAATTCGGCCGCCTTCGAACTGGCGCCGGCGATCTATAACGATGCGCAGGTAGCCGGCTGGCGCCGCGTCACCGAGCAGGTACACGCTGCCGGCGGCAAGATGTTCATGCAGCTGTGGCATAGCGGCCGCGTAAGCTCGTATTCGCTGCTGAAAGGCGCCGAGCCGCTGTCGCCATCTGGCTATAACGACGACCTGGGACTGTTGCAGGTCTACGGCGCGCTGCGCAACGGCTACTACACCCGCATCTACGCCTCGCCGTCGCGCGCCATGACCAATGCAGAAGTGTATGCGGCCGTTGAGGAGTTCCGCGTCGGCGCCGAAAACGCCAAACGCGCCGGGCTGGATGGCGTGGAGATCCACGCTGCCAACGGCTACTTGCCGCAGCAGTTCCTGTCGCCGCTGGTCAATCGCCGCACCGACGAATTTGGCGGCAGCGTGGAAAACCGCGCGCGCTTCCTGCGGCTGGTGATCGAGGCCGTGTTGACGGTGTTCCCGAAACAGCGCATAGGCGTGCGCATCTCGCCTTACGCCGCCTACAACAACGCTACCGATACGGATGTCGCCGCAACCTATGGCTACGTGGCGCGCATGCTGAATGAATACGGCATCGGCTACATCCACGGCGCCGACACCAACGCCTGGGGCGGCGTGGCGGATATGCCAAAGATCCTCGACATCATTCGCAGCAATTACAGCGGCGTGTTGATCGCCAACGCCGGCCTGACACCGGACGACGCGCAGCAGCTGGTGGAACAGGGCAAGGCCGATATGGTGGCGTTTGGCCGCCAGTACGTGTCCAATCCCGACCTGGTGGCGCGGATTGCCGCCGGTGGCCCGTATAACCAGCCGGATCCGTTCTCGTTCTACGGCGGCACCGAGCGCGGTTACACCGACTATCCGACGCTGGGCTAATCATGGACCGATGGCAGGCGATGGAAACGCTGGTCCATGTGGTGGAGGCGGGCTCGTTTTCGGGCGCCGCCCGCCGCCTGGATGTGGGCCAGCCCAGTGTCTCCAAGGTGGTGGCGCAGCTGGAGGCCGATCTTGGCGTGCAGCTGCTGCTGCGCTCCAACCGCGGGCTGACGCCAACCGAGTCGGGGCTGGCCTATTATCGTGGCGCGCGGCGGGCACTGGACGCCGCCGCCGAGGCGGACAACAGCGCTCGTGGCGCCAGCGCCGGCATGGATGGCAAGTTGGTGGTGACGGCGCCGGTGACGTTGGCGCGGCTGCACGTCATGCCGCATATACAGCGCTTTCTCGACCAGCATCCGCAAATTTCGCTGGATATAGTGCTGGACGACCGCAATATCGACCTGCTGGAAGGCGGCATCGATGTGGCGCTGCGTCTCGGCGCCTTGAGCGATTCCGCCATGACGGCGCGCCGTATCAGCCGCAGTCCGCGCGCGGTGCTGGCCACGCCGGCCTATCTGGAACGTCATGGCGTGCCGCTCCATCCGTCGGATCTGGCGCGGCATCAGGCGGTGGTGTATCACCGCGCCGGTGGCGGTGCGACCTGCCTGTTCCAGTGTGGCGAGATGCAGGAACCGGTGACGCTGGACGGCCGCTTGCGCGTGTCGGCGGCTGAGGGCGTGCGCGCGGCGGTGCTGGCGGATATGGGTATCGCCATCACCTCGGAGTGGATGTTCGGTCCCGAGCTGGCCAGCGGCCAGGTGCAGCGCGTGCTGCCCGGTTGGACGCTGCCGGCCATGGACCTGTGGGCGGTGTTCCCGGCCGGCCGCAAGGCCAGCGCCAAGGCGCGTGCGTTTGTGGCCTTCGTCGAAGAGCTGTTAACTCCTTAGCTGCGGTCCGGCCAGCGGCAAGTCGAACCAGCGTTTGCCGGTGGCGTCGGCCAGTGCGTTGCCCAGCGCCCCCGCCATCGGCGCTTGCGCTGCTTCGGCCACGCCGAGGAGTGGCGCGCCGGGACGGTCGATCAGGATCACATCGACCTTGTCCGGCACATTCGAGTAACGCATGATCGGATAGCTGGCCCAGTCCACGCTGGTGATGCCTTCCGGCGTGAATTGCAGCTGTTCATACAGCGTCCAGCTGGACGATTGCAGGATGCCGCCTTCAATCTGGTTGCGAATGCCGTCCGGGTTGACGCCCTGGCCACAATCCACCGCCGCCGTTACGCGCACGATGTGCACCGCACCGGTGCTGCGCTCGACGCGGACCTCCACCGCCAGCCCCACATACGCCATGATGTTCTTGTACTGGCCGAAGGCAAAGCCGAAACCATGGTCGCGGCGGCGCTGGCGCTGGTTCCAGCCGAACTGTTTGGCGGCGCGTTCGATGACGTCGCGCGCTCGTGGGTCGTCCAGGTGACGCAGGCGGAATTCCACCGGATCGGCATGGGCCGCCGCCGCCAGTTCATCCATCATGCCTTCAATCGCGAACAGGTTGATGTGCGCACCCAGCGAACGCATGGCGGAACTGCGCAGCGGCGTCACCGGCAGGAAGTGGTTGATGATCTTCGCCTGCGGCAGCGTGTACAGCGGAATGGCGTTGCGGTCGCCGCCACCTTCCGGCATCGGCATCGGTTGCGAGGGACTCGGGATAAAGGCCTTGGCCAGCAGTTGCGCCGGTATCAGCTTGCCGGCGTTGCCGGGACGTTCGTTGTGCGAGCCGCTCCATAATTCGTACTGCCAGTCGCAGATCTTGCCGCTGGCGTCCAGCGATGCCGCCAGTTGGGTGCTCATGGCCGGCGCGTAGGGCTCCCACTGGTTTTCCTGGTCGCGCATCAGCTGGACCCGCACCGGGCGGCCGGGCATGACGCGCGCCAGAAGGGCGGCATCGGCTGCCACGTCGTCAGCGCCATTCTGGCCATAGCAGCCGGCGCTTTCGGTATGAATGCAGCGTACCTGTTCAAACTTCATCGACAGCATCTCCGCCAGCGCGGCGCGCAGCGGGTAGACGCCTTGCGTGTGGGTCCACACCGTCATGGCGCCTTGCTCTAGCAGCGCCACCGAACACGATGGGCCGATCGAGCCATGCAGCACGTATTGCTTGGTGTAGCGGCGTTTCAGCGTCAGTACCGGCTTGATGCCGCTACCGTGTCTGTCGTCGATCACGATGTCCTGCGACGGCAGCGCGCGCAGCGTGGCGTGGATGTTGGCCGGCGACGGCAGCGCCGGTCCGCGTTGCCATTTGGCGCTGGCCGACAATGCGCGCATGGCTTGTATCGCCTGCCATTCGCCGTCGGCGATCACGGCCAGGTAATTGCCGTCCACGTGGACTTTCAGCACACCGGGCATGCGCGCCACGCCGACGGTATCCGCCGACAGCAGCTTGGCGCCATAGGCCGGAGGACGCACCACGCGCGCGTGCACCATGCCGGGCGGACGCATGTCCTGCACATAAGCGGCGCCGCCGGTCAGCTTGGCGGGAATGTCCACGCGCGGCAGCGAATGGCCTATCAGCGTGTAGTCGTTGACGTTCTTCAGCGGCGATTTGACTTGTGCCGCGCGGTGCAGGTCGATGCCGCTCACCGCTTCGCCGTAATGCATGGTGCGGCCATCCGGCGCAATCACCTTGCCGTTGCTGGTCTTGAGCGTTTCCGGAGCGAGCTTGAACTGGGCCGCGGCGCCTTGCACCACCAGCGCGCGCACTTGCGCGGCGGCGTTCAGCAGCGCGGTGCCGCTGTCCGCCATGGTGTGGCTGCCGGCGGTGAAGCCTTCGTTCGGCGTCAGGCTGGTGTCGGCGGTGATGAAGTTGACGGCGGCCGGCGCCACGTCCAGCTGTTCGGCCGCTACTTGCAGCAATGCGGTGCGCACGCCGGTGCCCAGTTCCACCTTGCCGGTGAAGACGGTGACCTTGCCGTCCGGCGCGATCTTGATCCAGGCGTCCAGCATGGGCGTGCGTTGCAGGCTGCCTGCCAGCTCCTTATTGGCGACCGGCGGCACGCCCATGCCGTTGAATTCCGCCAGCGCGCGGCGCGGCAGCATGGTAAAGCCCAGCACCAGCGCACCGGCGCTGAGGATGGTGCGGCGGCGCAGGTCGATGATGTCGTCGCTCATGATTTCGCTCCCCGTCCTTGATCCTGTGTCACTTCCTTGATGGCGGCGATGATGCGCATATGGGTGCCGCAGCGGCAAAGATTAGGCTCCATGTGGGTGCGGATCTGCGTTTCGGTCGGATGCGGATTCTGTTCCAGCAGCGCTTGCGCGCGCATCACCATGCCGGCGATGCAATAGCCGCACTGCGCCGCCTGGTGCTTGATGAACGACGCTTGCAGCTTGCCCGGCTTTTCGGCAGTGCCCAGGCCTTCGATGGTGCGCACCTGGCGGCCTTCGCACGCGGTCACCGGCGTCAGGCAGCTGAATACCGGCTGGCCATCCAGCATGACGGTGCAGGCGCCGCATTGTCCCATGCCGCAGCCGAATTTGGCGCCGTTCAGTTCCAGCTGGTTGCGCAGCGCGTACAGCAGCGGCGTCGAGGGATCGATGTCCAGCGTATGGCGGACGCCATTCACAATCAGGGTGCTCATTATTGGTTCTCCTTGCGGATCTTGGTGGTGCGCTGCTCAACGTCGGACCATGCGGGACGCTTGCCGATGTCGGCGCGGACGTAGGCGGCGATGCTGGCGATCTGCGTGTCGGTCAGCACGGCGGCAAACGGCGGCATGAAGGTGCTTGGTTCCGGATGGACCCATGGCACGCCATTCAGCACGATCTGTATCAGGTTGTCCGGCTTGTCGCCGGTGACGGCGCTGCTCAGGGCCAGCGATGGACGGCCGCCGGCCGCCATCATCGGCGCGGCCGTGCCATGACAGCTGGCGCAGGCGCCGGCAAACAGGATGGCGCCTTGCTGGACGCGGGCGACGTCGGTGCTGGTGCTGGCGGCGGCTGGTGCAGCTTTGGTGGCCAAACTTTGCAGCGACATGATGTAGGTGGCGATGGCGTTGGTATCCGCCTCCGGCACCTGCGACAGGCTGTGTGCCACTGGGCCCATCGGGCCGGCGGCGGCGCCATGTTCCGGCGACCAGCCATGGCGCAGATAGTGTGCCAGCTGTTCACGATTCCATGGCTTGGGCGTTTGCAGCAGCGCGGTCAGCGCCGGTGCATCCCAGCCGTCGATATTGCCGCCGCTGAAGGCGGGGCTGCGTTCGCCGCCGATCGGGTCCAGCGTGCTATGGCACGAGGCGCAATGGCCGGCGCCGTCCACCAGGTAGCGGCCACGGTTCCATTCAACGCTTTGCGCCGGATTGTCCGCCTCAGCACCAGGACGCAGATACAACAGGTTCCAGCCGGCCAGCATCGGGCGGAAGCGCAATGGCAGCAGCAGGTCGTTGTCCGGCGCGCGGGACACCACCGGCGTGCGCGTCATCAGGTAGGCGTAGGCGTCGCTGATGTCGGCGCTGGACATGCGCGTGTAGTGAATGTAGGGGAATGCAGGGTAGAGCAGGTGGCCGTCACGCGCCACGCCATGCCGCAGCGCGCGCGTGAACGCGGCCAGCGACCAGTTGCCGATGCCGGTCGCCGCGTCGGGCGTGATGTTGGTGGTATAGATGGTGCCGAACGGCGTGCGCAAAGGCAGGCTGCCGGCGTAAGGCGCGCCGCCGGCTGAGGTGTGGCAGACCATGCAATCGCCCTGGGCGACGACACGGGCGCCGCGTGCGATGCTGTCACTGCTGAAATCATTCGGTGATGGTGGCTGGATGGGCGCGATGGCCGGCTGGATCATCCATGCCGCCGCCGCTACGCCGCCGGCGACCAGCACGCCGGCGATCCAGATCCAGGTTTTTGTTTTCATTGGAGTTCCCTTTTTGGTCCATGGTGCTACTTTGCCATCGGCGGCGCGGCTTGGTAACTCACCATATGGCATGGTGACTATTCCGAAACTGCATGGCTGGACGGATTGTAATTAATCGATTGATCAATTATAGTCGGATGTCTGACTATCCCGACGGAGAACGCCATGCCTACGCTGACCTTTAAACAGAAACTGTGGCTGCCAGTGATTTGTGCCATGTTTTGCCTGACCGCCGTGGCGGTAATCGATGCGCTGCAATTGCGCACCACGCGCTTCGAGGAACGCCGGCAGGCGCTGACGGATATGAATGACGCCGCGCTGAATATCGTGCGGCGCTATGCGGCGGAAGCCAGTAGCGGCAAGACCGACCTGGCCGGCGCCCAGCGGCGCGCCATGACAACGCTGGACAGCATCCGTTACGCCGGCGATAGCTATGTGTCGTTGATCAGCGCGGACGGTACGATTTTGCAGAATCCCGGTAATCCCGCCTCCAACGGCAAGAATATGCTGGACTTCCGCGACGCCGATGGCATTTATATCTTCCGCGAGTTCGCGCGCATCGCCGCCACGGCGGAGGGCAGCGGCTTTGTGCATTTCCTGTGGCAGCGTCCCGGCAAGCAGGAAGCCACGCCCAAGCTGGCGCGCGTCAGCAGCTACAAGCCGTGGGGCTGGGTATTCCTGACCGGCGTCTATACCGACGATATCGAAGCGGACTTCCATCGCTCTCTGATGATTTCGGCGCTTGGCCTGGTGGCTGCGGGTACCTTACTGCTGTTGGTGTCCGGTGCGGTCAACCGCAGCTTGAGCCGGGCGCTGGGCGGCGCGCCGGAGTATGCGGTGGCAGTGGCCAACCGCATCGCCACCAATGACCTGAGCAAGCCGGTGGTGCTGAGCGTGGGCGACGACAGCAGCCTGCTGCATGCGATGCACACCATGCAGCACAACCTGGTCGGCACCATCGGCGAAATACGCGGCAGCGCCGAGACCATCGCCACGGCGTCCAGCCAGATCGCGGTCGGCAACCTGGATTTGTCGACGCGCACCGAGACCCAGGCCAGTTCGCTGGAGGAGACGGCGGCGTCGATGGAGCAGTTGACCGCCGCAGTGCGGCAGAATGCGGAGAATGCGCACCAGGCCAATGAGCTGGTGCAGACCACGGCGCAGGTGGCGCAGCAGGGCGGGCAGGTGATCGACCGCGTGATCCAGACCATGGGCGACATCAACAACGCCTCTAGCCGCGTGGTCGATATCATCGGCGTGATCGACGGTATCGCCTTCCAGACCAATATCCTGGCGCTGAATGCCGCAGTGGAGGCGGCGCGCGCCGGCGATCAGGGACGCGGCTTTGCGGTGGTGGCGACCGAAGTGCGCAACCTGGCGCAACGCAGTGCGGCGGCGGCGCGCGAGGTGAAGCAGCTGATTGATAACTCGGTGGCCAGCATCGCCGCCGGCCAGAGCCTGGTGGAACAAGCCGGCAGCACCATGGCGCAGGTGGTGAGCAGCGTGTCGCGGGTGACGCAGATCATGGCGGCCATCAGCGATGCATCGCGCGAACAGAGCACCGGCATCGGTCATGTCAATCAGGCGATTACGGAAATGGACGCGGTGACGCAGCAGAATGCGGCACTGGTGGAGCAGGCCGCAGCGGCGGCGGGCAGCATGCAGGAGCAGGCCAGCTATCTGACCGGCTGCGTTGGCGTATTCCGCCTGGCGCAAGGCGGCGCGGAGTTGCGCCGGCCGCTGTTGGCGCTGAGCTGAGCGCGAGATCGGTTGCCGGTCGCGCGCCCGCGGTGCTGAAGCACTTGCGAAAAGCAACCTAAACCTTGGTATGAGTTTGCATACGAAGGTGCAATTTCCATAAATCTTCCCGGATTTTATATTGAGTCCATGCTCAATCAGGGAGGAAGTATGTTCGTCCAACGTTACAGGAAGCTGTCCGGTTTTCGCACGGTCGCCGTGGAATGGCTGATGCTGGCCTTCGTGCTGGTGCTCAGCGGCTTGTTGATTGCCTATTTCGTCTGGAATGAGCGCGGCCTGCTGCTGACCTCCAATATCGAGCGTATGCGCCTGCAGACGCTGATCATCGACGAAAACCTGAGCCACCAGCTGGAAGGCGTGCGCAGTGCGCTGGATAGTGTACGCGATGCGCTGCGCGGTGGCGGCAACTGCACCGCCGATTGCCGCCGCACGCTGCTGCAATCGCTGAAACGCGCCATGCCCGGCGTGCGCGCGCTGCTGGTGCTGGACCGCAAAGGCGAGATCGTGATGTCCGACGACGACCTGCGCGACCGCCGCCTGGATGACCAGAACTACACCAGCCGCGTTGAGCACATGCGCGATCCGGACACGCTGTACCTGTCGCAGCCTTACGAAAATACCCCCGGCGTCTTCAACATCAAGCTGTCGATGGCGCTGATTGGGCCGGACGGCAAGAACAACGGCGCCGTCAGCGCCATCCTCAATCCCGAATACTTTGACGCCGTGATGCGCTCGGCCCTGTATGCGCCGGACATGAACAGCGCCATCACCGAGGACAGCGGCCGCCGTATCCTGTTCGTGCCGGCCGATCCCGCCGCCATGCGCAATACCAGCGCGGCGCCCGATCCATTCTTTGTGCGTCACCAGAACAGCCATCGCTCCGAAACCGTGTTCGATGGCGTGGCCGCCAGCGGCGAACAGCGGCTGGTGGTCCAGCGCACCATGCTGCTGCGCGGCCTTGGGCTGGACAAGACGCTGGTGGTGAGCCTGGGCCGCAACCAGGCCCTGGTGGCCGCCGGCTGGCATAGCATGGCCTGGACCTGCGGCGTGGCGTGGCTGGTATTCGGCCTGACCGCCAGCGGTGGCCTGATCCTGGTGCAGCGCCGCCGGCAGGTGCTGGAAGACGTGGCCGCAGCGCGTGAGGAAGAGCAGGCCGCAGCGGCAGAGAAGATCGAACTGGCGCTCAACGGCGCCAATCTGGGCCTGTGGGAATGGCATATGGTGAACGACCGCCGCACCGTGGACGGCCGCGCCGCCGCCATGCTGGGCTATACCGAGGACGAATTGAACCTGAGCGCCGTCGATTGGCGCGGCATGGTCAAGAGCGATGACATTCCCGGCATCGACGCGGCGCTGGCCGCGCACCTGGCCGACGGCTCGCGTTCGTTCGAGGCCGAATACCGCATGCGCCATCGCGCCGGCCAGTGGATCTGGGTGCAGAGCCGGGGCAGGGTGGTGGAGCGCACCGCCGACGGCAAGCCGCTGCGCATGCTCGGCACACGCATGGACATCAGCGCGCGCAAACTGGCGGAGGCTGAAATCGCCCACCTGGCTTTCTACGACGGCCTGACCAACCTGCCCAACCGCCGCTTGCTGCTGGATCGCCTGCATCACGCCATCGCCAAGGCCACGCGCAGCAGCTTGTACGGCGCGGTGCTGTTTGTCGACCTGGATAACTTCAAGTCCCTGAACGACACCATGGGCCATGACATGGGCGACCGCCTGCTGGAGATGGTGGCGTTCCGCCTGGGTGAAGTCACGCGTGAAACCGACACCGTGGCGCGGCTGGGCGGCGACGAATTCGTCATCCTGCTGGAAGACCTGGGCCACGAGCAGCAGCAGGCCATGGGCAATGCCGCCGCTGTCGCCGGCAAGGTGCTGGATTCGCTGAGCCGCTGCTATCTGCTGGAAGGCCACGAGGTGCGCAGCACGCCAAGTATCGGCGTGGTGCTGTTCGGCGCCGAGCATCACACCATCAACGACTTGCTGCGCCAGGCCGATATGGCGATGTATGAGGCCAAGGCGGCCGGCCGCGCCACCTTCCGCTTCTTCGATCCGCATATGCAGGTGGCGCTGGATGCTTCCGCCACGCTGGAAGCGGACCTGCGTTTCGCCTTGCAGCGCGATGAGCTGCGGCTGTATTACCAGCCGGTGGTGGACAACGGCGGCCGCGTCACCGGCGTGGAAGCGCTGCTGCGCTGGCAGCATCCGCAGCGTGGCCTGATCGGTCCCGGCGAATTCATTCCGCAAGCCGAGAAGTCCGGCCTGATCGTCGAACTGGGCGACTGGGTGCTGGAAGCGGCCTGCCGCCAGCTGGTGTGCTGGGCGACGGCGGCCGACAGCGCGCATCTGACCATGGCGGTCAATGTCAGCGCGCGCCAGTTCCGCCAGCCGGCGTTTGTCGACCAGGTGCTGGCGGTGCTGGAACGCACCGGCGCCGATCCGCGCCTGCTCAAGCTGGAGCTGACCGAGAGCATGCTGCTGACCGACATGGATGACGTTATCGCAAAGATGACAACCTTGAAAGCCCACGGCGTCGGCTTTGCGCTGGACGATTTCGGCACCGGCTATTCGTCGCTGAGCTATCTGAAGCTGCTGCCGATAGATCAACTGAAAATCGACCGCTCGTTCGTGCACGACATGCTGCACACCCGCCACGCCTCCAGCATTGTGCGCGCCATCATCACGCTGGCGTACAGCATGGACCTGGCGGTGGTGGCGGAAGGCGTGGAGACGCGCGAGCAGTGGTCGGCGCTGGAAGCCTTTGGCTGCAACGCCTTCCAGGGCTATCTGTTCGGCCGCGCTGTGCCGCTGGGCGAACTGGCTGTACTCCCCGAGGTGGGCGCGTTCTGTGCTCCTCCCATGCAGCTGGCTGACGCTATGCTGGACACGTCAATCTAAGGAGCATTCATCATGGCCGACCAAAAAGAAAAAACAGGACACATCCAACCCTACCACCACGCCGCCGCCGGCTGGGGCGCATTGAAGTATGTGGCGATTAACCTGTTCAAGGAGCGCGTGAGCGGCGTCAATTACAAGTCGCTGTTTGCGCAAAACCAGCCGGATGGTTTCGATTGCCCCGGCTGCGCATGGCCGGACCGTGAGCACTCGTCCACCTTTGAACTCTGCGAGAACGGCGTCAAGGCGGTGGCGGCGGAATCCACCAGCAAGCGTGTGACGCCGGATTTCTTTGCCGCGCATACGGTCGCCGAACTGCTGCAGCAATCGGACTACGAGCTGGAACAGCATGGCCGCCTGACGCATCCCATGGTCTACGATCCGGCCAGCGACAAGTACGCGCCGGTTGCATGGGACGATGCCTTCCGCCTGATCGCCGATGAATTGAATATGCTGGACGTCCCTGACCAGGCGGCGTTCTACACCTCCGGCCGCGCCAGCAACGAGGCGGCCTTCCTGTACCAGCTGTTCGTGCGCGCCTATGGCACCAACAACTTCCCCGATTGCTCCAATATGTGTCACGAGGCTACCAGCCGTGGCTTGCCGGGCACCGTCGGTATCGGCAAGGGCACGGTGACGCTGGATGATTTCGAACACGCGGACACGCTGCTGATCTTCGGCCAGAACCCGGCCACCAATCACCCGCGCATGCTGGGCGAGTTGCGCGAATGCGCCAAGCGCGGCGCCACCATCGTCTCCATCAACCCGTTGCGCGAGCGCGGGCTGGAGCGGTTTACCAGCCCGCAGCACCCGCTGGAGATGCTGACCATGTCGAGCACGCCAATCAGCTCCCTGTTCGTGCAACCCAAGCTGAGTGGCGACCTGGCGCTGATCAAGGCCCTGGCCAAACGCCTGCTGGAGCTGGACGACCGTGCCGTGTTGATCGGCATGAAGCGCCTGATCGATCTGGATTTCATCACCCAGCACACCACCGGCTTCCAGGAATTTGCGCGTGACCTGCGCGCGGAAAAGTGGCCGCTGCTGGTGGCGGAATCCGGCGTGTCGCGCGAACAGATCGACCAGCTGGCGGACATCTATGCGCGCGGCGAACGCGTGATCGCCACCTGGGGCATGGGCCTGACCCAGCACAAAAATTCGGTGGCGACGATCCAGATGCTGTCCAACCTGATGCTCATGCGCGGCAATATCGGCCGCCAGGGTGCGGGTCTGTGCCCGGTGCGCGGCCACTCCAATGTGCAGGGCGACCGCACCGTCGGCATTGAGGAGCAGCCAACCACCGCCTTCCTCGACCGCATGGAGCGCGTGTTCGACTTCGTGCCGCCGCGCCACCATGGGCTGGACGTGGTGGCCACCATCGGCGCCATGGCGGAAGGGAAGGTCAAGGTGTTCGTGGGCCTGGGCGGTAACTTCGCCATGGCCACGCCGGACACGCCGCTGACCTTCAAGGCGCTGGAGTCGTGCGCGTTGACGGTGCATGTGGCCACCAAGCTGAATCGCAGCCATCTGATCCACGGCCGCAAGGCGCTGATCCTGCCGACGCTGGGCCGCACCGAGATCGATGCGCAGAACGGCGTGCCGCAAGGCGTGACGGTGGAAGACTCGATGAGCATGGTGCACATTTCGTTTGGCCTGAACAAGCCGGCGTCGCCGGAGCTGCTGTCGGAAATCGCCATCGTCTCGCGCATGGCGGAAGCCACGCTGGGCGACCGCTATCAGCTGAAGTGGAAGGCCTACCGCGACGACTATGCGCTGATCCGCGACGACATCGAAAAAGTGTTCGATGATTTTTACGACTACAACGCGCGCGTGGCCAAGCCGGGTGGTTTCCACCTCAAGGTGGCGTCGCGAGAGCGCGAATGGCACACCACCAGCGGCAAGGCGCAATTTGTGCCGCACGGGATAGCACTGGATACACCGATCCACCGCGCCCGCGCCAAGCACGGCGAAAAGCTGATGGTGATGATGACCACCCGCTCGCACGACCAGTACAACACCACCATCTATGCACTGGATGACCGCTATCGTGGCGTGTTCGGCATGCGCCGGGTGATCTTCATCAACCAGGCCGACATCGACATGCTGGGCATGAAGGCCGGTGACTGGGTGGATGTGCAGAGCGTGTGGGATGACGGCATCGAGCGCCGCGCCGACGGCTTCATGCTGGTGGCCTACGATATTCCGCGCGGCTGCATCGGCGCCTACTACCCGGAGACCAATCCATTGGTGCCGCTGGCCAGCGTGGCCGATGGCGCGGGCACGCCGACGTCCAAATCGATTCCGGTATTGTTGACGGCAGCGGCGGCATCATGATCATCCGTCCGCCAACCAACTGGTTGCGGATGCTGTTCATCTGGGATGGCTCCGTACTCAAAACCATCGTGCCGCAGTTGCTGATCATCCTGGCGATCAGCGGGGTGGCGGTCGTCACCCATGGCCATATCCTGGGCGGCAAGATGCCGCTGGATACAGTGCCGTTCCCGCTGATCGGCGTCAGCTTGGCGATCTTCCTGGCGTTCCGCAACAACGCCGCCTATGCGCGTTACGTGGAAGCGCGCCAGATCTGGGGCCGCATCCTGATCGCGGCACGGGCGCTGACGTCGCAAGTGATCAACTACCTGCCGCAAGACGGCGATGGCTTTGAACGCAAGCTGTTCGTGCAGCGCCTGATCGCCTTCGTCTACGCATTGACGCATCAACTGCGCAAAACCGATCCTTCGGAAGACCTGGCGCGCTACCTTTCGCCGGAGGAGCGTCAGGAATTGAGCAGCATGCACTATATTCCGGTGGCGCTGCTGGACCGCATCCGCCTGATGCTGTCGCGCGCTGGCCGCAAACGCGGCGAAGGCGAACCGCTGCTGTGGTTACTGGATGCCCAGGTCAGCGAACTGGCGGCCGCCGTTGGTGGTTGCGAACGCATCTCGAATACGCCGATCCCGTTTGCCTACGGTGTGCTGGTACACCGCACGGTGTATCTGTACTGCTTCATGCTGCCGTTTGGGCTGGTGGCCGACCTGGGCATGGTAACGCCGCTGGTGTGCGTATTCGTGGCCTACACGCTGTTTGCGCTGGAAGCGATCGCGCAGGAGATTTCGGAGCCGTTCGGCACCGATCCCAACTGCCTGGCGCTGAACGCCATGACGCGCAATATCGAACGTTCGCTGCTGGAGCAGTGCGGCGAAGAAGTGCCGGATCAAATGGAACCGTGCGAACGCTATAACATCTCATAAAGGAAAATATGCTTACCTGTGCCCTTATCACAGTCAGCAACACACGAACCGCCGCCGACGATGATGCCGGCGATTTATTGGCCGCCAGTCTGGAACAGGGCGGCCATCGTGTTTTGCGGCGCGAGATTGTGTTTGACGATATCTACCAGTTGCGCCGCGCCTTCAGCGAATGCATCGCCGACCCGCAGATTGATGTGGTGATCAGTAGCGGCGGCACTGGCTTTGCGCGCCGTAATTCGGTGCCGGAGGCGGTGGAAGTGTTGTTCGATCAGCCGATTCCCGGCTTTGGCGAGCTGTTTCGCCAGCTGTCGTATAACGACATCGGCTCGGCGGCGATTCAGTCGCGCTGCGTGGCCGGTGTCGCCAACGATACCTTGATCTTTTGCTTGCCCGGCTCACCGGGCGCCTGCGCGCTGGCCTGGAACCACATCCTAAGGTCGCAGCTGGATCACCGCACCCGTCCCTGCAACTTTGCCTGCCGCAGCTGATTTGCCTCTCCACAGCGGCAGCGCGGCGGCTGGCATCGGCCTGGCGATCAGGTAACCCTGCGCCAGGTCGCATCCCAGTTCGCGCAACAGCAGGCGATCCTGTTCCAGTTCTATGCCTTCCGCCACGCTGGTGACGCCGATCTCGCGCGCGGTGGCGATGGCGTGACGCAGCAGCGCTTGCATGTGCGGACGTTTGCTGGCGTTGTGCACCAGGCGGCGGTCCAGTTTCAGTTCGGTGAAGGGGAAGCGCGATAGCTGCAACAGCGAGGCGTGGCCGGCGCCGAAATCGTCCAGCGCCAGGCCGAAACCGTGCATGCGCAGCTTGATGAGAATGCGCAGCGCGGTCGCCAGATCGGCGATTTCCTCATGCTCGATAATCTCGAAGGTGATGGCGCGCGGCGGCACGCCGGCGTCGTTGACGGTTTTGATCAGTTGTTCCGCAAGGTGCGGGTCGGCCAGCGACAGCGGCGACAGATTGATCGAGATCGGCAGCGACAGGCCGTCGGCATGCCAGCGGCGCCAGTCCTTGAGCGCGATGCGGACCACTTCCACGGTAAGGATGTCGACCAGGTTGGCCGCTTCCGCCTGCGGCAGGAAGCAGGCCGGTGACAGCAGGCCGTGATGCGGATGGCGCCAGCGCAGCAAGGCTTCGGCGCCCCGCAGCACGCCGTCATGTAATGCGGTCTTGGGCTGGTAATACAGTTCGAACTGGTGTTGCTGGATGGCGCCGAGCACTTCGCCGGCGTCCGGCCGGGGCGCATTGGCGTCGCAGCGCGGCCGCAAGGCCAGCAGGGCGGCGGTGCGGGCGGCGGCGGGTGCGCAGCCCTGGGTCAGGTCTTGCAGTGCCTGTGCTTCCAGCGGCTTGTTCAGGGCGCCCAGCGCTTCCAGTCCCAGCGTGGCGGCCAGCGTCAGCGCGGCGTCGTGCAGGCGCGCGCTGTGGCGGCTGACCAGCACCACCGGCAGGCCGGGTTCCAGCATGGAGAGGGCTTGCAGCAGGTCGGCTCCGTCCATGTCGGGCAGGTCGAGTTCCGTGATGACCAGGTCGGGCGGCGAGGGCAGGGACTCAATCAGTTCCAGTGCGCCGGCGCCGCAGTCGGACCAGCCGTTGACGATGATGCCGGCGGCGCGGCATTGTGTGGCCGTGGCTTCCAGGTCGGCCGGGCAGCCATCGATGACGACGGCGCGCAGCGCGAATGCAGTGTCGGGGGAGCGGGTCATGACGGCACCATCAAGCGTGGCGTGCGATTATCAGCAGGGGCAGGGGCGATCTTGAAGCGTGAGACGGCATCCTCCAGCTGTACCGACTGTTCTTGCAGCGCGTGCGCGGCGGCGGCGACTTGTTCCACCAGCGCGGCATTCTGCTGCGTGCCGTGGTCCATCTGCACCACCGCCTGGCTACAGGCCTGGATGCCGGCGTGCTGCTCGCTGCTGGCATGCTTGATCTGCGCCATGATCTGTTCCACGTTGGCGACGCTGTCGACGATGTCCTGCATCGCTCCTGCGGCTTCGCGCACCTGCAGGTCGCCGGCGCCGACCTGCTGCACCGCCGCCTTGATCAAGTTGCCGATGTCGCGCGCCGCCTCCGACGAGCGGTGCGCCAGCTGGCGTACTTCGCCCGCCACCACGGCAAAGCCGCGTCCCGCATCGCCGGCGCGCGCCGCTTCCACGGCGGCGTTGAGTGCCAGGATGTTGGTCTGGAAGGCGATACCGTCAATCAGGCCGATGATGTCCGCCATCTGCGCGGCGGAACTGCGTATCGCTTCCATGCGTTCAGTGACGGCGGCTACCGCCTGGCCGCCCTTGCCGGCCATCGAGGAGGCGTGCGAGGCCAGCGTGTTGGCGCGCGCCGCATGGTCGGCGTTCTGCTGCACGGTGGTGGTCAGCTCCTCCATGGCGGCGGCAGTCTCCTGGAGACTGGAGGCCTGCTGCTCGGTACGCGCCGACAGATCGAGGTTGCCGCTGGCGATCTGGCTGGAGGCGGAGGCGATCATCTCGGTGTCGGAGCGCACTTGCGCCACCAGCTGGCTGAGGTTATCGCGCATATGCTCCATTTCATACAGCATGCTGCTACGGTCGCCGTGGCGCAGCGCGATGGCGCGCGTCAGGTCGCCGTCGGCGATGCTGGCGGCGGTGCGCGCCGCCTGATCCGGTTCGCCGCCCAGCTCGCGCCGCAGGCGGCCGATGATGGCGGCCGCCACGCCGATCGAGATTAGCATCGCCGCCGCGCCCAGCGCCAGCATCTTGAGGCGGGTGGCGGCGTAGGCTTCCACCGCCTGTTCGCGGGCGGTGCGCATCAGCGTCACTTCGTTGCCGATCTGCGCCGCCAGCGTGTCGCGGCAGGCTTGCAGCATCGGCTTGACGTGCGTGTTCAGGTAGTCGCGCGCTTCGTCGTCGCGACCTGCCTGCACCAATGAGATGAGCTTTTTCTGGCCAACGACGTAATCCTGATAGGCGCTGCGCACCTTGTCCAGCGCCGCGCGGCCGGCCGGCGTCACCACGCGCTTATCCAGCTCGGCGATCTTGCTTTCTGCGTCGCGCCGGTAGCCTTCGATGCTGTCGATCTGGTGAGCGCGCACCGAGGGATCTGTCGTCAGCATCAGGTTGCGCAGTGAGACAGCGATATCGGTCACGCGCAGGCGCACGTCGGTGGCCAGTTCGATTTTCGGCCAGCGGTCGTCGGCCATGGTGGCGGCGGCGTCATTCAGCTTGGCCTGTTCCGACAGGCCCAATGTAATGACGGCGGCAAGAAACAGGCAAATCAATCCGAAGCCGATCATCAGGAGATTGGCGACTTTGATGCGAGCGGTTTTCATGGCAGTTGGACCCTGTAGTTGGCACGCTATCAGAATAAGCGCGCCACTGGCAGGGCAACGGCTACAGATTCGCCTTTTGACGAGGAGCACAGTTGGCAAGTTCGCCGGCCAGCAGGCCAAGCGTGCGCACCGCCGCTTCCACTTCCGCCGTCCACGGATAGCTGTAGTTAAGGCGGATGCAGTGCTGGAAGGCGTCGCCGGTGGCGAAGATATTGCCGGCGCCGACGCTGATGCCGCGCTCCTGCGCCCGCGCATACAGTTCCAGCGCCTGTATGCCGTCCGGCAGGTTCACCCACAGCAGGTAGCCGCCAACCGGCGTCGAGACGTAGGTGCCGGGCGGGAAGAAGCGCCGCACCGCCGTCGCCATGATGCTGGCGTTTTGCGCGTAGGCCTTGCGCACCTTGCGCAGGTGGTAGTCGTAGCCGTCGTTCTTAAGGTACTCGGCAATCGCCAGCTGCGGCAGGGCTGGGGTGTTGAGCGTGTTGAGAAACTTGAGCTTCTCCACTTCCGCCCTGTAGCGGCCGGGCAGCGCCCAGCCGATGCGGTTGGCGGGACTGAGCGTCTTGGAGAAGGAGTTACAGTGCAGGACCAGGCCGCGCGTGTCGTAGTTCTTCAGCGAGGTTGGATGGACGTCGCCGTAATACAGCTCGTGATAGACGTCGTTCTCGATCACCGGCACGTCGTGCCGCGCCAGCATTTCCACCATGGCGCGCTTGCGCTCATCGCTCATCTGGTAGCCCTGCGGGTTCTGGAAGTTGGGCATGACCATGCAGGCCGCCACGCCCCGCTCGACAATCGCGCGTTCCAGCGCTTCGAGGTCGATGCCGGCCACCGGATCGGTGGGGATCTCCACCACCTGCATGCGCATGCGTTCAATCGCCTGCAGCAGCGCGTAATAAGTAGGCGACTCCACCGCGATCACGCTGCCGGGCGGCGCCACCGCTTGCAGGCACAGGTTGAGCGCCTCGGTGGCGCCGGTGGTGATGATGATTTCGCCGGCGTCCACCGGCAGGCCGTTTTCCAGGTGGCGGCGGGCGATCTGGCGGATCAGCTCCGGATTCCCCGGCGGCAGGTCGGCCGTCATGCCCATCTGGCCGGCCCGGCGCGCCAGGCTGTTGGCGTATTGATTCAGCCGCGCCCACGGAAAGCTGGCCGGATCGGGATAGGGCGAACCCAATGGCACGCTGCCCTGGTTGATCGAGCGCAGGGTGGTGAGCACGAATTCGCTGGTGTCAAGCGTTTCGCCGCGCGCCATGTCGGCCGGCCCGTTTGGCGCGGCGGTGTCGGCGGCGGCGCTGGCCTGCAGCGCCGGTTTGCGGCGCACGAAGTAGCCGGACTGCGGCCGGCTTTCGATCACGCCCTGGCTTTCCAGCAGCAGGAAGGCGCGGATGACGGTGGACACGCTCAAATTGTGGTGTTGGCTGGTCTGGCGCACGGAGGGGATTTTCTCGCCCTCGCGTATCACCCCCTGCGCGATCTGGCTGGCGATATCGGCCGCTAGCGTTTCATACAATTTCACGGTCTGTCTCCCGCCGGTTTAATATACCAAGAGTAGCTGATTGCGGCGCGGCCGACACTATACCTCGGAATAGGGAGGCCAAACATGACCGTATACAGGAGTATAGGGTGCAAGCCGCTGAAACCGCACTATAATCCGGGGGATTGCCAATATAACCAAAAAGGATAGGCATGCTTCGGGTACCGCGCTCTCCATGGATGTCCGCATTATTGATTTTACTGATGCTGTTGATCTTCGCGATCGACACATTTTCACCGCTGGACATGGCCATCGCCGTGATGTACGTGGTGGTGGTACTGCTGTCGGCCGGCATCTGGGCCCGCCGTGGCGTGCTGCTGGCCAGCGCCGCCTGCCTGGTGCTGACGGTGCTGTCGTATGCGGTGACGCACAGCGAGGCGTTTTCCGCCGCCGCTTCCGGGCGCCTGCTGGTCGGACTGCTGGCGATCGTGGTCACCACGGTGCTGGTGCTGCGCGGCCAGGCCGCTACCGATGAGCTGCTGGCGCGCGAAGATGCGCTACGCCGCAGCGAGGCCTTCCTGGCCGGCACCCAGCGCATCAGCAAGACCGGCAGCTTCAGTTTCAAGGCCCCCAACGGCGCCATGTTCTGGTCCGACGAGGCGGCCCGCATCTATGGCTATCCGCTCGACGTCGAGCCGACCATGGCGCGCGTGCTGGCCCATACCGCGCCGGAAGACCGCCACATCGTGCAGGCGGCGATCGACCAGTCGCTGCGCTGCGAAGGCGACATTGACATGCGCCACCGCCTGCTGATGCCGGATGGGGAACTCAAATATGTGCACGTGCTGTCGCGTCCACGCTACAACAAGGACGGCGACTGCGAATATCTCGGTGCGCTGACCGACGTCACGGCGGCGGTGCTGGCCGAACAGGCGCTGCACCGCTCGCAGGTGCAGCTGGCGCACGCCACCCGCGTCACCATGCTGGGCGAACTGGCGGCGTCCATCGCGCACGAAGTCAATCAGCCGCTGGCGGCGATATCGACCAATGGCGAGGCCTGTCTGCGCTGGCTGAATCGTCCCAAGCCGGAACTGGACGAGGCCAAGGCCACCGTCACCAGCATCCTGGAGTCGAGCGCGCGCGCCACCGGCGTGATCAAGCGGATACGCGCGCTGGCGCGCCGCACCGACCCGACTTATACGGGGCTGGACCTGAATGCGGTGGTGGAGGAGAGCGTCGACATGGTGCGGCGCGAACTGAATAACCACCACGTGGCGCTGATGCTGGGATTGACGCCGGACCTGGCGCCGGTCAACGGCGACCGCGTGCAGTTGCAGCAGGTGTTCATCAACCTGCTGATGAACGCCATCCAGGCCATGGGGGCGTGCGCGCCGGGCCAGGCGGTGCTGACGGTGCAGACGCAGCGCAATGCCGACGGCGCGCTGCAGGTCAGCATCAGCGACTCCGGCCCCGGCATCCCGGCCAGCGCCGTGCCACGCCTGTTCGAAGCCTTCTACAGCACCAAGGAAGACGGCATGGGCATGGGACTGCCGATCTGCCGCTCCATTATTGAAACCCACGGCGGCCGGATCTGGGTCCGGGAGCCGGCGCCGGACAGCCCCGTGGCTGGCGCCACCATTCTTTTCACCTTGCCTGTTCATGAACCAGATTGATTATTCCGACGCCTTGGTCTACATCGTCGACGACGAGGCGCAACTGCGCGACGCCATTTCCAGCCTTTTGCGCTCGGTCGGCATGCAGGTGGCGGCGTTTCCGTCGGTGGCCGCCTTCCTGGCCGAGCCGCGGCGCAACCTGACCAGCTGCCTGCTGCTGGACGTGCGCCTGCAAGGCCTCAGCGGCCTCGATTTCCAGGCCGAGCTGAATCGCGACGGCGTGGCGCTGCCCATCATTTTCATGACCGGCCATGGCGATATTCCGATGTCGGTGCGGGCCATGAAGGCCGGCGCGGTGGATTTCCTGGCCAAGCCGTTCCGCGACCAGGACCTGCTGGACGCCATCCACACGGCGCTGGCGGCCGACCAGGAGCGGCGCCTGCGCGACCAGGCCAGCGACGGCCTGACCGCCCGCTATGCGACGCTGACCCCGCGCGAGCGCGAGATCATGGCGCTGGCCGCGCGGGGGCTGATGAACAAGCAGATCGCCGGCGAAGTGGGCACCAGCGAGATCACCGTCAAGATCCATCGCGGCAACGCCATGCGCAAAATGCAGGCCAAAACCTTCGCCGATTTGGTGCGGATGGCCGAGGCGCTGGGGCTGGCCAAGGTTTAGCCCACCTATACCCTTGTATAATTTTCTCAATTCGCGCTGAACTGTATTGTTCTCCCATGCGCTGGACGGCCGCGAGCCGCCGTCCGAACATGGGAGTCACCAGTGTCAGATCCGGATCCAAAATTTTGTAATATCGCCATCGTTGACGACGACGAAGCTGTTCGCGTCGGTCTGCGTAGCCTGCTGCGTTCCTACGGCTATGCCGCCAATGCCTACGATTCCGCCGTGTCCCTGCTGGCCTCCGGCGCCCTGGGTGACTATCACTGCGTGATCACCGACCTGCAGATGCCCGGCATGAGCGGCATCGAGCTGCTGGAGCAGTTGCGCCGTGGCGGCAATTCCCTGCCATTGATCCTGATGACCGCCTTCCCGGAAGCGAACCTGTGCAAGCGTGCCTTGCAAGGTGGCGCCTCCTGCTTTTTGAGCAAGCCCTTTGAAGCGAACGAATTGCTGCGTTGCCTGAACCAGGCCAGCGGCAGCTTCCCGACCCACGCCGAGGAGTAACAAACCATGAAACACACCATCAGCAGTTCGCGTCGTCTTATTTATATGTTACTGCTGCTGGTGATCGTCGCCAGTGTCACGCTGTCGATTTTCATGGAGCGCACCGCGCACAATATCCGCCACAATGAAACGCCGCTGCTGAACCGCACCATCCCGCAGATGCGTTACCTGGGCGATTTTGAAAGCGCCTTGCTGCGCTACCAGCTGGCGCTGGACAAACGGTTCACGGATTCGATCACGCCGGACCGCTTCCAATTCCTGGAAAGCATGGGCCGCAGCGAACTCGAAGCCACACTGGAGCAACTGCGTCCCAGCCTGGGCGATGGCCCGGAGCTGGGCGCACTGCGCGCCGCCTATCAGCGTATTATCCAGCTGACCCCGGAATTCTTACGCCAGGTCGACGTCAACCCGGCTGCTGCCCGCGCGGTGCTGATCAAAATGAACGAGGAAGTCAAGCAGCTGCGCCTGCGGGTCGACGGCCTGCAACAGGGCGTGGAAGACGACATCTACGACAACGGCTCCATGGCCAACCGCGCCATCGGCTGGATCACCGGCCTGGTACACGTGTTCGACGTGCTGGCGCTGGTGACTTGCCTGTTCATGCTGTACCACGTCCGGGCCCGGGTACGGGTGGAGGATGAACTGAGCCACCAGGCGCGCCACGATCCGCTGACTGGCCTGGCCCATCGCCGCAGTTTCGAGGCGCGCCTGGCGTCGCTGCCGGCGGTACCCCATGTAGTGGTGCTGGGTACGATCGACCGTTTCTCGCGCATTATCGGCGGTTTTGGCCACGCTTTCGGCGACCGCGTCATGATCGGCCTGGCAGCGCGCATCCGCAGCGCGTCGGAACGTCATGGCGGCGAGGTATTCCGCCTGGACGGCGCCAACTTCGCCATCCTGTTCCGCACCGATTGCAGCGACCTGGCCTTCGCCGAAGCGCTGTCGGTGCTGCGGGATGAAGTGCGCAATCCCTACGATTGCGAAGGTCACGAAATCTACACCACGTTGAGCCTCGGTGCGGTCAACTATCCGCAGCACGGCGCCAATCCGGACGTCCTGCTGCGCAATGCCGACGCCGCACTGCAAGCGGCGCGCAAGGCCGGCGGCGACCGGCTGGAGATCTACTCGCAACAACTGAATGCGGAAGCCGGCGAACGCCTGGACATGGAAGCGCTGCTGCGCCATGCGGTGGAACGCGAGGAACTGGAACTGCACTATCAACCGCAGCAATCGCTGGGCGATGGGAGCTTGATCGGCTTCGAGGCGCTGGTGCGCTGGCGCCGTCACGGCAAGCTGATTTCGCCGGCGGAGTTCATTCCGCTGGCCGAGGAATCGGGCCTGATCGTCTCGATCGGCAACTGGGTGCTGGAAGAAGCCGTGCGCCAGATCAGCGTGTGGCAGGCCGAAACCGGCCAGCGCGTGGCGGTGGCGGTGAACATCTCGCCGCGCCAGTTTGCCGCGCCGGGCTTCCTGGCGCATTTGGAAGACCTGCTGGCCACCACCCACGTCGATCCGTCCTGCCTGGAGCTGGAAATCACCGAGAGCGTGATGATGGAAGGCGCCGAAAGCGCGATCGCCTTGCTGCACCGCCTGCGTGCACTGGGCCTCAAGCTGGCCATCGACGATTTCGGCACCGGCTATTCCAGCCTGGCCTACCTGTCGCGCTTCCCGATCCACAAGCTGAAAATCGACCAGTCCTTCGTCCGCAATATGCATGCGGTCAGCGAACAGAGTGCGATTGTGCAGGCCACCATCAGCCTTGGCCATGCGCTGGGCATGACGGTGATCGCCGAAGGCGTCGAGACTGAAGTGCAGCGCGCCATGCTGAGTGCCTGGCGTTGCGACGAGATTCAAGGTTATTACTACAGCCGCCCGCTGCCAGCGGCATCTGCGCTGGACTTCCTCGAAGGCAGCCTGCAACTGCAGGCCGCATAAATCAGAATTAGGAGATCGACATGAACTGGTTCCGCAATCTGAAGATCGCAAAAAAGCTGAATGTGGTGGTGGCCGCCGTGCTGGCGATGATGATGGCGCTGGGGGTGTTCTCCGTGTTCCAGCTGTATGAGCTGGACCGCGTGACCAATGAAATCGACCACCGCTGGGCGCCGGGCGTGCGCAATGCGCTGGACATCAAGTACGGCCTGACGCGCTTCCGCACCTTTGAGCTGTTCCATGTGGTGTCGACCGAACCTGAAATCCTGCGCAAGTACGAGCAGGATATGGAAAGCCAGATGCAGCAGGTGCAGGCTTCGCTGAGCGCCTATGCTGCCCAGCCGCGCAGCAGTGCGGAACTGGACATCGTGGCGCAATTGCAGGTGTCGATGAACGCCTACCGTGGCGCGGTGCGCCAGGTGGTGGCCTTGTCGCGCCATGGCGACGACGCCGGCGCGCTGGCCGTGGTGAGAGGCGAATCGCGCAAGTACGACTTTGAGGCGATGGGACTGATCGACAAGCTGGTCGCCATTAATGAAGCGGGCAGCGCCCAGGCGGCGCTGTCGGCGGACCAGACTTACCGCCATGCGCGGCACCTGATTTTCGCCTTCATGGCCGGTGCGCTGGTGCTTGGCCTGCTGCTGGCGGCGCGTGTGGCGCGTATGATTTCGGTACCGCTGGCGCGTGCCGTGGAGATGGCGCGCCGGGTGGCGGAGGGCGACCTGCGGGTGGATGCCGATATCGCCGGCCGCGATGAAACCGCCGAACTGCTGCGCGCCATGAACCAGATGAGCACCAACCTGCAACGCATGGTGACGCAGGTACGAGGCGGTACCGACACCATCGCCACCGCGTCGGCGCAGATTTCCGCCGGCACCAGCGATCTGTCGCAGCGCACCGAAGGCCAGGCGGCCACGCTGGAGGAAACCGCCGCCACCGTGGAAGAACTGACTACCACCGTCGCCCACAACGCTGGCAGGGCGGAGCAGGCGCACAAGCTGATGGATCAGACTGCGGCTGTGGCGCGTGAAGCGGAAGTGGCGGTATCGGCGGTGACGGCGACCATGGAACGCATCAGCGCCTCGTCGCGCCGCATCGGCGACATCGTCGGCCTGATGGACGGCATCGCCTTCCAGACCAATCTGCTGGCGCTGAATGCGGCAGTGGAAGCGGCACGCGCCGGCGAACAGGGACGCGGTTTTGCCGTGGTGGCGAGCGAAGTGCGGGCGCTGGCCCAGCGTAGCGCGCAGTCGGCCAAGGAAATCAAGGACCTGATCGCGCAGTCGCTGACGGAAGTGAACGGCGGCGGCCAGGCCGTGAAGAACGCCAGCGCCACCATCGACGATGTTGTGCAGGGCGTGCTGCGCGGCGCCACGCTGATGGGCGATATCAGCAGCGGCACGCGGGAGCAGAGCCTGGGCCTGCAACTGGTGAACCGCACGCTGGCCTCGATGGACAGCGTGACCCAGCAGAACGCCACGCTGGTGGAAGAATCGCTGGCCGCCATCGTCTCGTTGCAGGAACAGGCGGAGCGCCTGGCGCGCAGCGTCAGCGTGTTCAGGCTGACCGGCAGCGCCAGGCAAGAGCTGGCGGTGATCGAGATGCCGCAGCCGCAGCGCCCACGCAGCCGGCCGGCGCCGGTCTACAGCACCGGCATGGCATCGTCGGGCTACGTGGCGGGACTGGTCTGAACCCGGCGGCCATCGGCGTTCGATAGCTCGATGTTGTCGATCAGCCGGTGCATCGCCAGCGCATCGGCGAAGGTTGGCGCGAGGTGCGTACCGTCGCGCAGGTCGCTGGCGTAGGCGGCGTACAGGTTGGCCAGTTCCAGCTGGCTGCCGCCCAGTGTATTTGGCGGCAGCCAGTTGTACTGGTCCGGCACCGGCAGCACTTTCATCGGCTGGCTGTCGCCTTGCGCGCCTTCGATGATGTTGAAGGCCTGGCCGAAGCTGGTGCTGTTGGAGATTTTTAGGTCGCCGCTGGAACCGGTCAAATCCAGCTGCCAGCCATAGTTATTGCGCTTGCCGGCTTCCAGATGCGCCGTCAGCACGGCACCGTTGGCGAAGCTGCCATTCACCACCACCTGGTCGGCCAGCGTGTGCGGCAGCGTTTCGCCGGTTTCGATCAGCGTCACCTGTTTGAACTGGTTGACGGCTAATGCGCTGATGCTGGTCGGGTGGCCCAGCATGCTGAACACGGCGTCGAAAAAATGGCCGCCGTAGATGTGCAGCAGGCCGGAATAATTCTGTTGCGGGACGGTGAAGTACAGCGCCTGCAGCCGCGAGGACTGGAAGTACTCGACGCTGACGTGCAGCCGCGCCGAACGCAGTTCGCCGATATAGCCGTCGCGCACCAGGTCGCGCACATAGCGGTAGTCGGCGCCGAAACGGCGCTGCAAGCCGGCCAGGTGACGCACGCCGGCCTTGTCGGCCAATGCGATCAGTTCCTGCGTCAACGCGGTGCGCGGCGTCAGCGGCCATTCGCTGTAGACATCCTTGCCGGCGGCGATGGCGGCGCGGATCGCTTCTTCATGGCTGGGCGCTGGATTCAGCACCAGCACCAGATCCACCTCGGGATGCGTGACCAGCGCCTGCAATGAGTTGACTGCATGCGGAATGCCGTGGCGCGCCGCGACGGCGTCGGCCTTTTCCTGGCTGCGGCTGTAGATCGCGGTAATCGCATACTGCGGCAGCAGCTGGAGGGAAGGGATGTGGCCATATTCGGCCCAATTGCCGGCGCCGACGATGCCGACACGGATTTTCTGATTGGCGTTCATGGTTCCTCTTTGCGTCAAAAGTGAGAGGAATACAGTGTGCCGTCGGCGCTTTGCGGAATAAAGGGGATGCAGTTCCGAACTTATCGGAGCTAAATGTCCTTAATATGTCCTAAATACGCATATTCGCCACCACGTAATCGATGAAGGCGCGCAGCTTGGGCGAGGCGTGGCGGCTGGCTGGCCACAGCATGGAGAAGGTCACCGTCTGGTCCATATAGTCTTCCAGGATAATCTGCAGGCGGCCGGTTTTCAGCTCATCGTCGACGATGAAGGTAGGCAGGAAAGCGATGCCTTCGCCCTCCAGCAGCGCATAGGTGATTGCTTCGATGGTGGTGCAGGTCATACGCTCCTTCAGCAGCGGATCGGCGACGCCTTCGGCCAGCCGGAAGGGCCAGCGCTCGATGCGGCCGGTGGCCGGGAATTTATGCAGCAGGCAGGCATGCTGCGCCAGTTCGGATGGATGCGATGGCGTGCCGTGCTGCTGTAAATAGCTGGCCGCTGCCACTACTACCTGCTTGCAGGAGCCGATGCGGCGCGACGCCAGCCGGGAATCGCTCTGCGCACCGGTGCGGATGACGGCATCGAAGCCTTCCTCGATGATGTCCACCATGCGGTCGGAAAGGTCGATATCCAGCGCGATATCGGGATAGCGGCGCATGAAACCTGTCATGGTCGGCATCAGCAATCCGGTCAACTGCGGCGCGCTGACGCGCAGTCGGCCGCTCGGTGTGCCCGACAATTCAGATAATTCCGCCTCTGCCGCCTCCACCTCGCTGAGGATGCGGCGGCAGCGCTCCAGGAATAGCTGGCCCTCCGCCGTCAGCGTGATGCTGCGGGTGCTGCGGTGGAACAGGCGCACCCGCAGCCGCTCTTCCATGCGGGCGATGCTCTTGCCGACGGCGGACGACGACACGCCGAAGTGCGCCGCAGCCCTGGTAAAGCTGCGCATCTCGGCCACGGTGACGAACATCGAAATTCCGCTAAGGCTGTCCATCTTGTTTTTTCCTAATGCTGGTGTGATTGCGGAAGTATCTGTCCGATATCTTGCGAATGCAAGCCTATTTATCTTCAATTGGTCAGTCCGTATATTCCCTCCATCGCAATCTCACTGGAGAAAATCATGAACAAGCTGATGTCCGCAGTTACCGTAGGCCCTTACACTTTCAACCACCGCGTGGTGCTGGCGCCGCTGACCCGCATGCGCGCCGAAGCTGGCGCCCGCCCTGGCGCGCTGATGGCGGAATACTATGCTCAGCGCACCTCGCCGGGCGGCTTCCTGATCGGCGAAGCGACCATCGCCGCCGAAAACGGCAACGGCTACCTCGGCGCACCGGGCCTATATGAAGACAGCCAGATCGCCGGCTGGAAGCAGGTCACCGACGCCGTGCAAGCCAGGGGCGGCAAGATCTTTTTGCAGCTGTACCACGCCGGCCGCCAGTCCAACAAGGATGTGCAACCGGCCGGCAGCATTCCGGTCGGGCCGTCGGAAGTGCCGCACGGCGGCGTGGCCTATACCACGGAAGGCTGGGTGGCCAATACGCCCAACCGCGCACTGACCATTGCGGAAATCGAAGGCCTGGTGGAGAACTTCCGCCAGGCGGCGGCACGCGGCAAAGAGGCCGGCTTCGATGGCGTCGAGCTGCACGCGGCCAACGGCTATCTGTTCGACCAGTTCCTGCAGGACGGTAGCAACAAGCGCACCGATATCTACGGCGGCTCTTTCGAGAACCGCGCGCGCTTCCTGCTGGACGCCACCCGTGCCGTGATTTCGGTCTGGGGCAGCGACAAGGTGGCGGTGCGCATCGGCCCAAGCGGCAATTGGGGCGATATGTCGGACCGCGATCCGGAAGGCCTGTTCACCTACGTGGCGCAGCAGCTGGCTGGCCTGAAGCTGGCTTACCTGCACCTGATCGAGCCGCGCATCGCCGGCAATATCGAGGACGAGAGCAAGAACCAGGCGCCGGTGGCCGCGCAACTGATCCGCAAGCATTACGCCGGCACGATCATCGCCGCTGGCGGCTTTGACGGCGCGGCGGCCGAAGCGATCCTGCAAGCGGGCGACGCCGACCTGGTGGCATTCGGCCGCCACTTCATCGCCAACCCGGACCTGCCAGCACGCCTGCGCAACGGCTGGCCGTTGAACGACTACGACCGTCCTAGCTTCTTCGGCGGCACGGCAGTGGGCTATACCGACTATCCGTTCTATCAACCCGAGTCGCTGGCAGCGTAAATGGATAAATTATTTACGCCACTGCGCTTCAGCGGCCGTGCCTTGTCGCATCGCGTGGTACATGCACCGACCACGCGCCTGCGCGCCAACGCCGACGACAGCCCGAGTGAATTGATGGTGGAGTATTACCGTCAACGGGCGTCGGCCGGAGGTTTGATCATTACGGAATCCACGCACGTTTCGTGCGACAGCCGTGGCTATCTGGGTGCGCCGGGGATCTATGAGGATCACCACATTCCCGGCTGGCGCAAGATCGCCGATGCGGTGCATGACAAGGGTGGCCTGCTGTTCATGCAGCTTGGGCATGATGGCCGCCAGTCGCACGTTGACCTGACAGGCGGTCCGCTGCCGATCGCACCGTCGGTGGTGCCGTTCGAGACCGACGTGCTGACGCAGGACGGCTGGGTGCCGGCCTCGCCGCATCGCGCCATCGATGTGGAGGAAATCCAGCGCGTGATCGGTTACTATCGCCGCGCCGCCGAACGCGCCAAGGCGGCGGGACTGGATGGCGTCGAACTGCACGCCGCCAACGGCTATCTGGTGGATACCTTCCTGCAGGACGGCACCAACCTGCGCACCGATGCCTATGGCGGCAGCATCGCCAAGCGGGCGCGCTTGATGCTGGAGCTGGCGGAAGTGCTGGTGTCGGTGTGGGGCGCGGACAGGGTTGGCGTGCGCCTGTCGCCGAGCGGGCAGTGGGGATCGGTGTCGGATTCCGATCCGCAGGCGACCTTCAGCCATGCCGCGCGCGCGCTGGATAATTTTGGCCTGGCTTATCTGCACATCATCGAGCCGCGCGTCAAAGGTGTGGAGACGCTGGATGATCGCCCGCCGGTGGCTGCCGAGATGCTGCGCAAAGTATTCAGCGGCGCCATTATCGCGGCCGGCGGATTCGATGGCGAGGGCGCCGAGGCGGTGCTGCGCAAGGGCGATGCCGACCTGGTTGCCTTCGGCCGCTTCTTCGCTTCCAATCCGGACCTGCCATATCGCCTGAAGCACCGTTTGCCGTTGAACGCCTACGACCGCTCGGCATTTTGGGGCGGCACGCATGTGGGCTACACCGATTATCCGTTCCACGAGCCGGCATCCGTGGTATAAAACCGCCTGTTCATATCTTGTACAGGTGTCGTATGCGAATACTGGTGGCGTTGCTGCTGTGGGGCGCTGCTACTTGCGCCATGGCGGCGCAGGTGGCGGGCGTGGTGGTGCAGGTGAGTGGCGCGATGAGCGCGCGTTCGCCGTCTGGCGCGGTCAAGGCCTTGCAGGCCAAGTCGGAGGTGGAGAGCGGCGATACGCTGGTCACCGCCGCCGGCGCCTACGCGCTGGTGCGCTTCATCGATAACAGCGAGTTGACGCTGAAGCCGGGGACCACGGTGGTGGTCGACCAGTTCTCGTTCGACAGCACCAAGCCGGAAAGCGACCGCGCCGACTTCACGCTGGTGAAAGGCGGTTTGCGTTCGGTGACCGGCTTGCTGGGTAAGCGCAGCAAGGAAAAGTTTGCGGTCAAAACGCCTAGCGCCACCATCGGCATTCGCGGTACCACCTTCTTCCTGGAGTACCTGACGGCGCCGGTGTCCGGCCTGGAGCCGGGCCTGCATGTGCATGTCAGCGCCGGCGGCATCTCCATCGTCAACAGCGCCGGCGAGTTCCGTTACGATCCGGGGCAGTTTGGCTACATCAAGGATGACCGCTCCAAACCGGTCAAGATGTTCGCCAATCCGGGCATGCAGTTCGCACCGCCGGCTTCCTTCGGCGAGGCGGATACGCTTATACCGTAAGCTCGACCACCACTTTGCCTTTGGCCGTGCCTTCGCCGAGGGCGCGATGGGCGGCGCTGACGCTGTCCGCCGTCAGCGTGTAGCGCGTCGGGTCTAGCAGCACTTTCAGTTTGCCGGCGGCGGCCACCACGCTGGCTTCGCGCATGATGTCGCCATGGTGGGCGCGGCCTTCACCGCTGATCAGCGGCAGCAGCGTGAACACGCCGGAGTAGGTGGCGGCGCGGAACGACAGCGGCGCCAGCGCATGCGTGCCCCAACCAAGACAGCTCACCACATGGCCATGATAGCGGCGCGCGGCGCGGAACGAGGCGTCCAGCACGGCGCCGCCGACGGTGTCGTAGACGATGTCGAAGCCTTCGCCGCCGGTGTGCTGCTGTACGTAGTCCTCAACCGGCGTGTCGCGGTCGATGAAGACGGCGCCCAGGCTTTCGATGACAGCGCGCTGGCCGGTGCTTCCGGTGGCATACACCTGCGCGCCATGCGCCACCGCCAGTTGCACCGCCATGTGGCCGACGCCACCGGCGCCGCCTTGCACCAGCACTGTTTTGCCAGCGCTGACGCGGGCGCGGTCCACCAGACCTTCCCATGCAGTGATAAAGATCAGCGGCAGCGCGGCGGCATCGCGCATCGGCAGCTGTTCCGGCATGCGGGCCAGCAGGCGCGCATCCACCGCCGCGTAGTCGGCCAGCGAACCGGCCACGCCGCCGACGCCACCGGTCATGCCGTAGACGCGATCGCCCGGCACGAAGCCTTGCACGCCGTCGCCGACGCTATCGACCACGCCGGCCAGGTCGATGCCCAGCACCGCCGGCAGCACGGCGCGCGCATGATCGGCCTTGCCGGCGGCGATTTTGGTGTCGAGCGGATTGACGCCGCTGGCGTGCACCTTCACCAGCACCTGGCCAGGGCCGGCGGCGGGACGCGCGATATCCTGTTGGGTGAGCGGGGTGCCGAAGGTATTCAAAACGATGGCTTGCATGATGACTCCTGTCGTTGGATGATGGAGTCATTCTGACGCAGCCGCGTGGTGGGAAAAACAGGGCAAGCTGGGACGCAGTATCCCGCAATCGCGAATAATCAAGGAGAAAACGGATGGACAGGCTGGATGCGTTGAAGGTGTTTTGCGCCGTGGTCGATGAGGGAGGCTTCAGCCGCGCGGCGGCCAAGCTGGGGATCTCCACTTCGTCAGTCACGCATCAAATCGGCCTGCTGGAGACGCATTTCGGCGTCCGGCTGCTGAACCGCACCACGCGCAGCATGTCGCTGACGGACGAAGGCCGCCGCTGCATCGAACAGGCGCGCCGCCTGCTGGACGAGATGGACGATCTGGAATCTAACCTGAGCGACGCACTGCACGAACCGCGCGGCAGCCTGCGGGTCGACATGCCGGGCATCCTGGCGCAGGGCTACGTGGCGCCGGCCCTGCCGCGCTTCCTGGCCGCCTATCCGGAACTGAGCGTGCGCCTGACGGCCAGCGATCGCCTGATCGACATGGTGGATGAGGGCGTGGATGTGATGCTGCGCATCGGCGAGCTGGCGGATTCCGCGCTGATCGGCCGCAGTATTTTCAGCAACCGCTATATCTGCGCCGCCGCGCCGTCGTTCATCGCGCAGCACGGCCAGCCGCAGCATCCGGATGACCTGGACCGCCTGCCATGCCTGAACTTTGTTTATCCGAAGGCGCGCCAGATCCGGCCATGGGCCTTCCAGCAGGACGGCCAGCCGTTCACTGCCACGCCGCGCGGCGTGGTGGCGATGGACCATGTGGATTCGCTGATCGCCATGGCGGTGCAGGGCGGCGGCGTGGTGCAGCATCTGACGGTGTCGCTGATTGCGCCGCTGCGCAGCGGCGCGCTGGCGCCGTTGCTGGAGCCGTGGCAGGCGGCCGGGCCGGACGTGTCTGTGCTGTACCCGCAGCGCCATCAGCGCGCCGCCAAAATCAAGGTGTTTGTCGACTTTGTGGAAGAGCTGTTCAGGAACGCCGCAGCTTCTTGGCGCCCATCGGCTTGATGCTGGCGGCGCAGTCGCCGCAAAAGCCGTACAGCGACAGCGAGTGCTCGTGCAGCACGAAGTTGCGCTCCGCCGCCACGGCCTCCTGACGCTGCTCGATTTCGGCGTCGAGGAATTCTTCCATCTTGCCGCAGTTGGTGCAGATCAGGTGGTCGTGGTGGCCGCCTTCGTTCAGTTCAAACACCGACGCCACCGACTCGAAATGGCGGCGAATCAGGATGCCGGCATCGGCAAACTGCATCAGCACGCGGTAGACCGTGGCCAGGCCCATGTCGATATTTTCATCGTGTAGCAGGCGATACACATCGTCCGCGCTCAGGTGCTTGCTCTTCGATTCCTGGAACAATTGCAGGATGCGTAACCGGGGCAGGGTGGCTTTCAAGCCGAGTTTGCGCAATTCTTGAGGGATATCCATGTGTCTCTATATGATAATGATTCCTATTCTCACCATGTTAGCTGAAATTTATTTTGTTAGCAATGCACGATTGCAGCAGTGTGCGTTTTTTCTGTATTAGACAAAGCTATAATCCAGCAACCTTATTTATTCCTGTTTTCCCTGTGACTCCACCATTCCTGCAAGGCGGCGGCCAACTCGCGCACATCATCGCTGCCTACGACTGGAGCCAGACTGCGCTGGGGCCGATGGCCGGCTGGCCGCAATCGCTGCAAACTACGGTGGCGTTGATTTTGCGCTCGCCGGTGCCGATCGTCACGCTGTGGGGCGAGCCGGGGGTGATGATTTATAACGACGCTTATTCGCTGTTTGCCGGCGGCCGTCACCCACAGCTGCTGGGCACCAATGTGCGCGAGGGCTGGGCCGAGGTGGCCGACTTCAACGACCATGTGCTGAAGGTGGGGCTGGCCGGCGACACGCTGGCTTACGTCGACCAGGAGCTGACGCTCCACCGCTCCGGCAAGCCGGAACAGGTATGGATGAATCTCGACTACTCGCCGATCCTTGACGAGGCGGGCGTGCCGGTCGGCGTGATGGCGATCGTCATCGAGACATCGGCCAAGGTCAAGGCGGAGCGCGCGCTGCAGGAGGAGAGTGAGCGTCTGCGCGCTAGTGAGAACACCTTCCGCACGCTGGCCCAGACCATGCCTAACCAGGTGTGGACTTCCAGCGCCGACGGCATCGTCGACTGGTTCAACGATCAGGTGTATCGCTATACCGGCACGCCGGCGGGAGAGATGGACCGCGAGCGCTGGCGCCAGATGGTGCATGACGACGACCGCGACGCCGCCGGCGATTTATGGTTTGCTGCGATTGCCGCTGCCCAGACCTATGAAACCGAATTCCGCATCCGCCGCGCCGATGGCGACTGGCGCTGGCACCTGGTGCGCGCGCAGCCCATCGTCGACGCGCAAGGCGTGGTGCAGCGCTGGGTCGGCACCAATACCGACATCCAGGACCAGAAATCGACCGCCGCCATGTTGCAACGGCAGGTGGCCGAGCGCACCGCAGAGCGCGACCGCATGTGGCAATATTCCACCGACGTGATGATGGTGACGGACCTGGAAGGCTGGGTCAAAGCTATCAACCCGGCCTTTACCCGCCTGCTGGGCTGGGAGCCGGCCGAAGTGGTGGGCACCTCGGTGTACACCCTGATCCATCGCGATGACCTGGACGCGTCCAAGGCGGAAATGGCGTCGCTGGCCAGCGGCGCTGTCACCTTCAAATTCGAGAACCGCACGCAGCGCAAGGGCGGCGGCTATGCCATCCTGGCGTGGACGGCGGCCCCGGACGCGCGCTTTGTGCACGCCGTGGGCCGCGACATGACGGCGGAACGGGCCGCGGCGGAAGAGATGAAGCGCACCGCCGCCGCGCTCCAGCAGTCGCAGAAAATGGAAGCCATCGGCAAACTGACCGGCGGCGTGGCGCATGACTTTAACAATCTGTTGCAGGTCATCTCCGGCAACCTGCAACTGCTGGCCGGCGACGTGGCCGGCAATGCGCGCGCCGAGCGGCGGCTGGACAACGCGCTGGCCGGCGTCACGCGCGGTGCGCGGCTGGCCAGCTACCTGCTGGCCTTCGGTCGCCGCCAGGCGCTCGATCCGCGCGTGGTCAAGATCGGCCGCTTCATCGCCGGCATGGAAGACATGCTGCGCCGCAGTCTGGGCGAGGAGATCGAGGTCGAGATGGTGATTTCCGGCGGCTTGTGGAATACGCTGGTCGATACCACACAGGTGGAAAACGCGGTGCTCAACCTGTGCATCAATGCGCGCGATGCGATGGACGGCGCCGGCAAGCTGACGATTGAAGTCGGCAACGCCTATCTGGACGATGCCTACGCGCTGGCGCATCCGGAGCTGCATCCCGGCCAGTACGTGATGATCGCCGTCAGCGACACCGGTACCGGCATGACGCCGGAAGTGCTGGAACAAGCCTTCGATCCTTTCTTCTCCACCAAGCCGGAAGGCAAGGGCAGTGGCCTCGGGCTGTCGATGGTGTACGGCTTTGCGCGCCAGTCGGGCGGGCATGTGAAGATCTACAGTGAGCTGGGTAACGGCACCACCGTCAAGCTGTACCTGCCGCGCTCCACGGAGGCCGAGGATGCGCCGCTGCCGCCGGAAACCCGCGCCATCATCGGCGGCAAGGAGACCATTCTGGTGGCGGAGGACGACGAGGGCGTGCGCGCCACCGTGGTCGAGCTGTTGAGCGAACTGGGTTACCAGGTGCTGAAGGCCGGCGACGCCACCAGTGCGCTCAGCATCATCGACAGCGGCATGCAGATCGACCTGCTGTTCACCGACGTGGTGATGCCTGGTCCGTTGCGCAGTCCGGACCTGGCGCGCAAGGCGCGCGAGCGGCAGCCTGGCATGGCGGTGCTGTTCACCTCCGGCTATACCGAGAACGCCATCGTCCACGGCGGCCGGCTCGACGCCGGCGTCGACTTGCTGGGCAAGCCCTACACGCGGGAAGCGCTGGCGCGCAAGATCCGCCATGTGCTGGGCAATCGCCAGCAGCAATTGCAGGTGACGGCGGAACTGGCGGCGCCGCTGCCGGCGCCGACGGAACCGGCGCGGGCGGGCGTCAACCGCATCCTGCTGGTGGAGGACGAGCCGGAGCTGCGCGACACCACCGCCGAGCTGCTGGAACTGCTCGGCCATCAGGTGCATGCGGCTGGCGATGCCGCCAGTGCACTGGCGCTGCTGGCCGCGCATCCGGTCGACGTCATGCTGACCGATATCTCGCTGCCCGATATGTCGGGCGAAGTATTGGCGGCCAAGGCGCGCGCCGCGCATCCGGAACTGCGCATCATCTACGCCAGCGGCCAGCATCCCAACGCGCCGCTGGAGCGCGCGCAATTGCTGTTGAAGCCATACAGTATCGACAAGCTGATCCTCGCATTAGCGCAAGGATAAGATGGCGGATAGTGCAAGCTATCCGTCATCATTTTGATATCTCAATTGCCAATATATTACGCCAATATGTGAGTTTTGGAGAGAATTGTCGATATATGTTGCCTTAAGGCATCGACAGTTTCATGAAAGCGGTATAAAGTTCATCTATCCGAATAATTCGTCGGATCGGCACCCCAGCCTTGTGCCTCGCGCGTCCCTAGCGGCTTCCATAGCCGGCCTGACGCCGAACAATCTTCCCATTCAGTCTCAAGAACAGACGCCGCCCAGCGCAGTCCGCGCTCGCGTGTGCGCGCCATGACGGTGGGGTTGCCGATGCAGATGACAGGAACCGTATGACCGTAAACCTCGCGCCGAAACCACCAGCCTCCGTGACCGCCACGGCCGCTGTGCTGATGCTGAGCTGCTGTGCAGCCCTGGCAGGCGAGTCCGCGACCGTGAGTGTGGCGGAGGAGGATGGTCTGCATTGGACCTTCGGCGGTTTCGGCACGCTGGGTGTGGCGCGCAGCAATGGCGACCAGGCCGACTTTACCGCCAATTACCTCAGTCCGGGCGCGGTCGGTTATAGCCGGCAGTGGGGCGCGACGGTGGACAGCCGCGCCGGCGTGCAGGCCGGCGTGCACCTCAATCGCGACTGGTCGGCGGTGGTGCAACTGGTGTCCGAGCGCACGCTGCGCAACGGCTACGCGCCTGCGGTGGAGTGGGCGTATGTGCAGTACCGCGCCACGCCGGACCTGAGCCTGCGCGCCGGCCGCATTACACTGCCGCTGTTCCTGGCCGGCGATTACCGCAAGGCCGGCTACGCGCTGCCGTGGGTGCGGCCGCCGGTGGAGTTGTATGGCACGATTCCGCTGTCCAGCAGCGACGGCGTGGATCTGAGCTACCGCTGGCAGACCGGCGCCGCCAATCACGTCACGCAGTTCTTTTACGGCCGCACCGACATTCCGGTGACACCGGTCGCGCGGGCGCGGGCGCACGGCCTGACCGGTGTGTCGCATACCACCACGGCCGGCGCGCTGACCTTGCGCGCCAGCGCACTGCGCGCGGATCTGAGCGTGGACATCGCCCGTCCCTTGTTTGATGGCCTGCGCCAGTTCGATGATCAAGGCGAGGCGCTGGCCGAGCAGTACGAGCTCGATCCCAAGCACGCCTATGTCGCTACGCTGGGCTTCAACTATGATCCGGGCCGCTGGTTCGCCATGGGCGAGATCGCGCGCATGAACGCCCACTCCTATCTAGGCGACAAAACCGCCGCCTACCTGAGCGCCGGCTATCGCTACCACGACCTGACGCCGTACGTGATCTATGCGGTATCGCGCCCGAATGTGCCGAACAGCGTGGCGGGCCTGGACCTGGCCGGCCAGCCGAGGCAGCGCATGGCGGCCGGCGCGCAACTGAACGGCGGCCTGAATCAGCTGCTGGCGGCGATCGCACGCCAGAGCACTGTTAGCGCCGGCGTGCGCTGGGACTTCCATTCCGGTTACGCGCTCAAGCTGCAATACGACCGCATCCTGCCGCAACAGGGTTCGACCGGCACCTTCATCAACGTACAGCCGGGCTTCCGCGCCGGCCAGCCGGTGTCGCTGTTCAGCGCCGCTGTGGATTTCGTGTTCTGACCATGGCGACGCTCCTTTCCCGTCTGCGCTGGTGTCTTGTGGTGTGCCTGCTGTGTAGCGGCATGGCCGGCGCCGCCGATTTCGTGGTGGTGGTGTCCGCCCGCAATCCGCTCAGCGCGCTGCGCGCCGACCAGGTGGCGGCGATCTTCCTCGGCCAGAGCGGCCGTTTCCCCGGCGGCGCCGAGGCGGTGGCGCTCGACCTGCCGCTGGGCAGCCCGCTGCGCAACGACTTCTACGCCACGGTGGCAGACCGCACGCCGGCGCTGATGAAAGCTTATTGGACCAAGATGGTGTTCACCGGACGTGGCCAGCCGCCACGCGAACTGGCCAACAGCGTCGCCGCGCGCAAGCTGGTGGCCGACAATCCGGCCATGATCGCCTACATCGACAAGTCGGCGCTGGATGCCAGCGTCAAAGCCCTACAGGTGACGCAATGAACTCTGCCAAGGAAACCCTGCGCGCGCGCTGGCTGCGCCGTGGACTCGACACCCATGTGTCACTGCCGCTGTTTGCCTTGCTGCTGCTGGTGGCGATCTGGCTGGTGACCTTCCACGAGATCGACGCCGAACGCCAGCACGCGCAGGACGCCGCCGCCGACTCGCTGCACGAAATGCTGGGCACTTACGAAGCCCAGGTGGCGCGCAGCATTGACGGCATCGACCAGACCTTGCGCATGCTGAAGTATGCGGTGGAGCGCAAGGGGCCACTGGGCGCCTTGCCGGAGCTGGGCCGCGAAGGCCTGCTGCCGCCGGGCGTGGTGTTCGTGGTCAGCATCGTCGACCGCAACGGCGTGACGGTGGCCAGCAATCCGCGCGCGCTGTCGATCTCTGTCGCCGACCAGGGCTATTTCAAGTTCCACCAGGAGCGCGACAGCGGCGCCACTTTCGTCAGCCCGGTGCTGCGCGACGCCGCCAACAGCGAATGGCATTTGCACTTCACGCGCCGGCTGGATGATGTGGACGGTAATTTCGCCGGCATCGTCATCGTCGAAACGGATCCGGCCTATTTCACCAGCAGCTATGAGCGCAGCCGGCTGGGTGAGCGCGGTATGCTCGGATTGGTGGGATCGGACGGCGTGGTGCGGGCGCTGCGCACCGGCGACAAGATGTCCTTCGGCCAGCGCCTCGGCACCGCCGATGGCGAAATCGAAAACCAGATCGGCGGCAAATACAGCGGCATGAGCGAACTGCATGGCATCGCGCTGAATGTGCTGGTGGGGCTGGACGAGCAGGAACTGATGGCTGGCTTCGAGCGTCAGCGCCGCGAAAAACTGTGGGAGGCCACCACGCTCAGCGCCGGCCTGCTGGTGTTCACCGTGCTGGCCTGGCTGTGGTCCTGGCAAGGCGCGCGTGCGCGTGCCCGCATGCGGCGCGCGCAGGAAACCTATGCGGCGGCGTCGGAGGCCAGCATGGATGCGTTCTTCGTCATGCGCGAAGTGCGCAACAGCGATGGCGTGATCGTCGACTTCAAGATCGTCGACGCCAATATCCGCGCCGCGCAGATGACCGGCACCAGCAAGCAAGACCTGTGCAGAACCACCTTGTGCCAGCTGATACCGGCGGCGCGCGGCAACGGCATGTTGAAGGGCCTGAGCGAAGTGATCGCCGTCGGCGGCATGCACGAACAGGAATGGCAGAACACCGTGCCGCAATTGCGCGCGCGCTGGCTGCACCAGCAGGTGGTGGCGGTGCAGGGCGGGATCGTGGCGATTGTGCGTGACATCTCGGAGCGCAAGGCGGCCGAGGAACGCATGCTGCACCTGGCCCACCACGATACGCTGACCGGCCTGCCGAATCGCAGCCTGATCTCCGACCGGCTGGAGCACACCATCGCCCAGGCTCGCCGCAACGGCGGTGCGGTGCTGGTGGCGTTTATCGATCTGGATGGTTTCAAGCTGGTCAACGATGGCCTGGGCCACAACGCCGGCGACGAACTGCTGAAGGTGGTGGCCGAGCGCATGTCCGGCTGCCTGCGCGCCAGCGATACCGTCGGCCGCTTCGGCGGCGACGAATTCGTGCTGCTGTTGGACGAACCGGCATCGGTGATCGATGCGGCGCCGGTGCTGGAGCGGGTGCGCGAGGCGGTGCTGAAATCGATCAGCGTCAGTGGTCAGGAAGTGCAGGTCAGTTGCAGCATTGGCGTTGCCGTGTATCCGAACGATGGCGGCGACGCCGGCACGCTGCTGATGAACGCCGATGCCGCCATGTACCGCGCCAAGGAACTGGGCAAGAACAACATCCAGTTCTACACCCGCGAGATGAACGCCAGCATCGAGGAAAAGCTGGTGCTGCTGGAAGGCTTGCGCTGCGCGCTGGATGACGGCCAGTTCCGCCTGGTGTACCAGCCCAAGGTGGACCTGCGCACCGGCCGCGTGTTCGGCGTCGAGGCGCTGGTGCGCTGGGACCATCCCGAGCATGGCGTGATCGGGCCGGACCGCTTTATTCCGCTGGCCGAGGAAAGCGGCATGATCATCGCGCTGGGCGACTGGGTATTGCGCAGCGCCTGCGCGCAGAACCGCGCCTGGCAGCGTGCCGGCTTGGCGCCGCTGCGGATTTCGGTCAACGTCTCGCCGCGCCAGTTCGAAGATCCGCAACTGGTGGAGCGCGTGCAGCGCGCGCTGGCCGACAGCGGCCTGGCGGCGGAATGGCTGGAACTGGAAGTGACGGAAGGCGTCATCATGCGCGACTTGCAGCAGGCCGTGGCCAAGATGGCGGCGGTGCGGGCCATGGGCGTGTCGCTGTCGATCGACGATTTCGGCACCGGCTATTCCAGCCTGTCGGCGCTGAAGTCGTTCCCGATTTCGACGCTGAAGATCGACAAGTCGTTCGTGCGGGATCTGGGACGCAGCAGCGGCGACGAGGCGATTGCCAGTTCCATCATCGGGCTGGCGCACCGCCTCAAGCTGCGTGTGATTGCGGAAGGCGTGGAGACCGAACAGCAGCGCAGCTTCCTGCGCGAGAACGGCTGCGACGAGATGCAGGGCTATCTGTTCAGCCGCCCGCTGCCGCCGGAACAACTGGCGCAGCTGCTAGTTGCGCCAGTCATTGAAGCCGCTTAGTAGGTCCAGCTCAGCGTGGCGCTGCCGTTGCGCGGCGCCGCATACAGCGACTGCGTCCAATACAGGCTGGTCAGATACTTCTTGTCGGTGACGTTGTTCAGGTTGAGCGACAGCGACAGGTGCTTGTCGATTTCGTAGCGCGCCATCAGGCCCAGCGTGGCGTACGATGGCTGTACGGTGCGGATGCCCGGCTCCTGGTCAGTCGAGGTCTCGCTCTGCCACGCCAGCGTGGCGCCCACTTTCAGCTTCGGCTCGGCCGGCAGGCGGTAGGTGGTGTTGGCGCGCAGCGTGGTGCGCGGCACGTAGGTCCGTACCGTGACGCCGTTGTCGCCCTTGATCGAGGTCAGGCGGGTCAGGCCGGCGCTTGCTTCCCAGCCTTTGGCCAGTTCGCCCGAGCTGTCGAATTCAAAGCCCTTCGATTCGGCATTGATGCCGCGATAGTAAGCCTTGGCGCCGATGATGCCGGCCTGCTCGGCGGTGTTTTCCTGCTTGGTCTGGAAGATGGCGCCCGACACATTCAGCTTGTTGTTGAACAGCGCGGCTTTCAGGCCGGCTTCGGTGGTCTTGCCTTCGACCGGATCGAGCGGCACGCCGTTGGCGTCGGTCTCGCTTTGCGGATTAAAGATCTGCGTGTGGCTGGCGTAGCCCGACAGCTCGCGGGTGATGTCATACACCACGCCCACATACGGCGTGGTCTTGCTGGCGGACTTGTACTTGCTGGTGCCGTAGGACTCGCCGCTGCTGCGCGCGCGGGTGCTGTTCAGGCCGGTCAGCACTTTCCAGTCGTCGGCCAGGTTGAAGCGGGCCGCCAGGTAGACCGTGTTGCGGCGGTCTTCGTAGTGGCTGCCGTCGTAGGCGGCGTCGAAGGTCGGCATCGGATAGCTGCCATCAAACGCGGTCTGGCCCGGCAATTCGGTGCCGATGCCCTGGCCGTAGTTGGAGAAGTCGCTCAGTTTGGAGCGCGACCAGCTGTAGCCGAAGGCCAGGTCGTGCTGGCGGCCGCCCAGCGTGAACTTGCCGTCCACCGCGATATCGGCCAGCGTCTGTTTCTGGTCGGCGCCGTATTGCGACGGGTAGGCATACAGGCCGCCACCCACGCCCTTGACCGGGGTGCCGTAGACGTACTGCAGGTCGGAGTCGGACTTGTCGGTGATGTAGTTCAGCGTGCCTTGCACGTGCCAGCCCTGGCCGAGGTTGTGGTTCAGCTCGGCGAAGGTGCTGTTGGTGGTGGTGTCCCAGCGCGACCATTTGGCCGAGGTGCTGGTGCCGATTGGATAGTTGGTCGGCGTGCCGTCGGTGTAGTACAGCGGCAGCGCGCCCCACATCGGGCCCTTGTCGCGGTTGGTTTCGTAGGTGTGGCCGACAGTCAGCAGGGTGTCCTTGCTCAGGTGGGCGTCGACCACGGCGTAGGCGACGTCTTTCTTCGGCGAATAGCGGTCCAGGTAGGAATCGCTTTGCTGGTGCACCAGCACGGCGCGGCCGGCGACGGTGCCGCTTTCGTTCAGCGCGGTGCTGACGTCGCCTTCAATGCGGCGGTCGTTCCACGAACCGACGGTGACGCTGGCGCTGGCCTGGGTGCCGACGGTCGGGCGCTTGCGGATGAAGTTGACGGTGGCGGACGGATTGCCGGTCGACGCCATCAGGCCGTTGGCGCCGCGCACCACGTCGATGCGCTCGTACAGCGCGGTGTCGAGATCGCCCTGGATGTTGCCGAAGACGACAGGCATGCCGACGCCGTCATACTGGAAGTTGACGATGTCGAAGCCGCGTGCGGTGTAGTAGGTGCGGCTGGTTTCGACTTTTTCGACGGTGACGCCGGTGGTGGTGGCCAGCACCTGGTTGATGTTGTCCAGCTTGAAGTCGTCCATCAGCGCGCGGCTGACCACCGAGATCGATTGCGGCGTTTCGCGCAGCGACAGCTCCAGCTTGCCGGCCGACTTGGTGGCGCGGGCGGTGTAGGAGTCCTGCTCCGAGGCGCCGGTCACGGTGACCGTCTGCAACTGCGTTTCAGGGACATCGTCGGTGGCGGCCAGGGCGTGGCTGGTGTAAATCATCGACAGCGCCAGCAACATGGGACGCAGGGGCAGGTGACGGGGCATGCACAACTCCTTAATAAGAATCGAAATGAGAACGATTCTTATTATATCTTCTTGATGACATACACGCAACGTCGCGCGCCGGCCAGCATGTGCTCCACGCGACCGACCGAGCAATCCGGCCCCAGCACGCGCTGGAACAGGTCCAGCTCCGAGCGGCAGAATTGCTGGCATTGCTTGGCGGCGGCGCAGATCGGACAGTGGTTTTCCACCAGCAGCAGGCTGCCGTCGGCCTGGGTTTCGATGTCGGCCATATAGCCTTCGGCGCTGCGCGCCTGCGCCAGCGCCTGCACGCGCTCGGGCAGGTTGCGGGCGGCGGCCAGGTGCTGGCGGTAGTCGCGTTCGCTGTTTTGTTCGCGCGAGGTGATCAGCTTTTCCAGGCCGGCGTTGCCGAACAGGCTGCGCACCTGGTCGATCAGCTGCACGGTCAGCTCGGCGTGGCGGTCGGGGAAGCGGGCGTGGCCGGCTTCGGTGAGCAGCCAGCGGCGCGACGGCCGGCCCGGCTTGTCGGCCACGTCTTCATAGGTGACCATGCCTTTTTCCTGCCACGCTTCCAGTTGCTTGCGGGCGCCCATCGAGGTCAGGTCCAGCAGCGCAGCCAGTTGCTGGGCGGTTTGCGGGCCGCGCGTCTTGATCAGGAAGAGCGTGTGGTCGGCGGTGTTCATGCCGTCACCTCCGTGTGCATGCTGTGGTGCCAGCTGAGCATGCGCCAGGCCGACCAGGCGGTGAGGGCGGCGCCCAGCAGCAGGATCAGGCGGGTGTCGATCAGCGTCAGCACCGCGCCGACCAGCGCCATGATGATGTTGGCCAGGCAGAAGGTGGTGGAAATCAGTCCCATCACCGCGCCCTGGCCGTGGGCGCCGCCGAAGCGTTCGGCGCAGTAGTTGGGGACGATGGCGTTGTAGAAGGAATGTGGAATGCCGTACAGGACGATGCACAGTATGCCGAAGGTGGCGTTGCTGGCCGCCAGCGCGGCGATGATGGCGGCCACGGCAAACGCATAGCGGCGCGCGCGCAGCAGCGGTTCGCCCTGGAACGGACGGCCGGCAACTATGGTGGTGGCGGTCATCACGGCGCACATGGCGGCGGTGGTCCAGGCGATGCCCTGGGCGCCGTAGCCCGGCACTTCCACCAGCCACAGCGGGTAGAACTCGTAGAAGCCGGTGACGCCGCAGGTGTAGGCCAGGGTGATGATGAACAGGCTGCGCAGGTCCGGCTCGCGCAGCAGGTTGAGCGCGTGGCGGTGACGCGCCACTTGCCACCAGGAGGTGGTGGCGTCGGATGGGGCTTCTTTCGGCAGCGTGATGGCGACCAGCGCGGCCACCAGCAGCAGCGCGGCGACGGCGACCCAGAACGGTGTGGTGATACCGAATTGCAGCGTGGCGCCGGCCAACAGCGGTCCGGCCAGCCAGCCCATGTAGAAGGCGCCGTTCAGCCACGACAGCGCTTTGCGGCGCAGGTCGCCTTCGAGGCGGTCGGCCAGCAGCGCGCGGGCCACCGAGCCGCTGCCTTCCAGCAGGCCGGTGACGAAGCGGGCGATGATGAACAGCGGGTAGTTTTCAATCAGCAGCGCGGCGGCGGTGACGGCGTGGCCGATGGCGGCGCCGACCGCGGTAATCAGCAGTACCGGACGGCGGCCGTAGCGGTCGGACATCGGGCCGAGCAGGGCGGAGCCGATCAGCAGGCCGATCGGGTTGATGGTCAGTGCCAGGCCGAACAGCAGCTTGGGCGGCAGGCCGAGGAAGGTGTTCAAGCCGTTGGTGGCGCCCGCCGCAAACAGCGGCGGCAATATCGGATACGGCAGCGCCGCGCCGATCGTGGAAAGCAGGGCCAGCAGGCAAGCGGAGAAGATGAACAGGGACGTTTTCATGTCCGCTACTGTACTGTCGGTTGGATAATAAGTAAACGAAAAAGTTTATTTATTGAGGTTGATCTGACTCAACCTTGCTCAGCTTGCCAGATGCTAGCCTGTTGGCTGGTGGGCGTGGCGGCGCTGAATTCCACCTTGGTACTCGTCGTGGTCAAGCTGTTGCAGGTATGATGCGGGCATTACTATCGACGCCATCTCAACATGAAAGACTGGTTTGCCGGCGAGCGCGGAGCGTATTTTTTCCTGTTGCTCGGCATCGGCCTGATCGCGCTGTTTGGCGTGCTGGAGTACCGTTTTCCCAAGGCGGAGCAGCTGGAGACGGCGCGCGGTCGCGTGCTGTGGCAGCAGGAGACGCACGGAGCGATGTATTTCATCCTGTCGGATAAACAGCAACTGGTGCTGTACACCAAGGGCGACCCCGACATCCGCCAGCGCCAGACGATTCGCGATGCGGAGCTGTATCCGGTCAGCGTGAAATTCTATCGTCAGCAAAAAGCCGGCACCGGCTTTGCGCCGGGCGATTTTTATACCGCTTACGTGGTGGCGGTCGGCGGCAAGGAGGTCGCCAGCCTGGATCAGGTGCGCAGCGCCTATCGTCGCGACAACCTGACCGCACTGGTGCTCGGCATCTTGGCCACCCTGGCCGGCACATGGCGGGTGCGGATGCTGAAGTTCAGTCCGCACCCACGTCGCGCTGACGGCGGAAGGCCAGCCAGCCGGCGATCACGGTAAAGCTCGCCACGATCACCACCACCACCAAAAAGCCATGCTCGGACTGGGCCAGCGGAATGCCGCCCACGTTCATCCCCATCAGGCCGGCGATGATGTTGATCGGCAGCGCCAACACGGTCACCACGGTCAGCACGAACAGGCTGTGATTGTTGGCCTCGCTGGCCAGCGCCGCAATCTCCTCCTGGATCAGCTTGATCCGTTCCTGCAGCGACGCCATGTCCGCCAGCACCATCGAGAATTCCTCGGTCGACTGCCGCAACTCCTGCGCGTCGATCTCGGCCATCCAGGCCGGCGGCTTTTGCAGCAGGCGGAACAGCGCGGACGGTTCCGGCGCCAGCAGACGCTGCAGCCGCACCAGCACCCGTCGCAAGGCGCCCAGGCTGGCGCGCTTGGTGGTCAGCTTGCCGGCCAGCAGATTATCTTCGATGCCGTCAACGGTGCTGATGGCGTCACGCACGATCTTGATCAGCGCATCGGCCTGGTCGCGCAGCAGGTGGATCAGCAGTTCGACCGACGAGCGGATCGGTTCACCGTTGCGCACCGCATTGCGCAGGCTGTCCACCGCGCGCAGCGGCTTGCGGCGCGCGCTGATGACGATTTGCTTGTCAACGCTCAGCCACAGCGTGGAAATGTCGGACGGCTCGAAGGTGAAGTCGTGCACCACGTCATTGACCACCGCCACCAGCGTGTTGTCGGCCAGCTCGATGCGGGTCGAGCGCGGGCCTTCGTGCAGGCTGTCGTAGAACTCTTCCGCCAGCTCGGTGTGCTCGTGCAGCCATTTTTCGCTGGCGGTGTTGGCCAGGTTGTAGTGCAGCCAGATGAATTCCTGCGGCGTCTGTTCGCGCTCTTTGAGCCAGCGGCAGGCGGCGTCGGTGTCCAACGGGATCGCCTTGCCGTCGCCGTCGCGGCCGAACAGATAGCCGCATACCAGGCCGGATTGATCGGAGCCGTAGGACAGTGGCGCAGCTTGCATGCAGATTCTCCATCAGGGATGAGCTGGAGCCGCCTGCGCCGGACGGCTCCGGATGTACAGCGTGTATGTTAGACCAGCAGGGCCGCGCTCATGTCGGCCGCATCGCGTTTGGCGTCTTCCAGCATCGACGCCAGTCGCTGTTCGTCGATGAACAGGTCGATGGCGGAGTCGGAATGCGGCGGCAGGTCGCGCTGCGGTTCCTGCAACGGCGACTTGACCGGCGTCAAATGATTGGCCAGCAGCAGCGTGTCGAGCAGCGTGTCCGGCGGGATCGACATGAAACTGTCGCGCAGGCCTTCGATGGCGTCGGCCACCGGCTCGGGAATGCACAGCTTGCGCATCACTTCGCGGGTGATGATCTCTTCGCTGGCCGAGTGCCAGTTTTCCGGATCTTCGTCCAGCAGGCCGGGGAATTCGTCGGCGCGCGACAGCAGGTAGAAGCCGCCGACCTCATGCACGATGCCGGCGAACAGCGCGGTATCTTCGTTGACGCCGGTGACGTGGCGCGCGATCAGGCGGCCCAGTGCGGCGACGGCGATGGTGTGGTCCCACAGCTTTTCCGCCATGTTGCGCACCTTGGGATCGGTGATCTTGCTGCCGAACTGGCGCACCACCATGGCGGCCGCCAGCGCAAACAGGTTCTGGTAGCCGATCCGCATGATGGCGCCGCGCACATTAGTCACCACCGGCGCGCCGGCGCGGTTGAACATGGCCGAGTTGGCGATGGCCACGGTTTTTGCGGCCAGCAGTGGTTCCGCCAGCACCAGGCTGATCGCGGTATCGATCGGGCAATCGGGATCATCCAATGCCAGTTGCACGCGCAGCGCCGCGTTCACGCTGGTCGGAAAGATGAGTTCGCCACGGATGGCCAGGGCCGCAATATGGCCAAATGCTTCTAATTTATTCATGGTCAAAATTATACGCAGGCTTGGCCCCAATCTCAACGCTCATGCAGGCGTTGTTGCGGGTTCGACGGCAGATAGGGCGGCAATGCGACAGATGATGACGCGCAAGCGGGCTGGGCGCGGGAAATAAGGCGGACGCGGCGCGCTGATCGGGCGCCGCGTCCGTGGTGAAGGGACGCCGGTCAGGCGTTGGCCAGTTGCGGCTGGCGGGTGGTGCGGGTGGTGTTGTAGCGGCTGACCGACAGGTCGTCGGCGCGGATCGCCGGACGGTGTGCCGAGATCAGGTCCGACAGCAGTTGCGCCGAACCGCACGACATGGTCCAGCCCAGGGTGCCGTGACCGGTGTTGATGAACAGGTTGCGCAGGCCGGTGCGGCCGACGATCGGCGTGCCGTCCGGCGTCATTGGACGCAGGCCGGTCCAGAAGCTGGCGGCGGCGGTGTTGCCGGCGCCGGGGAACAGGTCGTTGACCACCATTTCCAGCGTTTCGCGGCGGCGTGGATTCAAGTCGGTGTTGAAGCCGGCGATCTCGGCCATGCCTCCGACGCGGATGCGGTCGTCAAAGCGGGTGACGGCGATCTTGTAGGTTTCGTCCAGAATGGTCGAGACCGGCGCTGCGCTGGCGTTGACGATCGGTACGGTGATCGAATAGCCCTTCATCGGGTAGACCGGGATTGCCACCAGGTCTTTCAGCAGTGCGGTCGAGTAGGAACCCATGGCCACCACGTAGGATTCGGCGGTCACCAGTTCGTCGCCGCACTTGACGCCCTTGATGGCGTCGCCTTCTGTCAGCAGGCCCGTGATATCGACGCCGTAGCGGAACTTGACGCCCAGCTCTTCCGCCATGGCAGTCAGACGGGTGGTGAACAGCTGGCAGTCGCCGGTTTCATCGTTGGGCAGGCGCAGGCCGCCGACCAGCTTGTTGCGGGCCAGGCCGGGCTCCGCGCCGACCAGTTGTTCGCGGCTAAGCAGTTCGTATGGCACGCCGGTTTCTTCCAGCACGCTGATGTCCTTGGCGGCGGCGTCCATCTGCTCTTGGGTGCGGAACAGCTGGGTCGTGCCTTGCTGGCGGCCTTCGTATTCGATACCGGTCGAGGCGCGCAGGGCTTTAAAGCAGTCGCGGCTGTACTCGGCCAGGCGCACCATGCGTTCCTTGTTGATGGCGTAGCGGTCGGCGGTGCAGTTTTGCAGCATCTGCCACATCCACTGCAGCTGGAACAGCGTGCCGTCGGGTGTGATCGACAGCGGGGCGTGGCGTTGCAGCATCCACTTCATGGCTTTCAGCGGGATGCCGGGCGCGGCCCAGGGCGATGCGTAGCCGGGCGAGATCTGCCCGGCGTTGGCGAAGCTGGTTTCGAGGGCCGGACCGGGCTGGCGGTCGAGTACGGTAACGTCATGGCCGGCTTTGGCCAGATAGTAGGCGCTGGTGACGCCGATGACGCCGCTACCCAGGATTACGACACGCATAGAGTCCCCCGATTATTTAACTGCCAGATATTCCGCTATGGTATTCTCGTTTGTATAGTGTTTGTTACTATATATCTTCGTAAAAATAGTGGATTTTTATGCGAATTCAAAAAGAATCGGTCAGAAGTCTCGACAAACTGGACAGAAAGATATTGCAGATCCTGCAGGAGGATGGGCGGATCTCGATGAAGGATCTGGGCGAGCAGGTGGGGCTGTCGACCACGCCGACCATTGAGCGGGTCAAGCGCATGGAGCGCGATGGCGTGATTACCGGCTATCACGCGCGCATCGATCCGCCGTCGCTGGGCGCCAAGTTGCTGGTGTTTGTGGAGATTACGCTGAACCAGAAATCCGGCCCCGCGTTCGAGCAGTTCCGGCGCGAGGTGCTGCGGATTCCGGAGGTGCAGGAGTGTCATCTGGTGTCGGGAGATTTTGATTACCTGATCAAGGCGCGGATTCATGAGATGGCGGAGTACCGCAATCTGCTGGGCGATATGCTGCTCAGTTTGCCTGGGGCGGCGCAGTCGAAAAGCTATGTCGTCATGGAGGAAATCAAGGAGACGCTGACGCTAGCGACCGGTTGATGCAGATCAAAGTGCGCCGCTTGCAATCGGCGGCGAGCGGCGCATACTGATCGAACCATGAACGCGATCGAAACCATCAAATACCGCAAGCGCCTTGAAGAAGGCGGTGTACCGCCTGCCCAAGCGCTGGCGCATGCCGACGCGTTGGCCGAAGTTCTGGAGGAGCTTCCGACCAAGGACTGGGTACGGGCCGAAATCAGCCGGCAACTGCAAGACCTCAAGATTGACCTGTTGAAGTGGATGTTTACGATGTTCATCGCCCAGACTGGCATCACCATCGGCACCGTCATTGCCCTCATCCGCTACCTGCCTCATTGAGCCCGCTTCAGTTACAATGCCATTATGGCATCACAACCAACTGGAGCAGGCGTGAATAGTTCGTCGTCGCAGCTCGTCGTCCGTTCGCTGGACGAACACTTATCTTCCGACCAGAGTTTCAGCTCCGCCTACGCGCGCGCCGTGGGGGCGATTGCCGGTAACCAGGGCAGCCTCACGCTGGCCCAGTTCGCCGCTGTCACCGACATCGCCGGCGACGGCCAATCGTCCGCCGTGTTCACCGCGCTGGTGCTGAACGCCATCGAATCCGGCGTCGAAGTCGACTGGGCGCTGAATGCGCTCAGCCGCAGCTGCGCCGGCATCGACCAGCCCGCGCGCGAACAGGCGCTGCACATGGTAATCCCGCTGCTGGCGCTGCACGGCGCCGACGCCCGCGCATTGGCGCAGCGGCTGGCAAAGTCCTTGTCGGTCAAAGTGTCGCCGGACGACCTGAGCCGCCTGCCGCAATCGGAGGAGCGCGGCATCCTGGCCAATCTGGGCGAGCAGGCGCGCCGCCTGGTGCGGGGACGCTCGGTGGCTGACGCGGTGGCGGACTTCGGCCGCACCGCCGGTCAGCCGGCGCTGGTCGATCATGCGCGCCATTTCCAGTCCGGCGAAATCGACCACGTGCAGTTGCGCGAACTGGTAAGCGGCACCACGGCCGCCATTGCGCAGGACATCAACACCTATCTTGAGCAGGCGCGCCTGCTGGCGGTCGGCGAGGCCGCAGCCGCGTCGCTGGTGACGGCGGCGAACGAGATGAAAAACCAGGTGGCGCAGCGGCTGGTGCTGGTCGAACAGCGCATCGCCTACGAGCGCCGCTTGCTGGTCGAGGAAATCGACGACGCCGTGCACGATGCCGGCAACGCCATCGAGCTGGCGATGACCGACCGTCTGAATACCGACAAGTGGAAAGACGAGGATGTGTGGGCCAGCATCGGCCGCAACCAGTTCGGGCAGGAGATGGAGCGGCGGCTGGACCGCATCGTGCGGCGCAAGGAGCAGGCCTTGCATCTGCTGCAGGAAGATCTGCGGCTGTTCCAGTCGGGGATGAAGCTGGGGCAGGCGTCGGTGTTCCAGCGTCAGCACCATGCAGCGCTGGCGCGCTTGATGCCGCGTTTGCGGGTCGGCACGCGCATCGTCAACAAGCTGGATACGGCGGCCAATGTGACGCTGGTCAGCGGCGCGGCGGTGGCGGCCAGCACCGGCACGGCGGCATATCTGATCGGCGCGGCGGTAGTGCTGCCGGTGGTGGCGCCGGTGGCGCCGTTTGTCGGCGGCGCGGTGCTGCTGGCAGGGGCGTTCAAATGGTTCACCGATGGCGGCAAGCGCAAACGCACCGAGATCCGCGACAAGCGCCTGGCGTTTGAAGAGGAGTTGCGCAAGCAGCTGCTGGCGGCCGAGCAGTCGTTCAATGTGCAGCTGGACCAGGTGGCGGAAGGCTTCCGCGATTCGGCCTTGCAGGTATTGACGCCGATTTTGCTGGAAGCCGAAGCTGCGGGACGCGTGCCGGGGATGCGCCAGCGGATCGCCGACCGCGTCATCACGCAGGCGCAGGCGGCAATCCGGCAGCTCGACACGGAGCTGCTGAAGGCTTAGAGGTTGTGCGCGATGATGGCGTCGGCTGCGGTGGCGGCTTGCTGCAAGGGCTGATTCAGCGCCTGCGTGGTGTACACCGGCGTTTGCGGCATCGCTGCTCCCAGTACCGGCCCGTCGGTCTTGCTGATGTCGACCGACACCGTGGTCGACAGACCAATCCGCAGCGGATGCTCCTGCAGCTCCTTGGCATCCAGCGCAATCCGCACCGGCAGGCGCTGAACCACCTTGATCCAGTTACCGCTGGCATTCTGCGCCGGCAGCAGCGAGAACGCGCTACCCGTCCCGGCCGACAGCCCCACCACGCGGCCATGGAACTCCACCTTGCTGCCATACATATCCGCTTCCACCTTGGCCGGCTGGCCGACGCGAATATTCTTCAATTCCGACTCCTTGAAATTGGCATCCACCCACAACTGATCCAGCGGCACGATGGCCATCAGCGACGTCCCCGGCGTGGCGCGCGCGCCGATCTGCACACTGCGCTTGGCCACATAGCCCGACACCGGAGCGAGAATGGTATTGCGACGTGAAGCCAGCCACGCCTGCACATAATCCGCCTTGGCCGCCTGCACCGCCGGATGCTGCGCCACCGCTACGCCGCTGACGCCGGCCTTGGCCGCTTCTTCCTGCTTGAGTGCGACCGCAATCGCAGCGCGCGCATCGTCCACTGCCTGGCGCGCATGCGCCACTTCTTCGCCGGAGACCGTGTGATCGGCCGCCAGCGGCTTGCGGCGCGCCAGATCGTCTTCGGCATTTTTCAGTTGCAGCTTGCGCAGCGTGACGGTGGCGTCGTACTGCGCCACGTCGGCATAACGCTGGCGTTGCTGGCGCACGGCGGCGCCCAGCTTGGCGTCGGCCTGCTGCAAGGCGATGTCCGCATCGGCCGCATCCAGCTGGATCAGCGGTGCGCCGGCTTGGACCATCTGCGTTTCATCGGCACGGATGGCGATGACGTTGCCGGTCACCTGCGACGACAGGTTAACCAGGTTGCCGCCGACGTAGGCGTTGTCGGTCTCCTGGATCTTGGACAGCACGATTTCGTAATACGCCGCGTAGGCGACGCCGGCGGCGATGAAGGCCAGCGTGATCGCGGCCAGTACGGCCTTGCGTTTTTTGTCGTTAGGTTGGGTGGTGTCAGTGCTCATGATAATGTCCGTTGAATTATTTGGATGCAGTCGCCAGCGGCGCTTCTTCGTGATAGCCGCCGCCCAGCGCGTTGGTCAGCGCGACTTCGGCCAGCAGTTGGATCTGTTGCAGATAAAGGTCGGCGTCCTGCTGCTTGAGCAGCGCCAGGCGCGCATTCAGCACGCTGGCGTTGTTGGCCAGGCCGTGATCCATGCGCGCCTGAGCAGACGCCACTTGCGCGCGCGCAGACGTAGTCGCCGCCGTTTGCTGCGTAATCTGCTGCTCGATGCCTTGCAGCTGTGCGCCGCCTTGCGCCACGTCGCGCACGGCCTCGATGATGGTCTGGTTGTATTCGGCGATGCGTTCGTTGCGGGCGGTGCGGGTGCCGTCCAGCTGCGCGTCCAGGCGCTTGCTATCGAACAGCGGCAGCGACAGCGTCGGTCCCAGATACAGCGTGCGGCTGGCGGCTTGCAGCAGGTTCTCCACCTTGACGGTATCGAGGCCGATGGAGCCGGTCAGGTTCACGTCCGGGTAGAACGCGGCCTTGGCGGCGTCGATGCGGCTCAGCGAGGCTTCCAGCTTCCAGCGCGCGGCCTGCAAGTCCGGGCGGCGCGCCAGCAGTTCGATGCCGAGGCGGGCGGGCAGGGCGTGCGGCGTCGGCGACAGCGTCACCGGTTTCAGGTCGGCCAGCGCGGTGTTGTCGGCGCCGGCCAGCGCGCGCAGCGCTTCGCGTTCGTGCTCGATGTCGGACTTGAGCTGCATCTGCTGTTTGCGGATCAGGCTCAGTTCCATGTCGGCGGCGCGCTGGTCGTCGGCGGTGGTCAGGCCGCGCGCCACGCGTTTGGCCTGGTCCTGCACCAGCGCCGTTTGTGTGGCGGCCAGTTGCTCGGTGTTGGCCAGTCGCGCCCACGCGCCTTGCAGGCGGAAGTAGCTCTGGGCGATGGACGCGGCCAGCGCTTGCTCAGCTTCCGCGTAGGTGGCGCGGCCGGCATTCAGTTCGCCGACGGCGGCCGCCACTTGCGCGCGGTTCTTGCCCCACCAGTCGAAGTTGTAGCGCAGGTCGAGGCGCAGCGTCTCTTCGGTGTAGTAAGCGCCGCCGATCGGCGCCGGGAACAGGCCGGTGCCGGAGTAGCGCTGGCGGTTGGCGTTGGCGTACAGCGAAGTCTCCAGCCCCAGGTCCGCCAGGCTGCGCGACAGCGACGAGCGCGCGGTGCCGATATGGGCCGCCGCCACTTCCAGCGACGGGCCGCCGGCCAGCGCCTGCTTGATGATGGCGTTCAGCTGTTCGTCGTGGTAGGCGGTCCACCACTGCGCTTGCGGCCAGCCTTCGTGCGCCAGCTTGATGCTGGACGACAGTTCTGCGCTGGCGATGTCGCGCTTGGCCAGTGGATGGGTGTCGGGCGCGATCGCGGCGCAGCCGGCCAGGGCCAAGGCCATGACGAGCAAGGTTGGTTGTAATAGTGTTTTCATTCGGTTCTCCTCAATCCATGGCGGCGTGATCGACCGTCACTGGTGCGCTCTTGGCGGGCGGCCGGATCAGCATCAGCAGCGGGATGACGCACAGCGTCAAAATAAACATCAGCCAGAAATCGTCGACATAGGCGATCATCGACGCCTGGCGCGTGATCTCGTTATTCAGCGCGGCCGCCGCTTGCGGCGTGGCCAGGTTGTCCAGCAGCGACGGGTTGGTGGTGGTGATGTGTTCCGTCAGCGAGGCGTGCACGGTCTGCGTGTTCCGCACCAGTAGCGTTTGCACCAGCGCGATGCCGATCGAGCTGCCGATATTGCGTATCAGGCTGTAGATGGCCGTACCTTCGGCGCGCATTTCCGGCGACAGCGTGGCAAACGTCGCGGCGCTCAGCGGCACGAACACCAGGCCCAGTCCCAGGCCCTGGATCACGCCCGGCCAGACGATATCGCTCTGCGACAGCACCAGCGTGTAGCGGCTCATCTGCCACAGCGAGAAGGCGGTGATGGCAAAGCCTATCCCCAGCAGCAGGCGCAGATCAACCTTGCCGACCAGCCGGCCCACCATCATCATCGCGATCATGGTGCCGATGCCGCTTGGCGCCGTCACCAGGCCGGCGATCTTGGCCGGATAGCCCATCAGGCTTTGCAGCATGGACGGCGTCAGCGCGCGGGTGGCAAACAGCACCAGGCCGACGATGAAGATGAACAGCAGGCCGCTGACGTAGTTGGCGTTCTTGAGCAGCCGGTAGTCGAAGAACGATTTGCCGGCCGGCCGCGTGGCCGTGTGCGCGATAAAGTAGGCAAAGCTCAGCGCCAGGATGATGGCTTCCACCCAGGTTTCGGTGGCGCTGAACCAGTCGTTCTGTTCGCCGCGGTCGAGCAGCATCTGCAAGGCGCCAATGGACAGGCTCAAGGTGGCAAAGCCGAACGCGTCGAACTTCATCTTGCGCGGTGCGTCGGTCTTGCGGATGTAGCGCCAGATGCCGTAGAACGCCATGGCGCCGATCGGGATGTTGATGAAGAACACCCAGCGCCAGTCGTAGCTGTCGGTCAGCCAACCGCCCAGCGTCGGGCCGAGAATCGGGCCGATCATCACGCCCATGCCCCACACGGCCATGGCCGAGCCGTGCTTTTCGCGCGGATTGATGTCCAGCAGCGTGGCCTGCGACAGCGGCACCAGCGCGGCGCCGAACACGCCTTGCAGCAGACGCGCAATGACGATTTCGCTCAGCGTGCCGGACAATCCGCACAGCACGGAGGCGATGGTGAAGCCGGCCACCGAGGTCAGGAAGATGTTCTTCTGGCCGAAGCGGTCGCACAGCCAGCCGGTCAGTGGCGTGGCGATGGCGGCGGCCACGATGAACGAGGTCAGCACCCAGGTGATCTGGTCCTGCGAGGCCGACAGGCTGCCCTGCATGTGCGGCAGCGCGACGTTGGCGATGGTGCCGTCCAGCGCCTGGATGATGGTGGCCAGCATGATCGAGACGGTGATCATGCGGCGGTTCAGGCCATCATCGGCAGCGGCGGGGACGCCGTTGGCAACGGCAGTGCTCATGACAGCGACTCGATATTGGTCTGGATGGCTTCCAGGAACAGGGTGACGGTTTGCAGCATCTCGGGATCGACCTTGCCCAGCAGTTCGCGGCGCACGGCTTCGGCTTCCTGCCACACGGTTTCATAGACTGCCTGTCCGGCCGGCGTCAGGCTCAGCAGCTTGACGCGGCGGTCGGTTTCGGACGGCGTGCGCACCATGAAGCCGGCCTTCACCAGGCGGTCGACGGTGGACACCATGGTCGGATCTTCCACGCCGGCGCGCGCGGCCAGCCGGGTTTGCGACGGCGGTTCTTTTTCCTTGGCGGTCAGGGCGATGGCCATCCAGCTGGCCTGGCTCAATCCCAGATGCTTGAGGCGGCGGTCAATCGCCAGCCGCCAGGCGCGGGCCGAGCCGTGCAGCGCGGCCGAGAAACGTTCTTCTATAGACGACATATTATTTCATGGCTAATCGTTAGATATCGAACCATTAGTTTAGCACAGGACATTTATGTTCGTCAGCGCACAGACTTTGCGCGGAACGTCTATTATGCTAATTGATGAGCAAGTTCGCTCGTAACACGAATCGAGACTCATCATGAAAGCCAAGATCCTCGCCGCCAGCCTGCTGGTGTTGTCCGCCTCTGCCTTTGCCGCCGATGTCGGTGTTTCCATCAGCGTCGGCCAGCCGGGTTTTTACGGCCGCATCGACGTGGGTGACTACCCGCAGCCACAGGTGTTGTACCGCCAGCCGGTCATCGTCGAGCGTCCTGTGCGTTATGTGGAGGCGGCGCCGATCTATCTGCGCGTGCCGCCGGGCCATGCCAAGCATTGGTCGAAACATTGCCATGCTTACCATGCCTGCAATCAGAGAGTGTATTTCGTGCAGGATCAGTGGTACAACAATGAATACGTGCCGCGTTACCGCGAGCATCATGGTCATGGTGGACCGGGCCGCCCGGAATTCCGTGACGACCGCCGCGATCATCGCGGTCCAGGCCCGGGCCATGATCGCGGGCACGACCGTGGTCACGATCGCGGCGATGACCACGGCCGCGGCCACGACCGGCACGACCGTTAAACCGGCGGCAAGCGCCGCCACAGGAGGAAGTTTTGCAGAGTAAATACGTGATTGTTGGCGGCGGAGCAGGCGGGCTGGAGCTTGCCTGCAAACTGGGGCGAAAACTGGGACCGCAAGCGGTCATGCTGGTCGACAGCCGTCTGTTCCACATCTGGAAACCGTCGCTGCACGAAGTTGCGGCCGGTACGCTGGATGTGCACCAGGAAGGCCTGTCCTACCAGATGCTGGCCCACGACAACCATTTCACTTTCGTCTACGGCCCGATGCTGGCGCTGGACGCCCAGCAGCGCGTGCTGACGGTCGGCGCCATCGTTGCCGGCGACGATCATCAGGAAGAAATCCTGCCCGAGCGTCAGGTCAGCTTTGAAAAGCTGGTGGTCGCGGTCGGTAGCACCTCGAATTACTTCGGCGTGCCCGGCGCCGCCGAGCACACCATTTCGCTGAACGCCACCGAAGATGCCGAGCGCTTCCGCCTGTCGCTACTCAAGCTGCTGACCTTGGCTGAATTGAAAAAGAGCGTCAACGCTGACGCTGGCGTGGATGTGGTCATCATCGGCGGCGGCGCCACCGGCGTTGAGCTGGCGGCTGAGCTGCGCGAAGCCAGCGGCGTGTATGCCACTTACGGTTTCCGCCAGTTGCAGGCTGAGCGCGATGTGCGCATCACCTTACTGGAAGGGGCGCCGCGCATCCTGGCGCCGCTGCCGGAAAAGGTCTCCAGCGCCGCGCTGGAATTGCTGCGCCAGCGCGCCGTATCCGTTGTCACCGACACCCGCGTCACCGCCATCGATGGCGCCGGTGTGACTGCTGGCGAGACGCATTACCCGGCACAAATCGTGGTGTGGGCGGCCGGCATCAAGGCGCCGGATTTCCTCAAGACGCTGGGCCTGCCGACCGTCAAATCCGGCCAGCTGGATGTGGACGGCACACTGGCGGTCAAGGGCTTCGATTATATTTTCGCGCTGGGCGACTGTGCCGCCTGCGTCGGGGCCGACGGCAAGCTGGTGCCGCCACGCGCGCAAGCTGCGCACCAGATGGCGGATTATCTGCTGGAGACCTTCATGCGCCAGCAAAACGGCAAGCCGCCGCAGAGCAAGCCGTATGAGTACCGCGATTATGGTTCGCTGGTGTCGTTCGGCCAGTCCACTTCGGTGGGCAGCCTGATGGGATCGCTGAAGGGATTGAGCTGGTTTGTCGACGGCTTCGTCGCGCGCATGATGTACGTCAGCCTGCACCTGATGCACCACCAGGCGGTGCTGGGCACGGTGCGCACGGCGGTGCTGGCGGTGGCGCGCTTCCTGATCAAGCGTACCACCCCTTTAGTTAAACTACATTAAGCAGGCTTGGCCGGCTTGGGCAGGATCATCGTCAAGGTGACGCCGCGCTCGGGGCCGGCCGACAAGGTCAGCGTGCCGCCCAGATAGGCGGCGCGTTCGCGCGCCATGCGCAGGCCGAACTTGCCGGCCGAGAGGCTTTGTTCCGCCAGCACCGGGCCGCTCAGGCCGACGCCGTTATCCTTCACCGTCAGCATCACTTCATCTTCGTTGTCGTCAACGATGACGTCGACTTCGCTCGCCTGCGCGTGGGCGGTGATGTTGCGCAGCCCTTCTTCCAGCGTGTGCAGCAGCACGATGCCGTGGCTGCGCGGGCAATCCAGTTCTTCTTCCGGCAGGCTGCAACGGGCGGTGATGCCTTGCTGCTGGCCGAACTGCTCCACCAGCTCATCCAGCGCCACGCGCACGCCGAGGAATTCCAGCTTGTCGTTCCACAGCTTGAGCTGCATCTGGCGGTTGGTTTCGACGATCTGGCCCAGCAGCTTTTTCATGTGGCCGGCGCGGTCCTGCAAGGCCGGTTCCGGCGGCAGCTTTTGCATCAGCAGGCCGAGGTGCATGGTGAGCGCCGTCAGCGACGAGCCCAGGCTGTCGTGCAGCTGGCGCGACAGGGAGCGCCGTTCGTTATCCCAGCAAGTGTGAACGTGGCCGAGCAGGTCGCTCAGGTCGGCGCTGCGCAGGGCATCTGCCGGTGGAGTAGGTGGTTCTTGCGATGCCGGTACGGACATGGGTTTTTCTCGTTAAAGTCAGACGGACGACGGTGTGACCCGATCATACCCGAGCTTTGACGGTCGTGGCGCACCGTGGTGCAAGCGTGCGCGGCTGCTGCGCTATTGTTTGACCGGCACCTGCGCACAGGTATCGATCACCTCCATCAACTGGTCAATATCGACCGGCTTGACCAGGTGGCGGTCGAAGCCAGCTTCCATCACGCGGCGCAGGTCTTCCGCCAGGCCGTAACCGGTGAGGGCGATCAGCTTGATGTCGCGCGTGGCCGGGTCGGCGCGCAGCCGGCGCGCCACTTCGTAGCCGTCGATGCCGGGCAGGCCGATGTCGACCAGCGCCAGGTCGGGCTGGTGGTCGCGCGCGGCGTCCAGCCCCAGCAGGCCGTCGGCGGCCGAGGTGACGTCGTAGCCGTAACCGCCGAGCATCATGGTCATCATTTCGCGGCCGTCGTCGTTGTCTTCGATCAGCAGCACGCGCGGCTTGCCGTGGTCGCTCAGCGACGACACCGGCGGCGACAACGGCGCCACCTGGTGCTCGATGCGCGGCATGCGCAGCGTGAAGGTGCTGCCTCGGTTCTCGCCGGCGCTTTCGGCGTCGATGCCGCCGCCATGCAGTTCGGCCAGCCGGCGCACCAGCGACAGGCCGATGCCCAGCCCGCCTTGTGAACGGTCCAGCGTGCTGCTGCCCTGGACGAATACATCGAACACATGCGGCAACAGCTCGGCGGCGATGCCGACCCCGGTGTCGCGCACGCTCAGCACTACGTCGTCGTTCTCGGTCCAGGTACGGACTTCGACGCGGCCGCCCGGCGGCGTGTACTTGAGGGCGTTATCCAGCAGGTTGCTGGTGATTTGTTCCAGCCGGGTCGGATCGCCGTCGATCCAGCCGGCGTCCAGGTCCTGCACCAGATCGTAGTCGGTGCTGCGGCCGGTGGCGCGGCAGGTTTCCAATGAGGTTGCCACCAGCTTGGCCAGGTCGAGCGGCACGCGGTTCAGCAAAATCTTGCCGGACATGGCGCGTGACAGGTCCAGCAAATCGTCGACGATGCGGCCCAGGTGCTGGCTCTGGCGCTGAATGATTTTCTTGGCGCGCTGCACGCCATCGACCGATACGCCAGGCAGGCCGATCAGCGAAGCGGCGCTGCTGATGGCACTGAGCGGATTGCGCAGCTCGTGGCCCAGCATGGCGAGGAATTCATCCTTGGCATGGTTCTGCCGCTCCATCGACTTGCGTTCTTCGATTTCACGGGTCAGGCGCTGATTGGTGGCGGTCAGTTCGGTGGTGCGCTGGCTGAGCTGGCGCGCCTGCTTCTTCAGTTCCTCGTTCTTCATGGCCAAGGCCACGAACACCGCGATCTTGGCGTACAGCACCTGCGGGATGACCGGCGTGAACAGGAAATCGACGGCGCCGTGCTGGTAGGCCTTCAGGCGGTCCAGTTCGTCGGCGAGGAAGGCGGTGATGAAGATGATGGGGATGTCGGCCGAGCGCGCGCGGGCGTGGATCGCTTCGGCGGTTTCAAAGCCGTCCATGCCGGGCATATTGACGTCGAGCAGGATGACGGCGAAGTCGTGCATCAGCACCTGGCGTAGCGCATCCTGGCCCGAGCGTGCGGCCAGGACTTCATAGGCTTCCTGCTCGGCCCATTGGGCGAGCAGGCTGGTCAGCGCGAACAGGCTGTTGGCGTCGTCATTGACGACCAGGATCTTGGGTTTGTCGATTTTAGGCACGTTAGGCACGGGTTCTCTGCACGCGGCAAGATGCACAATTGATCATAACAAGGGGGTAAATGAAAGTCAAAAACAGCCGAGTTGAACCGAACGCGGGAAGGGGGGCAGACCGGACTGCGTTCGCTTCCGCACAGACCCGCCGGCCCCTTGCTGTCACAGTGGGCCAGGACGTCAACTGAAAGGATTCCATCATGAACATCGATACTGTCGTGGACAAAGAATATGTGGGCCACAGCTTCCGCGCGCTGGCCGATGCACCAACCAGTGCCTTGCGCGGTCTGAGCGCCAAGGACGCCAAAGCGTTGACGCAAGCCTTCAACGTGGTCACGGTGCGCGACCTGGCCAATCTGGAGTTCGTCAAATGGGCGGTGGCGATCACTACCCTGGCCGAGCTGGAACAGGAAACGCCGGCCGAGCAGGCGCGCGAAACGCTGCTGGACAGCGCCGTGGAAATGACTTTCCCGGCCAGCGATCCAGTCTCGATTGATTCCGGTATTACCCGCATTGAAGTCCCTCCGGATGTGGTGAACGCGCATGAAGACCATCAGCATGCCGGCAAGGTGGAAGAGTCGACCAAGACCGGACTGAAGGAAGAAGCGGCGCACTAAGCGCTGCTGTCATACAAAAAAAGCGGGCCGCGGCCCGCTTTTTTCATGCCAGCGTGGGAGACAGTGTGTGGTGGGCGGTGGGCTGGTTGCGCATCGACTGCGCGGTGCAGCAGCGGTTCTTGCCGGAGCGCTTGGCTTCGTACAGGGCGCCATCCGCAGCAGCAATCAACGCCGCCACTTCGGTAGCGTCGTCCGGGAACAGGGCGACGCCGATGCTGGTCGACAGTTGCAGCGTCAGGCCGTTGACGACATACGGCTGGGCGACTGCCTCAATCAGCTTGTTGGCCGGCTCCTGGGTGTCGCCGACATGGGCGATGTCGCCCATGACGATGACGAACTCGTCGCCGCCAACGCGCGCCACGGTGTCTTCTTTGCGCGAGCAGCCGACCAGGCGCTGCGCCACCTGCTTGAGGATGTCGTCACCGTAGGCGTGGCCGTGGGTGTCGTTGATGGTCTTGAAACCGTCCAGGTCCAGATACATGACGGCAGCCTTGTTCTGCTGGCGCGCGGCATGCTGCAAGACGGTGGCGATGCGGTCTTCCAGCAGCCGGCGGTTGGGCAGGGCGGTCAGCGGATCGTGCAGTGCCAGTTCCTGCTGCTGGCGGCTGTACTGTGCCAGTTCCTTGTATAGCAGGCGTACTTCCAGCATATTGTGGATGCGTTTGTGGACTTCCAGCAGGTCGAAGGGCTTGCTGATGAAGTCGCGCGCGCCGGCTTCCAGTGCGGCGATCTTGAAGCTTGGCTGGGCGGTTAGCGCCAGCACCGGCAGATAGCCGCCCTGTTCGATTTCCTTCAGGCCCTTCATGACCTGGAAGCCGTTCAGGCCGGGCATTTGCAGGTCCAGCAGAATCAGGTCGTAGCACTGCTGGCGGTGCAGCGGACACACCTGTTCCGGCAGCATGGTGGAAGACACATCCGTATAGCCGGCCTCGCGCAAAATCTCCAACATCAGTTCGACGTTGTCGGCGCTGTCATCCACCACCAGGATCTTGGCGTTCAGGATTTCGTCTCGGCTCGGCATGATGGTCTCAGTCTTTTACGTTTAATAGTAATTCGATAATAGCGCAATGTTCGGGTGGTGCGGCGCACACAAGCATATTTATTTCTATGCGGAAATTATTCCACGCTGTTTTATGCAGTTTTGTAGTGTATCAAGACTTTGTGGGATTGCTTGTAGGACATTGCCGCGTCATAAAGTAGGAGTTGTAAAGTTGCCTCATGGAAATTTAATCACGCTTATGATTATGGTGATATCGATTTCAGGCGAGACGGCGGGCCGCGCCCATGGCGGCCACCTTGGCGATCAACTCGGTCGGCTCGACCGGCTTGGCGATGTGCGCCAGGAAACCGCTGGACAGCGCCTTGATACGGTCTTCCGAACGGGCAAATGCGGTCAGCGCGATGGCCGGCAGATCGCCGCCGCGCGCCGGCCCCAGCGCGCGGATGCGGTCCAGCAGGCCGTAGCCGTCGACCTCCGGCATGCCGAGATCGCTGACCATCAGGTCCGGCCGCTCGTGTTGCAGCAACAGCAAGGCCTCGGTAGCAGTGGCGGCGGTCAGCACGTCGGCATTGCAGTCGGACAGGATGCGCCGTATCAGTTCGCGCGCATCGTCCTCGTCGTCGACCACCAGCACTTGCAGGCCGGACAAATCATGCGCCGCACCATGCGTGTCGGCGCCCGGCGTCAGCGGATCGGCGGCCGCCAGCTGGGCATCGTGGCGCGGCAGCCGCAGCGTGAAGCAGGCGCCATGGCCTTCGCCCGCGCTGGCCACGCTGATGGTGCCGCCATGCTGCTCGACCAGATGTTTGACGATGGCCAGTCCCAGCCCCAGGCCGCCGTGTTCGCGGGTGGTGGTGGCGTCGGCTTGGCGGAAGCGCTCGAATACATGGCTGAGGAAGTCGGGTGGAATGCCGATGCCGCTGTCGCGCACGCTGATGGCGATCTGGTCTCCCTCGCGTTGCACACCCACGGTGACCGTGCCGCCGCGCGGCGTGAACTTCAGCGCGTTGCTCAGCAAATTCCACAGGATTTGTTGCAGGCGGTGCGCATCGCCCACCACCATGCCGGGCATGGCGGCAAATTCCTTGTCGATGCGGATCTGCTTGGCCTCGGCGGCGGCGCGCACCGATTCGATGGCGGCGGCGGCAATGGCGGCCGGCCCCAGCGTCTGCATTTCCAGCTTGACGCGGCCGGAGGCGATGCTGCTCATGTCCAGCAAGTCTTCGATCAGCTGGGCCTGGGTGCGGGCGTTGCGTTCGATGGTGAGCAGGCCGCGGTGCAGGTCGGCCTCGCCGCGGTTGCCTCGGCGCAGCACCTGGGCCCAGCCGAGAATGGCGGTCAGCGGCGTGCGCAGCTCGTGCGACAGGGTGGCCAGGAATTCATCCTTCAGCTGGCTGGTGTGTTCGGCCTCGGCGCGCGCCTGACGCTCGGAATCGAGCAACAGCTTGCGCTCTTCGGCGGCGCGTTGCGAGGCTTCGTACAGTTGCGCGTTGTCGATCGCGACAGCGGCCTGGGCGGCAATGGCGCGGATGATGCGTTCGGTGCGCTCGCTGAACATGCCCGGTTCCGGATGGCCGAACATCAGGCAGCCGATTACCGCGCCGCTGCGCAGCGCCACCGGCATCGCCAGGTAGCTGCGCACCAGTTGCTGGCCCGGCGGCCCGTCCGGCGCCAGATCGTCGCAGCGCACCGCGCCTTCTCCGCGCATGCTGGGGCCGAACAGGGTGGCGGCGCGCTCCTCGGCGAAATGGGCGAAGGTGTCGGCAGCGCCGGTCGACAGCGTGTGCGGCGCCATGGTGTCGCCGGCGCCGTTGGTGGTGTGGTAAAAGAACGCGCCAAAGCGGGCGCCGCTGATGCTGGTGGCGGCGTCGGTGACATCTTGCAGCAAGGGATTGAGGTCGCGCTGCGAGGCCAGCGCGGCGCCGGTGCGGTTGAGCAGCTCCAGCACGGCGGTTTCATCGCGCAAGGCTTCCTGCGCGCGCTTGACTTGGTCGACATCGGTGCAGGTGCCGAACCAGCGCAACACGCTGCCGTCGGTGCGGTGGACCGGGTTGGCCAGCATCAGGAACCAGCGGAACTCGCCGCTGGCGCTGCGGATCGGCACTTCCAGTTCAAACGGCGTGCCGCTGCGGCAGGATTGTTCCCAGTGGGCCATCATGGCGGCCAGGCAGTCCGGCGCGTAGACGCGCTGCCAGCCGTTGTCGGTCATCTGGTCGGGCGTGGTGCCGGTGTAGTCGTACCAGCGCTGGTTGTACCAGACCATGGCGCCATCCTGCTCGGCGATCCAGGCCAGTTGCGGCATGGAGTTGGCGAGGGCGCGCAGTTCCAGTTGGCTGAGATGCAAGGCTTCCCTGGCGCGCAACAACTCTTCGTGCGCGTCCGGCGCAAGAGGCAAGGGGCCGCTGGAGTCGTTCTGAACTATCATGCATTCATTCTAGCCCCAACCCCCGCGCCGCCTCCGCACGGTTGGCAGTCCGCCGCGGCGGCTGCCAATCAGCCGCCGCGCAGCGTTGCGGCGATTTGTTCCAGCATGGTTTGCAGTTGCTCGATATCGTAAGGTTTTTGCAATGACTGGGCCGAGAATTCCAGGCGCCGGGTCAGCTCGTCGCCATAGCCGGAGGCGAACAATATCGCCAGGTCAGGCCGCTGTTGCAAGGCCTGGCGGGCCAGGTCGACGCCGGACATGCCGGGCAGGCTGACGTCAGTGAACAACACGTCGAACTGGTGCTGGGCCAGCATCGGCAGCGCGTCTTCGCCGCTGGCCACGGCTTCCACTTCGTGGCCGAGCGCGCGCAGGGTTTCGCACACCAGGTAACGGGCGTCGTTGTTGTCTTCCACTACCAGCAGGCGCAGCGGCGCCTGGTTGTCGGCCGAGGCGGCCGGACGGGCCAGCGCCAGCGTGCACAGGATGCCGGCCACGCCGTCGTCGCCGGTCACCGGCGTGTAGTACAGGTCCAGCGCCTGCTGTTCCATGCGGCCATCGCGCCACAGCGGCAGGTTGCAGCCGCGATAGCTCAGGCTGCGGCCTGCGCGGACCGGGGCCAGGGCGGCGCTGCTCCAGCTCCAGGCGGCCGGCTGCATGGATGGCACATGGCCGCCGGGCGGGCGCAGGCTGGGCAAGCCGATCAGGGCGGCGTAAGCTTCGTTGTAAACCATGATTTGCTGTGGTCCCCACATCAGCAGCATGGCTTGCGGGGAGTTCAGCAGGATGTCGATGGTCAGGCGCAGGCTGGGGGGCCAACTGGCGGCATCGCCAAGGGCGGTTTGTGACCAGTCGGGCGTTGGCGGCGTGACGGCGGCAGGGTGATTCATTCGATGCGGGCGCTCTCTGTTATCTGTCTTCTATCTGTCTTGTTAAAAGGCACAGCTGAGTGCATCCTACACGGTAAAAAAAAAGCCCGCTACAGGAGCGGGCTAAATCTATTTCCTTGGAGGAGAATAGAGGAGACAACTGCATGATGCTGCAACGCGCAAAAGAATGCAAATTCAAATTCGTAATGTGCGCAATCACTGGCATGAATGAAGCGAGGGAAACATGGCTGAAGTTATCAAGCACCGCAAGGTGAAGATCGTGGTATTGGCGGCGGGCGAGGAGATAGTCGGGCATTGCCGCGAGGGCGATATCGCCATCCTGTCGGACAGCGCCGGCTGGTGGATCAAGTTTGTCGGGGCCGACGGCCATATCGACTGTTATGGCGATCCGTATCCGTCCTACAACGAGGCGTTGTGGTCGGCCAAGGCGGCGGCCGAATTCGGCACCTGAACCTGGGCCACGCACAGAGGACTGGACAAGCCGGGGCGGCGTCCCTATAATGCTGCTTCTTTCGAACGGCATGCTGTTTGAAAGGCTTGCAGTAAAGCTGTTTGCAAAGTGATTGATTTGGTGTTTCGTACGCCGGACCGATTAAACGATAGAAAATATCGCGCTTTGCAAAACGAAATGAATGCTTTATAATGCTTGCACAATGCGGCTGTAGCTCAGCTGGATAGAGTACTTGGCTACGAACCAAGGGGTCGTGGGTTCGATTCCTGCCAGCCGCACCAAAATTCGTAAGTAGAAGGGCCTGAAGAGAAATCTTCAGGCCCTTTTGCTTTGCACGCTGCATTTGATGATGGATGCGGCCGTCTTGCGACGGCCGCGCGATCAGAACGAGCCTGGTTTCGGCGCCGGCGCCACATCCGGCTGGCCGGCTTTGGCCGCGTATGCCAGGCGCAGCTGGGTTGGGCCGGCGGGCTGCGCCGCCTTGCCCACCGCGACGCCGCTCAGGCGCACTTCTACCACGGCATTCTTGCTGTCCACGCCGGTGAACAGGGTCAGCACGCCGGGAGCGCGCGACGCGCCGCTGCCGGTGTGGCCCGGTTCCCACGTCAATTCACGGAAATACGAGGTCAGCTGGAAACCGGCGGCGGCGATCTGCGCGCGCTCCTGTTCGCTCGGCTGTTCGCCGGTGGTCCACACGACGTTGACCTGGATCAACTGGTGCGAAGTGGCGCCGAAGATGTAGCTGACGGCGGCGGAGGCCGGTCCCGGTTCCAGCTTCAGCAAGCCGACCGCCAGCACACGGGTGCGTTCGGTAGGGTTGTCGAAGGCGCGCAGGCCGGCGGCGTCGGCCGGGAAGTCGTGCTGCACCGCCTGCCGGACTTCGGCTTCAGTCATACCGAAGTGAGCGCTGCGGAAGCCGGTGATCACGTGGAGCGCCGGTGCGGCGGGCGCGGCTGGCGAAGGCGCAGGGACTGGCGCCTGGGCCTGGACGGCAGTGGCGATGGCGAAGGTCATGAGAACAGTCAGTTGGCGGAAGAATCGGTTGGACATGGTGTGCTTTCTTGCTGGGCCTGCTCAAAAGGAGCCGGGCGGGATCTGGTAAACGTCGGGATTGTCGAGACTGGCAACATAGGACAGGCGCAGACCGGCCGGTCCGGGCGGCGCCGTTTTATGGTCGGTCTGGCCGGGCGCGCCACGGCGCTCGACATCGTAGCTGATGCCGTCGAGGCGGATCTCGACGCCGCCGCCGGCCGGGTCGCGGCCGGAAAATAGTACCAGTGCGCCGGGACCGCGCACCTGGCCGCGGGTCGTGCCCAGCTCCGGCCAGCGGAAGCCGACCAGGCCGCTGGCCAGTTCGGTGCCGGCCTTCAGCAGCGCCTGGCGCTGGGGCTCGGATGGATTGCCTGGCTGCACCCAGGTCAGGTGCACGGCGATCAGGCCGTGGCGAGTGGCGCCGAACACATAGCTGATGGTGACCGGACCCGGTCCCGGCGCCAGCGACGGCAGCACCACCGCCATGCCCAGGGTGCGGGTTTCCAGGTCGGTCTGCTGTTTGAGCGTGGCCAGCGCCTGTGGGTGGGCGGCGGCAATCACCGCTTTGACTTGCTCCACGCTCATGCCCCAGCGCGCGCCTTCATAGCCTTCCGACTGCCAGGCGCGGCCTTGCACCAGCCACGAGCGCGGCTGGCCGCTGAGCGATAGTTCCGGCCCGTTCTGGGCCTGGGCCTGGGCCAGCAGCAGGGCGCCGGCAGCGGCGGCGATCAGTTGTCGTTGTAATGTCATCGTTGCTCCTTATTTCGAAATGCTGACATAGGCCAGCTTGCCGTCCTTGACGGCCAGTTGCACGCCCATGTCCTTGGCGTTGTTGGTCAGGTCATTTTCGGCGCCGTTCAGTTGGGCCAGGTTGCCGGCGTGGGCGTAGGCCACCGCCTTGGCCGGATCGGTCTTCAGCAGGTCCAGGAAGGTGGCCTGGGCATCGGCCTCGCGCTTGGTGACGGCGGCGGTCCTGTCCAGCAGCGCCTGGTAGTTGGCGTAGAAGGCCTTGTTGTCGGTCTGGTCCTTGTAGGCGTTCTGCCAGTTGGTGTGCGATTTGAGGAAGGCGAAGCGGGTCACCGGATCGTTCTTCAGGTCGGCGCCATGGTTGTTTTCATTGGTTTCGGTTTCGCGCTCGTCATAGGTGGAGCCGCCAAACGCGCTGAACAGCCACGAAGCAAAGCTGCTGTTGGCAATCGCGTTCATGCCCGCCATCGGATCGATGGTGAAGTTGAGCTTCAGGTCCAGGCCGCCGATGCCGAGCTTGGCGCCGAGGTCGAAGCCGACCGTCACCGCACCGTCCGAATAGCCGCCGGTCCAGCTGAAACCGATGCCGACCGAGCCGGGCGAATACAGCGTGGCGCCCGCTTCGACGCTGCCGACACTGCCGGAAACGCCGCCCGAGGCGCCGATGCGGGCGCCGACGCCGACCGATTCGTCGACCGTGGTGGTGACCCTGCCATTCGCGTAGCCGTACTGGGTATCCGACCGCGCGTAGACGAAGGCGCCGGCGCCGACGTTGCCGCTGACCGTGCCGACACCGCCGACATGGTCGCTGACGCCGACATCGGCGTTCACGCCGGCGCTGGCATCGGCGACGATGTGGGCGCCGGTGCGGCTGATGGTGATGTTGACGCTGGCGTCGCCCTGCACGCCGACCGAGGCGTAGCCGGGGCCGAAGTTGAGCTCCACATCGCTGTGGACGCTGGCGTTGGCGGTCACGGTCACGCCGGTGATGCCGACCTTGGCCAGCGCGTCGATGGTGGCCTGGGCTTGCGCCGAAATGCTGGCGTTGTCGCCCAGGCTGGCGCCACCCTCGGCGCCGGCTGCCGCCGCGCCGCTCACGCCCACGCTGGTCAGGCCGACGTTGGTGTCGCCGCTGGCGCCGGTGGTGGTGGGCGGACGGGTGGTATCGGTGGCGCCGCTGGTACCGGAGCCGCTGGTGAAGCGGATGCCGCCATCGTCGGCCACCATGCCCAGCGCCGGCGCCCGCACCGTCACGCCGGAGGTGCTGGCCTCCACCGTGACGGTGCTGTTGCCGATCTGCGTCTGCGCGGTCAGGATCGGGGTGCTGGTTGGCACGATGCTGGCGATCTGGTTGAATTCCGGCGTCGGCGTGTTGGACTGCGGCACTTTGACGATCGGCGGCGCCGGCGGCGGCGGTGGCGCCGGTGGCGGCGTCACCTGCTGCACCAGGCCCAGGCCCAGCGTGGTGTCGGCATACACGTCCAGCGTGCCGACGTCGTTGGCCCCATACGAACCGTTGGAGTTGAAGCGGATCAGGCGGTAGTTGCCGGCGTCCTTGCCGGTCAGACCGTCCACGGTAAAGGTGTAGCGGCCGGCCATCAACTGGTTGAGGTTGGCCACGATGCGGCCAGACGGGTCGTGGGCGGTGACCAGCCCCTCCACCTGGTCGCCATTCGGCAGCACGGCGCCGTCCGGTCCGCGCAGCGTCGGCACGCCCGGCGTACCGGCAAAGCCGTAGCCGCCCAGGAAAATTCCGCTGGTGGTGGCGAAACTGAGCCACATCGGCGTGATCTGCATGAGGCCGGGGGCGCTGCCGCCCGGCGCGATGCGGTAGTTGTGCACCTTATCGCCGGTGAGGCCGGTCACCACTTCTAAATACGTGCCGACTGCGGTTTTGCTGTCGATCACAACCGGATTGCCGAGCGTGTCGAGCAGGGCCACGGTGCCGTTGATGGTATCGCCGCTCTGCACGCCGGTGAGGCGGGCCGTGCCGAGGTCGATGCCGGGATTCCAGTAGTAGCAATTATTGCCGTTACACGACTTGTAGTTGCCGTACTGGCCGGAGGCGTTGTCGACGGTGTAGGTCAGCAGCTTCGGCGTGACGGTCAGGTTGCCGCCGGTGGTGCCGACCAGCGTGAAGTTCCTGGCCTTCTCGCCGCCCAGCGTCAGCTGGTAGCTGTAATCGCCGACGTCCAGACGCTGGGTCAGCGTCTGGTTCTGGGCCGCGCCGCCCTCGGGCGTCGCCAGCGCCGCCAGTTGCGTGGTGGGGATGCCGGTGCCCGTGATGTTGAGCGACAGGCCCATCGCGCCCGAGCCCATTACGGCCAGCGGTTTCCAATACTCCAGGCTGCCGAAACTCAGCAAGGTGCCGTAGGTGAGCGTGGATGGCGCCGGCGTATCCAGGTGGATTTGCGTCGGATTCATGGTGAACTTGCCGTAGTGGGAATTGGCCGTGTCCAAGTTGTAATTTTTACTCAGGCCGACCGGCTGGATCTGGTAGACGCCGACGTCGGTGGTCGAATAGTCGCCTGGCGCGATGGGCTTGCCGTTGGCGCCGATGATCTCCAGCGGCAGTTCCAGGTCCTCAGGCTGACGCAGGCCGGTGACGGTCGACCGCGGCCGCACAGGCAGCGTATCCAGATAGACCGCACTGACGTCCGGAATGTTGATCGCGATGGTGCGCGGCACGATGGTCAGCGTGGTGATGTCCTTCGAGTAGGTGTAGTTGCTGGTGTCGCCCATGAAATTAATGTAGTAGCGATAGCTGCCCACATTGGTGCGCTCATTGGCCACGCTGACTCTGCCGACCACGCCATCGATCGGCGAGCTCAGTCCGAACGCCAGTTGCTGTTGCAGCGGCAGGGTGTCGCCGTTGGCCATGCCGGTCACGGTAAAGGTGCCGGTCAGTAGATCCTGATAAGTAGATGTGGTGGGGCCGCTATAGCTGATGGTCAGCGGGCGTGGATTGATGGTCAGGTTGCCCGTTTTTCCCGGTGTGGCGCTGAAGTTGACATTCCACAGCGGGTCGTACCAGCTGGTGGCGGTGGTGACCAGCTTGTAGTTGCGGCTGTCGGCGCCGGTCAGGCCGGTGGTGCTGATCGTGTAGTTGCCGACATTGCTGCGCTCGCTCAGCGTGACCTGGTATTTTTCGCTGTTGGTTGCCTGCATCAGGGCCTGCACATCGTCGCCCGGCAGTGCACCGAGGACGGTCGAGGCAATCGCACCGGGCAGGTCGCCGTAGGTGCGGGTGGTCTGCGCCGCGATATCGACGCTGATCGGACGCGGCGCCACGATGACGTTGCCCAGCGTTGGACTGGCCAGCTGGTTGACGGCGTAGTTGCCGGCGTCGGCGCCGGTCAGGCCCTGCAGCACGATATTGTAGGCGCCTGCGGGCAGCTTGTCCGGCAAGGTGGTGGCGGCGCCGCCCGGCAACATGAAGACCAGGCTGGCGCCGAGGTCGTCCTTGCGGCGGCCGGGCAGCGATGTCACTGGCGTGAGGCCGGTGGCGCTGAGACCGACGCTGGCGGTGCTGCCGTAGTACAGCTGGGAATCGAGCTTGGCGCCGTGCGCCTGCACGTAGTAGCCGAAATTCAGCTGGACCGGGGTGATGGTCAACTGGTCTTGCTGGCTGTCGGCGGCCAGCGTGTAGTTGCTGGCGCCAGCGCCTACCAGGTACATGGGGTTGATGGCATAGGTGCCGGCCGCCAGGTAGCCGGCGCTGGAGAGGTGCAGGCCGTTGAAGCTGGAGGGGCTCAGTGAGACGTTGTCGCCGTCCACCACGCCGCCGTTGAGCAAGGTGGTGATCTGCGGTAGGCGGGTGAGCGTGCCGTAGGTATAGGAGGCGCCACCGTCCAGCAAGTTGATGTAGGTGAGCGGCTTGGGCGTGACGGTCAGCATGCCGGCGGCGTTCTGGCCGGCCACCTGGTAATTGGCGGCGTCGCGGCCATACAGCAGCGGCGTGCCGTTATAGCCGAGTGGATACTGGCCGACCGGCAGGATGGTGTGGTTGATGTTGCCCGAGGCGTAGGCCGCGACAGTATCGCCGCTTAGCACGCCGTTCAGCGTGGCGGTGGTACTCGGGATGGTATTGCCGTACACGATGGTGGCCGAGCCCACGTCATAGGTGATCGGGCGTGGCTTGATGGTCAGGACGCCGTTGACGTTGCTGGCGGACGGCATCGCATAATTGGGATTGCTGAAGCTCGCCACCGACGCGTCCACGGTGTAGCTGCCGACCGGTGTGCGGTCGGTCAGCACCACGCTATCCTGGCCGCGGTGCACGGTCACCTGCAATTGTGCCGCAGCGCCGTCGTTGCCGACGAAGCCGCTCAACATCACCGGCGTCGCCAGGTTGCCGTAGGTCGATTCCGGATTGGCGAAGCTGAAGGTGATCTGTTTCGGTATCACGTTCAGCGTGCCGGTGGTGTTGCCGTTGCCGGCCAGCACATAGTTACCGGCCGCCGCACCACTCAGCGCGGTCACGCCGGCGTTATAGTTGCCGACATTGGGCAGCGCCAGCGCCACGCCGTTGCTGTCCAGCGCCTGCACTTTCGGCAGCACCACGTCGTTGCCGACCAGGCCCATGCCGCCGAAGGTGACCGCATTGGTGGCGGCGTCGCCGTACTGGGCCGCGCCGGCGCCCACCGTCCAGCTCAGCGTGCGCGGCGAGATGGTGATGTCGGCCGTGGTGTTGCCGCTGGTTGCCAGCACATAGTTGCGCCGGGAGGCCGGCTGCGCCGGATCGACGCCATTGCCGCTCAATACGCCGCCCGTCAGCGTGTAGCTGCCAGCGCCTAGCGTGGCGCCGACCGCCTGGCTGCCGGCGCCGTTGCTGGCGGCGGCGGACAGGCTGATCACGTCGCCGGCCACCACATTGCCCAGCACCGCGACCGGCGCCACCGTGTTGCCGTAGATCGCGTTGTAATTGCTGTAGCTGTAGGTAACCGCGCGTGGCGTGATGCTCAGCGAATAGTCTGGCGTGATGCCGCCGTGATAGCCGAGTGAGTAGTTGGCGGCATCGGGGCCGCTCAGGCCATTCCGGCCCGAGATACGGTACACGCCGACCGGCATGCTGCCGCTACCGCTGCCTGCAGCGTAGCTGTCGGCGAACAGCACAAACGGCGCATTGAAGACATGGTCGCCATTGATAATGCCAAGCAGCGGCGCGACGATGGTGTCGCCGTAGGTCTGCGTGACCAGGATGTCGTTCAAGGACAGCATTCTGGTGCTGACATGCATGTTTGCGTTGCTGCCAGCTAGCACGTAGTTGCCGAGATCGCTACCACTGAAGCCGCTGTTGGTGATGGCGTAGTCGCCGGCGCGCGTGGTGACTGAGGTGCCGGCCAGATTGGCGCCACCGATCACCACTTTGGCTGCGCCTGCCACGACATTGTCGCCGGGCAGCAGATTGGTCAATTGGACGGTGCCGGCGCCGGTTGCCACGCCATAGGTCGTGTTGACGGTGTCGATGCTGTAGTTCAGCGTGCGTGGCGTGACGTTAAACGTCGAATAACTGTTGCCACTGCTGGCCAGCTGATAATTGGCGACGTCATGCCCGCCGAGGCTGGTCACTGCATAGGCATAGGTGCCGACCGGGACGCGCGCGGTGCCGGTCACCGCCACGCCGCCGCTGGTCAGCGCAGTCTGCCCGGTGACGTCGTCGCCGCTGAGCATGCCTTGCAGCGTGTAGCTCACCCAGCCCATGGCGTCGCCATAGATGCTGTTGCCGCCGCTGGTAGAAGCCGTTAACGTCTTGCGGTCCACCGACAGCGTGCCGTTGATGGCGCCGCCCAGGTTCAGCGTGTAGTTGCCCGCCGCCGCGCCGCTCAGGCCGGTCAACGTGAAGTTGGACAGGCCGGCGCCGGTGCGCACATCGAAGCCATAGCCGGCGCCAACGCTGTCGAGCACAATGCCGCCCGTGCCGTTGCGGGTGGCGACCGGCGCTACGCTGTCGCCGTTGACGATGTTGGCCAGGCTGACCACGCTGGCAGCGGTGCCGTAGGTGGTGCTGCCGCTGCTGATGGTCGGCGTCAGCGCGCGCTTGCTGATGGTCAGCGGAATGCTGGCCGTGGCCATGTCGATGAAGTAGTTGCTGGTCAGCGGCGCGCGCTGGCCGCTGTTGGCGCTGGCCGACAGGTTCAGCGCGTAGCCGCCGCCGGCATTGGCGGTGACGCCGGGGCCGCTCACGGCAAAGTTCAGCGCCGACTGGATATCGGCGATCGCATCGGTGCTGCTGCCGGCCGTGATGTGCAGCAGGTTCTGGCCGAGGTGGGCGCCATCCGGGTTGGCATCGCCATAGATGCGGCTGACGCCCAGGCCGCTGCCGTCGCCCAGCGCGGCGCGCACGGAATCGTTGAAGCTGCTAAACACGCCATAGCGCGTGGCCACGCCGTTCTGCTGGAATTGCAGCGCGCCTTCGCCGCCGATGGTGGAGCCGCTGCGCTCACCGGTCCAGCTGACGTTGCCGTTGGCGCTGTTGATGATGGTCATGCCATTCTGGTTGCGCAGGTTGCCGTCCAGCGTGATATTGCCGCTGGTGTTGACGTTGGCCAGGCGAATGGTGGGCGTGGCGCCGAAATCGGTGGTGACGCCGGCGGCGATGCGGGCCGTCAGGCCGGCGCCGGTGTAATCCGGCAGCCAGATGCCGCCGGCGGTGTTGTTGCTGTTGCCGGCGCCATCCGACAAGGTCAGCGACAGATTGCCGCCGTCACCATTGAGAACGCGCGCCATGCTCAGGTCCATGCGGGCTTCGCCGGCGCCGCGGTCGGCGTTGACCACGCCGTTGGCGGCGCGGTCGTTGGCCAGCAGGGTCCAGTTGCCGTGTCCCGGATTGAACAGGCCGGACAAGGCGATCGAGCGGCCGGCCGACAGGTTCAGGTCGCCGCCATTGCCGGCGCCGGCCGGGGTAACGTTGGCCGAGAAGGTGTTCCAGCTGATGTCCTGGCTGGCTTTCAGCGTCACGCTGGCGCCGGTGGACAGCAGGGCGGTCAGATCGCCGGTGTACAGGTGGGTGGCGCCGCCGGCGCCGGTGCTGTAATCGAGGTTGCCGACCGGGTCGGCCACCTGGTTGTCGTCGATGCTGATGTCCTGCGGATCGAGCAGCAGGCTGCCGCCGCGTCCCAGCGCAATGCGGTTCAGTGCCACCGATTGCACGGTCGATGCCGACGACACTTCCACCTTGCCGCCGCTGTGCGCGCCGCGCGCATCGATCGCGCCTTGCATCACGGTGTTGCGTTCGCTCCAGACCACCGCCGCGCCGCCGCTGCCTTGCGCGCTGCTGACGTCGATGTTGCTGGCATTGTCGATGCTGGTGGTGTCGGCGTTACGCAGCGTCGGCAGGCGGTCGGCGCCGTCTTGCGCATGGCCACCCTGGTAAGCGCCGCCGACCCGTACCGTGCCGCCATGCTGGCCGCCGCTGGCTTGCAGCTGGGCGCCTTGCAAAGCCACTTGCTGGCCGCTGATGTCGATGCGGCCGGCGCTGGCGTCACCGCTGGCGTCGAGCGTGCCGCTGACGCGCACCGCGCCGCCATCGCCGCCATCGAGCACGATGGCGCCGTCCTTGCCGGACACGCTGCGGGCGCGGATGGTGCCGGGCATGTAGACCGCCTCGCGCACCGCCTGGCGCACCGTGGCCGCAGTCAGCAGCACGCTGCCGCCGTCGGCCTGGATGGCGCCGCTGTTGCTGACCAGTGCGCGGCCGTCGGCGCCGCTGGCGTCGGCCGGCAACAGCACTTGCAGGAAGCCGTCGCCGTTGAGGTCCAGCGTGGCGGCCGAGCCGGACGCCAATGCCACTTTGCCGAGCGGCGCATTGATCACGCCCTCGTTGCTGACACTGCTGCCCAGCAGCACCACCGCGCCCCCGTCGCCGGTGCTGATCTGGCCCTGGTTGCGCACCGCGCCGCCTTTGCCGCTGAAGACATTCTTGCCCTTCATGAAGGCGTCTTCGTCCATGCTGAGCGTGGACGCGATAAAGCCGGCCTTGGTGTCGACCACGCCGCTGGCGCCGACCGCGATGCCGTTCTGGTTGATCAGGAACACCGAGCCATTGGCTTTCAGCGAACCGGACAGATCGGACAACTGGTTGCCGGTGACCACGTTCAAGGTGGCGGCATTGACGTTCGGCTGGGCAAAGGTGACGCTACTGCCCTTGGCAATGCTGAAGTCCTGCCATTTGACCACGGCCCGTTGCGACTGCTGCTGCACCAGCAGCGCGCCGGCGCCTGGCGTTTTGATGGTGACATTGCCGGCGCTGACGCTGGCGCCCGAAGGCAGGCTCTGCGCGTAGCTGACGGACATCGGCAAGCCGGCCACCAGCACTGGCCAGGCCATGGCGGCGCGCCGCAGACGGGCAGCGCGGGCGCTGCGCAGGATAGGAGTAGTACGCATGGTCTTCAAAATTGCACCTGGGCTTTGAATGTGGACTGGGTTTCATTGATGCCGGCGGGACGCAGGCGGCGATGGCCGAATTCGGCGGCCAGCGAGCAGTTCTTCCAGCTGAGGCGCAAGCCGATGCCGTAAGCGTCCTCCAGCAGCGGCGACACGGTGCCGAGGTGAACGCGGGTGGTGGCCTTGCCGGCGGCGGCAAAGCCATACGGCTCGACGCCGACCGGGCCGGCTGCGAGCGGGCGCGAGAATTCCTGGCGCGCGGTCCAGCCGCCGTCGTTCGACAGCGAGCCGGACTGGAAGGTGGAGAGGGCGTCTTCGCCATCCATGCTGAACAATTCGGCGCTTGGCATCACGCCGCTCAAGGCCAACTGGCCGCGCATGATCGAACGCGCTTGCACGCCGAGCGGCAGGGCCATGCTGTAATCGAGCGTCGCCTCCAGCTTGGCGAAGCCGGATTCGGCGCCGGCGCGCGACATCGGGATGCCGCTGCTGGCCATCTCGTCGTTCGAGCGGGCGCCGGCCAGCGGCGTGCCGCGCGAGTAGGTGGTGCTGGCGCGCAGCTGGCCCGGGCCGGCGGCGCGGCGCCAGTCCAGCGTGACGCGGCCGACGCGCAGGCGGTCGATGTCCAGCGTGTAGCCGAAGTTGGGCAGCGTGTCAGTCTGGCGGCTGGCGTCGGCCACGGCGGTCAGCGTCAGTTCCTCGGCGCGGGTCACCAGCAGCGGGTAGATCAGGCGCAGCGTCAGCCGTTCCAGCTGGCTGCGCGATTGCAGCAGGGCGAAGGCGGTGCGCGGCTTGGTGTCAGAGATGGTGAATTCCGGATTCAGGCTGAGGCCGTTGTCGCCGAGCGGCAGGATCAGGCCGCCGCCACCGACGCGGCGCGGCGCTTCGGTGTGGCCGGCGTCGCGCAGATGGGTGCCGCCGGAGACGTACATATACAGCTGCTCGCCCAGGCCGAATGGCTGGTTGAGTCGCACTTGCAGCGTATCCTGCCATTTGCCCATGGCCTCGGACAGGCGGTTGTCGGCAGACAGCGAGGCGCCGAACAGCGACAGTTCGCCGTCCAGCACCAGCACGGTGGCGCCGGCGCTGCTGCCGGCGCCGAGCGCGCTGCGCAGGTTCAGGCCGGGAGCGCGGCCGGCCAGCGTCAGCGCCCGTTCCAGGTCCTGGTTGCGCAGATGGCGGCGGCCGACCAGGCCGTCGGTCAGTTGCTGCACGCGCTGACGGGTGCGTGCTGGCAGCGCCTGGGTATCCACGCGCTCGATAAAGCCGTCCAGCACCACCATGCGCAGCGGCGCGTCGTCGGTGACGGTCTGCGGTGGAATCACTACCCGCACCAGCGGGTAACCGGCCTCGCGGTACAGGTTTTCCAGCGCGTCGCCGAGATGGTAGAACGCGGCCACCGAAATGCGCTGGCCGCGCAGTGGCGCGATCAGTTCCTCGCTGGCGCTGTCCAGTTCGTCGAAACCGCCTTCCAGCTTGACATCGCCCAGGCGCACGAACAGATTGTCGGCATTGGGTGGAATTTCCGACGCGACTACCTGCTGAGGCAGGCTGGCGGCGGGCTTGGGTGGCGTGTCGGGCCGCAAATCGCGCGGTGTAACTTGCGGCGCCAGCGGCGCCTGTTGCTGGGCATAGGCGCTGGAGAGCGCCGCGCACATGGCGCCAAGCAATAACAAAGAGGGCCGGGGACGGAACCCGGCGGTGACAGGAAATAGGGAAGGCATGCAGAGTGGCCTGTAAGCGAGTTATACCGATCGCAACATTGAATGACCAACTGGCAAGCATGTTGCTAGGAAAGATGCTTATGGTATTTATATCGGCCAGGCTTGTATGTAGCGCAAACGTGCTACACGGTAGTGCGGGCAGGTGAAGGAATTTCTTGCAGGAACACTTTTAATTGTTGCAGGAGCCTGCTATACTCTTTGTCTTCGCGGCTGTAGCTCAGCTGGATAGAGTACTTGGCTACGAACCAAGGGGTCGTGGGTTCGATTCCTGCCAGCCGCACCAGATATAAGTGAAAGGGCCTGAAGAGCGATCTTCGGGCCTTTTTGCTATATAAGTGTAAGGGTTTGAATTGAATAGCAAAATTTCTTTTTTGAACCCTTCAGAAAACGAGAAAGCGCTGTTATAATCTTGTTTTGCGCGGCTGTAGCTCAGCTGGATAGAGTACTTGGCTACGAACCAAGGGGTCGTGGGTTCGATTCCTGCCAGCCGCACCAAAAAAATTGAGTAAATAGCCGGACGTCGTATCCGGTTATAAAGTAGTGTTTCGCGGCTGTAGCTCAGCTGGATAGAGTACTTGGCTACGAACCAAGGGGTCGTGGGTTCGATTCCTGCCAGCCGCACCAAAATTCGTGAGTAGAAGGGCCTGAAGAGAAATCTTCAGGCCCTTTTGCTTTGCGTGGCTTGTTTGCGTAATCATCGCCGAACTTGGCTTTTGCCGCGAAATGCCTGATGATCTATTGATCATAGTAAAAGGGGAGCGCGGATGGCCATCATCACTAATATTGAAGACTTGCGCGTGCTGGCACAAAAGCGCGTGCCTCGCATGTTTTATGATTACGCTGATGCCGGTTCGTGGACGGAATCGACCTACCGCGCCAATAACGAAGACTTCGGCAAGATCAAATTCCGCCAGCGGGTGGCGGTCAACCTGGAAAACCGCACGCTGGCCAGCACCATGATCGGCCAGCCGGTGGCGATGCCGGTAGCGCTGGCGCCGACCGGGCTGACCGGCATGCAGCACGCCGACGGCGAAATCCTGGCGGCCAAGGCAGCGGAAAAATTCGGCGTGCCGTTCACCTTGTCTACCATGAGCATCTGTTCGATTGAAGACATCGCCGCCAACACCAGCAAGCCGTTCTGGTTCCAGCTGTATGTGATGAAGGACCGCGATTTCATCAACAACCTGATCGACCGCGCCAAGGCCGCCAACTGCTCGGCGCTGGTATTGACGCTGGATTTGCAGGTGCTGGGCCAGCGCCACAAGGATCTGCGCAACGGCCTGTCGGCGCCGCCCAAGCTGACAGTCGCCAACCTGCTCAACCTGGCCACCAAGCCGCGCTGGTGCCTGGGCATGCTGGGCACCAAGCGCCGTACTTTCGGCAATATCGTCGGCCACGCGAAGTCGGTGTCGGATATGTCGTCGCTGTCGTCGTGGACTTCGCAGCAGTTCGACCTCAGCCTGTCGTGGAAGGACGTGGCGTGGATCAAGCAGCGCTGGGGCGGCAAGCTGATCATCAAAGGCATCATGGATGAAGAGGATGCGCGGCTGTGCGTGGAAAATGGCGCCGATGCGCTGATTGTCTCCAACCACGGCGGCCGCCAGCTGGACGGCGCGGAATCGTCGATCGGCGCGCTGCCGCGCATTGCGGCGGCGGTCGGCAAGGACATTGAAGTGCATATGGACGGCGGCATCCGCTCCGGCCAGGATGTGATCAAGGCGCTGGCGCTGGGGGCGAAAGGCGTCTACATCGGGCGGCCATTCCTGTACGGACTGGGGGCGATGGGCGAGCAGGGCGTGAGCAAGTGCCTGGACATCATCCGCAACGAGCTGGACCTGACCATGGCCTTCTGCGGCCTGCGCGATGTGCAGCGGGTCGACCAAAACATCCTGCTGCCGGGGAGTTTCTGATGCTGGATTACGAAACCGTGTGGGCGTTCGGCGGGCAGCACCATTTGCGCGTGGGTGAGGTCAATATCGTGTAAGCTGCTGGCCTCATCAACAAGAAAGCCACCATGAAACATCTGATCTCTTCTTGCGCAATCGGCCTGACGCTGGCCCTGACGTTGACCGCCTGCGATCGCAATAAAACGCCTGAGACCGCGCCAGCGTCGGCACCGGCCGCCAGCGCCGCTGATGCGCCTGCCGCTCCGGCCGCTCCTGCGGTCACTGCGCTGCAAAAAAATGATACCGTTGTCGGCACTGGCAAGGACGCTACGGCTGGCGTTACCGCCATCGTCAACTACACCGGCTGGCTGTTCGTACCGGATGCACCGGACCAGCATGGCGCCAAGTTCGATTCGTCGATCGGTCGTGAGCCGTTCAGCTTCCGCCTCGGCGCCGGCCAGGTTATCTCAGGCTGGGACGAAGGCGTGCAAGGCATGAAGATCGGTGGCAAGCGTACCCTGATCGTGCCGGCCGCCATGGGTTACGGCGCAAACGGCGCCGGCCCGATTCCGCCGAACGCCACCCTGATCTTCGACGTCGAACTGCTGGACGTTAAGTAACCACGTTGCGTGGCGCGCCCGCGTGCCACGCTTCGATATTGTCGATCAGCTGATCGACCAGCGTCTGCATCGCCTGCGTGCTGGCCCAGGCCGAGTGCGGCGTCAAAATGAAGTTGGGCAGGCGCAGGTTGAGCAGCACATTGTCGGCCGGTGGCGGTTCCGTCACCAGCACGTCGAAGCCGGCGCCGGCGATCAGGCCGCTGCGCAAGGCATCGGCCAGCGCCACTTCATCCACCAGGCCGCCGCGCGCGGTGTTGATCAGCAGCGCGCTGCGCTTCATGCGGATCAGCTCCTTGGCGCTGATCATATTGCGGGTCTGGTCGGTCAGCGGCAGGTGCAGGCTGATCACGTCCGACGTTTCCAATACCTCGTCAAAGCTGGCTTCGCGCACGCCGTCGGCGGCCGCATCCGGCAGCGGCGAACGGTTATGCACGATCACTTCCATGCCGAACGCGCGCGCGATCTGCGCCGTGGACTTGCCCAGCGCGCCGTAGCCGAACAGGCCTAGCCGGCTGCCGGCCAGGTCCGAAATCGGATGGCCGAACAGGCAGAAGCGTTCCGACTTTTGCCACAGTCCCGCCTCGATATCTTCCCGATACGCCACCAGTTGCCGGCGCAAGGCCAGGATCAGTGCAAACGTGTGCTCGGGCAGCGTGTGCACGGCGTAGTTGCGGATATTGGTGACGACGATGCCGCGTTCCTTGGCCGCCGCCAGGTCGACGATATTGGTGCCGGTAGCCGCCACCGCGATCAGTTTCACATCCGGCAGCTGCGCCAGGTCGTCGGCGCTGAGCGCCACCTTGTTGGTGATGACGATGCTGGCGCGGGCGTCGCGCAGGCGCTGCACCGTCTCGCTGGCCGGCGTGGAAGGATACTCAGTCCACTCGTGCCCAAACGACGGTTTGCGGACGTTGGCGATGACGCTGTCGCGGTCCAGGAAGACAATGCGGTGGGTTTCAGTCATATGGCTATCTCCAGCGGTGTGGCACGCGCGGGCATCTTCGGCAGGCGCATGCCGGGGTGATTGGAAAACAGTTCGGCGACCCATTCGACAAACACGCGCACCTTGGCCGACAGGTGGCGGTTCTGCGGATAGACCACGTGGACCGGCAAGGGATCGCTGATCCAGTCCTCAAGCAGCAGTTCGAAGCGGCCGTCCTTGAGCATCGGCTCCATCATGAAGTTGGCCATCTGCACGATGCCCAGCCCGGCGATGCCGGCCGCAATGTAGGCGTTGCTGTCGTTCAGCGCGATGTGGCCAGGCAGGGCGACCTGCACCCGCTCGCCGTCGCGCGTAAAGTCCCAGTCGAAGATTTTACCGGTGCGGGCGGAAAAATAGTTGACGCAGCGGTGGCGCAGCAGTTCGTTCGGGTGCGCCGGCCGGCCATAGCGTTCCAGATAGGCCGGCGAGGCGCAGGTGACAAAGTGCAGAATGCCGACCCGGCGCGCGATCAGGCTGGAGTCACCCAGCGCGCCGCCGCGCACGGCACAATCGACGCCTTCCTCGATCAGGTCCACCGGGCGGTCGCTGCAGCCCAGCTCCAGCTGGATATCCGGATACTGTTCAAAGAACTGCGGCAGCGCCGGCACGATGACGTCGCTGGCCAGGCCGGTAGGGGCGTCGACCCGCAGCCGCCCGGACGGGCTGAGCCGGGTGCGCGACAGCGATTCCTCGGCCTCGCGCACGTCGGACAGGATGCGCAGGCAGCGCTCATAATAGGCCGCGCCATCGGCTGTGACGCTGACGTGGCGCGTGGTCCTGTGCAATAGTTTGACCGCCAGCGCGCCTTCCAGCGACTGGATCAGGGTGGAGACGGTTGCCTTCGGCAGCTTCATGGCGTCCGCCGCGCGCGTAAAGCCGCCCGCGTCCACCACCTGCACAAACACTTCCATCGCTTGAAGTTTATTCATCTTTGGTCCTATTGTTCGGAATCCTGAACAATCAATTCGACTTTGCCATCTTTATTGGATTGTAGATCAAGTTTAAGATTGCTGTACTGCACAAAGTAAAAGACGAAGAAAGGAGGACTCATCATGAAATATCGGGATGTAATTTTTGCAATGGCTACACTGGCGCTGACATCGGCGGCACTGGCAAGCGTGATTTATACGGATGCTTATTCTCATAGCGCCAAGGCGGAGGTGCGCGGCGTGCGCGCGCTGATGCTGGTCGCTAGCGGCGATAACCCCTGCGATCCTGCTAACATGTTGTCCTCCAACGAATCAGGAACGGTGCAACAATGAACAATCCAGTAGAGGCCCTGCCGGTTTTATCGGACCAACTCAAAATCCGCAGCCTGGAAGTCAAGGGCGCGGAAGGTCCACTGGCCGCGCGCCTCTATACCAGCGGCGATGCCGGCGCCAAGCGCGACATGCTGCTGGTCTTCTTCCATGCCGGCGGCTTTGTCGGTGGTGACCTGGAAGATGCGGACATGTTTTTGCGCCATTTGGCAGACGACAGCCAGCATGTGGGGGTGTTAGCATCTGCCTATACTTTAGCGACAGAGAAACCCTTCCCGGCAGCAGTGGAAGATGCGCACGCCGTGTTGGTGTGGGCCAAGAAGAATAAGGCCAAGCTGGGCTGGACCGGCAAGCAATTGCTGGTGGCCGGGATTGAGGCGGGCGCCAACCTGGCAGCCGTCTGCGCGCTGATGTCACGCGATCGCGGCGGCCCGGCACTGGCCGGCCAGGTGCTGGTGATGCCGATGCTGGATCCGGGCCTGACCACCTGCTCGATGCGCGAGATCCAGGCCGAGCCGGAGCTGCTGGATGTGGCCGATGCCTGCGCCAAGGCCTACCGTGGCTACCTGCCGAACGCTGCCGACCGCACCCATCCATATGCATCGCCGCTGCAATCGAGCCGCCTGAAGAACCTGCCGCCTGCGTTGATCCTGTCGACCGAAGATGATCCGCTGCGCGACGAAGCGGAACAGTACGGCGCCAAGTTGATTGGCTGCGGCGTCAAAACCACTGTCCGGCGCATGCAGCCGGCGCCCCTGAAGGATGCGGGGGCACGCAATGAATGTGCCTGTCGTTGTTCGGCACTGGGAGAAATCGCCAGTTTCATCGCTGGCCTGGAACGGTCCGAGACGCCGTCAGCCGCATAGGATTCCCCATTCCTTAAAGAAGTACCCGAGTTACGTCCCCACTGGCTTGCCAGCGGGGCGCTAGTACCGTGTTTTCTCGATTTTGCTTGAGACCGCCCGGTGCCGCCCTTTCCATTAATTATTTTCATACAAAAAGGAATTAACATGAAAACCGTTAACTCAATGACTGCTATCGCCCGGCCGCTGGTCGCCGCGCTGGTACTGGCGGGCCTGGCCGCATTCTCACTTTCCGGTTGCGGCGAAGCGAACAGCAAAGCCGAAGCACCACCGGCCGCTGCCGGCGGGCCGCCGGTATCGGCAGCGCTGGTAGTCGAGAAAACCATCACCGAGACGCAGGAGTTCTCCGGCCGTCTGGAAGCCATCGACCAGGTGCAGATTCGTCCGCGCGTGGGCGGCTTCATCACGGCCATCAACTTCAAGCCAGGTTCGCAAGTGAAAAAGGGCGAAGTGTTGTTCGTCATCGATCCACGTCCATTCCAGGCCGAAGCCAACCGTGCCGAAGCGGCCGCCAGCTCGGCGCGCGCCAAGACTGAACTGGCCAAGGTGGAACTGGTCCGCGCTGAAAAGCTGCTGGCCGACAAAGCCATCGCCCAGCGCGAATACGACACTTCGGCGTCGAGCTACAAGCAACTGGACGCCGATGCGCGTGCCGCCCAGGCCCAGTACGAAACCGCCAAGCTCAACCTGAGCTACACGCAAGTGACGTCGCCGATCAACGGCCGCGTGTCGAAAGCGGAAATCACGCTGGGCAACCTGGTCGATCCATCGGCCGTGCTGACCTCGGTGGTGTCGCTGGACCAGATCTACGCCTCCTTCGACGGTGACGAAGACACCTACCTGCGCGTCGGCGCCGCCGCTCACCAGGGCAAACCAGCCAGCGTGAAAATCGGCCTGGCCAACGAAACCGGCTTCCCGCATGAAGGCAAGCTGGAATTCGTCGACAACCAGCTCGACCCGCGCAGCGGCTCGGTGCGCATGCGCGCCATCCTGGTCAACGCCGATGGCCTGCTGGTGCCTGGCCTGTTCGCCCGCGTGCAACTGGCCGGCAGTACCGGCGCCAAGTCGACCCTGCTGATCAATGACCGCGCCATCAACACCGACCAGAACCGCAAGTTCGTCTACGTGGTCGGCAAGGACAACAAGGCCGAGTACCGTCCGGTGCAGCTGGGTCAGCAAGTCGATGGTTTGCGCATCGTGCGTGACGGTCTGAAAGCCGGCGAGAAAATCGTCGTCAACGGCCTGCAACGCGTGAAACCGGGCGCTCCGGTGACGCCGAACACCGTGGCGATGGATGCCGATCCGCTGGCAGCAGAAATGAACGCCAAAAAAGATCAGAAAGTAGCCGCTGCTAAAACGGGCACTACCAAGGAATAATTAAAAATGAATATCTCTCGATTCTTTGTCGACAAGCCGATTTTTGCGGCGGTACTGTCGATTATCATCTTCGTCGCCGGCTTGATCGCAATCTTCAAGCTGCCGATCTCGGAGTACCCGGACGTGGTGCCGCCATCGATCGTGGTGCGCGCGCAGTACCCCGGCGCCAATCCGAAGATCATCGCCGAAACCGTGGCTGCGCCGCTTGAGGAACAGATCAACGGCGTCGAGAACATGCTGTACATGTCCTCGCAAAACACCTCGGACGGCGCGCTGGCGCTGACCGTCACCTTCAAGATCGGCACCAACGTCGAGCAAGCTGAAACCCAGGTGCAGAACCGCGTCCAACGCGCGTTGCCACGCCTGCCGGAAGAAGTGCGCCAGATCGGTGTAACGACCGTGAAATCGTCGCCTAACCTGACGATGGTGGTCCACTTGAATTCGCCGAACGGCCGTTACGACGACCTGTATCTGCGTAACTACGCGGTGTTGAACGTCAAGGATCAACTGGCGCGCCTGCCTGGTATGGGCGAGGTGCAGCTGTTCGGTTCCGGCGACTACGCCATGCGCGTCTGGCTCGATCCACAGAAAGTGGCCCAGCGCGGCCTGACCGCCGGCGACGTCGTTGACGCCGTCCGCGAGCAGAACGTGCAGGTTGCCGCCGGTGTGATCGGCCAGGGTCCAGCCGAAGGCGCGGACTTCCAGCTGACCGTGAATACCCAGGGCCGTCTGCAAACGCCTGAGGAATTCGGCAACATCATCCTGAAGACCAACGCCGATGGCGCGGTCACGCTGCTGAAGGATGTGGCCCGTCTGGAAATGGGCGGTAACTCGTACGCCCTGCGTTCGCTGCTGAACAACAAATCGGCGGTGGCGATTCCCATTTTCGAAGCGCCTAACGCCAACGCGCTGCAACTGTCGTCCGATGTGCGCGCCACCATGGCCCGCCTGTCGAAAGATTTCCCGGAAGGCGTCGAATACAGCGTTGTATACGACCCGACCCAATTCGTGCGCGAGTCGATCGACGCCGTGATCCACACCCTGGTCGAAGCGATCATTCTGGTGGCACTGGTGGTGATCATCTTCCTGCAAACCTGGCGCGCGTCGCTGATTCCGCTGTTGGCCGTTCCGGTCTCGGTGGTGGGTACTTTTGCCGTGATGCTGGGCTTTGGCTTCTCGATCAACACCTTGTCGCTGTTTGGCCTGGTGCTGGCGATCGGTATCGTGGTCGATGATGCGATCGTGGTGGTAGAAAACGTCGAACGTAACATCGAAAATGGCTTGTCGCCGCATGACGCGACCATCCAGGCGATGAAAGAGGTGAGTGGTCCGATCATCGCGATTGCGCTGGTACTGTGCGCGGTGTTCGTGCCGATCGCCTTCGTCTCCGGTCTGTCGGGCCAGTTCTACAAGCAGTTCGCCCTGACCATCGCGATTTCGACCGTGATCTCGGCATTCAGCTCGCTGACGCTGGCGCCTGCGCTGTCGGCCGTGCTGCTGAAACCACACGACGCACCGAAAGATGCGCTGACCCGCGGCATGGACAAAGTCTTCGGTGGCTTCTTCCGCTGGTTTAACCGCTTCTTCAACCGTGCTTCGCATGGCTATGAAGGCGGCGTAAAAGGCGCGCTGAAACGCAAAGGCGGTTCGCTGGTCATCTACGCGGTGCTGGCTGTTGCTGCTGGCTTCATGTTCAAGATCGTGCCGCCGGGCTTCGTGCCGCCGCAGGACAAGGGTTACCTGATCGGTTTCGCCCAGTTGCCTGACGCTGCATCGCTGGACCGTACCGACGCCGTGATCCGCAAGATGTCGGAGATCGCCAAGGACATTCCAGGCGTCGATAACTCGATCTCGTTCCCTGGCCTGTCGATCAACGGTTTCACCAATGCGCCTAACGCCGGTATCGTGTTCCTCGGCCTGAAGCCATTCCACGAGCGTACCAAGCCGAATGAAACGGCGGAAGCAATCGCCGGTGAAATGAACAAGCGCATGGGCGCAATCGAAGGCGCTTTCGTGCTGGTGCTGTCGCCACCACCGGTGAGCGGTCTGGGTACCACCGGCGGCTTCAAGCTGATGATCGAAGACCGTGACAACCTGGGTTACGACGAGTTGTACAAAGCCGTGCAAGCGGTGCAGATGAAGGCCTGGCAGAATCCGAAACTGGCCGGCGTGTTCTCCAGCTACCAGATCAACGTGCCACAGCTGTTCGCCGACATCGACCGCGCCAAGGCCAAGCAACTGGGCGTGCCGCTGCAAACGATCTATCAGACCTTGCAGATCAATCTGGGCTCGCTGTACGTGAACGACTTCAATCAGTTCGGCCGCACCTATCAGGTTCGCGTCCAGGCTGACAAGCAGTTCCGTTCGCACGCTGAAGACATCGCGCAACTGAAGGTCCGCAACAACAAGGGCGAGATGATTCCGCTGTCGTCGCTGATGCGCGTCAAGGATAGCTATGGCCCGGATCGCGTACAGCGCTACAACGCTTACGTGGCAGCTGAAATCAACGGCGGCGCCGCACCTGGCGTATCGACCGGTGAAGCGCAGGCTGAAATGACCAAGATCGTCAACGAAGTGCTGCCGAAGGGTATTGGCTACGAGTGGACCGAGCTGGTTTACCAGGACATCCTGTCGGGTAACACCATGATGTACGTGTTCCCGCTGTGCGTACTGCTGGTGTTCCTGGTGCTGGCGGCGCAATACGAAAGCTGGACCCTGCCGCTGGCGGTGATCCTGATCGTGCCGATGTCGATCTTCTGCGCACTGGTGGGCGTGAAACTGACCCACGGCGATAACAACGTCTTCACCCAGATCGCGCTGTTTGTGCTGGTTGGCCTGGCGTCGAAGAATGCGATTCTGATCGTGGAGTTTGCACGGGAGCTGGAGCACCATGGCCGCACCGTCGTTGAAGCCGCGCTGGAAGCTTGCCGTCTGCGTCTGCGTCCGATCCTGATGACGTCGATCGCGTTCATCATGGGCGTACTGCCGCTGGTGTTCTCGCACGGCGCCGGTTCCGAGATGCGTCATGCAATGGGTGTGGCGGTGTTTGCCGGCATGCTGGGCGTGACCTTCTTCGGCCTGTTCCTGACGCCGGTGTTCTACGTCCTGCTGCGCAAGCTGGCGATCAAGATGGAGAAGAAAAAACCTGCCGTGGATGGCGATGCCGCTGCGGTAAAACTGGAAGGGAGCCACTAATATGGTCAACTCGATGAACAAGCTGCAGATGATCGCCAAGGGCGTAGCGCCCATCCTGGCGGCCTTGCTGATGACCGCATGCGCAGCGCCGGAGTTCAAGCAACCTGCGATGGACGTGCCAACCGCGTTCAAGGAATCGCAACAACCGGCGGCCACCAAAACCGCCGCCGACGGCAGCACCTGGAAAACGGCGCAAGCCGCCGAAGCCCAGCCGCGCGGCGAGTGGTGGCTGGCCTTCAATGATACGGCCCTGAATGAGCTGATCAACGAAGCCACCCGCGCCAACGCCAACCTGGCGGTGGCTGCGGCCCGCGTCAAGCAGGCGCGCGCCATTGCCGGTATCGCTGAAGCGGACCGCATTCCGCAAGTCGGCGTCGGTGTCGGCGCCCAGCGTCTGCGCCAGTCGGATGTGGAACTGGGCCTGCCGGCCGGCACGCCGGTGGCGCCGGCCAAAGTGTTCAGCGCCAACCTGACGGCCAGCTACGAGGTCGATCTGTTCGGCCGCGTATCGTCCAACGTCGCTGCGGCGCGTGGCGATGCGGCGCAGGTCGAAGCGACTTACCGCTCGGTGCTGCTGTCGGTGCAGGCGGATGTGGCGCAGACGTACTTCCGTCTGCGTGCCACCGACGCTGAACTGGACACGTTGAACCGCACGGTCCAGACCCGCGAAGAAAACGTCAAAGTCAACCAGCGTCGTTTCGACCTGGGCGACATCGGCGAATTCGACCTGTCGCGCGCCAAGACGGAACTGGCGACGTCGCGTGCCGAAGCCATTGGCCTGCAACGCCAACGCGTGACCACCGAGCATGCGCTGGCGGTCCTGCTGGGCAAACCGGCGGCCAGCTACACGGCCGGCAACAGCCCGCTGCTGGATGGCGCCTTGCTGCCATTGATTCCAGCCGGCCTGCCATCGACGCTGCTGGAGCGCCGTCCTGACATCGCCGCCGCACAGCGCGCGATGGAAGCGGCTAATGCCCGCATCGGCGTGGCGCGTTCGGCGATGTTCCCATCGCTGATGCTGAACGCGAATGCGGGTGGCACCTCGGGTAATACCGTGGCTGACATCTTCAAGTGGAGCAGCCGTTCGTGGCTGCTGGGTGCGGCGTTGTCGATGCCGCTGATCGATGGTGGCCGTAACAAGGCCAATATCACGCGCAGCGAAGCAGTGCTGGAAGAATCGGTCGGTACCTATCGTCAAAGTGTGCTGACGGCGTTCGCGGAAGTGGAAGACAATCTGGCGGGCCTGCGTATCCTGGCTGGCCAGACGGTGCAGATTGAAGATGCAGTAGTATCGGCGCGTCGTTCGGCCGATCTGGCGCAGAAGCTGTATTCGGCGGGTCGTTCCAGCTATCTGGATCTGCTGGACGCACAGCGCAATCTGGCGACGGTGGAGCGCACTGCGGTGCAACTGCGAGGCAATCGCGCAGTGACCACGGTGGCGTTGATTCGTGCGCTGGGTGGTGGTTGGGACGGCGCTGGCGCCGCACCAAACGTCGCGCAGAACTAAGCGCAGCAGCAATGCAAAAAAGCGGACTTCGGTCCGCTTTTTTTTTCGCCGCTAGCGAATGGAATTACTTGGTGGTGACTGGCGCAGGCGTTGCTGCGGCTTCGGTTTTCTCGGCTTTGGCGTGAGCCTTGGCTTTGGTTTTGGTGGCCTTGGCGTGGGCGTCAGCCTTGTCGGATTTTTCTTCCGCCTTGGCGACAGCGACGTCTTTTTTCGCATCGGCTTCTACCTTGGCGGTCTTGGCTTCTGCCTTGATCTCAGCCTTGGTTTCTTTAGCTTCTGCCTTGGCGGCGGTCTTGGTTTCCTTGGCTTCTGCCTTGGCAGCAGCAGGAGTAGGGGCAGGAGTCTGTGCAAATGCAGCGGTTGCGAACAGGCCGGCGATCAGGGTAGCGATAATTTTGGTCATGATTCAATCCTCTATCAGTTTTTCTGGGCCCGGGACAATTCCCGCGTCTCTGAGCAAAAAACGCGGCCCGGATTGCTAGCGTTGACGGTCTTTACAATCGCTTACAAGTTAGCCAGCGCACGGTTTTCTGTCAGTGACGGGCATAGGCTGGCGACATGAAAGACTCGCTCAAAACCTACAAGGCAAAACGCAACTTCGCCATCACCCCCGAACCTGCCGAAGGCGGCGAGGAGGGCAGGGAGGCGCTGACGTTTGTCATCCAGAAGCACTGGGCGACGCGCCTGCACTACGACTTCCGCCTGGAACTGGACGGCGTAATGATGAGCTGGGCCGTGCCCAAAGGCCCAAGCTACGACACGCACGACAAGCGCATGGCTGTGCACGTAGAGGATCATCCGATCTCCTATAACGATTTTGAGGGCACCATCCCGCCCAAGCAGTACGGCGCAGGTAAGGTAATCATCTGGGACAAGGGCACCTGGCATCCGCTCGACGATCCGCGCAAGGCGCTCAAGGCAGGTAACTTGAAATTTGAAATCCACGGCCACAAGATGCATGGCCGCTGGGTGCTGGTGCGCATGAAGGGCAAAGGCGAAAAGCAGGAACCCTGGCTGCTTATTAAGGAGAACGACGAATACGCGCGGCCGGCAGCGGAGTTCAGCCTGGTGGACGAGATGCCCGACAGCGTCAAGGCGCTGCCGATGCCTGCTGGGGCGGCGCCTGTCGCCGTGCCGGCCGCGTCTCCCCGCACCGCAGCCGCCGAACGCGCCGCACCCAAAGCCGCGCTGCCGGAGACGCTATCGCCCCAACTGGCCACGCTGGTCGATGCCCCGCCGACCGCAGCGGAGGACTGGCTATTTGAAGTCAAATTCGACGGCTACCGCATCCTGGCCCGCATCGAAGGCAAGGACATCCGCCTGATCACCCGCAACGGCAACGACTGGACGCACAAGTTGCAACCGCTGCACGCGGCGCTGAGCAAAATGAAGCTGCCCGCCGGCTGGTACGACGGCGAAATCGTCGTCCACGACGACAACGGCCGCCCCGACTTCGGCCTCCTGCAAAACGCCTTTGACGAAAACGCCCCTGGCGACATCGTCTACTTCATCTTTGACCTGCCATTCCACAACGGCCGTGACCTGCGCGACCTGCCACTGGAACAACGCCGCGCCGAGCTGGAACAAGTCCTCGCCAAGCGCCAGACAGACACAGTGCGCTTCAGCGCGGCACTAAACGCCACGCCACAGGACATGATCGCCGCCGCCTGCCAGATGGGCCTCGAAGGCATCATCGGCAAACGCCGTGACTCGCGCTATACCGCGCGTCGCACCGGCACCTGGATCAAACTGAAATGCGGCCAGCGGCAGGAATTCGTCATCGGCGGATACACCGATCCGCAGGGTACGCGCAGTGGCTTTGGCTCACTGCTGCTCGGTACCTACGACAAGGACGGCAAACTGCAATACGCCGGCAACGTCGGCAGCGGCTTCAACGCCACCACGCTGGCCGACCTGAAAGCCAAGATGGACAAACAGGCCGCCGACAAAAGCCCGTTCGCCCCCAGCCGCGACATCGATAAAAAAGCACACTGGCTCAAACCCGTATTGGTAGCGGAAGTGGCCTTCGGCGAATGGACGCATTCCGGCTCGATCCGTCATTCCGTCTTCAAAGGCCTGCGCAAGGACAAAAAAGCCAACGCCATCGTGCGCGAACAGCCGGCGCGCATCAAGGAGGAACCCGCGATGGAAACCGCCATTGAGGGCACGCTGCCCAAATCACTCAAGATCACCAATCCCGACCGCGTCATCGACAAGCAAAGCGGCGCCACCAAGATCACGCTGGTGCGCTACTACGCGCTGGTGGCGCCATTGATGCTGCCGCATCTGAAAGGCCGCCCGGTATCGCTGGTGCGCGCGCCGGATGGCGTGGGCGGTGAACTGTTCTTCCAGAAGCATGCCGAAGTATCACGCATGCCGGGCGTGAAGCAGTTCAAGCAATCGCTGGACCCGGAGCATCCGCCGATGCTGGAAGTGCCGACGGAGGAGGGCTTGCTGTCGGCTGCACAAATGAACGTGGTCGAGCTGCACACGCAAAACGCCAACGGTAGCAGCTACGAAAAGCCCAACCGCATGATCTTCGACCTCGATCCGGGCAAGGGCGTCACGTGGGATGAGGTAAAGGAAGCGGCGCAACTGATGCGCGCTTTCCTCACCGAGCTTGGCCTGCCGGCCTTCCTCAAGACCAGCGGCGGCAAAGGCCTGCACGTCGTGGTGCCGATCAAGCCAGGCTATGGCTGGGATGACGTGAAGTCCTTCTCACAAACCATTGTCGCGCACATGGCGGAGACGATACCGGAACGCTTCGTCCTGAAGAGCGGTCCGCGCAACCGCGTCGGCAAAATCTTCATCGACTACCTGCGCAATGGACGCGGCGCCACCACAGTCAGCGCCTGGTCGGCACGCACGCGGCCGGGTCTGGGCATTTCTGTGCCGGTCACGTGGGAAGAGCTGGATGGCCTGCCAAGCGCAGACCACTGGACTGTCACCAACGTGCACACGCGGCTGGACGTCGGCAATACGCCGTGGGACGACTATGCCAAATCCGCCAAAGGCTTGGCCCCAGCGATGAAACTGATGAAGTTCAAGCCAGGGCAAGGCTAATAGACTCCCGCCGGATATCTGACTGCATCCGAATCCGGTCACTCTTCTCATCAAATCTCCGTGTGAGATTTCGCGTACTTTCCTGACAAGCAAGCTGCTATCCTCACTGTTGTCGCAGTTATTGCTAACTCCCTATGAAAATCGAAATTTCCGACGTGGAAGAGTTAAGTAGCCCGATTGGGCATTTGCTGCCGGTGCAATCGTTAAAACAGTTAGGTTCCTATATTGTCAGTACGATAGTTGGATTTTTTATCTTTCAATCGATATTAATGGCGTTGAAACTGCCACCGGCGCCCCCGATTGTGCTAATAGCAGCATTTTCCGGATCTTCGGTGATATTGAACCTGACACTGCCAGCAAGGTTTTTTATTGAAATGGAATCGATTGGCGATGACCTGATTTTGTTAAACGATATAAAAAATCGCATCGTTAAATATGGATATCAGCAAAGTAATGGCGGTAGCGTCACTGTCTACTATTTTAAATCTCGCTTGCCATCGATTATCTCATGGAAGGAAAATGATATTGCGCTGGAAAAGGCGAAAAATAAAATCACTCTTAGAGGGCCCGTCCTTATGATGCGGATATTGCGGGGAAATATAATAAAGAAACCCTTGGCGAAACAAATTTTCATTTGATTAATTGGCAAGTGTGAACCTTTTACATTGGCAAGAGCTTACTTATTGTCCATGACTTCGACGGCGAAGTTATCAATGGCAAATTCGAATCACGATCATCGGGCAGGTATTGATGCTGAAAAATATCATTCGTAATACCCTTTTCGCCTGTGTTTTTGCAATGAAAATGGCGGTAGCGGACGTCGGCACGCAAGCGCCCGGCACGAGCCACGAATTCGATGCGGGTTCTCGCATCAGCCTTCAGCAACTCACCCCGATACAAGTCAGCAACCTCATCATCGCGGGGAAGGTCTGGGGGTTTTTGAAGTACCACCACCCGTCGGTCGTTACCGGTCAATACCAATGGGACTATGAACTGCTGCGGGTGCTGCCAGCTGTTATCGCGGCAACGGATCGCGCTGGCGCCGATGTCGTTCTGCACCAGTGGATCGGACAGCTTGGAATGATTGCGGAGTGCAATCATTGCGCCGGTCTGGAAAAGCAGAATTTCCAGTTGTTGCCGAATTTAAGCTGGTTGAGCGATACGCAACTACTCAACGTAGAGTTGCGCAGCGATTTGAACAGGATTTATCGTCACCGAAGCAGCGTGGGAGCGCAGTACTACGTTTCCTTGGCTCCACAAATCGGTAATCCGGTATTCGATAAGGAAGCCGAATATAAAGACATAAAATTTCCGGATGCGGGCTTTCAACTGCTCTCCCTGTTTCGGTTCTGGAATATCGTCGAATATTGGGCCCCATACCGCGATCAGATAGGCGAAAACTGGGACAATGTATTAGGCGAATCCATTGTTCCGGTGGCTTTGGCAAAAGATCGCTCGGCTTACGAACTGGCGATGATGGCTGTCATCGCCCGGATTCATGATACCCACGCCAATTTATGGAGTTCGCTGCAGGTGCGTCCACCGCTAGGGGCGTGCCAGTTGCCTGTCCAGATTCGGTTTGTCGATGGTGTTGCGGCGATTAGTGGTTACACGGACGATCAGGACGGCCTTGAAAGTGGTATTAAGCGGGGCGATGTCATCGAGTCGATTGATGGTGTGCCGGTCTCTCAACTCGTCGATTCATGGAGGCCTTATTACGCGGCCTCGAATGAACCGACGCGCTTGCGCGATATCGCTGAAAATATGACCGTCGGCGCTTGCGGTAGCGTGCAATTAAAGGTCCGGCAAAGCGACGGTGAGAGAAATATTTCCGTCATCCGTATGCCAAGAATCGGACCAGCAAGCCGCGTAACGCACGACAAGGCGGGCGATACGTTTCAGCTTCTCACTGATGACATCGCCTACATTAAGCTGTCGTCCATCAAGCGCGCAGATATTCCAGGCTACATGGAGCGCGCCGCGCACACCAAAGGCTTGATCATCGATATCCGGAACTATCCGTCGGATTTCGTGCCATTTGCGCTGGGCCAGTATTTCATCGATAAGCCGACCAAATTTGTACGATTCACCAACGGTGATCTCGCCAATCCGGGCGGCTTCAAATGGGGGGCTGAACTCACTCTTGCGCCGCAAGCGTCTCATTATGCTGGCAAGGTGGTGATACTGCTCGACGAGAAGTCCCAGAGCCAGTCTGAATACACCGCAATGGCCTTGCGTGTCGGGACACGCGCGAAGGTAGTCGGGAGCACGACGGCTGGTGCCGATGGTAACGTGTCGCGGATTCCATTACCGGGAGGATTAAGGACCATGATCAGCGGTATCGGGGTGTTCTATCCCGATAAACGGCCCACCCAGCGTATTGGGATCATTCCCGATATCGAGGTTGTGCCGACGATCACGGGGTTACGTGAAATGCGCGACGAAGTGCTCGAAGCCGCGATCATCGAAATACAACGAGAGTAGCCGAACCGGTATCGCAAAGAGGATTTGGACCCGGATGCCGAGTACTTCAAGAATGATACTTGATGATTGATCATGCAGCCTTGCGGCTGGCGACGGGTTTGCGTTTCGCGGGTGCGGCGTGTGCCGCCGGCTTGGCGCTGCTCTTCGCGGCCGGCTTGGCCGCTGGTTTGGCTGCCGGCTTTGCGCGTGTTGCTGGAGCCGCCTTCGCGGCAGCACCTTTGCCGTCACGCTTGCCCAGACTGTTCTGCAGCAACGCCACCAGGTCGACCACGTTCGATGCTTTAGGCGCGCTTGGCTCGGCCTCCGGCGCGGTAATGGTCTTGGTTTGGCCAGCCTTGATCTTTTTCTTGACCATGGCCAGCACGTCTTCCTTGTAGGTGTCGTGATACTGCTCCGGCTTCCATTGCTCGCTCATGCCTTCCACCAGCGACAGCGCCATCTTCAATTCCTTGTCGCTGATGCCGGCCGCTTTCAAGGTTGCCGGCGGCAGTTTCAACTCCTCGGCGCTGCGGATCTCGGTCGCGTAGCGCAGCGTATTGAGTACGATCTTGTCCTCCACGCAGACCAGCGCGCACAGGTGCTGCTTGGTGCGCATCACCACCGTGGCGATGCCGATCTTGCCGGCCTTGCGCAAGGTCTCGCGCAGCAGCGCATACACCTTGTTGCCGCCCTTTGATGGTGCGAGATAGTAGGGCGTCTCGTAATACGTCAATGGCACATCGGCCGCCTCCACAAACGCCACGATGTCGATGGTCTGCGTCGCCTCCACATTGGCGCGCTTCAGATCCTCGTCCGACAGCACCACGTATTCGTTATCCTCGTATTCGTAGCCTTTGACGATATCGTCCCAGGTGACCTCTTTGCCGGTCTTCTTGTTATAGCGCTTGTAGCCGACCGGCGAAAAGTCGCGCCGGTCCAGCATGGTCAGGTCCAGGTCATGCTCCTGCACAGCCGTGTACATCTCGACCGGAATATAGACCAGACCAAAGCTGATCGCCCCTTTCCACAACGCGCGCGCGGCCATGGCTTAACCGCCCACCGAACCGGTCACCGGCAGCACAATGCCGGTGATATAGCTGGAGCAGCACGGCGCCGCCAGAAACACATACGACGGCGACAGCTCCTGCGGCTGCGCCGGCCGTTTCATGTCGGTGTCCGCGCCAAATTGGGCGATCTTCTCCGGCGCAGCATCGGCCGGGTTCAATGGCGTCCACACCGGTCCCGGCGCCACCGCATTGACGCGAATGCCTTGCTCCAGCAGATTGGACGCCAGCGACTTGGTAAACGCGTGAATCGCCCCCTTGGTGGTGGCGTAGTCCAGCAGATTCTCCGCGCCTTGCAGCCCGGTCACCGAACCGGTATTGATGATCGCCGCGCCGCGCTTCAGATACGGCAGCACCGCCTTGGCCATGTGGAAGTAGCCATACACATTGGTCTTCATGGTCAGGTCGAAGCGCTCTTCGGTCAGGTTGGTCAGCTTTTCCTCGTGTTGTTGAAAGGCTGCGTTGTTGACCAGGATGTCCAGCCGTCCAAAACGCTCGTGCGCCTGATGCGCCGCTTCGCGGCAGAACGCCGTGTCGCGCACATCGCCGCGCAGCAGCAGGCAGGCCTGGCCTTCAGCTTCCACATAGCGCTTGGTGTCCTGGGCATCCTGATCTTCGCTCAGATAGACGATGGCGATGTCGGCGCCTTCGCGCGCATACAACACCGCCACCGCGCGGCCGATGCCGGAATCGCCGCCGGTAATCAGCGCCGCCATGCCGGCCAGCTTGCCGCTGCCGCAGTAGTCGGGCGCGAGAAATTCGGGTTTTTGCTGCATGTCCGCTTCCAGCCCCGGCTTGTCCAGGTGCTGAGCCGGCATCGGCGTGCCGGGATAGATGTGCTCGGTGGTTTGCACCGGCGCGGTGTCCGATTGTGACATGGTGCTCTCCTTAATACACGAACACACAGTATTGGCGCGGGCCGGTTGCATGACGGTACGCTTGTTCACATAGCACCATCATAAAATTTTTGCAAAAAGATTGCTAATTTTGAACTCTATGGCAAACTATCGTTCGAGGGACAAACAAAACAAAAAAGATACTAGGGGAGTCACACCATGTCGCAAGTCTACAGCCGGTCGAACAGCACGGGCGTCTTCTTCAATCCGGGCGCCGAGCGGCGTGCGGAATTCCAATCCTGCTGTGGGGAAATGTTTTCCCAATTGCTGCTGTGCGACCATGTGGACGCCGTCGGCGCCGCCCTCGCCAAGCGTGAGGCGGACCTGCTGATCCTCGACCTGAACGGTTTTGATCATCTGAACCAGCTGTCCGGCCTCGGCGCGCTGATCCGTGGCCGCGCCGGCGCGCCTATCCTGGTGCTGTGCGCCTACGAACACAGCGCCTGGTTGCCGGAACTGATGGCTTACGGCAGTTTCGATTACCGCATCTGCCCAGTGCTGAACGACGAGTTGCAGCAAGCCGTGGGGCAGGCGCTGACGGTGCCCGCCGATCCGGCCGCCGCCATGCAGCAAGAGCTGCTGGACAAGGAGAAGGAACTGCGCGACCTGCTGGGGGTGCAACGCAGCCTGCAGCGTGCGCTGGCCGGCATCGACAGCATCAACACCATGGCCTCGCAAATCTGCCTGGCGCTGTGTAACTTCCCCGGCGTGCGCCATACCTCCGTACTGCATATGAAAGAGCGCGGCGACCTGCGACTGGTGGCGCAGGAAGCCCGCAACCACCTCGATTTGGGCCGCTTGCTGGAACGGCGCGATCATCTGCTGCAATCGCCGCTGCGCGATGTGTTCCCGGCGCTGATGGCGGTGTCGCGCGGCGAAATGGTGCTGCTGGACGCGCCGGAAAAGGCTGGCGATCCGGAACTGGCGATGGCGCTGCACGACCGCAATGTGCGCATGGTGCTGGCGCTGCCGCTGCGCGCCGAACCGGGCGGCCCGGAGATGGGCGCCATTTGCTTGATGTTCGACCGCCACATCAGCTTTACGCGCGAGCAGTTTGCCTGCTTCGCCAGCCTGGCGCAGTTTGTCAGCTTTGGCATCGGCATGAGCGAATTAAAGCACCGCAACGATGCGCTGGCCGGCCAGTTGTCGCAAATGAGCACGGTGGACGCGGTCACCGGCGCCGGCAACCGCCGCGCCGGCGAGGATGCGCTCGACAATGAAATCCGCCGCGCGCGCCGTTATGGCCTGCCGCTGGCGGTGCTGTCGTTCGACGTTGGCAGCTTCCAGTCGTCCAACGATTTATACGGCGCGCCGGTGGGCGAGGCGGCGCTGCGCAAAATCGCCGAAACGGTGCACGGCCGCCTGCGCACCTCGGACACGCTGGCGCGCATGCGCGGCGAAGAATTCCTGATCGTCGCCACCCACACCACCTCGTCCGATGCGCTGCGGCTGGCGGATAAACTGCGCGGCGCGATTGCGGAAGCCGATTTGCCGCTGGCCGGCCACGGCGCCGCCGTCAGCATTGCACTGAGCGTGGCGCAGGTTGGCGCGGAAGAGGGCAGCGACGCGGTGCTGGATCGCCTCGACACCGCGCTGCACCGTGCCAAGCGCGCGGGCCGCAACGGCATCGAGTTGGCCGCCTAGATTTTTTCCAGGATGGTGGCGATACCCTGGCCGCCGCCGATGCACTGTGCGGCCAGCGCGTAACGGCCGCCGGTGCGTTTCAGCAGCGCCGCCGCCTTGCCGGTGATGCGCGCGCCGGTGGCGCCCAGCGGGTGGCCGATGGCCATGCCGCCGCCGTCGATGTTCAACACTTCCGGCTTGATGCCCAGCTCCCGCACGCAGGCCAGCGCCTGCGAGGCGAAGGCTTCGTTTATCTCGGCGACGTCGATGTCCGCCGCCGTCAGGCCGGCCAGCCGCAGTGCTTTCTGCGTGGCGGGAATCGGACCGATGCCCATCAGCGCCGGATCGCAGCCTACCGCCGCCATCGAGACAATGCGCGCGCTTGGTGTCAGGCCATGCTTGCGGGCGAATTCCTCGGTGGTCACCAGCACCGCCGATGCGCCATCGGTCAGCGGCGACGAGGTGCCGGCGGTGACCACGCCATGTTCTGGATCGAACACTGGCTTCAATGACGCCAGCGCTTCTAGCGTGGTGCCGGGGCGGATGCAGCCGTCTTCCGCAATCACGTCGCCGTTGGCGGTGGTGATGGGGATGATTTCATCGTTCAGCAAACCGGCGGCGCGGGCGGCGGCGGCCTTCTGGTGCGATTGCAGCGCCAGCACTTCCTGGTCGGCGCGCGACACTTCATATTTGCGGGCGACGTTTTCGGCGGTGTCGCCCATGCTGATGTAGGCGTCGGTTTCCGCCAGCAGCTGAGGATTGGGCGAGAAATTAAAGCCGCCTTGCGGCACCATGGTCATCGACTCTACGCCCACGCACAGATAGGCTTCGCCCAGTCCGGCCTCGATATTGGCGGCGGCGATGTGGACCGCCGACATGGACGAGCCGCAGAAACGGTTGATGGTCATCGCGCTGACTTCATGTGGAAAGCCGGCCAGCAGGGAGACAATGCGCGCCAGGTTGTTGCCCTGCGAGGACTCGGGATAGGCGCAGCCGAGGATAACGTCGTCCAGCAGTTTCGGATCGACGCCGGTGCGCTCGATCAGCCCCTTGACCACTTGCGCGCCAAGGTCGTCGGGACGGACTTCGGCCAGCTTGCCCTTGCGGGAGAAGTGAAACGGCGAACGGGCATAGGCGCTGATAACGGCTTTCATGATGGTTTCCTTTTGATGATGGTCGCAATGATTGATATATTATGCTCGTACTGTATAATGTCAATAGATTAGAAGTAGGAGTCCAAAATGAAAGTCAGCAGGGAGCAAGTGGCGCTCAACCGTGAGCGCATCGTGGAAACCGCCGCCCGGCTGTTCCGCGAAAAAGGCTACGACGGCATCGGTGTGGCCGATCTGATGAAGAGCGCCGGCCTGACGCACGGCGGCTTTTACGGTCACTTCGACTCGAAGGAAGATCTGCTGGCCGAAGCGGCCGCGCACGCGCTGAAGAAATCGGTCGAGCGCTGGGAAGGCTATCTGTCCGCAGGGCCCGACGTGGCGCTGGAAAAAATCTACGACGGCTATCTGAATGAGCAGCATCGCGACCATCCCGAACTTGGCTGCGCGGTCACCGCGCTGGGACCGGACGTGGCCCGCCTCGGTCCCAAGGCGCGTCATGCGATCACGGAAGGTGCGCGCAGCCAGATGGCGATCCTGGAGCAGCTGATGCCCGGCGCCGACGCCGCCGAGCAGCGCAAGCAGGCGCTGGCCAACTACGCCGCCATGGTCGGCGCCATCGTGCTGTCACGCGCGGTGGACGACGAGGCGCTGTCGCTGGAAGTGCTGGCGGCGGTGAAAGAAACGCTGCCCGGCTAGCCGTAAAAATCTAAGCCGGCTTGGTGAATTTCGTACTTGTGGCGGCACGCCGCTCCGCGCAGAATAGCGCGCATGGAGACCACAACAAGACGCAGTTTCATGATCACGGCGGGACTGGCCATGGCCTTTCCCGGTTTGGCCCGAGCGGCCGTGCAGGCCACCACGCGCGGGGCGCAGGAAAGCCTGTCGCTGTGGTACGAGCAGGCCGCCGGGCCGTGGGTGGAGGCGCTGCCGGTCGGCAATGGCCGGCTTGGCGCCATGTGCTTCGGCCGCATCGCACAGGAGCGCATCCAGCTCAATGAGGACACGCTGTTTGCCGGCGGTCCGTATGATCCCAACAATCCCGCTTCGCTGGCGGCGCTGCCGCAGGTACGGGCGCTGATCGACGCCGACAAGTTCAAGGAGGCGGCGGAGCTGATCTCGGCCACGATGATGGGCCTACCCAACACGCAGATGCCATACGGCGCGGCCGGCGATTTGCTGCTGGACTTCCAGGGCATAGCCGGCGGCACGGCCTACCGGCGCTGGCTGGACCTCGATACCGCGATTGCCTCCACCCGCTTCACCGACGGCGGCACGCAATACAAACGCGAAGTCTTCGCCAGCACGCCGGCCCAGGTGGTGGTGATACGCCTGAGCGCCAGCGGCGGGGTGATGAATTTCGACCTCGGCTACCGCCACCCGCTGGAAACCAATTACGGCGTGACCGACTATACCGGCGCTAAAATCTCCTCAGTCACTGCCGCGCCGATGCCGTGGGATTACCGCGAACCGTTGCGCGCTAACGAGCGCCCATCAAGCTTGTCGCTACGCGCGGACGGTGCCGACGCGCTGCTGATCGAAGGGCGCAACGTCGCCGCCGCCGGCATCCCATCGGCGCTGCGTTACGCGGTACGCGTGCAGGCGCTGGGCGATGGCACGATCACGCCGCATGGAGACCGCATCGAAGTACGCGGCGCCACCACGATCACTCTGTTGGTGGCCGCCGCTACCAGCTATGTCAACTACGCCGATGTCAGCGGCGATCCGGTGAAGAAGGTGCGCGAGCAGACCGCCGTCGCTGCCGGCAAGCCGTATGCGCAACTGCGCAGCGGCCATGTGCGCGCGCATCAGGTGCTGTTCCGTAGGCTGTCGCTGCGCATCGGTTCTGATGCCGCCGATCCGCGTCCGACCAATAAACGTATTGCGATCGCTGAGCAGCAGCCCGATCCCGGTCTGGCCGCGCTGTATGTGCAGTACGGCCGCTACCTGCTGCTGTCGTCGTCGCGGCCGGGCAGCCAGCCGGCCAACCTGCAAGGGCTGTGGAACGAGGGCACCAATCCGCCATGGGGCGGCAAGTACACCATCAACATCAACACGCAGATGAATTACTGGCCAGCGCAATCGGCCAACATCGGCGAATGCGTGGAGCCGCTGCTGCGCATGGTGGAAGACCTGAGCGTAACCGGCGCCGTCACCGCCAGCAAAGGCTACGGCGCGCGCGGCTGGATGGCGCATCACAACACCGACCTGTGGCGCGCCGCCGCGCCGATCGACGGGCCGCTGTGGGGCATGTGGCCGTGTGGCGGCGCGTGGCTGTGCCAGGCGTTGTGGGATCATTACGACTACCGTCCGGACGAGGCTTACCTGCGCCGCATCTATCCGCTGCTGAAAGGCGCATCGCTGTTCTTCGTCGACACGCTGGTGGAGGATGCCAAGGGCAGGGGGCTGGTGACGTCGCCGTCCATCTCCCCTGAGAACCAGCACCACGAAGGCGTCGCCACCTGCGCCGGTCCCGCCATGGACCGCCAGATCGTCCGCGATTTGTTCGGCTGGACGCTGAAGGCGCACGCGCTTCTCAACGATGGCGATGATGCTTTCGCCGCCGAACTGCAAGCTAAACGCGCGCGCCTGCCGGCCGACCGCGTCGGTGCTCAAGGCCAGTTGCAGGAGTGGCTGGAGGACTGGGATGCCGGAGCGCCGGAGCAGCAGCACCGCCACGTTTCGCATTTATATGGCGTGTATCCGAGTGAGCAGATCAACGTGCGCGATACGCCGGAGCTGATCGCCGCCGCCAAGGTCATGCTCAATACGCGTGGCGACAAGTCCACTGGCTGGGCCACCGCCTGGCGCCTGGCTTTATGGACGCGCATGGGCGAAGGCGAACGTGCCTACGCCATCCTGCAAGGACTGCTCGGCCCCGAGCGCACCTATCCGAATATGTTCGACGCCCACCCGCCGTTCCAGATCGACGGCAATTTCGGCGGCACGGCGGCGATCCTGGAAATGTTGGTGCAATCGTGGGGCGGCGAAATCCGCGTGCTGGCGGCCTTGCCGCAAGCGTGGCCGGAGGGCAGCGTGCGCGGCGTGCGGGCGCGCGGCGGCGTGGAACTGGACCTCGACTGGTCGCAAGGCCGCTTGCAACAGCTGCAACTGCGCGGCAAGCCGGGACAGACGGTCAAGGTGCGCTATGGCGAACGCCTGACCGAGTTGCGGCTGGACGGCAACGGCCGCGCGCGCACACAGGGCTGAGTTATTGTCCGGCCGGCGGCTGCCACAGTTCGACCTTGTTGCCCTCGGGATCGACCACCCAGCCGAATTTGCCGTATTCGGAATCGTCGGTCTTGTCGAGAACCTGGCAGCCTTCCTCGCGCAACGCCTGCAGCAAGGCGGTCAGGTCGTCGACGCGGTAGTTGATCATGAACGGCGCGGTGCTCGGCGCGTAGTGGTCGCTGCCAGTTTCGCCGATCGACCAGATGGTGGTCTCCGAACCCTGCCAGGTGAAGGCTGCGCCGCCCCACACCTGCACGTCGATGCCCAGATGTTTTTGATACCAGGCGCGCAGCGCTACCGGATCTTTTGCCTGGAAGAAGATGCCGCCGATGCCAGTTACCCGCTTCATAGTGCCTCCTTAATAAGTTGTTCACATTATCATATTGAAGGCGATGGCCCGCAATATGAGTTTTTCGCATTAGCTAATTTGGTAAACGCATTTAAGGTAAACTGACGTTTTTCTGAACAGTGGAATCGTAATGCTGCAATGGCTGAAGCACTACCGGCGTGACCAACTCCCTGGCGACATCAGCGCCGGGCTGGTGGTGGCGATGATGATGATCCCGCAGGGCGTGGCATACGCCGTGGTGGCGGGGCTGTCGCCGGTGGTGGGCCTGTATGCCAGCATCTTGCCACCGATCGTCTACGCGCTGTTCGGCAGCAGCATGACGCAATCGGTCGGCCCGATGGCCATTATTTCGCTGATGACGGCGGCCGTGATCGGGCCGCTGGCGCCGGCCGGTTCGGCGCTGGCCGGCGTGCTGGCGGCACAACTGGCGCTGGTGTCGGGCGCGGTGCTGCTGCTGTGCGGCCTGCTGCGCATGGGCTTCCTGGCCAACTTCTTTTCGCGTCCGGTGATGAGCGGCTTCACCGTCGGCTCGGCCATTGTCATCGCTTACGACCAGCTGCATACGCTGCTGGGCGGCGGCCTGCCGCATGTGCACATGCCGAGCGCGGTGCTGGGTGTCGGCACGTTGGTGGTGCTGGTGCTGTCGCGCCAGTATCTGGCCGGGCTGCTGAAGCGCTGCGGCCTGCCGCCGGTGGCGGCCGACATCGGCGCCAAGCTGGCGCCGATGGTGGTGGTCCTGGGCGGCATCGTGCTGATGGCGACCACCGGCCTGGCCGAGATCGGCGTGCGCACTACCGGCGCCATTCCAGCCGGCCTGCCGCACCTGAACCTGGCCACCTCCAGCCAGCACTGGCGCGCGCTGCTGCAACCGGGGCTGCTGATCGGCTTCATCGTGTTCCTGATGTCGATGTCCGGCGCGCAGGCGCTGGCGCTCAAGCGCAATGAAAAGCTGGTCAGCAATCACGAATTGATCGGCCTGGGCGCCGCCAATGTGGCCAGCGCGCTGTCGGGCGGTTTTCCGGTGACGGGCAGCCTGTCGCGTTCCGCCGTCAACTTCGCGGCCGGCGCAAACACGCCGCTGGCCAGCCTGATCACCGCCGCCTTGCTGGCCGCCGCGTTGCTGGCGCCGACCGGCTGGCTGGCGCTGTTGCCGATGCCAGTGCTGGCAGCCACCATCATCGTCGCGGTGCTGGGCATGCTGGAAATGGGCATCCTGCGCACCGCCTGGGAATACGATCGCGGCGATGCGCTGGCCTGGGGCGCGACCTGTCTTGGCGTGCTGGTGATGGGCGTGGAGGCCGGCGTGATCGTCGGCGTGGCGCTGTCGATGGGCACCCTGATCTGGCGCGCCAGCCGGCCGCACATCGCGGTGCTGGGCCGCATCGCCGGCACCGAACATTTCCGCAATATCGAACGCTATCCGGCCGAGACGCAGCCGGAATTGCTGGTGCTGCGCATCGACGCCAATCTGTTCTTCGGCAATATGGAGGCGGTTACCGGGCGCATCGAATGCGAACTGGCCACGCACCAGAGCGCGCGCCATCTGCTGCTGGTCATGTCGGCGGTCAATTCGATCGACACCACGGCGCTGCTGGCGCTGGCGGAATTGAACCAGAGCCTGACACGGCGCGGTATCGGCCTGCACCTGGCCGAGGTCAAGGGACCGGTGATGGACCGTCTACGTAATAGTACGTTGCTGCAGCAACTGAACGGCAAACTGTTCCTCAGCACCGCCAACGCCTTCGATCAATTACATATCGCTAAGGATGTTGCTTAGCCGCAAATATGCATGGACTTCATGCGGGATTGAACCTATGATCTAAGACGTTACTATCAAGATTAACCTCAGAAGAATGGTTTGCCGATGTTGGTCCGTCTTGCCCGCCGTGCCGCAAAAATCTCCATCGCCGTATTCGTCAGTGTGACACTGACTGCGGTGGTGACGCTGGTGCTGACCACCTTCGCGCTGTACTTCTACCAGGTCGAACGCGCGCAACGCTGGGAGCAGTTGCGCAAGACGCTGGCCAACAGCGCCGACGAACTGGCCGCCGCCGTCGCGCTGCCGGCCTGGAATTTCGACGAAACCCAGATCGTCACTATCATGAAGAGCGGTTTGAGCAACCGCGACCTGTACGCCAGCGCCGTGGCGCCGGTGGCCAGCAGCCGTCCCTTCATCCTCACCCGCAACGAACAGGCGCAATTGGTGCCGGCCGAGCGCTTGCCGGCCGATCCCGATCTGCTGGCCGAGCAACGGCCGATTGTGGCGGGCGGACAGAATATCGGCACCATCACCGTCTACGCCTCGCCGGCGCAACTGGTGGTGCAACTGCGCCAGCGCCTGTACACCATCGCCGGCCTGATTTTCGTGCTGGACGTGACGCTGGTGCTCAGCCTCTACCTGCTGCTATGGCAGCTGATCCTCAAGCCGCTGACCAATATCGAACGCTACGCCGCCAGCGTCAAGGCCGGCCAGAATTCCGGCGTGGAGCCCCCGCGCGACTGGTACAGCGGCGAACTGAAAACGCTGAACGCGTCGATCCGCGAGATGGTGCGGCTGATGGAAAGCCGCTACGTCGCCATGCACGCCAGCGAGGAGCGCTTGCAGATCGCCTCCGGCGCGGCCGCCATCGGCATCTGGGACTGGAACATCGCCAACCGGCAGATGGTGTGGGATGAGCAGATGTACCGCCTGCACGGTATGGAGGGCCGCAAGCTGGACGACCCGTTCGAGGCCTGGCGCAAGATGGTGCACCCGGACGATGTGGTGCCGACCGAGATGCTGTTGCAGCAGGCGCTCAACGGCACCGCCGAATTCGATATCGAGTACCGCCTGATCTGGGCCGACGGCACGGTGCATTATATAAAGGCCGACGCCATGACCTTCCGCGATACGGACGGCCATGCAATGCGCATGGTGGGCGTCAACTACGACGTCACGGATAGCCGCATGGCCGAGCAGGAACTGCGCCGTCACCGCATCCACCTGGAAGAGCTGGTGGCCGAGCGCACCAATGCGCTGTCGGTGGCGGTGCGCCAGGCGCAGGCGGCCAACCGCGCCAAGAGCACCTTCCTGGCCAATATGAGCCACGAGCTGCGCACGCCGCTCAATTCCGTGATCGGCTTCTCGCGCCTGATGGCCGACTCCAAGAACATGCTGCCGGAAGAGAAGCGCAACCTGGCCATCATCCACCGCTCCGGCCAGCACCTGCTTACGCTGATCAACGATATTCTCGAACTGTCCAAGATCGAGGCCGGCCGCGCCGTGCTGCAAACGGAAGTGGTCCATCTCAACGACATGCTGCAGGAAGTGCTGGACATGGTCAGCATGCGCGCCGTGCAGACCGGCGTCGAGCTGGTGGTGGACAGCGTCGGCCTGCCGGCCAGTGCGCGCGTGGACGGCACCAAGCTGCGCCAGGTGCTATTGAATCTGATGTCGAACGCGGTCAAGTTCACCGCGCAGGGCAAGGTCACGCTGAAGGTGCGCGGCGCCTCGCGCAACGGCCAGTGCGAACTGGCGTTTGCCGTCATCGACGATGGTCCCGGCATCACCGAAGAAGACCAGTTGCGCATCTTCGAACCATTCATCCAGGCCGAGGGGCCGGGCGCGAAAGAGGGCACCGGCCTGGGCCTGACCATCTCGCGCGAATTCGTGCAGCTGATGGGCGGCACGCTGGCGGTGCAATCGGCGCCGGGACAGGGCGCGACCTTTTACTTCACGGTCGGCGTGCAGGTGGCGGACGAAGCGCCGCTGCCCGGCGAGGACGAAGTCGCCGCGCTGGAGCCGCAGCAGCGCCGCCGCATCCTGGTGGCGGACGATAACGCCGATGGCGGCGCGCTGATGGAAAGCCTGCTCAAGCCACTCGGCTTCGACGTCGCGGTGGTAGGCGATGGCGTGCAGGCGCTGGCGATGGTGGACGTGTGGCAGCCGGACCTGGTGTTCATGGACTGGCGCATGCCGGCGCTGGACGGCATCAGCGCCACGCGCCAGATCCGCGCCAATCCCGAGATTGTGCAGCCGGGTATCGTGATGCTGACCGCATCGGCCTTTGCCGAGGAGCGCGAGGAAGCGCTGGCTGCCGGCGCCGATGAATTCATGCGCAAGCCGGTGGAGCAGGCGCAGTTGTATGCGGTGCTGGAACAGCAGCTTAACTTGCAGTTTGTGCGCCGTCATCGCGCCGCAGTGCGCCGCTTGCCGCCAACGCCGCTGGAACGCGGCGATTTGCAGCGGCTCGATGCGGCGTTGCGCGAGGACTTGAAAGTCGCTTTGCAGGAGCTGAACCTGGCGCGCGTGGCGGCGCTGCTGGAACCCTTGCCGCCGGCGCTGGCCGACGTGGTGGCGCGCATCGAGCACATGGTGCAGCTGCACCAGTATCCTCAGCTATGTGCTTTGCTGGACGACGCGGGGAACGAATTGGAGCCTATCGCCTGACGGGTATATTATAGTAGTGAACAGATGGGCAAATTGGCGAAAGACTTTTACATGCACCGGGATTTGTCGGAACAACACACCAAGGGCGAAGTGCTGATCGTGGAAGACACGCCGGCGTCGCTCAAGCTGCTGAGCGATCTGCTGACGGAGGCGGGCTACTACGTGCGCCAGGCCCCCAATGGCGAACTGGCGCTGTGGACGGCGCAATCGCGGCCGCCGGAGCTGATCCTGCTGGACGTGCGCATGCCCGGCATTGACGGCTTTGAAGTTTGCCGCCGGCTCAAGGATAATCCGGACCTGAACCAGGTGCCGGTGATCTTCCTGTCGGCCCAGCATGACACCGACGACAAAGTGCGCGGCTTTGCGCTGGGCGCGGTCGACTTCATCGCCAAGCCGTTCCAGGCCGAGGAAATCCTGGCGCGCACCGACGCCCATGTGCGGCTGGGCCGCGCGCAGAAGGCGCTGGCGGAAGAACGCGCGCTGCTGGAAGAACGCGTAGCCGAACGCACCGCCGAACTGGCGAAGGAAATCGAGCAGCGCCGCGCCAACGAGGAATTCCTGCGCCTGGCCAGCCAGGTGTTCGAGGCCACCCAGGACGCCATTGTCGTCGCCGACCGTGAAGGCCGCATCGTTGCCACCAATCCCGCGTTTACGCAAATCTCCGGCTACACCAGCAAGGAAGTGCTGGGCCAGAACGCCAACCTGCTGCTGGCCAAGGAACCGGACCTGGCGGCCTTTGACGCGCTGGTGCAGTCGGTCACCAAGACCGGCCACTGGTCGGGCGAGATCCTGGCGCGCCGCAAGAATGGCGAAACCTATCCCGGCCTGCTGAGCGCCTCCGTGGTGCGCGACGTGCAGGGACAGGTGATCAACCATGTGGCGGTGTTCATGGACATCACCGAGCGCAAGGCCGAGCAGCACCTGATCGATTTCCTGTCCCACCACGATGCCCTGACCGGCCTGCCGAACCGCCTGCTGGCGCGCCAGCGCTTTGCGCAGACGCTGAATGCGGCGCGGCGCGAGGGCCGCTGCGTGGCCGTCATGTGCCTCGACCTGGACCGCTTCAAGAGCATCAACGACTCGTATGGCCACGACATGGGCGACAAGGCCTTGCAGGTGGTCTCGCATTACCTGACCGAGACGGTGCGCGAAGGCGACACCGTCACGCGCCAGGGCGGCGACGAATTCCAGATCATCGTCGCCGACGATGCGCAGCTGAGCGCCACCATGGCGCTGGCGCAGAAGATCCTGGCCGGCCTGCGCAAGGAGCTGGTGATCGACGGCCAGCAGATCACCGTCACCTCCAGCATCGGCATCGCCGTCAGCCTCACCGATGGCGAGAGCTTCGATGAGCTGGTGCGCAACGCCGACACGGCGCTGTTCCGCGCCAAGGAAATCGGCCGCGATAACTACGCCTTCTTCACCGAGCGCATGGACGCGGAAATCCGCGACAAGCTGGCGATCCAGAGCCAGCTGCGCGGCGCCATCGCGCGCGACGAATTCGAGGTGCACTATCAGCCGCAGGTCTGCCTGAAGACCGGCGCGGTGGTCGGCGCCGAGGCGCTGCTGCGCTGGGATAACGCGGTGTTGGGCAAGGTGCCGCCGAACCGCTTCATCCCGCTGGCCGAGGAATATGGCCTGGTCAATTCCATCGGCGAATGGGTGCTGGAAAGCGTCTGCGCGCAGATGAAGGTCTGGCATGAACAGGGACTCGGCAAGATCAAGGTGGCGGTCAACCTGGCGGCCGGCCAGTTCGCCAATGACGCCACTGTGCCGTACGTGGAAAGCACGCTGCGCAAGTTCGACGTGGCGCCGGAATACCTTGGCCTGGAAATCACCGAAGGCACGGTGATGGGCGATCCGAATAAAGCCGTGGCGGCGCTGCGCCGCCTGAAGGACATCGGCGTCAGCATCTCGCTGGACGACTTTGGCACCGGCTATTCCAGCCTGAGTTACCTGAAGCGCTTCCCGATCGACGTGCTGAAGATCGACAAATCCTTTGTCGACGACGTCACCACCAACAGCGCCGATGCGGCGATTGCGTTGTCGGTGATCTCGCTGGCGCACAATCTGAATATGCGCGTGATCGCCGAAGGGGTGGAAACCCGTGAGCAGATGGAGTTCCTCACCGCGCGCGGTTGCGACGAGATGCAGGGCTATTATTTCAGCCGCCCGATCAATGCGGAAGGCTTCACCGCGCTGATGCGCGAACACCGCAATCTGTTGACCATGTAATCAATCATCTCCTGGAGTGTTATGGAAAAGAAGTTCAGCACCGCCATCGCCGGTGCCTGCATGTTGTTGTGTCTCGGCTCTGCTGCCACCGCAGCGCCGGCCGTCAAAGCCGGTCCGTCGGACGCCCAGTTCAAGGCGGTCTACACCCAGGAATGGAAATGGCGCCTGAGCCAGAAAATGGAAGATGGCGAAGATGATGACGACAGCGGCGTTTCGGTGTCGCTGCCGCGCGTCGATCTGGCCACGCAGAACAAGCGCCTGGCCTATTGGCAGGACGTGATGAAGAAGCTGGACGGCATCAAGGAAGCGCGCCTGTCGCCGCCGGAGCGTATCAACTACCAGGTGTACAAGGCGCAGATTGCCGCCTTCATCGCGGCCCAGCAGTTCAAGGATTATGAGAAGCCGCTGAACGCCGATACCGCGTTCTGGTCCAACATGGCCGGCACTGCGCGCCGCTCGATGACCAAGGAAGTGGAGTTCCGCGATTACCTCAAGCAGCTGGCCGACGTGCCGCGCTACTTCAACGACGAAATCGCCAACATGCGCGTGGGCCTGGCGCGCGGCTTCACGCCGCCGAAGGTCACGCTGAGTGGCCGCGATGGCTCGATCACTTCCGTGACCGACGCCAAAACGCCGCAGGACACCGTGTTCTACCTGCCGTTCAAAACCATGCCGGCCTCGATCCCGGCCGACAAGCAGGAGCAGTTGCGCCAGCAGGCCATCAAGGTCATCGCCACCGACGTCATTCCAGCGCACCAGGCGCTGTTGAAGTTCATGCGCGAAGAGTATGTGCCAAAGTCGCGCGAAGACCTGGCGGCCGAGAGCCTGCCGGACGGTAAAGCCTATTACCAATCGAAGATCGTCGAATTCACCACCACGTCGATGAGCGCGGACCAGATCCACCAGATCGGCATCGCCGAAATGGCCAAGATTCGCGGCGAGATGCAGGACGTGATCAAGCAGGTCGGCTTCAAGGGCGACCTGCCGGCCTTCCTGCACTTCCTGCGCACTGATCCGCAGTTCTACGCCAAGACGCCGGACGAGTTGCTGATGCGCTCCGCCTGGGTGGCCAAGAAGTTCGACGGCAAGGTGTCGCAATACTTCGGCTACCTGCCGCGCCGCCGCTTTGCGGTGATCCCGGTGCCGGACGACCAGGCGCCGTTCTACACCTCGGGCCGTGGCGGCCCTGGCGTCTATCTGGTCAACACTTACAACCTGCCGGCGCGCGCGCTGTACAGCATGCCGGCGCTGACGCTGCACGAATCGGCGCCGGGCCACGCCTTCCAGATGCCGATCGCGATGGAGCAGAAGGGGCGGCCGCCGTTCCGCAACGCCTACATCTCTGCCTACGGCGAGGGCTGGGCGCTGTACACCGAACGTCTGGGCGCCGAGATGGGCATCTACGAGACGCCGTATGAAACCTTCGGCATGCTCAGTTACCAGGCCTGGCGCGCATCGCGCCTGGTGGTCGACACGGGCATCCACAGCAAGGGCTGGACGCGCAAACAGGCGCAAGACTACCTGCATGAAAACACCGCGCTGTCCGACCACGAGATCGAAACGGAAGTGGACCGCTACATTTCGTGGCCGGGCCAGGCGCTGTCCTACTACCTGGGCGAGATGAGCATCATCAACGCGCGCAAGAAGGCCGAGAAGGCGCTGGGCGAAAAGTTCGACATCCGCGCTTTCCACGACACCGTGCTGCAACTGGGTTCCGTGCCGCTGCCGGTGCTGGAGGCGCGCATCGACCAGTTTATCGCGGACGGCGGCAAGAGCCCGTATCCCGACCTGGAGTGACAATGTGTGTATTTCCGGAGAGATTGTTTAATTAAAATACCATACCTTTCGACACTCTCTCCGGTTCACACCTTGAAAAAGACTCTTCTTGCAGTAGCCATGGCCAGCGCCGTGCTGGCCATCCCATCCCACGCCCAGGACGCGGCGCCCGCAGCAACTCCAGCGCCAGCACCAGCGACGCCGGCCGCGCCGCCCAAGCTGCCGGAAATCATGAAGCCGGAAACCACCGCCACGCTGCGCGCCGCGCAGAAAGAGTGGCAGGTCGCCGTGGGCAAGGAAGTCAATGTCGCCAAGATGCTGGAGCTGTACACCAAGTTCCAGTTTTCGCCTGATCTGCAGCCCAAGCTGAAAGAGATCTTCGGTACCGAGCGGCCGTTCGCGATCCAGCGCGTGGCGGGCGGCCCCAAGGGGCAGATCAACTACGTCGGCGGCCTGGCGCCGTACACCTACCTGCAAGGCAACGGCACCGATTTCAGCTGGACCGAGATGGCGTTGAAACTCTCGACCGACAAGGCTGGCCGCGCCTTGAACACGGACAGCACCTGGCCGTCGCTGATGGTGACGCGTCCGGGCGGCTCGCTCAGCATCAACGATATCGGCATGACCACCAGGGCTGTGTATGGCGCCGATAATGTCGGCTATGGCACGGCCTTGATCAAGGTGGGCAGCGTGGTGGTGCGCGACTCGGCGCCCGGCAGCAGCGAGATCAAGGAAGCGATGCGCTTCGAGGGTATCGAAGGCAAGTCGGATGTGCGTCGCCGTGGCGCTATGGCGGAAATCATCTACAGCAATTCGGTGAAGGCGATTGTCTTTGGCGACGAGCGCGTTGAGCGCAGCAACTTTGCGATGCATATCACCAATGTGCCGGTCAAGGCGCTGGCGGACCTGACCAGGCAACTGCGCGATCAGCAGGGCGCGGACATGGAAAACGAGGCTGAGAAAAAGCGCACCCTGAAGACGATGACGGATTTCGGCAAGCGCATGGTCACCGCCGGCGCTACGCTGTTCATCGACGACATCAGCGCCGCGTATCATGGCAATGTGGCGTCGCTGAAGGGCCGCGTTAGTTTCCAGAAAGTGGTGGAGGCCGATTTCAGCAACTTCAACGCGCTGATGAAGAAAATTGTGGCGCACTTTGAAGTGCGGGTGCCGGTGGCGCTGGTGCGCGATGTGGCGCGCGTCTTCGCCGGCAAATCGGTCGATCCGTCGTTACCGGATGCGGCCAAGCAGATCGACGCCGGCGCCGATGCGGTCGTCAGCATGGTGGTCGGCAAAACCGTCAGCGGCGGCTTTGGCGTGGTGGTGCAGGACGAACTGCGCACCGTGATCGACATCAAGGACGGCAAGGTGACGGTCAACGGCAAGGCGATCGAGGTGCCGGCGGGTGTGCTCAACAGCCTGAAAGCCAAACCGGCGCCACAAGCAGTTCCACAGCCAGCCCCGCAGCCAGCACAATGACCCTGTATCCACGCATCCTGCTGATTGGCTTGCTGGCCGGCGTGGCGCTGTCCGGCCGGGCAGAGGACGACCTGACACAAACCACCGTGTCGTTCTATGCCGACGGCAAGCCGGTCGGCGGCATGATCTTTGCCATCGGCGCCAAAGCCGAGTTGAGCGCCCAGGCCAATCATGTCGATAGCGACGCGACCAGCCGTCACCTGACGGGAAATGTGCAGGCGCGCCTGATACCAGATGGCGGGCAATCGTTCATCCTGTTTGGCGAGGACGTCGTGTTCAGCAAGGCGCCGATCAGTGCGGAACGTGCCAAGGCGGTGCGGGATCTGGAGGCGATGGCCGCAAGCGACCAGTTGTATCGCGGCCGCTCGGTGCAGGGCGATTTGACGCCGGAGGAATGGAAGCAGCAGACTGCAATCGACGTCGCCAACGCCAAACGTCTGACAGAGATCATCGACGCCTTCGGCTGGCCGGGATTGCGTTTCGCCGGCGCCGCGTCGCAGACCGCTTTCCTGGTCGTGCAGCACGCCGATCATGACACCCAGCGCAAATACCTGCCGCTGTTGCGCGATGCGGTCCAACGCGGCGATGCGCGTGGCAATAATCTGGCGCTGCTGGAAGACCGTATCCGTATCGCCGATGGCAAGCCGCAGATCTACGGCTCGCAGCTGGGCGGCACGCCGTTGCAGTTTGAGCCGATTGAAGACGAGGCCCACGTCGACGATCGGCGGCGCGCGATCGGCCTGCCGCCGATGGCCGAATATGCCGAGATGTTTGGACTGACCTACACGCCAGTCCACTAAGGCATTAGCCGCGCAGCATATCGCCCGCGATCCAGTCCAGCACTGGCGGGCGATGTGGCTGCCAGCCCAATTGCTTGCGGCCGCGTTCACCGCGCACGCGGCTGTTGGAGCCGAGGCCGTACGAGGCCATTTCATAACCCCATTCTTCCTTGGCCAGTTCCAGCGGCCAGTCCTGCGCCGGGCCCAGATCCAGCGCCTTGGCGATCGCCGCGCTCATCTCGCCGAACGACGCTTCGCCGCTTTCCACAAAATAGAAGGCGCCGGCTTCGGTTTTTTCCAATGCCAGCAGGTACAGGTCGACCACGTCATCGATGTGCACATTCGACCAGATATTGCGCCCCGGCCCCACGTGGCGCACCACGCCGTTCTTGCGCGCCTGCTTGAGCAGGCGTGGCAGCTGCACCGAATCGCGCGGCAGCGCGCCGTGGCCGTAAATGAGCGTATTGCACAGCACCGCCGAGCGCACGCCCTTGTTGGCCGCGTCCAGCACCAGGTTGTCGATGGCCACGCGCGCGGCCTTGTCCTCGGTGGGCGCGGGCAGATTGTCTTCGTAGTAGATTTGGTCGGTGCCTTCGCCGCCCGAGGCGTCGCCGACGATGCTGGAGCCGCTGGTGTGCAGGAATACCTTGCCGCTGCCGGCCAGCGCGTCGATAAAGGCTTCCACCGCCGCGCGGTTGTCGCTGCTGGCGGCGTTAATGACGGCGTCGGCCGCCTGCGCCTGCGCGATCAGCAGGTCGCGGTCGGTCAGCGCGCCCAGCACGCCGGTGACGCCGATCTTCTTCACTTCGTCCAGTTGTTCGGGCTTGCGCACCAGGCCAACTACTTCATGGCCGGCCTTGACCAGGCCTGCGGCAATCGAACCGCCGATAAAGCCGGCGGCGCCGGTAACGAATACTTTCATGTGCTGCTCCCGAATGAATACAAGAAGCAGACAGTATGGGGATCACACCGTTGCAGACCAAGCGCTGCGGGATCAAAGCTCCCTTGCGCCGGGTTCAAGAATCAGAAATACACGGTGGCGGTGACGGTGGATTTGTAGGTGTCCGGCTGCGGCGTGGCCTGTGCCGGCACGGAGCCATACACGGTCAGCGTTTGTACCGAGCCGGTGCCGGTGCCCGATTTGGTGTCCGTGCCCTGGGTGTTGCCCCAGTTGCCGCCGCCGGCCGTCATGGCCAGGTTGAAGGCGACCGTGGTGGAGGTATTGCCGGCGGTGGTGCCGGCCATCAGGCGCGCGGAGGTGCTGGACCCGGATACCGTACCGGCATTCAGGCCCACATTGTAGGGGGTAGTGTTGGTGCAGGTGACTTGCAGCGAACTGTTGGCCGATACCGTGGAAGCCAGCACGCCCTGCGACTGGCCGAAGTCCAGCGGTGCGGCGGCGATGGTGCAGTCGGCGATGATGGTCAGCGTCACATCGAAGTTGCTGGTCCTGCTGCCATTGCTGTACACGGCGGCTCCGCCGATCATGGGCGCAAGCATGGCGATGACGGTTGCGGCGGCGGCGATGCGGGTGAGGACGTGGCGTGCCATGGTGATTCTCCAGTGAGGGCTATAGATAGATCGTTGCCGCTACGCTGGGGCGGGATTGGGAAAGACTGGGGGAAAACTTAGCGCGGGCTTGGGCGCTGGGGAGATACTGTGTCGCGTCGTCAGCTGCTGATAGGGCTGGCGGCGGAAAGAAGGGTATGGCTTAGAAGTAGACGGTCGCGGTGATCGTCGATTTATAGGTATCTGGCTGCGGCGTGGCTTGTGCAGGAACAACGCCATACACGGTGTGGGTTTGCACGACGCCGGTACCGGTGCTCGATTTGGTGTCGGTGCCTTGCACATTACCCCAGTTGGTGGTGCCGGCGGCCTGGTACAGATTGAAGGCGACGGTGGTCGAGGTATTGCCGGCGGTGGTGCCTGCCATCAGGCGCGCCGAGGTGGTGGAACCGGCGACCGTACCTGCGTTCAGGCCGATGTTGTATGGCGTGGTGTTGGTGCAGGTGACGGCGAGCGAGGTATTGACGCTAACGTTGCTGGCGAGCACACCCTGACTTTGGCCGAAGTCCAGCGGCGTGGCGGCGATGGTGCAGTCGGCGATGATCTTCAGGGTGACATCGAAGGTCGAGGTTTTGCTGCCGTTGCTGTAGACGGCGGCGCCGCTCAGGAGTGGCAGCAGCGTGGCGCTGAGTGCGGCAACCAGGCCTATGCGGGAAACGGATTTGCTGATCATGATGCTCTCCTTTTAAGTAAGTGATGATGTTTGTTTCAGCGCTATCTCGACAACTTTTATTTCCGCGCTTCAATGAAATCCATTATTCCTCAACAGTAAAAAACCTGCTTTTGTTACGTGAGGCAATACTTTTGCCGGCGTAGAAAACGCAAAATTTATTTGCCCGACGGCACTTTTTTACAACAGCGGCTTTTTGCCGGACGCGAGAATCCTTTTACTTGCAGCGGTTTTGACTGATTGCACCATATTGGTGCGCTGCGCAGCGTAACGGTGCAGGCGATCTGCCGTATGGCCGCTTTCAGCTGGCACGCCGATTGCATAGGACTGAACATTATTTCTTCTGCGTGGTTTTATGCCCGATTGCACCGTACTGCGTGACCTTGCCGCCAGCAGCAGCGCCTGGCAGGCCAGCCTGACGCTCGGTTTTGCGGATGACGCCGGCACCACGCGGCTGCTGGACAAGCTGCACTACGGCCCGCTGCGGGTGCAGAAGGCGCTGTATCCGGAAGACGCCAGGGTGTGCCAGGCCATCATCGTCCATCCGCCGGGCGGCGTGGTGGGCGGCGACCAGCTGGAAATCGACATCGGCGTCGGCGACCGCGCGCATGCCTTTATTAGTACGCCCGGCGCGGCCAAGTGGTATCAGGCCAACGGCAAGGTGTCGCGCCAGTCGGTGCACCTGCATGTGAACCAGGACGCGGCGCTGGAGTGGCTGCCGCAGGAAACCATCTTCTTCGACACCGCCGACGTCGTGCTGGACCAGCATGTGGAACTGGCGGCCGGCGCCACCTTCATCGGCTGCGAGATCCTGTGCATGGGCCGGCGCGGTTCGGGCGAGGTATTTAATAGCGGCCGGATTCGCCAGCGCAGCAGTATCCGCCGCGAAGGGCGTTTGATCTGGTGGGAGCAGGGCGACATGCTCGGCGGCCGCCTGGCTAGTCCGCTGGCGCTCAACGGCCGCACCGTGTGCGCGACGCTGACCGCCGCAGGCAAGCCTCTGCCGGCTGCTGTATTAAACGAGATCCGCGCCGACATTGCCGCCGATGGCGAGCATGTTTTCGGCGTGACGCAGACGAAAGGCGTGCTGGTGGCACGTCACCTGGGCGACGACAGCGAAACCGCGCGTCGCCTGATGCTGAATGTATGGCGCCGCGTGCGTCCGCATCTGCTGGAGCGCGAGGCCGTCACGCCGCGCATCTGGCAAACCTGAAAGAGCCGAAAGAGAAAAACGACATGGACCTGACTCCACGCGAAAAAGATAAGTTGTTGATTTTTACCGCGGGCATAGTGGCGGAACGCCGCCTTGCGCGTGGCCTGAAGTTGAATTACCCGGAAGCGGTGGCGCTGATCACCTGCGCCATCATGGAAGGTGCCCGCGACGGCAAGACTGTCGCCCAATTGATGTCCGACGGCGCGCGCATTCTCACGCGCGCCGACGTCATGGAGGGTATTCCCGAAATGATCCCTGACATCCAGGTCGAAGCGACGTTCCCCGACGGGAGCAAGCTTGTGACTGTCCACAATCCCATTCCATAAAGGAGTTCATCATGATCCCAGGGGAATACAAGCTTGAAGAGGGCGAGATCGCCCTCAACGTGGGGCGCGAAACCATTTCTGTCGTGGTCACCAACCAGGGCGACCGTCCGGTGCAGATCGGCTCGCACTTTCATTTTTTTGAAGTCAATTCGGTGCTCAAGCTTGAGCGCTGGAAGGCCTATGGCAAACGCCTGAACATCGCCGCCGGCACCGCCGTGCGTTTCGAGCCGGGCCAGCAGCGCACCGTGGAACTGGTGACGCTGGACGGCGACCAGGAAGTCTATGGCTTCAACGGCAAAGTAATGGGCAAGCTCACCACACCACCAAAAAGCTAAAAGGCTCTCATGGCTACAATCTCGCGCCGTGCCTATGCCGAAATGTTCGGTCCCACCACGGGGGACCGCATCCGGCTGGCGGATACCGAACTGTTTATCGAAATTGAAAAGGACTACGCCACCTACGGCGAAGAAGTGAAATTCGGCGGCGGCAAAGTGATCCGCGACGGCATGGGCCAGTCGCAGCGCGTCGCCGCCGACGTCATGGATACGGTGATCACCAACGCGGTGATCATCGACCATTGGGGCATCGTCAAGGCCGATATCGGTTTAAAGAACGGCATGATCGCCGCCATCGGCAAGGCCGGCAATCCGGACATCCAGCCGGATGTGACGATGGCCATCGGCGGCGCCACCGAGATTATTGCGGGCGAGGGCATGATCGTCACCGCCGGCGGGGTCGACACGCACATCCACTTCATCTGCCCGCAGCAGATCGAGGAAGCGCTGATGAGCGGCGTGACCACCATGATCGGCGGCGGCACCGGGCCGTCGGCTGGCACCTCGGCCACCACCTGCACGCCGGGACCGTGGCATCTGCATTCGATGCTGCAGGCGGCCGATGCGTTCCCGATGAACCTGGGCTTTCTCGGCAAGGGCAATGTCAGCCTGCCGGCGCCGCTGGAAGAGCAGGTACGCGCCGGCGCCATCGGCCTCAAATTGCACGAGGACTGGGGCAGCACCCCGGCCGCGATCGACAACTGCCTGTCGGTGGCGGACAAGATGGACATCCAGGTAGCGATCCACAGCGACACGCTGAACGAAGGCGGCTACCTGGCCGATACGCTGGCGGCGTTCAAGGACCGCACCATCCACACCTTCCACACCGAAGGCGCGGGCGGCGGCCATGCGCCGGACATCATCGCGGCGGTGGGCGAATCGAATGTGCTGCCGTCGTCGACCAATCCCACGCGTCCTTACACGGTCAATACGCTGGACGAGCATCTGGACATGCTGATGGTCTGCCATCACCTGGATGCAGCGATTACCGAGGACGTGGCGTTTGCCGAATCGCGCATCCGCCGCGAGACCATCGCCGCAGAAGACATCCTGCACGACCTCGGCGCGATTTCGATGATGTCGTCCGACTCGCAGGCCATGGGCCGCGTCGGCGAAGTGGTGATGCGCACCTGGCAGACCGCCCACAAGATGAAGGTGCAGCGTGGGCCGCTGGCGCCGGATTCTTCGCGCAACGACAACTTCCGCGTCAAGCGCTACATCGCCAAGTACACCATCAATCCGGCCATCACGCACGGGATTGCGCATGCGGTGGGTTCGCTGGAAGTGGGCAAGATCGCCGATATCGTGCTGTGGAAGCCGGCCTTCTTCGGCGTCAAGCCGCAGATGATTTTAAAAGGCGGCATGATCGCCGCCGCGCTGATGGGCGATCCGAATGCGTCGATTCCGACGCCGCAGCCGGTGCATTACCGGCCGATGTTCGGTTCCTACGGCGGCGGCTTGAAGAAGTCGTTCACCTTCGTGTCGCAGGCGGCGTATGACGCCGGCATCGGCGACGCGCTGAAACTGAACAAGACGCTGATCGTGGCCAAGAACATGCGCGCGCTGCGCAAGTCCGACATGATCCACAACAGCCTGGCGCCGAAGATGGACGTCAATCCCGAAACCTATGAAGTGCGCGCCAATGGCGAGTTGCTGGTGTGCGAACCCGCCGCCGTGCTGCCGATGGCGCAGCGCTATTTCCTGTTCTGATCATGCTGACACTACACACCAAAATTGCACATGCCGAGGCCATCGCCGCGCAACTGGTGCTGCCATACGAACTGCGGGAGAAGTGCCGTCTACGCGCCACGCTGGATAGCGGCGAAGAGGTGGCCGTGTTCACCGTGCGCGGCACCGTGCTGCGCGACGGCGACCTGCTGACCGGCGAAGACCAGCGCGTGATCCGCGTGGTCGCCGCGCCGGAACCGACTTACAAAGTCACGTGTCCCGATGCGCACGCGCTGTTGCGCTGCGCTTTCCATCTTGGTAACCGCCACACGCAGGCGCAGGTGGGCGACGGCTTCCTGCGCATCCGCGCCGATGCGGTGCTGAAGGAGATGCTGGCCGGCCTGGGCGCCACGGTGGTGGAAGAGCAGGCGGCGTTCGAGCCGGAATCCGGCGCGTATGGCGGCGGCCATGGCCACCATCACGATCACGGACAAGGTCCGCTGGCGCCGATCCCACTGCGCCAGAGGATCCACCGTCCGAGCGACCCGAAATAAATGCAGGCCGCCGCGCTGCTCAACCTTTTGCAATTCGCCAGTCCGGCCCTGCCGATTGGCGCGTACAGCTATTCGCAAGGGCTGGAGGCGGCGCTGGAAAGCGGCACGGTGCACAACGCCGATACCGCCCGCGCCTGGATCGCGCGTCACCTGCACGAAGTGGTGGCGCAATGGGAAGCCCCGGTCACCTGGCGCCTGATGCAAGCCTGGTCGCGGCGCGACTGGCAGGCCGTCAGCGACTGGAGCGAAAAATTTATCGCCTCGCGCGACAGCAGCGAATTCCGCGCCGAGACTATCCAGATGGGCTACTCGCTCACCAAGCTGGTGGCCGAATTAGGCATTACCGATGCCGACATGCTGGCGCAGTTGCAAGGCGCACCCGAAGTCGCACTGCCGACCGCCTTCAGCTGCGCCGTCGCCGCTTTAAACATCCCGCACGACGCGGCGCTGCTGGCGATGCTGTTCGCGTGGGCGGAAAACCAGGTGCTGGTGTGCGTCAAGTCCGTACCACTGGGGCAGGTGGCCGGCCAGCGCATGCTGCTGTCGCTGCGCGCCGACATCGAAGCCGCCGCCCGCTATGCGCAGACCGTCAGCGACGACGATATGTGCAACTGGGCGCCGGGCCTGTCGCTGCTGTCGATGCAGCACGAAGTTCAATACAGCCGTTTATACAGATCCTGAAAGAGCAAACATGACGACATCCAATCCACTCCGCGTCGGCATCGGCGGCCCGGTAGGCTCGGGCAAGACCGCCCTGTGCGAAATGCTGTGCAAGGGCATGCGCGACCACTACGACATGGCCGTCATCACCAACGACATCTACACCAAAGAGGACATGGAGATCCTGCTGCGCGCGGACGCCTTGCCGGCCGAACGCCTGATGGGCGTGGAAACCGGCGGCTGCCCGCACACCGCGATCCGCGAGGACGCCTCGATCAACCTGGAAGCCATCGCCCGCATGCAGGCCGACTTCCCGGACCTGGACCTGATCCTGGTGGAATCCGGCGGCGACAACCTGGCCGCCACCTTCAGCCCTGAACTGTCGGACCTGACCATCTACGTGATCGACGTCGCCGGCGGCGAGAAGATCCCGCGCAAGGGCGGTCCGGGCATCACCCGTTCCGATCTGCTGATCATCAACAAGACCGACCTGGCGCCGCACGTCGGCGCGGACCTGGACGTGATGGCGCGCGACGCCAAGCAGCAGCGCGGTAACCGTCCATTCGTGTTCACCAATCTGCGCAGCGGCGAAGGCGTGAGCACCGTCATCGACTACATCCGCCAACAAGGCTTGCTGGACCAATAAAGGAGAGACCATGAAAAAAACACTCACCGCCGTCGCACTCGTCGCGCTGGCCACTGCCAGCACCAGCGCCCTGGCGCACCCCGGCGCCGGCGCGCACACGCACGGCTTCCTGCAAGGTTTTGCGCACCCGTTCACCGGCCTCGATCACTTGCTGGCGATGCTGGCGGTGGGCGCCTGGAGCGTGCGCCAGCCGAACGCCAAGTGGCTGCCGGCCACCTTCGTCGGCATGCTGTTGATCGGCATGGCCAGCGGCGCGCTGGGCTTGAGCATTCCCGGCCTGGAAACGGGCATCGGATTGACGGTGGCCTTGATGGGCGTGTTGCTGGTGGCGGCGGTGCGTTTGCCGGCGGCGGCCGGCGCGGTGATGGTCAGCGTGTTCGCCGTCCTGCACGGTAACGCCCACGGTCACGAGCTGCCGCAGGCGATCAGCGCGGCCGGTCTGCTGGCGGCCAGCCTGCTGCTGGTGTATGGCGGAAGTCTGCTGGGCCGCGTCAGCCCGGCGCTGGCGGTCAAGGCATCGGGCGCGGCGATTGCCGCCACCGGCGTGATGCTGGCGGCGACGGCGTAAGACTTATTTGCGCTCTTCGGTGCGGCGTTCCTGCAGCTCGATGGGCGCCTGGTTTTGCGGATACAGGCCCTGGTGGCCGGCGTAGATGGCACGGATCGCCGCCATGTCGGCTTGCTGGTCGCCGCTTAAATGCAGGTGATCGACCACGCCCAGGGTCTTGTTCGGATAATCGATATACACCAGGCACAGAGGCACCTTGGCTTCCAGCGCCAGGTGATAGAAGCCGCTCTTCCAGTTGGGGCGGTAGCTGCGCGACGCTTCCGGCGTGATGGCCAGCCAGTACCAGTCGGCGGCGTTGATGCGTTCGGCCTGCGAGCGGATCATGCCTTGCGGCGCGCTGCGGTCGACCGGTTCGCCGCCCAGCGCGCGGAACCAGCCGCCCAGCGGCGATTTGAACAGCGAGTCCTTGGCCAGCCAGCGGAACGGCAGGTTCAGCGCCCACTTGCCGAACAGGCCGACAAAGAAGTCCCAGTTGGACGTGTGCGGATACACCACCATGATGCCGCGCGGACCGGGCAAGGGGCGGTACAGCATGCGCCAGCCGAACAGATTCAGCACGCGCAGCGAGGCCCGCTGCGGCCAGCTCGGCAACGCAGCCGGTTTCAATTCAAAATCACTCATCTCACACCACCCAGTTGTTGTTTTAGGCTTTATGCACTATTGACAGGCTGTTATCCGCCTGCTTAAAAAGCAGCGCGCATTCTATATTGGCCTCGGCGGTGGGGCAAGCCTTGAACTTTTCACATCATTTCGCGTCCAACGCCACATGACGACGAAATCGATACTCTGCGTGGGCGTCGGCGAGCCGGGCTTGCCGCCAGACTGGACGGTGGCGCGGGCGGAGACGCTGGCCGACGCGCGCCGTCATTTGAAGGCGCGCGGCTGCGCCGTCGGCCTGCTGCTGGTGCGCGAGAGCGACAACTGCGCCGAGCTCGGCGCCTTCCTGCTCGATCATTGGACGCTGCACTGGATCGCCGTGCTGCCGCCCGCTGCGCTGGAGCGCCCGGCGTGGCGCCAGTTGCTGCGCGATCATTGCAGCGACTACCATACTTGGCCGCTGGACCACCAGCGGCTGCGCCATGCGCTGGGTCATGCGCTCGGTATGGCGGCGCTGCGGGCCCACGCCGCCACCCCGCGCGCCGATGACGATGCCACGCTGACCGGCCAGAGCGCCGCCATCACGCGCCTGCAGCGGCAGATCGTCAAGGTGGCGGCGGCCAGCGCGCCGGTGCTGATCTGGGGCGAGAGCGGCAGCGGCAAGGAGCTGGCGGCGCAGGCCGTGCACGCGCGGTCGCCGCGCTGCAAGGGGCCGTTTGTGCCGATCAACTGCGGCGCGATTCCCGCGCAACTGATTCAGTCCGAATTGTTCGGCCACGAGCGCGGCGCCTTTACGGGGGCTGCGCGCGACAAGCGCGGCCTGATCGAAAGCGCGCAGGGCGGCTCCATCTTCCTCGATGAAATCGGCGACCTGCCGCTGGAACTGCAGGCCAACCTGCTGCGCTTTCTGCAGGAGAAGACCATTTACCGCGTCGGCGGCACGCGCAGCATCGCGGTCGATGCGCGCGTGATCGCCGCCTCGCATGTCAACCTGCCGCAGGCGGTGCAGCGCGGCGCCTTTCGCGAGGATTTGTACTACCGCCTGAATGTGCTGGCGCTGGATGTGCCGCCGCTGCGCGAGCGCAAGGAAGATCTGCTGCCGCTGGCCGAACATTTTTTCCATACCTTTTCCAGCGAGCGGGCGCCGCGCCTGAAAGGCATCAGCAGCCGCGCCGCGCAGGCGATCCGCGAGCACGACTGGCCCGGCAACGTGCGCGAGTTGATCAACCGCGTGCGCCGCGCCATGGTGATGGCCGAGGGGCGCCTGATCCTGCCGCAGGACCTGGGCCTGGCCACGGCAGCCCCGGCGCGCGCGCCGGTGCAGCTGGACGACGCCCGCATCCGCGCCGAACGCGACGCCATCGACGCCAGCCTGCTGCGCGCCGGCCGCAACATTACGCTGGCCGCGCGTGACCTCGGCGTCTCGCGTATGACGCTGTACCGCCTATTGGCCAAGCATGGGATCAGTGCGCCGTCACAGGACCGTTACACCGCTGTGGAGAGTGAGTGAGCAGGCCGCGAACACCCGCGTTGTCACAGCGCTGTGACGTTTTATGCCGCGAATCAGGTGGCGCGGGCAGGTCGCTGGCCAGCTTCTCATTTGATATCAAAGCCTTGCCGCTGCTGGCACCAAGGTTGCAAAAGCCGTATGGGCGGGAGAAAGGTCTCCATGCGCAACCACATTCACTTTCTATCATTCTTCAGGCAGGAGTAACTATGAACAAATCACTGATCGGAGCCGCCATCGCGCTGGCTTTCAGCGCACAGGCCTATGCACAGACCGCCACCACGCAGTCCGGCGCCGGAGCGCACGCTACCGACAATGCCAGTGCAACCCAGGACAGCAGCAACAAGAACAATAACAACAACAGCAGCGGTGCCGCCACCGCCACCGCGCTCGGCAGCGTGGCGGCCAACAACGGCGGCGCCGCTACGTCGACGCTCAGTAATGCTTACAACCAGTCGAGTGCCGACGCCACCACCACGCTGACCGGCACGGTCGGTAATAACACCGTGCAGGATATCGGCAACCGTGCCGGCAACTGGGGCAATAGCAATGGCGGCGTCGGCTATGGCGGGACGGGCGGGGTCGCCACCGGCGGCAACGCTACAGGCACCGGCGCGGCAGGCGGCACGAGTTATGGTGGCAATGGCGCGGCGGGGGGCGCCGGCGGCGGCGCCACCAATGGCAGCGCCTATAACGGTTCGCCTTCGGTCGGCGCCAGCGTCGG